>CAVPFD010000001.1:0-14335 GCA_963703645.1 uncultured Acidobacteriaceae bacterium
CGATCACCGCATCGATGTGGTTCGCCGCCGCACTTCCTATCTGCTGATGAAGGCGCGAGAACGCGAGCACATCCTGGAGGGCTACCAGGTCGCACTGGACCGGGTTGATGACGTGATTCGCATCATCCGCGGCAGTGAGAACCGCGCTGAAGCAAGAACCAACCTTGTGGAGTACTTCTCCGGCAAGACGGTCACGGTGGCAGAGGGCAAGGCGAACGCGCGCAAGCAGGTGTCGCTGAAGGGCGTGGTTCCGTCGCAGCTGACCCGCCTCTTTGACACGCTGCAGGCCGACTCCATCCTCGAACTTCAATTGCACCGGCTCACTCGCCTGTCCATCGATGAGATCCTGAAGGAACTGGCGGAGGTGCGCGACAAGATCACCGAGTACGAATCGATTCTTGGCAGCGAGAAGAAGCTGCGCGGTGTGATTGTGAAGGAACTGGAAGAGATCAAGAAGAAATACGGCGACGAGCGCCGCACCGTCATCCAGGACGAAGCTGCCGAGATCAATCTGGAAGACCTGATTGCCGACGAGCAGGTCGCCGTGACGGTGAGCCATTCCGGCTACATGAAACGGACGCCGATTTCAACCTACCGGCAGCAGCGGCGCGGCGGAACAGGGCGCAAGGGCATGAGCACGCGAGAAGAGGATTTTGTCGAGAACCTGTTCGTGGCCTCGACCCATGATTACATCCTGGTGTTCACCAACACCGGACGCCTTTACTGGCTGAAGGTGTATGAAGTCCCCGAGTTGAGCGCCGCCGGGAAGGGCAAGGCGATTGCGAACCTCGTTTCCCTGCAACCGGGGGAGAGCGTGCGCGCCATGCTCGCGGTCCGCGACCTGGAAGAGGAGGGCAAGTATGTCTTCTTTGCCACCCGCAACGGCACGGTAAAGAAAACGGCACTGAACGAATTCAGTAACGTGAGGTCCGTTGGTCTTAATGTAATCCTCATCGAAAAAGAAGACGAGCTTGTGGCTGCCAGTTGCACCGATGGCAACCAGATTATTTTCCTGGCATCGCATGATGGCAAGGCGATCCGCTTCGACGAGAGTGATGTACGGCCGATGGGCCGCGCGGCTCACGGCGTGGATGGGATGCACCTCAGGCGCGGCGATTACATCGTCGGCATGGCGGTGACGCCAAAGGTGCGCAAGAAGGCGAAGAACGGCGAGGAGCAGGAGGCGAACCTCATTCTGTCCATCACCGAGAACGGCTACGGCAAGCGCACCGACGTAGATGAATACCGGCTGCAATCGCGCCGCGGCCAGGGTGTCATCAATGTGAAAACTACCGCGCGCAATGGCAAGGTCGCCTCCATCATGCTGGTGAACGAAGAGTCGGAAGTGATGGTCATTAGCCAATTTGGCAAGATCATCCGCATCGGCACCAAGACCATCCGTGAATGCGGACGCTCGTCACAGGGCGTGCGCCTGCTGCATCTGGAAGAGGGCGATCGCGTGGCGGCGACGTTGGTCATCCCGCCGGAGGAAGCGAACGGAGCCGGCAACGGCGAGAGCGGCTTGCTGGTGCAATAGCAGCCAAGTCCGCGCTTTTCCCCGCATTCACTGGGGCATTTCTCGCGGATTCGTGCCGCCAATAATCGCTATAGCGCCGGTAACATCCATTTGTTCAGGCTCTTACCGAAAGTAACAGCGTGGAACGCTAGGTGCGTAACTCATTGATAGCAAGCTTTCTCAGCCCGTGTTTCAGGGCACGACGGGTTGGCTGGGCTATCATGAGCGAACTGTTTTTCAAGCACGACTCTGCCTCCAGGCAAGAGGCGGAATGCGGCGAGAATCCTATCGAGGCGGGAAGCGCGTTCAATCCCGGCCGGTCAACTAACAGCCGATACCTGCCCCCTCGCATCCTTTCAACGCTAATCGCTCTATCCCTTCCCGTGTTAGCTGCAGTTTTGCCGCCAGCGCCGGAATTCATGTCGCTGGAGTCCGCCAGGCCAGTACTGGAACGAGTGAACACGGTCGATACTGCTCATCCCGGCGCCGGTATCACCTCGAAGGATTGGTTGGCATGGCTGCAGAAATCGGACGCAGAGATCCGGCAGCGTTTGGACACGGGCGAGGAGGACACGCTCACTAATCTGCTGCGCTTCGGGGTCACGTTTACCGGGGAATATCGAATCGACGACGAGTATCTCGTGCGCTACGGGCAAAGCGGCCTGGTGAACGCATTCGCGGAGAGGCGCGCCGATGACCTCATCAAGGCCCTTGCGACGCCGAATGGAAACCAGGGCCTGGTCGAGATGCGGGCTTTCGTCCAAAAGAGAGGTTTCTCGCTCGACTCACCTGCTGGGCGCAAGAAGCTGAAGGCGTACTTGCTTGCCAATCTGGCCCGAATGCAAAAGGACTTTCTCCAAGCGCGCGAACAATCGAAGGTAAACCGCGACCAGATGTTCCAGCACCGAGGTATCTCTCTGGATACCAACCTCTGGCCAGACTACGACCTCGACCAGCAGCTAAAGGCAATGTCAGACAAGGGCATGTTGAAGTCCGGGAGTGTCCGGCGTGTGGCGATTATCGGTCCGGGCCTCGACTTCGCCAATAAGCAGGAGGGGCTGGACTTTTATCCGCCGCAGACGGTGCAGCCCTTCGCCGTCCTGGACTCGCTGTTTCGCCTCGGTCTGGCAAGTCCGGACAACGTACAGCTCTACACGCTGGACATTAGCTCGCGTGTGAACTTGCACATCGAAGCGGCCAGAAAGAACGCGGCGCTCGGACGTCCTTACACCGTCCAGCTACCGTGGTACGCCGACGGACGCTGGACAGACGACTTTCGCGCCAAGTTTACCCAGTACTGGAGAGACTTGGGAGCGAGGATTGGAGAACCGGTCGCCGCGATCCCCGTGCCGCAAGCCTCTCCAGGTTTTGAGACGCGAGCCGTGAAGGTCCGCCCGGGAGTGGTGACTCGTGTCCAGCCGGTGGACATGAACATCGTCTTCCAGCGGCTGAACTTAGCGCCCGACGGGCGCTTCGACCTGATCATCGGCACCAACATCTTCCTCTACTACGGGGCGTTCGAACAGTCGCTCGCCCGGGCGAACATCGCTTCCATGCTGAATCCCGGCGGATATCTCCTCTCCACCGATAAGCTGCAAGACACCGTGCCGTCAGGTTTAGAGCAGGTCATGGTGACGGAGATCCCAATGACCGTCCCGCCAGTCATTACCGACCGGATCTATTGCTACCGACACACGCGTTAGACAGCACGCCACGGATTACTATTTTGAACCGAGTTAAGAGCGGGTTCGGAAGCTACGCCAATTCTTCCAACGCGACCACCGAGTGCTCCTCGGCAGGGGCGCTGATGGGCACGATGGTGAGCATGTCGGTCTGGACTTTGTCCCACTGCTGAATAAGCATGCCCTTGGATTCGAAAAGTTCGCGAATCCGCGGCGGATCCCAGCCGACGACTTCCTCGAGGATAGGAATGAGAATCGCGAGCGCACTGTCGCTGATGACTGAGCGCTTAGCGATCGGAGCCAGGTATTTGTTTTCGGACACGGCTATAGTGAAGCCGTCGCGCCGGTTGATGTGCAGCATAACGTGAATATCGGAGCTGCCATCGCCCACATACACGATGCGGTCGGGGCCGATCTTCAGTTTCTCCACCAACTGATCGACAACCGCGACCTTGCCGTAACCGGCTGTCACCTGGAGAATCCTCTCGATCTCTCCATTGGCGTTGTATTCGAACTCTGTACCGTAAATGTGATCGGCGGGAATGATGCCTTCCAGCGCCGAGCGGATTACTTCCACCGGTCCGGCGGAGATCACATAAAAGTCGAAATGGTAATCTTCCACCTCTTCGGAGAGATAGCGGTAGAGCGCATCAATGTTCGGTTTCAGGCGGACCCGTTTGCCTGCTTCATAAAGGTGCTTGGGGCGCACCTTCGAGCGGAATTCAGGATCGTGCAATAGCAGGTACGCGAGTTCGCCTCCCTGCTGGACGAGGTTCAACTTGGCCATGCCCGTGGCCTTGCGCTCGAATTCCGCCTCCGGAATTCCAAGCAGGTCCGCAAGAACATAGCCTGAATCGTTGAAGCTCAGGGTCTGATCAAAGTCGCTTGCAAATATGTATCGCTTCTTAAGATGGCCCTTTTCTATCATGATATCGGTCTCTGGTTGATCGTTACGCTGTTGCAAGTTCACGCACAGCCCTCTCTATGTAGATAAATATAACTACAGCCATTAGATTTGTCCCCGCAGCTCAAAGATGATGAATTTGCCATAGATTTTTTCGATGCGTGCTATCATCCTTTTTTCCTTGCACTTTGAGGCGATTCCTGTTGGCATGGACCCGCGCCGGCACGGTCTCGGCGTGTCGCGCATCGGGCAGGGAATTGAGACGCAGATTGCCGAAATAACTGCGATATGAAGCCAACCCCAGCGTCTCTGCTGCTCGCGTGTATTCCTTTCCTGGCCGTATGTTTTTCGGTCTCCTTGTGGGACCGCGTTTACCCGCTTGTGCTTGGCCTTCCTTTCAACCTCTTCTGGCTGATGAGCTGGATTCCCCTTACCAGTATTTGTTTGTGGGGGGCGTATCGCCTGCAAAAGCGCCATCGCGGCGAACTGCCCAACGCAAGAAAAGGTGACGCGGAATGAAGCCCAGCATCATCGCCATGACCATCATCTGCGGCATCATTCTGCTCGGCGCGGTCACCGGCTTGTTCGCGGGCGTACGCCGCAAGATGAATCTCGAGCAGTGGACTGTCGCCGGCAGAGGATTTGGCCTCATCTTCGTTTGGCTCCTTATGGCGGGAGAGATCTACACGACGTTCGCCTTTCTCGGAGCCAGCGGATGGGCATACTCTCGTGGCGGACCCACCCTGTATGTGCTCGGCTACCTGACCCTGGCCTACGTCGTGTCCTTCTTCATCCTGCCGGAGATTTGGGAGGTCGGGCGGAAGTTCACGCTGCATACGCAATCCGATTTCTTTATGCAACGATACGGCAGCAAATATCTGGCCGCACTGGTGGCTATCGTCGGCGTCGCGTTTATCGTCCCGTATCTGCAACTGCAACTCACTGGCCTCGGCATCATCGTGGAGGTGGCCAGCTTTCAGGCGATTTCCCGCCCCGTCGCGATGACCATCGCGTTTGTCATTGTTGCCGGCTTCGTTCTGTCCAGCGGTATTCGTTCTGTAGCCTGGGTCAGCGTGCTGAAAGATGCGCTCATGCTGATTGCGGCGTTCTCCGTTGGCATAGGAATTCCCTATCACTACTTCGGCGGCATCGGCCCTATGTTCAAGGCGCTGGCGCAGACCAAGGCGGCCCATCTCACCATGCCGGGAAGCACGTCGAATATGGGCCACGCTTGGTACATTTCGACTGTTCTGCTCACCTCGCTGGGTTTCTACATGTGGCCGCACACGTTTGGCTCCGTGTTTTCGGCCAAGAGCGGCGATACCTTGCGACGTAATGCAGTCATTATGCCCCTGTACGGCATCACGCTGCCGTTGCTGTTGTTTGTCGGATACACGGCGATCCTGGTCATACCCGGCCTCAAGAACGGGGATCTCTCGCTCTTGACTATGGTTCGCCAGACCTTCCCGCCGTGGTTTCTGGGTGTGATAGGCGGAGCCGGCGCACTTACTGCCATGGTTCCGGCCGCCATCCTGATTCTGGCCGCGGCTACCTTGTTCGCCAAGAACTTCGTTCGCCTTCTGTTCAGGCCTGCCATGAAGGATGACGATGTGGCGAAGCTCGCCAAAGTCATGGTGGTGGTCATCACCGGCATTGCTTTGTATTTCGCCATTCACAGCTCGACCACGCTGGTCTCGTTGCTGCTTGTGGCCTACGCAGGGATCGCCCAGTTCTTTCCCGGCGTTGTTCTCGGCCTGTTCTGGAAGCGGGTCACCATGACCGGTGTCTTCGCCGGCGTAGTAGTCGGCGTGGGCACCACCGCTCTCCTGCTGCTGACCAAGCACGATCCATTCCTCGGCCTGAACGCCGGCTTCGTCGCGCTGTGCATCAACCTCGCCATAACCGTGAGCGCCAGTGTCCTTACGGCGGCTCGGCCAAGCGGATTTGAGGAGCCAGTCAACCAGGCAGAGGCAACTAGCTGAGCACCCTCCCCCACCGGTTCTTTGGAATCATCACATTACGGACTTTCTCGCCGTAAACTCTTCAATCTAATAATAGTTACAAGCATCTTCTTTATTTAGAATCGCTTACAGGGAAACTCCGGGCATCCTTCCGAACCCATGCCGCCGCTCAGCGGCTGGTTCGGCGTCTCCGATCATTGATGTCTGGCCGTGAATTTCGCTCGACGTTGCGACCGGGTCCACAAACATTCGATCGCTATTTTTCAAAGAACGCTGCACCGTGCCCTGGGGCGGGTGAGGACACATATCCCTCGATCGTCGAGACGGTCCATCTCCAGCGTAGCTCATGCCGGGGCCTTGTCAAGATTACGAAGGTACAGGGTTGGTAACTGTACTTTCGTAACAATTTGGAAGCAGGGTAACCATGCAGGGATACAACAGAAGGTGAGAGCCAGCTCTTGCTCAGGCGGGGATGGACGCTAAGCCGATCTGTGATAGCATACCCCCCTATCCTATATGGCAGACAAAGCCCCGGAAATCTCGCGCGAGAAACAAAAGCTGCTCTTCCGGGTGAAGCGCCTGCGCGGCCAGTTCGCTGCCGTGGAACGCGCCCTGACTGCGGACGACGAGTGTGCCGACATCCTCATGCTTCTGGCTGCAATTCGCGGCGGCGTCAACGGCCTGATGGCGGAGATCCTCGAGGACCACATACGCCTGCACATGATGACTCCCGATCAGAAGATGGATTCTCCTGAAGAGCTGGGCGAAGACTTGATTGGCCTGGTCCGGGCCTATCTGAAGTAGCCCTTCGAACCCGGCGGGAGTGCTTCATCTTCACATACCCTACCCCGGTATGATATAAGACGTTCGTGCGGCACCTTAAAGATGCGTTTGGCGTTTTTCCTGGTCGAAGTCAGCCTGATTCGCCTGGTTTGTAACCTTCGTGCAACACGGAAGTGTGAGACTTCAGGATCGCCCGGTAGCGGGAATCCACTCTCCGCCCGTACTCGACGCGCGAGATCATGTACGTTCTGGTTCTAATTCGAGCGGCTGGCAGGCTGCGAATCACGGGCTCGCGGCAGGGCATGCCCGGCTGGAGGCTTATTCTCCTGTTGGCGCTCATGATGGGCCTGACGCTCGCCAGTTTGGCCCAGGATGCCTCTCCGCCATCCGAGCCGCAGGCGCCGGTCCCCGATCCCAAGGCCACGTTCTTCGAGCACTCGAACACTTCGAAGTGGTGGTTTTCCGGGCAGGCGAACCTCGTCTTTCAGGAGCATGGCGACTTTTACGCCCTGTACAGCGGGACCAACAGCTTGAAAAACTATTCCGAGCACGCCACCTCGCGCGTGCTGACCTTCTTCAGCGGCTACGAGTTCACGCCCAACACCATGGCTTATCTGGATGTGGAGGAAGCAGGCTGGGGAGGCATCAGCGGCGCGCTCGGGCTTGCAGGCTTCACCAACCTGGACGTGGTTCGTAACCCCAATCTCGGCGCTCAGCCATACATCGCCCGCCTGATGATTCAGCAGATCATCCCCTTCTCGAAAGAGAAGATTGAAGTAGAGCGAACACTGTTCTCGCTGGCCACGCAGGTTCCCGTGCGCCGGCTGGACATCCGGTTCGGAAAGTTCTCCCTGGCCGACTTCTTCGACCTGAACGTCGGTGGCTCCGATAGCCATTACCAGTTCCTGAACTGGGTTATCGCCAACAACGGCGCGTGGGACTACGCCGCCGACACGCGTGGCTACACCGTTGGAGCCATCTTCGACTACGAAGACCGCAACTGGGGCTTGCGGTTTGCCGAGGTGTTGATGCCGAAAGTTGCTAACGGTCCCAACCTCGACGCCAACGTCGCACGTGCTCGCGCTGAGAACATCGAGCTGGAGCTGCGCCCCAAGCTGCTGAAGAACCGGGACACGACCATTCGCATCCTCAACTACATTAACCATGGCAACATGGGCAACTATGAAGAGGCGGTGCAGGACTACCTGAACCACGTCACTCCAACGCCTGACGTCACAGCAACTCGAAGGCAGGGAACCATCAAGTACGGTTTTGGCTTCAATTTCGAGCAGGAGGTCTCGACTGACATCTGGTCGTTTGGACGGTGGGGGTGGAACGAAGGCAAGCATGAGTCGTTTGCCTACACCGAAGACAACGAAGGGGTGGAAATAGGCGTATACGTGAAAGGCACGCGCTGGCATCGCAGCCTGGACCGTACCGGAGCAGCCTTCGTCTCCAGCGGAATCTCGGCGGCGCACGCAGCATATCTGGCCAATGGTGGCCTCGGATTTCTTCTCGGCGATGGCGGCCTGACCTATGGCCGCGAAACCATCGAAGAAGCGTTCTATACCGCCCACGTTTGGCGAGGCATCTTCTTTGCCTTCGACCTGCAGCATGTCAACAACCCGGGCTACAACCAGGTGCGGGGGCCCGTGACAGTGCCTGGTTTGCGACTGCATCTGGAGTTCTGAGAATAGTGGTCAGTCGCCAGTTGTCAGCTAGCTTGAGTGGCGGCATCTATCGAACTGACAACTGACCACTGCCAACTGTCCTACTGGTAAACTGGAAAAGCGATGATCCTGCCGTTCGTCCGCGAACTCTTTGCGGACGTGGAAAAGTCTTCCGCCTTTGTGCGTGCTGTTACCCGGGTAAAGGGAGGCGCGGCGGGAAGTCGTGTGTCCGGCCTCAATCCCACCGGTAAAGCTCTCTTCTATCCTCTACTGCACCGCGCGGTCGCGCGGCCGCTGATTGTCATCGTCTCCGACAACCGCGCGCTCGAGGACCTGCTTCCCGTGGCGCGCTCGCTGGCTGAGCTAACCGGCGCAGTCCTTCCTGAGCAGGTCGTCGGCCTGCCCGCCTATGACGTCCTGCCGTTCGAAAATCTTTCGCCGCATCCTGAAATCCAGGAAGCCCGCGCCACTTCGTTGTGGAAGATTGCCACGGGTGCTGCCGGCGTCGTCATCACGCCGGTCGCGGCAACGGCAATGCGCTTGCGCGATGCGAGCTTCTATTCCGACCTGGCAAGGGTGGTCCGCCGGGGCGAGATGGTCGATCCCGAACGGCTGATCGAGCACCTGCGCATCGTCGGCTACAACCAGGTGGACGTGGTCGAGATGCCCGGCGATTTCGCGCATCGCGGCGGCTTGCTCGATGTCTATCCGCCTGAACTCGACAGGCCGGTTCGCATCGAGCTGTTCGGTGATGAAGTTGAATCCATCCGCAAATTCGATCCCGGCACGCAGCGCTCGGCGGCGACAACGGAGGAAGTCGTGCTGCTTCCGCTGACCGAGACCCCGGTGGAAGAAGACACGCTCGCGGCGATCAACGCGCGGCTGGTCGGTGACCGGTTGGCGGGCGACGCGGCAGCGGTTGACCAAACGGTGCGCGCGACCGGCGTAGCTCTGTTCCCGGGATGGGAGCTCTATGCGCCCATCGTCGGCGCCAGGGAGAGCATTTTCGACCTGCTGCCGGGCGCTGTCGTGCTCCTCGACGAACCCGACGCGCTCGCGGAAGCACACGATGCCTGGTGGACGAGAGTGACCGATGCTCATGAACGTAGTCTCGTCGGCAATCTGGTTCGTCCTGAAGATCTTTATCTGACGCCCGAGCAGTGGCGTGTGCGCTCGCAACGGGCGACGACCGTCGCAGTGGAACAACTTGGCATCGAAGGTGGCGATGAAGGCGATCATCTGGTGCTGCAGACTCAGCCGACCACGCGCTTCCACGGCTCGGTTGCGGCGATGACCGAGGAGGTCGGTCAGCTAACGCGCGAGGGCAAGCGGGTTATCTTCGCCGTTTCGAGCACGGGTGAAGTCGAGCGCCTGGCGGACGTCTTCAACGAATACAACTTGTCATTCCGAATCGGCAGCCGCACGCCCAAGCCGGGCAGTGAAGTCTATGTCGAGGAGTCAACCTACTTCGAGGAAGACGTCGCTGCTACCACAATCGTGAAGGCCTACGTGCCGGAGGGCGTTGCGCTGCCCGAGGCGAATCTCGTGCTCTTCGGCGCGCGCGATCTTTTCGATGAGCCGGAAGTTTCCCTGGCGCATCCGCAGCGCCAGAAGTCGAAGGTCTCGGCGTTTCTCTCTGATTTTCGCGATCTCGCGGTGGGCGATTACGTCGTCCACGTCGAGCATGGTATCGGGCAGTATCAGGGGCTGAAGGAGGTTCCGCAGGAAGACGGCGGCACCGTTGAGTTCATGGTGCTGGAGTACGCGGAGGGCGCGCGGCTGTATGTTCCGCTGACGCGACTGGACCTGGTGCAGAAGTATCGCTCGTCCGACGGCGTGACGCCGGTCTTGAACCGGCTGGGCACGCAGCAGTGGCAGAAGACCAAGGCGCGCGTGAAGAAGGCCATGAAAGACATGGCCGAGGAGCTACTGAAGCTTTACGCGGCGCGCAAGACCGCCGCCGGCCACGCCTTCGCCGGCGACACCGAATGGCAGCGCGAGTTCGAGGACACCTTCGAGTTCAGCGAGACCGAAGACCAGATGAACGCCATCGTTGACGTAAAGCGCGACATGGAATCGGCGACGCCGATGGATCGTCTGCTTTGCGGCGACGTCGGTTACGGCAAGACGGAAGTGGCCATGCGCGCGGCGTTCAAGGCGGTCAACGACAATCGCCAGGTAGCGGTGCTCGCGCCTACGACCGTGCTCGCCTTCCAGCACTACAACACCTTCCGGCAGCGCTTGGCGGCGTTTCCCATCAAGATCGAGATGCTCAGCCGCTTCCGCACGGCCAGGCAGCAGAAGGAAACCATCGCCAAGCTTGAGGCTGGCGAGGTGGACATCGTCATTGGCACACATCGCGTGCTGTCGAAGGATGTCAAGTTCAACGACCTCGGCCTGGTGGTCGTGGACGAAGAGCAGCGCTTCGGCGTCCGTCACAAGGAGCGCCTGAAGCAGCTTCGCAAGGAAGTGGACGTGCTCACCATGTCGGCCACGCCCATTCCGCGCACGCTGCACATGTCGCTGCTAGGGCTGCGCGACATGAGCGTCATCGAGACGCCGCCCAAAGATCGCATGGCAATCCAGACCGTCGTCGCGGCGTGGGATGAAAAGCTGCTGCGCTCGGCCATCGAGAAAGAACTGGAGCGCGGCGGGCAAGTGTACTTCGTGCATAACCGCGTGGAGAGCATCTACGAGATCGCCGACAAGATCCGCGAGATGTCGCCCAAGGCGCGAATTCTGGTCGGCCACGGCCAGATGCCGGAGAACGAACTGGAGCGCATCATGCTCGCCTTCATGCGGCACGAAGCCGACATTCTGGTCGCGACCACCATCATCGAGAACGGGCTCGACATTCCGCTGTGCAACACCATTATCATCAACCGTAGATGGCGCCCAGGGTGGTGGCCGTCTCCCCGAACTGGCTTAAGTGCCCAATCAGCAGCTCTAGACCTTGAGTATCAGGCACGGCCACCTTCAAGAAAAATGAGGATCTGCCGGCGACGTGGTGGCATTCCAGAACCCAGGCGAGCTTTTGGACTGCCCTCTGAAATCGAGGGTAGTCTGGTCGTTTGACCTGAACTTCCATAAAAACAGGCAACGACAAACCGAGATGCCGGTGATCGATCCGTGCCGCATAGCCGAGAATTCAGACCAGCGTCTTCAAGGCGGCGTAGGCGCTCCGCCGCGGCGGGAGCTGAAAGTCCGGAACGCCGGCCAAGTTCTGCGAAAGACAAGCGGGCGTCCTGCTGGACTGCCTGAAATAGAATCCAATCCTTTTCGTCCAAATTTGTCGTGGAATGGATTCCAAGAAAGCGTTTTCACCATGGAATCATAATGACAATACCCTTAAGGACTTTCGATTCCCTCTTCAAGAGAAAGATGGAATCGCACACAATCGAGGCATGTTGAACTCCATTCATTCCACTTCTGATGATTTGCGGTTCCCGGCACTCTTTCGTCGCGCGGCAAACTTCGTTCCGACCGGAATCGCCATCCTTTCCGCAGAAAATGTCGCGATGACAGTGAGTTCACTCCACTGTGTTTATCCTTCGATCCTCCGATGGTGAGTGTGGCGATGTCCAGGAATTCGACCAAAGGTAGAGTGCTCTTGCATTTGGGCCGATTCCAAGCGCGTCTGCTTCGCGAAGGAGAGCAGAGCGTGGCAAAAGGTGAAGGCGTGCTGTCTGACAACGCAGTTATGGAGATGCATTGCACGGTGACCGAGGTCTACCCGACCGGCGACCACGATCTGGTGTTGGCTCGAGTTGACCGGGCATCGACATCGGAGGGGAATCCACTCGTCTACTGGCGGCGCGGCACCCACCGCTTCGACCGCGCTATGGATTCCTGGAGTCGAGAGAAGCCTTTGAAGATTTCGTCGCGACCTGGGAGGCTACTTCGTTAGCAAAGATCGATTGGACTCATGCAGCACATGTAGCCGTCGCCACTTCCTACCGGCATCGATTCGGTGACCAGGCCTTGGAGCGAATGCGGGCCGGCATTCTTCGCTACAACAAAGCCTCGGGGACGATCGAGAGCAGCAGTTCGGGATACCATGAGACCCTTACCCGCTTTTGGTCGATGATAGTGGCGAAAGCGACGAGCGACCTCTCGGATCCCTACCAAGCTGCGTGCAAGACGGTTGCCGAGCTTGGAGAAGATAGAGACCTTCACTCCTTGTACTACAGCTTCGACGTCGTACGAAACTCTGAGGCGAGGCGCACTTGGGTGCCTCCTGACCTGGAAGGGCCGATATAACACTGATATTTTGCTTCATTCCGGCGGCGGTTTCCCACTTTCTCTTAGCGTCACTGGCGAGTGCGGAGCAAGGGCATTTTCGTGTACTGTGTTGCTACAGTTTCAATGTGATCTGCCAGCTTAACACGGCCTTGTCGCCGACCCACGAGGCGAACGTAGCCCAGGTATTTGCCTTGATCAGCCTCAAGCGCCTCGATTTCAGATTGGTTGTCGGGAGCTACCACCTTGTGCCAGTCCAGCCAAAACTGCCAACCGTCGGGCATAGTGTCGCCCACCTCGACGTCCATGATGCCTGTACGATCCCAGTGCCGGCGCCACCAGTTCGCTGAGTGCAGGCACCAGAGATCCTGTGTCCACCACTCGCGAAGATGCTCGGGAGGTGGCGGCTCGACTTCTCGCATCAGACCAGCACCTGCGATGCCGAGCCGGCCGCCCCGCTTCACAAACTGCGCGAGATAGTTCAGGTAGAGATCATCCGTTCCGAAGTAAGGAAAGGAATCGATGCACACGATGGCATCGAAGAACTCAGCTGCGAACGGCATCGACCTGGCATTCGCATGGATCGGAAACACGCCGTCTTCGACGCCTGCATCGCGGATGCGCTGCAGGTTCTCCGAAGCGCTAAACTAGAGGTCCGTTGCCCAAACTTGCGCGCCGAATTCCCTCCGCAGGAAGATCGACGACGCAGCTCGTCCGCAGCCGAGGTCCAGTACACGCATGTCGGGCCGCAAGTCCATCGCCGCGGCGAGCCACTCGCTCAGCCACAGCGGATTAGCCGCACCGCTGACACTGGCAAGAACCCAGTCGGGATTGTACTTCGCAGCGCGCGGAAATCGTTTGGAGACCAGAGGCATATCTGAAATCATGCGAATTCTCCTCTTTCGAATCCTGTCCCGGCCCGGACTCCCTGACATCGGTCCTAGACTGCGAAGAAAGCGGCCATGCCGATAACCCCGACCTGGTCGACCCAGCTCTTATCCGCTCCGTCAACCCCGGTTTACAACTTCGTACTCGGTCTTAACCAAACCACTCCGGTAGTGGTGGGTCGCTACGTGGCGTAGCCGGATATCATGCGGGAGCGTGCTGAAAAGAGGAATTCCCTCTCCAATGAGTATGGGCACTCGGGTAATGATGAGGCGCTGAATGAGGCCCGCACGCAAGAATCTCTGAATCGTAGTTCCTCCATCGACGTAGAGGTGCTGAGCACCGGTGTCAGCCAGCCTCGCAATAATCTCCGCCGGAGGTCCGGCCATCTGTTCCACAACGCCTTCCCGTGCCACAGACAGATCGACAGGTACGTTTACTCAGGACCACGACCCGTTTCTCACCGTACGGCCACGCCGCAAAGCTACGAACCGTCTCGAAAGTCTTGCGACCTATTACAGGGCATCAACCGTTGCCATGAATTCGTCATATCCATGCGGTTCGCCGCCATCCGGCGGCAGAAAGTGTCGCTCGCCGTTCGGTCGGGCAATAAATCCATCGACGCTTGTCCCGATGAAAACAGATACTGTCATCCCGCAAATCTAGCCTCATCCGCATATTGCTCGCAACCCCTC
>CAVPFD010000002.1:0-122931 GCA_963703645.1 uncultured Acidobacteriaceae bacterium
GTTGAGTTGCCGCCCCTTGCTGGTGGTGTTGCTGGCGACGGGGTGGAACTCCGCGTAACCTGCTGCCGACAACCGCTCGGCGGCGATGCCGTGTTGCTCGATCAGGAATCTTCACCAGTTCGGTCGCCCGCGCCGTGGACAGCTCCCAATTGGACGCGAACTGCGACGTGTGGATGGGGACCGGATCGGTGTGACCTTCTACACGGATGCCGTAAGGATGCTCCTGCAGAATCTGGGCCACCCGGCGGAATGCGTCCTCGGCCTGTGCCTTCATGGTGGCCGATCCGCTGTCGAAGAAACCGGCCTCGCGCAAGCTGACGACCAGGCCGTCCGGTTCGAGGTGGAGAGCGACCTCATTGCGCTTAATCTCTCCCGCCAGGACTTTCTCCAATTCACCCTGGACTGCGCTGAGCTCCTGCTCCGCCGATTCGCCGCCCGGCGTGCGAGTGCCGGCGAGGGGAATCTTGTGGGGCGTCTTTCCCGGCTTGTGGCCTTCCGCCTGGAAGATGCCGAGCTGCTGAAAGGCCGACTCGATCGCGACGGAGAGGCGTCCCGCTTTTCTCTGGTCCATTTGTGCCGAGGCGTACATCACGACGAAGAACGCAAACAGCAGGGTGACGAAGTCGGCATAGGAGACCAGCCACCGGTCGTGGCTGACGTGATCGCTCCAGCGCCGCGCCGTTTCACAGCACGGCTCCGGCGGCGGTAAGGGCTTTGACTTTGGGAAAATCCTTCAGGAAGCCCGACCAGCTTGGCCTCCAGCATTCTGGGGTTCATGCCTTCGAGGATGGAGATGACTCCCTCCAGCGTCATCTCGCGGACCACCTGCTCTTCGCGGATGCGGATGCGCAGCTTACCGGAGGTGGGCAGAAAGAAGAGGTTGGCGGCCCCGACGCCGTACACCGTGGCCACGAAAGCCACCGCGATGCCCTTGCCGACCTCGTCGATGTTGTCCAGGTGCTGCATGACTTGAATGAGCCCCAGCACCGCGCCAATGATGCCAATGGTGGGGAAAATCCGCCGGCCGATTCGAAGACCTTGGGAATGTTGTCCTCGTTCGGCCTGATTGTCGAGCTCCAACTGCATCATCTTGCGCAGTTCCTGCGGTTCGGTGCCGTCAACCGCCAGCATCAGGGATTTGCGCAAGAAAGGGTCCTGGATAGCGGGCAGGTCGGCGTCAAGCGAGACGATGCCTTGCTTGCGGGCTTTGTTGGCAAACACCACCAACTGCCGCACCACCTGCTGCGGATCAAGCTTGGGCTCGAGAGAAGACGGTGATCAGCCGGCGAAATGCCGTGCCCACCACCGGCAACGGGAATTGCAGCATCACCGCCCCCAAGCGCCGCCGAAGACGATCATCGCCGCGGTGGGTTGCAGGACTGCGAGATCTTGCCGCCTTCCAGCAGCAGACCGACGACGACGCCACCGACCCCGACGGCCAGCCCGGCGAAGCTGCTCTTATCCACGGTCGGGCTCCGCTGCGCTTCGGCGGCGCGTTAGCGAAGCAATGGGGATAGGTGAGACTCGTCGCGGCCGCTGGCGCGAGGGGCAATCGCTGGCGCCGCTCACGATGGCACGGCGAAACTCCAGGACACGCTCGATCACCTGACCGGTGGTTTCGCGCACCACCAGCTTCTCGCCGTTGAGCAAGGTGATGACGGTGTCCGGCGCCTTCCTCGACATACTTAATAAGGTCGGAGTTGAGCGCCAGGCGGGCGTTGTTCAGGCGGGTGAGCTGGATCATCGGAGGCCTCGGGCCGGGGGAACGACTCAGCCAGGACATCGGCAAAAGTTGCCGAGCGCTTGAGCCTTCGGTGGAAGTTCAGGATGCACTGGATCCCTTTAGGTGCGCGACTGCAGTGCTCTGACTGAGAGCGGGCTAAGTCGTTGCCATGCAAGAGAACGCGCTGAAGCGAGCGTGGGAGCGCGCAATTAAAGCCGGATTTGGGCAGGGGCCGATAAGGACGGTGAACAAGCAGTCGGTTCCGCCGGTCTTAACCCCCGGCAGTGCACCTGCGGGCAACGAACTCACGTGGAGCTCGGGCAAGGTGGAACCATGAGAGAGGAGCTATCCCATGGCAATTAGCGTTTTGTATAACATTCCATCCCTTGCTGCAGAGAACCAGTTAACACGTTACCAAGCGCAGCCTGCAGAACACTTTGTACCGTCTGTCGACGGGTTCGCGCATCAACTACCGGCGCCGATGACGCCGCCGGCCTGGCCATCGCCAACGGCTTGGGGGCCAACGTCACCGCGCTGACCCAGTCGGCGCTGAACTCAACCGAGGGCGCCGACAAGCTGCAGGTCGCCGATGGCGCGCTGTCGCCAGGTCACCACCCTGCTGAACCGCGCGGTCACCCTGGCCACCGAGTCGGCCAACGGAACCATCAACGACGGCTCGCAGCGCCAGGCGCTGGATGCGGAGTTCACCGCGATCAAGGCGGAAATCGACCGCATCGGCAGCAACACCACCTACAACGGCTCGGCCATCTTCGCCGGCGGCGGCACCAACTTCAACCAGATCGTTGGCGACAACACTGGCGCTCCAGCCGGCCTGGCCACGGCAACCAGCGGGACGCTGGCCATCAAGACCACCGGCGGGGCCACCATTTACACCACCAAGGCTGCCGACACCACAGTGGGCGACGTGATCAACGACATCAACAGCTCCGGCACCGGGCTGGTGGCTACGCTGAACGCCGCCGGGCAGTCTGGTGGTTACCGATGCCGAGAACCGGGGCACGTCCGCTGCCAACGAACTCGCAGCGGACGCCGCTACGGCAGTCTTCAACATTGGTGGCGCCGCCAGCGGGGCCTTCGACAACACCACCAACTCCAGCACCATGAACGTGTTCCTCAGCGATTCCACGCCGGTCGGGCAGCAGCACCATCGGGGTCACACTGGGGCAGTTCTCCAGCAACAACATGAACGGCGTCAGCCTGGCCAATGACAACTTGCAGACGGCGGCCAGCGCGCAGACGGCGCTGACCGACATCAACAACGCCATCAGCCAGGTCTCGGCGCTGCGCGGCAACATCGGCGCCAGCGTCAATCGTCTGCAGGCTGCCGGCAACGTTATCAGCGCCCAGATCCAGAACCTGACTTCCGCGCAAAGCGACATCACCTCGGCCGATATCCCGACGGAAGTCGCGAACCTGACCAAGTACTCAATCCTGAACCAGACCGGTATTTCGGCGCTGGCGCAGGCGAACCAGATGCAGCAGGCGGTGCTCAAGCTGCTCCAGTAGTTTGAGCGGTCATTCTCCTGACGGCGCGCAACCGGCCGGGCGAACACTACGGGTTGCACGGGGGAGAAGGTGGGACCTTCGGGTTCCCCTTCTTCCCTGCAATTTTGCCGAGAGAGGCACGCAGCCACAACGTTTACAGAAGGAGCCGTGCTTAGATCGTGAGTACCTCAAGCGCCAATCTCTCCAGCATTCTCTCCAGCATCAACGACGCATTCAGCGGCAAGACCAGCGGCATCGACGTGCAGACCGTGGTCAGCGAATTGATGGCCATCCAGCGCCAGCCCGAGACCCAGATGCAGGCGGAGCAGACCGACATCAACCAGCAGATCAGCGTGCTGGGCACCATCAGCAACGATCTCCAGGCGCTCTATACGGCCGCCAATAGCCTGCAGGACGTCACCGGCGGTCTCGATGCCAGGACGGTCACTTCGAGCCAGAGCAACATCGTCACCGCGACTGCGGATACTGCCGCAATTGGGAACCACACCGTCACGGTGACCAATCTGGCTACCGTCTCGTCAAGCTACTCAGATTACGTGCCTTCCGCCACCCAGCTTGGCGGCGACGAAATTGATGTCGCGTACGGCGATCCCAACAATCCCTCGAGCACCGACAAAGATCGTGATTCCGTCAGGCGACAACACACTGCAGCAGGCGGCCAGCTACATTAACTCGTCCAACTATGGAGTGACGGCGAACGTGGTGACCGACGCCCAGGGGTCGCGACTGGCGCTGGTCAGCAAGACATCCGGGGCCGCCGGCAACCTGACCGTCACCAGTTCGGCGCTGAACTTCACGCAGGGAACGGCAGGAGTGGATGCGAAACTCACGGTGGACGGCGTCCGATTGACAGCTCCAGCAATACGGTAACGACGGCGATTGCCGGGCGTGACGCTGGACCTGGCAAGTGGCGCGCCGAATACGCCGGTCACGATCACGGTTGGCGCTGATACCAGCCAGGCGACGGACACCATCAATAATTTCGTCTCCGCCTACAACACGGTCGTGGACGATATCAACAGCCAGTTCACGGTCGATGCCAACGGCAAGGAAGGACCTCTGGCGGGACTTAGCCAGATAAGTGACTTGCAGAGCCAATTGCTCAGCGCCGTCTCTTATGCTGTATCGGGGACAGGTCAATACGTAAACCTGCAGTCGCTGGGCCTGGAGATGCAGGACGACGGCACGCTGCAGGTGAACTCCACAGTGCTCAACGATGCGCTCACCAATCACTACCAGGACTTTCAGAATTTCTTTCAGTCAACCTCGCCGCAGGGGTTCGGCACCTTCTTCGACAACCAGATGATGCAGATGACCGACGTGACCCAGGGGCCGGTCGCGCTGGCGGTGACCGGACTGCAGCAACAGAACCAGTCGCTGACCAACGACATTAACGACTTCGAGGCGCGGATGACGGTCGAACAGCAGGAGCTGACCCAGCAGTACAGCGCCCTGAACGCGACGCTGGAGGAATATCCTCTTGATGCAGCAAATCTCCGAACAACTGAACAGCCTGTCCGGCAGCAGCACCAGAGCAGCTCGACGCGGCGATGAAAAACGCACACGAGGCGAAGCTGACATATCGAGAAAACGCTGTACGTGGCGCCACTCCGATCGAACTGGTGGTCATTCTGTTCGATACCGCCATCGACGACATGCGGCGCGCCGTCCGCGCGATTCGGGCCAGCGACGTCGAGGAGCGCGCCACCGCTGTCCGCCATGCCATGCTGGTCCTGCAACAGTTGCAAGGCACGCTCGACTTTGAGAAGGGTGGGCAGGTCGCTCGACAGTTCGAACAGTTCTACAGCCTTATCCGGGCAAAGCTTCTGGAATCCCAACTTCGCAATTCACCTGAGCTGATACAACAGCAGATCCAGTTCATGTCGGAGTCCGCGATTGCTGGGCGGAAGCGGAAGACAATCCCAGCCCAAGCCATCCGCGCCCTCCGCCATCGCAGCACCGGCCCACGCAAAGTGGTTTCGAGGACGGAGGTCCGACAGCCGAATGGAGTGCATAAACGACAGCGCCAGCCTGCAGTCATTGCGGCATGCAAACGCATATTTCACGCGCTTCTTCGCGCGCTTTTCAGGCGCGCCGGCAGTAGGCTTACAGGAAGAGCTTAACGCTCTTCTGCGCTTGCATGAGGTGGTGGAATCAGTCGGCGCTTTGCTCGATGGCCGGCTGCAAAGCACAACCAATCCAGACATTCGTGAAGCGCTGGGTTGCTATCGCGAGAACCTCGTCCGGCTGCGGGGCGAACTGGCTGGCCTGCAGGAATCCGCGATGGCGCGCCGCGCCGGCCTGGATTCCACGACGCGAACATCTCTCCGGCGCCAAAGCCTGGTGCGCCGTCTCACGCGCTATCAGTTGAGTCGTCCGGCTGTCCGGACAAGCGGATCGTAATGCGGCCTCCGGGCGTTGCGTCTTACGCATAACCACTCTGATCGGCAATGATTTAGTAGTCTTGCGTCGTGGCCCGAAGTGTACTTACAGTCATGAACATTGGAGTTGACCAGCGGTAGTCCTGCGCAGAAAAAAATCCTAACTATCCGCTGCTTCGCTCGTCTGAAAGGGCATGAGGAGGCAGTATGGAGCGCAGATACCTGGTGGCGACCCTGGCGATTGTAGCGACTTTCGCGGGTTTTTCTCACGGATTCCATTCGCTGCAACAGTTTTCGCTGCGACGTGGCCAGCACAGCCAAACCATGAGCGGGCCGCAATGCAGCGCGGTGTCTTCCATCGTCTCCCGTTGGATCGCCAGGATCAGGACGAATTCCAGCCAGCTGATCCGGAAGAGGCACAGGTGCTGGCGGAATTGAATCTGCCTTTGGCGGCAATGCAAGCGAAAGTTGCCGAGCAGGCTGCGAAACAGAGTCAGGCCGCGGCCGAGGTGGCTCGTGACACCGCAATGCGCGAGGCGGAACGCGCGCGGCGTGATGCGATGAGAATGGGCGAGAGATGGCGCGTGAAAGAACATGGGCGGCCGCCTGTCTCCATTGAATTACTGCGGGGACTCGACGGCTTGGATCGGCAGGATACAGGTCAGGACCGCTGCCCTGGCGGAGCGTATAGCTTCGCGGAATGTGAGAATGCAGGTCGCCGCTGCGAAATTCAGGCGGTTTCCATGCAGCTCGAAAATTCCGGGAAACGCCATTCGCCCTGCCGCAGCCGGGCAGAGATTCAGTAGCTTCCAAACGTCGCGACTCTTGAAAGGCGACTCCGTCCTACGATTACAAAAGGAGCGCATAAGACCGGCATCCGTGGTCTACCTGCGACGCCAGCCTCGCCAGCTTCTGCCGCCGTTGTTGCCACTCCTCGGTTGCGAAAATCTTGGGGCCGACCTCGATCAAGCGTCGGCAGCATCTGAAACACTGAGACAGGCGTCCACTTCAATCCTTGCCGGGTGCGATGGCCCCGACGATTGAGCTCGTCGGCGATCGACCGAATAAGGGCCGTCTTGGATCGTCAACTCCATCATCAGGAAGAGGACCTCGCGTTCAGCGGGATTCTCCTCCAGGGGCGGCGGTGGGTCCTGCGCCACTTGCAGGCCGAACGGAACCTCTCCCGGGACGCTGGGCTCAGCAGCCTCTTCGGGCAGCTCGCGCTCCCACTCGACGGCGACCAGCTTCCAGCCTTGTTCAGACTGCCGCCGCAGGTCGTCCGGCCCAAACCAGGCCGATACATCCTGGCGAACACGTTCAACTCTTGCCATGACACGACTCTCCCCACGCAATTGCAGTAGCAGGCTTTGGGACCTACACTTCAGTCGCCACACTGCGCGAGCCGTCAAGTACTTGTAAAAGGGTGCAGATAGCGGCGCCTGCAGCGGCGGGGAAACCGGGGAACGTCCGAGATTCGGCACTTCTTGTCCGCCAGCGGACGAGCGGCTTACATCGTCCCGGACGAATCCCACGCTCGAGGCCCCGGTTGTAGAACTTCGGAGGGTCCGTGGATCCAGCGGTTGCCGCCCTTCTTCGACGGCTGATAAACTCAAGGGTTTCCTCAACGCTGCGCTTAGTTTCTATACCACTCATGCCGAACACCACCGATATCGCTATCGTCAACGGCGCTCGCACGCCCATGGGCCGCTACTGCGGCAAGCTGCGCGACTTCACGGCCATGGACCTGGGCGCCATCGCGGCCACCGAGGCCATGAAACGCTCGGGCGTCGAGCCGGGCGAGATCGATCACGTCGTCATGGGCAACGCGCAGCAGACCTCGGGCGATGCTCTTTACGGCGCGCGGCACGTCGGGCTGAAGGCTGGCATTCCCATCGAAGTTCCGGCGCTGACCGTGAATCGCCTGTGCGGCTCGGGCATGCAGTCCATCGTGAGCGCGGCGCAGATGATTCAACTTGGCGAGTCGAAGATCGCGCTGGCCGGCGGCATGGAATCCATGTCGCAGGCGCCGCACGTCATCCGCGGCATGCGCTGGGGCGTCGGCTTCGGCGAAGGCAAGCTGGAAGATTCGCTCATGGTGGCGCTACTCGACACCTATTGCGGCCTGTACATGGCCAACACCGCCGAGCTTTACGCCGAGCAGCAGGGCGTGACGCGCGAGATGCAGGACGAGTTTGCGCTGCGCTCGCAGAAGCCGCCGACGACGCGTACAAGGCGGGCCGACTCCAGGAAGAACTGACGCCGGTGCCGCTGCGCAATCGCAAAGGTGAGCCGACGGGCGAGATGTTTACCGAAGACGACCATCGGCGTCCGGAGACCACGATGGACAGCCTCCGCAAGCTGAAGCCGTCGTTCGGCAAGAATGGCAGCGTGACCGCCGGTAACGCCAGCGGAATCGTGGATGGTGGCGCGGCGGTGGTGGTAATGCCGCTCGACGAAGCCGAGAAGCGAGATCTGAAGCCGATGGCGCGCATTGTGAGCTGGGGAATCGCGGGCGTCGATCCCAAAATCATGGGCTCGGGACCGGTGCCTGCGACGCGCATCGCACTGAAGAAAGCCGGACTGAAGCTGGACGACATTGATCTGATCGAGGTGAACGAGGCCTTCGCAGCGCAGTATCTGGCGGTCGAAAAGGAGCTTGGTCTGGACCGCAACAAGGTCAACGTGAATGGCGGCGCGATCGCGCTGGGTCATCCGCTGGGCGCGACGGGAACGCGGCTGATCATCACGCTGATGAACGAGCTGCGCCGCCGGAAGGCAAAGTACGGGCTGTCGACTGCATGTATTGGCGGCGGGCAGGGCATCACGGTAATCATCGAGAACCTGCAGCGATAGGCACCCTGGAAGACTGGCCACGGAAAATGACCAACGACGAAAAAGCGCTCCACGAAATGGTGTATCAACTCGAAGCGGCATGGAATGCCGCCGATGGGCAGAGCTTCTCTGAGTCCTTTGCGGAGGACGCTGATTTTATCCACATTCTCGGCGGGTATTACACCGGACGGGCAGCCATCGAGGCCGGACACCGCATGATCTTCGGCACCATCTACAAGGGCAGCACGGTCCGGTATAGCGTAGAAAAGATCCGGTTTGTCAGGCCGGATGTGGCGATGGTTTATCTCCGCCAGTACTTGCAGTTCCTGGAGGGCGCCGCTGTGAGCGAACTGGAAGCGCGGCCCACGATCGTTGCAGAGAAGCGCGATGGGAAGTGGCAGATTGTAAACCTACAAAACACAAGGATCACGGAAGCCGGCGCGGCTTCGAGTAGAGCTGGCCTTCAGGCCCGAGTCTAGCGCGTTTTAAGTCTTCATGGGGCTTTTAGCCCAGAGGAGGAACGTCGACTTTTCCGGATTCCCTCAGGACTCATACATTCATTCAAAGGAAGAAGCGGACATGGACATCAAGAAAGTTGGGGTACTCGGTTGCGGGCTGATGGGCTCGGGCATCGCACAAGTTGCGGCCACCGCGGGTTTCGACGTAACGGTGCTGGAGCAGGAGCAGAAGTTTCTCGACAAGGGTTTCGCCGGAATCGAGAAGTCGCTGACAAGGCTGGTTGATCGTGGCCCCGCAAAAGGCGGGCTCACGCCGGAGCAGAAGAGCGAGGCACAGTCGCGACTCAAGGGTACGACGAACATGCAAGACCTCGCCGACTGCGACATCGTCATTGAAGCCATCATCGAAAACGTCGCTGAGAAGCGCAAGACCTACGCGCAGCTCGATGCGATCGTCAAGAAGGACACGATCTTTGCCAGTAACACTTCTTCTATCTCAATCACCGAGCTGATGACGGCAACTAAGCGGCCCGAGCGCTTCATCGGTCTGCACTTCTTCAATCCGGTGCCGATGATGAAGATGGTTGAAGTGGTGAAGACCATCGCCACCGCGCCCGAGGTATTCGACACGGCGTTGAGTTCGGCACGTAATGCTGGGCAAAGTGCCGGTGCGCACCAGCGATAAGACCGGGTTCATCGTGAACCGGCTGCTGGTGCCGTATCTGCTGGACGCGATTCGCGCGTACGAAGAGGGCGTCGGCTCGATCACCGACATTGACGAAGCCATGAAGCTGGGCTGCGGCTATCCGATGGGACCGTTCACGCTGCTGGACTTCGTCGGCCTCGACACCACGTACTACATCACGCACGTGATGTATCGACGAGTTCAAGGAGCCGCGCTTCGCCTCGCCTCCACTGCTGAGGCGGCTGGTGCTGGCGGGCTGGTACGGCCGTAAGTCAGGCAAGGGTTTTTACGATTACGCCGACCCGAACAAACCGGTGCCGGGAAAGTTTGTGTAGCGAGAGAATCAAACCAATGACTGACTACCAGAACATCAAGTTCGAAAAGAAGAACCAGATTGCCTACGTCACCATCGACCGGCCAAAGGTGCTCAACGCGCTGAACATGGCCACCATGCAGGAGCTGAAGAGCGTCTTCGGGCGATCTGAGGGACGATGCTGATGTCCGCGTCGTCATTCTCACCGGCGCGGGCGAGAAGGCATTCGTTGCCGGCGCCGACATCAACGAGCTGTCGCAGCAGACGCCGGTTTCGGCGAAGGAGTACACGCATCGCGGGCAGGCCATCGTAGATGCGATCGAGAACCTGGGCAAGCCGGTCATCGCCTGCATCAACGGCTTTGCGCTCGGCGGCGGCTGCGAACTCGCGATGGCCTGCACCATGCGTCTCGCCAGCGACAACGCGAAGCTCGGGTCAGCCTGAGGTGAAGCTGGGACTCATCCCCGGCTACGGCGGCACGCAGCGGCTGCCGCGGCTGGTGGGCAAGGGCCTCGCGATGCAGCAGGTGCTGACGGGCGAGATGATCAGCGCGCAGGAGGCGCATCGCATCGGGCTGGTGAACGAGGTCGTTCCGCAGGCTGAGCTGATCGCGCGCGCCGAGGCGATCGCAGCCAAGATCATCGCCAACTCGCCGCTGGCCATCCAGTACGCAATGGAGGCGGTGAACCGCGGCTTCGACATGACACTGGCCGATGGCCTGTTTCTTGAGGCGACGCTGTTCGCCGTCTGCTGCGCCACCGAGGACAAGAACGAAGGAACGAAGGCCTTTCTGGAAAAGCGGCCGGCGCAGTTCACAGGAAAGTAGTCAGTAGCCAGTTGCCAGTAGCCAGTCAACAACTGGAACCTTCGTCTAATAACTGACCACTGGCAATTGATCACCATGATTCGTTCCATCATCTTTCCTCGCGTGCTCGGCAAGTCGTTGGTGGATCTCCAGCCTGCGCTGGAGTTGTTTCGCGCGCTGGGGTTTGCGCCCGTCAACGAGTGGCACGAGGGCGGCAGTCACGGTGTTGAGATGCTTGCACCCAGTGGGGGCATCGAGTTCATCGCTGCGCCAGAGGCTCCCAGCGTCGATGCGATGGTGGAGGTCTCCGATGCCGACACGGCATTGCAGATTGCGAAGAAGCTCGGCGTCACGATTCGCAAGGAAGCTGCCGACACGCCTTACGGCGCGCGTCTGTTCGAAGTGGAAGTGAGCGGTTTGCGAATCGGTTTCCTGACCTACGCGAAGAAGACCGGCAAGAGTAGCGGCCTGGAAGCGTCGTTGAACGCGGCGGGCAAGCGCTTCGCCATCGTCGTCAGCAGATTCAACTCCTTCATCACGGAGCGCCTGCTCGACGGTGCACTGCAGGCGCTGCGTCAGTGCGGAGCCGAGCCGGAAGATATTACTGTCGCGCATGTGCCGGGCGCATTCGAGATTCCGGGAACGGCGCGCCAACTGGCCGAGACCAAGCGCTACCACGCTATCGTCTGCATCGGATGCGTCCTGCGTGGGGACACGCTGCACTACGAAGTTATCGCCAACGAAGTCACGCGCGGTGTTGGCCAGTCGGGGCAGGAAACGAGAGTGCCGCATGTCTTTGGAGTGCTGACCTGCGATACGCTCGAGCAGGCCATTGATCGCGCAGGCCTGAAAGCCGGCAATAAAGGATACGAGGCCGGTCTGGCCGCTGTTGAGATGGCGTGCCTACGCGAAAAGATAGTTGAGCCTATGAAGGACGGCAAGTCGTGAGCAAGGCAACGAGCCGCCGGAAGTCGCGAGAGCTGGCGCTGCAAATGCTCTTTCAGTTGGACATGGGGAAGCAGGACCCGGGGGAGGTACGGAGGACATTCTGGGCTGAGCGCATGGACCTGGACGAAGACGTTCGTGCTTTCGCCGACAGTCTGTTCGGCGTCGCTTCGGAACGCGCGGAAGAAGTTGATCAGATCATCGTCCGCAATGCGAACTGGCGAATGGATCGCATGGCGGCAGTTGATCGCAACCTGCTGCGCACGGGAGTGGCTGAGCTTCTGGGGTCTCCCGAAACTCCGCGCCCAGTAGTCATCAATGAGGCG
Source organism: uncultured Acidobacteriaceae bacterium (assembly GCA_963703645.1). Classification (GTDB taxonomy): domain Bacteria; phylum Acidobacteriota; class Terriglobia; order Terriglobales; family Acidobacteriaceae; genus Bog-257. The sequence continues at coordinate 11,996 of CAVPFD010000002.1, forward strand.
CTGGAAATTGCGCGCCGGTTCTCGACTCCTGAGTCAGTGACGTTCATCAATGGAGTGCTCGACAGCGTGGCCCGGGAACTGCCAGAAGTGAAGGCAACAACGGGCCGGCACCGCAGCAAAAGCAAGAAGATCGACACCGAAGGCGCAGAGTAGACTCCGCGCCTGCCAAACTGGCCTGTCGGAAAAATCGCGCCGCCGCTTCGTTCAGGATGACAGCACAAGAATTCCTGCGGCTACGGGTAATCCAGGTTCAGCGTTGCACCACCGGACATCACGCCCGCAGCGCGCCGCCGAGCAATTCGAGTTTCGCGATGACTTGCGACGACCATTGGGCTACTTCATCGTCGCGCAGCGTGCGTTCCTTCGACTGGAACTCCGCGTGGAGCAGGACTGAGTATTTGCCTGCTCCAACCTTTTCACCGCGATAAATCTCCGCTGGAACAAACTCCTGCAGCTCACCGATCTGCAGTTCCTCGACCGCCGACTTGATGCGCTCGAAAGTAACGGCATCGTCGAAGACGAAGGAGAAGTCGCGCTCGACGGCCGGGAACTTCGAGATGGGATTATAGTGCGGCTCGCGAAGCCCATGGCGATACAACCGATCGAGCAGCACTTCGGCGACATAAACTTCCTGTCGGACCTTGCGCGCGGCTGCCTGCTCGGGATGCAACTGCCCGAAGCGCGCCACGATCTCGCCGTCCATGACCGCGCGGGCCGAGCGGCCGGGATGCAGATACTCGGGTGTCTGAGCGTCAAAGTACAGCGAGCTGTGCTGGAACGCCGCCAGCAGTTCCTCGACATCACCCTTGATGTGGAAGAAGGTGTAAGGCTGCGCCGGCGCGTGGACACTCTTCGCGATGGCATCGCCCGTCGCGGCGAAGCCCAGGCGGCGGCACTCCTCCCGACCGTCACCCACCTTCTCAAACACTTCGCCCGCCTCGAACAGCCGTACGTTTGTATTGCCGCGATTCAGGTTGTATCCACCATGTTGAGCTGGCCGGGCAACATGGACGTGCGGAGAAAGGCCGCCTCTTCGTTCAGCGGATTGGCGATGGCCAGGGGCTCGCCGCTACCAAAGGTCTTCGCGTCCTGCTTCGAGATGAATGTAATCGAGATAACCTCGTTGTAGCCGAGCGCGAGCATGGTGTCGCGGACCTTGGCGTCTCTGCGGTTCATTAGGAAGTGTTTCTACTGCGCCCGGAAGGCCGGCAGCGTGTTTGGAAATTTGTTGTAGCCGTGGACGCGCGCCAGCTCTTCCAGCAGATCGACTTCGCGCTCCACATCGAGACGCCAAGTCGGGACTTTGACACTGAAGGTCGCCGGCTGCAACACGGGTGATACGCGAAGCCCGAGGCTGTGCAGGATTCGCTGAATCTCATCTTCCTCTAGATCGATGCCGAGAATACGTTTCACCTCCGAGCGTCGCAGCTCGATTGGAGCGGGATCGAGAATGCGCGCCACTACATCAATTTGTCCGCCGGGAAGTTCGCCGCCGGCGCTCTCCAGAATTAGCTGTGTCACGCGATCGCACGCCAGTGGTGTGATGCCCCAGTCGGCGCCGCGCTCAAAACGATGAGACGCGTCGGTGTGCATGCCGTGCCGCTTCGCCGTACTGCGAATGGCGGCGGGGTAAAACCATGCCGATTCAACGAGCACGTTTTTCGTCGCCTCGGTAATCATCGTGTCGAAGCCGCCCATCACGCCTGCCAGCGCGACCGGCTTCCTGGCATCGGCGATGACAAGGTCTTCGGGCGAGAGCTTGCGTTCGACGCCGTCGAGCGTCTTGAGCATTTCGCCCTCGCGCGCGCTGCGCACAATGATGGTCCCGCCTTCGAGCAGGTCGAGATCGAACGCGTGCGTCGGATGGCCAAGCTCGTTGAGCTCGTAGTTGGTGGCGTCGGCGACGTTGTTGATGGAGCGGGAACCGAGAAGTTCGAGCCGCTTGGCCACCTGCTGTGGTGATGGACCGATCTTCACGTCACGCACGATGCGGGCCGAGTACCGGGCACAGCCCTCGTCATCTTCAATGACAATAGGGAAGTCAGATAGCTCAACCGGCACAGGCAGCTTGGGCACGACCTTCTGCAGCTCGACACCGTAAATCGCCGAAGCCTCGCGCGCAACGCCGTAATGGTTCATCGCGTCCACACGGTTCGTCGTCAGGTCCATCTCGTAGACGATCGCACCGTTCTCCTGCACGACGGACTCCACCGCAATGCCGGCCGATGTCAGGTCTTCGGCGAGTTGACGATCGTCGGCCGCAACGTCGACGAACTCACGCAGCCATGCAGGGAGGATTCTCATAGTGTCATCAGTTAGTGCAGACTCACAGGAAACCGAAAGCCGAAAATTAATTCAGTGCCCACCAAAAATAAGACCGGGGCAATAACCATCAAACGGTTCAGTAATTTGTCGCGAACACCGTCCGGACATACCTCTCGGTACTTGCGCTTGATTCGAAGTAGCTTGCCCAAATGAAAGCTAAGAGGGTTCTCCTGGTCCTCCAGTAGGAAGACTCTGTTGATGTCTCCAATCATGTCACTGAGCAAGATCGAGCTGGCGATTGCACATCCCACCGCTCCTGCGAGAAGAATTGCCCCGATGATCCTTGCGACTACCATTCCGTGCTTCTCACGCGAACTGCTCCAAAAACCTTACGTCACCCTCGAAGAACATCTGGATTCCTTCCACTTCGTACTTTAGAAGCGCGAGGCGGTCCACGCCCATGCCGAAGGCGAAGCCCGAGATCTTCGACGAGTCGTAGCCGTTTTGCTTCACGAACTGGAAGACGTTAGGGTCCACCATGCCGCAGCCCAGCAACTCTATCCAGCCGCTGAACTTGCACTTGCGGCACCCTTTTCCGCCGCAGAAGATGCAGCTCACCTGCATGTCGGCGCTGGGTTCGGTGAAGGGGAAGAACGAGGGATAGAAGCGCGTCTTCACCGACGAGCCGAACAGCGCCTTCATGGCGTGGTCGAGCGTGCCCTTCAGATCGCAGAAGGTGATGTTGGTGTCCACAGCGAGCCCTTCGACCTGGTGGAAGACCGGCGAATGCGTAGCGTCAAGCGGATCGTTGCGGTGTACCTTACCGGGAATAACGATGCGCACCGGAGGCGATTGTTGTTCCATGGTGCGAATCTGCACAGGAGACGTGTGCGTGCGCAGCATCAGCCGGTCGCGAGTCGGCTTGCTCTCCTGGCCGGCGATGAACAGTGTGTCCTGCGTGTCGCGCGCCGGATGGTTCGGCGGGAAGTTGAGCGACTCGAAGTTGTAGTAGTCGGTCTCGACCTCGGGACCTTCACCGACGGAGTAACCCATCGCCTTGAAGACGGCGACGATTTCATCCATCACGCGCAACACCGGATGCTTGACGCCGATGGGGCGCTGGATGCCGGGCAGGGTTACATCGACCCGCTGTTCAGACCCTTTCCCGAGCAGCACGGAGGCAACAAGCCTGGATAGCGCTTCGTCGACGGCGGCTTCGACACGTTCCTTTAACGCGTTTACTCGCTGGCCAACCTCTCGTTTTGCCGGACCTGGTGCGGCCTTTAGCCAGGTGTCGTTGACCTGAGTAAGCACGCCGTTCTTGCGGGCCATCCAGCGATCACGGAAGGTTTTCCACTCAGATTCGGTCTCCAGTTCGCGGGTTTCGGCGTCGAGGGCAAACAGGAGGTCAGCGACGGCGCGATCCAGCGCCTCTGGCGAGTAATCCTCGAGTTTGGGGACGGTGTACATCGTTTCTTCTACGGCGGCTGCGATAGAGCGACTCGTCAGCACCACGCCAAAAAAGCGCTCACGCAGGATACCAACAGACGCACGCTGTTAACACCTGGGGATCTTTGGACGCATCCGACTGGGAAATCTGAAGGCAATCTGTCAGTTATGCGCCCGGCCGGTACCCACCCGTTGGCGCACCTCTCCCCCTTCTTAATTGTTCTTTAGAATCAGTGCATTACGCAGATTTAGCTTACAAAATCTTGAGCCGCAGGGACTTATAGCATAATCTTGATTCTAAACGCTTTATGGAAGACGATGGTCACGAATGAAGTCGCTGCTCCCCGGTAGCGAACGCTGTCCCCCTTCTTCATTAACATTTCGAATCAGTCGGTTGCGCGGATTTCGGCTGTAAAATCTTGAGCCGGAATTACTTATCACATAATCTTGATTCCAAATGGCTTACAATACAGGCTCGAGTGATGGGTAGCCATCCTTACCCTATGTGCCCCACCCTATCGGCGTTACTATTTAGAATCAGCGAGTTGCGCAGATTTCCGATGCAAACTCTTGAGCCACCGGCACTTATTGCATAATCTTGATCCCTAAGTACTTACGTCAACTCGCTTAGCCCAAATGGACTCTACAATCTTTCCGTCCAGTGGACGACTGACCGGCTAAATTGTCAAAGAGCGATTCACCGAACCCTGAGGCGGGTGGGAGACACGCCTTCTCGCAGGTCGCGAGCGGCGGCCCCGGAGTTCGAGCGTAGCACCCGGCTGCAATCTGTCAAGATTACGAAGGTACAGGTCAGGTAACTGTACTTTCGTAACAATTCAGGTTAAAGGTAACCACTTGGCGCGAAGACCGCGAACCGCCCATCGGAACTGACTGCAGTATTTCTGGGATGGGCGGACTATGCCGTGGCGGCTTGCGCCTGCTTGCACAGCGCCGTGAACCCAGCCGGATCGTTAACCGCCAGATCGGCAAGGATCTTGCGGTCCAGTTCGATACCGGCCTTCTTCAGGCCGTTGATGAACCTGCTGTAACTGAGGCCGTTCAGCTTGGCAGCGGCGCCGATGCGGACGATCCAGATGGAGCGGAACTGGCGCTTCTTCTGCTTGCGGCCGCTATAGGCAAACTTCAGCCCACGCTCGACCGATTCCTTCGCCTGACGGTACAGTTTTGATTTTGTTAAGTAATAGCCACTGGCACGCTCAAGTATCTTTTTGCGGCGTGCGCGGCGCTTGGTACCACGTTTTACGCGAGGCATGGTTGCTCCTTTTTCGAATCGCTAAGCGGCTGGAGGCAAGGACTTCGACCACGCTCCGTTTGGAGGGGCCCAGGATAGCCTCTTCACACGCTGTTGCCCGTCGCTACGTCTGGATGCACGCCGGGTGCCGCACCACGCGGCTAATAGGGAATCATACGCTTGATTTTGGGCACGTCGGCCTTGTCAAGCATCACGTCGGTATCGAGCTGGCGCTTGCGCTTGGTGCCTTTGGAAGTCAGGATGTGGCGCTTGTACGCGTGACCGCGCTTGATCTTGCCCGTACCTGTCTTCTTGAAGCGCTTGGCCGCTCCGCTATGAGTTTTCAGCTTCGGCATAGTGTTCCTTTATTACAACATAAATGCGAAAACGCCGCTAGTTCTTCCCAGTCGCACAGAGGACACACAGAATTTCTTAGCCACGGATTTTCGCGGATGAACACGGATCACCTGGAGATCAAAAGAAAATCCGTGTTCATCGGTGAAAATCCGCGCTTGATAAAGGACTACTGCGGCTGCTGTTGCGGCGGTGGTGGCGGTGCCGCGGACGGCGCGGCAGGCTTCTCGGGCTTCGGAGTCTGCGGCTTCGCTTCGGCCTTATGCGGCTTACTGGGTGCCTGTGCCTTCGGGGGCGCCAGAATCAGGTGCAGCGTATTACCTTCCTGGCGGGGCCGGAATTCCACAATCGCTTTGTCGCCGAGATCGGTGATTAAGCGTTCCAGGATGCCGCGTCCCAGGCTCTGGCGCGTCATCTCGCGCCCACGGAAGAAGATGGTAGCCTTCACCTTGTCGCCTTCGGCGAGGAAGCGCAACACGTGGTTCTTCTTCGTCTCGTAATCATGGTCGTCCACGTTGATGCGGAACTTGACTTCCTTTACAACGATCTGGTGCTGATGCTTCTTGGCTTCGCGCTCGCGCTTTTCCTGCTGGTACAGGTACTTCCCGTAATCCATGATTCGGCACACGGGAGGCTGGGCGGTGGGCGAGACTTCTACCAGGTCGAGAGTTTTTTCGCGGGCAATCTTGAGCGCTTCGTAAGGCGTCATGATACCAAGCTGGTTGCCTTCATCATCAATCACGCGAAGCTCGCGTGCGCGAATACGATCGTTGGTGCGGATGAAACGTTTATCGATACAGCCCTCCAGGTAACTGCAGTATGGTCGAAGTATAGCACGCGGTTACGCGGAAATAGCGGCCTGCAGCGGCTCGCTTACGCTGGCGGGCGAGCCCAGCAGTGCATTACTCGCGACCGCTTCGATTCTGGTTCGCAGCAACGTGTTGCCCTTGTGTTCCCCGCGGATCTGCAGCGTCAGGTAGTTGTCGGTCAGCGCTTCGGTGAACTCGCCGTCGAAGTGGGTGAGCGTGATCGCTTCCAGTTCACGGCCGACGAATGACTGCATGAACTCGCGCTTCTTGCAAGCAGCCAACTCGCGCAGAACGCGATTGCGTTCGCGCGCGATATGTACCGGAACCTGATCAGGCATCGCGGCCGACGGCGTTCCCGGGCGCGATGAGTAAGTGAATACGTGCAGATAAGTGAAAGGGAGGCGCTCGATGAGCGAGCGCGTCTGTTCAAAGTCGTCATCGGTTTCACCAGGGAAACCGGCCATCACATCGGCGCCGATAGCGGCATCGGGCATCGCACGGCGAATGCGCTCGATGCGGTCGGCGTAATGCCACGGGCGATACTTGCGGTGCATCTTGCGCAGGATGCGGTCGCTGCCGGATTGCATCGGGACGTGCGCATGCTTTGCGATGCGCGGCGACGAAGCAACCAGGTCAATCACCTCGTTCGTCCAGTCCATGGGCTCGACGGAGCTAATGCGTATCTTCTCGATCGCCGTGCTGTCAAGAATCGCGCGCAACATGGCGTCGAAATTTATGCGCGGCGAAAGCTCGCGTCCCCAGCGGCCGAGGTTGATGCCCGAAAGCACGATCTCGCGATAGCCGTTGGCGACCAGCGCGTCCACTTCCCGCAACACCTGCGTCCAACTTCAACGAGCGGCTGTTGCCACGTAGGTAGGGGATGATGCAGAACGAGCAGCGGTTATTGCAGCCGTCTTGGACCTTGAGATTGGGGCGGGTCTTCTCTGACACGTCAGAGTCGAATACAGGCGCAGCCAGCAGTTCGGTGTGGGCGAAGATGTCGCCAACGATCAGCTTGGAATCGCGGTTGCCGATCTGCTCCAGAGCAACAAATCCGCCGCCACTTATCAGCGGCGCGGCGTATTCGCCGAGCCGGTGCTTGTGAGAATTACCCACGACGAGGCTCACGCCGGGCAGCGCGGACAGTTCTTCCGGAGCGCGCTGCGCATAGCAACCCGTGACCAGGATTTTCGCCCCGGGATTTTGGCGATGAATGCGGCGGATGGTGGCGCGAGCATCCTGATCGGCGGAGGCCGTGACGCTACATGTGTTAAGGACGACGACTTCGGCCTCCACCACAGCACTGGCGCGCTCCAGGCCGCGGTCGAGCAACTGGCGCTCGATAGCCGCGCCGTCGGCCTGGGTCGCGCGGCACCCGAAATTCTCCACATGATAGGTCGCCACAAAACGATTATACTGGCCACAAACCGGCTGCGGCCGAGGTGCAAATCCGCAGCGGCAACGAGACACGGGGAATTTGCATCATAGGTAACCGACTACCGCCGGGGCCCCCATAATTCATTCTGGAGTTTCCCATGAAACGTCGCATCCTGTTAGTTGATGATGAGCTGGCAATTCTGCTTACTCTTCGTGCCGTTCTGGAAATGAACGGTTTCGAAGTTGATACAGCCTCGTCGGTCAAAGAAGCCAATCGGAAGATGAAGGACGGTGTTTTCGATATGGTCATCAGCGACATGAGGATGGAGAACGAGACTGCGGGATACGATGTGATTCGCGCGGCGCGCAGGCAGGCTTACGATCCGGCGACAGCTATCCTCACGGCCTATCCGTCGCTGGGAAGTCGATGGCAACTGGAGGGAGCGCACTCGCTGCTGGTGAAGCCCATGAATACCGAGGAGTTGCTGCGTCAGCTTGAAGCGTTACTGATCACCCACCAGGACCACAAAGTGGGCGTCGCGCAGCAGATACCGAAGACAGCCGTGAAGGCCGTCCACGGCAACCGTAGCGACGCACCCTCCCATTCTGGTTCGGTGGGAGAAAAAGCCGGCTAAGCAGAGCGCTTAATTGGAAGCTGGCTGTCTCGACGGCACCGGCAACGACAAGGTCCAAAGCCGGGCCGGGTCAAGATATGCTCCCTGCCAGCGCACCGCCACATGCAGGTGCGGACCAGTTGCCCGGCCGGTGGCTCCGCTCAACCCGATCTGCTGACCTTCTTTGACCCTCTCGCCCTCTTTGACTTGGATGTGCGACAAGTGCATATACAAGGTCATGAATTGCTGGCCATGATCGATGATGACGCAGTTCCCTTCGTAGAAGAGATCCGTCGCCAGCACTACCGTCCCAGCGTTCGCCGCCAGGATTGGGGTCCCTTCTTTCGCATGGTAATCCAAACCCCGATGTATGCTCGCCAGTTTGCCGTTGAAGGTCCTTCTAGTGCCGAAGGCTTCCGAGACGGTGGAGCTTATGGGAGCATGAAAAGGTCCTGACCATTCGGGGGCCGGAGTCTGGCGAGAGAAGGCTTTCTTCTTCAGTTCCTGATCAGCGGCAATCTGCTTCAGCGTCTCCGGGTCAGGTTGTACAAATCTCTCGGGCACTTTGAGTGTGACCGTCTTGTAGATGGATGGTCGAATCAGGACTTCGCGAACGGTATGCAGAACGCCGCCATTCGGCATGGTGGCCTCAAGCTCCAATGGATAGCTTCCCGGCTTGGCCTCTACATCTACTCCTGCTAGCCCGTACCAGATATTGGGCCGATTGCCTGAGAAAAAACTGAGATCGCGTCCCTGCCACTTTCCTTGCAAGCTGGAGAGCGGGGCCGCCATCTCGACCTGAAAGATGCAGGGCGAGCCAACCTCGATTGAACGAGGGCTCCAACTGACTTCAAACGGCGACCGATCCGCAGGCATTCCGACTGTGGCCGTACCAATGATGAGTAGTGTCGCAATTAGCCTGTAGCGTATGTGCATCAAATGGTGGTTGACGAAGAATGGAATCGCTCGTATTCCAAGAAACATAAATCAAATTTCAGGACAGGGAAAGACGCCTGGTACGGCGGGGCTTCGCTTAGAGGCGCGTGTGAGCGCAGAATTCCCAAAGCGCTCAAGGCGTGGGCAGACTTGACAATGTCACGCAGAAGCGGCAGTGGTCCGGCGTTGCTGGAAACACTCCCTGCAAAGGACTGGCCGGCCTTGCGTCGGCTTGAAGGGGACGGTGGTCTCCTTGCCGCAAGCCGAACAGTTGGTGCGAGTTTCCACCCTGGGACGCGACGCCGAAGGACTTGGTCCCAATGACGGAGCACGTTTCGCCTTGCAAGCCTTGCAACGTTTGGGCTCGTTCTTGAACTGCTTATCGTGGAAGAACAGTTGTTCTCCAGCCGTAAAAATGAAGTCGGCGCCGCAGTCAATGCATTTCAGAACCTTGTCCTGGAATTCCATGGAGAGTTGCTCCCTTCAGCCCGCGACTCCCAAGCCATGGACTGGGTCCACCTGCAACTGTCAGCAGAACCGGACTGAGCGTTCCGGCCGACAGCCGCAAACTCCAGTGCTCAGGTACATCACCTAGGGTTCGGCCCGCCACGCGCTTGCGCGTGGTTACTGCTGTAAGACTGCGGCACGGCCAGATGAAAATTCCCAACCAGGAATTGGGAAAAGTTTAAGGGCCGCCGTGGGAACGGCGGCCCGACCGTGAATTTAATCCTGCTCCTTGCGCGCCTTCTTGCGGCTGCGTTTGCGCGCCAGAGCTTCTTTGACGCGCTTTTTTTCGCCCGGCTTGAGGTAGAAGGAGTGACGCTTCACTTCCTTGATGATGTCCTCTTGCTGGACCTTCCGCTTAAAACGCCGCAATGCGTTTTCTAGCGATTCACCTTCTTGAATGCGAACTTCCGCCAAACAGTAAACACCCCCAAACTCGTCCGAAGGGACATAGTAGTTATCCCAGTGTTGCAGGGGGAAGTCAAGCAAAGACTATCTTGACAAGGCTCGACCAAAGCGCGCCTCAGGCTCTGCACTAAAGTGCTATCAGGCTCTGTATCTATCTCAGAAATTTAGCCTTGCCGAGACCTGAATTTGGCGGGGGGCATAGGCATTGGTCGGCAATAAGAACTGCGAATTGATCTGGAACTGCCCGGGATACATCTTCCCGTTCGCTTTCGTGGAGTAGGCGACGAATTGTCCGGCTGAGTTATAAAATCCGTCGTCACTGATGACAACTCGGCTGTTCGTGCGATTAGTCAGATTGAAGGATTCGGCCAGAAGCTCCAATCGCGAACGCGCACTCACCTTCAGGGTGCGCGTGATACGCATGTCGGTGGTGAAGTAGTCGGGACCGATAAACGCATTTCGCTTGTAACCCGGCAGCCGATCGTTGTAGACATTGCCGTCCTGATTGGCATCACCCGCCATGGTCGCGTTAAACGGCCGGCCAGAACCGAAGGTGACGACCGTGGAGAGCCTCCAGTGATTCGCCAGTGCATTGAGGAAAGCGTAATCGAAGTGAAAGGGGCGCGGTTCCGCCACGACTGCAGCCAGGAAGCGGTTCCGCTGATCGGTGACGCTGAGTCCGCGCTCTAGAGCGGTGGCATACACATTCTGAACATTGCCAGGACGTCCGACGACGAGCGCATCCTGGCCGTCGTCGATGGCCTTCGCCAGAGTGTAGCCAACGCGAAAGAACAGCCCGTGATTGACCTGGCGTTTCAAGGAAATCGTCATGCCGTTGTAAACGCTGCTCGACCCGCTCTCGAAGGAATTGATGGTCCCGAGCCTCGGGTCAGGCCTCTGCACATCATTGATGCAAGGTGGATACGGACAGGTCACAGAGCGGGTGGTTTGCCATGTCGCAAAGGAGGCCACTTGGTCCATGCCGAGGAACACCGATCCGTCGTCATTGTAAACCGGGTAGTCCGTGATCGTCGGCTTGGGAAGATTGACATCGAGAGAGCGCAGCAAATGCATCCCGTGTACGTAGAGGTAGCTAGCCGAAAGAGAAACTTTGGCTCCAAGTTCGCGCTCGACCGTCAGGTTGGCTTGCTCAACATACGGCGTCTGGAAATTTGGCGCGAAGGCGGAAACCTGCGTCGTCAGGAGGCCCGCTATTGACGCCGGGGGCTGGCAGGTGATCGCGCCGGGTGGACAGTTGACCAGCGGCTTGGGGTAAGTTGGGAACAAAGCCGCCTGCGCTGGATTCATGAGATCCAGAAAAACCTGGTTTTGCGTTACGCCGTTGTCGATCGCGACTTGCGATGCATAGATCGCAGGGATGGGCGTGTAGAAGATGCCAGCGCCTCCGCGCAGCACGAGCGGCTTGCGATCCCCAATGGAATACGAGAAGCCGATCCGCGGAGAGAAGTTGTGAGTTTCGGTTGGGACCTTCCCCGAAGGCGGGTACAGCGGATTGCTCACCAATGGACCCGGTTCAAAGGTCTGCAAATCATAGCGAACGCCGACGTTGAGGGTGAAGGCGCGAGTGACGCGTATCGAGTCCTGCATAAAGGCGGAGTAGAAACGCGTATTGGGGTGCGACACTGCCGTTCCGAAACTCTGCATGTAGTAGCGGGGCACGCTGTGGGCGTAGGCGCGAAGAGGTGTCAGCGGCTCGCCATACTTCATCGGCTGATAGGTCCACGGGTTCACCTTCACGTCGTCAAAGTAATACTCGCCCCCGAACATTGAGGGGTAGTAGCTGTAAATCCATGCCTGGATGAAGTCTCCGCCAAATTTCCATTGCACGCGCGGAGTGTTGTAGCTGAGGGTGTCGGCAATGTGGAGCTTGTGCTCACGCGTATTCCGCGGCAGCATGCTGGAGCGGCCGAAGCCGGCGACCAGGTTGTAGATCTTGGTTAAGGGCTGGTCCGAGTTGGCGATGGATTGCTCCTCGTCTCGGGAAAACTGCGCGCGCAGATTGGTGGCCAGATTGTTGGTCCAGGCGCTCACCAGTGAAGCCGCCAGGCTTTCGGTTCGTACCTCTTCGCTTCCATTCTCGCTCTCGGCGTAGCTGGTCAACTGGCTGGCTGGGTCGAAAAACACGTTGTTGGTCCCGCTGTAGCGCGAGGTACTGAGGCGCACAAACGCCAGTTGCTTCTGGGAGAACGTGTAGTCCACCTTGGCAAAGCCGGCGTTGCCCCGCATCGTAGTGGGATAGGCCCCTGCCATGGTATTCAACTGCTGAGCTGCTGCCGATACCAGTTGCTTGTCGGTGTAGTCATAGTCGGCCGGTTGAGGAACGACACTGCTGGCGCCATTGGCGAATTGCATAATGGAGGGGACCGTTAACAGATTCTCGTCGAAGCCGGCATAGAAGAACGCCCGGTCTTTGCGAATCGGTCCCCCCAAAGTGCCGCCGAACTGCTGCTGACGATCGTCCGGCTTGCAGGTGGCGAATGCTTGCTGAGCGTCGAAGTAGCGGTCGCGCCCGTAGTAGAACAAGCTGCCGTGCCACTCGTTGCTGCCCGATTTCGTCGCCACGTTGAACACGCCGCCTCCAGCCCGGCCAAGTTCAGCGCTGTAGGAGTTCGAGGAAACTCGAAACTCCTTAATGACTTCGTTGCTGAATTGGTAAGGTGCGCGATAGCGTCCCCGTGCCTGCGCGTAAAAGGAATTGTTGTCGTCAGTGCCATCTACGAGGAAGTTGTTCTGGAAGCCGCGGACGCCGCCAAACGCCAAATCGCCATTGGAATTGGAGGTAAGACTGCGCGGGTCTTGCGTTACTCCGGGGGTCAGCAGCGCCAGATCCGTGTAGCGGCGGCCGTTCAGCGGTAAGTTTGCGATTGCCTCTTGCGGAACGACATGGGATACACCATTGCTTTGTGTATCCACGGCCTCCGGCTGATCGTTTACGGCGACGATCTCCGTGTGTCCCACTGGCGCCAGCCGCAGTTGCACCTGTTCGACTCCGCCAACGTAGAGTTCGACGGGGGTGCTGGTTAGTGTCGCCATACCTTTTGCCCAAGCGCTTACGATGTAATGGCCGGGCATCAGCATGCTGAAGCTGAAGTTCCCGCTGCTGTCGGCCACCACCTCGCGGTGAAAGCCATTTTCCGGATCGGCGACGGTCACCGCCGCCGACGCCACACGCGCCCCGGTCAAGTCCTCGACCACGCCGCTCAGAGCCGAGGAACCATCCTGAGCGGCCATGCGGACAGGCAAGAAGAAAAGCGTTAACGCGGAAAGCATCGCAAAGATGCACGTCAGATGAGCCGGGAAGGGCCGAGCGCGAATTCCAAGATCGGATAACGTTCCCATAGCAGCACGCCTGATCCGATAAATACCGGAATCGGGTTGCGCTGGTCTGTGATAAGTAACTTCGTGGGGGGTTACGAAAGTACAATACCGAAACGGGAAGGACATGTACCTTCGTAACAGGCGTTTTGTTGTTGAGGAGAGATTGTGGCAACCGATTTGCCTGCCGGCATGGCATTTGCTCTCATGCCAGCGGGCGTTCGTTGACCCTCTAATTTCGGGCGTGTTACCGTACTTAGTTACACCAACCTTGTTTGCGCGATCTGTGCGCCAAAGGATTCGCGTTTGTCCTCTGAGACCGTGGCGGTCACGCCCATCCGAAAGACTGCTCTGAATAACGTCCATCGCCAGATGGGTGCGAAGATGGTCGATTTCAACGGATGGGACATGCCCGTCGAATACCCCTCCGTGGGCGGCTTGATGAAAGAGCACCTGGCGGTCCGCACAGGCGTGGGCGTCTTCGACGTCAGCCATATGGGCGACATCCGCATCTCCGGCCCGCAGGCCCTCGCCGCAGTACAGCACATCACCATGAATGATGCGGGAGGAATGGCCGTTGGCCAGTGCCGCTATTCGGCAATGCTCTATCCCGAAGGAACGTTTGTGGATGACGTTATCGTGCATCGCCTCGGCGATGACGATTACATGCTGGTCATCAACGCCGGCACGCGCGAGAAGGACGTCAACTGGGTCGGCGACAACACGCGCCAGTTCGCAGTTAAGGTGGAGAACCTGAGTGACGATTTCACGCAGATCGCCATACAGGGACCCAAGGGCGTGGACACGCTGCAGAAGCTGACCGACGCCGACCTGTCACAGGTCAAGTTCTACTGGTTCACGCATGGAACGGTTTGCGGACTGCGCAATATCCTGATCGCGCGCACCGGCTACACTGCCGAGGATGGTTTCGAGATTTACGTTCCCACGGACGAGGCCACCAGCGCCCGTGTCTGGAATGAGGTGATGGAGGCGGGCAAGGAATTCGGCATTGTGCCCTGCGGGCTGGGCGCGCGCAACACACTTCGTCTGGAAGGCAAGCTGCCCCTCTATGGCCACGAGATCTCTGAAACCATCAACGTGTGGGAAGCGGGCCTGGAGCGTTTCCTCAAAATGGAGAAAGGTGAGTTCGTCGGTCGCGCTGCTCTGGAGCGCGCCAAGGCCGACGGCATCAAGCGCACGCTGGTTGGGTTGGAGTCGGTGGACCGCGGTATTCCCCGCGATGACTATAAGGTGCTCGATTTGGGCGGCAAAGAGATCGGCTATGTTACCAGCGGATCGTACGCGCCATTTCTGAAGAAGAACATTGCACTGGCCTATGTGCCCATTGAGCACTCCGCGATCGGCAGCGAAGTTGCCGTGGAAATCAGAAACCAGCCGGTAAAGTGCAAGGTCGTACCAACACCGTTTTACAAGCGTCCCAAGAAACAGTCCTGATAACAAGTGGGAGATACTGTGACCATCAACGAATTCTTATTGACTGAATTTGATGAAGAAATCAAAAAGACGCGCACCGCCCTGGAGCGTGTTCCTGCGGACAAGCCGGAATTTGCGCCCCACCCCAAGTCGACGCCGCTGGGGCGACTCGCTCTTCACATAGCCCAGCTTTGTGGTTTTGGCCTGACGATTTTGACGACTCCTGAGTTCGACTTCGCGCAGGGCAACTTTAAGCCTCTGGCGCTGGAGTCGGCGGCGCAACTGGTCAGCATCCTTGATGAGGGCGCTGCCAAGACACGGAGCGCGCTGGCTGGCTTGTCTGAGAATGCGTGGAACGATAACTGGAAGCTATCGGCGCAGGGCAAGGTTATCTTCGCTGGCTCACGTTTCCTGGCGTACCGTGAGATGTTCCTCAATCACCTGGTGCATCACCGGGCCCAACTTGGTGTGTATCTGCGGTTGAGCGGGCAACCGGTTCCGGCTACGTATGGCCCTTCGGCGGACGAGACTCTTGGTTTTTAGTTCAGCCGTGACCCAGCATGGTTGCACGCAGAGGGAGCAGGCTGCGGAAGCGTGTAACTCAACAGAGGAAGATGAATTTTCATTCGTATTTAATTTTCGCCGGTGGAAGCGCTCGGTGCTTAGGAGGCGTTATATGGCTTATCCCGCTGATTACAAGTACACCAAAGAACATGAATGGCTGAAGGTGGAAGGCAACACAGGGACTATCGGCATCACCCATCATGCGCAGGAATCGCTGGGCGACATCGTGTTTGTGGAACTGCCCAAGGTTGGAACCGAACTCGCGGCCGGTAAGACCTTTGGCACGGTTGAGTCGGTGAAGGCTGTCTCGGATTTGTTCGCGCCGGTGTCGGGCACGGTGACGGCGGTGAACGAGGCACTGAATACCTCGCCAGAGCAGGTGAACAAGGACGCGCATGGCGCTTGGATGGTCAAGGTCACGCTGAAGGACCCGAGCGAGGCGAGCCAGTTGCTGTCGGCGCCTGATTACGAGAAGTTCGTTGCCGAAGAGGGCGGGCACTGAGAAGTGGAGCGACCGCTTACCCGGTCTGGCAACCTCGGTTGGCGAATTCCTTTGGGACAACACAAAAGGCAGGTTTCCGGACTCGGACTTAAGTCCTCGCTCGGGATGACAATTCTGATGTTTAGCACTACTTAACCAGGCCTCAGGAATTCGTCTCGGAGTGGCACTCTTCATACATTCGCCCAGGAAAGCTACAGGTACTCATGCGCTATCTTCCTAAATCTGAATCCGACCGCGAAGCTATGCTCCGCGAAATCGGCGCCAAATCGATCGACGATCTGTTTGCCACGATTCCTGCGGAATACCGGCTCAAGCGTGATCTCAACGTTCCGCGCGCTTATGCCGAGAGCGAAATCGTGGAGTTCTTTCGCCAGTGCGCGGCGGAGAGCGCGCAAGGCTACGCCACGTTTCTTGGTGCGGGCGCGTACTCGCATTACCGTCCGGTCGTCATCGACTCCCTGGTTTCGCGCGGCGAGTTCTTCACCGCCTACACGCCCTACCAGCCGGAGATCGCCCAGGGCACATTGCAGTCCATCTTCGAGTTCCAGACGATGATCTGTGAGCTTACCGGCATGGACGTGGCCAACGCCTCCATGTACGACGGCTCGACCGGCGCCGCCGAAGCCCTGATGATGGCGGCCCGCATCACCGGGCGGCACAAATCGGTTGTCGCCGCCAGCGTGCACCCCGAGTACCGGGAGGTTATAACGACTTACGCACGATATCAGGGCATGCCGATCGCAACTGTCGGTTATTTGAAGAACGGACGTGTCGATCTGGAAGCGCTCGACAAGGCGATCGACGGCGAGACTGCCGGCGTACTGATCCAATCGCCGAACTTCTTCGGCACCATCGAAGATATCGCTGCGGTCGGCGAGATCGTGCACAAGAAGGGCGCACTACTCATCGTCTCCATTGCCGAGGCGATCTCGCTGGGTATCGTGAAACCTCCGGCAGAAGCTGACATCATCAGCATGGAGGCGCAGTCGTTCGGCGTGCCACTCGGCTTTGGCGGTCCGTATTGCGGTGTCATCGCGACGCGGGACAAGTTCGTGCGCCAGATGCCCGGCCGCCTGGTCGGCGAAACCCGCGACCGCAACGGTAAGCGCGGATTCGTACTGACGCTCTCGACGCGCGAACAGCACATTCGCCGCGAGAAGGCGACTTCAAACATCTGCACCAACCAGGGCCTGGTGGCGCTGATGTGCTGCATCTTCATGACTGTTTACGGCCGCGAAGGCCTGAAGGACTTGGCAAAGCAGAACCTGGCGAAAGCGCATTACGCCGCCGGTGAATTCAGGAAGGCCGGTGCAACGCTGCTGTTCGAGGGCGCGCCGCGCTTCAACGAGTTCGTCGTCCAGACGAAGACTGATCCCTACACCATCAACGATAAGCTGCTTGGACAGCGAATCATCGGCGGCTTTCCGCTCAAGAAGCTCTATCCCGAGTTAGGTAATGCTTCGCTCTGGTGCTGCACCGAGACCACGACGAAGGCCTCGATTGACGCGGCTGCCAAGGAGGTGGCCCTGTGAACTGGAACGAGAAGATACGCAAAGCCACCACCCACATCAGCCAGAATGAAGGGCTCATCTTCGAGCGATCATCGGCGGGCAAGAAGGCGTACCAGTTGCCGCCGCTGGATGTGCCTGCGGTTGATCCGGAAAGTCTGCTGGGTAAGCAGGCGCGCGAAGACCTGGGCCACATGCCCGAGGTGAGCGAGATCGAGATCATCCGCCATTTCACGCGACTTTCCACTTGGAACTATGCCGTGGACCACGGCATGTATCCGCTGGGTTCGTGCACCATGAAGTACAACGCGCGCGTGAATGAATACGTGGCGAGACTCATGGGTTTGGCGGAGGCGCATCCTTATCAGCCGGAACGCATTTCGCAGGGGGCATTGCTTATCCAGAAGATGCTGCGCGAGCAGCTTCTGGAAATCACCGGCATGGACGCGATTACCTTGCAGCCCGCGGCCGGAGCACATGGAGAGCTCACGGGAATTCTGCTTATACGAGCCTACCTCGAATCGCAGGGAAATCCCCGCAAGAAAATCCTCATCCCTGACTCGGCGCACGGGACCAATCCTGCAACAGCGGCGATGGCCGGCTACTCGGTTGAGAACCTGAAATCGAATGCTGCCGGGATGGTGGACATGGCGTCGCTGGAGGCGCAGGTGAATGCAAGACGTCGCCGCGCTGATGCTGACCAACCCCAATACGCTCGGCGTGTTCGAGCAGGAGATCCACAAAATCGCCGATGTGCTGCATGCCAAGGGCGCACTGCTCTACATGGATGGCGCCAACATGAATGCGCTGGTGGGCAAAGTTCGTCCCGGCGACTTCGGCGCGGACGTGATGCACCTGAATTTGCACAAGACGTTCTCCACGCCTCACGGTGGAGGCGGGCCGGGTTCAGGGCCGGTAGCGTGCAAGAAAATTCTGGAGCCGTTCCTGCCGATTCCTATACTGGTCACCAAGCCAGATGGCACGCTGGGCTTCGACTACAACCGGCCGCAGTCCATCGGACGGGTGCGCATGTTCTATGGCAACTTCGGGATGCATGTGCGCGCGCTGGCCTACATCATGGCCAACGGGCCGGACGGGCTGCGACAGACGACGGAAGATGCTGTCCTCAACGCCAACTACATCCGCAAGGGGCTGGAAGACAGCTACGACCTGCCGTACAAAACACCAACCATGCACGAGGTGGTCTTCAGCGACCGCTTGCAGACGCCCAAGGGCATCAAGACCGGTGACGTCGCCAAGCGGCTGATCGATTACGGCTTCCATCCCTACACGGTCAGTTTCCCACTGATCGTGCCAGGCGCGATGATGATTGAGCCGACCGAAAGCGAGTCGAAGGCCTCGCTCGATTTGTTCATCGAGGCGATGAAGGACATCGCCGAGGAAGCCGAGCAGCACCCCGAGATCATCTTTGAGGCGCCGCACAATACGCGGGTTTCGCGACTGGATGAGACGGCAGCGGCGCGCAAGCCAATCCTGCGCTGGAAGCCGCAGAGCGAGGCGGCTGGGACCTAGTTCACAACGAAGGCACAGAGTTTGGAATTGTTGTTTTTGTGTCTCGGTATAGCTATGAAAACCAAAGGCGGGCTGGTTGGCCCGCCTTTGCCATTTGTACTTTCGCTCAAGTTAGTGAGGGAAAGCGACTAAGCCGTCCGTGTTGCCGTCGCTGTCAACGTAGAAGCCGACTAGAACGCCCTTGTCGTTGATGCCGTTGATTAGGGTCGTGCCTACGCCTCTGGGATCGTCGATGGTCTGAAACCCGCCCGCACTGGTCCACACGAAACCGTGACTATTGTTGTTGACATCGGTGTAAG
This sequence comes from uncultured Acidobacteriaceae bacterium, assembly GCA_963703645.1. Lineage (GTDB taxonomy): Bacteria > Acidobacteriota > Terriglobia > Terriglobales > Acidobacteriaceae > Bog-257. The sequence goes on from CAVPFD010000002.1 coordinate 31,140, forward strand.
CGCCGACCACTTGCCCTTTGTTATTCAGTCCCAACGCCTGGGTGAAAGTGCTACCAGGGGCATCGAGGGTCACGAACAGGCCGAAGTTCAGTAGGAAGCCGTGGTTAACGCCGTTGGCGTCGATGTAGAACCCGCAGATTTGCTGCGAGTTGTTGACGCCGGTGGCTTGCGCTCCTCCGACAGCTCCCGGGATCGTGATCACCTGAAAGACCCCGCCCATTTCGTTGTACACGTAAGGAAAATCTGGCGTCGTATTGTCGGCGCTCAGGCTGTAGTAGCCTGACGCCTGCCCCATGTCGTTCTGTCCCAGGAGCTGGTTGAAAGCGGTGCCAGGATAATCCACCGTGGTATACGCGCCACCGCTCTTGTAAAAGCCATGGGTAGTGCCGCCATTATCGACATAGAAGCCGTCGGTGATATTGCTGTTATTGATGCCGATCACCTGCGTCATCATCGAGTTGGGGTAGTTCTCGGTGGTGAAATTGAAGGGCAAACGCAGGGTGAATCCCGAATTCTGGTTCTGGTTGTGATAGCCGGCGATCAGCAGGCCGTTGTTAATGCCAAGTAACTGGGTGAAGTTATCGCCGGGGTAGTTGACGGTTTGGAAGCTGTAGGCAGCCTGTCCCCACATCGAAGTGCAGAGCAGCAGAGCGAAGGTGAAAGCGAATGCTAAGCGTTTCATTGTCCATTCTCCTAGTATGTTTGCGGCTACTGCCGAAAACTGATTTGTTGCCGATGCGCCCTCGAATCTTTCAGGTGATCACCGGCTGCGAGTGTGAAAATAACAAGCGGGCCCCTCCGGAGTCCTAAAGAATGGGTGGGAAACACGTTGGGAATTTGTTGGGAATAAGTTGTGACCGTAACCTGATGAAAACCAGTTACTTAGGACCTCGCCCAGACCGAGACTAGCGTCGCGGTGTCATCATTCTTGGGGGCCAGATTCTAACGAGAAGGGTCTTCTCTGCGTTCTCACGGTTCTCAAGAAGCGGAAAGGCGGGCCTCCGGCCGCCTTTGGACTTGCAACCAAGTGGGACTACTTCGCCACGACCGCCTTCACACGAGCGCTGAGGCGTGCCTTGTATCGGCTGGCGGTGTTCTTGTGCAAAACACCTTTCTGAACGCCTTTATCCACGACAGAAGCGGTCGCCCGATAGGCGGTCTGAGCCGCACCTTTGTCACCTTTGGCAATGGCCTCGCGCAGGGAGCGTAAGGCGCTGCGCAGGCGCGACTTATTGGCGCGGTTGCGCACAGTCTTCTTCTCGGTTTGGCGCGCACGCTTGAGCGCCGAAAAATGGTTCGCCATACTCGCTGTAGTCCTTTGGGAGAAAATCTCGACGTGAGCCGGATACTTGATTCTACCGGATGATGCAGCATCCGGCAAATCTGAGTGAGGGGCGTATTTGGAAGGCCGGACCAGACTCGATGGATCCAGTCGCCGTTGGACACTCTGATCGAGTCCAATGCCAACGGACCACACGGCAAGATTCTGAACTTCCTGAGCGTTCTTTTCCCTAACTGAACCATCTAAGACTACGTAGGAGATGAATTGTTACAAAGTTCCTGGAAAGTACCTCGAGCAGCACTGGCCGGCGCGTCGGTGCCATTGACTCTTTCCTTAATCGGGGATACGCTAACCGCCAATGAGAGTAGTTTTTCGCTTCGGCGAAATTTCGGGCGACACCTCCTTCCCTACGCCAAAATACTGCCAACGATCCACGTGTCAGACCGGTGCGGTTGGTTCGCGCGTCGTCCAGCCGGCTATCGGAACATACGCCCCCAGGAGGCACTCTTCGAGAGTCTAGATGAAGAAGAACATCGAGATCAGTCCCAACATCGAGACCTTGTTCGGCACCCGCGACGAAAACTTGCGCTTATTGGAAGGTGGATTGAACGTGACCATCGCCATGCAGGCCGATTCCATCGAGATTACAGGAGCGGCCAGCGATGTGACTCGTGCTGAGCAGCTCTTCGCCGACTACAGACATCTCGTGCGCGATGGCTTCACTTTCGTCAACGGAGACCTCGGATCGATGATCCGGGTCTTGAGCGCCGATTCGACGGCGACATTGCGTGGGCTCGCCGAAGCTGGCAAGCAGCGCTCGTTTGGCAAGCGTACCGTGCAGCCCAAGAGCATGCATCAGCGACGTTACCTGGAAGCCATCGAGAAGCACGACATGGTGTTCGCCGTTGGCCCGGCGGGGACCGGCAAGACCTATCTTGCTGTTGCCATGGCAATCGCGGCCTTGGTGTCGAAGCGAGTGAACCGCATTATCCTCGCCCGACCGGCAGTAGAAGCTGGTGAGCGGCTTGGTTTTCTGCCTGGAACACTGCAGGAAAAAATCGACCCTTACCTCCGTCCTCTGTATGACGCGCTCTACGACATGCTCGAACCCGACAAAGTAGACCGCTATTTGGAAAAAAATGTGATCGAGATCGCCCCCATTGCGTTCATGCGCGGCCGGACCCTGAACGATTCGTTTGTGATTCTCGATGAAGCACAGAACACCACCTCCGAGCAGATGAAGATGTTCGTTACCCGCCTGGGGTTCAATTCAAAGGCGGTCGTTACGGGCGACATTACGCAGATTGATCTGCCGAACTCGAACCGCAGCGGGCTGCTGGAAGTGACCGATATTTTGAAGAATGTGGAAGGAATTCGCTTCTGTTATTTCGATGAAGGTGATGTTGTGCGGCATCACCTGGTGCAGCGCATCATTCGCGCGTATGAGGATTACAAAGGTCGCAATGAACAGTTGTCACTGACACTTGAAACCAGGAACGGCAACGGCCAGGCCAGCGTGCGCGCAGCAACGGGCAATTGTCTTCAACCGTCGTCGAACGCGAAACGTCCCTGGCGGAAGCTCCCCCGGCGAAAGCGCAGCCTTGGCGCAGGATCGCGCAGCCGAGTAGAGACTTGTTATCATGATGTGGGGAGGGCTGGTATGCCCTCCCATTTGTTCTTGAGACGAGAATGCTTCTTCTAGTACATGAGTTCCCGCATGTTCGCGCACGCGCGCTGGCACTCTTCGCGGGAAAGGCGCGACGCGCCGTCGGACTGCAGGGTGAAGTCGTGATTTTGGTTACGTCCAACGATGAGATGCAGCAGTTTAACCGCGCGTATCGGGGCAAGAATAAGCCGACCGACGTCCTGTCGTTCCCCTCGCAAAGCCCGAAGATGCTTGGGGACATTGCCGTTTCGGTTGAGATTGCCGCAGACAACGCTGCCGACCTCGGTCATTCCACCGAAACCGAAGTGAAGATACTGATCCTGCATGGGCTGCTGCATCTCGCAGGCTACGACCACGAGACCGACAACGGGAAGATGGAGGCGCGCGAAACGGAATTGCGACTACATCTGAAACTACCAACCGGATTAATTGAACGTGCGCACGCGAAACGATCGGCCACTTTCCGGCAGGGGCAAAAAGCCATCCGCTGCCCACAAGCAGCAGGGCAGCCGGAAATGAGCCTTCCGTTATTCATCCTGCTGCTGGTCCTGCTGGCGCTGCTGGCGCTGGTCTCCTACGTTGACCGCCTGCATGCCGAGATGGGCCGCTTCCTGTCGCGCGAGTTCCAGGAAAATATCGACGCCTACGAGGAGTTCGTCGAGCCTCGCTTGCACGCCGGCCGTGAGCGGGCCGCGCTCTCCATGGCAGTGCTGACGCAGCTCTCCATCGCCAGCATTGGCGTGCTCATTGGCTATGTGGTCTTCATGGAAAAGCGCTGGGTCGTGCTTGATCTGGTGCAGGCTGCGGTCAGCGTCGTCCTGATCGTGGTGATCTTCAATCGCCTGCTGCCGTACGTGCTTTTCGTGCGCACCCGGGGCCAGTGGCTGAAGCACTGGGTACCGGTGCTGCGCGCTCTGATTTACCTTTCACTTCCGGCCACGCTGATTCTGGGCTTCGCTCTTTCTGTCACCTCACTCTCAAAGGAGCGCACCAATAGGGAGCCGGAGCATCCCTCTGAGGCGGTCGACGCGCTCATCGAAGCCGGCCAGGAAGAAGGCATCCTGGAGGAGAGCGACCGCGACCTTATCCAGTCGGTAGTTGAGTTCGGCGACAAGACGGTGCGCGAAGTCATGACACCGAGACCGGAGATTGTTGCTGTTCCGGTGACCACGACCATCGCCGTATTCACCGACCTGGTCAAGAAGCATCCCTACTCGCGCATACCGGTATATGAAGGCGACATCGATCACATCAAGGGCATTGTTTATGCCAAGGATCTGTTGCAGGTCCCGGATGTTGAGGCGCACACCAAAACGGTACGCGACTTGATGAAGACCGACGTGTACTTTGTACCCGAGACGAAGTTGGGCAGCGACCTGTTACGTGAAATGCAGCGCGACAATGTGAGGCTTGCAGTCGTGATCGACGAATATGGCGGTGTCGGCGGCGTGGTCACCATTGAGGACCTGGTCGAAGAGATCGTCGGGGAAATCCGCGACGAACACGAAAAGGCTGAGGTCGTAAAGGAGAGCGAGACGTCGTACATCTTCAATGGTAATACCGACATTGATCTTCTCGAGAAGGTGCTCGGCATCCGGCCCGACGAGAAAGAGGCAACGACGATCGCTGGCCTGGTCAGCGAACTCGCCGGACACATTCCCAAGGCCGGAGAAGTGTTCTCCGAGAACGGACTGCGTTTCGAAGTGCTCGACTCGACCGAGCGCCGGGTGGGACGGGTGCGTGTGACACTCGAGCCCAGGCAGGTCAAGGCTTCCTGACATGGCGTTCCGCTCGGGGTTCGTATCTATCATCGGCCGTCCGAACGCGGGAAAATCAACCCTGCTGAATGCTCTGGTCGGCGAAAAGCTCGCCATCGTTACCCGTAAGCCCCAAACCACCCGCAATCGGATTCAGGGCATCGTTAACGTCGAACACAAAGGCAAGCGTCCTGCGGGACAGATCGTGCTGGTGGACACACCTGGGGTCCACAAGCCGATCAACTCACTCAACCGCCGAATGATGAAGGAAGTTTACGACGCGCTTGAGGGCTGCGACCTGTTGCTGCTGATCGTGGATGCGACCGAGAAGTTCGGCACCGGGGACAGGTTCGTGCTCGACATCGTAAAGAAGAGCGGCCAGCCGTGCTTCCTGCTCCTGAACAAGATTGACAAACTGGAGAAACAGCGCCTGCTGCCGCTGATTGCCGAATACAAAGAGCGGCATAACTTCGCAGAGGTCATTCCAATCTCGGCGATGAAGCACCAAGGCCTTGATACCCTGCTCGACGCTGTGATCAGAGCACTGCCCGAAGGGCCGCGATATTTTCCCAAGGACCAGATTACCGACCAGCCCGAGCGGTTTCTGGTGGCCGAGCTCATTCGCGAGCAGGTATTGGTGGCTACCGAGCAGGAAGTACCCTATGCAACGACAGTCCTGATCGAGCAATACGAAGAAGCCGACAGGCTGACGCGTATTGCGGCAACCATTTACTGCGAGCGCGAAGGCCAGAAGGCCATCCTGATCGGTAAGCGAGGGGCAACGCTGAAGAAGATCGGCACCGCGGCGCGGTTGCAGATCGAGCGGCTGCTCAACACGAAGGTTTTTCTAGAGCTTTTCGTCAAAGTAAGACCGGGCTGGCGCGATTCGCGCGACTTCGTCCAGGAAACTGACTGGCGCACGCAGCTACAGCGGATGTCACCAAGAATCGAGGATCCTGAGTCGGGAAAGGGACGATAAATCTGAGCCTAGGGCTCTTTCGACGCTGGTTTTTCTTGCACGGTGCCTTCGGCTTTAGCCTTCTTGGCCGCGATGGCCTTGTCGGTCCAGTCGTCCGCCGCCTTCAGATCAGACTTGCGGGCTTCCGGATCGTCGCACTCGTATTCGGCGCGCTCGCGGTACAACAGATTCATGTATCCCATGGCGTCGTCGTAGCCGGGTTGCAACTCGATCGCTTTTTGCAGGCGCTGGATCCCATCTTCAACCTTCGGCTGGTTTTCAGCGCGCAGGGAGATACAGTCTCCAGGCTTGCTGATCAGTTGCCCCTCGGTCAGGCCTAGCTCGCTCTTTACCTTCGCCCGCGACTTGGAAGCTTCGGTCCAGTCGATCAGCCCCAGCATGAAGTAGCTGCGCGCGTCGTCCGGCTTGAGTTCGATGGCCTTTCCATAGTAGTCCCGCGCGTCTCCAAGACGCTTCATGTTGAAGCTCAAGGACGCGAGCGGGACGAGGCTCTTGTATCGCTCCTGATCGCTGGGGTTGTCATTCAGGACTTTCTTGAACTCATCGATCGCCTGCTGGGCCATACCCGTGTTCGCCTCTGACTCGTCTCCGGGAACGTACTGTTGGGCGTAAGCGGTAGCAAGGAAAAGCCGCGCCGGTGTCAGGTCGGGATTGATGGCGAGGGCCGCTTTGAAGTGCTCCGCCGCTCCGGCGTAATCCGAAAACTTGTAAGCCACCACGCCGGCATGCATTTCATCCGTTGCCGAAGTATCTTGGGTAAAAGCAGCCGGGCAGGTCGCAACTGTCAGGACAGCAAGCACCAAGCCGATCAAAACAAGCAGATGAGCCGCGCACAACCCGGCACCCTTTCGGCCCGGACCGCCGTTCCACACATCAATCATTGCTTCCTTCATAGCACACCTGCAAGAGGGAGGAGCTTGAAACCAAACCCACTCGTGACTCGATTCTCCCAGCTTATTGCCTGGACGGTTTGCTCAAGAAATCGTATATCCGGGCCACGATCTCCTTTGAAAATGGGGCGTTGTAGTGAATACTGTCCACGTAAAGATTCTCGTGCGTGTCCTGCTGCAAGTCGGCTATACCAATGCTTGAACTTGCCCGAAGGTCTCGAAGGAGCCGTACCCCCGCCGCCAATCGTCTTTGATTCCGCTTCGTCGACCAGGCGGGTTGACACCAGGCTACTCCTTCACCGCGATTCCCAGTGCTTTCATCTTGCGGTACATGTGGCTGCGCTCCAGGCCAAGTACCTCGGCAGTGCGGCTGACGCTGCCGTGATTCTCGTCGAGTTTCTTGAGGATGTAATCGCGTTCATACGCGGCACGGGCTTGGTGCAGGCTGGAGAAGTCGCCCATCGCACGGCGGCCACTCTCACGATAAATCAGCGTGGGCATGTGCTTACGCTCCAACTTGCTGACGGTCGGATTCATGATCACGATGCGCTCGATCAAATTGCGCACCTCGCGAACATTGCCCGGCCAGGAGTAGCGCATTAATGCGTCAAGCGCATCGTCAGAAATTTCCTTTTGACGGCGATCGTACTTATTTGAGAACTCCCGCAGAAAAAAGCGTGTCAATTGGGGGATATCCTCTTTGCGTTCGCGCAGCGGCGGCACGTAGAAAGGGATCACATTCAAACGGTAGAAGAGGTCTTCGCGGAAATTGCCCTTGGAAATTTCGTCTTCCAGGTCTTTATTAGTGGCGGCAATGACTCGCGCATCTACAGTTATCGGCTCTTCCTCGCCAACCGGTGCGAAGCGGCCCTCATCGAGTGTACGCAGCACTTTGGACTGCGTCTTCAGGCTCATGTCGCCAACTTCGTCGAGAAACAGCGTTCCACCGTCGGCTTTCTGGAATTTACCTTCCTTGTCCGCCGCGGCGCCGAAAAATGCGCCTTTGCGGTGGCCGAATAGCTCGCTCTCGATGAGGTCCTCTGGAATGGCCGCACAGTTTACCTCGACGAACATGGCGTCCTTGCGCAGGCTTTGGGCGTGGATGGCACGCGCCGCAAGCTCTTTGCCCGTGCCCGACTCGCCGTAGATCAGGACCCTCCCATTGGTGGGCGCCATTAACGCAATCTGCTGGCGGAGCGCTTTCATCGGGACGCTATCGCCGACGATGACACTCTTGGCCTGGAACTGTTTCTTGAATTCCAGGTTCTCGCTGCGCAGTCGCTTGGCCTCGATCGCGTTCTTCAGGACGATCAGGGTCCGCTCGATGGACAGTGGCTTCTCCAGGAAGTCGAAGGCCCCAAGTTTCGTCGCGCGCACAGCAGTTTCGATGTTGCCATGTCCCGAGATCATAATGACCTCCGGGTGGTCTTCGTCCTCCACCAGTTTTTCCAGCGTCGTAAGGCCATCCATGCCCGGAAGCCAGATGTCGAGCAGGACGACCTCAACCGACTTGTGGCGCAGCGCATCCATGCACTCCTCGCCACTCCCGGCGAGCAGCGTTTTATAGCCTTCATCCTCCAGCACGCCCTGCAGCGAGCTGCGGATCTGGGACTCGTCATCCACGATCAGAATGGTGTGCATTTTGCTCGGCGGTGGCGGTGGCGGTGGTGGTGGTCATTTCCTGGGCCACTGGCAACTCTACGATAAATCGAGTGCCCACAGGGGAATTCTCTTCTACTCGAATAGATCCGTGATGATCTTCCACGATGCGGCTGACAATCGCGAGTCCGAGACCGGTCCCGCGCTTCTTGGTGGAGAAGTAGGGGAGAAATAACCTTTCCTTCACTTCCGAGGTCACGCCGTGTCCAGTGTCAGCGACTACGATCTCCACCGAGTCGCGATCACCGAGCGGCGCAGTCGAGATCTGGATTTCCTTGACCAGCGAGGCCTGCATGGCCTCGGCGGCATTATCCACCAGATTGGCAATGGCGCGCTTCATGGCTTCAGGATCGGCCTGCACCCGTGGCAGGTCGTCTGCAAGTGATCGTCGTACTTGAATGCCATCAAGGCGGCCCTCGAACATCTGGATGGCCTGATTCACGATGCTGTTTATGTCTGAGGGTTGCGGTTGTGAGGCGGGAAATCGCGCCATGGCGGAGAACTCATCCACAAGTGTGCGCACCGTCTCGACCGAGGAGCGAATAGTCGCGGCGCAATTGCCGATCACATTCAGCGAAGCTGCATCGGGCGGGACGTTCCTTTCGAGGTGGCGGCGGATTCGCTCGGCCGACAATGCGATCGGGGTAAGTGGATTCTTGATCTCGTGCGCAATCCGGCGGGCCACTTCGCGCCATGCGGTTTGTCTTTGGGCGCGCAGCAGGTCGGTGATGTCCTCGAACACAACGATGTAACCCATCCGCTGCCGGCCCGCATGGGAAGAAGGCGCCGTCGAATCGAGTGAAGAGGCGGTTACGGCAACGTTGAGGTTGGTGCGGGGGGTGACGATCTCCATCTGGCTGGTCGTGCTCCCCATACGGTCAGCTTTGCGCAGAAGGTGCTCAAGATCCGAGACAACGTCGGCGGGGAACAAGTCGTGGAGTGTCTCCGCGTGACGAGGCGGGTCTTCATCAAGGCGGAGCAAGCGCCGGGCGGCATGGTTGGAGTGAAGTACACGCCGTGAAGCATCGAGCGAGAGCACACCCGACGGTACGCTTTCTAGAATGGTTTCGCTGTGCCGCGTGCGTTGTTCCAGTTGCGCATTCATGACTGCCAGTTCGCGGCGCGACGTTTCAATGCTGGTGCGACTGGCCTCCAGGTCCGCCGCCATCTTGTTGAAAGACTCCACTAGTTTCCCGATCTCGCTGCCCGCTTGTACGTCCACCCGGTAGTCCGAGACGTCCGCGTGAAATCTCATGAGTGGCTTCCGCCAGCGCCACCAGCGGCCGGGTCACCATCTTCGACAGATAAAGCGCCAGCCAAGTAGAGATGAAGAGGGTCGCCACGGTCAGCAGCAATAGAAAGCCCACGTAGGTTCGCCTCAACCGGCGGCGTTGGATCCGCAAGTTCTCGTATTGCTGCTGGCTACTCTCTAGATCGCGCAAAACCAGCGAGTAGTTTGCCGGCAACGGCATGGCAACCAGTATCTCCCCGGCTCCTACCTGTGTGCGTCCCAAAACATAGGTCTGGCCGAGCAGGTCGAAGGCTTTGGCCTGACCCGAAGGCCGGTTCGGTGGCAGCTTGCTTCGCAGCAGCGGCCAGGCCTCGGGCGCATGGAAGCTGGCCTCCGCGCGGCCGTCCACGATGGCAAACGCGAAACCACCCTGCAACGTCACCTCGCTGCGCCGGAACTCGTCCATCATGAAGCCGAAATTGCCGCTGTGAAACGATTTCTGGGCGTCCGGTGTGGCAGCGATGCGCTGGGCTTCGGCAACCGCGTTCGTGGTCGCGTATTGCGTCAGCAAGGAGACGATGACGTTGGTGCGGTACTGCACATCTTCCACGGGCCGTGAGAACCACTTCTCGATGGAGCGGTTCATCAGCCCATAGGAGAACAGGAATAGGAAGACGACCGGCCCCAGCGACAACAGCAGTGCGCCCAGCACCATTTGGCTGCGGAACTTCGAGCCCAGGGAGCCCGTCTTGCGCTCCGCGTAGAGGCGGAGAAGCGTCCGCAGTAATACGAACGTTAAGGCCACAAAGAGCAGGAAAATAAGCGCCGACACTGCAGCAAAGATGACCGTCTCTTCGCTGGTGTCCGGTTGCAGGAAAGTCAGGTTGAACGTGGCCTGGGCAAAAATGATGGCAAATAGAAAGAAGATGCAAACGGAGAGGGCGACAAGCGCAGGCGTCCGGTTAGGCTTTTGCTTCGGGCGGATTGGGGGCGTCGATGGCAACATCGCGAAAAAGAACGTTTACTCGTACTCTCCGATTTCGCGCCCCTTGCTTGCCAGGAGATAACACCAAGATCTCATGGCGCTTTCATTATATCCGTGACACCGTGTTAACCCGGATTACTCAGGCCCTGACTGCTGCTCGTGGCTTGGGTTTCACCAGCCAGACAATCAGGACTACGATGAGAACCACAGGAATCAACGGCACAAGGAACAGCGCGAGGAAAACAATAGGGGCTGATTGCGTGGTGACCTCTCCTTGGATGGTTGCGCTGGGATGACGCCATAGCCGGCCGCCTACCGTAACTACGTCGCCTGAGATAGAAGCGCTCTCGCCAATATGCATTCCTCCCCCGACTGTTACCGCGTCCCCTTTCACGGTTCCGTCAATCGTGATGCTCCCTCCGATCGTAACCACGTCGCCGCATGTGCCCATCATGTGGATAGAGCAGCCGATGCACACCAGGTCCCCAGCTTCTTCGTCCTCCTCCACGACAATACTGCGCCCAACCTGGACACGATCGCCGTTAGCGCGAGCATAAACCGACGAGGGCACGGCGACCGCGAATAGCAGCGCTAGAAGCATCCAAAGCGAACGATACGACATAAGTGGGCATCCTGGGGGACTGCGGATAGGGTAGCCCGGTACAACTCAGAATACAAATTTGCAGAACATCTGACTACGCGAAATTGGCCCGCGAGCTTCTGCCATTTACGGCGAATCAATGGTCCCGGCATTGTAAGCGAAAGGCGAACCGGATCATTCCATGACCAAGGGGCTCTCGTGAATGAACTGGGATAACCGCCTAATTCACTCCTCGAACTGGGGTTGCAGAATAAGCTTATGACTGCACAATCGGAATTCCCATTGGGCGAGGCTTGTCTGAAGTGCGCCCTATGAGTGCCGGGCCTGTGACGTAAGTCACTGCAATCATAATGGTGCCCCTGCTATGAATGCCACAGAAATGTCCTACGCCGTTTCTCCGGCGCCTGGATGCTTGGACTCGGTTCGCGCCATGATTTATGCCGGGTTCCAAATCGATTGTTAAGACGAACGTTCCCAAGAACGGGGTGCAGCAGCCTCCGTTCTTACAGATCTGGCCGGATGCTTCTGCCTGTCATCGTCGTGGTCGTGCTCGTGGTCGGGGCATGCCTTCTTCTGCTCTGGCGCTACGCCCGTCAGAATCAGGAACAAGCACGCCTATGCCAGAAGCTGACGCTTGAAGCTGTAACCCAACGCCACTGGGTCGAGGAAGCACTGCGAAAATCCCAAGCCTCGTTGGAATCTCTGGTAGATAACGCACCTCTCGGCATCTGTCGCACCTCCATCGAAGGAGACTGCTTCGAGACCCTGAATTCGACTCTCCGCGAGATGCTCGGCGGTTACAGCCTGGAGGAGGCGCTTCAGCTGAAGATTTCGAAGCAAGTCTGGGGTGATCCCAAAGACCGCGACCGAATCGTCGAGGTGCTGCGGCGGAACCTCACGATCAAGAGCTTTGAGACCAACTTCCGGCGGCGGGACGGTAGCACCATGCCAGTCCGCATTTCCGGCTCCCTGGTTCAGGCCACAGACGGCACTGAGCACTTCGAAGGCTATGCCGAGGACATGACCCAGCAGAGCACGCTAGAGCAGCAAGTGAGACAGGTGCAGAAACTGGAGGCAGTGGGCAGGCTAGCTGGAGGGATGGCCCATGACTTCAATAATGTTCTGGTGGTCATCAAGTTATCCACCGAACTGATGCTTCGACAGATCACGCCAGACGACCCGCTCAGCAAACCCTTGCTCCAGATTTCCAACGCGGCTGACCGCGCCGCTGCGCTCACGCGGCAGATGCTGGCCTTCGGAAGGCAGCAAATCATGCAGACACGCATTCTCAACTTGAATTCCGTAGTGAGCGAGACTTCGCACATGCTGCGCCGCGTCATCGGAGAAGACGTTCAACTGGTCACGAAACTCTCGGCAAGCGTGGACAACTCGCGGCTTGATCCCGATCAGGTAGCACAGGTGATCCTGAACCTCGCAGTCAACGCGCGCGACGCCATGCCCGGCGGGGGGACGCTCCACCTCGAAACGGCCAATGTCGAACTGGATGATGCCTACACCAAAACACACCCTCCGGTGCAGCCCGGACGCTATGTCATGCTGGCCGTCAGCGATACTGGCACTGGCATCGACAAATCGATCCTGCCGCGCATCTTCGATCCCTTCTTCACCACCAAGGAAGTCGGCAAAGGAACGGGGTTGGGACTCTCGATTGTGTACGGTATCGTAAAACAGAGCGGAGGCTACATCTGGGTATACAGCGAGCCCGGGCACGGAACGACATTCAAGCTATACTTTCCTGCCACCCACGAGGACTTCGAGATTCCGGCCCCTCGTAGCAGTGACACCCACCCCCACCCTGGCGGGCAAATGGTCTTGGTGGTGGAGGACGAAGCGACCATTCGCAGCAATGTCTGCGAGTGCCTGCAGCAACTGGGCTACCAGGTGTTGCAAGCGGAAAGCGGCGAACTCGCCCTCAAACTTTGCGACCAAAACCAGGGCAAAGTCGATGTTGTTCTTACGGACCTGGTTATGCCCGGCATGAGCGGGCACGAACTGGCAATCCATCTCGCCCGGTGTCATCCCGATGTGAAAATGCTTTTCATGTCAGGCTATACGGAAGATACCGCTGCGCGGCGTGAGATCCTGCTGCAAGGCGGGGCATTTCTGCAAAAGCCGTTTAGCGTTGGCGATCTTGCCAATGCTGTGCAGCAGGTTCTAGCCTTTCGTGCGATCTCGCAGCTGTCGTCACCGCCGAGACACAAAGGTGCATAGAATTGGAAGACGCTTTCCGGCGTATTCCTGCACAACTGATCCGCCAAGTCTCTTCGCTGTAGTAAGCTTGTTTTGAGCAGTAATGCCCTCGGAAAAAGTCTTAATTGTCGACGACGAGAAGCTCGTTCGTTGGTCTCTCCGGCAGAAGTGCGAAGAGTGGGGTTATCACGTACTAGAGGCTGACAACGGCGCGGCTGCGCTCCGCGTGGCCCAGCACGAGACTCCTGATCTCGTGTTGCTTGATGTGCGTCTGCCCGACTCCAACGGCATTGAACTTCTTGAGCAACTGAAAAAATCCGGCGACGCCCGCGCCATCATCATGATCACGGCTGACCCGCAATTGGAAGACGTGAAGACCGCGCTCAAGCTCGGCGCCTACGACTTCGTGGGCAAGCCGCTGGACTTCGACGAGCTCTCGGTCACCGTCAAGAACGCGCTGGAGACGACACGGCTGCGCTCCGAGGTCGAGTCGCTGCGCGGCGAGATGCGCCGACGGACCGGTTACCACAACGTGGTCGGCGTTTCGCAGAAAATGGCCGAGCTCCTGGGTTTTGTGAACAAGATAGCCACCAGCGAAGCGACAACGATCCTGGTGCAGGGCGAAAGCGGCACAGGCAAAGACCTCATCGCCAAAGCTATCCATTACCAGAGCCGCCGGCAGGACAAGCCCTTCGTTGCCATTAACTGTTCGGCCATTCCCGAGACTCTGATGGAGGCCGAACTCTTCGGCCACGAGAAGGGCGCCTTCACCGACGCCAAGGCCATGAAGAAGGGGCTTTTTGAGATGGCCGACGGCGGCACGCTCTTCCTCGACGAGATTGGCGAGCTGTCGCCCCTGCTGCAGGCGAAGTTGCTGCGCGTCCTGGAAGACCAGGTGATTCGCCGCGTGGGCGGTGTGCGCGATATGCAGGTGGACACCCGCGTGATTGCGGCGTCGAACCGCGATCTGGAACGCGCGGTCCGTGAGAATCAGTTTCGCCAGGACCTTTACTATCGGCTGGCCATCATTTCGATTTTCCTTCCGCCTCTGCGTGAGCGTAAGGAAGACGTTCTGCCTCTGGTGGATTACTTCATCGGACGCTATAACCGCAAATTCCGCAAGAACGTAAAGGGCATCACCGAAGACACTCGCAAGCTGATGCTCAAGTACGACTGGCCGGGCAACGTACGCGAGCTCAAGAACGCGGTCGAGCGAGCCATGATCTTGGAAGAGGCCGAGGATCTGCATCCTGAGTATCTGCCGTTTGCGGTGGCACAGCAGAAGTCAGCCTACACCGCCTTTGAGCTTTCTTCGGGCAACAATGGCAGTACCGTGGGAAAGCACCTTCCCAGCGGACGCAGCCTGCCTCCACTGAACATTCCGGAAGGCGGCACTTCGTTGGAAGAAGTCGAACGCGAGCTGGTGGACATCGCCATGGCGCAGGCCAATGGAAACCAGACCCACGCCGCCCGTCTGCTCGATATCAGCCGCGACGCTCTTCGCTACAAGCTGAAGAAGTTCGGGCTCATCCACGCTGAGGAAGACGAGCCCTCAACTGCCGCCTCGTAGAAAGGCGCAACCGGCGCCTATCCGCGCGCTTCTGTCTGGAGCAACCGGATTTCGTTAATCCAACCACCAGCGTCCACCGCGGACGGAGGAGCAGCCAATGCGAAAGCTTGCGATCATCGCCCTTGTTCTGATTATCGTCGTAGTCGTGGCCATCCTTGCACTCCCCCACCTGATCGACATCAACCAGTACCGCGGGCAAATTCAGTCCCAGCTACAGCAGCGACTCAACCGCCCGGTTCAACTTGGCGAGATGTCGTTGGGCGTTTTTCCTCTCAGAGTTGAGGTGAATAACGTCGTTATCGGAGACGACCCCAGTTTCGGTAGCAAGGTACCTTTTGCCCAGGTCGGAGAACTGGATGTCAGCCTCGCCCTACTGCCCTTGCTCAGCAAGAACATCGAGGTGGACAGCCTGGAGCTGAAGAAAGCCCGCATCGAAATCATCCGCAATGCGCAAGGCCTGTGGAACTTCTCGACGGCCGGAAGTGGCCCTGCGGCTGGTCCGGCGCAGACGGCGCCGCCCAACCAGGCCCAGCCCTCGTCGAAGCCAGGGCCGTCGCAGCCCGCGCCCCCCACCTCCGGCGGCTTTTCGTTGGGCAAGCTGCAAGTTACCGACGGCGAGATTGCGATCACGGATTATATGAAGAAACAACCGCGAGCGGTTTACGATCATATCGATGTCACCCTCCGGGATTACTCACCCGGGAAGCCCTTCACGCTTGACGCCGCTGCTCACCTGCCCGGCAGCGGAGCGCAGACGGTGCAACTCGCCGGCGATGGAGGTCCCGTCAACAACGCCGACTTCGCCAGCACGCCCTTCAAAGGCACGGTGAAGTTGAAGGAGGTTTCCATTTCCGGACTGCAAAAGTTCCTGAGCGCGCGGGCGCTGGAGGGCACCGATGGTGTGATATCGGGTTCCGCCGACCTCTCTAACTCTGCCGGAAAGATGGGGGCAAGTGGCTCGTTGAAGTTCGATAACGCGGTGATTCGCGGGGTGCAGGCCGGGTATCCCATCGCGGCTGATTTCGATTTGACCGATGACCTGAGTAACGACGTGCTGCAGATCAAAAAAGGCGCTCTAAAGCTGGGCTCAACTCCGGTGTCGATCGACGGAACGATCAATTCGCACGCGAGCACGTCCGTGCTGGATGTGAATGTAAACACCTCAAACGTGTCGATCCAGGAGATAGCACGACTGGCCGCGGCCTTTGGTGTGGCGTTCAGCCCAAATACCAGGATTGCAGGGCAGTTGACGGCGAACATTCACGCGCGAGGCCCGACGGACCACCTGGCGCTGAACGGCAATATCAACGGGAAAAACCTTGAAGTAACGGGCAGCGGAATCGTGCAACCTGTGCGCGTGCCTGCGATTGATTTGACGATGACGCCGCAGCAGTTTCAGTCGAATAACTTCACCGCGACTTCCGGCGGAACGACGCTGAATGCCCAGATAACGCTGTCAGGCTATGCCGGAGATTCGCCCAATGTTGACGCCACCATCAAGACAGTGAATGGCAAGGTAGAAGAGCTGCTGGGCATTGCCAAAGCGTATGGGGTGAGCGCGGTAGAGGGGATGAGTGGCAGCGGGAGCATTACTCTCGATGTGCGGGCCACTGGGCCCATCAAGAACACCGAGGCAATGAACTTCAGCGGCAGCGGTGCGCTGCAGAACGCTTCGCTCCAATTGCCGTCGCTGACGCAGCCACTTCATGTCCGCAACTGCAACATGCAGTTCACGCAAAACTCGGTGAACCTCAGCAACCTGGCGGCGTCGTTGGGCTCGACCAACGCCAGCGGCAATCTAAGCATCGCAAACTTCCAGGCACCCCGGCTGACCTTTGCGTTGAGCGCCGACAAGATCAACGTCACCGAGCTGCAAAAGATTACCTCTGGCTCCGAGCAGAAGGCCCCTCCCAAGAAGAAGGCTGACGCTTCCTGGAGCCTGGTACCGAGCGCCAGCGCTTCGCCGGCTCCGGCTCAGCCTGGCCTGTTACAGAGCGCCACCGGCAGCGGTTCCATCGCGGTCGGCAGCATCTTGTACGAGCAAACTGAGCTTACAAATGTTCACTCGCAGGTCCAGCTTAACCACGGCGTGATTCAGCTCAATCCGTTGACGACGCAAATTTATGGTGGCCAGGGAAGCGGCAGCATCACCATGGATACGCGTGCAGCCACGACAACCTACGCGGTCAATGCCAAACTCACCGGCGTCGATGCCAACAAACTGCTGTCGGCGCTCTCATCGGCCAAGGACACCCTGTACGGAACACTAGCTGCGAGTCCGAACGTGACCTTCGCCACTCCCGCGTCCGGGGACGTTGTCTCGACACTCAACGGAACGCTGGGCCTGAATCTGACGAACGGCAAGCTAACCAAGGTTGACCTGGTGAGCGAATTGTCGAAGATCGGCAAGTTTGGGGGCGGCGGAGCGAAGGGCTACACCGCCATCTCGCAAATGAGTGGCACCTTCAACCTGCACAATGGCGTGGCACAAACCAATGACCTCAAGGCAGCTCTTGACGTCGGCAACCTGGCAGGGACGGGGACGCTGAATCTGGTCAACCAGGGGCTTAACCTGCACGTGACCGCGGTGCTGAACAAGGGATTCAGCCAGTCGGTAGGCGGCACCGGAGTGGGCGGCTATCTCAACACCGCGCTCGCCAACAAGAACGGCGAGTTGGTGCTGCCGGTGCTGATCACCGGCAACATGAACCATCCCCTAGTCGCGCCGGATATCGAGCAGATTGCGCAGATGAAGTTGAAGAACCTTCTGCCGACCGCCGGCGGCCTTTTGAACGGGAAGGGTGGGAACGACTGGGCGGCATCGTAGGTGGATTGCTCGGCGGCCAACAGAAACAACAGCAGCAGGGCCAGCCAGCGCAACAACAACAAAACCAGCAGGCCAATCCTCTCGGCGATGCATTAAATCAGTTGTTAGGAGGAAAGAAAAAGAAGTAACCACTCGCCCCAAAGCGACCCCCGCTCGGGGGCTTCGTCATCTCAATGCCAAGGCATCACGTGCTGGAATGCTCCAGCAGTCCCTTTTCGAGCTTCTCCTGGCACTCGATGCAATGCTGCGTCCAGGGCACCGCCTCCAGCCGCTTGGGGTTGATTTCCTCTCCACAGGAGATGCACTCGCCAAAAGTCCCTTCGCGAATGCGGCTGAGCGCGTTGTCCACCATCTGCAGAAGCTGGCGCTCGTTGTTGCTCTGGGAAAACAGGAATTCCTTGTTGTACGAATTGGCAGCCCGGTCGGCGATATCCTGGGCCGACTCCAAATCGGCGTCGCGACCATCCTGCGCCGTACGATTCATGGCGTGCCGCAGTTCGCGCTGCCGATCCTCCAAGCGCTTCTTGAAAAGCTCGACTTTCTTTTTCTCCATGATGAGTACCCTGCCGGTTACTTTCGCTGAGGCAAACCCTCTCGCAGCTAAAGTTACGCGGTATGAAACCGGAATGATATGCGCGCGAAGCACCCGCGTCAACTGCCGGCGCCTTTGCTGCCATCGCCTTGCGAATCTTCAGATGCTCGGCTCGGAGTCTGGGAACCGGAGTCAACGGCATCCACTTAAACAGAGAGAAAGGCGGCCTTCTGGCCGGCAGTTCTCCTGTTATCCCGCGACCGGAGTCAGTTGCCGCCGGAAACAGTCCGTAGCTTCCCCGGCATGAAGTGGTAGGGCGGCCACGGACCAGTGATGCTGATCTGGCAGTCCTTGAAATGCCGCGTCGCTGCGCTGTAGCGGTTCTGGTACTTGGCGATGGATGCGGAATCGATCAGGTGGGCAAAATCAATCAGCATTCCGCCGGAGTCAGTGCGTTTGCAGATGACATCTTCTTCCAGCGGTGAAAACAGCTTGTGGACCTGCATCGAAAGGGCGCGGGCCTTGGTCTGCCGTTCTCTGACTCGTGTCGCCTGTTCCCGTAACTTGCGCAGGTACTCGCCCCCCACTCCGTTGGGCAATTCGGCGATCGCCTCTTGCACCGCCCCATCCTTTACTACCAGCTTGAAGTGCATTTCGGCCTTCCCGCGCAAGCGGGCAACGCACTCCAGAAATGTCTTGCGATTGGCTTTCACGGCGCGGCGAAGAGCTTCGTCGGAGTCGAAGACGGTGCCGAAGCGGAAGGGCAACACGGTGAGGGTACGGAAGCACTCACTAACGACGCGGGCATGGTCAACAATGGCTTGCTGGGTGAGGGTTTGACCGATGGAGTAGTCGCTGACGATCACCGCGAAATCACCACTCGGGCAGGCAAACACCGGCGCATCGTTGACGCCGCGGAGATTTTCAATCGCAAAGGGACGCCGAGCTCGGCTGCCGTTCACAAGGCCCTGCTGCTCGGTAATGCAGTACGCGTACCACGCCATCTCAGTCTCTCCTGGGAGTACTCGCACACAGTTTGAAGCATACCGTGTACGAGGGAATGCTGACTTGCGAACGTGGAATTACGAAACTGGCTGCTTGATTCGTTGATGGAAGATAGACGAGGTACTATCCCCAACCCCCTATCCTAAGCCATCTCAGGGGAAAATCGCAACCAGCAATTCTGCTGCAGGCGCGATTTTCTAATTGTGAGGGCAAGTGACGTTGGCTTCCGTCCTCACAACCGCCCCACCAAAAGGCGTCACCGGCGCTTTTTCTTCACGGCCTTCGTTGTCTTCCTTGCCGCCTTTTTTGCCGATCTGGGTGGTTTCTTGTTTTCCCCAGCTTCTTCCGCGGCTTGGCGCTCCAGGGTCTTGGTAACGACGTACGCCATCTCAGCGATCGGCGCCGGTTTGCCTGTCCAGATCTCAAACTGTCGCGCACCCTGC
This sequence comes from uncultured Acidobacteriaceae bacterium, assembly GCA_963703645.1. Taxonomy (GTDB): domain Bacteria; phylum Acidobacteriota; class Terriglobia; order Terriglobales; family Acidobacteriaceae; genus Bog-257. The sequence goes on from CAVPFD010000002.1 coordinate 50,778, forward strand.
TGAACAAACATCTCTAGCCCGGGAATTACCTGTATTCCCTTGGCGCGCGCCATCTTGATGAGCCTGGTTTCGGCGGGCACATAAACCAAGTCAAAGACATACTTCGTGTTCAGCTCTTTTTCTTCCAACGGGGATTGCTTGCCGTTGCCCATGCCCACCGGGGTTGCGTTGATGATAACGTCAAACGACTGCTTGGCTACCTCGGCACGCTTGATGTACTTCGCCTTAGACTGCCGTGCCAATGACTGCGCCCTTTCCGGGGTGCGGTTTGTGATGAAGACCTCACGCCCTTGGCTCTTAGGCCGAACGCCGCGGCCCGGGCAACCCCACCTGCGCCGACCAGTAAGATGCGCGTGCCAGCCAGGGGAAGTCTCTGCTCCAGAGGGAGCAACGATACCCGCCACGTCGGTGTTGAAACCGTACAGCTTGCCATCCACACCGCGTACCACAGTGTTGCACGCACCGACTTGGCGCGTTTGCGGATCGGAGTTCTCCAGTTCCCCGACGATCTCCTGCTTGTAGGGCATGGTGATGCTGAGGCCGCGGATGGGGATGTCGTGTACACAGGCCAGCAAATCCTTCAGGCTCTTGGCGTGCAGCGCAAGATAAACCGCGTTAACGGTCTCGCGTCGGAAGGCCGCATTCATCATCACCGGAGACAGCGAGTGCTCAACCGGGTCGCCTGCCACGCCATAGACCTGGGTCGCTGCATCCACGCTCTCGATGCGATAGATGTCGCGCAATTCGCTTGCGGTCGCTTGTCCGGGAGCGGTCTCCTCGCCGCGCGTCGCCGCACCGAAGGTGAAGACACTGCCCGCCCGAACGCCCAGCACCCGGCTGATGATGCCCGGTTCGCCCATGCACAAGCCGATCATCTCCTGCTTGCCCGAGTTCGCCTCCAGAAACTTCATCATCACCACGTTGTCGTACAGATTCGTGGCGGTCGAAACCACTTTGTAGAAGTCGGCAGGATACTGACTCATCTCCTCAAACGGCTCCTCCAACTTCTTGCTGTTGCGGAAGTTGTGGTAGGAGAGAATCAGGCCCACCCGATCGCTAAGCTGCTGAAGCTCGTTGGGCTTGAGGGCTTTAGCGCTTTGCAACTCCAAGTCGACTAATTGGAAACCGGCATCCGCAGCCTTTAGCAGGACGGTGAGCTGGGCTGCGACGGAGCCGCGAAACTTGCCGCCGTTGACTGCTCGCCGACACGTAGCGATGACCGTCGCCTCGGGATGCATCTCCAGGAAGTTCTTGAGCTTCGGAAGTCCGGCAAGAGGCTGCGACAGGTAGTCTAACCTGAACTCCAGGAAAGGGTTATCGCGAACCAGAGACTCGGCGCGGTCGGCGATAGAGGAGGCGTCAGAGCCAATTACGGCAACGCATAGGCGAGGGAGACGAAACCGGCGGATTCGGGCGGCGTAAGTACTTGAAGATTCGCGCATGTAGCAGCCCGATGGTACAGATGCACAACAAATGTTGCAACCCTCTTGTAAGAAAATTTGCGATTCGGGCTGATTGGGTCTACGAACGGTTACGAATCAGGAGCGATACTATCGAGCAACTATGTCGTTTCAAGTCAGCGTCTTAACCACATGGGATCCTCAAAGGTTTCGAAGTTGCTGAACTGTCTCGAACAAGTTCCCCTGCTGAAAAAGCCTGATGCCTGCCACTCCGGTTGCCCCTGCTTCCACACAGGCTCGAGCATTAGAAAGAGTCACTCCGCCCAGCGCAAAAACGGCTAGGCGCCGCCCGGACACATTGCTGGCCAGCTCCGATTCAGTGCATGTGGCCCTCAACGCCTCGAGACCAATTCCCAGTGCTCCGGTCTCCACTTTCTCGAAAATGGGAGCCAGCACTGCGAAGTCTGACCCCTGCGCATGAGCGCAAAGGATGTCCTGAGCCGTATGAGCTGACACGCCAATAAAAGGCTCGCTCGCCCTGCATCGCGACCAAACTGCACGTACCTCTGACGCGGCCAGTTCTACCGCTGGCAGATGAACGCCGTCGGCGCCAACCGCAAGTGCGACATCCGCGCGGCTGTTGATGAGCAGCTTGGCGGTGGCAGAATTATTGCGAACCAAGCTCACAGCCTGGCGGCCTAGCCGCTCCAATTCGCGAGCGGGCAGATCCTTCTCTCGAAGCTGGATGTAGTCAACTCCTGCGCGCGCGGCGTCGGCGATCCGGCGAAGCAGTGCTTCACGCTGCTGGCCATCGGTGCCTCCAAAGCTCTTGCGATCGGTGATGTAGTAGAGGAGCATCGCCAAGGGTGATTGTATTCTGCGAAAGCACCTGCGGCTCTGATAGTGAAGCGTACGCGTGGCGCAGCTCTGCTCTAGAATTAAGGCGTGGGAACAGCCTCCAGGAATCAAGCCAGGAGTTTGTCACATCGTTCACGGGCAAGGCTTGGCCAGCCGATTGACGTGCTGCGAGCTCCGGCCGTGGCGCAGCTACCATGGCTCGTGCACGGATTCAGTACGAGGCCTGGCGGCGTATCTACCTGCTATGGCGGGAATACGCTGAATCTTGGTTTCACCCAGCATGACACCAGGGAGAACGTGGAGCGCAACCGCGCGTTGTTTCTCGAAGCTGCCGGAGCAAAGAGCGAAGACGGCCACACATGGCCACTGGTACAGGTGAAGCAGATTCATTCTTCCGCGGTGCATCGAGTGGATGCCGCTTCACGTGAGCCACTCGCCGGTGACGGGCTCATTACCGACACCGCTGGTTTGGTGCTGGCAATCAAAACCGCGGACTGCGTTCCGGTGCTGGTTGCGGACGTGCGACACCGGGCGGTCGCCGCATTTCATGCGGGCTGGCGCGGAACCGTCGCGCGAGTCGTCGAGAAGGGTATCGGCGACATGCGGCGTCAATTCGGCAGTGTCCCACGTGATCTGCGTGCCGTCATTGGACCATCCATCCGGCGATGTTGTTATCAGATCGGAATCGAGGTACGCGCAGAGTTCGAGTCGCAGTTCTCCTATGCAGATGATGTCTTCGAGGAGGTCTTTGACGCCGACGCGCTTCACGTGCGCTATCCGCTGCTGTTTTTGAACCAGCGAGCCCCGGGTCACGGCGAACTTGGACCTGAAATCCACCTCGACCTCGTCGAAGCCAACAAGCGGCAGTTGCAGGACGCTGGGATTCGCGAGAAACACATCGGCATCATCGAGGGCTGCACCGCGTGTGATACGACCCGCTTCTTCTCTCACCGAGCCGAATTCGGTCAGACGGGACGGATGATGGCGGTGATCGGAATCAAGCCGGAATGAATCGCACCCCAGGTTGGAGTGGGCTCAGCGTAGTGACGCTGTTCCTGGTGTTCGCCGCCCTCATGGCAGCATTCATGGGCACCCTGCTGCTCTTCCCCGGCAAGCTGCTTGAATTCTTGTGGCACCTCAACCCCGAAGGGCGCGCCGCATTCCAGAGCTTGGGCAGACTTTCTTCGTTGCTCCTTTTTGTCGTCGGAGCCATTGCCAGTGGCGCCGCGATGGGCATTCGCCAGCGCCGAATGTGGGGATGGCGGCTCGCGGTCCTGCTGTTTTCAGTGAATGCTGTGGGCGACACATCAGGAATGCTGTTCGGCGGAAAGATGTGGCGGGGCGCCTCTGGCTTATTGATTTCGGGTTTGTTTCTTTGGTACTTGACGCGAAATGGCGTTCGCCGGCAATTCCGTAATCAAGCTGCCACAACCGCAGACTGAACCTGACGCCGCTCTACGTTACTCTTTGTGTTCTGGCGTGCTGTCCGAAGCTGTTTGCGGGGCGCCGACGTAGTTGTTGACCATGTCCTTCAGTTCCTTGCTGGGCTTGAAGAAAGGAATCTTCTTGGCAGGAACTTCCACGCGGTCGCCGGTCTTGGGGTTGCGTCCGATACGGGGCTTGCGCTGACGTGTGCGAAAGCTGCCGAAGCCGCGGATCTCAATTTTGTCGCCGGAGCGCAGCGAGCGCACAATGCTCTCGAAGATGGTTTCAACGATGACTTCGCTGTCCTTCCGAGTAAGCTCCGCCAACCCGGAGACTTCATCGATCAAGTCTGCCTTGGTCATCTTTCACACGCCCCTTCTTACGCCACGAGCGGCCGCAGCACACTCGCACAACGGATACTCTCAAATTACGGCAACGTTGGCAAGCCTAAGTTTTCGTTGGAGTTCCAAGCCTGATCCCACGGCCCAGACGGTTTTTCACTGCGTCCCGCCAATTCCCTGGGGTTACTTCCACAGGAAGTAAAACCCCACATTGGTTTCCATAAGCTTGGCGCGGCTGGGCAAGTACTCCGAGACATCACCGAACAGCAGGTCGAGCACACTCTTGCGCTCCTTTTCGGGATGCACCAGGGTCGGTTCACCCTTAATGCCCACTGACTTTGCAGTGTCTTCCACAGCCGCACGGAAATCGCCAAGTTGGTCCACCAGCTTTAGCGGGACCGCCTGCTCGCCGGTCCAAACCTTGCCGTCGGCCAGAGCGCGTACATCATCATCTTTCATGTGACGTCCGTTGGCCACACTGTGGATGAACTGCACGTGCATGTTATCAATCAACCCCTGCAGGTAAGCGCGCTCGGCTGGTGTCATCTCGCGCGTGGGTGAGCCAGTATCCTTAAACTCACCCGCTTTGAGGGTAATGTCCTTCAGCTTGGCCCACTTCAGCAGCTCTTCGTAGTTCATCCATTGGGCGATTACGCCGATGGAGCCCACAATGCTGGCCTCGTCAGCGAAGATCTTGTTCGTCGCCGACGAAACATAATAGGCGCCGCTCGCACCGACCGTCTCGATGGACGCAACGATGCGCTTCTTCTTCGTGTCGCGGATGCGCAGCACCTCGCGATAGATCTCCTCCGATGCTGCAGCGCCGCCTCCGGGCGAGTTCACATGCAGGACGATCGCTTTGATAGAGCTGTCGTCGGCGTACTTCCTGAGCTGTTCGACGACATCTTTCGGCGTAATAATGACGCCTTCCAGGTCCACGACGGCGATCTTGTCACCAAAGCCGGAGAAGGTGTTCTTCTGCTGCGAGCGGACGGTAAAGTACACCAGTGCAAAGATCCCCAGCAGGAAGAGGAAGAAGGCTCCGCCGCCAAGCAATACCCAGAGAAAGACGCGGGACCGCGGCTGCTCGCTCATAAGGAAAGGTAGAGTTTATCAGCAACCGGCAACTAGCTGCTCAGTGCTCGCCCCCTAATGAAACATAGTGGCGAAGAACGCCCCGACCCTGCTGAAGAAGCCGTGCTTTTGTTGCTTGGCGACAGTTTCCTGAGCTTTGGGCGGCGCGCCGTTCTTGGCCGGCGGCGGGGGCAAAACCTCCGGGCCGAGCTGAATCATTTTATTGTTCTCCAACTTCAACGTGGCAACGGTTTCTGTCAGGTCAGGGTCGGGATCACTAGCGCGGAAGACAAACGGCGCCTCCACCGCCATGTGCTCCTCCGGGGAAGGCGTCGGCAGCGGCTTTGGGGGCTGAGCGGTTGCCTGGGTGGACTTAGGTTCCACAGGCGGAGGTGGCGGACGTTTGGCAACCTGTACCGGCGGCGAAACAGGGCATCCGCAATTCTGCCTGGAGCGAGATGCCTCACTCAGATGCCCGGCCTTAAACAGCACAGCCTCGTCAGGCTTCACCTGGTAGGTGGCATCGCCCAGCGTCTCGGAAACGACGATGGCCGCAGCGTTCCACGGCAGCGACTGTACGCAGGTGTCACCTTGCGGCGTCACGTGTACCGCGACGTGTACGGTCCCGGGGCCGGGCATCAGCAGGCGCAAGTCGGGGGTAAGCAACGTATCGGCCGAAGCGCCGAGTGGATAATTCATTTCCAGCTTGCCGGCGTTCAGACTGAACATGAGTTCGCGCCCACTCGGCGAAGCCGTGATGGAAAGCTTGGTTCCAGGACACACCAGCACATTCCCGCCCCGCTCCAGCTTCAGGGTCGCAGATTGGGCTCCCGCTTGGATGGACGAGCCACTCAGAACGCTGGTTCCCGAACCCGCGAGAATAACCGATCCCTTTATGCTGGCGTCGGTGGCGTAGAGCTCGCCCAAGGTTTGTTGCGCCAGGGTTGCGCCGGGCATCGCGAGCAGGAGCAAAGCCGGCAAAAAAGTGTGCTGAAAAGAAGACAGCATGAGTTACAGACAGCTATGAATTAGGGCGATTACGACGATAACACCGAAGCCTAAGGTTCACAACGGAAGCTTGGCGGCTTCACGGCGCTAATTCTTACCATCCGTGCTGAGGTGCGCTGTGCCCAAGTTACTGCAGCCTGGCATATTCGGCTTTGGCCTGCCTGAGAACGGGGACATCAGCATCAGCATCCTTCCAGAGGGTAAGAAAATCCTGGTACGACTTGAGGGCAGCTCCCCTGTCGCCCGTCATTGCCTGGGCGCGTCCCAACTGCAGGGTAGCTAGCGAGCCCAATACAAAGCTACCGACAATAGGGCGATGATCCTGCATCTTCTCGAATTCTTGCGCCGCCCGCTTCGCTCGATTGGCCCTCAGATATGCAAGTCCGCGCAAATAGACGGGATACATCGGGCCGCCGAGAAATCGCGAGGGCATCACCATTCCCAATTCGAACGAAGCGCTGTCCAGGATGGCAATCGCCTGTTGCCCGTTACCTCGGTCGAGCGCAACAGCTGCCCAAACGGCGGGCAGCCAGTAACCTTGGACGAGGGTGTCCAGGGGAAACTCCTGATTGAGCTTGGTGGCCAACTTCTCTGCCTGTGCCACGTCTCCGGCGCGCGCAAGCGCCAATGCCGTCATGACTTGAACATCCCTTCCGCTATTCAAGGCCAACGCTCTGCCCGCCGTTTCTCGTGCCTGGGAGCGGTAGCCATTTTCGGCCTCCCTCAAGGCTTCCTTCGCTCTCCAACTCGCTGCACTTTCCATCGCATCCGCGTGCGCAGCCGACTCCACAGCTCGCTGGGAGAAAGCCCTCGCTCTCGCAACGCGGCCGTGGTAGGCCTCGGTGTCTGCTTGCAGGGAGAGCAGCACGTCTTCCACTTCCGGTTTCCCTTTCGCCCAGGCCAGCTGCTCCTGCATGACGGAATCTTCATTTCGCAGAAATGCGATGTAGTACATGTAATCGCGTAAGAAAAGACCATCCAGATTTCGTGCTCGCGCCCTCTCGAAGGCCGCAGCGGCTTCATCAAGTTCGCCTCGTGCCGTATAGATACTCATCAGGTTCGAGTAGTCGACATTCTCGGGCGCCACCTTCATGGATTGGAGAGTCTCTGCTATAGCCTTGTCGTATTGTCCCAACCGGGCGTGTAAATCTCCCGAGTTGCTGTACGGTATGTAGTCTCCTGGATAAGTTGCAGACCACTCCTTGTAGGTCTGAATCGCCTTCTCCAGTTCCCCGGTGACAATGATGTAGTAAAGCGCCTCAATGGTCAGGCGTTCGCGTTGGCTTACACGTTCGCGTGACTCATATGCCTTCTTGAGGTTCTCACTGGCCAGGCCAGTTTGGCCAAGATTGAAGTAAGTTTCCCCCAAAGCGCTGCGCGCCTGCGGAAAGTTAGGGTCCAACTCCAAGGCACGCGACAGATAAGGAATGGCGTCGCCGCCGCCACCAGTCATCATCACCCATCGGGCCCGCGTAAATGCCTGCAGGGCTTCCAGGGACGGAGTTGTTGCCTCTTCCAGTGGCCGGTCGAATTTCTTAACGGAGGCGAGCGATTCTCCCAGCGTCTCGCGCAGCTGGTTGGCAAGCTTCCTCACATCTTTCAGGACTTCGTTGCGATTCTCCGCTTCCGCCTCTGCACTCGCTAGAGAATCACCAGTCTGACAATCCAACGCCTTAAGCGTTATCAGGTAGTGTTCGCCCACGGGAGCAATTGAGCCCTCCAATAGCGCTGTGCTGTTGTTGCGCAGGCATACCTCCCGCGCAATCTCCTCCGTCGGCCGCTCATTGACCGGCCGATTCATAAGCTTCAACGTTTCACTCATCTTCTGGTCGGAGAGAACGTTGAGGAAGGGCGACTGCTCCAATTGGATGGCCAGCGCCTGCCTCAACGTGCCATCAAAGACCCGGTCGTTGGTGGAGTTCGTGAAATCGCCCAGCACGATCGTGTCCTTCGTAGTAAGCACCGTGCCCTTGCGGGAGCGCCAATAAAGTCCACCACCCAGCAAGCCGAGTAAGACTGCAACTGCAGTGGCAGCAACCAGTCGCCACGTCTTCCTCTTTGGCAGCAACGGTGTTCCAGAGGGCGGGGGGGTAAGAGGTTCTTTACCGCGCCTGACCGCCTGCAATTCGGCGCACATTGCGGCCGCCGATTGGTAGCGCTGGGCCCGGTCCTTCTCCAAAGCCTTGCTAATCACGGGTTCGAGCTCTGGGGGAAGCATCGGGTTCAGCTTGCGCGCCGGGACCGGAGTCTGCTTTGCGATCGCGGCGTGCACAACTGCCTCTGTGTCACCGCCGAAGGCGCGCTGGCCCGTCGCCATCTCATACAACACAACGCCGAACGAAAACAGGTCAGTACGAGCATCCAATGTCGCACCCCGAACCTGCTCCGGTGACATGTATGCCGCCGTTCCCAGAGCGATTCCGATACGAGTGAGGTGGGTAGCTTCTCGCGGCTTGTGGTGGTGCGCCGGCAGGTCGTTCTGCGTGTCTACGTCTGACGCGGGGCCCTGCGTTTCGCTGGCCTGCAGCAGTTTCGCTAATCCGAAGTCGAGAATCTTTACGACGCCTTTGTCAGTAAGGAAGATGTTGGCCGGCTTGATATCACGATGAATGATCCCCTTATCGTGCGCGGCTTCCAAGCCAATTGCAATTTGAAGAGCGATGTCCAGCAACTCATCGACGGCAAGGGGAGATGCCTGCGATCGCGCATCCACAGACTGGGCCGCGGCCAGCCGGTCGCGTAGGGTCTGCCCCTGCAACAACTGCATAACGATGAAGGGCTGGCCCTCATGCTCTCCAAATTCGTAAATGGAGCAGATATTAGAGTGCTCCAGCGCTGAGGCAGCACGGGCCTCGCGCTCGAAACGCTCCAGCGCGCGCGGGTCGTGACCAACGTCTTCGGGCAGCACCTTCAGCGCCACCGCGCGGCCCAGCTTTATGTCCTCCGCGCGATAAACCACGCCCATACCGCCGCCACCTATGATTTCGAGCACGCGATAATGGGAGACTGTCTTGCCGCTTAGACTGGCAGGCTCCAGGCTGGGCCGCTCCAGGGCTCCTTCGTCGCCGTCATGGCTCGATGGGGCATCGCCCGCGCTGGAGTCTACCCGCTCGACTGGCGCCATTAGCCGGTAGCCGCGCCGGGCAACGGTCTCGATGTATTTCGGCTCCTCCGCCGAGTCGCCAAGCACTCGTCGCAATTTGTTGATGGCCGCATTGATGCTGTGGTCAAACTCCACCACCGTGTCATTGGGCCAAAGCCGCTTCTGGATTTCTTCGCGACTGACGATCTCACCGCCACGCTCCACCAGAATGCGCAGCACAAGGAAGGGTTGGTCGGGCAGCAGTATGGCCTTGCGGCCGTCCTCCCACAGCTCTCCCGACTTGAGGTCGAGTTCAAATACCCCGAAGCGAACACGAAGTGGCAGCGTGTCTTTCATGGGACTTCACTTTGGAAAACACCTGGGGTTGGGCCCAAGTGTACTACTGGCATCGCAGACGCTCCAAGAGGAGTCGCGAACTGTGGCATGCAAGCAACTGTAAGTATTCGGATAGACCAGGCAAGCGCCTTGGAATGAGCAGTTTGCAGCAATTGACCTGCAGATGACCTGGCGGTGACCTCCAAATTACCGCCAAATCACCGCCAGTGCATGGCTTCCCGAAGCCACCTGACGCACACTCTCGCCATCACGCAGCGATTTCGCCAATCCAGGGATTCCGAACTCATGGCGTGACAAATTCAAAACTTGAGAAAGAAGGAAAATCCGATGAAAAAAGCAGCTCTCTTCGCAAGCATTCTGGCCCTGGCGCTGAGCGCCGACGCCCAAACCGTTAACTTTGCCGCCCTGCCGGCGGTTTCCAACCCGACACTGCTTCCCAATGGTTATGACAACCTCGACTGGTCCGGCTTCTACTACGTAGACCCGATCTGGAGCGGCGCTGGTATTGGTTTCAAGCAAGGTCCCAACGCGCTCGATGTCGCTTACATGGGCGGCGGAGAGTGCGAGAAGGCTGGAGTTTCATGCTCCGCTTCCATCTCTTCCATTAACTCGGCGGCGAATGCGGTGGGCGGTGGTTTCAGGGCCAGCAGTGCGATCGTTGCTGGAGGCTTCCACTCCGAGATCATCAACGTGAGCGCCTACAGCCACGGTAACTTCGTTGGCTCGCAGACCTACAACCTGAGTACTTCGCTGCAACAGATCAGCTTCCCATCTGGCTGGGGGATGATTACCCAACTGGTCATGGACACCAACTCTGGAACTCTGGTGTTGTACTCCCTGAACCTGCAGTCGGTCGGTCCAACTGCCCACGCTATGGCTAGCGCGAGAACCGTGGCGGCCAACGCCGAGAACAGCAGCGTCGGACCAACCGCACCAATCCACGTCGTTGATCCGGGCTACCAAGCGGACGGCGGCACTGTGTCTCCTCCAATCATCATCATCGGTCCCAATGCCTCCCAGAAAGCGGCACCGGTTGCACGCGGCTTGGAAAGCGCCAAGTCCGGCATCGGTACTGTGTCTCCTCCGATCATCATCATTGGCCCCAATGCTCCCAAGAAACCGGGGCCGGTCGTACGTAGCTCGGCGAATGCCATCTCGCACAGCGCGGGTGCCAACGCGGTAAACGTCGGACCTACTGCCAAACTGGTGGGGCCGACCGCTTCCAAGAGCATCAGCGCTACGGCGCATGAAGCTGCTCGGGCCGCTGCGGGTGCCAACGCGGTAAACGTCGGACCTACTGCCAAACTGGTGGGGCCGACTGCTTCCAAGAGCATCAGCGCTACGGCGCATGAAGCTGCTCGGGCCGCTGCGGGTGCCAACGCGGTAAACGTCGGACCTACTGCCAAACTGGTGGGGCCGACTGCTTCCAAGAGCATCAGCGCTACGGCGCATGAAGCTGCTCGGGCCGCTGCGGGTGCCAACGCGGTAAACGTCGGACCTACTGCCAAACTGGTGGGGCCGACCGCTTCCAAGAGCATCAGCGCTACGGCGCATGAAGCTGCTCGGGCCGCTGCGGGTGCCAACGCGGTAAACGTCGGACCTACTGCCAAACTAGTGGGGCCGACCGCTTCCAAGAGCATCAGCGCTACGGCACGTCACTCTGAGACGGCTGCGAGTGCAAGTCAAAGCGGACTGCTTGGCCCACCCGTCCAAAAGTACGGTCCGAACGCGATCAACGCTGGACAAACGGCGGACATGCTCGTGGGGCCGGCCGCCAGGTAGGCAACAACCCTGCGAGCGTCGATCTCTGAGACCGATGCTCGCCGATTCAAACTCGGGGCGGACCGCCTCCGCCCCTTTTTCATCAGGTTTCGCGACGGAAGCAATGTAAGGCATAACAACATCGGGCTCCAAGCTCCGAGCAACAGAGTGAGAACGACGACGCAAAGAAGAATGGTCATCGGCAATCAAGGCCAAAAGGAGGACGTCATGAAATGGCAAAAGATAATGCGAACGAGTCAGATCCGGCGCTTCGCCCCCTTTCTCGAGGAGCATCCCGGCTTTTGGCCGGAACTAGTGGGTGAAGACGCGTTTGTTTGCGGCTTCCATGTGGGCAGTTGCTTTCTCTCAGTCCAGGACATGGAGAAGTTGATCGCCGCCCAGTCGTGCCTGGAATCGCAATCGAGGACCCACGAAGAACCACACGAGGAATGTGAGGAACGGTGAACCGCCATGAAAACGCCAGCGCCACACAGCGAAGTATCGGCCATCGACCACCTCCTCGAGCCGATCCTGAAGTTTGCCCGGACAGTGGCCCGGAAAACGGCGGAGGGTCAGTGCAGCGACGCCGGCTCCAGTCCAGCTCACGATTCGCTCAACCCTCACAACACAGAAGCAATTCTTCATCCATGCTCACTTCTCCGGTCGCGGGTAATTCTGAAAGCTTTCGTCACGATTCTGCTATCAGGGCGACAGGAATATGGTTATTCCGGTCGCCAGTACAGTCAGAAGTCGGCGCTGCCTCAGGGTGCCGCTTTCGCCGTCCGTTACGTCTCGCAATGAGTGCGGCCAGGCGTAGTCCTTTGGCGATATCTTGACAGCATCCCCAGCACAGCCTTCCTCTGGACAAAGTTTGCGCGAAGTTTGCGCGTGACCTCTATCCGATCGGATAGCTCCCTGGCAGCTTCCTGCCCGATGACTGCGCGATGACTTCCAAATGACCGCCGGTGCATCGACTCCGCGAGCTGAGGAGCGCACACTCGGCCCATGTTGCACGACGCCGGTAGTACTACCGAAGCCGTGAATACATAAGGGCATTTTGGGGCCCCCGACAAATTCAAATTCGAAACGAGGAACAGAAAATGAAAAAGACATTGGTAATGTTCGCATTCGTTCTGGCGCTGGCCCTTGCGGCCGCTGCTCAGGAAAACCTCACCTTCGGTGATCTTCCCCTGGTGAGCTCGCCTACACTCATGCCTAACGGCTACGGCCAGCTCAACTGGACCAACATTTTCTACGTCAACCCGAGCCAGTGGCCGGGCGCCGGTCCCGGCTACAAAGACGGCCCCATCGGTGGCATTCTGCGTCCTGAAGACGTGGCGTTTGTCGGCAGCAAAGCTTGCCGGCTGGCGCAGGAAGCCTGCTTCGGTACCATCAGCAGCAGTGGTGGTCCAACTAGCTTCCAGGCGATAAGTGCGACCGTGGCAGGTGGATTCGGTCCCACCAACATTACCGTGTTCGCGTATAACAACGGTACCTACGTGGGCTCCGGCTTCTACAGCCTGACGACTTCGATGCAAACCCTGACCTTTCCGTCTTCGTGGGGAAGCATTACCCAGCTTACCTTCCAGACGGAGGCCGGTGGAGATCTGGTGTTCTACGACGTGCAGGTTTATCTGCTGGGCGGATGATACGCGCCCCTGCCGAGCCGCCGTCGTGCGACCAACCAGAAGCAACGATTGCGGCTTTCCCCTACAGGGACGGAGCAACCCCTCCGTCCCTTGTTTTTTGTTGATTTCCTTTCTTTGTGCCCTCCATGCCTCCTTCGAAAATTGCTGAGCTGTTGAATGATCGCTTTATATCAGGGCACGGCTTCAGCCGGGCCGAATAAGGTCTCGCCGGCGACTTGGGCTTCAGCCCCTGCGAGCGCTTCTGCAGCGGCTGACGCCGGGATCCTCAAGCGTACGTTCGGCACGACCAAGGTCGTGCCCTGATACAAAGCTAGCCATTTTCCTCACCCGTGGTGGGCGTAGACGCTTATGGAGAACTCTGTGGTGAGTTGTCCAGACCGCCCGGCATTGTTGGCGTTGAACGATGCGGGCATGGCGCACTACTTCTTTTGCGGGTTATAGGTGATGCCCTTGGGTTCGAACATGGTCGCCGGGAAGTTGTTGTTGTAGGTCACGGTGGTCATGAAGCGCTGGTTGGCCATTTCGCCATTCAGATTGCGTACCGTGCTCAGCGGCGTCTGAATGCCCTGAATCAGGCGGTAATTGCCGAAGACCTCCGACTCTTCGTCGAGCATGCGGTCACCGGGATCGCGCCAGCTATAGACCTTCTTTACCGGCAGGTGCGAACGCGGATCGATGGACAAGGTCACGCTGTCGTTGGTTCCGCTCAATATCGTGACCTGGTCGGCCAGGTTCTGCTCCACCATCGCCGGGCCGCTATACAAAATCATCGTTCCCGTCGCGGGCAGCCATTTGCGGATGACCCACTCCAGCGAATGCTCGCGGCGCCGCATGTAGTCCTCGAGTTGCTTGGGTTCCTGGGTGGCGGTGCCCTTGAAGGTGATCTCGTATCCCTTGTCGCCAAGGTTGAGCTCGATGACGTCACGCTGCTTGGTCAGCTCCCAGCGATCTTTGTCGGGCCACTCCCAGAAGCGCCAGAACTGGACGCCCTGACCGCTTGGCTGACCGTGATAGAAGCTGTAGCTGCGCCCCTCGACCTGCATATCGCGAATGTTGACATAGGCATCGCCCCCGAGAGCGCGAATCATGTCGTTCAGGATCTTCAGCGCCTTCTGCTGGCTCGGATCTTTGACCGAAGCGAATTGCGCAGTCGGCCAGTTGGCAGGAGTTGAAGTGGTAGTCGCGGCCGCAGTCGGCGGGGGGGCTTGCGGGGGGGGCGCAGTGGCCGTCTGTGCCGAAGCCGTTGCGACGAGCAAGAGAATAAGCGAATGTAATGCGGCGTTACGCATGGCTACGATTCTAGAACGCAGGAGCGGTATAGGAGAGGCGAGCTACAGAATCACTCTGCTTTCTCTGCGTGTCTCTTTGGTTAAAGGATTTTGGTTTTTCACCACACCTCTTCCCAAGGCTGCGGTGGGCTTTCTAATTACCTCCAGCAAAGCGGAACTGACGCCGCGGGGCGTCCGCGGTCGCGGGCCAAGTGGTTACCCTGAGCCTGAATTGTTACGAAAGTACAGTTACCTTACCTGTACCTTCGTAATCTTGACCAGGGCGGACTGGGCGGTACACTGGCGGCAGGAGGCTTAGTGTCTCTACGCCCGGAAGGAGGGCGAAACGGGCTCGTTTCAGCGCCGGTGATCTTTGAAAAGTCAGTGGGTAGTGGATAGTGGATAGAACCGAAGCGCTTTTGTGTACTGCTTGGTAAATTTCATCCCATCGAGAGTTTCGAAACGGGAGGAATTCTCTCCGGTAAACCGTTCGGGTACTATCGGATCCATGTAACTCCTTTGTTCGGCATATTTTTGCGGGTGGTTTCCGCCTAACCGCTTGATTTCACACGACAGTACATTTCGTGAATCAGAACTACGAGATTATGACAGAGAACTTTGCACAGCGTTTCGTTGACCATCGCAACATCGGTTTTGCTGCGCAAGGAGTCTCCAAATTTCCGCTTCATCATGCTGAAGGTGGACTCGACATTAGACCTCTTGTGATAGTGCTGCAAGAACTCCTCCCGCTTGAACATAAAGAAGTGATACATGTGTCCCCACATGCCGCCGCCGTTGCCACGGTGATGCTGGGCGAACGAGATGTAAGGCGTCGCTCCCATCACGGCAACCGCGCTGGTGTTGGTGCGACCAGCGTAGCCTTTATCGGCAGATACCTCGGCGACGTGGAAGTTTTTAGCGGTCATTTCCAGCAACGGCGGCAGAAGCCGGGAGTCGTTAGTGTTGCGTCCGTGAATCTCGACGGCGGTAACGATGTTGGTCTTGACGCCGCACATGAGATGACACTTGACCCAATCGTGCTGTTGTCTGACGACTCCGTACTTATGGTCAAACCAGCGGGTGAACTTGCAGGTAGTGAAGCCGGAGGAGTCCACGGCGAAATCAACCTCGACAGACTTCAGGGGCAGGCTGCTCTCTGTGATGAGATTGCGCAGGATGGGCGTCAGTTCGGGCTTCTCAAGGTAATTGAAAATCGAATTGTAGTGCGGGGTCTTGGAGATGAATCCGCGCACTTGCGCCTGCTGAAGATCGCACATGAAGCGGCGTCCGCTGACGGTCGAATAGACCTTGAACACGACGCTGAATATGGCATCGGACAATGGCAGGGATGGCCGTCCAGTCCTGCCACCTTGTGGTTCCGCGACGCCGCTGCACAAATCGCGGAGCAACGATTGAAACCTGTCCTTTTCGTTGGTCTGGGCAGCGTTGTAGGCGGGCCATTGCTGCGGGTAGGTAGTCTGCTTCGTGACCGTCACGCTCTCGGTTACGGTTGTGCTGCCGTCAGCGTTCTGCTCGCGTTTCATCACGAAGGTTGCCGCATAGATGTGCTTGCATTTTCCGCCCCGCGTTTCGTAGTCGGGGCAGGTACATTCGGGATGCCGATGGGCAATGTGGCTGACCTTATAGAAGCCCTTGCCAGTCTGCGACGGGACAATCCAGAACGTTCCATCCCTGCGTATTGTGCGAGTCGCCGCAAGTTCCATGCCTCTTTGCTCTCTCAAGTCCATACGGCCTCCCTACTTGAGAGTATATTACTAATTAGGTATATACTTGTCAAGGAAATACTTGACAATATATTCCTTTTGGGTATATCATTTTCTCCATGGGGCTGGTCACGATTCAGCAAAAAGGGTATAAATGTACCCGCTGCCTCCATGCGTGGGTTCCGCGAAAATCCACGATTGGAGACCCGAGCGTGTGCCCCAAGTGCAAGAGCCCATACTGGAACAAAGCCCGCAAGAACGCGCATAAGGCGCGGTAGTTTAGCTCTTTCACAAGTTTTGGCGGAGAGTGCAGGATTTGAACCTGCGACTGTGTGCATGCACAGTGCTGCGGTTTTGCAGACCGCCCCCTTACCGGGCTCAGGCAACTCTCCGCTAAATGGTCACGGCAGTCGGACTCGAACCGGCGTCTCCGAGGTGGAAGCTCGGCGTCCTCGGCCACTAGACGATGCCGTGACAAGCGAGCCGGGTGAGGAGAGCGCATCTCAAACGTTTGCTCCTCACTCGGCTTCCAATCAAAATCTAACTCGCTATTTTTGCCCTCCAGTAATTCGTGATTCCTTCTGTGCGTTCGATCTTGGCCTTGCCAGCCCCTTCGAGGGTCTTCAGGGCCTCGTTAACCGACACGCGCCAGTTTTGCGATTGGAAGACGAATCCTTGCTCCGCCATCTTCGCCACCACGTCAGCCGTGGTAACAGCCTCCGTACAGGAGTTGAGGGTTTTCTCAACCGTGCGCAACAGTTCGCCCCTCTTTCGACCGCTGCTTGGTGGCCGCAACGCGAATTGCTTCGCCGTAACGGGAGCATCGGTGCCATTAGTGCCGAGCAGCAACTGTCGGATCATCCCCAGGGTTTCGGGGTCGTCGGCCAGTTCGCGGAGCAATTGCAGTTTGCGAATCCGCTCATCAATTGCGAGCTTCAAATCCTTAGTCATAACCCACCTCGATGGCCGAAGCCTTATTCCGATTGCAGCATGGGATATGGGAGTAACGTTCTCCACCCCATCTTATGGGAAGCGGATTACCGCTACCCAAATACCAGTCTTTACCGACTGGAGCGGGTTGTCAATAGTTGGCGTCACTAATTGTGAGGAAAGATGGCATGGAATGTGGATAAATTGTGGGGAACCATGGGCGTAAGGGGGATGTGGTTATTGGGCAGGATGGGTACTTTGTGGGCAGGGGGGCTTTGTTGGGCAAAGCCTGGGAGGGGGTATTAACCAACCAGTAAAATCATCCCGAAATGGGAAAACTGGAAAAATGAGCGGCCGATTTTACAGAGCAGTAAACAGCGGAGCCGCAGATATTCTCCATTCATAAGCACTGTTTTGCTTGTCTCGGTGGCCTCTGTGGTGAGAATCACTTCTTGTTGCGCCGCTTGCCGCGCGCGGGACGCTCTTCGACCACGGCAAAGTTAATGCGCCGCTGGGTGCGGTCGATGCGATCCACGAGGACGCGGATAGGATCGCCCATCGAGTAGGTCTTGCGGCTGCGCTGGCCGATGATCTGCCTCGTATTCTCGTGGTACATGTAGTGGTCGTCGCTGAGCGAGCCCAGCGGCACCAGCCCCTCGATGAACATGTCGCTGAGTTCGACGAACATGCCGAACTTGGTGACGCTCACGATCAGGCCGTCGAATTCTTCGCCGATGCGGTCTTCCATGAACTTCGCCTTCTTCCACTCCATCAGCTCGCGTTCGGCGTCGTCGGCGCGGCGCTCGGACTGGCTGGACTCCTCGGCGATGTCGTGCAGGACGTCCTCGGGAATCGGCCCGCCTTTGTGCCCACCCTGTGCCGCCAAAAGCAGCGGACAAGGGTGGGGCACCCCGCAAAACTGGACGCTTGCCGTTTCGACCAGGGCGACGGCGTCTCGCTGTGCGCGACACCTCCGACACCAATCGGCACGCCGCGCTCTTCGTGCTCGGCGGAATCATGCAGTACTTCTTTCAAAATGCGATGCACGATGAGATCGGGATAGCGGCGGATGGGCGATGTAAAGTGCGTGTACGCAGGCGCGGCCAGCGCGAAGTGGCCTTCGTTCTTCTCCGAGTAGCGCGCCTGCTTCAGCGAGCGCAGCATCAGGTACGACAGGATGCGCTCTTCCGGCTTGCCGGCGATCTTCTGCGTCAGCTTCTGATACATGCGCGGAGTGATATGGATGTCTTCGGGCAGCTCGATGGTCTGCGGGCGGCGGCCGCTGCCGTAGCGGTCGCGGCGCTCGGCACGCATCTGCACCCGCTTCACCGGCAATGGCCCGACGCCGAGCGAGTAGCCGAACTTGGCGGCGATGGTCTCGAAGTCGTAAACGCGCTTGGGGTCGGGCTTCTCGTGGATGCGATAGAGCGAGGCGATGCGCTTGTTCTCGAGGTAGCTGGCGACGCACTCGTTGGCCGAGAGCATGAACTCCTCGATGATGCGGTTGGCGATGTTGCGCTCGGAGCGCGTGATGCTCTTCATCAGCCCATGCTCGTCGAACTCGATCACCGGCTCGGGCAGGTCGAAATCGATGGAGCCGCGGCGCACACGTTTGCGGTTCAGGATCATCGCCAGCTCGCGCATCAGCTCGAAGAGATCGACCAGGTTGTGGTAACGCTGGCGCTGGGCATGGTCGCCTTCGAGGATGAGGTTGACGTTGGTGTAGGTCATGCGCTCGGCCGAGCGGATGACGCCCTCGTTCAGCGTGTAGCCGACGATCTCGCCCTGATGGTCGATCTCCATCACGCACGACAGCACCAGGCGGTCCACCTGCGGGCGCAGGCTGCAAAGGTCGGTCGAAAGCTCGATCGGCAGCATGGGTACGGCGCGATCGGGAAAGTAGACCGACGTGCCGCGCAGGCGCGCTTCCAGGTCGATCGTCGAGCTTTCGCGAACGTAATGCGCGACGTCGGCGATGTGCACCTGCAGCTCGTAAGTTGCCGTTCGACAGGCGGCGCACGGTGACGGCGTCATCGAAGTCGCGCGCGGTTTCGCCGTCGATGGTGACGATGGGCAGCGCGCGATAGTCGCGGCGATGGCGCAGCTCGCTCGATGGGATCACCGGCTCGAACTGCTGCGCCTCCTGCAGCACCTCGACGGGAAAGCGGTGCGGCAGGTGGAACTTGCGGATGATGATCTCGACGTCCACGCCGAAGTCGTCTTCGTAGCCGAGGATCTCGACGACGCGCCCGCGCGGATTCTCGGTCGGCGAAGGCCAGTCGGTGATCTCGACGTCTACGACCACGCCTTCCAGGTCGTCCCACTCGCGGCGGCGGGCTCTTGGTCCGAGGACGCGATCGTGCTCCTCGCTGGCGCTTCCGTCGGGCCGCCTTTGCGCGGTCGTCGGGGCCTCTCGGCTGCTGCTTGTCGCCGCTCGGCCATTCCATGCCGCGAGGAATGATGACATCCTGGGTGACCTTTTCGTCGATCGGCGTGACGTAGTTGTGCCGCGAGCCGTAATGGAAGGTACCGACGACGGTGGGATTGCCGCGGCTGAGCACGCGCAGGATGCGACCTTCGGCGCGGCCGTCCTCTTTCTTGCGGCCAAGTTCGACCAGCACCTGGTCGCCGTGCATGGCGGAGCCGATGGCCTGCTGGATTGATGAAGATGTCGCCGCTTATCGTGGAGCGTTGTCCCGCGTTGGGGATGACGAAGCCGTAACCGTCGCGGTGCATGGTAAGGCGCCCAGCGATGAGGTTCTGACGAGCGGCGGCGTGCTCGGCGAGAGTATAACGATCGCGACTGGTTTCGATCAGGCGTCCACTCTTGACCAGGGCGTGCAGTCTTTCGGCGAGCTGTTGCCGCTCGTTGCCGCGCGGGGCCATCTCGCGAACAAGCTGCTTGAATCCCGCCGAGCGATGCGGCTGGCGTTCGATGTGGTTCAGGATGGATTGGTCAGTAATCAAGCGCAAATCCGTTGTTGCTTTCCCTTCGAATCGGGTAACCTTTACCAGCGACCATTTACACTCCACGCACCCCGCTCAGACAAAAATTTGCGCCAGGGTATTCCCTGATTCGCGAACTCGCTGTATGGTAGCAATAATCACACCGCAACCACGTGCGCGCCCGGGCGCGTGCCGGGGCGACGCACACAGGAGCTGTTCCAGACCCAGATGTTCTGACGAAGAGCTGTGGAGTTCGGTTTGGCAAAACCAGTGCCTCTCCAAGCACGATTCATTCCAGAAAGGATTCTGATTACCGATATGTGGAAACCGACCAATCCCCCTTCCTCAACGCCAACGCCCAGCCCGGAACCGCAACGTAGCTACGCGCCCCCCGCACCTGAGCCGCAGAGTGCGCCCCGCCCGGCCAGCCCCGCGATCAATACCCAGGAGCAAGCCACGCTGGGCAAGTCGCTAGTCATCAAGGGCGAAGTTACCGGCTCCGAGTCGCTTTACATTGACGGCCGGGTAGAAGGCTCCATCAACCTTCCCGGCAACCGCGTCACCGTAGGCCGCAACGGCGTGGTTTCGGCCAACATTGCGGCTCGCGAGATCGTGGTGTTGGGCAAAGTCCGCGGCAACATGACGGCCAGCGACCGGGTGGACATCCGGGGCGAAGGCTCGCTCACCGGCGATGTGGTGACGCAACGCATCAGCATCGAAGACGGCGCCTATTTCAAGGGCGGGATCGACATCCGCAAGCCCGGCCAGAAGACCAATGGCGAGTCCAAGGAGACGGGCACCGCTGCGGCCGGGGAGACAGCGGCCGCGGCGCGGGTATAAATCGTTCCGGGACGGGACGGGTGGCGAAACGGTTCGGCCGGACAGGAATTGTGCTCCCCAAGCCATCTTTTTCTTGACTTTGGGCTGTTTTGGAGCGAGTCTCACATTGCGGGCGGTAGTCAGCCCTGCCGCCCGTAACCTTCCCTCTGCAACAAGGTGTACCACAATGTGGGACAAAGTGCTTCAGCTACTGGCCGTAAGCTGCCGGCATGGCCACCTCTCGCAACCATTTCCCGCAGTCTCTTCCAGAGCGCATATCTCCAGTCATTCGGATTGGGAGGCGGTGACGAGCGACGAGTCGGGACATTACGTCGTCTGCCTCGATTGCGGCAAACACTTCACCTATGACTGGTCGCAAATGCGGGTGATGAAGTAGCTGTCAGCGGTCAGCTCCCAGCCGAAACACCAGACCTACGGTTCCACTCCCCCAGTCGTTCTTTCCACCAGCTGCTCGGGCGCGGTAATGTTCGGCGTCGCGGGGGCCTTCTTCCGGCATAGTTCGCGCGGTAGATTCGACTTAGTGAGCCACAGGCCTAACGCCACCGCGGCCAGCCACGCCACGCTGATGACGGCCAGCGACAGCAGGTCGGCCTGGCGGCTGCCGTTTACCGCAAACTTCCGGCCTACAGCAAAACAGACCCCGGCAGCAAACACCGCGGTTCCGAGCGCCTTTGTCATTTCCAGCCACGGGACGCCGCCGAGCATGACCAGCTGCTTGTGATCCAGCAGCCAGGCCAGCACAACGGTGTGCATCAGGATGCCGATATCGGAGGCGATCACAAGTCCAGTCACGTCAAGGCGGTGGAAGAGCGCCGAGTAAACCGGCAGCGATACAACCACAATGATGGTGCTGGCGATCATCGGGGTAAGCGTGTCGCCCGCCGCATAGAATGCGCGGGAGTACAGCGCCTGCGCCGACCAGAGCGCCAGCGAGAGCGCAAACCAGAAGAAGTAAACGGCGGTCTCGCGCGAGTCCTGGAAGTTGAAGCGCCCTCGGCGATAGACAAGGTCAATCAGCGGGAGGGCGGCGGGCATCATCCACGCTGTCGAAAGCAACGATGCTGCCGAGATCCGGTACACCGACTGGTTGACGGTGTCGGCAAACTCGCGGCGTTTGCCTTCGCCGAACAGCCTCGCGAAGAAGGGCATGGAGGCCTGGCCAGCCGCCTGGCCCAGAATCGAGATGGGCACCGCGAAAAGGCGCTTGGCGTAGTTCAGCCGCGTGATGTCGCCCGCGCCGCCGGAGGCAAAGTAGCGCAGGATCCAGTCATCAGCCGAGACCAGCGACACGCCCAGCATCAGGGGAATGGAAAGCCGTACCCACTCGCGGAATTCGGAGTTGCGCCAGTCGAAGTTCAGCCGGTACGACAATCCGTTCTGCGCCGCACCGATGGCGTTGAGGAGGAATGGACCGGCGATCGCGCCCACCAGAGCGCCGTACGCCAACGACTCGATACCGAAGCGGCGCGCTCCGACGAGGCCGCCGAGAATGATGAAGACGTTATAGAAAATCGGACTCAGCGCGGGATAGAGGAACATCCGCCGCGAGTACAGCACAGCCGAGACGATGCCGCCGGCATAGAAGAAAATCTGCCCGGGCAGCAGGATACGCGTGAGATGAACGCACAACTGCAACTGCTCCGGCGAGAAATGCGGGAAGATGAGGCGCTCGATCTGCGGGGTGAAGAGCTCCAGCACCACCGTGCCCAGGCACACCACGGCGGTCATGATGGTGATGGTGGAGTTGAACGCGTCCTGTGCTTCCTTGTTGCGGCCGCGCGAGCTGTAACGCGTGTAGATGGAGATGAAGGTGATGGATGCCGTTCCCCCTGCGAGAATGTAGTTGAGGAAGTCAGGCAGGTTGAAGGCGCCGACATAGGCGTCGGTGTTGATCCCGGCGCCGAACGCCCACGCGATGTAGGCCTCGCGCAGGTAGCCGATGATGCGCGACAGCATGACCGCGACCATCAGCAGCAGGGTGGCGGACAACTCGGTGTGCTGATGCGAGGGACGCAGGTTGCGCAACACCCGCGCACGAAAACTGCAGCCTCCTTCGCTTGAGCCGGGCTCGGCCGGGGTCGGCATGTGAGTGGATTCTACACGGCGGAGAGCGGCAGCGTTTGATGCCGGAGCATTGCCTACTCAATGCGTCGAATCGCCCGGCATCGTCTCAGTGAATCGCGAAAGAATAACTGTCGACGACACCTAATGCTCACGCTAGTATTGTTTTTGTGCGGTACCGGGACCTCTGACATTTGCCTGACGACCAACCCAAGACTTTCGATGTTTTCCTCAGCCACGCTCACGTCGATGCCGAGATAGTGGAGAAGCTCGGGGGCCGCCTCATAGACAAAGGGGGGCTTCGCATATGGCTCGACAAATGGGAACTAGTCCCGGGCGAGCAGTGGCAGCAAGGGATGGCAAAAGCCCTCGATGATGCAAGTTCCTGTGCTATCTGCATCGGGAACCGGACTCCCGCAGGCTGGTTTCGCCAGGAGATTCAGCGAGCGCTCAACCGTCAAACTCGAGAGCCAACCTTTAGAGTGATACCGGTCATCTTGCCGGGCGGCGATCAGTCGCTCGTTGATAATTTTCTCGAACTGCGGACTTGGGTTCAATTCAAAGGCGACCTTGAAGACAGCGATGCCTTGCACCGTTTGATATGCGGGATCAAAGGCATCCCACCCGGCAGAGGCGCAATAGAGCAGCCGTGGCTGGAAGAGCATCGTCAGCAGCTAAAGGTGTGGGATGTGGTGCGGGGGCGCGAATTCCGTACCCTAGAGGCCACGCCGCTGGAATTTGGGGTGTGGCCGTTAGTGGTGATGGAAGGTTTGTGGTATCCGCTTCCGCTGACACGACGCTGAAGATGTGGGACGTGGCGCGCGGAAGCGAACTCCTCACCATGCGCGGCCATTCGGATACTGTCAACGGCGTGGTACTGACAGAGGACAGGCAGCAGGCAATTTCAGCTTCTGATGACGGCACGCTGAAGGTGTGGGATATTGTACGTGGCCGCGAAGACGGCACGCTAGAAGGCCACACCGCTGCTGTCTTGAGTGCGGCTGTGAGCGCGGACGGGCGGCTCGCACTCTCCGCTTCTGCTGACAGAACTTTGAAAGTTTGGGATATGAAACGTCGGTGCGTGGTACGGACCCTGCAAGGCCACTCTGATGCTGTCGGTGGCGTGGCGTTGAGTGCAGACGGGAAGCGGGCCGTTTCTGCCTCTGAGGACCGGACGCTGAAGGTATGGGATGTTGAAAGCGGGGACCAGATGCAAACGCTGCGAGGCCACACTGCTCCTGTTCGAAGGGTGGCGATTAGCGAGGATGGTAGGCTGGCGGTGTCAGTCTCCCGAGACAAAACGCTCAAGGTTTGGGATGTGGAACGTGGGATTGAACTGAATACACTGCGAGGCCACTCCGATTACGTCTGGGGCGTCGCCCTAACTCGGGACGGGCGGTGGTCGGTTTCCGGTGCCCGGGATGCAACGCTAAAGGTCTGGGACCTGAAGGCGGTCCGCGAAGTGGCGACCTTCAATGCTCATGCTGAGGTGATGTGCTGCGCTGTCTCGTCGGACGAAAGGACCATCGTAGCAGGTGATCTGGGGGGAGTTGTCTACTACTTACGTGCTTGAGTAGCCGCAGAAATTCGTGCCTGTTACAAGGTTGGTGTTTAGTAGGTTGTATCGTCTAGTCGAAATTTTGGAAGGACGTTACCTGAAAACTCCTTGACCCTGAACAGAAGCTGGCATAACATCCGCTGATAACTCCACTTCAACCTACGACTAGCCCGGTCTAACCTGCCCAGCCGTAAGAAAAGAGAATCCCATGAGTCTCGACGTAAAGGTCTACGACAACGGTGACCACACCTGCATCGTCTGGCTTCCCAGTGACGGCAAGCCAATCTCCGGCTGCCGCGGGTTCACCATCCAGAGCAAGCGCACACGCGCCGGCCAGACTGTTACCAACTACTGTCATGGGTTTGTCGGCTTCACGCCCAACGACACGCTAGATCTTAACAACGCATGGAAGTTTCCCGTGCAGCGCTTCCTCTGGTGGGACTACTCGGTCCAGCCGGGCGACGTTGTTCAGTACACGGTCATTCCGGTCACAAGGGACAGCGGCAATAACCTGACACTGGCCAATGACCTTGCAAGTCCGACTACGCCGGCCATGACGATCAGCGGCCAGAACACGGACCACATCAGCGCTTACTTCAACAAGGGGATTGTCGCCTCGCAGTGGGTATCGCGCGCACTGGCCAATCCAGCGTACAAGGGCAAGAAGATCAAGGACATCGTCCAGACGCCCGGCGATGCACTGCGCAATGGCCTCAGCGGTTTGCTGCGCCCGGCGATCCTGAAGTTGCTGGCTGACACCAAGGCGGCGAATGGCAAGATTTTTGCCGCGCTCTACGAACTGAACGATCCTGACCTCCTCGCCGGCATGGTGGCGCTGGGGCAGAATTGCAATCTGCTCCTGGGAAATGGCGCCTTCAAACCGCCGAGTAACGACGAAAATGCCGACATCCGGGCAAAACTGAAGTCGCAAATTCGGGTGTATGACCGAATCGTCACCGGGGCACATTTCGCCCACAATAAATTTGTGGTTTTCTGTGACTCGGATGGAAAACCGCAGAAAGTACTTACGGGGAGCACCAACTGGACGTGCAGTGGTCTGTGCACGCAAGCCAACAATGGCCTGATCATCGACGATGCCGGTGTTGCCCAGGATTACCTTGACGCCTGGAACCGCTATCACGCAGCCGGCAGTGCGTATCCTCCGACCCTCGCTGCCGGGAACTCGATCTCGCACAGCTATCAGGTGGACGGTTGCAAGATCACGCCGTGGTTCGTTCCTACGCAACATGCGGAGGACCTTGACTATGCGCGCAAGCTCATCAACGGAGCCAAGCAGGGAATTCTGTTTCTGTTCTTCAATCCAGGCACATTCCAGCCGGACTCGACGCCGGAAAAATGGACGTTGTTGCAGAACATCCTCAACCGTCATCATGAGGAGAACAACGCCTACTACAACCCCAATCTCTACATCAAGGGTGTAGTCAACCAGGAGATCTCGAGCCTGACCAAGCCTCCGCAACAAGGCAAGAAGCCGCCGAATGCATCCATGGATCCCACGGTGCCTACGCCCGCTCCGGTTGCCCTGTACAGCAGCGGCATCGCGCCGCCACAGCGGCTTTCGCAGGATGTTCTGGTGCCGGCCAACATCAAGAAGCAGTTTGCCAATTGGGAGCAGGAGCTGCTGGGCGCGAGCATGGTCAACATTCACAGCAAGGTCATCGTCCTCGATCCTTTCGGTGACAATCCAGTAGTAATGACTGGCTCCCACAACCTGGGCTTCAAGGCCTCAAGTGAGAACGACGACAACCTGGCGATTGTGGAAGGTAACGCTCCGTTGGCAGCGGCATACGCTATCAACATCATCGCCATCTTCCAGAGCTATCGCTGGAACACCTACGTCGCCACGAACCAGGCCAGTCCGTCTATGTGGCACGGGTTGGTGGACAACGACGCGTGGCAAGCCAGCTATCTGCAGGGCGCTTCGCTGGCGGAAATTCAATTCTGGCTGGGGGAAGCTGCTGCGGCCGCGGCTCCCGCACCCTTGGCGGCCGCTGCGGCGGCTTCATCAGGCACCACCACCACGACGGCGGCTGCGCCTGCTCCGGCTACGCCTGCTGCCGCCACGGTAGCGTCTACTGCAACTGCGGTTGCGCCTGAAGCTATGCATCCTCGACGCAAGGCGCACAGCGTATCAGTTCGCGGAAGTCGTCCGGCGCCAGCTGCGAAGTCCAGGACTCCAGCGAAAGGAACGTCTGCCACGGCGGCTACGAAAGGGAAGAAATAGTGGCAGCGGCTGAAGCCGCCTCCCACTCTCAGTAATTCGCAGCTAACGCGGCGCTAAAGCGCCGCTCTACCCTCGCCTCGGGGCGGAGCTACGGCAGTTCCAAAGCCGACCCAGAAGGGCAAACTCTAAGGCTGCGCATAATAGCCCTCACGTGTCTGCGCGATGAGGTCCTTGTTGGTAGTGGTCAGACTGATTTTGTGGTAGCCGGGACCGGCAACGTCCTTCGTGGGCGTGTAGGCGAGGCTGTACTGGCTGCGCAGTTCCTGTTCGATCTGCGTGTAGATCTGGTCGATGGGCTGTTTCTTCGATACCTCAAAAAAGCGACCGCCAGTTTCGCGGGAAATGCGTTCCAGGACTTTCTTGCCGTCGGGATGAGAAGCCTGCTGAGGATAGCCTCCACCGCCGGGTCCCCGTCCCATGCCGCCGCCAGGTCCGCCCCAGCCGCCATGGCGGCCTCCCCCTCCCATGCCGGGATAGGATTGATGGCCGTAGGCTTCCGGGTCGGCGTACAGGATGGAGTACACCAGCGTGTCGGCGCGCTGCGCGGTCTCGATGGCGCGGTCCAGGCTGACTTTGCTTCCGGTATCAACGCCGTCGGTCAGGAGAATCAGCGCTTTGCGGCCTTTCAGCTTCCTCGATACGTCGTCAGAAGCGAGGAAGACGGCGTCATACAATGTGGTACCTCCGCCCATATGATGCCCCCCGCCACCACCTCCACCTGAAGAGCCACCGCCACCGCTGCCACCTCCGCCTCCATAGCCGGGCGCAAAATGCGGGTTGTCAAGCTTATCTAGGGCCGCCTCCAGCTTCGGGCGTGAATCGGTTGTGTCCTGCAACAGTTCAACGTCCCAGTCGAAATGAATGACATAGGCCTTGTCCTTGTCCGGGCGCATGAGGTTGTTAAGGAAGCTGTAGCTGGCCGTGCGCTCCTGCTCGATAAGACGCCGCTGACTCATGCTGGTGTCCACCAATAAACCGAGGGTTAGGGGAAGGTCCGTCTCTTTGGCGAAATAGTGTATGGACTGCGGCTGGCCGTCCTGTTGCAGCTTGAAATCGTCTTTGGTCAGGTTATTGACGATTTGGCCGTGCTTGTCACGCACCGTGGCCAGCACGCTGACAACTTTAACGTCGGAAGAGAAAGTCGGAACATCCTGGGCGAGCAGGCTCCAACAGAGGATCGTTGCCGCTAATAGCGAGGTAAGGGCTCTCGCGGAGTATCGCTTCAGCAAGCAGGGTGACTTTTGCATCATCGTTGTCAATTCTTGCATGTTCAGGCGAGTAACATACCAAGGCTTGGTCGGAATCGCCAAAATCAAAGCTCTGCAACTAGGTGGGGCGACGGCCGGGCAACGTCTGCACCGTCGCGGGATAGGCCGCCTTGATTCGCAAATGCAACAGCGCGGCCAGGTCTAGTGTGACACATGCCAACCCCACCATGGTTGGCGAGAGGGCCCAAGAAGCTTCGAGCAAGCTGCGGACTTTCTGCGCCATGGAATTCATTCTTACGGCCAAACATCAGTTTTGACTGCATTCAAATTAACCCTTGCACGGCAAAGAAGTTGCCGTGATGAAATGCCGGGAAAGTTTTGGAACTAATCGAACTGAAAGGATGAAATGGACGCGGCAAGAGAGAGTCTTGGGTTAGTCTTGACTGCGTCCGCCGCCGTGCGGCGCCGTTCAATTCTCATCTTCACCCCCAGGCCCAAGATATGCGGCAGGCCACACTCCATTGCGCGCCCGCGCCAATTCTGTCATAAACTGTATGCAGTACAGTCCCATTCTTAGGAAGAAGTAGTCCGTAATGTCATCCAACGGCTTTCATAGCAGTAATTCGCGATTCAGCAACATGCGTTCGCTGTTCAGCGTGTTCTCCAGCGATCTGGCGATCGACCTGGGGACAGCGAACACGCTGGTGTACGCTCGCGGCAAGGGCATCGTAGTCAACGAACCCTCCATTGTCGCCATCAACAAAAATACGGGTGAAGTGGAAGCGGTGGGCAAGGAAGCCAAGGAGATGCTTGGCCGCACGCCCGGCAACATCGTCGCCATCAAGCCCATGAAGGACGGCGTGATCGCTGACTTCAAAGTCACCGAGAAGATGTTGAACTACTTCATCCAGAAGGCGCACAACCGCAAGATGCTGGTGCATCCGCGCATCGTGATCGGCGTGCCGTCCGAGATCACGCAGGTGGAAAAGCGTGCGGTCATGGACTCGGCTTATCGCGCCAAGGCCAGCGAAGTGCACCTGGTCGAGCAGGCGATGGTAGCCGCCATCGGCGCGGGGCTGCCCATCACCGAGCCCAGCGGCAACATGGTAGTGGACATCGGCGGCGGCACCACCGACATCGCGGTGATTTCGCTCAGCGGCATCGTGTACTCACGCTCGGTGCGCATGGCAGGCAACCAGATGGACGAGTCCATCATGAATTACCTGAAGCGCAAGTACAACCTGCTGATCGGCGAGCGCACCGCTGAGCAGATCAAGATCGAGATCGGCTCCGCCTATCCGCTGGAGAAGCCGCTGACCATGGAGATCAAGGGGCGCAACCTGATCGAGGGCGTGCCCAAGACCATCACCATTGACGACAGCGAGATTCGCGACTCACTGACCGAGTGCGTCTCGACCATCATGAATGCGATTCGCGTTGCCTTGGAGCGCACGCCTCCGGAGTTGTCGGCCGACATCAGCGACCGCGGTATCGTGCTGACCGGCGGTGGCGCGCTGGTGAAGAACCTCGACAAGCGCATTCGCGAGGAAACCGGGTTGCCGGTCTCGATTGCCGATGACCCGTTGTGCAGCGTGGTTCTGGGCACGGGAAAAATGTTGAGCGACTTCAAGCTGCTGCGCAAAATATCGATTGATTAGTCCGCGCAGCCGGCAACAGTATGGATACCTTCCTCGGCCGCTATAAGAACCTGATCGTGCTGGCGGCCATTCTGTTCGCCCAGGTTATTGGGCTGGCGGTGCAGGTGCGCCGCCCCTCGCAAGTGGGCGAGACCCGCCTCATTCGCCTGTGGGCGATCTCAGCGGTGACTCCGATCGAAAGCGCCGTGGTACACGCGCAGAAATGGGTACAGAACGGGTGGACGAATTACGCTTATCTGCGCGGCGTCCGCCGGGAGAACCGTGAACTGCGCGCCAAGATCGATCGTATGAAGATCGAAGACGCGCGGCTCAGCGAAGATGCCCGCATGGCGCGTCGCGTCCAGACGCTGCTGGCATTCAAGGAACAGTACGTCGAGAGCACGGTGGCGGCGCAGGTGATCGGCACCAGCGGCAGCGAGCAATCGCGCGTGCTCTACATCGACAAGGGTTCGAAGGACGGCATCAAGACCGACATGGCCGTCATCACGCCGGCCGGCATCGTCGGCAAGATCGTGCAGGTGTTTCCCGACTTCGTCGCAGGTGCTGCCCATCAACGATCAGTTCAGCGGCGTGGGCGCGGCACTGAAAGACTCGCGGCTGCAGGGCATCCTGAAGGGTTCGCAGAACGGGGCGACGACGCTGCAGTACATCATGAGCGACGAGAAGGTGGAGCCGGGCGAAGACGTCATCACCAGCGGCGGCGATCGCATCTTTCCAAAGGGTCTGCCGGTGGGCAAGGTCGTCTCGGTGGAGCCCGGCAAGGATCTTTTCCTCAACATTCGTGTGGTTCCTTCGGCGCGTCTCGACCAGGTGGAGGAAGTGCTGGTCGTAACCAGGATCAGCGAAAAGATGCCCGACGCCAAAGATCTAGGACCGATTCGCGCCGCCGACATTCTCGCCGAACGCTTGCCCACAGTCCCAACCAAACCCGGCGTCGATGCTGCCGGGAACCCGAAGCCGGGGGGAGCGAACGCTGGCGGGGCAGCAACTGCGAAACGCGCCGCTGGAACCGGTGCTGGTCCTTCTGCGACCGGGACTGCCTCTGCCAACAAACCGACGGCTGGCTACGTCGACCGCTGGCGCGAAGCCGACCGGCACAGTTGTGACTCCTCGCAGCACGCAAGCAACGACAACGGCGGCCGCGCGGAACCGTCAAACCGGCACGGCGCCGACGAAGCCGCTGAACGTGCGCAAGCCGGCGACTCGCCCAAGCCAAAGGTGACGGCCGACTGCGTCATCGACCGCGAACGGAGCAGCTTCCGGCGCGACGGTCACGCAAGCGCCAGCCAATGCCGACAGTTCGGCGCCCGCGCCCAAGAAAGTCCAGCCGGCGCCCGAGCAGACTCCGAGCGCGAATCCCGACCAACCCACAACGCCGCCGACAGCAGAGCAGCCGCAGCCATGAGCACCCGGGTGATGCCATTTCGCGGAAGCTTGACCTCGCGGGAGCAGGTCTCCGTCTACGACTTCAGCTGGCCGGCGATCATCTTCATCCCGCTGGTCGCGATCCTGATCCAGATCTTCATCCCGGTGAGGGTCCGCTACTTGCCGATCATCGACCTGCCGTTCATGGTGACCATTTTCTTCGCGATCGCGCGCCGCAACCCGATCAGCGGTTGCCTGACCGGCTGCGTTATCGGCCTGATGCAGGACCTGTTTGCCGGGCCCAACCATCCGCTGGGCATGTACGGCATCGCTCTGACCATCATCGGATACCTGGCATCGTCGCTGGGAGTCAAGATCGACATCGAGAACCCCGGCTCGCGCTTCCTGATCACCTACGTCTTTTTCGTGATTCACCAGGGAGTGTATTACGGCGTGGCACACGGCCTGCTGCGGCAGACACTGCAGTGGAGCTGGAGCCATGTGGCCATCTCGGCGCTGGCGAACGCGGAATCGCGCTGTTTGTGTTCGCGTTTCTGGACCGATTCAAGCAGCGGTAGAAGCGTGTTTCCGCCAGATAACATGTTCTTTGGGCCTGCGCGCCCGCGCGGAATCAAGCTACAATGAGGCAGCGCCAGCGAAAGTTGTAACCCCCGATGTTTGGTCGCGACGAAAAAGTCTCACAGCTCCGGCTCACCGCAGTGCAATACGTCCTGCTGGGCATTTTTCTGGTTCTCGCTTTCGGGCTGTGGCGCCTGCAGGTCGCCCGCAGCGACTACTACACCACTCTCGCCGAACAGAACCGCATCAAGCAGGTTCCCATGCTGGCGCCGCGCGGCAAGATCCTCGACCGCGAAGGCCGCATCATCGTTGACAATTATCCGTCGTTCTCCGTGCTGCTGTTGCGCGATCAGAACCGCAACCTTGAGGCCGACGCCGACAAGATTGCGACCGGGCTGCACATTCCGCCCGACGAGCTGCGCGCGCGCCTGAAGCGCATGGCGGCGGTGCCCGGCTATCAGCCGCTCTTCCTCAAAGACGACATCACGCCGGACGAGCTGGCGTTCATCGAGTCGCACCGCGCCGATTTGCCGGAGCTCGACATCATCACCGTGCATCGCCGCCTGTATCCCAAGAATGGATTCATGGCGCACGTCATCGGTTACGTCGGCCAGGTGAGCGAAGACATGCTGACCCAGCCGCAGTGGGAGCTGTACAACCCGGGCGACATCGTCGGCATGTCGGGGGTCGAGCAGTACTACAACGATATCTTGATGGGCAAGAACGGCTCGCGCCAGGTGCTGGTCAACAGCCGCGGCAAGGAAGTCGGCACGCTCAGCGATGTGCAGGCGGTTCCCGGCAAGCAGCTCAAGCTCACCATCGATCTTGATCTGCAGATTGCGGCGGAGGAGGCGCTGGATGGCAGGAATGGCGCGATCGTCGCCATGGACCCGCGCAACGGCGAAATCCTGGCGATGGTCAGCCGCCCGGTCTTCGATCCCAACGCGTTCGCCGTCCGTATCACGCGTGCCGAGTGGAACCAGTTGATGACCGATCCCGGCAAGCCGCTGCTGAACAAGGCGATCCAGGCGCAGCTCGCGCCGGGCTCGGTCTTCAAGGTCATCATGGCGACGGCCGGACTTCAGGAGGGAATCGCGCAGAACCTGGTCATCACGTGTGGCGGCGGAAAGACTTTCTACGGACGGTTCTTCAAGTGCTGGATCGCCGGACATGGCAGCCACGGGACAGTAGGTATCAGCAAGGCGATCTATCAGTCTTGCGATTCGTATTTCTACACGCTGGCTGAGAAGCTGGGCATTGGACGCATTGCGAAGTACGCAACCATGCTGGGCCTGGGGCAGAAGACGGGCGTTGATCTGCCGCAGGAAGTCAGCGGCGTGATGCCGTCGGAGGAATGGAAGATCAAGAACTTCAAGCAGAAGTGGTACGCAGGCGAAACCATTTCGGTCGGCATTGGCCAGGGCGCTGTGGCCACAACTCCGATTCAGCTGGCGCGCGCCGTCGGCGCCGTTACCAGCGGCGGAGTGCTGGTGCGGCCGCACGTCGCGTTTCCCGATCAGTTCCCGCCCGGTTTCAAGCAGGTGGCGAACTACACCGACAAAACGCAGATACCGTTGGACGAGGACAACTGGATGCTGATCACGGACGCGCTGGCGCAGGTGGTATCGCCGGTCGGCACCGCGCCGAGCGCAGCCCTAAAGGGCATTGACTTCGCGGGGAAGACGGGAAGCGCGCAGACGATCTCCAACGATCTGAAAAAGCGGCTGGGAGCGGAAGGGAAGCACTTCAAGGACAATGGCTGGTTCGTCGGCGTCACGCCGCGGCGCAATCCCGAGATCGTTGTGGCTGTGCTGCTGGAAGAAGGTGAGCACGGATACTATGCTGCTCGCGCTGCATCGCAGGTAATCAAGGCCTACGTCGAGAAGCAGCGCACTCGGCAGACGCAGGTTGCCAAGGCAAGTTGCCGGCACCAAGCAAGGCAGAGGTTGCAGCCGTGTGGCACGAGGGCGATGCCAAGCAGCCGGACAAGATGCAAGGCGGCCGCTTCACCGTTACGGCCGATGGAAAGACGAAGCCAGTGAGTTCCGCTCCGGGCGTGGAGCAGGCCGAAGCCGAAACCTTCAGCCAATCTGGAAGCCACGGAGTCGCACGATGAGATGGCCCATCCTGAAAACCAGATTCCAGTGCCAGAGCCGCCGCAAGCCGCCCAGTGTGAAGCGCCAGACGACTCAGACCAGAAGAAGCCGCGAAAAGCGCCGCCGCTCCGCCGGCCGCCGCTGTTCCCGCGAGGCAGCCGTGAGCCGCTACATTTCCTTTCGCGACTTCGACTGGGTGCTGCTGGTGCTGGTGCTCATGATTTGCGCGCTGGGCGTGGTGGAGATTTACAGCGCAACGCTCAACACCAAGTTCATGGGCGTGCACATCAAGCAGGTGTACTGGATTCTGGGCGGCGTGGCGCTGATGTTTGTGGTGAGCCTGCTGAGCTACCAGGCGCTGCTGGAGCGCGTGCCGCTGTTGTATCTGCTATCTATCGCCTCGCTGTTGGCGGTAGCTGTGTTTGGCAAGAAGTATCTCGGCGCTCGCCGCTGGGTGCAGATGGGCTCGTTCCACTTTCAGCCGTCTGAGTGGGTGAAGCTGGTCCTGATTCTGGCGATGGCCAAGTACTTCGCCGAATCGAAGCCGGAATGTACGGCGCAGGACATCGTGAAGGCTGGAGCGCTGGTCGGCGTACCCATGCTGATGGTGCTGGCCCAGCCAGACCTGGGCACAGCTCTCACCTACCTGCCCATCGCCATCATGGGATTGTTCCTGGGCGGAATGAAAGCCAAGCACGCGCTGGTCATCGTTCTGCTGGGAGCGCTGCTGGCGCCGGTGGGATGGCATGTCCTGAAGCCCTATCAGCGCGACCGGCTGACCAGCTTCATGCAGCCTGAGGCCGACCCTCAGCGCCACGGATACCAGGTGATTCAATCGCTGGTGGCGGTGGGGTCCGGAGGCATTTTCGGCAAGGGCACGGCCCACGGCAGCCAGACCCAGGGACAGTTCCTGCCGGTGCCGCACACGGACTTTATCTTCGCCGCCTTCGCCGAGGAACACGGATTCATAGGCGCTATGGGGTTATTGCTGCTATACTTTATAGTACTGATGCGTCTGATCCAGAACGCTCAGACGGCCCCGGACCGGGCTGGTGCCTTCGTGGTGATGGGAGTGGTTGCGGTACTCGCGTTCCACGTCCTGATCAACGTCGGCATGGCGGTGGGATTTATGCCGGTTACGGGTATTCCTTTGCCGTTAATGAGTTACGGGGGATCGTCAGTACTGTTCATGTTCCTGGCGCTGGGGATTGTGATGAATATCCGCATGCGCCGGTTTGTGAACTGACAACCAGCTATAGTTGTTGACCGAGAATGTTTCGCGCCATCGGGCGCGCGTCCAGAAGCAACCGGTTTCATCCGCCGGGGAAGTCTTGCCGAAAGGAACTTGGATTTCCGAAGGATGACAACAAGATTACGAGCGCCCTCACGTACGAGGGCAGTGCCGGCCGCAGAAAGATAAGGCCGGACAGGATTGCAAAGCACGTTGCTTCGAGGCGGGAAACGGCCCCTCGAGCTTTGAGCTGAGCGTGAGGCCACAGACCTCCAGTGACGTGCTCTATACGGTGCTAAAGATTCCACAAAACTGCAGTACGAATCAGGTCTGGGTTCTCACCCGGGCGAAAGCCCCCGGTGCGCCTGCGCCTAATCGCCCGTAGAAGTTTTTCCTGTCCTCCTCGCTCGATCGCGCCGGTAAAGAACCGGAGTACCATGAACAAGGAACTTTATGTCTCCTCCACGCCACACGAAACCAAAGTGGCGTTGGTGGAGGACGATCAACTCGCCGAAGTGTTCTTCGAGCGGGGAAACGAATACACCTTGGCAGGATCCATCTACAAGGGCCGGGTCACGCGCGTGCTGCCCGGCATGCAGTCCGCTTTCGTTGACATTGGACTGGAGCGTGACGCGTTTCTCTACGTTTCTGACTTTCTGCAATTGCAGGGCGAAGAAGAAGAGGATGAGGAGTTCGGGCAGATTCCTGCGCCGCGTACCACAATAGACTTGAGTAAGCCTCAGCCAGCGCCGGAGGCGCATGCCTTCCCGGGGCCGGCTTCAATCGTTGAGCCGGAAGGTGAAGAGGAATCCGAAGCTATCGTTGAGGACGTTGTAGGGCCTGCCGATGAAGATTCGGCCAACGGGGATGTGGAAGCTCCCACGGGGCAGGATCGGAACTCTGCAGAAGGGACACGGCGTTGGCGTGGCCGCCGCCGTCGCGGGGGACGCCGCGGACGTCCAGATGAGCGCGACGATAGGCCCGACTCGAGGGCTGAAGCCACAAGCGCACCTGAAGCAGCAGCTCCGCGTAGTGAGGCTCGCGCCTCGCGTTCCGAGTCCGCTCCACCCCCAGGATATGCCCCGATTATTTTGCCGGGAGAGTCGATCTCGAAGTATCGCAACCAAGTCCAACCACCCACGCCCGCTGCGGTGGAAGAACGCCCTGAGGTCGAGCAGGGCCACGCTTTAAGTGAGCCTTACCGGATCTCGGATGATGTGCGTCACGAGCCTGCGTCTCCGACTGAGGCTGCGGCGGTTATCGCGTACGAGGAAACCGAAGAAGTGGAGGCCGGACCGCGCGACGGAGAGCGCGATGAGCGCGGCATGACCGTCGCCCCGTTGGAGTCTCTCCGCTCAGCTCAAGATGCGCATGGCCCCGAATCTCGTGAATCAAGAACAGCTGAGATACTGGCCGCCTTGCCACAGAATCAGGAAGAAGACGTGGTGGAGGACGAGGCGGAAGTTGCAATTCATACCGCACCATTGTCTGGAGTTGGTGAGTCTCTGGAACGCTCGTCGCGACCAGGCGGCGATGCAGTTCACGAATCGTCAGTTCAGCGGCTGGCCGCGCCTGCAGAAGCGCCGGAAGGACGCACACTCGAACACGAAGTGCTGGAGGACGAGGAGATGGAGTTTCATCCTGTCCCCGACGACATCAGCGCGCTGAGCGAAGTCGCCGGAGATGAGGGACTTGTCCTGGAGGAAGAGACGCTCGACTCCGACAGCGGCTTCTCCGAGCGCTGGATTCCGAAGATCGAAGATGTGGATGAGGATGAAGTGGTCGCTGCCGAAATGCGGGGTGAAAGTATCTATGCCCCCGAAGCCGATGAAGAAGGCGAAGCCGGTGAGGAAGAAGAGGTGGGCAGCGGCGAGGTCGAAGAGACCAGCGGCCGCGCCGAGTTGCGGGCGTCGTCTTCTACCGCGGGGTATCAGCAGCGTCAGGCCGAGCGGCCAGGCTACGAACGCCGCTACCGTGACCGCGGACGGCGCGGTGGCCCGCGCCGCGGCGTGCGTGCTCGTCCCAATAACAACCGGCATTTCCCGCTCATCAGCGATTTGCTGAAAGAAGGGCAGGAGATACTGGTCCAGATTGCGAAGGAGCCCATTGGCAAGAAAGGGGCTCGCATCACCAGCCACATCGCGCTGCCGGGACGCTTCCTGGTTTATATGCCGACCGTGAACCACATCGGTGTTTCGCGGAAGATAGCGTCGGAAGACGAGCGGCTGCGCCTGAAGCGAATCGTTACCAGCGAGCGCGAGAATGGCCAGGGCGGCTTCATCGTGCGCACAGCCGCAGTGAACATCAAGGAAGAAGAACTTCGCGCCGACATCCGCTTCCTGAAGCACCTTTGGGCCGAGATCAAGAACCGCACCGACAGTAGCAAGTCACCGGCGCTGATCTATCACGACTTGAACCTGGTAGAGCGTGTCCTTCGCGATCAAGTCAACGCCGACTTCTCGCAGATCTGGGTGGACACGGAAGACGAGTACGAACGCGTGGTGCGTTTCGCCAACCGTTTCCAGCCGTCGCTGGTCAGGCGCGTCAAGCTCTACACCAAAGACGCTCCGCTGTTCGAGCAATTCGGCATTCAGGACGAGATCAACCGCTCGCTTAAGTCAAAGGTGTGGCTGAAGAGCGGCGGATATCTCGTCATCAACCAAACCGAAGCGCTGGTTGCGATCGACATCAACACCGGCAAGTATGTCGGCAAGACGCAGCGTCTGGAAGACACCATCGTGAAGACAAACGTGGATGCGGTTAAAGAAATCGTGCGGCAAATCCGGCTGCGCGATTTGGGCGGCATCATCGTCATCGACTTCATCGATATGGATGAGCGCCGGAACCGCCAGAAGGTAATGCAAGCTCTGGAGGAAGCGCTGCGCAATGATCGCGCGCCGTCCAAGACGCTTCAGTTTAACGATTTCGGCCTGGTGGCCATCACCCGCAAGCGGGTGAAGCAGTCGCTGGAACGTACCCTCGGCGAGCCTTGCCCCTACTGCACCGGCGCAGGGTTCGTGAAGTCAGTCACGACGGTTTGCAACGAACTCTACATTGAAATGCGCAAAATGGCGAGGCTGCATGACCGGAGCGACATCACGTTGCGCGTGAATCC
This sequence comes from uncultured Acidobacteriaceae bacterium, assembly GCA_963703645.1. Taxonomy (GTDB): domain Bacteria; phylum Acidobacteriota; class Terriglobia; order Terriglobales; family Acidobacteriaceae; genus Bog-257. Next base: position 88,557 of record CAVPFD010000002.1, read on the forward strand.
GGAAGTGGCCAAGGCGTTAAAGGCCGACAATGGAAAGCTCATCGGCGAGATGGAAGAGTTGACGGGTAAAACGGTGCTGGTGAAGAGCGATCCCACCCTGCATCAGGAGAACTTCGACATTCATTAGTGGATAGCGGATAGTTGAAAATCAGCCAGCGACGAGCTTCGCTGGCTGATTGCCCTTTTGAGACACAAACTCTGCCGCCGCTGTGGAGCGAATTCGGCTATCCACTATTAACTACCTACTATCTTCACGCCGCCGGCGGCTCGTTGGGAACATCCAGCATGCCCAGTTTCTGCTCGAAGGGCAGAAAAATCGAAAAGGCGGTCCCGCTCTTTCCCGGCTGAATCGAACTGCGAAGCGAAATAGTGCCCTCGTGTTTCTCGATGATGCCGCGGCTCACCCACAGGCCCAATCCAGTCCCTTTCTCTCCCTTCGTCGTGTAGAACGGGGAAAACAGGTTTCTGCGTACACCCAGCGTAATCCCAGCGCCTGTGTCAAGGACGGTCACGCGGATACCCTTGCAGGCCGGATCGCCGGCGAGACTAGATTCCCGTATGTGCAAGATAAGACGGCCGCCGTGGGGCATGGCATCGATAGCGTTGCCAACGAGATTGGAGAACACCTGCCGCAGTTCGCCGGGAAATCCCCGCACCGGATCTACCGCCTCCAGGCGCTGCTCCACTTTGATATGAACTCTCCTGATCTGGGGCGCATGAAGCACCAGCACACTCTGGATCACATCTGCCAGGTTGACGTCCACCGGAGTTCGTGCTTCGCGATGGAAGGTCAGTAGTTGACCGGTGATTTGCGCGATGCGTGCCAGTTCATCGCTGGCCATCTCAAGATATTGAGCTGAAGCTTCACTCGCTCCGTGCTCGTACCGTAGCAAGTAGATGAGGTTGGAGACTGTATCGAGGGGATTGCGGATTTCGTGAGCAATGGTGGCCGACAAACGTCCAGCCTGTGCCAGACGCTCGCTGGTGCGCAACGTCTGCTCTGTCCTGCGACGCTCCGTGATGTCACGGAAAACGATCACCGCCCCGAGAAGCTGGCTCCGATCGTTGAGGATCGGGGCAGCATTCAGTTCGATGGGGCGTTCCTGTTGCGAGCGGCTGATCAGGACCAGCCCTTCGTAAAGTCCGACTACGCTTCTCGAGTGACGGACGGTTTGCACCGGATCGTCGATTTCCGTCCGGGTCTTTTCATCCACAACGGGCAAAATTTCCCGCAGTGGTCGCCCGTGCGCTGCTTCATAATCCCAGCCAGTCAGCTGCTGTGCGACGGGGTTGAGGAATGACACTTTCCCTGCCGCATCCGTGGAGATGACCGCGTCGCCGATGCTTTTCAGCGTGATCTGGTACGACTCGCGGCTTTCCCGGAGTTGCTCGGTCTTCTCTTCCTCTGCCCTGAGATGGCGCTCGTAGTTGGAGGAGAGCGCGTACAACTCGCGGCGTGTGAGGGTGAACAAAAGAAACGCCACCAGCAGAGACAGTCCGACTGCGGTACCGTCGGCGATGTTGCCCAGAATAGTCGCACGGCGGTAGCGAACATCGCGCAACTGCTCTTCTACGGCTATAAATTGCCTCTGTTCCCCTCGTATCTGGTCCATCAGTGCTTTGCCGGCTTCGAACTCCTTACGAGACAGAGGGGTTCCCACAGGCTGTTGCAGGAGGCCCTCTGAGTAATTAATCCAGCGAGAATTGAGGCCTTGAATCTTCTCGGCACGACGCTGCTGGCCGGGGTTTCCGGCGGTGAGTCTGAGCAGCAGTTCCTGTTGCTCGGGAATCCGGGCCTTGCTGGCTTCATAAGGTTCCAGGAAGCTTTTGTCTCCGGTCAGGTGGTAGCCACGAATCCCGGTTTCCATGTCAATCATGTACCGCATGAGCTGCCTGGAGTTGGAGATGACTTGCTCCGCGTGATCGACCCAGTTCAGGGACCTGGTCAAAGTGAGGATTTCCACCAGCAAGGTCACCGCGAGCAGCACGAGCAGGACAACGGGGATTGCAACTGTGCGTCGCAGCAGTTTCTGGAAACTGCGCTCATCCATACGCTATCAATCCGTCGCCCCCGAACCCGTTCGATGATACAGCAACCGTGCAATGCTTGGGATACTTTCCTTGCGAGGAATCGCGGCTGTTTCACAACGGTACGTCCATTCCGGCAGCGCATGGGCGCAGTGGAACGACGAGCAGGCTCCTGCCACAGAAGGGGGACAATGTTGTCGAGTTCTGAGCAGAATTCCGGCTGCGTGTCCGTTGTAAAATGCGACTTGGACCGCAATGCGCAACGGGATTCCAAAAAGCGCGCGACAGGTACCGACGCATTCCTAAGGCCACGAATCCTGTGAACCGTTTTCCAAAGTTTGCTTCCGGCGCAGTGGTCTGGTTTGCCATTTCGGCGCTCGTGCAAGGCCCAACGCAACTTAAGCCCGGCTTTAACCTCTTTACCAAACAGCAGGATGAGCAGCTCGGTCAGGCCATAGCCGCGCAAGTTCGCAAGCAGGCGACTGTAATCCAGGATCCCACCCTCACCGCTTACGTCAACGCCGTCGGCAAACGTCTGGCGGCTTCGCAGGAGGCGAGGGCCAGCGGTTTCCGGTTCACCTTCGAGGTGGTGGCCGACCCCACCCTCAACGCCTTTGCGCTACCTGGCGGACCAATGTTCATCAATACCGGGCTACTGCGGGCCGTGGACAACGAGGCACAGCTCGCGGGTGTGATGGGCCACGAGATGTCGCACGTGATTCTGCGTCACGGCACCAACCAGGCGTCGAAAGCCAACCTCATCGAGTTGCCGGCAATGCTGGCGGGGCAAATCGTGGGCAGCGATGGGATGATGGGACAGCTTGCGCAGCTTGGCATCGGGCTCGGCGCCAACAGCGTGTTGCTCAAGTTCTCGCGCACTGCTGAAAGCCAGGCTGACCTCATGGGCTCGCAGCTGATGGCAGAAGCCGGGTACGATCCCGCGGAGCTGGCGAGGTTCTTCGCCAAGCTCAACGCTGCGGGTGTCGATAAGGCGCCGGAGTTCCTCTCGGACCACCCCAATCCTGGAAATCGCGAGAAAGCTATCGAGCAGGAGGCGTCGCGCCTGCCGCAGCAGAACTACAGCTATCAGACCGGCACCTTTAAGCAGATGAAGAAGGTGGTTGCAACCATCCACGAACCGCCCCCGAAGCCACAACCGGCTCAATAGCTGCCCGTCATCTCTTCGCTGTCTTCTCCATCATCCGGTCGATGTTGCGACCTGGGAGTGGTTTGCGCTCAGCACCGTCACGACGTCGCCGAGCTTGATGGTCGCTGTGACCTGCTCGGGACGGAAATACTGGCCGAAAGCGACCCCTTCGCCTTTACGGCGAAACTTCGCCAGAGTGGCGAGCGGCTCCGGACCGCTGGGGGTTCCTGTCGCCTGGTCGACGGTCGTGGTAACGCAGCGCAGGCAGGGTTTTACCGCGTGGAAGGTAGCATCGCCGATTGCGATTCGCTGCCATTCGTCCTCGTCGAAGGACGCGGAATTGCGCACCACGATACTCGGCCGGAAGCGGTTCATGGGCAGCGGGACTGCGAGACGTTCGATTCAGTTCCTCCAGTGACGATTCGCTGATGATGAGGATGGGAGCGTCGTCGTGAAACGCCACATCGCGTTTGGTACGGAAGACATCAGCCCGAATTGCGAGCAACCGGCAGGGTGTGCCGATGATCTCGCCCAGCGCCTCATTGATGGCGGCATTTGCTGAGACCCCGACATATGAGCGGCCCCAGACGTCCACTGTGATCTCATTGTCCGTCCAACTGGCGGCGTCGTAAGGAACGAAGACCTCACGCTCATCTTGGGTAGCGACACGCAGACCGCCAGGGCCAACCTGGGGCATAATAGTCGCCAGAAGCGGGCATTCACGCTGTGTGATCATCTTCGACTCGGGGCTAACTAGCATCCAACGGCGATCATGCTCCAGCCCATACGAACAGACGAGGGCCTCCTCCAGAGCGCTCCCCCTCAGGGACTTGATTGGGTACACGTTGATTGCAGTAACGTTCATAGCGGCACCTCATGAGCACATGTGGAAGATTTATTCATGTTACGGCCTCCAGCACCTGACTATTAGCCGTCGGCCACTTTCTCCATCTCTACGCTGGATGTGATCTGGAATGCCGGGCTGAGCGAACGGTACACCGGGCAGCTTTGTGCATAAACGCCGTGCACACGCTCCACAGTCTCGCGAACAGCTTCGGGATCTTCCGCCTGCAAGGTGTGCGTGACATGGACGCGTTTGATCACCAGCACTCCGCCTTCGCTTTCTACTTCACCACGAACCTCGCAGCTCAGCCGCCCGTCTTTGGCGTTGATTTTGCGCGCATCCAGCGCGCCGGCAAAGGTGCCGAGCATTCAACCGCCCAGCGCCGCGACGACATAATCGATGGTCGCGGCGTGCGGTTCGGGCAGTCGGCTCTCGTCAATGCCGTAGTGCTTCGCGATGCCACCATGGACACTAAACATCACCGGCTGCGGTTCGCCCGGCAGATACGCTTTGCGCAGCGGCCCTTTGATGCGCTCGATGCGCACGTTGGATGTGTAGGCTACTTCTGCCATGAGGTGCTCCTTCTCGTTTTTACAGCATGCGGAAGGCGACATCATCCGCCCGCCGAGACAGTGCTTTCACTGTTCACTTGCATCATACGACTCGAACATGAAGGTCACGAAACCAAACCCTGTTTCTATTGGTGACCGGCCTGGCCTGGGTCTTCGCCTTTCGGCCAATGGATGTGAACAGGCGTTGGGGACAGGTTCTCGGCAACCTCGTCTCCGAGTGGACGCAGACCCTCGAACTGATCCTGCTGGCCAAGCGTTCTGATTGAGGCTGGGTGAAGAGTAGATGCCAAATACTGGCGGAAGGTTGCTTGCCTTGGGGAAAAGCGACGGATGGGCTGTTACCTGTGCGAGACATCCCCACCGGAAGTTTGCCCATCTTATGAAAGCAAGTCAATCCAAAAGGAGACCCAAACATGTCAGACCAACATGACCAGAAACAGAACCAGGGCACTCAGGACGAGTGGAAGAAGCAGCAGGGAGGCCAGCAAGGCGGCCAGCAGCAAGGTGGTCAGCAGCAAGGCGGTCAGAAGAACCCACAGTCAGACCGCGAGAAGTTCGAGAAAGACCAGCAGAAGAAGCCTGCGTAGAGATCATAGGCCATCGACGTCTTAACCTTTGCGGCTTCGGAGGCGCATAGCCTTCGAAGCCGTTTTGTCGACCAGACAAGCTCCATGTAAGCGCTGAGGACAGTCTTACTCGCAGCGTTAAAGCCGTTGGCGTATGATTTCCAGGACTTTCTACGCTGGAGAGCAACCCATGGGATGGGAACGATGGGTCCGGCTCGCGCTGCTGGGTGGTAGCGACGTGCAGCAATACGCCATCCTGCTGGTACGTGTTTCGCTTGGCCTCTTTTTCGCCATCTCCGGCGGGAACAAACTTTTTGTCGCCCCCCGCAGACAAGCCATGTATGAAACGCTGGTCCAGGCCAACGTCCCTTTTCCGCGCCCGATGACTTACTTCGTGTCATCCGTCGAATTTCTTGGCGGCTGCCTGATCGTCGTTGGGCTGCTCTCGAGCCTGGCCAGCCTGGCTCTGCTGGCCGACATGCTGGTTGCCATCCTGACCACGACGCTGCCTGACATGCCGAAGGGACTTTCACTGCTTAACTGGCTGGACAACTTCCTTTACCTCCCAGAGGTTCTATACCTGCTCTTCTTTGTCTGGCTGATCTGCTCCGGACCGGGAAAGTTCAGCCTCGATTCATGGATAGCCGGCAAATCATAAATGTGTCGGACGATTCGCACTGAATCGCGACGGCAGATTGCACCGCCCTCCATCTGATATAAATCCCAAGGTCGCAATCTTCCATCCGACACGTGCGGGAGAGTCTCTGTGGAATGGTTCTTGAACTTGCCGGACTGGCTCTATGGCATTCTCGCGGTTGCGTTCGCGGTGCTGATCGGCGTGGGCGGTCTGCTGGCCACCCGCAAATGGATAGCGCGGCTGCACGCGACCGCCTCGCACAACGAAGCGGTCAGCTACTACCTGAGCACCGTCGCCATCTTCTACGGCATCATGTTGGGTTTGATCGCCGTGAGCGTCTGGGAAAATTACAACGCTGCCACTACGGCCGTTGCCCTGGAAGCCGGTTCCCTGTCGGCCCTTTACCGCGATGTCAGCGGTTACCCCGAGCCTTACCGCAGCGCGCTCCAGGCGGACTTGCGCGAGTACACCCAGTACGAAATCAACATAGCTTGGCCAGAGCATCGCCAGGGGATCATCACCCCGGGGGGAATGCAACGCCTGTGGCGCTTCCAGGGCAAACTGCAGAGCTTCGAGCCCCAGACTAAAGGGCAGGAGGTGCTGCATTTCGAAACCCTGCGCGCCTTCGACGACCTCGTCCGGAAGCGCAGTCTGCGGCTGGATACGATCACCTCGCATTTGGCCCGTCCTCTGTGGAGTTTTGTCACCCTTGGAGCGGTGCTGAGCTTTATCGTGAGCTGGTTCTTTCAACTGAAGAGCTTCACTATGCATGTGTGGATGACGGCTTTCTTCGCCGCGCTGCTCGGAATGGAGATACATCTCATGGTCATCATGAACCATCCCTACCGCGGCAGCCTCGGCATCAGCCCCGCGGCCTTCCAGGTGGTGTACGACATGCTGATGCGCTAGCGAGCGGCACCCGCGCAAATCTCTTGCCTCAACCGCCTCCCTGCGTTCATCATGGCAGGGTCATTCCGGACGAGGACCTTCGATGACCACCAAGGCCAAGCTGTCTGACGCCATCCAGCGCGGGATGAAGCGCAACCAGGAACGCGGTTTGCCCATCAACCGCTGGAGCCAGTCCCGCAACCTCAAGCCCCAGCTCAGCCGCTTCGACGAGCGCTTCCTGAAGCTGTACGAACAGGGCTACTCGGAGCGCGAGATGACGCGCATCCTCAAGGTTGGCCGCGGCACCATCCACCGCACCAAGCTGCTGCTCGGTCTGCTCAAACGGCCGCGGGCCTGAGATCGTAGATTGGTTCCCCGGCTGTCGTGGCCAAGAGGCGCGCCGCAAAATTAGACTGCTCCTGTCTCAATCGTAAGTCCCTTTTATGGTTGGCAACTCTCTCCGCCTCGGGAAGCCATTCTCACTGCGTGGTGCCCCTCCCCCTCCGTCATTGTTCTTTAGAATCATTGAATTGCGCAGATTTCCCCTGCAAAATCTAGAGCCACAAGCACTTATCGCATAATCTTGATTCGTTGGGACTTACTGGGTTGGCCCCGCTGCCTTCCCGTTTAGCAGACCTCCCCTCCCCCCTCCGTCATTGTTCTTTAGAATCATTGGATTGCGCAGATTTCCCGTGCAAAATCCAGAGCCATAAGCACTTATCGGATAATCTTCATTTGCAAGGAGTTAGCACGATCCTCTCGCGCACCCGTTGGGAGCTGTTAAAGAAGCAGTCAGCCATGTCCTCCTGAGAGGCATGGCGCGCCCGGTTGCCGCGTCCGATGCCATACTCGCCGGTGTCAATCGGCCGGTCCGACACAACAGGGCAGGAGCGCCGGGCGCGGCGGATCCTGCCCAACAGCTCCAAGCTAGAACCATTTGCGCCGTCGCAGCAAGGAAATTGTGCGTGGTTAAGTTAAGAATTGTGAAGCCGTTCCGAAATGGGAGCCGAGCGTAACCCGAGCGCCTCGGGCGCCCGCCGTTTTGACGGAGTGCCCGACTCCGCGTCAGGCGTTGTATCCGCCACGGCTCAGTCCCGCGCAGCGGGACTCGTATGCCAGCCCTCCCACATAGTGGGATTCCAATTGGCAGCCGAACTGCCATAACCCCAGCCCGGAGGGCGGAACAGGTCTTGTGCCGCCGGCTAAAGCCGGCTCAGAATTGATACAAGCAACCTACCCCGGGCTTACGCCCGGGGCTCACACCAATGTCGCCGCTGCGCGCCTCGGGCGCTCGAACTACTAAACTGATTCTGGTCCAAGACGCCCACTACCATCCGCGGTTCAAATTTGTTTGGCTCCGAACGCCAGCCTACTGCACCGGCGGCATCGGGGCCGCCGAGGTGGCTGCCTGTTGGCACTCTTTGGCGGACTGCTCCAGCTTGGCGAAGCCGGGATCGGATCGGATCTTGCGCACCATCGGGTCTAAGCGCAGTTGCCCGTAGGCGCAGTAGTTCTGGTCGATAGCGCCCTGGATCATGCGCATGGCCGCCTGGCGCTTGCCGCAATCAGCGAACAGCGCGCCTTGGTAATAGAGCAGCTCGGCGTCGGGTGCGGACGGGGGAGTGGTCTCCGCCTCGTGCGCAAGCTGGTCCGCCTCGGAGAGAGGACGCAGCCCCAGGCAGGCTTCCAGCAGATCGCGATGATAGCGAGGCGCGGTCGGCATGTGGGTCACGGCCTCGCGCGCCTGCTCAATTTTCCCTTCGCGCAACAGCAGTGATGGCTCCATGTACTTCGCCCACTCCGAGCCGGCGTCAAGCTTGATGAAATCGGCGGCGCGCTGGGTGTCGCCCTTCTGCAGGAAAGCCCAGGCGCACGAGCGGAATGTGAAGTTGCCCGGATCGAGCGCCAGCGCCTTGTTGCACTCCGCGGTGGCGTGGTCCAGCATTCCGGCGTAACGATAAACGTAGCCCATCACAAAGTGCGCCTCGGCGCTTTCGGGACGGTTCTTCACCAGTGCCTGCGCGGCCTCGTAAGCCTTGCTCAACTCAGCTCGCTCAACGCGGTTGGTGATGAGCTGTCCGGCGGCGACGATGCGGTTGGGATCGAGCTGCACCGCGCGCTCATAGGCGTTGTTGGAGCGCTGGAATGCCTCCTCGCCGCCGTTCGCATAGCTGTAGTCGTAGTAATAACGCAGACCGAGTTCTTCCCACGCCGGCGCGTAGTTCGGATCGGAACCGACGACGTGCTCCAACACTGCAATGGCGTCCTTGTTGCCCGCGGTGTCGTGCGGCAACGCGAGCGCATGCAGGTAGAGATCGTAGGCTTGCGCATCCTTCGGGCGAGAGCTTGCTTCGATGGTTCCTGCGGCCGCGCCCAGCACTGGAATTAGACCGTCACGTATCTTGGAGGACATCTCGTTCTCCACCGCGATAAGGTTGTCTGCCGGCGCGGTGAAGGTTGTCTGCCAGCGCAAGCGGTCGTTGCGTGCGTCGATCGCTTCCAGCGTGATCATCAGGTTGTCGCCCTGCTTCAGGAAGTGTCCGGTCACGACCGTGGCGACGTGCAGTTCGCGGCCAGCCTGTTGCGGATCGACATCGCTGGCAGCGTACTTCTGGGTGAGCGAAGACGGACGAACGTCGAGCGTACGCGTGTACGTCAGGGTGTTGGCGATCTCGTCGGCCAGAGCGGAGCGAAGGAACTCGACGCTGACGTCGCCGTTGACGTTGCGCAGCGGCAACACCGCAAGGGTGTTCTTAGGTGCACCTCCGCCGCCGCGCTGCCTGAACCAGAACGCGGCTACCGTGATCAATGCCAGAACCAGCAGCGCGCCCATCCCGAGCAAGAGATAGGTTTGCAGCTTGCTGGTGGTCTGAAAGGTGCTGGTCTTGATGCGATATGGCAAGGGAGGTTTTATCTGCCCCGAGTTGGTTAATCCCGGCTCGGTTTCCCGCTTCAACGACTGCAGATCGCCCTTCATGGCGAGCGCAGTCTCATAGCGGTTACCGCGCTCCTTCTCCATGGCGCGGCCGAGAATGCCCTCCAGGTCCGCAGGCAGCGCGGGATTCAGCTTGAGCGGAGAAACCGGCTTCTTGTTTAGGACCGCGTCCATCGTCATTACCACGTTGTTCCCGGAAAATGGCTTCTGGCCGGTCGCCATCTGGTACAACACAGCGCCGAGAGAAAACAGATCGCTGCGCGCATCGAGTTCTTCGCCGCGCGCCTGCTCGGGAGACATGTAAACTGCGGTGCCGAAGATCTCTCCCGCCAGGGTCAGGTCCTCTTTCGGCTCGCCATCGCTGCTGTCAAGCGCGCGCGACACTTTGGCGAGACCGAAATCGAGGATCTTGACCTGACCCGAAGTGGTGAGGAAGATGTTGGCCGGCTTGATATCGCGATGGATGATTCCCTTGGCGTGACAGGCGGCTAGCGCGTCCGCCACCTGGATCCCGACGTCGAGAATCTCGTCCAACTCGATCGGGCCGCCCCGCAGCCGGTCTTTCAGGCTCATCCCTTCCAGCTTCTCCATGACGATGAAAGGATGGCCGTCGTGGTCTTCGATGTCGTGGATGATGCAGATGCTCGGATGGTTCAATTGCGAAGCGGCGCGGGCCTCGCGCATGAAGCGATCGAGGGCCTTGCGGTCATTGGCCAGGTTGTCGGGAATGAACTTAAGAGCGACGTGGCGGCCGAGACGGGTATCTTCGGCCTCGTACACTACGCCCATACCACCGCCGCCGAGCTTCCCCACGATGTGGTAGTGGGAAACTGTCTGGCCGATCATGCCAATGGCCGCGGTTTCCATTTGGCGGTTATGTTAGGCTCCCGCCAGAAGTCCGGTCAACCTAATGGACGGGCTTTACGGATGATCAACAGCTTTTGGGCGGCAGACGCCCACGATTGACATCGGTGTCCTCTGGAATATCCCAGGCAGTCTTGCCTGGGTGCCTGGGGCACCAAGCCAGCCGCGGACGTGGTTCAGGCTGCGAGGGAGTCCGAATGCAAGACGAAGGGCTCGCTAACTGCCGGGCTGAGTTCGGCGAACTGGAATGCGATTTTACGTGTTGCGTGAGCTTTGATTCCAAGCAGCCGGGCGATTCGGCTTCTCGATTTCAGGGGCATCAAATGAGTGAGCACAGCGGTGGCTTCCTCGGCGAATTCTCTCTTCCTTGTTTCGGTCAGATCGTGTCCCATTACTTCGAACATGACATCCGCGCCGGGCGGTATTGATGCCTGCACACGGTTGGGTGAGTCCCCTTTAGACAGAGAAATAAATTGTATGGTTATTCGGTTCCGCTCCTCGGCGCGAAGGTGAAACGTCTGCAGAGTAATTTCGATAAGCTTCTGGGCGATGGGGACCTTTCGGTCGACTGGTATTTCTGGCGAATACAGCCGTAGATAGGGCACAGGACCTCTCGCTACATCTCTTTAGGCATCTTCTGTGCCAAAAAGTATCGACTGCATATGGTTATGGAAACAGACAACTTAGCTTTGTCTTGGATTTCGACCTCTGAGTAGAAATGTCCAGTCCCCCGAAATTCTTGCCAGAAAGTGCACCTTTGTGACGTGCTCGCACATTTCACGTTTTTTGTGAATGGTGAAGAACACGAAAGGCGCGCTTGCGCCAAGAGCACCCACACCGATTGACATTCTTCCCGAACGTCTGGAAACATCGCAAGTAGCCGAACACCGGCGGACGAAAGACCGTTAACTGGGCCGGAGTATCGCCGGCATCTTGAGATTCCTCAATGATTGGCATTCGCACGAAAGATTTGCGCAAGGTTTACACTTCTGCGCCGCCATTCGCAGCCGGCGCGGGTGGATTCGGCGCGCCAATGGCACGCGGCAAGCCCAAGATGAAGAAGGGACCGAAGCCGGAGATCCTCGCCCTCGATGGCCTGTCCCTCGACATCGCGGCGGGAGAAGTCTTTGGCCTGTTGGGGCCGAATGGCGCGGGCAAGTCCACGACGGTCGGCATTCTCACCACGCGCGTGCGGCCTACCGGAGGACAAGCGTGGATCGGCGAGCACAACGTCTGGAAGGAACAGGTTCCGGTCAAGCGCCTCATCGGCGTGGTCGCGCAGCGCCCCAATCTCGACTTCACGCTTACGGCGCGCGAGATCCTGCTCTTTCACGGCGCGTACTTCGGCCTGGATGCCGCCGAGCGTACCCGTCGCGCCGACGCGCTGCTGGACCGCTTCAAGCTGACAGACCGCGCGAATCAGATGGTCCGCGGATTCTCCGGTGGCATGATGCAGCGTCTTTCCATTGCGCGCGCCATGATGCACGATCCGCAGGTACTCTTCCTTGACGAACCCAGCGCCGGCCTCGATCCGCAGACGCGATTATTGCTGTGGGAGATCATCCGCGAGTACAACCAGAGCGGCAAGACCATCCTGCTAACTACGCACAACATGGAAGAGGCAGACGAGCTCTCGCATCGGCTCGCCATCATTGACCACGGACGCAACATCGCGCTGGGCACGCCCAGCGAGCTGAAGGCCTCGGTTCCCGGCGGATACCTGCTGCGCTTGCGCTTCGGCTCGCAGTCCCCGGAGCTGCTGCAGCGGCTGCAGGCGCTGGCAGGCGTCCGTGAGGTGCGTGCTACCGATCACAACGGCGCCGATCTGTACGCTGATCGGGGAGGATCGCTTGTACCCGAGGTCGCCAGTCTTGCTGTGGCCGCAAGCGTCGAGCTGTGCGATGTGCACATCTCCGAGCCAAGCCTGGAGAACCTGTTTCTGCACCACACCGGAAGGAGCCTGCGAGAATGAACTTGAGCCGTTTTGCGGGCGTGAGCGAAGCGAGAAAGCGGGGTCCCCGGCGAGGGCCGGTTTTGCCCTCGATGGGGTGCAGAGCCCGCAGGCGAAATCCCGAGCGACGCGAGGGATCTCTAAACGTAAAGCTCATGACTAAGAGTTCGGTAGGAGGACAGACCTGAACTGGAAAACTTTCTTCGCCATGTTGGCGCGCGACGCCCACGTCGCCCGCCGCAACACTGTCGTGCTCCTGCTACAAACCTTCCTGCAGCCGCTGATGTTCGTCTTCATCTTCGGCCGCGTCATGGTGCGCAGCGGCTATATGCCGCCGGCGTACAAGAGCCTGCTGCTGCCGGGCATCATGGCCATCAGCATGGTGTTCACCGGCGTGTGGGCGGTCGCTATGCCGTTGATTGCCGAGTTCCAATTCACCCGTGAGATTGAAGACCGCCTGCTCGCACCGATTGATATCTCCTGGGTCGCGATCGAAAAGGTGCTCGCCGGCACCATCCAGGCGGTGATCTCCGGACTGATCGTGATTCCAGCGGCCTGGCTGATTCTGCGGCCGGGGGTTGATCTCAACCTGCGCTCGCCGCTCAGCTTCGCGGCGGTTACGGTGCTGGTGGCGCTCTTCTCCGCCTGCGGCGGTCTAGCCCTGGGATGCAGCGTCAACCAGCAGCACATCGGCCTGATGTTCAGCATGGTGCTGACGCCGATGATCTTCTTCGGCTGCACTTACTATCCCTGGAGTGCGCTGAACAGCTTCCCAATTCTGCAGAAGGTCGTGCTGGTGAACCCGCTGGTGTACGCCAGCGAAGGACTGCGCGCCGTTCTTGTGCCGCAGTTCCCGCACCTTTCGTTAGTCGCCGTGCTGGTGGGGTTGGTGATCTTCGACGCGCTGCTGCTCACCGCAGGCCTGCGCCAGTTTCGCAACAAGGCCGTCACCTAATTTCAGCTTCCAAACAACGCATCGCCGCGGACCGGCGAAAGCACAAGCGTGAGCACGAGCATCAATACAGCTATCAGGGCAAGCCAGCGGCGCGCGGGGTCAAGTCCGGGCCACGACGGCACCAGCGGATGCCGCATTCCGGTAAATCCCAGGATAACGGCCCAAACCAGCCATCCTCGCCAGAAGAACAGGCCGAGCGGAACCAGCGCGGCAATGCTGATTCGCGTCACCCACTTGTGCCAGCGCGGAGCGACTGCATACAAGATGTGTCCGCCGTCGAATTGTCCACCGGGCAGCAGGTTCAGCGCAGTGGCGAACATTCCAACCCAGGCCGCAACTCCGACAGGATGCAGATACAGGTTGCCCAGCGAGGTCGCGTGCGGGGTGAACGGCGCCAGAAGATGATGGCAGACCCTGAAGATCAGCGGATAGCCAAACTCCAGCGCCGACCTTGGAATGTTCGCCGGCATCGGCTTGGAGAGCGCCAAGCCCCAAAACAGCACCGGCACAGCCACCAGAAAACCGGCGATCGGTCCGGCGATGCCGATGTCGAAGAGCGCCTGCCGCGAGCGAATAGGCGACTTGATGCGGATGACGGCGCCGAACGTTCCGATGAAGGTTGGCGCGGGAATGAAGTACGGCAGCGTCGCGTAAACATGGTTCTTCTCAGCCAGCAGGAAGTGTCCGAACTCATGCGAGAGCAGGATGCCAATCAGAGTAGCCGAGAACGGAATACCTAACAGCAGACGCGACGGTTTCTGCCAGGCCCACATCACTGGAAACAGGTCTGAGAAGCTCTCCAGAGTAAACGCCGGCAAGTCATGCGTGAAGTTGTATTGCAGACGCGCTCCCACGATCAACGTGGTCGCGATGGTCAACAGCAACAGCAGAATGTGCAGCCAATACGGTCTGCTTCGGCGGGCAGCGGAAACAGATACCTGCTGATATGTTGGAACTTCGAAGGTGTAGGAGATCGCCGGTCGTGGGTCGGACATCGTCTGCTGTGATGATAAACGAAATGCGCGAAGAAGCGGCGCGGCTTCCCAAGCAGACAGCAGGACCGAGTGTCGCCCCGGACGATTCCGGCCGAGTGCTACTCGATGGACTGCAGTTCCTTGCCGGGCTTGAAGCGGACCGCCTTGCCGGGAGGGATGTTGACCTCCGCGCCGGTGCGCGGGTTGCGTCCGATGCCCGTCTTCCTCGGCCGCACGGTGAAGACGCCAAAGCCGCGCAGTTCGATGCGATCGCCGCGCGCCAGCGACTTCTTCATGCTCTCGAATACGGTTTCGACCGCCAACTCGGCCTTTGTCTTAGTGACGCCGGTCTTGTCGACGACTTCGTTGATCAGGTCCAGTTTGATCACAAGTGGCTCCGCTCTGCTCGCTCGCCGGTTCGACAGCCAAAAGGCGAGGCTTTACGCGATTCTACCCGACCCGCCCGCACAAGCGTAAGTCTTGCTTCGCGTTTGAGTTGCAAGGTGATGGGCGCATCCTAGTCAAGCCCGCGCCCATTGTCAACCGGCAATCCATTCCGTAAGATGGCTTTTCGGTGTGCCCTGCTAAGATTTCCCAACGTTGGTTGTCTTTTGAAGGGGCGCGTCTTTAGACGCGCCGCCAGCCGAAGAATTCGCCAGGGCTTTAGCCGCTGAGGGAATTCGCCGTTGCAGGATGGAAAATCGAAGTCCCTCCGGGGCTAAAGGCCGGATTCAAGATAGCTTAATTGGCGCGGCTGAAGCCGCGCCCCTTCAACGCAGGATGTCAACATATCAAGCAGACTCATCAGCCCCAAGGAGTTCCATGTCCATCAAGAGTGACCGTTGGATCCGCAAAATGGCCAACGAACACGATATGATCAATCCCTTCTCGGAGAAGCAAATCCGCGAAGGCGTCATCTCCTTTGGCCTTTCTTCCTACGGTTACGACCTGCGCGTGGCCGACGAGTTCAAGGTCTTCACCAACGTCAACTCGACCATCGTCGATCCCAAGAAGTTCGACGAGCGCTCGTTCGTCAGCATACAGACCGACGTGGCCATCATTCCGCCCAACTCCTTTGCGCTGGCGCGCTCGGTCGAATACTTCAAGATTCCGCGCGACGTGCTGACCATCTGTGTTGGCAAATCCACGTATGCGCGCTGCGGCATCATCGTCAACGTCACGCCGTTCGAGCCGGAGTGGGAGGGCTTTGTCACCCTCGAGATCTCCAACACCACGCCGCTGCCGGCGCGCATCTATGCCAACGAAGGCCTGTGCCAGATCCTGTTCTTCCAGTCCGACGAGCAGTGCGAAACCAGCTACAAGGACAGACGTGGTAAGTACCAGGGGCAGAAGGGCATTGTGCTGCCCAAGCTGTGAGGAGCGCTATTGGCCTTTCGCGTCCCGGATCGCTGTCATTGCAAGCGGAGGCGACCCCGACTTTGGTCGCCGGATTCGAAGAACAAAGCTCAAGAGCTTTTGCGACGGCGACTGGTCGCCCCACCTACACGAGGCGAGCTCTTTGCCGCTCGCTTCGCCGCTTTTCTTGCCGGCGTCGGCCGCCTTGCCGGCCCCTTCTTCGCTGCAGGCTTGCGCGCCGGCTTCTCCAGATCGGCCGGCTGTAGTCGCTTGGCTGACTTCCAAAGCCGTTCCAGGTCGTAGAACTTGCGCGCGTTCTCCGAAAAAACGTGCACCACGAAGTCGATGTAGTCCATCAGTACCCAGTCGGCCTGCTTGTACCCCTCGATGTGCTTAGGTTGCACGCCGGCAGCGCTGAGCTTCTGGTCCACGTCGTCTGCGATGGCCTGCACCTGTCGCGGGTTCGCGCCCGAGCAAAGCACAAAGTAGTCGGTGAAGCCGCTGGCCTGCGCATCCAGCTGTAAGACGCCGATGTTGGTGGCTTTCTTGTCCTCGCAGGCGCGCACGGCAAGGGCGACTTGTGCTCGAGATTGGTTCTTTTTCATGCGATCAGCCCCGCTTGCGTCAAGTAGTTTTCCTCCTGAGGGCTTGGTTTTGGTAGAGGCGCTCTTTGTGGATGTATTCTGCGACTGCATCGGGCACCAGGCGCTTCAGCGCGCCGCCGCGGTCCACGGCAGCGCGGATCTGCGTGGCGGACACGTTCTCGTGGGTCTCGGGCAGCATGTGCAGCGTAGCGCCCGCCAGGACCAGCGGTCCCGCCATTTTCTCCTTGCGGAATAACTTTGTTACCGCCGCGTTGGGACGAAGTTTCTCCGGCAGCGACGAAGCCACATCGGCCAGCGCATAACCCGGACGCGCCGCCACGATGAAATCGCATTCTGCCAGCAGCTCCTCTGGCTTGTGCCACGTGGCAATATCCTTAAATGCGTCCATGCCGATGAGGAAGTACAGGCGGTCACTCTTGCCCAAAGTCTTCTTCACCCGTCGCACCGTTTCAATCGAGTAACTGGGGTGGCGGTTGCCGCCATCGTGATCGAGATCGGGCGCTTCCAGCAGCGAGGGCACGAAGTCCTTCTCTCCAGCCAGAGCCAGCGAGACCATCGCATAGCGGTGGCAATACGCAGTGACGGGCGTCTTCAGCTTGTGCGGTGGAATGTCTGCCGGAACAAACCAGACCTGCTTCAATTGGAACTTGGCGACAGCGGCACGGGCCACGACGACATGTCCGCGATGGATGGGGTCGAAGGTACCGCCAAACAGTGCGAGATTCATTCAGATGTCAGGTACAGTTTCCGTGTTCCGGCAGTTGGATGCAAGTGACAGGTACATGATAGCTTGCCGGAGAACCTTGTCAGTCAGCACCTGCTCTTGTTGCTGCCGGGGTCGGGAAGGTGCGTCTGCATTGGAGCGGCGGGAAGTGTCGCCAAGGCAGTTCTCGTATCCGCGGGGTGCCCCTGCGATTGGTGACGTGTGCTGGTCGCAGGTTGCCAGCGTAGCGCACTGACCGATATACTCAGAGTTTGCCCAATTCAATTTTGTGTTAGAGGAGCGCCGTTTTCAATGCCGAAGCGCACATTCCAACCCAACCGTCGTCGCCGCTCAAAGACGCACGGCTTTCGTTCTCGTATGAAGACCAAGAGCGGGCGGGCGGTGCTGTCGCGCCGGCGCGCCAAAGGACGCAAGCGCGTCTCGGTGAAGGCTGGCCACCGCGAGTAAACCTGACCCTGGACCAGTCCTCCTGTTGGACTGGTGTGGGTGGAAGGCCTGAGCTGTTCGTTACCGCAGCATTTCCAGAAGGATAGTTGGGAGCCGCCGCAAGACTCGGCCGTAGCAACAGGTGGACACGGCGGGGTCGGCGCGTGCGGGCTGAATGGCTCAAGACGTCACCGCAGCCGGCAGTAAGTTTCCGAAATCGAAACGTCTGCTGAAGCATTCCGACTTCCAGCGGGTCTATCAGAGCGGACGCCGGCAGTTCACGGGTAACATGACGGTGTTTTATCTGCGGCGCGACGGGAATGAAGCAGAGGCTGGCCCGCGTGTAGGATTTACCGTGGGTAAGGTGCTGGGAGGATCTGTCGAACGGAATCGCATTAAGCGCAGGATGCGCGAAGCGGTGCGGTTATCGTGGCCGGAGTGCCAAGACCAAGTGGACGTGGTGTTGAATCCGCGAAAGAGCGTTTTGACATTGTCCTTCGCGGAACTGGCGGGTGAAGTTGCGCGTGCCTTGCGGTTGGCGGCACAGCGCGCACGAGTAGCAGGACGGAAATGAAACAAGCAATCCAAATCGCACTGCGGGGCTACAAGCGATTCATTTCGCCGATGTTGCCGCACGCCTGCCGCTTCGTGCCTACATGTTCGGAGTATGCGATGGAAGCCATCGAGCGTCACGGCGTTATTCGCGGCTGCGTGCTGTCGGCCGGTCGATTGCTGCGCTGCCATCCCTTCGCGCGCAGCGGGTATGATCCGGTGCCGGGAGCGCGCGCGCGTGCCGCACACGTCGATCTGTGCGAAAGATTGAACGGAAACTGAGACTTGGCCGAGTACCACAATCCACAACAAGAAGGCGGCGGCGGGGGCGACCGCCGGATGCTGCTGGTGTTCGCCGTGGCCTTCGCGGTGATCATCATCGCGCAGCTCTTTTTGTTCAAGAACCGCCCGAACCCGCCTCAACAGAAACCGAATCCTGTCGCCAACCGCGCAGAGCCCCGCCAGCAAAAGGTCGGCCCGACTGCGCTGCCTGCATCGAAGGCGCCGGGCAAAGCCAGAAACGGTCGCCAAAGCCGCCGCAGACTACGGTTGCTTCGAAATCCGCAGCTGCCGAAGTCGAGACTGTCGTCGAGAACAGTCTTTACCGGATCGTTTTCACCAATCGCGGCGCGCAGGCGAAGTCGTGGGTGCTGAAGAAGTACAAGGACGAAGACGGGAAGCCTCTCGACCTGGTCAACAAGGATGCCGCGAAGTTCGGCTTGCCGCTCAGCCTCTACACCTACGACGAGAATCTGCGCAACCAGATCAACTCGGCGCTGTACGTCGTGGCTCCCGAGCGGTAATGTCAACGCTCCGGGCACGCTGACCTACGAGTATGCCGACAGGCGATGTCACGGTCCGCAAGATCTTCCAGTTTGGCGACACTTACGTAATTGGTGTCGAGACCGAGGTCACTCAAAAGGTCGGCAAGACCTTGCATGTTCAGGCCTATCCGGCGTGGCCGGCGGGCTTCGGAGACCAAACCACGGGCCCGTTATATGCATCGGCGCGATCGACTACATGACCGGAGGCAAGGTCGAGCGGCTCGCCGCGAAGAAGGTGAGCAACGGCAATACCCTACGTGGCCCGTTCGACTGGGCCGGGGCGCAAGACCAGTTCTTCGCCGCTATCTTCCTGCCTGACAATCCAGACACCGCGGCAATGGTCACCTTCCACGAGGCCATCAGCGTTCCCAAAGAACCCAAGAATCCTGACCCGAACAGCGTGAACCGCTACGACGTGCTGGGTGCGGCCGTGGGTGACACGACCGGCGTTACGCGAGAGCGGCTTTTCGTTGGGCCCAAGGCGCTCGAGGTGCTGGAATCGGTCATCTCGAACACCGCTCCCGGACAGATGGAACGGTCCCGATCTCCGCGACGTGGTGGACTTCGGATTCTTCAGCATCGATCGCACGCCCGCTCTTCCTGTGGCTGAAGTGGACCCACGAGCACATGGCCAGCAATTGGGGCGTGGCCATCATCATCCTGACGGTCATCATCAACCTGGCGCTGCTGCCTCTGCGCATCATCAGCATGAAGTCGGCGTTGAAGATGCAGAAGCTACAGCCACAGATGAAGGCCATCCAGGAGAAGTACAAGAAGTACCCCATGCGCGATCCCAAGCGCCAGGAGATGAACGCCGAGATCGCCGAGCTGTACAAGCGCGAAGGCGTGAACCCGGCCGGCGGTTGCATACCGCTGGTCATCCAGATGCCGTTCCTGTTCGCGTTCTACTCCATGCTGGGAAATGCCATCGAGCTGCGCCAGGCGCCATTCCTGTGGCTGCACGATCTGTCGTCGCCCGACAAGCTGTTCATCATGCCGGTGGTGATCGTCATCAGCACCTACCTGGTGCAGAAGATGACGCCCAACTCGGGCATGGATCCCAAGCAGCAGCAGATGATGACCTTGATGATGCCGCTGATGATCGGCTTTTTCAGCTACTCGCTGCCTTCGGGGCTGAGCGTGTATTGGGTGGTGGGCAACATCATCGCCATCATTCAGCAGTACGTGATGAATCGGAGCAGCCTGGGCCGCGAGATGCGGGCCGAAGCGGAGAAGAAAACGCGCCCGGAAGAAAGGCGCGGCAAGTAGCATATGCCAATTCCCGACAAAATCGCCGCCGCCAAGAAAGATCAGCGAATTTCTGAACGCAATCATCGCTAACGGCGACTTTCGTCTCCGCTACAAGATCACGGTTGACCCTCCGCCGACGGAACGACCGCGAGTGGGAACATCCAGAGATTCTGGTGGAACTTTCCGGTGCTGACAGCCCACTGGTGCTGGAGAACGGCGCTGAACTGTTGCGCGCCTTCGAACACGTTTCGCTGGAGATGTTGCGTCTTGCACCCGACGAGCATGAGAAGATCAGCTTCGATTGCCAGCACTTCCGCTCGGCGCGCTTGCAGGAGCTCAGGCTGGCCGCGGACGTGGCGGCCGAGCGCGTCCGCAAGAGCGGCATGCCGTACGCGTTTGCGCCCATGTCGTCGCGCGAGCGCCGCATCGTCCATCTGGCGTTGCGTGACTTCACGGATTTGCGTACCGAGAGCGATGGCGAAGCTGCCTCGCGCCATGTCGTGGTCTATCCCAAGGACTATAAGCGGCAAACCACCTGCGCCGCCGGTCTCGAGACGCCGCTAACGGCGAATTCACCGCAGAGGCACGGAGACGCGAAGGAAGGTTGTGATGTCTCTGTTGCCGGATTTTATCGGTGGCCTCTGGTTCTCCGCGGTGAAATTCTCACCTTGTGTCTCTGTGGTGAATAATGAGCGGAATGCACCTTGACGACACCATCGTTGCGATTGCCACGCCTCCCGGGCGAGGCGGCATTGGAGTAGTGCGGGTATCGGGCTCCGAGGCGCGGAACATCGCACGTCCCATGCTGCGGCTTGCCCATGGGAACGATTTCGAGGCCGGACGCGCACACTTCGGCGAGCTGATCGAACCGGCAACGGGCGAACGTCTCGACGAGGTGGTCGTCACCTTCTTCGTCAAGCCGCATTCCTACACCACCGACGATGTGGTCGAGATCTCGTGTCACGGGTCCCCGGTTGTTCTGCGCCACGTGGTGCAGATGGCGCTCGCCGGCGGTGCGCGATTGGCCGAACCCGGTGAGTTCACCATGCGCGCCTTTCTCAACGGCCGCATCGATCTGACGCAGGCTGAAGCGGTGCGTGACCTGATCGACTCGCAGACGCTTTACCAGGCGCAGGTCGCGGCACGCCAACTCGAAGGCGCTCTGTCGAAGCGCTTGCAGCCCACGAAGCAGAAGCTGGTGGAACTGGTCGCTATCCTCGAAGCCGGGGTGGACTTCGCTGAAGATGACGTCGCTGTGATGCCCGGCGCCGAGATTCTGTCGCGCATTGCGGCAATTCGCGCGCCGCTCCAGGAACTGCTGGCCAGCTTTGCCTTCGGAAAGGTCGTGCATGAGGGTTTGACTTTGGCCATCGTCGGGCGACCGAACGTCGGCAAGTCGAGCCTGTTCAACCAGCTGGTCGAGCGCGAGCGCGCCATTGTTACCGCGACGCCGGGAACGACGCGCGATCTGGTGAGCGAGACGGTTTCCATCGGCGGCATCCCGGTTCGGCTGGTGGATACCGCGGGCATTCGCGCTGCCCTCGATGAAGCCGAGAGCATTGGCGTTAGCAAATCCATGGAGGCGGTGGCCGATGCGGACATCGTGCTCGTCGTGCTTGATGTATCTGAATTCGCAGATGGTGATTTCACGCCCGATTGGGAACTGCTGGAGAAAACGCAGGACAGGCCACGAATTGTGGTCTGCAACAAGAGCGATTTGATGACGGGTGATCGCGGTGAAGTCGTCCGCAAGCTATCTGTCGCATTCTTCGAAGCAATTCGACACGACTTGACCGAACCAGCACAGAAAGCTCTAGAAGGGACGAGCTCTATAACCGTTTCGGTGCCGCCGACAGTCTTCACATCGGCGCTGACTGGCGACGGTATCGAACCGCTGCGCGAGTTGATTTTGCGAAGGGCGCACGGCGACGGGGGCGCCGAGCAGGAGAGCGGTCTGCTTACCAACATTCGCCAGCAAAAGCTGGTGGACGACGCCATCGCAGCGCTCGACCGCGCAGCCCAAGCCGTGCCGCTGAGGACGCCGCACGAGATGGTCCTGCTTGATCTCTACAGCGCCCTGCGTCCGCTGGACGACATTACCGGCGCGACAATGGCGGATGACATCCTGAACCTGATCTTTAGCTCGTTCTGCATTGGGAAGTAACTACTTCGACAGCGTTCCTAACGCCGCCCGAAAGATCGCGTCGAAATTCTCGCGTCCCGCGGACTTGACCGCGCGCTCCACGGCTTTTTCGGCCCCTCCACGCTGGAAGCCAAGGTTGGTCAGTGCCGAGATCACGTCTTGTTCAACCGCAGAATGTGATACGACCGCCTGCAGCGCGCCGAAGCCTTCCAGGTTGTCACGCAACTCGACGCACATACGCTCGGCGGTCTTGCGGCCGATACCGGGAATCCTGGTCAGCCGCGCGAAGTCGTTGTTGCGGATCGCGCCAACCATGTCGGCAGCTGCCATGCCGCTGAGAATGGTGATGGCAAGCTTCGGCCCGATGCCGCTCACCGTGATCAGCTTCTCGAAGAGCTGTTTTTCTTCCGCGCGCAGAAAGCCGTAAAGCGCGATCATGTCCTCGCGAACATGCGTGTGAATATGAATTGCGACTTCGGCGCCAGGCGCGGGCAGCTCGGAGAAGGTCGGCACAGTGATGTTCACGTCATAGCCGACGCCCGCGGCTTCAACGATGGCCTGGTTTGGATGCTTGGCAATGAGCCGTCCGCGAAGGTGCGCGATCATGCGGGATGATTGTAAATGGTGAGCCCCGTGTTACCACGGAGGCACGGAGAATCCAGAGCATTCGGGACACACTTCTGAGCCGCGAACGGTAAACTGGCACACAACTCGTCTGCATGTGCTACATGCAGCAGTTGGAGTTTCGACCAAGATGCCGAGTCACCGCATTGACCAAGTCACCCCGAAAAAAGCGTCGCCGATCGCAACCCCACTTGCCGCCGCGAGTCTGCGCAGGGCCATGATTCTTCCGCGGGACTTCTACAATCGTGACCCGGTTACGGTGGGCCGCGAGCTGCTCGGCAAGATGCTTATTCGGCGCGAAGGGCGGAAACTACTGGCCGGCCGCGTTGTCGAAGACGAGGCCTATCTCGGCGCTGACGATGCCGCCGCGCACGCCTACTCCGGTATCACGCCGCGGAATGCCGTGCTGTTCGGCCGGCCGGGGCATGCGTACGTGTATTTCATCTACGGCAATCATTACTGCCTCAACGTTTCGTGCATGCCCAAAGGCCTGGGCGAGGGCGTGTTGCTGCGCGCCATGGAGCCGGTGTTCGGGCTGGAGGCGATGGCCCGTGCGCGCGAACTTGAGCTCCCAGCCTCTCCGAGCACCTCGCAATTGCGCCTACTTTCCAGTGGGCCGGGCCGCATGGCGGAGGCGCTGGGTATCACCCGCGCGCGCGACAACGGCAAAGACCTCACTTCGCGCCGTTCCGACTTGTGGTTTGCCGATGATGGTTACCGCCCAGAACGCATTGCTGTTACGCCGCGCATCGGCATCCGGAGAGCGGTTGAAGAACCGTTGCGCTTCGTGATTGCCGGCAGCCCTTTCGTCTCGGCCAAGCGGGTGGAGTGACGCCCGCTCCGCTATCGTGATCGGACAGGCGCCACTAGGGGACGAGCTACCACGGAAGAGCTAATAGTGAGCCGACTGGCAGCGAAACTACTGCCCCCAATGAGCAGTGCCGAAAGCAGCCAGGGGATAGCCGTCGAGTAGTGAAACAGTTCTGGTCTGAAGCGAATTGCTGCGATCCACAGCATCAGACCTAGCACGCTGCTCATCAATGTGATCGCACGTTCGGGCCGCCAGGGTGTCCCGCACAAGGCCCACAGCGCCAAGGCGAAGGGGAGCCCAGCCACCACATCGACCAGGTAGTGTTCACCGCCTCCAAGGGTGGCCAGCACAGTCAGCAGAAGGTACGCGAGGACAAACCAGCGCCACCGCGAGGACCGCCAGATCCAATAGACCAACAAGGCCCATGCAACGTGCAACGACGGTATGGCGTTACGCGGGAAAGCCGGATCCAGCTGCACAGGATGCAGGTCAGCGGCAGAGATGTCGGCACAGCTCGCCGGCTCTTCGCCCAGGTAGCAAGGCGATCCAAGCAAGTAAACCGGGCCGCAGGCGGGCAGCAGGCGATAGGCTTGCATCCCCAGCAGCCCGGTCAAAACCATGAGGATTAATACGCGTGCAGGTTGTCCACGTCGCCCAAGAGAATACGCATAGGTGGCCGCGATTGCCAGTACCAGGCTTTCGTACACAAAGCTGATGAGCGGGAAGAGGTGCAGCCGCTCAACCCAGCGGTTAGCCAGCAAACTCGGGTTAAATCCATAACTAAGATCGGCGTAGTAGGGGTAATTGTCGAGCGCGTACCAGTTGCCGACGGAAGAAGCGCGCCGGAAGGCCCAGGCGCGAAAGAATACGTAGAGCACACACAAAATGGCTGGCGCCAAGGTCCAGCGCGGAACCTGCCTGCGAAGTTGAAACCAGCGCAAGGCGACAATGAGTGCGCCGATCAGCCCGAGGACGGTGGGACGAACTAGCAGGGGATTCATGTTGTCACGAGTCCGCCGCCGAAAGGCTTATTTGAGGTGGACCGGTGGTCCCTGGCCCAAGTTGTCTCGATTGGGACTGAACCATCAATGATGCTGCCTCATGCCGGGTGACCCGGTCCCCTGATGCGCATGACCATGGCAGGTCAGAGTGCAGGAGTTCGTGGCATGGCTATAGGAAATCGGCGCGGTACCGTTCGGAGCCACCACGTTGATATCGAAGTTCACCAACCGCTCACCCGAAATGTAGGGGCTGGTTGCGCCCATTCCGTGCGCGGTATGGCAGGTCGAACAAGTGAATCCGTCGTTGATGTGTCGGTTGTGCTCCGTGAAACTTGAGTTCGTCATGATGACGCTCAGATCGTGGCACTTGCCACACATCCCGTAGGGGCCGTTCACGCTAAGATCTGGGTTGGGGAAAAGATTGGTGATGAACTGGCCCGGCGCGGGCGCCTGAGAGAACTCGTAGCGGCGTTCCATGATGTGCGTAAACTTCGATCCGTGAGGTCCGTTCGGTCCCGCGCCGCCAAATTCCCGATTGTCGTCACTGTTATGACAATCACCGCAGAACACTTGGGTGCCCATTGGGCGTCCCTGGCTGACGCCATCGAGATTCACCATGTACTGTCGCAAGCTGGGCTGAGGAAATGGGCTGCTGCGAGGATGAGTGACAGGGTGGCTCGAGGTCGCGTTCTGACTGAGTTGCGGAATGACGTTCAGGGGATCGGGCGCAGAAACCGCCCTTATCGGCAAATAACCAAACACCGGACTGCTGACCTTCCCGGTGCTGGTCCCATGGCAGCGCAGGCAATTTTCATACTGATTGATCGCGGGATAAACAACCGTGACACCGTCGTTGGCGCTGATGCCCGTCACATTGGTCTGCGAGATGCGAATCAGCGGAGGCGGAGGGAAGCTTGCCACCCGTTGATCAGCATGCCCGCTGTGGCAGTCCGCGCAGGTGGAGTGCCGATTCTGATTGAGCAGTGCGCTCTCCGCGGCATCGTGCGTGCTATTCCCGGTAGAGAACGGGTGGCTGATCTTGGCAAACTCCGCAAAGACATTGGGGGCCGCCGGAGAGAGATTCGATCCACCATTGTGGCAGGCGATGCAGTCCTGCTCGTTCGGGCCTCGCAGCAATCGCGCTGACCCCGAAGCGTTATGCGGCATGTGGCAGGCATTGCATCCATTCTGCGCGACCGTTCCATACCCACCGACGTAGGGCTGATTGGTGGTCTTGTTGGTGGCCGTATCATGAATACTGTTTGACCACCCTGTCAGGTGGTTCGTCTGCCCTGAGACCACGCGATTCGGATCGTGGCAGTCAAGGCACATCTGGCTACTCGAACTGTCAACCACCAGGAAATTCAAGTTGACCGGGTCGCCCGCCTGAACATGAGGATTGTGACAGCTGGTGCATTCGACGTTGCCCTTCACCAGCCTCACCCGGCCGGTGGGATCGCCGGTCTTGCCCTGCGACACCAGGGTCGCCACCAGGTCCGGTGAATCCTTCATCGGCAACACCAGACTAAACGGATGCGAGGACTGCAAAGCGGTGCCAAAGATGTCTGTACTCTTCATGCTCCCGGTGATCGGGATCGTCTTGTACGCGATGGTCTGTCCCAACGCAACGGTGCCGTCATGACAGCTTAAACACAGGCTGCTGTCAGCACCCAACATCGGTTGCGTGCCCTTTTCCAAGTAGGTGCTGCTGCCATACAAGGTGTACGTCGCGGCGGAGAGTTGCTCATCCCATAACGGAGACGGAATACTGCCGCCTAGTCCCGAGTGCGGAGCGTGGCAATAGAGGCACCCCTGGGAAGCAATACCGTGTACCGGCGATGAGCTTCCAGGCGACAAATCATGCGAACCCAACACGTCCTGCCGGATTTGTGCTGACACGGCAACCGCAACCAGCAGCAATACTCCGCAGGTCCATAGCAGCTTCGACATCACTGCATGCCCCCTGCGGCCCGCTTGGTCGGCCCGTAGTAATGAAACACCTCGACTCGCCGATTGTAGGAATCCACCACGAAGACGCGATCGTTGTGATCGATAAACAACCCCGCCGGCGCTTGAAAATCCCCGAAGCCCGTACCCCTCTTCCCAAAGTAATAAAGCAACTGCCCCTTCTGATCGAACACCTGGACGAGGTTTGACAGTCCCTCGACTACATAGATATGACCTTCCGAGTCCACGCCGACTCCCTTAGGCCGGAACATGTCCCCGTCGCTGTCGCCCAGCTTTCCGATGGCGTACTGAAACTGTCCTGAGCGGTCCACTTCCTGGATACGAAAGTTCATTGCATCCACGACGATGAGGTTCTTCCCATGCAGCCGCAATTCGGTGGGAAAGTTGAACTCGCCGTCGCCGCTGCCATTCTTGCCAATCGTCTGCAACACGCTACCCTGCATGTCGAGGACGAAGATTTTGTTGCGCAGCGTGTCAGTCACATAAATCCGCTGCTCGTCGGAATCGACAGCGATGCCGGTCGGGCCGCTTGTAGAATCCCTCGCCGCCCTTGATACTGCCGATGACGTGCCGAAGTTTGCCACTCGCGTCGAAGACAAAGATTTTTCCTGATTCCGAGTCGGTGACGTAGATGTTGTCCTGCTTATCAACCGCGACACACTGCGGCGAGCGCAGCGGGTCCTTTCCTTCGGTGTGCGAGATGAACTTGTACCTCTCCTGCGGAAAGTCGAAGACATGAATCCCCATGGCCCCGGGATCGGTCACGATGACGCGATCGTGAGAATCCGTCACCACACTGTAGGGCCGCTCCATGTGATGGAACTCCGGCGGGCCGGCGATGATGTCCACCAGCTTGTTCCAGAAACCGCGCTTAATTCCCATGTCGCGCTGCGAACTGAAGCTGCGCTCGAAGACCAGCTTGCGTCCTTCCGGCAACAGCAATACCGGTACCGTCACCTCGGTGGCTTTTTTCGATTTCGCGCCCACGGCCGTAGCTGGCGTGAATGCCAGCAGCATGGCGCAGGTCACCACCAAAGCAAGGACCGGCTTGGATCGGGAAACCCGCACTAGAAGAAGTTGAACCATCTGGAGATCCCGAAATAATACGAGCTTAGCATTGACGGCGGGAGCCCCGAGGCGCTAAAGCCCTGCACGAATTTGCTGTACCCGGCATTCATGGACAATTGCCGGAAGTCATACGTAATCCGGGCATTGATGCTTTCGTTGCTGTTCTCCGAGCCCGTGGTCCCGCTCAGCGTGGTGCTGAAAGCCCGGGAGTAGCTGGCGCTCAGGAGGAGCCGCCGATACGGATTGCTTCCCACCCCGAACCCATAAGCGTGGCCACCGTAAAAAATCAGGTCGGTCGGCAGTATTACCGGCGGCAGCGGCGCGGGAACCAGGCCTGAACTTCCCAGCAGCGAGTTGCCGCTGCTCTTGGTATAGCTCGCGCTGGCGCCGATCCACTTCCCAGTGAGGCTAGTGGAGAAAAACTGGCTGGTATTCCCGTATCCCGGCAGGTTCAACAGGCTCTTCGATCCGCCTCCGGCAGCGTTCCAACCCCAACGGCCTACTTTGTGGCCCACATTGGCGTTGAACCCGAAGCCGGAGGTGGTATAGCTAAGCAATGCCGTTTGCGCGCTTTGCGTGTAGCTGCCTGATCCGCTTACGTTCCATCCGCCAATCTGCCGGGAGTAATTCGCCAGAGCTACCAAACCTATGTTGCTTTGATTCGTGGTGCTATTGTTACTATCCGAGACGCTGACCGAGGAACTAAAGACTCCGCTCCACAGGCGTTTCCAATATGTCACACCGCCCGTAATCGTTGTGCCGTTATAACTGCTGCCCAAGTAGCTCTGCTCAACATAGTTAACGTTGGCGAGTGCGAAGAGGTTATCGGAAATCTTATAGCTTCCGAATCCGTTCACATTGAACGAAGTCGAGCTCGTACCGGGAGTATTCTGCTGGATGACACCGCCGGAGGTGATGATGTTCTGGTACAAAGCGCCCAGCAAGTTGTTGGTGTAATTACTGGAAACGCCGAAAGTAAGGTTGCCGAAGGGATGGAAGGTGCTAGCGGCGCTCACCGTATCAACCGCTCCAGAGTAGGTTGTATTCGTATAATCCGAGTTGAAGTAGGAATGGCTGTAATGAACACTGAAGGCGCCGTTCCATGGCAGCATGTGCGAAGCCCCAAAGTTGAATCCATTGTTGCTGGAATCCAACGTCTCAGTCTGCTGGTTGGTGAAGATTTCGGGAAATTGCGAATGGGTCAACGCGTTCAGGTAACCGCCGGTAAGGCTGAACCCGGCAATCTGATAGGACGCGTTTACGTTGAAGGAATGAAATGCAGACGTGCTGGGCGAGTTCTCGCCGTAAATCGTGTAATCGGTGTGGCCTTCCAGGAAGGCGAACGAAATATTCGGCAGACCGGGTCGGTTAAATGCCCAACCGATGTTCAAAGCGTCGGCATTTCCATTGGTGTTGTAGTTGGGGAAGCCGGGCACTCCGAAAAGCCCAGTGCTGTTATAGCTCTTGCTGTAGCTGATAGAACCCGGGTAATTGCTGCCGGAGAAGATATTCGCACTGGCGCTCACCCCGCTGCTATCGGAGATCGATTGCGAGGTGGAGTTCAGCCGCGACTGGTTGTAATAGGGGCTGACGGTGAACGAGAGAAAGGAGGGGCTGTAATAGGAACCGGTCAAACTGGCGTTGCCGCCAAACGTGACGCCATGATCGGAGTTTACAAAGTTCCCATAATCGCCCGTGTATCCCGCCTGCAGCAGGGCATTCATATCCAACGTCACGTTTTCGCCCACTGTCACCTGCGCCCAAACCCGCGAACCGCCGGCCAGTAGCAGCACGACCGCCATCCATGTACCAAGTCTCTTCATAACCCACTGCTCTGGGAGAACCAAAACCTATGCAGGGGTAAGTGCACGAACGGTGCCGTTGTGGAAGGTAGCTTGACGGTAAAATCGCTAATGTTTACAACAAGTTAAACACGGCCAGAATGGGACGGCTAAACCTTTGTGGGGCATCCACCACACCGCGCGGTGAAATCACCCAATGCCAAGGGGCGAAGGCCAGAATGGACATAAGACCACAGGGGACACGGAGGAAAGAACCAACCACGGATGGACGCGGATCAACACGAATCTGAATTTGAATTTCTCAAAGATCCGTGTTCATCCGTGCAAATCCGTGGCTAACAAAGCAGATTGTCATCCCAAGAAGTCGAGGGATCTGCGGTTCGCCACGGGCAGCTTGACCGTCTTGGGAAGCCGTATTCGGAATGAGCATTACCCCAGTCCCGCCTTGCGGGACGACATAAGAAAGCCCAGCGCTTCAGCACTGGGAAGATGGGATAAAGGAACCGAGCCTCGGGCACGGCACAATCTTTGTATCGTCCCCGGGGGACTCGGTCTTGTTGGCTCTGCTTACCCACGGCTAAAGCGGTGGGCTCTCTTGTACCGTCCCCGCAAAGCGGGACTGGCACCACAAACTACGCCCGCCGCCCTACAGCTCGTCCACCTTGGCGTTGGCGTGCAGCTTCTTGTCCAGGCTCACGCGCAGTTGTTCCTGCTTCTGCTGTTGCATCTGCCTTTGCAGATTGCCCTTTACCTCGTCGAACGTCTTCATGCCGGCGGGAATATGGGCATTGAGCCGGATGATCTGGTAGGCCCCACCGAACTCAAGAAGGTCGCTCACCTGCCCGGGTTGCATGGCCAGCATTATCTTCACCACGTCGGGAGGAAGCTTAGCACGCTCCACCACATGATGGTCGCCCATCATCACTCGGTAGTCATCTTCCGAAATTTTCTCCGCCAGAACGCCGAACGTCTCGTAGTTCGTGGTGGCTTTTGCCTGCTTCAGGGCGTCCTCCGCCCGCTTGCGTGCCTCTTTGAGCTGCGCCGAGGTGGCCTTGTCCGGGGGGATGACCGATATGGTCTGGAATGCGAAGGACTCCGTCATACGAAACTGGTCGGAGTTCTTGTCGTAATAGGCCTTGGCCTGAGCGAGCGAGACAACGGATTTGGTTTGCACGTCCTGCCGCAGCAACTGGTCAATCAGCAGCGACCTCCGGATCTTGGCCCGCAGCGCCTGCTCGCGAACCGCCGCCTTCGGTCTTGACAAAATTCCTGTAGTCATCCGGGTTCTTGAACTGCTTACGGAAATCCGCCACCGCTTTGTCCAGCTTAGCCTGTGACACCGTCATGCCTCGGCGCAGCGCCTCCTGATACACGAGCTCCTCGAAGACGATCATCTTCAGCGCGCCCTGGCGGATTGACGGTTCCAGCTCCTGGGGAAACTTACCGTTGTGCTGGCGGGCGTAGGGGAAGATGGTGTACATCTCGCGCAGCAGGTCGTTGTCGGTCAGGACCACTCCGTTGACCCGGGCAACGGGTTTACCTGACGCCTGCGGCGCTGGGGTTGTGCTCACCGGCTTCACCGCTCCCGAGGGGGCGTGCGAAGAGACTAGCTGCCCGAACAATGGCACAGACAACACCAGCAGCGCAACCCAGGTTGTTAGAGCGTGTTTCAAGAATCGATTTTTGTCAGGGCACGGCTTTAGCCGTGCCGAACGAGGCTCCCCGTTTGCGCTGGGCTTTAGCCCTTGTTCGCAGTGGCTAAAGCCATGGTCTTGGACCGCAGCCCACGACACGACTGAAAGCCTGCCCTGAGCCTGTCGAAGGGTCGTGCCCCGATACAAACCTGAGCTGCCGACCATCGTTGAAACACGCTCTAATTGGTACTTCATAACTTCCTCGCAAGAAGAAGGGGGGAGAAGCTCCCCCCGAAGTAGAACACCCAACCGCCTACTGCGTGGTGAGGGTGGTTCCGGAATTGTGCATTTCGTTGGACTCGCCGCCGTGGCAGTTGCGGCAGAACTGCGCCGCAGAGTTGCTGTTCGGGTTGCCCGGGTTGTAATAGCCGCGCACGAAGAACATCGTTTGATAGGTGCCCTTCACGCCGACGATGGTGCCGTTGTAGGCATTCATGCTGTGCTGATCGTGGCAGGTGATGCAGGACACGCCGTTCGTGTCTGCGCCGCCGGGGTACTTAACCAGGCTGACGGTGAAACCATAGTCCTTCACGAAGTTCGAGGACGCCGGCCCGTTCATCAGCAGCTTGCCGGTGCCGTCAAAGGAGCAATCCCAGTTGTACGCGCCGCCGCAACCTACGGTTGCATTCGGACCCACTGGGTGGTCGTTGTTGTAGTCGTTCGCGGTCATGTTGTCATAGCCACGGCCGAGCAGGGTGGGAGCGTTCCCGCCGATATTGTTGGGGATGGTCTCAACCGTCTGGCCTTTCATCATGCCGTTCAATGCCAGGTTGCCGTCATGGCAGCTCAGGCAGAACATGATGGTAGTGGCCGGATCATGCGCGCCAAGCAGCGTGTTCGCCGGCGTCGTAACCGGATAGGCACCGGCATCGCCGAAGGCGAAGGTCTGGTTGTAATACGGAGTCAGGTCCGCGCCCCACAGAGCAACATCACCTGAGGTCGGATCGCTTGTGTTGATGCCGTTGCCGTGAGCGCCGCTGTGCGGAGAGTGGCAGGCCACGCAGCCCCGGCCGTAAACCAGGTGAGCGCCGAGGACGTCGGAGGTTGGCACATATTGAGGAACTTGTGCCATCACTACCGTCGCCGCGGCGAACACCAGAAGAAGAACTAACATTGCTTTTTTCATGAGATCGATCTCCTGATCAATTTTGTACTTTTTATAGCCGGGAGGCTTAGGCCCCATCCGCCTCCGCCTGTGGATAGTGCAACTGGCTGGCCAAGACTGAATCGCGATTCAGGAATCGAAGAGTACACCCAAGCTATTGAAAATAAAGGGTAAGCTTTGGTAGGCACGGGCAAGGTCGCGGAGGTTGAGCGTTTTGGCTGCGCCAAATGAACCACTTGCTTCAGGCTTTATGTCAAATTCCCCAACCCCGCTGTGCCGACGTATGGCACTTGGGGAACGGATACGGTGACGGCTTGGTGAGAGCTTTCCCCAATTTGGGAATTTTCGGCGTAATGTTCCACGTGGAACAATTTGGTCTAACTACTTTGGTGGTGAGGGCGGTGCCTGCGCCGGCGCTGGCGCCGCATCTTTGGCGGCTACGCTCTTGGGCGTCTCCGCGGTTGTGCTGGTTCCCTGCGCGGCGTCTCTCTCCTGCTTTAGCTTCTCCGCCTCGGCGTCGGTTACGTAGCGGAACATCTGTACCCGGCCCTGGTACTGCTCGGAAGTGATGACGCGGTTGGTCTTGTTGTCGATGGCGATGCCATAGGGTTCCTGGAACTGCCCCGGATATCCTCCCAACTCGCCGAAGTAGATCAAGAGCCTACCCTCGTTGTTGAAGACCTGCACCCGCGACTGCATCGCGTCCACCACCCAGATGTGGCCATCCGCGTCAACTGCAATGCCTTTGGGACGCGCGAAGTACCCTGGACCGTCGCCGTTCTTGCCGAAGCTGCTAATGAAGTTGCCGTCGGCGTCAAAGATCTCGACGCGGTCGTTTAGCGTGTCGGTGACGTACACATTGCCTTCCTTGTCAACCGCGACGTTGGTGGGAAGGGAGAACAGTCCCGGCTCGGTGGCCAGGTGTTTGTTGCTGGGCTTGCCAATCTTGCGTAGCAGTTTGAAGTTGTCGGCGTCGAACACCTGAACGACATCGTTTCCAGTGTCCACGACGTAGAGCAGGCGATTCGTTGAGTCGATGGCAATGCCACCCGGGCGTACCAGGACATCGGTGCCGAATGTGGTCTCCTGCTGGTGCTTGGGGCTGAGTACCGCCACGTGATGTAGTTTGTCGTCGGTTACGAAGATGCGGTCGTTGTCGTCGATTGCCAACCCCACAATGAGATTGAAGTGCGCATCCTTGCCGTTCTTGATGATCTCCACCGCTTTGGTTTCGGGGTTGAAAATGAAGATTGCGCCGACACCCTGGTCGGCGGCGTAGACGTTGCCTTTGGAATCGAAGCCCACGCCATAGACACGGATAAGCTGAAAGGGCAGGTTGAGGTCCTGGTCCTGTACCGGCTTGGTGCCCGCGAGGCGATCCATCCAGGTTTGCTTTGGCTTGTTGTTTTTCTTGTTAGCAGCAGCGTTGAAGTCAATCTTTTCGCCGGTGAACTGCTGCATGAACCGGATGCGCGCGATCGCCGGCGGATTGGGCCACACGATCTTGCTGGTGTCGAAGTTCACTCTCTTGGGCAGCCCGGCGTTAGGGTCGGCGGCCTTTTTCTTCTTCTGTTGCGCGTAGCCGGGATTGGGCAGAAGAAATACACCGAGCAGCACGAAAACCAGGGCCGCTATTGTGTTCCAACGTCGATTCGAGTTCTTCGTTCGCTCAAACATCTGCAACGCTCCATCAAAACTATTTCGGTCGTATCAAAGTGCTCTTGTGGCAGGTATCGCAAAATGCCATGCCCACTTTTTGGTCTTTCACCAGCAAGTCCGCCTGGGCCGACGAGTGCGGCTGGTGGCAGGTCAAGCAGGTCATCTGGCCTGCGGCAGGGTTCTTGGAATCTACGGGACCGGTTACGGGATGAAAGTCCACCGGGTGCCCGGCGTTGTACTTCAACGACAGAACCGGAACCTTGTAGGGAACCGGAAGTTTCACTTTGCCATTGAAGATGGCGATCATGTTCTGGCCCTCCAGCTTTTCCGGGACGGTATCGGGCCCATGGCACTCCAGGCAAAGCGTGTTGACGCCGGCGGCGCGCAGCAAGGGCGGCAAA
>CAVPFD010000003.1:0-41013 GCA_963703645.1 uncultured Acidobacteriaceae bacterium
CCACCCAGCCGCTCTCCCAGCAAGCCGGAGAACATGGAGCGGATCACCGTTCCCCACAGCGCAATCGAAGACGGTGAACCCAAGCTGCCGCGCTGAAAGGTGGAAGACGGCGGGTTAGCTGGTACGTGGTGCCGGCAATGACAGCGGTATCGAAGCCGAAGAGCAGGCCGCCCAATGCGCCAACGATGATGCTCTTCACCAGCAAAGAGTTGAGTCTGGTGCTTCACCGTGTGCGCGTGGCTGCGCTCCTAAGCTGTTCGCCTTTTTGCTCCTTCTTCTACTCGCTCCAGACGGCGACCTCGTTGCCGTTCGGGTTCAGCGAAGTGGAAGCGCTTGCCGCCGGGGAACTCGAAGGTTTCGCGCACGATCTTGCCGCCCGCCTGTTTCACCTTGCGGGTTATTCTCGTCCAGGGAAGCCGCGTAGATCACAACCAGCACTCCGCGCGTCTTTGTGCTGCCGTCGGTGCCTGCGGGCTGTGCCTCGCCGTTTGTGAAACCGCCGGCGAGCCGGCCGTCGTGGAAGCCGTTGTAGCTCAGGACCCCCAGTCTTTAAACTGCCAGCCCGAAATACGTGGCTGTAAATAAACCTGCTTGGTCGCCTCGATGTCGGTTGCCGGAAACTCGATGTAATCCATCTGGAGATTGTGCTCTTGCTGGGACATGCTTGCCTCGTTTGGGTGGTAAGGAATCGACCGGATGAGATTAGCACAGGAGACGATGTTTTAGCGAGGTTTTCGCAAACTTGTCCGTGCGTGGCTGTCCCTATTCGCGGGGTCATCCCGAGGGCGAGGGGCGATGCAACGAAAAGGCAAAAGGCGCGGATGTCCGCGCCTGTCATCTCTGTTCTCTGTGTTCGGTTCTACTGCTGCTCGGTCGCGCCGCCGGGCTGGGCTTCGCTATCCACGCCAAGGTCGTGGGGAGACGGGATGTTGCGCGGTCTCGGGATTCAGCAGGCCTTTGTGATCGGGTCCAAGGCCCAGCTTGATCAGCGCCCGCGAATCGGGAGTGAGCTTGGTCTGCCAGCCATTGTCAGCCTGGTACTTGGTCATGGCGTCCTTGGTGGACTGGTCCCAAACTCCGGTCGGCTCGCCCGTGAGGTAATGCTGGCGAATCAGCGCGGTCTGGATTTGCCGGGTGCGCTCTTCATCGATCCCGCGCTGCCCGTGCGGCTTGGCTGCGCTCTTGGTGCGCTGTGCTTGGAATGATGCTTGGCGGAAGAAGCGCTGTGGGTGGAGGAGCTGTGAGTCGTGCTGGCTTGCGGATGCTTGGGTTTTGGCTTGGACGTGGTCGTTGTCGTCGCCGATGATACTCCGGCGAAGAGCAACGCCACGCAAAACACAAGGACGAGTTGGAAAATACGATTCCCGATAAGCAACAACCACCTCTATGACAAATCTATGAATTTCAGGATAACGCGTTATTGTAATTATCCTTTAGCAAAAGGCAAGCAAAAAGCGCGGACACGTTCCCAAAGTGGTACGGCAGCGGCGCCGGGAATGGGTGACGACTTACATCACAGCGCCGCGCTAGAAATTACTTCCTGGTAAATACCGATACTGCGGATTCAGGAATCGGTATAGAGCGATCCGGGTAGAACGGCCCTTCAGTCCCGCGTCAGCACACTTCTTCAGGACTCGGGTGCTCTCGGCCCGACGAATCCGTCGCCAGGCCGAAAGCCCGGCTCATTTCGGGCGGATTACCCTTGACGCGGCGCTAAAGAGGCTGTTACGAAACGGTGTCGTCCCCGAGGGACTCCGGAGTTTTTTCTCACCGTACCCAGCACTCCGCCTGCGGCGCTCGTTCTTGCCGACTTTGTTCCACCGATGCAACAACGAGCCGAGTTTCGTAACAGGCGCTAAAGCGCCGCTCTACCCGTGCCCTCAACTTACGGCAGAGTGCCTCCCTCGAAGATCGTCGTGTTGTCGCGGCTGCCGCGGGGCGGACCAGGAACACCACGTCCTGGCCGCTCTTCGCCTGCGACTCGATGCTGATTGAAGTCGTCCTCGTTGTTCACCGGCTGCTTGTTGATCTCCAGGATCACGTCACCGCGGCTCAGTCCGCAGTTATCGCCGAAGCCGTCGGGCTTCACGTCCTGCACGATGACGCCCTTGGTGCTGGGGAGCTTGTACCGGTCGGCCATGTCGGGGGTAATGCCCCGGACCGTGATGCCGAACTTGCTCTCCTGCGGCTTGGCCTCCTCGCCGCCTTCCTCCTGATCGCCGAGACGGCTGGCGAACAGCTTGGAGCGGTCGGCTATGGTGACGTTCGCCGTACTTTCCTTACCATTGCGGACATAGCCCAGCTTGGCGTCGTTGCCGGGCTTCAGCGAGGAAATCTCCGCCACCAGTTCGTCGCCCGTCTTTACCTGCTTGCCGTTGACCGAAACGATGGTGTCGCCGGTCTTCAAGCCGGCCTTTTCGGCCGGGCCATTGGGCGTGACGCTGGCGATAGTCACGCCGCTGGTGACACCGTAAACGCGCGCCACAGCCGGGTTGGGCACGGCATTGAACTCAACTCCGATGGAACCGCGAGCAACTTTGTGGTCGGGCCCGATGAGCTGGTTGTACACCTGCACCACGGTGTTGGAGGGCATGGCAAAGCCGACGCCCTGGTAGCCGCCACCACTGGTGTAGATGGCCGTGTTGATGCCGATGACTTCGCCGTTCATGTTCACCAGCGGCCCGCCGGAGTTGCCGGGATTGATGGCGGCGTCGGTCTGGATGAACGATTCAAACTGACGGCCGGGAACGATGTTGCGGCCCTTGGCGGACACGATGCCCGCAGTCACGGTCTCCTCGAGACCGAAGGGGCTGCCCACAGCCAGCACCCAGTCGCCCACTTCCATGGCGTCAGAGTTGCCCAGCTTGGCCGCCGGAAGCGGCTTCTTGGCGTCAATCTTGATGACCGCCAGATCGGTTTCCTTGTCCACGCCGACCACGGTCGCGTCGTACATCACGGTCTGCGGGATCGTCCATCAGCTTTACGCGGATGCGGTCGGCTTTTTCCACCACGTGATTGTTGGTAATGATGTAGCCCTTGGGATCGACGATCACGCCCGAACCGAGCGAACGTTCACGCATGTCGCCCATGCCGTCCTGACCACCACCACCCTGGCCGCCCTGTCCGGGCTGGCCGCCGAAGAAGCGGTTGAAGAAGTCCTGGAAGGGATTGTCTTCGTCGCCTCCGCCTCCTCCCGGACCCTGGTCCGGCCCCTGCGGCATCCCGCGGCGTCCGTGCGGGTTCTTTATGGTCGATTCGGTGTTGATGTTCACCACCGACGGCTCGAGCTGGCGAGCAATCTGGGAGAACTGATTCGACATCTTTACGGGAGAGGGAACGGACAGCGGCGTGGCGTCAGACGAAGGGTTCTTTTCCTTGCCCTTCACGCCCGCGGAGACAACCGTGCCAATCAGAATACCCAGCGTCAGGGTCGCCAGGATGACCAAGGTCGAGGCAAAGCGGTTTTTCTTCAGCTTTTGCCCGAAACCTGAAACTTGCGAATCCATCAAACATGTCCTCCGGCTCAGCGAGCCTAATGGAAATTATACGTCGCTCAGGGCGCACGACTCCAATTGTGAGGGGATCACTCGGGAGTTCTCAGGCTGTTAGACGCGGGAAATGGGGGATTGGTCACCAAATCGGCGCCTGGCCGTTAGCCCTTAAGGCTGAGCAGGCGGGGTCCGCCGGGAGATCCCTCAGAATTTCCCGGCTCTCTTGAGCGCGACTTCGATGGTCGCGAGCGGCAGCAGCAGAGTTAGCGGCGCATCCAGCAGCGGCATTGCGCCGTAGCTGGCGTACCATCCAGCCACGCGTTGATTCTTCGCGTCGATGACCAGCACGACGCCGCCCACCTCCGCCGCAGCCAACAGGCAGCGTCTGCCCGCCGCGAGCAACAGTTGTCCGCCGAATCCGCGCCCTTGAAATCTACGGTCCACAGCCAGGCGCGCCAGGCGAAATCCCGGCACCTCATAGCGTGCCAAGCCGCGGCGTACCGTCTTGGGCGTCCGGGCATAGCTAACCGAAGCGGGGGTCAGACTGTAGGAGCCCAGAATGTTCCCGTGGTCGGTGTCGTCAATGGCAAGGAAGGTTTTTGCGCCGCCCAGTTCATGGCTCTTGCGGGCGTAACGGCGCAAGAATTCATTCAGCGCCTCTTCGCCGCAGTCGAATGCTTCC
This sequence comes from uncultured Acidobacteriaceae bacterium, assembly GCA_963703645.1. Taxonomy (GTDB): domain Bacteria; phylum Acidobacteriota; class Terriglobia; order Terriglobales; family Acidobacteriaceae; genus Bog-257. Next base: position 4,174 of record CAVPFD010000003.1, read on the forward strand.
CGGTTATGTTTCCTGCTGATGGGCTCTTCGTGCCATGCTGCCACCATTCAGGCCCGTTTGGGCAACCGCCGAGCGGCGGCCAGCAGTTTTGCTTTCGGCGCAGGCGGGCGCTCCAGCAGATCGAGCACACGCAAACTGTCCCGCCCGGAAAGCTGCACGTGGTCGGCCTTTTGGATGACGGCCTTGGCGGCACGCAAGGCATGACGGAGCACAAAATCCGTCAGGTCGGTGTCGTTCAACGCCACCGCTCGCAACAGCAATGCCTTATCCTCAGGCCGAATCCGCAACGACATCCGGCTGTTGTCTTCAATCGCTACTCTCGACATGCTGGCTGCTCCTTGCCTACTGTACATATTCAAAGCGTACACTTGTACATATTCAAAGCGTACGCTGAAAATGCGGGTCCGTCAAGACGATCATGGGACAGAGGTTGAGTGGCATTGTTCCCACCCTGTCGCCCAAAAAACGGGCGAGAAGGGTGGGGCACCAAAAGTTACGGTTTGTCCGGTTACGCGTAAATTCCGCGCTGGCGAATCGTATAGGCCACGCGGTCGATGGCCAGCATGTACGCGGCGATGCGGTTATTCACGTGGTGGGTTTCGGCGTAGCGCACCACGTCCTCGAACGACGAGACCATGATGTCTTCCAACTGCGAGTTGACCACCGATTCCTTCCAGAAGTAGCCCTGGCGGTCCTGCACCCACTCGAAGTAGGAGGCGGTGACGCCGCCGGCGTTGGCCAGAATGTCGGGCATGACGAACACGTGCTTGTCGGCGAGGATGTCGTCGGCCGCGGCGGTGGTAGGGCCGTTGGCGCCTTCAACCAGGATCTTCGCCTTCACCTGGTCAGCGTTGGCTGAAGTGATGACACTCTCCGTGGCGGCAGGAATCAGGATTTCGCAATCGGTGATCAGCAGGTCCTCGGTTGCTGCGCGCTCCGCGCCTTTGAAGCCGTGGATGGTGCCTTCCTTCTGCCGGAAGTCCCACAGCGCCTGGATGTCGATGCCCTTGCTGTTGTACAGGCCGCCGTCCCACTCGCCGATGCCGACCACTTTGTAGCCGGCCTGATGCATGAGCAGCGCGGCGTTGGAGCCGACATTGCCGAATCCCTGGATGATGACGCGCGTGCTCTCGCGCGGCATGTTGAGCTTCTTAATGGACTCATCGCAGATGATCATGACGCCGCGGCCGGTGGCTTCGCGGCGGCCGCGCGAGCCGCCCATGTTCAGCGGCTTGCCGGTGACCACGGCGGTCACCGTCTGGCGCATGTGCATGGAATAGGTGTCCATCATCCACGCCATGGTCTGTTCGTTGGTATTCACGTCGGGCGCGGGCACGTCTTTTTCAGGGCCGATGAACTCGATCAGCTCGGAGGTGTAGCGGCGAGTCATGCGCTCCAGCTCGCCGCGCGACATGTTCTTGGGATCGCAAATGATGCCGCCCTTGGCGCCGCCGAAGGGAATGTTGACGACTGCGCACTTCCACGTCATCCAGCTCGCCAGGGCGCGCACTTCGTCGAGCGTGACATCGGGCGCGTAACGCACCCCGCCCTTGGCGGGACCACGGGCGATCGAGTGCTGCACGCGATAGCCGGTGAACACTTCCAGTTGCTGGTTGTCCATCATGACCGGGATGTGGACGATGATTTCGCGGTTGGGCTGGCGCAAAACACGCCATAAACCTTCGTCAAGCTTCAGTTTTTCGGCGGCCAGGTTGAAACGGGCAGCCTGTTGTTCCCAAGGATTGCTTTCCTGTTCGATAGTGTGCGTTGTGGTAGCCATGAGCTCTCTCCGAAGATCGCTGGATCTTGCGGCACGATTCGGTGGACGCCTGTGAGGGCGCGCGTCCAGCATCGGCGGGCAAACGCTAGCAAGTATAAGCAGTGCGATGGGCGGGCGCAAGTAAAGAGCGGATGCCTCTAAGGTAAAACCGTTTACGCTCTGTGAACTCGTTCGAGTTCAAGCCCAGGAGGGTCGCCAGCAGGGTCAAAAGTAATTCTGAAGTGTTCAAAGAAACCCTTCGCCCCAGCAGACCGAGCCGCTGGGCCCAGGGGCGGTGCGGTAGGGGAAGCGCATCACAGCGCCAGCGGGAGCCACGCGGAGGGTGTCTTCAGGATGACAGAATCGGCGTCGCCTATGCGGTCCAGTTCGGCGGAGACTTCTTCGTAGCTCGCACCGACAGCCACCACCCTGGTTTCGTCGACCGAAAGCGCCACCCACGAATCAAGAGGAGCATTGCGAAGAGCTTCACTGCGTGCGTCGAACATCACCGCCTCGATTCCAAGTAAAGATTAGCGAACCGGTCTCACGTTGGTCAATTCAAATGCAGTTTCCCTGCTACGCTTGCCACCTCCCGTATAATCCCCTGTAAACTCAACCGTTCGCACCACGTTCGCGATGCTCACGCCCGACTACAAAAGCTTCCTGCAACTCAGCCGCGACTTCACGCTGGTGCCGGTCGCGAAGACGCTGAGCGCCGACTTGCTGACACCCGTGGGAGCGTTCCTGAGCATCGCCGCCAGGCAGAAGTACGCATTCCTGCTTGAGTCGGTGGAAGGCGGCGAGAAGATCGGCCGTTACACCTTCCTCGGCGCCGGGCCGAGCATGGTCGTTACGGCGCGCGGACGAGAGCTGACAATCCGTCGCGGCTCGTCGGTCGAGCGACGCCAGGGCAGCGTGGTCGAATTGTTGCGCGATTGTTTGCGGCAGTTCAAGCCGGCAGCGTTGCCTGGCCTGCCACCGTTCACCTCCGGCGGCGTCGGATATTTCGCCTACGACATGGTGCGGCAATTCGAGCGCCTTCCCGAGCGCGCCAAGGATGACCTCGGGCTGCCCGATTGCGTCTTCACCTTCTACGATCGGTTGCTGGCCTTCGACCACCTGCGGCACCAGGTTCACATCATTGCCGCCGCCGACGTCCGTTCCGAATCGCCGCGCAAGGCCTACGACCGCGCCCTCGCGGATATCGCCGGCATCGAGCGCGAGCTGGCCCGTGGTGTCGGGTCGCAGCATGTGCACTGGTCGGCGGCGGAGAAGAAAAAGCCGATCAAGGTGCACGTCAGCACCTCGCACGACCGGTTTGTTGAGAGCGTGCGCACAGCCAAGGAATATATTGCCGCCGGCGACATCTTCCAGGTCGTTCTTTCGCAGCGGTTGGACTTCAAACCTCCCGCCGATCCGTTCCAGATCTATCGCGCGCTGCGGACCGTGAATCCGTCGCCCTACATGTTTTTCCTGAAGCTTGACGATCTGCATGTGGTGGGCGCATCGCCGGAGATGCTGGTGCGGGTTTCGGGACGCAAGCTGGAATACCGGCCCATCGCGGGGACGCGCAAGCGGGGCACCGATGCAGCCGAAGACGAGCGCTTGACCGAAGAGCTGCGGAGTGATGAGAAGGAGCGGGCCGAGCATGTCATGCTGGTTGACCTGGGGCGCAATGATCTGGGGCGCGTGAGTGAATACGGCACAGTCAAGGTCCGCGACCTGATGTACGTGGAGAAGTATTCGCACGTGATGCACCTGGTTTCGGCGCTGGAAGGACATCTGCGCGCAGACCTTGACGCACTGGATACGCTGGCCGCCTGCTTCCCTGCCGGCACGCTCAGCGGCGCACCCAAGGTGCGGGCGATGGAGATCATCGAGGAACTGGAGCCGGTGCGTCGCGGCGTGTATGGTGGCGCGGTGCTGTATGCCGATTATGCCGGCAATCTGGATTCATGCATCGCGATTCGCACCATGGTCGTGCATCGCGGCCGCGCGTATGTGCAGGCGGGAGCGGGCATCGTCGCCGATTCCGACCCGGAAAGCGAATACCAGGAGTGCATGAACAAGGCCAGCGCCTTGCTGCGTGCGTGTGAGCAGGTCGGGAGGTAGGCCGATTCCCCATTATCGATTGCCGTGCTCGGGTAGAGCGGCGCTCTTAGCTGGATTATTCGTTGCGGCAACAAACCTTTGAGTTGTCATCCCGAGCAAGGGCTGCGCTACATGCGCAGCCCGAGTCGAGGGACCCCTACACAAGAAGGATTTCGCCCGGTGTTTCCTTCCGGTATAGCGGTCCTTCGACTCCGCACGAGTCTGCTGCGCAGACTCGCGCTTCGCTCAGGATGACAGCATTGGAGGAGTGTTTATTGCGCTGCCTGTACAAACCGCGCGCGCAGATCGTCGATGTCGGAGCGGCCGGCATCGGTGATGATGACGTAGCGCAGTCCGCCTTCAGTCCAGGATTCGAGGTTGAACGATAGCCGGTGCATGAGCTCGCCGGAGGCCGGGACGCGATCCAGTTCCGGAGAGTCCTTGAAGATGAAGACCGAGAGCACATGCTTCCTGACCATGAACAGCAGCTCCGCTCCGGGATTCTGGTCGAGATAGGTCACCTTGCCGCCGAGCAGCTCAAACGGCGAGCCCTGCAGTTCGGGCACATTGAAGGTGAATGGCACCTTGCCCTGAAACCACGGCTTCACCGTGTGCCGGTCGGACGAGACCACGTCCACGCGGTTGGAGCTGGCGAGCGTGGCCACGTGCAGGTCCGTCAACTCTCCGACAAGCTGCTGGCGCTGCGACTGCCTGATCCAGACTAGCGAGCCAAAGATCAGCAGCAACACGGCGGCGCAGAGTGCGCCAACTTCCACAATCCAGCCCCAACGCCGGCCTGATGCCTTGGGGGTGATGCTGGCCTGTATCCGCTTGCGAAATTCGGGATCGGGGGCAAACTTCTTACCGGCGAGATGAATGGACCGTTTCAGTTCCGAGCGTGCCAGCGCTTGTGACGAACACGACGGGCAGGTGCGCAGATGAGCGTCGAACTCCCGAGCCTCGGCCTGCGGCAACTCGGCGTCGAGATACGCGTCAATCTTCTGCTGCCAGGTATCGCAAGTCATCGGTACGCTCCTTGCACTTTGGCCGCCAGCAGCTCGCGCATGGCTTTGCGCGCCCGCGCCAGGCGCGACATGACCGTGCCCATCGGGATGGTCAGCGCTTCGGCGATTTCGCGATAGCTCATCTCCTCCACATCACACAGCAGAATGATCTCGCGATAAGCCACCGGCAACTGCTGCAGCGCGGCCTCTATGGCGTCGTGATCGGCGCGCGCCAGCAGAATCGATTCCGGCGTCTCCGTCGTCGCGGGCGAAACTGATTGCGGATCGTCTTCGTCATCCAGCGAAATGGTCTTGGCCGCCTTCAGGCCGGTCCGCGAAGTCAGGAACGTGTTGCGCAAGATGCGATACATCCAGGCGCGAAAGTTGGTGCCGGGCTGGAAGGAATCGAACCCTTTCAGCGCCTTGGCGTAAGTCTCCTGCACCAGGTCCTCGGCCTCGCTGCGGTCCTGCGTGAGCCACTGCGCCAGGTTATACAGCGGGGCGAACAGAGGCATGGCGAGCTGTTCGAACTCGTACGCCTTGTCGCGGTCCAGCGCCACGCTTACAAGAGTAAACCGGAAAGGCGGGGTTTTATTCCTTATTCTTGTAAAGAGGTGTTATGCGACGGGAATTTAGCTCAATCTGATTAAGCGTTTTGTATCAGGGCACGGCTTCAGCCGTGCCGCAAGGTCCCGGGGAAAAAACGCGGGGCTTCAGCCCCCTGATGGGGCGTACTTGAGCGCAGGGGCTGAAGCCCAACGGTGTGGGTGCACCGTTTCGGCACGACTAAAGTCGTGCCCTGATACAAGGCACGTAGTTCATGAGATGACATTAAAAAGGCTCAGTCTTCTTTATCCTGGTCGCGTTCGTAGAAGCGATCTCGTTCACGACGGAGAAACGCCGCGCCGCCGCCGCTGCGCCGCTCGAAGTTGGAAGTCAGCGGTCGCCCAAAACGCTTTGTGTCAGGGCACGGCTTCAGCCATGCCGCAATCGGCCGTAAAGACCCCGGGATTTAGCCCTGATGGCGCACGTGTCGCAGATCCAGGGGCTGAAGCCCTCCTCTTTGGTTGCGCATTCTTCGGCACGACTAAAGTCGTGCCCTGACACACACCTCAAACGACCCGACACAAACCATAACGACTGGGTGCGGCGCCCTCTTTCTGCCTCATAACCCCAAGTTCGAGTCGATCACCGCCAAGGCGTGCTGGCCGCGAACGTAGCAGCCTGGGGTCGGCGACAAGTTCTTGCACGACCATTTTTCCTTCATCTTTCGCTCCTTCAGGACGTGTTTGTCACCAACGCTAACTGCGGAGCGACGGTTTTATTCCCGAGCAGGAACAAAAAAAGAGGGCCCTATGGCCCTCCTCAGGTGAATGGCTTGTGACTTACTGCTGGGTGTGAGGCAGGGGACCAGTGCTGCAACAGGTCATGTTGCCCAATATGCCATGGGCTTCATCGAAGTACCCTGCAGTGAAGTACAACGTAGTCTTGGGACCTGATCCGGTGCCATTGCCGAAACCCAGCCCCCACAGGCCGTTAATCTGGAGCTGCAGGGCGGCGGGGTTGAAGATCAGCCCAACGAAACTGCCGGCGGGAGTGTAGGCCGCGATTGCGCCGCTGCCGAACTGGCCGACCAGAATGTCTCCGCTAAATCCGCCGAAGCCCGACGCGGGAGCGATGACGACAGCCCACGGAGAGTTCAGGTAAGGGGTATGAGGGAGACGGGACATGAGGCTGCCTGACGTATTGAAGATGGTGACATAACCATTCCCTGGGCCGGGGACGTCGTCATGCTTAGCGGCGTCCTGTTTGGCATAGGTAACCGCCAGCATGCCATTGCCGATGTTGACTACGTTGAAGGGGGCGAATCCGCTGGGAATGGTCGTATCTACAAATGTTCCCGAGCCAAATGAGAAGGGGGCGTAATTCTTGTCGAAGACATCCACGGTGCCCTGGTGGAAGTTGGCAACGTAAAGGTAGTTGTTGCTATTGGCTGAGCCCAGGGCCAGTCCTTTATAAACGTAGCCGAGGCTGCTGTTGTTGACGGCGATCGTCGCACTCGAACCGGACCCCCATCCCGAGATGGTTCCATCTTCGGTCGCGAAGATAAATACCGTCGAACTGCCGTTGATTTTGAAGTCAGAGGTGGTGTTCAAGACAATCCCGTCGGGCGTTCCCGTTCCCGTGGTGCCTGATGGAATGGTTACGACCAGGGATTGAGGCTTTCCTGTTCCGTCGTACAGAGTGGACAACCCGGTTCCGTTGTCGGAAATCCACCACGGGCCTGCCGGAGATGCAATCATGCCCCAGGGGTTGACCAGGTTGGCGTCAGTGAAGGTACCGACATTGGGGATATCGGAAGTAAGGTTGACTGGGGTGGCCTTCTGCGCTGCGGCTGGCAGTCCGAGTAGCGCAATCGTGACCAGCACGAGCACTGCATTCAGGACCAGTGTGGCTGGCAGTCTAAAGCTCTGAGACTTAAGCATTGTTCCTCCATCCATTTTTCGCATTCGTGAGTTACTCCCGGCACTTCGACTCGACTCTTGGCTACCAGAAGCTTCTTGCAATCTACTCAGGGACAACAGTGCAGTTGTCGTAGGGAGGTCACGAAGTTGTCAAAAGTTGTTGACAAATCACGAAGAAAACAAATGCGATTGTTTGCGCGTTTGTCACAGAATTGTTAACTGGCCGTTGACTACCAAGTTTGATCTGTTATTAGCTGTAGTTCAGGAGATGGAAAGCGCAAAAAGCGAGCTGGTTGTTATGGAAAAAATTCTGGTCATCGAAGACGATCTGGCTGTACAACGGGCCCTTCGCCGGACTTTTGAGTCGGCTGGGTTTGATGTGACTATCGCCCCGGATGGCACGGTCGCCATGGAAACATTTCGCGCCACGTTGCCACGCATCGTGGTCCTTGACCTGCGCCTGCCGGGAAAGTCCGGACAGGACATTTGCCGCGAGATCAAGCGCGAAGCTTCCAGCGTTCCCATCCTGGTGTTGAGCGCCGCCAGCGACGTGCTCGACAAAGTTCTGCTGCTGGAGCTGGGCGCCGATGACTATGTGACCAAACCCTTCAGCCCGCGCGAACTACTGGCGCGGGTGCGAGCCGCGATAAGACGCTTGAACCAGGCTTCCGATAAAGTCGAAACCTTCAGCTTCGATGACGTGGAGGTAAACTTCTCCAGGATGGAGTTGCGTCGCGAGGGGCAACTGGTGCCGCTGACTCCGCAAGAATTCAAGATGCTGCGTTTCTTCCTTAATAATCAGGAGCGCGTAGTCTCTCGCACTGAGCTGCTCAATGAAGTTTGGGGTTACAACAACTACCCTACCACTCGCACCGTGGATACGCACATGCTTCGCTTGCGCCAGAAGCTGGAGAAAGATCCCGCCGATCCGGTGCACTTCCGGACCGTCCACGGTACAGGCTACAAGTTTGTCAGATAAGGCAAAGTTCCCGAAGGAGGTCGGCAAATGGGGCGTTTGCGGCTGAGGACCAAGTTCCTCATAGCCATGCTGCTGACCTCAGCCGGCCTGACTGCGGTTTCTCTGCTTATCGTACAGCGCACGGTAGAGAGCCAGGTCCGGCGGGAATTGGGGGCCGATCTCGCCAACTCGGTGGAGACCTTCCGCAACGTGCAACGGGAACGCGAGGCGGTGCTGGCGCGCTCGGCCGAACTGATGGCCGACCTTCCCAGCCTGAAGGCCCTGATGACTTCCCGCCACGCGCCCACTATTCAGGACGCTTCCAACGAGATGTTTCGCCTCTCAGGCGGCGATCTGTTTGCGCTGATCGATCCGGCCAATCAGTTCGTTGGCTTCCATACCCGGGAACCAGGCATCACGCGTGAGCAAGCGCAGCAACTCCTTCGACATCGCAACTCTCTGGACGAACCGCTGCAATGGTGGTTTGCCGATGGACATCTTTACCAGGTCGTTCTGAAGCCCATCTATTTCGGGCCGCCGGCGGACAACGCCCTGTTGGGGGTAGTGGCTGTCGGAGATGAGATGAACGCCGCGGTGGCGCGCCAGGTGAGCCAGGTTGCAGCCAGCCAGGTGGCCATTGTTTGCGGGCATGACGTTGTGGTGAGCACTCTCAACGCGGAGCAGACGAATGAGATGCGGGCGCACCTGGGCACAAAAGCAATCCCGCGAGGGCCGGCCGATTGGAAGTTGGGGAAGGAGAGCTTCATTGCTTCGTCGCTGGCGCTCGATCCGGGCGCATCGCCGGTGGTCACGATCGTCGTCATGAAGTCCTACGATGAGGCAACCGCCTTCCTGAATCACCTGAGCCGGCTGCTGCTGGCCGTTGGCATTGGCGCAGTTTTTGTCGGCAGCCTGCTGGTTTACTTCACCGCCCGGACGTTTACCCGGCCGCTGGAAAAGCTGGTGGATGGCGTGCGGGCGCTGGGAGGAGGAGACTTCCGCTACCCCTTGCACGCGCGCGGGGCCGGGGAAGTGGCGGAACTTACCAGCGCGTTTGGCAGCATGCGCGAGAGCCTGCACGAAGCTCAGCAGCGCCTGCTGCACGCCGAACGGCTGGCCACCATCGGCACCATGGCCAGCTCGATTTCCCACGACTTGCGGCATCCCCTGACCGCGGTACTGGCCAACGCCGAGTTTCTGGCAGATGCCGATCTGAATCCCCAGCAGCGCGAGGAGCTTTACCTGGAGATTCGGATTGCGGTCAACCGCCTTACCGACCTCATCGATTCGCTGCTGGAGTTGTCCCGGCCGGCGGATTCGTTAAGTGCGACGGACGCGCCCATCGAGCGAACGATCATCCGTGCCATCGAGCTGGTGCTCGCGCATCCGCAGTTTCAGAAGATCAACGTCGCCATTGAGTCGGCGGGCGTTCACAGCGCGCAGTTCGATCCGCGCAAGATGGAGCGCGTGTTCTATAACCTGCTGCTCAATGCCTGCCAGGCAACGCACGGCTATGGCGGCAACGTAGCCGTCACCGTGACCAATCACGCCGACACTCTGGAGGTCCGCGTCGTTGATGACGGGCCGGGGGTGGATGCTTCCATCACTGACCGGCTGTTCCAGCCTTTCGTCAGCCACGGCAAAGAGAATGGGACCGGGCTGGGGCTGACCATCGCGCAGAAGATCGTGCAGGACCACAACGGCACATTGCAGATGGAGAGCTCGACACCGGGCCGCACCGTCATGCGCGTCGTGCTTCCCCGCACGCTCAGAAAGCCCCCCGTGGGAGACGGACAGGCGGCGGATGCCTCCCACCACTTGAGCATGTAACGATGTGACCCCTGAGCTTGCTATCGAAGGGCCCTTCAAATCGCTGCCCGAGGTGCGACATGGAATGCAGATACTCTCCGCTATTCAGCACGGCGGTGTTCTTATGTCTCTCGTTGTACGCAGGACTTTCGTGCGTGGCGCAAGCCCAGCCAGAGCCGCAGATGGCGGCCACGAACGCCAGCGTGAGCGCCTCTCTTGGCGACCTGCAATCGCAGGTGCAGGAGTTGAAGCAGATGGTGCTGCAACTCCAGCAGGAGACGACGGCCAGCCGCGCCGAGATATCCAAACTGCGCCAGGAGCTGCAGGCGCAGCGGACGGAATCCAACACTACGGCTGACGCTGGGCAAACGGCAAGCAACGCGGCGCTCGAACAGCAGGTGCAGCATCTCGCCGAGGATGAACAACTGCTCTCCGACAAAGTCAATGAGCAATACCAGACCAAGGTGGAGAGCGCTTCCAAATACCGGGTGCGCTTTTCCGGGATCGTCTTGTTCAACTTGTTCGCCAACAGTGGCTACCCCGACAATCAGGACGTGCCCACGTGGGTACTGAAGCCAGACCCGATGGACTCATCTGGCTCGGTAGGCGGCACGCTGCGCCAATCCATCCTCGGCTTCGAGGTCTTTGGGCCAGAGGTCTTCGGGGCGCACTCCAGCGGAAACGTCAACTTCGATTTTGGCGGCGGATTTCCTGCCACGTATAACGGCGTGAACTCCGGCCTCATGCGCTTGCGGACGGCCGTCGTCCGTCTGGACTGGAAAAACACCTCGGTAATTGGCGGTCAAGACGGGCTGTTCATTTCGCCGGACGCTCCCACTTCCTTCGCGTCGCTGATCGTCCCGGCATTGACCTATCAGGGCAATCTCTGGTCGTGGACTCCGCAGTTGCGGGTTGAGCATCGTTTCGACCTCGCCAACAATGCCAGCGTGAAGCTGCAGGGAGGCGTGCTGGATCCGCTGACCGGCGAGCCGCCTGATGGCTTCAAGTATGTCTGGTATCGCTCTCCCGACGCCGGTGAGGAATCGCGCGCGCCAGCGGTCGCTACCAGGGTGGCTTACTCGCATCCCCTGTGGGGCCGTACCTTCACGGCCGGCCTGGGAGGCTACTACAGCCGCGAGAGCTGGGGCTTCAGCCGGGTCGTGAACGGATATGCCGCGACCGCAGACTGGAACCTGCCGCTAAACCGGCAATTTACGCTAAGCGGCTTTTTCTACCGCGGGCAAGCCATCGGTGGACTTGGCGCTGCACTGGGCCGCAGCGTTGTGTTCAATGGGGCGCTTACCGATCCGGCGACGGTCGTGCTGCCGCTTAACTCCGTCGGCGGATGGGCGCAGCTCAAGTATCAGCCCCTGCCGAAGCTCGAGTTCAATGGTGCTTTTGGACAGGACAATCCGTTTGCCGCCGATATTCGCTACTTCGGCTTCCAATCCCAGAGCTACAACAACCCCTACGTAACCCGCAATCAGGGCGCGTTTGGCAATGTGATCTACCGGCCGCGCTCTGACCTGCTTCTGTCACTGGAGTATCGTCGAATCAAGACCTTCAACATCTTCGATGGAAACTGGACAGGTGGACAGTTGAACATGGCGATGGGGATACTCTTCTAGCGCAATCCATGACTGAATGGAAAAAACTCGCTCCGCTGTTGGCGTTCGCCTTAGCTTGTGGCATGCCGGCGAGCCTGTGGGCCGAGGACGTTAACCTAACCGGTCACGTCGTCCTGCAGGGAGCGGCCCACATCTCACCAGCGAACTCCACCGTGGTGTGGCTCACGCCAGCCGGCGGCGAAGCTGTGCCGGTCCCCCCGATGCATGCCGTGTTGCAGCAGAAGGACAAGATGTTTGAGCCTCACATGCTGGTGGTCACCAAAGGGTCCACGGTGGAGTTTCCCAACCGCGATCCCTGGTTCCACAACGTCTTCTCGCTGTTTAACGGCAAGCGCTTCGACCTGGGGCTTTACGAAGCAGGCACGACGCGTACCGTGCACTTTGATCGCGAAGGGATTTCATACATCTTCTGCAACATCCATCCTGAGATGAGCGCTGTGGTGGTCGTACTCCCCAGCCAGTATTTTGCGAAACCCGACAAGCAGGGCGATTTCTCCATCTCCGGGGTGCCGGCCGGCCGCTACACGCTGCACGTATGGAACGAAAATGCCCGCCCCGCAGAGCTGCAGGCGTTGTCGCGGACCGTGGATGTCAGCACGGCATCGCATGCAGCAGGCACGATTCACATACAGGTGACGACGGCCTCCACCCAGCACAAGAACAAGTATGGGCAGGACTACGAGCCTCCCTCGCCGAACAACCCCGTCTACGTGCAGCCGCAATAGCCTGCGCTTGACCGCACGTCGGAGCACGCAGTAGTCTCCCGTGGGAAATCCGTACATCGACTTCGCATTCCGAGGAGGCTGCACATGGTCCCTATCAGTGCTCTTTGGCTGCCGATTGTGGTCTCGGCCGTCATCGTCTTTGTCGCCAGCTCCATCATGCACATGCTGCTGAAATACCACTACAGCGACTGCAAGCAGTTGCCCGATGAAGACAAAGTGTTGGCTGCGCTGCGCGGGGCCGGACTGACCCGCGGCTTCTACATGTTTCCTTACACGACTCACAAGGAAATGAAATCGCCCCAGATGATGGAGAAGTTCAAACAGGGGCCGGTGGGGACGATGACCTTGCGTGACAGCGGCGTGCCTGCGATGGGGAAGTTCCTGGGCATGTGGTTTGTCTATTGCTTGGTGATTGGTTTCTTCGTCGCCTATCTCTCCGGGCGGACACTGGGGCCGGGCACGCCGTACTTGCAGGTGCATCGCGTCGCCGGCTGCGCCGCGTTCATGGCTTACGGTCTGGGACAGTTGAGCAACGGCATCTGGAAAGGCCAGCCGTGGGGCATGACCATCAAGGAAGTCATCGATGGGTTGGTTTACGGCTTGCTGACCGGCGGCACGTTCGGCTGGCTGTGGCCGCGGTAAGGCGGCTTCCGAAGTTTGCGTATCCGAAATACGGGTAGAGCGGCGCTTTCAGCGCCGCGTTAGCGCTTTCCCTTCCTTTCGGCTTCAGCCCCACTGCTCCGCAGTGGGGCTGAAGCCTGGAGTTTGAAATTCATTGCCGAACGCGGGCCTGAAGGCCCGCTGTACCCGGAACCGCGCTAGCCACCCGCAATGGCCCCGATGATGAAAAATGGCTCTTTGCCGGACGCCACCGCCTCGGGCAGCGGGGCGTCGGGCGGCTCATGGGACAGGTCCTCTTCGCAGGCAAAGAACCGCAGGAACGGGCGGCGCTGTTGCGTGACGTGATCGCGAATCGTTCCCTTGAGCATCGGGTAGCGCGACTCGAGTGCGTCGAGGACCGAGCGCTGAGTGGCCGGTCCCTCGACTTCGAGCTGTATCTCGCTGCTGACGTGTGCCAGAGTCCGCAGATGCGCCGGAATCTCGACTCGGATCATGGCAGCGTCTGCACCTCGACCGAAAGCACGGCCGGAAGATCGCGAACGATAGGCGCCCAGGTGTCTCCGGCGTCGGGCGACGCGTACACCTGCCCGCCCGTGGTGCCGAAGTAGACGCCGCATTCGTCGAGCGAATCCACCGCCATGGCATCGCGCAGCACGTTGACGTAGCAGTCGTTCTGCGGCAGGCCCTTGGTCAGCGCCTCCCACTCGTTGCCGCCGCTGCGGCTGCGGTAGACGCGCAGCTTGCCCTCGGGCGGATAGTGTTCGCAATCGCTCTTGATGGGGACCACGTAGACGGTCTCCGGCTCGTGCGCGTGGACGTCAATCACAAAGCCGAAGTCGGTCGGCAGGTTGCCGCTGACCTCGCGCCAGGAATCGCCGGCATCGTCGCTGCGCATCACGTCCCAATGCTTCTGCATGAACAGCACGCCCGGGCGCGACGGGTGCATGGCGACGTGGTGAACGCAGTGCCCGACTTCGGCGTCGGGATCGGGGATGTATTGGGAGTGCAGTCCGTGGTTGATCGGCTTCCACGTCTTGCCGCCGTCATCGGTGCGGAAGGCGCCCGCAGCCGAGATAGCGATGTAGATCCGGCCGGGATTGCTGGGATCGAGAATGACGGTGTGCAGGCACATGCCGCCGGCGCCTGGCTGCCAGTGTGGTCCCGTGCCGTGGCCGCGTAGTCCCGGGAGTTCCTGCCAGCTCTTTCCTGCGTCGGTCGAGCGGAACAGGGCGGCGTCTTCCACTCCCGCGTAGACCGTGTCGGGATCGGTGAGCGAAGGTTCCAGGTGCCACACCCGCTTGAACTCCCACGGTTTCTGGGTGCCGTCGTACCACTGGTGCGTGGTCAAGGGCTTGCCGGTTTCGGCGGAACTGTCGTAAACGAATTTATTGCTCTCGCCGGCCTTCATGGCCTCCGGGCCGGGCTTTTGTCACCGCCGGGCGTCTCCCAGGTCTTGCCGCCGTCGCTGGAGCGCTGGATGACCTGTCCGAACCAGCCGCTGGTCTGCGATGCATACATCCGGTTGGGATCCGCGGGCGATCCTTTGACGTGGTAGATCTCCCAGCCCGCAAAATGAGGGCCGCTGACATCCCAGTGCTCACGCTTTCCGTCCGAGGTCAGCACGAACGCACCCTTGCGCGTGCCAACCAGTACTCGTACTTTGCTCATCCTCTCTCCTCGCTCCCCGCAATAGGGGTGGTCTCATTGTATCGACGGGCGAGGTGGCCGAAGATCGACATGTCCGAGAAAAAATTGTCTGCCCAGGTTCCCAGTGGCCGCCCTTGCTCCCTGGAGGTATGCCTGCCCTTAAACATCCTTCAGTTGCTCCTCGGTCATTCCGAAATAATGCCCAAACTCGTGGATGACCGTGCGCCGAATCTGTTCGCGCAACTCTGCCTCGTTGTGGCAAATCGCTTCGATGTTCTTCTGGTATAGCACTACGTAGTCGGGGCCTGTCGGGAGGTGAAAGACGCTCTTCTGGGTCATGGGGATGCCGTGAAACAGGCCCAGGCGCAGCAGCTTTGGCTTGCCCGGCGCGGTAGGCTCCTCGTCGGGCGGCCGGTCCTCGACCAGAACGGCAACATTGCGGACGCGGCGGCGAAACTCCCGCGGCAGAGAGTCCATTACCTCTGAGACGACTTTTCTGAACTCTTCGCGCTTCATGCCGCACCCTGATTCGGGCCGAGTGATGCACCCTGACGCCCGAGACATATCAGAGTACCCGGGACCAGGGTTTTGTTTTGTCCCCTCTTCTTCCTCATCGCTCACGGTATCGAGCTCTGTGTGCATTCTAAGGGGGGAGCCGCACAGCCGGCAGATCGTGGCTGAACACTCGCCACAAGTAAGCGGATCAGTTACCGCACGCTCGCAGACCGGGCAGTAAAATGCCGAGTCGGGATCTTCAGCGGTATCCGCTGGTAGAGGCTCAGGCTTCAGTCCTCGTTTGTCCACCTCTCGTCGCAGCGCCGCCTGTGCGGACTCAACGAGCGTAGAAGAATCGCGGACAAGGTCCAGGAGTTCCTCATCCTCCATGGCTGCGTAGGTATGTGCAAAGTCAAAACCGTCTTGTTTCATAGGCTCCTGCCGTTCACAACGTGCGCTATTGTCGCCGGCACGGAGCGAGACTTCAATGCACTAGCGGTCATTTAGCAGTCATCAAGCGCCGGATTCAGGCTGGCCCTAGCACGAATGTGTGCGAAAGGAAATTCCTATCATCGGTGCAGCCAAGAGAAGGCTGCGAGTTGGACGGGAAGAGAGTGGCTACTCTTCCCCAAAGACCTCCGCCGTGAAGCCCTGTAGCTCCGCGCCGTGCTGCCAGGCATCAGGGGGCAGGCCGGCCTTGAGGCAGGTCTGGGCGAGGAAGGTATCGCGGTCCCACGCCCATTCGATGGGAACCTGCGGCAGCAGCAGGCCGCGACGGCCTCCATAGGTGACGATAAGGCCGTGTCTGCCTACCTCGACCTCGTGGGGCGCGATGGGTCGCAGCGGCGACAGAAGGCTGATCTCCACCCTCAGGTCTGGAGCCTCGGCCGGCGTCACAGGCTCGAAACGGGGATCGTCAAATGCTGCCGCCCGTGCGGTATCGGCGACGGTCTTGTACAACGAATCGGTTGGAAAGACGTATCCGATGCATCCGCGAAGCTTGCCATGTAGATGCAAGGTGGTGAACGCCCCGTGAGGTTCGGCCAAGTGCAGGTTGGGCGGTGTCAGGTTAAGCTCGCGCTCTTCCAACGCAGCCTGAATCGAGTCATGGGCGAGCCTGAGCAGGAGTTCATGCTCGGCGGTAGAGTACTCGCAAGCCTCCGGCGAAAGCAGGGTTCGAGATTGCTCAGACGACGGGGACATCGTTGCGTTTCCTGCGCCGGCTCAGCACAAAGGAACGCCGTTTGCGGCGCTTTACGGCGTGGCGATCGATGGTCCGCCAGAAGGCGACAAAGTAGTCGAGGGCCGATACCAGCGACAGCCCGACCATCAGCCAGATGGAGGCCCGCGCAATCGGGCGCACCGGCAGACTCAGGAAGTACCAGGGCAGGTGCGTCCAATGATGATCGATGATAGCCGCCACCACGGAGAAGATCTGCACGAACATCTTGGTTTTGCCCAGCTCGCTGGCCTGGATGGTGAAGCCTTCCGACGCGGCAATCGAGCGCAAGCCGCTGACCAGAAATTCGCGGCCAACGATAATCACCGCCATCCACGCGGGAACGATGCGCGGGTTGAACTGAACCAGCGTGATGAAGGCCGCCGCGATCAGCAACTTGTCGGCCACCGGATCGAGCAACATGCCCATGGTGGTGACTTGTGCGCGCCGGCGCGCCAGGTAGCCGTCGATAGCGTCGGTCAGCGATGCCGCGATGAAGACGAATGAGGCCAGCAGCTCGCGGTCGCCGTTTGCCGAGTTGAAGCGGCTGCTGGTGAGAATCCAGATCAGCACTGGAATGCTGAAAATGCGAGTGAGCGTGATGTAGGTCGGAAGGTTCACAAAACAGACAGGCCCGGCAGGAGCGATAGCCGCCGCAACAGCCGATTATGCGCTAGGGATTGGAGGGAAAGCAATTGCGGAAAGGGCGGTAAGTGCACTTTTCAAGAAAGGCCTGACTCAGATCTATCGCCAGCTCTGCGGGCAATTCAAGACTGTTCCATCTCCGAGCGTGTGTGCATCGGCGAAACGGCTATCGATCAGGTGCCTCAGCTTCATCTTGTGATGGAAATCGGCCACGTTCTTTAAGTCTTCGGACGCTCTAGCAATTGGAATAACGACTCCGACTTTCTTGTTGGGAAATGTTCTCTGTACGGCCTTGATGGCGGGAATCAGGTCTGTGTCTCCGGACACGATGATTGCTTTATCGTATCGCTGTTGCACAGCCAGTTCGAACAGACGCAGCGCAATATTAACGTCCGTTTGTTTTTCTTCGCGGCCCCTGAACGTCTTATGACAGAGAGGACAATACCGGTCTTTACGTTTGAACTGGCCGTAGGTGACGAGAACACCCTCGTCCTCATTGGCGCGTATGAACAACTGATGCCGCGCAACCTTCCAGCATCCCATGTTGCCAATGTTGTAAAGTATTCCACTCCTCCAAGCGTGTCGGAGGACAGCATGTAACAACTGACAAGTTTCCTCAGACTCAGCCACTTGAACCTACTATAAGCAGGGTTGTCGACGGCGTGATAGAAATTGAATCCGTCGATCAAGAAGTAGACTTTTGCCATAAAAAACAAAACCCAGCGCCACTGGGCAACTGGGGCCAATAGGGCGATCGCTCACCACTACTGGGATGATACTAATATTATACATCATCGCGATCGCAAGCAGGGAACCTACTCGTCGTGGTGAACGGCGATCTCATCCAGCATGATGGCCGCTTCATACTGCTCCCAGTAGCTGTAGCCCACGGGAATTCCCTTGATCCAGTCCACGACGCTCATCCAGAGCCGCAGAGCAGTGCGGAATCGATTATGGAACGCAGCGATGGGGTGAACGAGCGTCGCGACAGCGATATACACAACAATAGCGGGAAAAGCCAATGCTACCGCAAGCAGGCGGAGATACAAGTAAAGGCGTGACATGACGACCCATACGGAGGGGAAGTTCACCACCACACAGCTTGACCGTTATTATGCCCCAACTTTCGGTGGGATATGGCGCTGTCACGGAAAATTATTTTGTCCCAAAACGGGAACAGCCAGCGCTACCGCCGCTCGTTGAGAGTCGCTTCTATTGACGCGCAGTTCAGTTCCGCGGTTGGCTAGGATGCAATTTTTTGGGCCTGCAGCGCTGCCCAGGCGATCTCAGGGTGGACGATGTCACTGTGGGCTCCGGATGGCGGACTGCCAGTGACGATGATCTGGTTGCCATCGAGGTTAAGCCACTTGCCGGTGGCAAAAGGGTACTTGGTGCCGACATTGCCCAGCGGAGCTTCTGTGGCATTTACCTCCTGAGCGCCATCGTGCCCCATACCTTCCCAGCGATACATGCTATCGGTGGCATCGGAGGCGTCCTGGCCGGCCAGCACAGATGCCAGCGGATAGGAGGTACCCACTGCCAGGTCCTTCAGAGAGTGCGTGGTCAACAATGGGCCATCGACGCGCGACTCCATTCCGGCCAGGTCGCCTTTGCGGGATTTGTCGAACGGCAGAGCGCCAGCAAAAGCGAAGTGCGAAAAGGCGCCCTGCAGCAGGAACAGCGACTTCACCGGCGACTTGGCGCCAGCCGGCAGTTTGGGCAAGCCAGCCAGAGAATGGGAAACCAGCCTGGCTCCGAAGGAATGGCCGAGCAGATGAAGGTTCAGGTCGGGCGCCGCTGCGTTGACCTTTCCCAGCAGCGGGCCAAGACCTTGCTCTCCCACAATGCCGGCGCGGTTCTTCATGGTCCAGTAGGTCGTCACCCGCACTGCATTCTTGGCGCCTTTCCACAAGTTTCCGAAGACGCCGCCAAAATCCGCCGCCCCTCCTGCGGAAAAATCGTCTCCGGTCGGTAGCGTGGAAAGCGCGTCGAGAACCCGCATCCATTCCGCATCATCGGTAGTCGTGATGGCCTTGAACTCGAGGTCCTCCTCAGTCGCTGAGGTCGCCGTTCCTTTGACTAAGGCGGCGAGCTTGTCACGGAACACCAGCAGTTGATCTTGATCGGAAGACTGCTCCTGCAACATGGCAAGCAGCTCCTGCACCAGCTTCTGCTGCTCTGGACTGCTGAA
This sequence comes from uncultured Acidobacteriaceae bacterium, assembly GCA_963703645.1. Taxonomy (GTDB): domain Bacteria; phylum Acidobacteriota; class Terriglobia; order Terriglobales; family Acidobacteriaceae; genus Bog-257. The sequence continues at coordinate 23,431 of CAVPFD010000003.1, forward strand.
GACCTTTGGAAGCTCCGTTTCCAGAGTCGCCGAACCATCGATGGCAGTAAAGCTGGCGGCGCCGCCGGCGGCAGTGTCGGCGCTGGCTGAGTCCCCAGGAAAGAGAATTGACGGCCAGACAATGCCCGCAACGCCTATCACCGCACCGGGACGCTTCGGCACCGAGGCGTCGTCGACGATCTTCCGCACTTCGCCGAAGAACCGGTTGTACAGGCTCATCGCCGTCGCCTCGTCATTGTTCCAGCCGTGAGAAAAGATAAGGAGATCCGTCAGGTTGGCGGATGGGACCTCTTGCAGAAATGTGGTTACGCCGTTGTCCTTCGGCTTGCCATTCTCGTCGAAGCGTAGAACCCAGAACGGAAATCCCGCCAGTTCATCTGCCATATCGCCCCCTGACTGCACAGCGGAAAATATCAGCCATTACCTAAACCGACTGAATCGCGCGCATCAAGTCAACCAGTCCGTGCCCCTCAAAGTAACGTTCGCGGCCCAGCGGCGTCGCGCTCTGCAGAAAGATCTTCTTTACCTCGTCCGGGCGCTGAATAAACTCGCGCCGGATCGACAGGAATGCAGCAATCGCGCCCGAGACGTGCGGGGCAGCCATGCTTGTGCCCGAATCGTCAATGTACGCCGTAGTGTCGTCGGGCGGGTTCTTCACTCCCAGGCGCTTCATCTGTCCCGTGGCCGTCGCGGAAGTGATGCGCTCGCCCGGCGCGACCAGGTCCGGCTTCATGCGGCCATCGCCCGTGGGGCCCTTCGAAGAGAAGAACGAGACGCCGTAGGTGTGCGGTGAGTCACGATGCGTGGACCCGACGGTGATGGCCAGCGAAGCATTTCCGGGATCGTTGATGGTGTTGGAAATCCCTATCTTGGTGAAGCGCTCCATGGTGCCAATGGCGCCGTAGCCAGTGTTTCCCGCGGCGACCACAACCACCACACCGCTTTTCACCAGCCGGTCCACCTCGACGCACAGTGGACTCTGGCCGCAGGCAAACATCTCGGCGTCGAACTCGTAGCCCAGGCTCAGATTTACGCCGTGGACCCGCAGCAGCTTGGGGTCGTCGTTGAGTTCCTCGCGAATATAGCGCAGAGCCAGCATGATGCCACTGGTCGAGCCTCGGCCCTTTTCATCCAATACCTTCAAGCTGACCAGCTTGCATTGCGGCGCCACTCCGCGAATTGTCTTAGCAGATGCCTTCCTGCTTTGAACACCAACTGTATGCGACTGCCCGTCCGCGCTGGGATGGAAAACCCGCTCGTAGAGCTTGAAATTCTTGTCCGGCAGAAAATCATCCGGCAGTCCCCCGGCGATGATGGCAGCTACATGCGTTCCGTGACCAAATTCGTCGTTCAAGGCAGAGGCAGTGTTTCCTTGCAAAGCGGCGTCGTAAGCCTTCGCATCGGTAATCACATTGGGATTGGGAACACCATCACCTGTGAAATCGCGATGCAGCTTGCCGACCGAGGGATCAGAGAGCGAATTGCAAAACGGGTCCTTCCCCTCTCTTTTTTGTCCCGCGCCAAAATGAACGTGTTTGCCGTTAATGCCTGAGTCGACCACCGCCCAAACGATGTCATCGCCGGTGGCTTCGTAGGCGCGAATGGCAGCATCGGACTTTACCGTGATGGTTGAGCGGTCAATTAATGCCTGTACCGGGAAGTCTGGCCATACCTTGTAAATCACGCGCTGTCGGGGCTCGGTTGTCGCCTGGTCTTTGGCAACCAGTTCTCGAATCTCTTTGGCGCTAATGCTGCATTTGTAGTAACTCTTGGAGATAAAGACTGGCGGGCGTTTCTTGCTCTCCGCTGCTCGCAGCACTTCTTTATGCAGTGCAAGAAACCGGTTGGTAGCTTGCTCCATTCCGCCTTCAAAAAGCAGATTCAGCTCAACAATGTAGTCGCCGGGAGCATTATCGCCCGAGGGGAGGCCCCACTTTTGCTTTCTCAGCTTTTGGTCGCTGACAAAGGGCGGGATGATGAACCGGCCCAACGTGGCCTTAAAGGCCGGCTCGTCATTCGACGATTTCTCGCTGGCCCGTTTCTTGCCAGACGGCTTCTTGCTGGCCACTTTCTTGCTCGAACGGGTGGAGTCGTCTGCCATTGAACTTCTCTAAGGAGGGAGATTGTAGCATCAATCACTACGATTGACTTGCCATGTTCATCGACTTATGCTGCTTTCAGAATCGGCGGCCTGCGACGAAAGAATTCCCCCGTGGCTTGAATGCCAACTGGGTGCTTAACATTCGTTGGGGCGTGCGTTTGCCGCAATTGGGTGGGGTATCTTCGCAATGAGTTCCAGCGGTTTACCGCCGTCTGCTCCGAGTTGGATTGCAGCCAACTTCCGCGTGCTGCTGGAGGCGGCGCCGGATGCCATGCTCATCGTTGACGATCAGGGCCGCATCGTACTGGCGAATAGTCAGATCGAACAGCTTTTCGGTTACTCCAGCTCCGAGCTATTAGGCCAGAAAGTCGAAGTCCTGGTTCCTCCCCGCTTCAGGTCTAAACATCCCGGCCATCGCGCCGGATACTTTTCCAGTGAGCCCCACACTCGGCCCATGGGAGTGGGCCTCGAACTTCTCGGCTTGCGCAAGGACCGCTCGGAGTTCCCGGTTGAGATCAGCCTCAGCCCTTTGAAGACACCCGACGGCATGATGGTCATCAGCGCCGTCCGCGACGTAAGCGAACGCAAAGGGGCAGAAGAGAAGTTCCGCGCCCTGCTGGAATCTGCGCCCGACGCCATGGTAATCGTGGACGAACGCGGAAAGATCGTTTTGATCAATTCCCGCACCGAGGAGCTATTCGGCTACAAACGGCAGGAGCTGCTGGGCTACTCGGTCGAGACACTTATTCCTGAACGCTTTCATGGACGTCATCTGGGACATCGGCGAGCATTCTTCTCGGATCCTCGTCAGCGCCCAATGGGCGCGGGCCTGGAGCTGTTCGGGCTTCGCAAAGATGGAACGGAATTCCCGGTTGAGATCAGTCTCAGCCCAATCAGAACATCCGGAGGCGTACTTGTCAGCAGCGCGATTCGAGATATGACTGCAAGAAAAAGGGCGGAGGACAAATTCCGATCTCTGCTGGAGGCTGCGCCTGATGCCATGGTGATCGTTGACCACGCCGGCACCATCACCCTGGTGAATGCCCAGACCGAGACGCTCTTCGGCTACAGCCGTGCGGAGCTGATCGGACGGCCCATCGAAGTCCTGATTCCGGAACGCTATCGTGACCAGCATCCGCGTCACCGCAGCGATTTCTTCGCCGACTCACGCGCACGGCCCATGGGAGTCGGCCTGGAACTGTTTGGCTTGCGAAAAGACGGTTCTGAGTTTCCGGTGGAGATAAGCCTGAGTCCTTTGGTCACCGAGGAAGGCAAGTTTGTCACCGCTGCTGTTCGCGACGTCACCGAGCGCAAGTTGGCCGATGAGCAAATCAAGAAGTTGAACCAAGAGCTGGAGAATGCGGTACGCCGCTCCGAGAAGCTGGCTTCCACCGGACGGCTGGTGGCCACCATCGCTCACGAAATCAACAATCCGCTCGATTCGCTGCGCAGCACCCTCTACCTGCTGCAACAGATGCCGGGTCTTGAGATAGCTGCGCAGGAACTGGTTGGTCTGGCCGAGCACGAAGTTGAACGCCTGGCGACCATCACCCGCCAGACCCTGGCCCCGCATCGCGAAACAAAACTTCCCGTGGTCACCAAGGTCTCCGAATTGCTGGATGACGTTTGTGCCGTCTTCCGTCCAAAGCTAAAGGCTGCTCACATCGAATTGCGACGCGAGTACAGCACTGAAGGAGAAGTGACCATCTATGCCAGCGACGTGCGGCAGGTGTTCACCAACTTGATCTCCAATGCTGTGGACGCGATTGGACAGGATGGCGTATTGAGCCTTTCGATTGAGCGCTCGCCCGGTGACGAAGTGCTGATCAAAGTCGTGGATACAGGCTGCGGATTCCGCCGGAGAACCTGAGTACGATGTTCGAGCCTTCTTCACCACTAAAGAGGACAAAGGGACAGGAATCGGTTTATGGGTCGTCAAGGGCATCGTCGGAAAGTTGGGCGGACGCATTGAGGTGGTCAGCTCCACAACCGGCAAGACGGGAACCTGTTTCAGCATCTTCCTGCCGGCTGCCGCCCCGGGCGTAACCGTCGAATCACAAGCCCAGGAAGAATCCGCGTAGGCACAGAGGAAATCAACCGCGGATTTACACAGATGAACACGGATCGGAATCTTAATTTTTTCTCTCGAATATCCGCGCTCATCCGCGCAATCCGCGGTTAAGAAAAACGCCCACGAAGCGAGAGCCCGACGCAGGTATCGTGAGAAAACCGCCTGCTTCATCGCTCGGCTTCGTACACCGTCTTCCCGCCGACGACGGTCCGCAACACGCGGGTCTTCAGGATCTCCGGCGGCGCGACTTTGGTGAGGTCCCGGTCGAGCACCACGAAATCGGCCAGCATGCCCGGCGCAAGCGTTCCCTTCTCCTTCTCGGCAAACTGGGCGTAGGCCGAGCCGGTGGTGTAAGCGGCGAGTCGCCTGCTCGATGGTCAGCTTCTGTTCCGGGAAAGTACTCCTTCGTGCCAGCCTCGTTCTTGCGCGTCACGGCCGCATAGACGCCGCGAAACGGCGTGATCGGCTCGACCGGATAGTCCGTCCCGAACGCCAGCGGAACGCCGTTATCGAGGAATTCCTTCCACGGATAGGAAGTCCTGGCGCGCTCCGGGCCGATGCGCTCCATCGCCCAGTTCATGTCGGTCAGCAGATGACTCGGCTGCATCGAGGCAATCACACCCAGCTTCTTGATACTGCGCGAACTGATCGGGAGCGATCACCTGGTCGTGCTCGATGCGGAAGCGGAAGTCGCGCGCCGTGACTTGTTCTGGCGGGCATCGCGCTCGGCCTCGGCGAAGGCGTCGAGCGCCATCTGCGCGGCGCGGTCTCCGATGGCATGAAAGCCAATCTGGAATCCTGCCGCAGCGCGCTCGACCGCCATGCGGTTCAGCTTGTGCCTGCTCGTATCGCGGCAGCCCGAGTGTTGCCGGGATCGTCGGAATACGGCGCCAGCAACGCCGCGGTGCGCGAGCCGAGCGAGCCGTCCATGAAGCCCTTCAGCATCGCGGTGTGCAGCATGGGATCGTCGGCGGGATGGTGCGCGCGGTGCTCCTGCAGCACGTCTGACGGGATCGTTGAAGGCGCAGCCATTCGCTGATGCGCAGCGTCAGCTTGCCTTCGCGCTCCAGCTCTTCGTAGACGAGAAAATCGTCCCAACTGGAATTGTCCTGCGCCGAGGTGATGCCCCAGCGCGCGGCATCGGCCAGCGCGAGTTCCGCTGCGCGACGGCGTTGCGCCGGAGTTGGCGGCGGAACCTTGCGAGCAACCAGTCCTCGCGCCGTCTCGCGAAGAATGCCCGTGGGCTCGCCTTGCGCATCGCGATCGATCTTGCCGCCCTCGGGAGCGGGCGTCTGCGCGGTGACTCCGCCGCCTTCAGCGCGGCCGTATTGGCGACCGCGATGTGGCCGTCCACGCGCACGAAGATCGCGGGATGACCACCGGTCACGCGTCAAGGTCCTGCCGCGTGGGCAGCGTCTGGCCCGGCCACAGCGTGTGGTCCCAGCCGCCGCCCACGATCCATTCGCCCGGCGCCGTGGTTTTGGCGCTGGCGGCGATGCGCTGCTGCATCTCGTGCAAGGACTGCGCGCCGCGCAGGTCGACGCTCAGCTGGCTCGAAGCCGCCCTCGGCCAGATGCACGTGCGCGTCGTTGAAGCCCGGCATCACAAAGTGTCCGCCGAGATCGACGACCTGCGTGTTGCTTCCCCTTCAGCTTCCGGATCTCGTCGTTCGAACCGACGGCCACGATGCGGCCGTCGCGGACGGCGATGGCTTGCGCTCGAGCGGCGTCGCCTGGGTGTAGATGTCGCCGTTGACGAAGATGATGTCGGGCAGCCTGGCCAGCCGGATCTTGTCCGAGCCGCGGCGTCGGATGAGGAAGATGCAGTGTCAAGGCAGACAACCGAGCAACACAAATCAGCAGCGAAGAATTTCATTCGTCCGCAACTCCGGCCAGCGCCAGGGTCAGCAGCAGGATACGCTTCAGGCCGAGATCGCGGCCGACCGGGTCGTACCATTCGTGAATGGTGTGCGCGCCGCCGCCCGCTGCCGCCCGCGCCGATCGCGATCGCCTCCCGTCCCAGCGACAGCGGAATGTTCGCGTCGGTCGAAGCGCGCTGAATCTGGCGCGTGTTGTTGAGTTGCGCATCCACCGCGCGAATCATCTTGCAGCAGTTGCGAGTCGCCGGGCAAGTCCGCCGCCGGACGGTTGCCGATGATGCGCACCTCGGCGGTGAGCAACTCCTTGCTTCTTGCGGCCGGTGAGCTCGGGAATGACCTGGTCACCGCTTCGTGCAACGCGCGTTCCAGCCGGTCCAGCTCTTCGACGGACGCGGAACGCGTGTCCACGCGCATGGTCGCCGACTCGGGAATGGAGTTCACCGAAGTCCCGCCGCTGATGATGCCGATGTTGAAGGTGGTCTTCGGAGTCGCCGGGAACGTGGTGCGGCGTGAAGCGGTCAATGACGCGCGCCAGCGCGACGATGGGATTGGCAACGCCGAAGTCGCTCCAGGAGTGGCCGCCATGACCGCGAATCGTGACTTCATAGCGGCGGCTGCCCAGACCTTCGGCAATGATGGTGTCGGTGCCCGCGCCGTCCAGCACCACCAGTGACGCGATCTTGGCCGACCACTTCGGCTGCTGGAAGATGTGCCGCATGCCGCGCAGGTCGCCTTCGCCCTCTTCGCCCACGTTGCCGATGAACAGGATGGGAGCGCGATTGGGAATGACCGCCGCGTGCATTGCGCCGGCAATGCGCCAGCAGCGCGATGACTCCCGATGAATTGTCGGAGATGCCGGGACCGTAGAGCTTGTCGCCGTCGCGCCGCACGTCGATGGCGGTGTCCGCTGGAAACACCGTGTCGAGGTGCGCGCTCAGCGCGATGTAGGGCGCGTTCGGGTCGCTGCCCGGACGGACACCGAAGACGTTACCGATTTCGTCCTGGTGGACGTCCGACAGTGCCAGCTCGGTGAAACGCTGCTTCAGCCAGTCGCTGCGCGCCGCTTCGCCCCACGGAGGCGCTGCAATGGAAGTCACCTGGAGCTGCAGGTCTTCCAGTTCACGGGCGTGAGAGCGAAACCAGGCGAACGCTTCATGGACCCGGCGCAGCTCCGCCAGATGAGCCACCTGCTGCTGGGCCGAGCGCGAGGATTGCGATTCGCTCAGCGAGAACTCTTCGCTGGAAGCCGCGCGCGCTTGGGGGCTGGGGCCCATGAAGGATGCTTAATGGTAATACGGCAGGGAAGGAACCGAAAGGATCGCGCCTTACGACGCCCGGTCCGATCGCACGCCCTCCAGGATCTCCACGCACTCCAGGATTTCGGCGTCGGTCAGCATGCGGTCGGAACTCTTGGCGCGCTGATAGATGCGGTCCACCATTTCGTCGCTGACGGGGATGCCATGGCGTTCCAGCCAGAAGTGCACATTTGACTTGCCGCTCATGGGACCGATTTCGATGATCTGCTCCATGCCGAAGTAGTGTGACGGCACGCCCGAATAAATGCTGTTGGCCAGCATCACATCGTTCTTGCGATAGGCTTTGATAACCGCAGCAGCGTGGACGCCGGTGCCGGTGCTTGAAGGCGTCTTCGCCCACCACGGGGTAGTTCCTGGGAATCGGCACTCCCGTAGCTTTGGAAACCCCCTCACAATACTTCTTGAGCGTGGTCAGGTCCTGGCTGGCCCACGGCTCGATTCCCATCAGCTTCAGGTTCACCAGCATCTGGTCCATCTGAGTGTTGCCGACGCGCTCTCCGATGCCGCACGCCGTCGCATGCACAACCTCAGCGCCGGCCACAAGCGCGGCCAGCGAATTGGCAACAGCCAGGCCACGATCGGAATGGCCATGCCACTCAACGCGGATATTTTCCCCCGACGGCTTTACCACTTCGTTGATGACGAAATGCATGAGCGCAACTACGCCCATGGGAGTGGCGTGCCCGCAGGTGTCGCAGATCACGATGGCCTTGGCGCCGCAGGCGATGGCGGTGCTGTACATGCGCTGGATAGTCTCGGGATCGCAGCGGGTCGTGTCCTCGGTCACGTACATCACATCGAGGCCGAGCGAGACAGCGTACTTTACGGCGCTTTCCGTGGTGCGCAGCAGGAAGTCATCGGTCCAATCCTCGGTATAGCGCCGGATGGGGCTGGAGCCGATGAACGTCGCCGCCTCGACGGGAACACCAGTGCGCTGCACGATCTCAGCGACCGGCCGGATGTCGTTGTGGTGGGTGCGCGCCGCACAGTTGGCCTTGATCTTCATGTGCGCGCGGCCAATCTCCCGCGCCAGAGCTTCGCAGTGTGCCACGGCGCGTGGTCCGGCTCCGGGCAGCCCGATATCGAGCGAGTTAATTCCCAGCCCTTCCATCAAGTGGAGGATTTCGATTTTCTCTTCTATGGAAGGATCGCGGACGGAAGGCGACTGCAGGCCGTCGCGCAGCGACTCGTCATTCAGCAGGACCTTGCCCGCCGGTATCATCGACCGGGCATAGATCGTGTTCCAATCGTAGATGAGATCAGCAACTTTGGCTGTCACTCTGCTATAAACCCCGTCTTCCACCCCGCCGAGCGCAAAATCGGCGCTCGTCGAGACCCCATTCGCGCCGCGCCTACCTGGTAAAGATGCCGGGCAGTCCCGCTACGCTCTAGATTATCGCGCAAACTCCGGTTACTGCTTGCTTTTTTCCTCGCCCGGCTTAGCCGTCAAGGTCAGTCCAAAAATGGATTGCTTGCCCAGACCGGCAACATTCCTGCCTCGCGGCTCCTCTTCGCTCGGGAGATACAGCGTCTTGCAATGCTCACAACGATAGATTTCCGCCTGGTCGCCGAACGCCTGCCGGACATCTCCGCAGGCCTGCTCCAACACGTCGGCCAGATAGAACCAGCGCTTCAGATGTCCGCCGCACAGCTTGCCTTTGGCGTCCGGCTCGTTGCAGGCGCGCTGGAAGGCCTTCTTGTATTTCACCTTGTGTTTGGGAAGCTGCGGGGCCTCGGTCGGCATGGTCTCAGGCATGATGGCAGTATCGCCTGTCGCGGGTAATATCTCAAATGTATAAATCGTAACTGGATTTGTAACCGGGCTGACGCACTCCCCTCTGTTCAGGTGTTTGACAATGTGCCACATTTTGTGACACATTAAATTTATGCCTTCCATGAACATCCGACAACTACGTGATACCCGCCGGCTGAAGGCCTGGCTACAGGCGGGCAAGACGGTAGAGTTGCGGGAGCGCGAACGCGTCTTGGGTCGCATCGTGCCGGAAGCTTCGTCCATGCAGCCTCAGCCGTGGCCGGATTTTGCGGTTCGCATCAAGAAGATTTTCGGAGACCGGCGCCTGCCGGGAGCGGAATTAGTCGTCAAGGAACGTGGACGCTATTGATCTACGCAGACACAAGTTTCTTCGTTTCGCTATATCTGCCCGACAACCACACCGAGGAGGCCTTGCGTCGCACGGCGCACCATCCCCGTCTTTGGCTGACGCCTCTACATCGGGCGGAATGGGCGCACGCTGTCTCGCAACACGTTTTTCAGCGCAAGATTTCAGCTCGCGAGGCGCTACAGGTGCGTAGGCTCTTCGAGGGTGACCGCGCAGCGGGATTATGGCTGGAAGCTGACCTTCCGGAGATGACGTTCGAACTGTGCGTTCACCTCGCGCAGCGACATGCCGCACGACTCGGCACCCGAACCCTCGACACTCTACATGTGGCCGCAGCGCTGGAATTGCGTGCGACGCAATTCTGGACCTTTGATACGCGACAAGCAAAATTGGCTGAGGCGGAAGGATTGAAGAGTTCTTGATGGAACGACCAGCCGATGGTGTCAGAAGCCCGAGCACCAGCCCCCACTAGCCGCGAATTGCCTGCATCAGCAGTGCCGCCCCAATCAATACCAAACCCAAGTGAACATACTTCAGGAAGGCGTCGCCGCGCAGGCGATGGTTGACCATCCGGCCCAGCACGATCGCCGGCACGACCAGCACCAGCGACAGCAGATAGTAGTGCGTTACGACAGGAACCCATAGCCCTGCTAGCCAATAGCCCGCCATGCCGATGATGCTGGCCGGCAGGAAGTATCCCTGCAGGGTCGCGCGAAAATGTTGTGCCGACCAGCGGCGCATCGCCCCATAGATGGCCAGTGGAGGCCCGTTCATGCCATACGCTCCGCCCATCACTCCTGCGAAGAAGCCGCAGCCAAGAAGCCATCCCCGGCTGTCATTGTGCAGCTCCGGTGGCCTGCGGCCAATCAGCGCGTAGGCGGAGAAGGCCATGATGATGACGGCCAGCACCCCCTTGACTAAGCGATGATTGCCGGCCGTCAGCAGCAGGAGGCCCAGCGGTATGCCAAACAGCGTCGAAAGCACGAGCCAGCCGGTGCTGCGCAGGTGGATCTTCTGCCAGTCCTGCGCAACGATGACGGCGGCGACCGTAATTGAGACGAGCACGGCCAATGGAGCAGCAACATTAACGGGAAGGCGCAGCGCGAGAAGAGGAACAGCAATCAGCGCCTCGCCAAATCCAAAGACCGAGCGAATCAGTGTGGCAACGAAAATGACCAGTAGGACGTAAGCGGTGGTGGCGTCCATTAGATTGGTATGAAATTGGCCTCTTCGTCGGTTGGAACATAGTAAACAAACGGACAATCGATCTTCCGCTCGCGAATCGCTATCCGTATTTCGGCGAAGTCGCGACTATGCACCAGCAATTCTCGTCCTTGAATGAGTAGCCACTCGCCTTGATGCTGTCCAAGTTCTTCGGCATTCTCTTCCAGCCAATCCAGCTCCACAGATTCGGTATTCCCACCAATGTCAAGCGTCACGACATCCCCGAGAGGAACTTGGTCATATTTCTGGATTTAGATCCGATTTCCCCGCCGCACTAACCCTACCGAACGCAAGCCACCACTGATTCTGGTTGCCAGACCGCGGGCAAACAGGAAATCCACAAACCCGCCCATCTGCTGCTTGAGCTTGCGGTCGTACCCGAACCACCAGGGCTTGGGAACTCCCGGGAGCAGGTCCACATCGACGTGCTTCACCTGTACCATCTCCGCCATGCCCATCTCGCCATGGGTGCGGCCGATGCCGCTGAACTTGAAACCGCCGTGCGGCGCTTCGGCAATTCCGAAGCACGAGATCACGTCATTCACCATCACCGTCCCGGCTTTCAACCGGGCGGCCATTGCTTCGCCACGGTGGCGGTCTCGCGTCCAGACGCTGGCGGCGAGGCCGAAGTCGCTGTCGTTGGCTAAGCGCACGGCTTCGTCGTCGCTATCGAAGGACGCTACCGGAAGCACCGGCCCGAAGGTCTCCTCACGCATCAGGCGCATGTCCTGGGTCACGTCAGCGAGCAGCGTCGGCGCGTAGAAGTTCGGGCCAAGTTCAGGCAACCGTTTGCCGCCCAGCAGCAGGCGCGCACCCTGCCGAACCGCATCGTTTACGTGGTCCTCGACAATGCGCAACTGGCGCTCGTTGATCAGCGGTCCCTGTTCGACTTCGGAATCGATGCCGTTGCCCACGCGCAGCTTTGCAACCTTACCGCGGCAAGCTTCGAGAAATTCGTTGTACAGGCTCCGATGAACGTAGCAGCGCTCGACCGAGAGACACGTCTGCCCAGCGTTTACAAACGCTCCCCACACTGCGCCGCTGGAGGCGATATCCACGTTGGCGTCCTCGAGCACCAGCATGGGATCTTTGCCGCCCAGCTCCAGCACCACCGGCAGCAGCTTCTTGGCGGCCGCTTCCCCAACGCGCCTGCCCGTCGGAACGCTTCCCGTGAACATGAGCTTATCGATAGGAGACTCTATGAGCGCAGCTCCCGCCGGTCCTTCTCCAATCACAACCTGCATGAGATCGGGATTCAATCCAGCCGCGTGCAACAGGCGCTGCAATTCCAGCGCGATCAGCGGCGTGAACTCCGACGGCTTCAGCACCACGGCATTGCCCGTGACCAGCGCCGCCAGGGTTTCGACCGCCGGAATCGAGAAGGGATAGTTCCACGGCGAAATGATGCCGATGACGCCGAAGGGCTCGCGCGCCAGCTTGCCGCGTTTCATCTTCATCACCGGATTGCCGTGTGGCAGCCTTTGTTCCCGCAGGAACTGATGCGCATTATTGATGCAGAACTCGGCTGCATCGAGGACGACAAGGACTTCGGTGACCAGCGCTTCCACGACGGGCTTGCCAGCCTCGCCGCAGATAAGATTGGCCACGTCATCGCGGCGCTCGCTCAGGCCGTGCTGGAACCTGCGCAGCACTGCAATTCGGTCCCGGACTGCGGTCGCTTCCCACGCCGGTTGCGCCTCTTTAGCGCGAAGCACGGCATTCTGCACATCACCTGTAGTGGCGCAAGCCAGCTCCGCCAACACCTCTCCGGTGGCCGGGTTCGTGGTCACGATCGTGCTGCTCCCAACGACGGTTGCTTGTAGCCATGCCTAATATTCAACGCTTACCAGGTAAAGTCCGCAAGCCGGAGCGGTCGGGCCGGCGGCGCTGCGATCACGCGCTTGAAGGATCCTCGCCACATCGTCAATCTCCAGAGCGCCCCTGCCGACCTGGAGAAAGGTGCCGACCAGGTTGCGCACCATGTGGTGAAGAAATCCGTCGCCGCGTACCGTATAGGTCAGTTCGTCCTCGGTCCTCACCCACTGCGAGGAGTGGATCGTGCGGATGTTGGAAATGACCTGCGCATCAATCGTTTCCACCGCTTCCCGACTCTCAGCAATGCGGGCGCTGCGCTCCGGATCCGAGGCCGCGAACGATGTGAAGTCATAGGTTCCGACGACGTGCTCCGAGGAGCGAATGAGCGCTTCTTCGTTCATGGGATAAGGATCGTGATAAACGTAGCGGGCCGAGAAACGGCGGGCAGATATCGCCGCGATAGATTCGGTAACGATACGTCTTCGCCGAAGCCGAATGCCGCGCGTGGAAGTTGGCGTAGGTCTCCACTACAGAGGTCACGCGTATGGACGGTGGAAGAACGTCGTTGAGAGAGATGACCAGATTGTCCTCTGGGATCGGGGACTCCAGATGCACGGACGCAACTTGAGCCAGGGCATGCACTCCGGCGTCAGTGCGCCCCGAGCCTTGGGGCAGCACGTCCTCGCCGGTGAGCCGCCTGATGGATTCGGCCAGAGTGCCTTGCACGGTCGGCAACCCGGGCTGGATCTGCCATCCGTGAAACTCCGCTCCGTCATAGGCCAGCGTAATTTTGAGAGTGCGACTCACAATAGACCCTTTGGTTGGCAGGAAAGCCTCTGTTGCTGCTCTGTAAAGCTATGTTAAGCAGTGTAAAGCGGTCAAGAACCAGCCTCCTGTGTCAGCTATACTATGCCATTCCTGCGGCTTGCGAATGGCGCAAGTACTTTTCGTTCTCTGCGGAGTCATCTTGAGACGATCCTTCGCGACTCTTCCCGTAGCAGAGATCGGCGACAGGCATCAAAGAATCCGATGAAGCCCGCGAAAGCTACAGCCTCAGTTCCTGGAGATAAAGGAATGTCTGCTTCCCAGCATGTGAATCCGCTGCCTAAGAAATTGCTCACCGCGTTCGTAACTTGCCTGCTCGCTGCGGCGAGTTTTGCACAAAATGCGGCGCCCCAGACTGCTCCGCCGGCCAACCCGCCGCTTACCCCGCTGCCGCAGGCGCCCGCGCCGCAGCGCAGCGGGCATCCCTACTCCGACCAGGATTACAGCCGTGGCAAGCGGCAATGGCCAAATCCCTTTACGGTGTATGGGCTGCGCGAGGTTGCACCGCTGAACGTGGCCAACAGCGGGCGTACCGACCACCTCCTCATTGACGGCAAGCTTGTATCTGTCGCTCAACGATGCCGTCGCCATGGCGCTGGAAGATAATCTCGATATCGGGATTCAGCGCTACAACCTATCGATTGCCGACACCGACATTCTGCGAACCAGCTCCGGAGCGGTCGCGCTGGGCGTCAACGCCGGCCTGGTGCAGGGCACGCCCGGCGGACAAACCGGCACGACCTCGGCCGGTGGCACCGGCACGTCCACCACGGGCTCGACTGGCGGAGGCGTGGGCGGCACGACCATCGGCGTCGGCGGCGCCGGCGCGGGCGTCGGCGGCATCGTCGCCTCCACCCAGGGCGAAGGCCCCCCGATCGACAACTATGATCCGGTAATTACGGGGACGGTGTCGGGCGAGCACGCCATCACGCCGGAAGCGAACACCATCTTCACCGGCACGCCTACGCCTGAACCAGAACCACGACCACCGCCAACTTCCTCTACAGCCAGGGATTCTCCACCGGCACGCTGATGACCGTGGCCTTCAATAACACGCGCATCGCCTCCAATTCGGCCTTCAACACGCTGAATCCCGACTCTGACGCCGAACTTCCGCTTTGAGCTGCGCCAGCACCTGCTGTCCGGATTCGGCTACGATCCCAACCTGCGCTGGATCCGCATCACCCGCAACAACAAGGAAATTGATGACGTCACTTTCCGGTTGCAGGTCATCACAGACGGTCTCGCAGATCGAGAACATCTACTGGGACCTGGTGAACGCTTACTCCAATGTGACCGTGCAGCAGCGCGCGCTGGACCTGACCAACAAGACGCTTTCCGATAATCAGAAGCAGGTGGCGGCCGGGACGCTCGCTCCACTCACCGTGGTGCAAGCGCAGAGCGCGGTGGCCACTGCCCAGCAGAACCTGATCGCCGCGCAAGTGAATCTGCAGCTCGCAGCAACTGCTGATGAAGAACGCGATCACGCGCAACATGGCCGACCCGATCCTGGCCGTCGCGCCGGTGATTCCCACCGACACCCTGAATATCACCGAGCAGTACCAGGTACGTCCGGTGGAAGACCTGATCGACGAGGCCCTGCAGCAGCGTCCGGAAATCGCCACCGCGCGCCTTACCCTGACCAACAACGAAATCTCCCGCAAGTCGATTCGCAACCAGTTGCTGCCAACGGTGGACCTGTATGCCTTCTATGGCGCGTCGGCGCTGGCTGGTCCACAGAACCCGTTGTGCACCGGCATCCCGCTGCCGCCGCCCGGAATCGTCCCCACCACCGGCTACAGCGATGCGTTCAGCAACCTGTTCAACAGCTCGGCGCCCGACAAGGGTGTAGGCGTGAACATCAACATCCCGCTGCGCAACCGCCAGATCCAGGCCGACCAGGTGCGCTCGGTGCTGGAATATCGCCAGGCGCAGATGAGCTTGCAGCAAACGGAAAACACGATCCGGCTGCAGGTGCGGCAGGCGCAGTTCGCCTTGCAGCAGAATTACGTCGCCCTGCAAGCCGCGATTGCGGCCCGCGACTATGCCGCCCAAAATCTCGACGCCGAGCAGAAGAAGCTGCGCATGGGCGCCTCTACGAGCACGCTGGTGCTGCAGGCGTCGAGCGCCTTGACCCAGGCCGAGTCCAACGTTCTGGGCGCCGCCACGAATTACGAGAAGTCGAAGGTGCAGCTTGATCTGTCCACGGCCGACACCCTGGCCAAGCTCGGCATTGATCTGACGGACGCGGAGGCGGCGAAGGTGCAGCACATGCCCAAGGTGCCGGGCGTGGTGCCCGCGAATACCAACGATCTGACGCAGCCGGTTGTGAAGCCCATCCCAGTTCCGGGCGTCAACGCTCCGGACCAGACGGGCACGCCGCCGCCGAGCCCGGCGCCACCGCAGATGCAGATGCAGCCGCAGAATCCGGCGCAAACACCTCCGGCGGGAACACAACCGCCGCATCGAGGCGCGAGCCAGCCCCGTAACCGCGGCTGAGGATTTTGTTTCGCACAATCGCGCTGTGCCCTGTGTGGCAGTCAGCGTCCGCATCAGTTGGCGCTTGCCGATGCGCCAGCCGCGCAGCGGCGGCATCTGGTCAGCCCCGGCGTAAGCCGTGGTAACGGGAAAAAAGACGGACTGAGTCCTCCAGGGACGGCACAGACTTGACGCGCCGATTTCGCGCGTCTTCGGGTGGCGCCGGCCCCGCCACCGTTTTCTCTTCCCGCCGTCACCCGCGGCGGTTAGCATTGTCTGCTTCAGCCTGTCCGTCGTCATCATCACGCTGAACGAGGAAACCAACCTCGCCCGCACCCTGGCCAGCGTCGCCTGGGCCGACGAGATCGTCATCGTTGACTCCGGCTCGACCGACCGCACGCGCGAGATAGCCGAATCCTTCCACGCCAAATTCCACGTCGAACCCTGGCGCGGCTTCGCTGGACAGAAGAATTTCGCCCTGACCAAAGCGACCAAAGACTGGGTGCTCTCCCTCGATGCCGACGAAGAAGTCGAGCCTGCACTAGCTGACGAAATCCGCTCCACGCTCGCCGCGAATCCCTCCGCCACCGGCTTCTGGATTCCACGCCAGAACTTCTTCCTCGGACGCTGGATTCGCCACGGCGGCTTCTATCCCGATCCCAAGCTGCGGCTCTTCCGCCGGGGCTCAGGTCAATTCGAGGACCGGCTGGTGCACGAAGACGCGCACGTCGCCGGCCCAACGGCAAAGCTGAAGAACCATCTGCTGCACCACGCCTATCCCACGCTCGAGAGCTACCTCGACCACATGAACCGCTACTCGTCGCTGGGAGCGCAGATGGCCGCCGCCCAGCGCCCGCGCGCGTTCAGCTTCCTCGACATCGTCGTTCGTCCGCGCCTTACATTTTTGTACAACTACATTCTGCGCGGTGGCTTCCTCGACGGCCGCGAAGGCCTGTTGTTGCACCTCTACCACGAGGAATACGTGAGCTGGAAATACGCCAAGGCGTGGGAGATGGCTCGCCACCATCCCGAAGCGAAAACCTAACCCGCCCGAATCTGCGCGATGCAGCCTGGAATATCGAGGCAGATTTCGGACTGCGGCACGCGCAAGCGCCAGCCGCCCTGCGGCGGAAGCGCCGGGTCACAGTTCGGAGTCAGGTGTTGAGCCGTGCCAGCGGCGGCAGCACATCCACAAGTGATGCCGCTCACATCCTTCTCCTGGTGAGTCACGAAATGATGGAAGCCACTTCATGCCCCACACTTACACATTGCAACTTCTTCATTGTGTCTTTAGTACCAAGCCCCGGGCTCACGCCCCGGAAGCGAGCATTTCCTTCCACTCCTGCATCAAATCCCTTGGTTCCATCTTGATCCTGTTGTAGAACAGGCTGACGTACTTGGCGCCCGCTGCCGCAGCTAAAACCGCCTGCATCGGCGTCATGAGAGCCGTGCAGTTTACCGGCACTCCTCTCTCAGTAAATTCCCGCACGACATTGAGGTAGCTCGCTCCCTTGTAGCTGATTTGGACCTTAACTCTTAAGTGCTTATAGTTAAGCTCCTTTACGAACTTTTCACCTTGGATCAGCATCTCCTGGGTCGTTGCTGAATACTTCGACGCTTAACGAATATCGTCCCCCATACTTATGGCAAAGGTCAACGATCTTTAAGATGCTCGATGTAGTCCGACTTAGGCTCTTTCGCAAACAGCGAAGGATTCGTCGTAACACCTTCGATCAAACCCAGATCGAGCGCTT
>CAVPFD010000004.1:0-26589 GCA_963703645.1 uncultured Acidobacteriaceae bacterium
TGACGTTACCGGTTACCATTACCACAAAGCACCCCATCAATCAGCTACTTTGTGTTTTTCCAGATAGCGCTTGTTCCATAGTTGTTTGCAACTGCCATCGTTCAACCATGCGCTATCGTCAGTGAACAACACCTTCAGCACGTTGATCCTCGCATAAGGGTACCCCCCCACGTACATTAAGGGACGATCCCAGCGTTTCTTCATATCCTTGCCCTGTTTCAGATTACCTGCCCATTCGAATTTCTCTAATAAGTCTTCGTGATCCGTCAACGTGGCGTCCACGAAAGTAACCGTGAAGTCCACGGCGGCGATGTCTTTGGGGCTCACGTTCGTGGCATGGATCACCATGGTCTCGTGTTGCCCTCGCGATGGCCCACCGAAAAGAGATTTATCTGCTCCCCACAGAGCGCTGGGGTCAAACTGATTGAGCTTTAGGGGACATTGGCCCCACGATACGCTGCTACAGAGAATAACCAGTCCTAAAACAAACTTTTCCATTCCGAATAACCTCGACATTCACCGCAGACTGAGAAGAGCGGGCATTGCCTTGGAGAGGCTAGTTCACCCCGATACAGGATCGTTGTGACAGGGCGCACACGTTGCAGTGACTTGGCCTCTGTGGTTAACTGCTCATCAAAACACCTCGCGCAATCTACCAAAGCTCTCCACCTGCAACAACCGGCCGTTGCCCGCCTCCGGACGCAGCTCGCCGCGCTCCAGCATCCAGGTGTTGTGATGTGGCACGAACACCGCGTGTAGCCCGGCCTCCAGTGCAGGATTAATGTCTGACTTCGGGCTGTTGCCGATCATCCAAGTGTTTTCCCTCAGCAAACTGTATTTTTCGACCACGAGATTGTAGGTCGCAGCGTCTTTCTCCGCCACGACTTCGACAGCCGTGAAATGTTCCTTCAGACCCAGAACGTTCGACCTTGCCCGATTGTTCGGTAAAGTTGCCTTTGGTCAACAGGAATAGATGGTGCCGGTGCGCGAGATCGGCCAGCGTTTCCGGCACCTCAGGCAGAATCTCCATAGGATGCTCGGCAATAGCGTGGGCGAAACCGTGGATGGTCTCGTGTAGAGCAGGTGTCAACGGCCCGACCGACAACTGCTCGAAACACTTGACCAGCGCGAGTGCGAAACTCTGCATGCCATAGCCGTGCTGGCGAATGTTTTCGCGCTCCACATCGTACAAAACCTCGCGCACCTGGTCGGGCGTGTACTCGTGATGGTTCAGGAACGAAATGAAATTGGCAATCGCGCGCTCGAAGTAAACGTTGTTCTCCCACAATGTGTCATCTGCATCGATAAGCAGGTATTGGCCGGGGCGGACTCTGCATGTTGGATTTCGGTCCATTTCAGAATGACCGATACACAAACGGCGCGGCGCCGGCGCTCTGGGCGCGCGTAACCAGCCAGGTCGCAATCAGCAGCGCGAACCCGTACATTGGCGTCAGCCACACCCAGCGGTCGTGCAGAATGACCGCAATCGTCTCAGCGCGCGGCGTCGCCCTCTCCATTCCCATGCGCTCCGCGTGGCGCTCAAGACTGGCGATAACCAACTGTGTTGTCGCATAGACCAACGCCAGGGCCAGCACGAGCAGATACAGGGGCAGAGGAAGAAAGTGCTTCCCATAGGTTGTGGGCGAACCCAGAGCGCTAAACATCCGGCCAGCTTGGGGAAGGGAATTCGCGCGGAAGAATATCCATCCGGAGCTGACCAGCGTAATGGTAACGAGCCACGAAATCGCTGTCCAGATTGGGGTCGCGGGCACCCAATTTAGCCGCCTCTCAACCTGCTGGATCTGCCGATGCAACACCAGCAATATTCCGTGATAACAACCCCAGAGCACGAACAGCAGGCTGGCTTTGTGCCACACGCCGAACAGCACCATGGAAATGACAAGCGAGAGGCTGCGCCACCAAATCTCGCGTCGCGCGGTGGCCAGCGGAACGAATACGTAGTCGCGAATCCAGAAGGACAACGACATGTGCCAGCGCGTCCAGAAAATTGACGGCGTAGTAGACGCGAACGGACGGTCGAAGTTCTCGGGCACCGTGAAGCCAAGCATTTTGGCCGCGCCGATGGCGATGTGCGAGTAGCCCGCGAAGTCGAAGAAGAGCTGCAAGCCGTAACCGAAGGCCAGGCACCAGACGTCCGGGCCGCTCCAATGTGTCACGCGATCGAAACCGGCATTGATGCCGCCCGCGTTGAGGATGCCGCGTCCCAGCAGTTGGCCCAATTGCATCATCAGCGCGCCGGTTGCGATGCGGCACAGGCCTCGCGCCATGTCACTGCGCGGAACCGGCTGCTGGGAGCGGAACTGCGGCAGCATGTCAGGGAGCCGGCAAATCGGGCCGGAGATCGCGACAGGGAAAAATGCCATGTACAGCGCGAACTCACACAATGTGGGATCAAGCTCCTCGCCACGATACAAATCGAAAAGGTAGCTCATCGCCTGGAATGTCCAGAAGGAAATTCCCAGCGGCAACGCAATGTGAGAAAACTTCTGCAGCGAGGATAGCGGAAGGGAAGTGGCGAATCCGGGAAGACACTTGAAGCTGCCGAACAGCAGCAGATTGCAGATAATGCCAATCCACAGCACGAGCGCAGACGGCTTGCGCCGCAGCCACTGGCCGAACAGGAAGTTCATCACCGTGGAAGCGAGCAGCACGGCGGAGAACCAGGGCCCCCAGGTGGCGTAGAGCGCGTAGCTGGCGATGAGAAGAACAGCTTGCCGCGCGTTGCTTAAGCGCACCTTGGCGAAGATTGCCAGCCCGATAACCAGGGCGACGGCGTAGAGAACGATGTGGGATTCGGTAGTCAGCATTCCATCAGCCCTCAGCTGTCAGCCGTCAGCCGTGAGCTTCACCTAAGGTAGTTAAAGCCGGGCACGACTGGCAAGAGGCGATTGCCAGTTGGCAGTTGTCAAGTCGGCGCAGTCGTTCCAATTCGCCTCGGACGCTGGCGGGATGAAGCTCATGGCACGCTCGGTAAGGGCCGTAATCGTGAGGCTGGGATTGACGCCGAGGTTGGCGGCGACCACCGAGCCGTCGCAGATGTACATGTTCCGGTAGCCGAAGACGCGATGGCGGGAATCGACGACGCCGTTCTCGGCGGAGTCGGCAATGACGCAACCTCCGAGGCAGTGCGCCGTGCCGGGAATATTGAACAGGATCTCGGGCAACATGCTCATGGCCGTGCCACCGGAAAGGCGGGCGAGCCTCTCGGCGAATTCGTTGGCCTGCGGAATGTAGGTGGGCACCTTGTCGCCGCGGCTGACCAGAAATTTGCGGAAAGGCCAGAACCACGGCCGCTCCCAGCACATGTCAATGTGAGCGTCGAGGGCCTGCATGCAAAGCAGGATCACGCACTCGCGCGCCCAGCCGAAGGGCTGGAAGAGGCGGAAGGTCCTGACGGGATGGCGCAGGGCCGAGTACCAGAGATTCTTCAGCCACAGCGCGATTCTGGCCGAGCCGGGACGGCCGCCGGTCAGGATGGTGCACCACGCCGACATCGCATCTGATCCGGCGGGATAGCGTACGGCTTCGATGTGGGTGTGTTCGTCGATGTAGATGCCGGAGCCGATGGCAACGCCCTTCGACAAGTCCTCGCCAGAGCCGGGCACACGAACCCCGATAAGCGACTCAGAGTTGGTGCGAATGTGTTTGCCCAGCCGGTCGCTGATGCGCGGCAGTGAGCCCTTCGACTTCAGGCGGAAGAGAAGTTCCGTTGTGCCGAGCGACGAGGCGGAGAAGACCACAGCGCGGCACGTGAAACGTCGCGGCTGCCGGTTCACGAACGCCGTGGACTTCACGGTTGCGACTTCATAGCCGTCGCTGCCGTCAGGTTGGCCGTTCAACGGGCGAACATCCACCACCCGGGTTTCGGGGAATACAGCAGCGCCGTGTTTTTCCGCCAGATAGAGGTAGTTCTTGTCGAGGGTGTTCTTGGCGCCGTGACGGCAGCCCATCATGCAGCCGCCGCAGCCGTTGCAGGTGGTGCGCTCGGGACCTTCTCCGCCGAAATAGGGGTCCGGATAAGTCTGGCCGCCAGGCTGCCCTTCCGGCGACTGAAAAATGCCGACACGCGTTCGGTAGAAGGTTTCGCCGACACCCACAGCCTCGGCGCCCCGCTTGAGCAGCAGGTCAGCCGGGCCGAGAATCTTGTTCTCGGTGACGCCGAGCATGCGAGACGCGGTGTCGTAATGCTGCGGCATCTCGGCCTTCCAGTCGGACAGGCCGGCCCAGTATCCGTTGTCCCAGACTTTGTCAGGCGGGCGCAGCAGCGTGCAGGCGTAGGTGATCGAGCCGCCGCCGACAGCACATCCGTGCAGGATGGTGACATGCCTGAAGAAGCGCATATTGAAGAAGCCGCGCAGCGCCAGCCCGGGACGCCAGAACCAGCGATGGAACGACCAGCTGGTGCGTGGCAGGTTATCCGGCGTCCAGCGGCGGCCCATCTCCATGACCGCGACTCTATAACCCTTCTCGGTGAGCCGGTGGGCGGTGACGCTGCCGCCGAAGCCGGAGCCGATGACGATGAAATCAAAGTCGAATGGCTCGCTATGGCGCGGCTCGGCGGGGCCCTCAGTTTTCGGGGTCATGACGGGACAACCTGGATGACGAATCTACAACGCAGTATCTCACTGGCGGGTGGTTAGGATTACGGTCCCGTGAGGAGAATTCGCGGGGCGTCCCGAAATGGGACTAGTGCAACCAATACCTGACGAGGCAGGTTCCCTTACTCGCGCCAACATAAGAACCAAAAGCCAAGCGGTACGACCTTCGGCCATCGACCCTGCGCATGGAAAGCTGGTATCTTTCCAGTTGCGCGCAGGTCAACCGGGTAGTAATTATTAACAGTTCCGTCAATAGGGGTTCTGCGACCACGCTCTTCTGCTGGGACGAGATTTCATTGGAGGAAACCAGTGTCAAAGAAAGACAAAAAGGACAAGAAGGACAAAGATAAAAAGGACAAGAAGGGTAAGAAGGAAAAGCAGTTCACGAATGGCGCACTAGCCACAAGCGTCACGCCGGCTGCAGGTGCTACTTACGAGGATGGCGCGCCGCTGGATCGCGTCCAGTATCTGGAAGCCAAGCTCATCCTGAAGCCAGATCGGTTCACTTCCGTGCAGGCCTTTCGCGACTTCGGCAAGATCGTGCAGAAAACAGCCAAGAAGGTGGGAGTTGGGTTCATCGCCGATGCCGAGGCTAGCCTGCGGCCACAAATCAGGGAGATCACTTTTGGGGACACTTCCGATTTTCGGCTGTACAACAACGCGTTCATCCTGCGCCGGCGCATCTCCTACGTGGATGGATTTCCGGTAGGCGATCCCGAATTGGTATTCAAGTTCCGTCATCCGGATGAGCAGACTGCGACGGCTGTGGACGTTCGGCCCAAGATCGCTGGCGCGTACCGTATCAAGTTTAAGGCCGAAGCCTTGCCGCTGAAGAACGAGGTCGGTGGCTACCGCATTCTGTACTCGCACAACTGCCAGTTCGGCTTAAGCCAGATGCACGACGCAGACAAGCAGTCGATGGTCACTCTGGTGAAAGTGTTTCCGGCGCTCGCGGCCCTCAAGAGGTCCGACACAGAGAAACTAAGCCTGGTGAACGGAGGCATCGTGGAAGAGGTATTGCTTCCGCTTGGCCAACTGGACTTCGGTAAAGGGTTAGTGGGCAAATGCGATATCGGGTTGTGGCGTACCCGGGGCGAGCATAAGTCTCTGGTGGGCGAGTTCGCCTTCCAGGTAAAGTTTGCCGACAGAGCAGCCATAGCGGAAAAGCAGAAAAAGCTGGCCGCACAGTTCTACGTCACCCTGCAGCAGGATGTGCAGGACTGGCTGGCGCTGGGCGTCACCAAGACTGCGATGGTGTACCGCCTGAACGGAAACGAACCCCAAAGCCATGAGTAATTAACCAGCCCTTGATGTCCGAGGTGCAGTTACTGGTTGGGACGACGGGAGGGTGTGCTCTCGCCGTCCCGCTGACGTTGCCGGTACGCCGGGAGTCGTTGCTGAACTCCTGTAAGAGATCATTAAGCAGCTGGGAGGGAATTGCTGCGTATTGGAGAACCTGCCGATGTCCGCTGCGTCCTTCCTCTGGTTGGTCATATCCTCGTTTGAGATTCCGTTTGAGGTCCTCGCATTTGGCGGCGTTATGCTGGTCCTGGTCATGCTTGTGCATGGGGCGGGCCTGGACCGCATCGTTGCCTACTACCAGATGAGGTCCAGGCAACTGCGTGAAAGAGCGTGCCATCCTGGCCTGGCGACTTACATTTTTGCCGCGACGATACTGTTCCTGCTCTTTCTGCACGCCCTGGAAATCTGCATTTGGGGATTAGCCATTGACTGGACGGGCCTTATCCCCAACCTCCGCAATTCCATGTATTTCTGCGCCAACACCTACGTCACGATCGGTTATGGGCAAATGCTGTTGCCTTGGAGCGGCGGGAACTCGGACCGCTGATGGCCATTTCCGGGCTTTTTACGTTCGCGTGGACGACTGGCCAACTGTTCGCCATTGTGGGGTATCAACACGATCTCGTGGCAGCGTTGCAGAAGAAGAGAAGGGAGTTGAGGAAGGCTGAGCAGGAGAGAAGACGAGGATTTCGTCCGGAAGGATCCCAACACGCACATGCGGTCGCAGCGGAAGAGCCGCAGAAACCCGCGCTGTCTTCCGATGAACGGCGGGCGCTGCGCGACGAGATAGAGCAGAAGTTGCAGCAACTTCATGCCGCAGAGCGAGCAGAGATCGAAGGGCTTCGACGCCAAGAGCGTGAGTGAGAGCCAGAGCTGCCTCGGGAACCGCCACGGTTGGATTCCGACAAGGAAAATTAACAGCACTGGCGGTGTGCGTTCTGGCCGCGAGGCGGCTTCTGGGGTACCCTTATCGGGGCGAGAAATCAGGAGAAAGAGATGAGCACGAATCCGGAATCAGCCAGACTCGAAGAAGCAGGCACGCTCGAGACGTTCAGAGCTCAGCAGGGTTCAGGCCCCGGCAAGAAGCCATGGAGAAAGTGGGGACCCTACCTGAGCGAGCGGCAGTGGGGCACGGTTCGCGAGGACTACAGCCAGGATGGCAATGCCTGGGACTACTTCACTCATGACCAGGCCCGGTCGCGCGCCTATCACTGGGGCGAAGACGGCATGGCCGGTATCAGCGATGATCAGCAGTTGCTTTGCTTCAGCGTGGCCCTGTGGAACGGCAAAGACCCCATCCTCAAGGAACGCATGTTCGGCCTGACGAACAGCGAGGCCAACCACGGCGAAGACGTTAAAGAATACTACTTCTACCTCGACAGCACGCCGACACATTCGTACATGAAGTACCTGTACAAGTATCCGCAAGCGGCGTTTCCCTACAGCAATCTGATCGAGACGAACAAGCGGCGCAACCGTGGCGACATGGAGTACGAGCTGCTGGATACGGGTGTCTTCAACGAAGATCGCTACTTCGATGTGTTCGTGGAATATGCCAAGCAGTCGCCGGAAGACCTCCTCATCCAGATCAGCGTGAGTAATCGCGGGCCTGAGGCCGGCCACATTAGATGTCCTGCCGACCCTATGGTTTCGCAACATCTGGACATGGTGGCCAGGTACACCCAAACCGTCCTTGAAGCAGAGTCTCTGGCCGGAAGGGCGTACAGGCTGTTGCAGCGTCACACGCCGATCTGGGTGAGCGGTATCTGTACTGCGAGGGAGATGTCCCGCTGCTGTTCACGGAAAATGAGACCAACAACGAGCGGCTCTTCGGCACGCCCAACCCCACTCCGTACGTCAAAGATGGGATCAACAACTACGTGGTTCAAGGAAATCACAACTCGGTCAACCCCGAGAAAACGGGAACTAAATCTGCGGCACACTATCAGTTGAATGTGGGCGCGGGAAAGACAGCCACCATCCGTCTGCGGCTAAGCGATCTGGCGCCTGCGGCCATGGGCGATCCCTTCAAGGGCTTTGCTGAAATCATGCAGACTCGCCAGCGCGAGGCGGATGAGTTCTACAAATCCATAACTCCGGAACGTGTCAGCAAAGATGAGGCCCTCGTCATGCGCCAGGCGCTGGCCGGGATGCTGTGGAGCAAACAGTATTTCTTCTTCGACGTGGACCTATGGCTCACGGAACATGGTCAGGATCCGATGAAGCCGGGCGGACGCTTCATGCGGAACCGCGAATGGTTCCACATGGTGAACCAGCACATCATCTCGATGCCCGACAAATGGGAGTATCCGTGGTACGCAGCATGGGACTTGGCGTTCCACACCATCGCGCTCTCCACGGTCGATGTGGATTTCGCCAAAGAACAGCTCGACCTGATGCTGCAGGAATTCTTCCTGCATCCGACCGGCCAGATCCCGGCCTACGAGTGGAACTTCAGCGATGTCAATCCGCCGGTACACGCCTGGGCGACGATTTTCCTGTACCGCACGGAGCAGGCCTTTAAAGGGCAAGGCGACCTCGAGTTCCTCAAGCGCTCGTTTGCCAAGCTGATGCTGAACTTCAGTTGGTGGGTGAACCGCAAAGACCGCTTTGGCAAGAACTTGTTTGAAGGCGGCTTCCTCGGGCTGGACAACATCGGCGTCTTCGATCGCAGCGCGCCGCTGCCCACCGGCGGCCGCCTTGAGCAGGCTGACGGCACGGCGTGGGTGTCAATGTTCTCCCAGAACATGTTGGAGATCGCCGTGGAGTTAGCGGCGCACGACTCCTTTTACGAAGACATGGCCCTGAAGTTTGCTGAGCATTTCATTTGGATCGCGGTCGCCATGAATCAGACGGGTCCGGAAGGCATGTGGGACGAGGAGGATGGTTTCTACTACGACGTGCTGCGCCTCCCGGATGGTAGCGCCAGGCGGCTCAAAGTCCGCTCCATGGTGGGCCTGCTGCCCTTGGGCGCTACCACCGTGATCGAGCCCTGGCAGCGCGAACGGGTGCCGCGAGCGGGGAAGATCCTACAAGAACGCATGCAACGTATGCCCGAACTGCGCAACAGCATTCATCCAACCGGGGAGGGGCATCTTGGATATGCGGATCGCGGTATTGCTGCGCTGGTCAATGAGCACAGGTTGCGCCGGATTCTGACGCGCATGCTCGACGAGAACGAATTTCTTAGTCCCTACGGCATTCGGGCGCTTTCCCGCTACCATCACGACCATCCCTTTATCGTCAACGTTGAAGGCCAGGAATACCGGGTTAATTATCTACCGGCTGAATCCGACACCGGCATGTTCGGCGGGAACTCCAACTGGCGGGGGCCCATATGGATGCCGGTGAACGCAGTGCTGATTCGCGCTTTGCTGCAGTTTTATCTGTATTACGGCGACAAGTTCAAGATCGAGTGTCCGACCGGATCGGGCAAGTTGATGAACCTGTTCGAGGTAGCCCACGAAATAGCCAATCGGCTGGAACGGATCTTCCTGCGGGATAAATCGGGCCGGCGGCCGGTGTTCGGAGGTACGGAAAAGTTCCAGACCGATCCGCTGTGGAAGGACAACATACTCTTCTACGAATATTTCCACGGCGATAACGGCGCGGGCCTTGGGGCCAGTCACCAGACTGGCTGGACCGGCGTGGTCGCGAAGCTGATCGAGCTATTCGGTCGTCTCGATCCGCAGCAGCTTCTGGATGCCGGGAAAGCAGGTGGCTTTAAGAGCGACGAATCAAAGAAGTAGCAATCGCGTCTGTTACGTGGCGGTGCCGCCAACTCTCCGCTAGACGGACAAACACAGATGCCTTTGCCGAGAGAGAGCCAACAATGGATGAGCAAGTCTCTTAGCTGGAGTTGCGCTCTCCGCATATCCCTGTCCAGGCGAAAGCCGAACTGGAACCAAATAATCCCGCTTGATAGGTATCTTGTAAGAACGGGTTCACTGGTGAATTGCGAAGGCTCAACCGAAAGAGGCAATTACCATGTCGATGTGGCCTCGATATCCCACATTGTACGAGATCAATACCTGGGTTTGGCTCTCTGAACTCAGCCTCAAAACTGGAAGCCCCGTTGATTTGAGTTCTGTGCGCTCAGCCGAATGGGATGCCATCGCCAAGTTCGGCTTCGACGCAGTCTGGTTCATGGGAGTTTGGGAGCGGAGTCCTGCGGGAATTGCGATTGCTAATCAGAACAAGAATCTGGTTGACGATTTCCGTCGAGCTCTGCCCGATTTTAAGCCGGAAGACAATGTTGGATCTCCCTACTGCATAAGACGCTACGTGGTCGACAAACACCTCGGAGGTCCTGAAGGTCTGGCCATTGCACGGCGAGAGCTCGGGAAGCGAGGCATGAAGTTGCTCCTGGATTTCGTGCCGAACCATGTAGCTCCGGATCATCCGTGGGTCACCGAACACCCCGAGTATTTCATTCGTGGGAATGCCGAGGATGCCAAAAACGACGCGGCATCCTACATTGAGGTACAAGGAGAGGTCTACGCCTGTGGACGAGACCCTTACTTTCCCGCCTGGCCAGATGTTCTGCAGCTTAATGCTTTTCAGCCCGGGCTTCGGCAAGCAGTGATTGAAACCGTCTCCAGTATTGCCTCACAGTGCGATGGTGTCCGTTGCGACATGGCTATGCTTCTGCTGAACGAGATCTTCGAACGCACCTGGAGCAACCGTGCTGGGCAACGGCCGTCAACCGAGTACTGGAGTGACGTGATCCCTGCCATCAAGAGAGCGCATCCCGAGTTCCGCTTCATTGCCGAGGCCTACTGGGACCTGGAGTGGGAGCTGCAACAGCAGGGGTTCGACTTCTGCTACGACAAGCGGCTCTATGATCGCTTGGAGCATGACAATGCAGAGAGCGTGCGGCTTCATCTCTGTGCCGACCTTGCCTTCCAACAGAAGCTGCTTCGCTTCCTCGAGAACCACGATGAGCCTCGGGCCGCAGCGACCTTTTCGCCGGCAAAGGAACAGGCCGCCGCAGTCACGATATCTTCCCTCCCGGGGGCAAGACTGTTCCACGAAGGACAATTTGAAGGCCGAAAGGTACGACTCCCTGTCTTTCTGGGTAGACGCCCCGCCGAGCCCGCAGACAAAGCATTGCAGGCTTTCTACGACAAGCTCCTGGCAGCCATCAGTGCACCGATATTTCGCGACGGACAATGGAAGCTGTGCGAGCGTAGCGGCTGGCCCGACAATCCAAGCTTTCAGAGCTTGGTCGCCTGGAGCTGGGCCAAGGACGATGATCGACGTCTCATAGTGGTCAATCTCAGCGACAGTGCTGTTCAAGCCCGTGTACAGGTTCCGTGGGAAGACATACGAGGGGCAACCTGGCGTTTGCTTGACGCCCTTTCGGATACGAGCTACGACCGCGATGGGGATGAGATGGCGGCGTCAGGGTTGTATGTTGAATTGGGACCTTGGAGTTACTGTTTCTTCCGGTATCGTCGCGCCGGCAATCGATGATGGCTATCTACGTCGGTAACATTATCGGGCTGACGATGAACTTGCTGATGGTGAACGGCATCCTGATGAACGCCGGATGGACCTGTTGAATTCCCGCTGAGCTGAGAGCGCGTCGCTCCGTCAGCATTTCTCATCAGCGGCCATCTCCTTCGTATAATTTGGCAGCCCTCGACTCAATGCGGAGGGCTGAAGAAATCAGCAGATAGGAGCCGGCTTGAAGATTCGAATTTGTCTTTTCATTCTTGCCTTGTTGCTTACTTCGCCTTTGTTTGCGCGCGATAATACCGACATCGTCATCATGAAGAACGGCGACCGGCTGACCGGCGAGGTCAAGGGGCTCGACGCTGGCGTGCTCTATGTGAGCATGAGCTACATTCTCGGCACTTCTTCGCTGGACTGGTCCAAGGTGGCACGCCTGGAGAGCAAGCAGTTGTTCATCGTCAAAACCCAGGATGGGTCGGTGTACAAAGGGACCCTCAATACCGCAGAGGCCGAAGGAGAGAGGCCGGTCAAGATTGAGGTGGTTGAGGCTCCGCAGAAGCAAACCGCAATCGAACGGGCGCAAATCGTGGAGATGGCTGAGACGTCCGACAAGTTCTGGCGGCGATTCAGCGGGGATGTAAACTTCGGCACCACTTACTCCAAAGGAAACGAAACGGTGCAATATACCCTGAGTTCGGAGGTCGAATACCTCCGACCACGCTGGTCAGTAGGCACCGCATGGAGCTCGAACCTGTCCAGCAGTAGTGGAGTGACCGCCTCCACGCGCAACGAGATAACCACAACCGGTCGACACCTTTTGCCGTGGGACAATTGGTTTTATGGAGGGCTGGGTGACTTTCTGCAAAGCTCGGTGCAGGGAATCCAGCTGCAGAACGTCCGTCGGCGCAGGTATTGGGCGCTATTTGAAGAACACCAACCGGGCGACTATCGCAGTTCTCGGCGGCCTGGCCTGGCAGAATACGCAGTACAACCAATCAACGCTCTCAGGCTCGCAAAATCTTGGCACCGCTTTGATCGCGGCCGATGTGAAGTTGTTCAAGTTCAACAAAACGAATGTGGATTTCGCGGGGGTACTCTTTCCGGTGCTGACTGATCCCGGCCGTGTCAAGTTCAACATGAATGCCACTTACTACATCAAGATCACCGGCGACCTGTCGTGGAACATCTCGTTCTACGGCAACTGGGACAATCAGCCGCCGCCGCACTTCGCGGGCAGCGACTACGGCACCAGCTCGGGCCTGAGCTGGACATTTGGCATGAAGTGAGGGAAGAGGCCGGATTTCACCGCCATCGGGAACCGGAACCTCGCACGAGTGGTCCGCATGGGGCGCCAGCCAAGCAAATGCGAACGCCTTTTGCAGGCTCACTCGGAGTGGCTGGCGTCCGGCTCTGGCAGAGGGCTGGGCCTCTTAACGCAGCACATCAGAACCCGCCAGGGGGGCGGGTCTTTTATCGTAGGAAATCTATCGCGCTTCTGTTCTGTATCGGACCACAACAATGCCGGTGCCTCGCGGGAGTCCAGCAAAGCTAGTGGTTTTTCAGCTGAACCGCGACCTCTGTGATACTTCGACTTCCGGATTACCAGTTGGCTGGACAAGGTAAAAAGGGTGACGCGGGCAAAGGCCGCGTCTTGACCAGATCGAACGGGCAATCCGGGGAGCCTCGTTGGTTACTTGCCGGCGTAAGTCTTGGGGGAACCGAGGCCGGTGCACAGGTCCCAACCAACCTTGCAGCGCGGATCACCCTGCGTGATGTCGTTGAAATCAGCATGGTACTGATGGGACTGGCCAGCTCGTTGTACATGGTGGTGAGCTGCGCGAAGGACGACTGTTGTCGGCTGCCGGCCGCGTTCACGATACCAGCAAAGGTAGGAGACGACCAACTAGTACCTCCGACCGAACCCCAGCCTCCATTGAGGTAAATGGCAGTGCAACAAAAGTCGGAAGCGACATCAGGATAGCCGCGAGAGTTTCCTACGATGCTCGCAATGCCATTCTGATAGCTGGGACGCGACTCGTACGGACTAATGTCGCCCCCTCCGCCGCCAGTGTAGTACTGCTCGTAGGTGAACTTTCCGTTTTGGTCGCGGTTGAAATAAGTACCTCCAACCGCCACAACGTTCGGTGACGCTGCCGGATAGGCGCTCACGCCAAGTCCCCCATCGCCGGCGGCTGCAAAGTAGACGACTCCCGGGGAAGTGAAGTATTGATCAAGGCCAGTTTCCTGAGGAATCTCCGCATCGGCAAAGCTCATGCTGACCACGCCGCCGCCGTTCTGAGCCACTAGATATCCGGCGAGCTGCACTGCTTGCCAGGTGGGATCGGTCGTGCATGTCGGGTCTTGACACAATGCCGACACCACCAGGAACAGCTTGGCCTGCGGCGCCATGGCGTGAGCCCACTCGATATCTAATGCCTCCTCGACCTCCCAGTCCCCGTAAACGGGTGGCCGTATCGGGGTGGGCCAGACCTGCGTAATGGTCGTAGCCGGAATACCAAAGTAGGAGTCAAAAGCGTCCAGGTCAGACTGTGCGGTCGGGTAGTAACCGGCGTCCACGATGGCAATGGCGCCGATACCACCGGTGGGCACTGTTGTGCTTGTGGCAATCGGACAGCCGCTCGGTCCAGCTACCAACTTATATACGCAGGCTACTGACCCTGGGGTTTCATCACCCGGGTCGGGATTCGGTTGCCGGTTGGTCCGAGTCGACAAAAAAGTAGTTCGTGTGTGGGCGACCGGGCCGGGGGATGCTGGATTCTGGATAGATAATCCTGT
Organism: uncultured Acidobacteriaceae bacterium; assembly: GCA_963703645.1. Classification (GTDB taxonomy): domain Bacteria; phylum Acidobacteriota; class Terriglobia; order Terriglobales; family Acidobacteriaceae; genus Bog-257. Next base: position 14,175 of record CAVPFD010000004.1, read on the forward strand.
GTCCGTTGTAAACGGACTCGTAGCGGGTTTGTGCAGATGCTGGGCAAAGGGCTGCACCTGCAAACAAGACAACTGCAACCATCGTTAACATTACAATCTGGATGTCTCTGCGGAAAGTAGTCATTCATTGGCTCCTGCGTGACGCCTCGAAATCATGATGGAAGTTCATGGGAAATGCAAGCTCGAAAACCCATGCGAGTCGTTCTGTCTGCAAAAAGCGTGGCATGCGCAGTTTCTCCGCAAGGAGCCGCGCATCGTGTGCGCTGCGACGCCCAAATGCCAACAGTGCCAGGTCTGGACCGACACCTGGCCAAAGCGCGATGGCAAGGGGCAGATGGTTGCCGCGCAGGACAACCAAGTCCCCAGCCAGTAGGCTGGGGCACGGCGATCCCGGATGAGCGCATCGAGTCAGGCGATAAAAAAGCAGACCGATAGCTCTCGTCCAGAGTAGTTGGCGATAAATCGCCAAGTCGTAAGTGATCCAGACCAGCGTTCCCGTTCGGGATTGGGTGCGAGTCGGCCTGTTAGCGCCCGCAACCAACCGTCCCGTCACCATTCTAGCCAGGGAACGTAGACTAAGTCCCCCGCCGTCAGCCTATTAGGCCGTAATCCAAAATTAAGTTGACCATGACCAGCAGTAGCGGAATACTGCCCGAATGGTTCGCTGAAATGGAGGTATATATGGCACGTTTTGCAGCTCGGATGATGAACGCGCGAAGCTTGGCTGTCGGTTTGGGGCTTGCGTTTTTGACAACGATCATGATAGTCGCCACGGTCCAAGCCCAGAGCTTCCAGGTAATTCACTCCTTCACGGGCCAAGGCGATGATGCCACTCCGGGCGCCGGATTGACTCCCGACGGTGCAGTATTCAAACTGACCCCATCCAACGGAAGCTGGATCGAAACGGACCTGCACGATTTTCAATCTTCCGATGGAAGTAATCCGAATGGCGGGTTGGTTTTCGATTCCGCCGGGAATTTGTATGGCACGACCCTGCAAGGCGGAACCATCACCGAGATTTGCTACATCGGTTGCGGCACCATCTGGGAAATCACCCCCTAGGCGGGCGCGCTTCTCACGCGTGGGCCCGGCAACGAGGGGGAATCGAAATGCCAAATAAAGAGCAAAATGCAGCTTCAGTTTGGGACATCAACTTCCACGCGGGAATAGTTGCGCTCGGCTTGGTCCTGATTTTGGCGGTGGCAAGCGCGCAGGCGCAGACCTACAGGGTACTTCACGCCTTCATGGCCACGGACGGCGCGCTTCCTTACGCCACTCCAACCATAGACAAGGCCGGCAATCTCTACGGAACCACCTATAACTACGTCATGGGCTACAACTGGGGGACCGTCTGGAAAGTGGCGTTTCACGACCCCGGCTGGACCTTCTCCGAGCTGGTCCCGTTCCCGGGTGGCTATGCCAGCTATGCGTATGGTGGAGTGACCGTCGGCCCCGACGGCGCTCTCTACGGAGCAACCGAGGGGTCATTTGGAAAGGGCGTGGTTTACCGGGTTGCGCCTCCACCCAGTTTCTGCCGGAGCGTCTCATGCCCCTGGTTCTACAGCGGGCTCTATCAGTACGCGGGCAGCGGCGACGGCGCTCACATGTACGGTGATCTCGTCTTCGACGCTGCCGGGAACATCTACGGCACCAGTTATGCCGGAGGCGCGTACAGCGGGGGCACCGTGTTCAAGCTCACCCCCGGCAGCCGGGGGCTGGACCAAAACGGTCATACACGATTTTGGCAACGGCAATGACGGCAAGCTGCCCTACTCTGGCCTCGTCTTCGATAAGTCCGGGAACCTTTACGGCACCACCTGGGGCGGTGGCAATTCCGGGTGCTATTTGAGTTACGGCTGTGGCACGGTGTACCAACTGAGGCCCTCCGGCGATAGCTGGACAGAGAGCGTCATCTACTACTTCACTGGACAGGCGGATGGCAGCCAGCCTTTCGCTCCGCTGATTGTTGACGCCGCCGGCAACCTATACGGCAGCGCAGCCTCTGAGGGCCCCAACAATGGCGGAACGGTCTTCGAGATCAGTCCCTCCGCTGGTGGATGGACGTTCAATTTGCTCTACGCCTTCGAGTACTCCTACTATAGTCCGTGGCCGCGGCCCGCACGGCAAGTTGGTGATGGATCCTGCGGGCACGCTCTACGGCCTCACCAGCTCCGATGGAGGCCAGAATAGCGGCAACATCTTCAAGTTGACCCCGTCCAGCGGCGGGTACACGTATAGCAGCCTGTACACCTTCTGCAGCCAACCCAACTGTAGCGATGGAGGAGGGCCTCTAGGCGGCCTGGCGCGCGATGCCGACGGCAATCTCTACGGCACCACCTCTGGGGGCGGCGATACCGGCCCGGCGTGCGGGAACGAAGGCTGCGGCGTCGTCTTCAAGTTCACTCCGTGACAGTTGCTTCAGTCAGTTACCTCACCCAAGCGAGTGGCCACGTGCCCTTTCGCCATAGCCATCGGCTGCCTCGCCAACTCTGCGTCCTAACTGGCGTGACATCGCCATTTCACAAGTAACTACCTTTCGTTCATACATCTCAAGAAAGGGCGCGTTTGGTACGACCGCGCTCCCGAAGTAGGAATGATAATGATTTTGAGAAGACGAGTCCTTTCCAACTCCCGGTGATTCGCCTTATAGTGGAGCATGGGACGCAGTTCAACTTTTTCCCCGTGCCACAACCTTCTCGACCCTCGCTTTGACCATGAGTCGTGCGGAGTCGGGTTTGTAGCTACCCTGCACGGTGCGTCCAATCACGACATCCTGCGGCTGGCACTGACTGCGCTGGGACGGTTGGCGCACCGCGGCGCCGTGGCTTCCGACCGCAAAAGCAGTGATGGTGTTGGTATTCTGACCGCCGTTCCTCGCAAATTTCTGCTCCAACAAACTGCCGTCCCGCTGCGGGACGATCAACCGCTCGCCGTGGGCATGATTTTTCTGCCACAGGACGAGGATGCTGCGGTTCGTGATGGTCAGCGCTTTCTGGAATGCATCTCCAGCCAAGGCCTGGAATGGCTTGCCTGGCGGGATGTTCCTGTTCGACGTGAGGTCCTGGGCGAACTCGCACTCGCGTCCTTGCCGGTTGTCCGTCAAGCATTGATCACCGCTCCCAGGGCAGCGAGCGAAGCCGAAGTCGAGCATCGTCTGTATCTGGCGCGCAAAGCCTTCGAGCGCCAGACCACGGATAGTTACGTATGCTCGCTTTCGACGCGGACGGTCGTGTACAAGGCGCTGTGCGCCGGACGATTGCTGCACGAGTTCTATCGTGACTTGCAGTGCGATGAGTTCGTCACCCCGTTTGCGATTTTTCATCAGCGCTATGCGACGAATGTGCTGCCATCCTGGGACCGCGCGCAACCTCTCCGCATGCTGGCGCACAACGGAGAGATCAATACCATCTGGGGCAATCGCGCTCACATGGAAACCCGGCGCGCTACGCTGCCGCGCGAATGCGAACCCATCCTCAGCGGCGATGCCTCCGACTCGATGAGCCTGGACGAGGTTGCCGAATTACTGGCCAACCACGATCGCAATGTCGCCGAGGCGGTCCGCATGCTATTGCCGCCTGCCGCGGCAGGGAATGAGACCCTGTTCCACCGCTATCACGCGGATTGCATGGAACCGTGGGACGGACCGTCGGCGCTGGTCTTCAGCGATGGCCGCCTGCTGGGCGCGGCGCTCGACCGCAACGGCTTGCGCCCGTGCCGATATGTGATCACCGATGCAGGCCTGATCGTCGCTGGCTCGGAGGTTGGGCTGGCCGATGTCAGTCCGAATTCCATCGTGCGAAGTGGCCGGCTCGGACCCGGGCAGATGATCCTGCTCGACCTGGAAGACAAGCGGCTTGCTCGATGGCGAGGAACTCGACCGATATTTTGACGAACTGACGACCTACGCCACACTCATCGACGACGTTCCGCTGGACCCTGCGCACGAGCCAATCGCAGTGCTGCGCCGAGGACGAGGTCACTCGCCTGCAGCGCGGCTTCGGATATACACGCGAGGACTTGAAGATGGTGGTCGCCCCCATGGCGCTTGAAGGAAAGGAAGCAACTTGGTCCATGGGCGATGACACGCCGATTGCGCCGCTCGCTCGCACTCCGCGTTCTCTGTACGGCTTCTTCCGCCAAAGATTCGCGCAAGTCACCAATCCGGCGCTCGATTCGTTGCGCGAATCCTGCGTGGTGTCGTTGCGCACCCGGCTTGGGCCATGGCCGCACCTGCTCGACAAGCACGCTCCTCTACCCGGTCTGGTGCTGCCTTCGCCGTTCCTGTCGCTTGGCCAGATGGAGGCGTTGCACCAAGGCACATATCCGATGCAGGAAGACTTGCCTCTGGCACGTCTCGATTGCACCTTCGCAGCGGCTGACTGCCTGCAGTGCGCGATTGACCGCTTGCGGGAGAGCGCAATTCAACTTGTGCAGGGAGGAGCGCGCATTCTGCTGCTGACCGATCGCTCAGCCTCGCCGGAGACGTTGCCGGTTCCGATGGCGATGGCCACGGGAGCGGTACATCACGCGCTCGTCCAAGCTGGTTTGCGCACAAAGGCCGGTCTGGCGCTGGAAGCCGGCGATTGCCGCGACGTCCACCACGCAGCCGTGCTCATTGGATACGGCGCGGGCGCGGTGTGTCCCTGGCTAACGCTACAGACCGCTCGTAACCTGGCTGGCGAGGACGGCGAAGTCCGCGTGCTGAAGGCACTGCAGTCAGGCCTGGCGAAGGTGATGTCGAAGATGGGAATTTCTGTCCTGGACAGTTATCGGGCGGCGCAATTGTTCGACATCCTCGGGCTTGATGCCACCGTCGTCGACCGCTGCTTCCCGGGAAGCCTGTCGCCGTTGGGAGGGTGGGGATTCGCCGAGGTCGAAAACGCGGTTCGCGCCTCCTGGGCTGCGGAGCATGGTTCGTCCGAACTTCCCGATTACGGCTGGGTACGCTTCCGGCGCGATGAGCGAGCCGAATCGCACCTCTGGGAGCCGCAGCGTACACGGCATCTTCAGCTCGCCGTCGGCGCGGCCAAGGGATCCGTGCAGGCCGCTGCAACCGTGCCTTCCCACCACGAGGCATGGACCGCTTACAAAGGGCCCGGGGAGGAACGTGAGCCGGTGGTGCTGCGAGATTTGCTCGAGTTCAGTCCTGCAGGTCCGCGTTTGTCGGTCTATCAGGTGGAGCAGCGCTCCAGCTTGGTGCGTCGCTTCGTGTCGAGCGCCATGTCGCTTGGCTCGCTCAGCCCGGAGGCCCACGAGACCATCACTCTGGCGATGAACCAGTTGGGAGGCCGCTCCAACACGGGTGAGGGCGGTGAGGACCCTGTGGCGTACTGCCCCGTACCCGATGCCCCGCCCAACTTTCTGGCGCGGAACAACAAGATCAAGCAAGTGGCCTCGGGACGTTTCGGCGTGACCACTGAATATCTGGCCCACGCTGAAGAACTGGAGATCAAGATTGCGCAAGGTTCCAAGCCCGGCGAGGGTGGGCAGCTTCCCGGTCACAAGGTCACCGAACTCATCGCGCGCTTGCGGCACGCACAACCGGGAATCTCGCTGATCAGCCCGCCGCCGCATCACGATATCTACAGCATCGAAGACCTGGCGCAGTTGATCTACGACCTGAAGCGCGTCAATCCCCGCGCTGCGGTTGGCGTGAAGCTGGTCTCGCAACTCGGCGTCGGAACCGTCGCGGCGGGTGTCGCCAAAGCCTACGCAGACTACATTCATATTGCCGGGCACAGCGGTGGCACGGGCGCGTCTCCGCTGAGCAGCATCAAGTACGCCGGCAGTCCCTGGGAGCTTGGTCTGGCGGAGGCGCAGCAGGTGCTTCGCCATAATGGCCTGCGCGGCCGCGTGCGGCTGCGGGTGGACGGCGGGTTCTCGAACGCTCGCGACGTGCTCATTGCGGCGCTGCTCGGAGCGGACGAATTCTCCTTCGGAACGGCGGTGCTGGTCGCTTTGGGTTGCGACATGGCGCGGCAATGCCATCTCAACACCTGTCCCACTGGAATTGCGACGCAGCGTCCCGACCTGCGCGCGAAGTTTCGTGGCAAGCCGGAAAACGTTGTTCGCTTCTTCCTGAACATCGCTGAGGACCTGCAACGACTGCTCGCGGCTTTGGGCCTTCCATCGCTGGAGTCGGCCATCGGACGGACGGATTTGTTGCAACAGGTTCGAGCCGAGGGCAATCTCGACTTGGGACCAGTGTTGGCGTCGGTCGGAGAAGGGCCGCTTCATTGGGAAGGGAAGCGCAATGCGCGGCCGGAAGATCATCCTCCGATTGACGACGCGTGGATAAAACCAGCGCTCGCGGCGGCGATTGCGGGCAAGCCGTTCGAATACAACGTAGCCGTGAAGAACGAAGACCGCTGCCTGGGCGCACGTCTGGCGGGCGAGTTGGCGCTCCTGCGCCGCCGTCAAGAAGTAACGACACCGAACATAAGCTTTCGGATGCACGGCACAGCAGGGCAGTCCTTTGGCGCATTCGCCACCGTAGGGATGTCTCTGCTGCTGGAAGGACAAGCGAACGATTACGTGGGCAAAGGGCTTTCCGGTGGAGAACTCATCTTGCGCCCGTCGGGCAAACTGGCGAATGCCCAGGCGCCGCAGGTGATTCTGGGGAACGTCGCTTTGTACGGGGCGACTTCGGGTTCTCTGTTTGCCGCCGGAACCGCGGGAGAGCGTTTTGCCATTCGCAATTCAGGAGCGACAGCGGTGGTCGAGGGTGTGGGGGAACACGGCTGTGAGTACATGACGGGAGGCGTTGTCGTCATACTCGGCGCAACGGGCAGGAACTTTGGCGCAGGCATGACGGGCGGCACCGCATACGTCTGGGATCCTGATCGGAGTTTTATAACCGAGCAGAAGTTCCATCCCGAGTTCGTCGAGACCAGATCGCTGGACGATTGCGCTTTCAGCGAGCAAGCCTCTGCGCGCGAACTGCTGCACCAGCACATCCGTAAGACCGGAAGCCGAGTGGGACGGCGAATGATCGAGAGCTGGCCCCAAACTCTTCAGCAAACCTTGCGCGTTACTCCGCAGATCGAGCCAGCCACTTGACCGGCGTCGAATCGTTCGTTGGGGAGCTTAGGTTGCGTCCGGGACAGGCAGGAAGCGGTATCCCACTCCGCGCACGGTCAGCAGATGCTGAGGATGCGAAGGGTCCGTCTCGATGTATTTACGCAGCCGGACCACGAAGTTGTCGATGGCCCTGGTATCGGTGTCCTCGCGTAGTCCCCACACTTCTTCCAGAAGGGATTTGCGCGACACGATCTTTCCGCTCTTGCGGATCAGATGGCGCAGCAGTTCGGCCTCCATTAACGTCAGACGGAAGGTTTTGCCGTTAGCCCGCAATTCCAGGGTCCCGAAATCTACCTGCTTGCCCGCGAAGTCATACACGTCAAACTCGCGCAAGGAATCCGCATCCTTGGGTTCGGCAACGCGTGAGTCAGCCGGCGGATTGGTGAGCAGCGTGCGTCCCCAATCGTGCCGCCGGAGCAGACTGCGGATGCGCGCCAACAGGATGGCAAGATCGAACGGTTTGGGCAGGTAATCGTCGGCGCCAGCCTCGAAACCCTTGAGGACGTCTTCTGGCCTGCCGCGTGCCGTCAGCATCAGTACCGGAATGTAGTTGCTCGCCTTGCGCAGCTCCGCTGCCACTGCAAAGCCATCCTTGCCGGGTAGCATGACGTCGAGCACCAACAGATCAAACTCGCTGCGTTTCTTCAGGAGGAGGTCGAGCGCAGTCTCGCCGTCGCCCACCACGCTGGTCCGATATCCCTCGGCCTCAAGGTTGAACTTCAGACCGCGGGCCAGGTGCTCTTCATCTTCAACTAACAGGATTTCGCTCACTGCGAGTTCCTCGGCAATTGAATTGTGACGGTGGTGCCGCGGCCCGGACCTTCGCTTTCGGCGTACGCGTCGCCGCCATGGCGACTGGCAATGGCGCGCACGATGAACAGGCCCAGGCCGCTGCCCTTCACCTGGCCAGGGCCGGGGGCGAGCACCCGATAAAAGCGCTTGAAGACACGCTTCAGCTCGCCTCGCGCGATGCCGACACCATTATCGCGCACACGAATTTGCACGTTGCGCAGGTCGGGGGTGACCACCTCGACTCGAATGTTCGGGTCTGTTGGGGAGTACTTCACCGCGTTATCGAGCACATTCGACAGCGCTGTGAAAAGCTCTTCGCGATCGCCCATCACAGAGAGCCGGTCGGAGGGCCGGCCCTCCGGCGCTCCAACCCATCGCGTCGGTTGAAAGATGATGGCGGGAGCGCGCCAGATCCACGGCGTCCTGCACCAGCGCTCCGACGGGAACTTCTGCGCGTGAGAGGGGAACGTTTTTCTGGACTATCCGAGCCGCTCGCAGCACCTGTTCGACTGTGCCCATCAGACGCTGCGTGTCCTCCAGCATCACCTGGTAAAACTCGTGGCGCTGCTGCTCGTCCAGGTCGCGTTTCTGCAGCGTCTCCAGGTAAAGTCGGATCGAGGTGATCGGCGTCTTCAGTTCGTGTGTCACCGCGTTCAGGAAGCTGTTCTGCTGCTCGTTGCGGCGAATCTCGCGCACCAGAAAGATGGTGTTGAGAATGACTCCAGCGATGATGAAGCCGAAGAAAATCACCCCCAGGATCAAGCGGAACCAGTTCGCGCCAGTTGAGGATGATCCAACTGATGTTGAGCACCATCGCCGCGGCGGCCAGCGACACGCCCAGAGTGACGAAAAACGCGATGGCTGTCTTGCGGCTGGTGATACGCATGAAGACGAAGTCAGGATAGCACTCGGTCGTTACAGCAGCCCTGCCTGCTTCAGCATTTCGAGAAACTGCCCTTGCGTCCGCATATCGATGGACTGGGCCACCAGCTTTCCTTGGCGGTCGTACACGAAGCTTTTCGGGATGCCGTCGACCTGGAACAGGTCGTTCACCTTGCGGCCGGGGTCAAGCATGACGGGATAGGTAATCTTCCGCTCGGCAAGGAAAGGTTGCACTTTGCCAGCCTCTTCGTCGGAGATGGCGAGGACCACAAAGCCCTGATCTTTGAACCGGTTGTAGAGCGTTTCCAGGTCAGGCATTTCTTTGCGGCACGGCGGACACCATGTGGCCCAAAAGTTTACCAGCACGACTTTTCCACGCAGCGCACTCAGCGTCCAGGTTTTGCCCTGCAGGTCCGTCAGCGTGAAGTCCACTTTCTGACGGGCCTGGTCGTCGGCCTCGAGTTTGGCCATAGCCTGCTTAAACTGCGGAGCGTCCAGGGTTGTCGTCACATGTTCATAGCGCACCAACTGCGCCAGCTCAAGGTATGGGTCAGCGGGCTGACCTTTTTCGTCCGGCACTGGCTTCTGCTGCAACGCCTCGGCCAATGTGGTTGCAGCCTCTTGCAAGGTGTCGTGCCCAAAGTCACCCTCGGTGGCGCGGTCGGCCAACCTGAGCGCTAGCTGAACTTTGTTGGGCCCGGCTGGCAACTGCCGGATTTGCAGCGCAAGTTCTTTGGTGGTCTTGGGTCGAATATCGTCGGGCACCTGCCGAATGGTCTTGATCTGCTCGGCAATCGGCTTCTCTTGCGGGCTCCAGACGATCTCCGGTTTCTGGGCAGAGAGATCGCACGTTGCTAAAACGAGAGCCGTCACCGCCAGAGCGCATAACCTGAGGGCGTCTGCTGATCGCGGTGAGAGGGAACGAAAGGAAGCGGAATGGGAGAAATTCATGGGTTCGATGCCTGAGATGCGATTCTATCCCAAGCCGAGAGCGGCCCCGGGCAGGCAAACAAAAAGGACGGCGCGAATTACGCCGTCCTTGAAGATATTTCGTGATGCGAACCTATACCGGAACCAGTTCCTCTTCCGGCACGACGACGGGTTGCAGGTCGGGTTGTGCGACCGGCTGGATGCGCGCCGATCCCAGCTTGGGCAACTTTACGTCCCAGACCAGCCCGAGCGCTTGCAGCGTTCGGATGCCGTACCAGTTCATATCGAACTCATACCACGCCAGCCCATGTCGCGCCGACTGCGGATGCGCGTGATGGTTATTGTGCCAGCCCTCGCCGAAGCTGAGGTACGCGACCCACCACAAATTGCGCGAGTCGTCGTCGGTGGCAAAACGCTTGGAACCCCACATGTGCGTTCCTGAGTTAACGAACCAGGTCGAGTGCAATAGCAGCACGGTGCGCAGGAAAATCCCCCAAAACATGACCGCCCATCCGCCGACCGCCAGCAGGACTAAACCGAGGACGGTAATCGGTAGCCAGTGATATTCGCTGATCCAGAGATGGAACTTGTCTTTGCGAAGATCGGGCACATAGGCCAGCAGATCAGAGTTGTTGTTGTGAAAGGTCTTCCCCATCAGGATCCAGCCCATGTGCGCCCAGAAGCCGCCATCGCGCGGTGAGTGGGGGTCGCCCGGCTTGTCGGTAAGCTGATGATGAATGCGGTGCGTGGCCACCCAAAAGATTGGACCACCTTCCAGCGCGAGCGTGGCACAAACGGTGAGAACGTATTCCACCCACTTCGGGCATTTGTAACCACGATGGGTGAGCAGCCGGTGATAGCCCATGCCGATGCCGAGGTTCCCCGCGACCCAATACAGCACGAGCGCGACGCCTAGCGCCTTCCAACTGAACATGAACAGCGCGGATATTGCGCCAATATGAAATGCAACCATGATGGCCGTGGTGAACGGGTTCAACTCTTTTAGACGAATCATCACTCTCCTGGGATTTTGCCTGGGTCCTCGAATGCCGAATGCGTGTGGGACATTCCCAGACTAGCAACTAATCCCAGTTTCGTTTGTAATACTTTTGTCGCCGGGACTTGTGGCGTATTCGGGGTAGTGCGGGCCTTCAAGGCCCGCGTTAATCGCAGCATATAAAAGAGGGCTTTAGCCCTGAGGTGCTTGACCTCGAAGCCGCATATTCAGCAGCCGTGATCCATACCGGAAATGTACCGCAGGGCCTGAAGGCCGCTTCATGGTAGGCGGCTTGACGCGGCGGTAGAGCGCCGCACTACCCGAGCACCGCTTTTCTCAAGTCTTTGCGACCTCGAGCACCCGGAGCTACTTTCCCGGGGCGCTGACGTAATAATCCGTCATCTGCTTGACAACGTCGTAGGGAACATTGCTGCCGAAGCCCTGCAAGCGGCGGCCATCGATGAAGAAGGTGGGTGTGCTGGTGACCCCAACCTTCTCGCCCAAGGCCATCGATTCGCGAACACGTTTCTCTGTCTCCGGCTTGGCAACGCAGGCAGCTATGGCAGTCGGGTCGCCCCCTGCTTCTTTAACGTACCCGTTTAGCATTTGGTTGACATTCTGTTCATTAATCTCGACTTGATGGTCATATACGAGGCCAATGAATTTCCACACGAGATCGTTACCTGAAAGTCCCATGCAATCCACGTACTTGGCTCCCGTCATCGCCCACTTATGTATCGTTTCCAGCGGGAAGTTCTGGAACACCAGCCGAACCTTGGGCTCTTCTTCCATAAGCTTGTTGATATTGGGTTGTGCGGCCTTGCAGGCCGGGCATTCAAGGTCGCCGAACTCGACGATGGTCAACATCGCGTCCTTCGCCCCCCGCGATGGGCCGTTGGCGCTCTTCAGATCATGCCTGGTGGTGGCGAAGGGATCGGCGCCGAAAGGAATGATGTCGCCGGTGAGAGCATGTTTCTGATCGGCGGTTACGTAGATGCGCTGCGGCTGCTGCCCCTTCGGAGTGCTGAAGACAACGATCGCCTCAGCGATGCCGGGTGCTTCGGAGGGCTTAATCTCGATAACCTTCCAAGTGAGGTCGGGATCCCAGCCGAACATCTTCTTCAGAAACTCGTTGAAAGTCGCTTCACTGGGAAGGGTCGACGAGGACGAGGCGGCGGAGGCAGGCTTGGCTGCCGCCGGTTGCTGCGCGATGCAGGTGAGGCTGGCGAGCACCAGCGTGGGGATCAACAGTATTCGAGTACGACGTTTCATGGGTCCTTTCGTGAGAGCGACTAGCAATTAGCAGCTAGCAACCAGTCCTTCTTCCCTCGTGAAAAGCGTTAATTGCCAAACGCCAGTTGCTAATTGCTAGTTGCTTATTCTTACATCTCCGTTTTGGCCGCGATGGGATAGCGCCGGCCGAAGCCAAACGCCTTTTCGGAAATCTTCAATCCTGGGGCCGCCTGCTGCCGCTTATATTCGTTGGTGTCCACCATGTGAGCAACCTTGCGGACCAGCGCCAGATCGTAGCCGCGCTCGGCCGCGATTACCTCCGGAGACTTATTGTCTTCTACATAGTCCTCGAGAATCGCATCAAGCACGTCGTAGGGCGGCAGCGAGTCGCTGTCCTTCTGCCCGGGGCGCAGCTCCGCCGAAGGCTCCTTCTCAATCGTGGACACCGGAATCACCGGCGCGCGTTGGTTCACATATCTGGCCAGGCGATAGACCAGGGTC
>CAVPFD010000005.1:0-88376 GCA_963703645.1 uncultured Acidobacteriaceae bacterium
CGTAGAACGGCTTACCCGCCTTAACGGACCGATCAATGTCATCGAGGGTCGCCGCAAGAAACTCATCGTCGGCGGTCTCCATCCTTTTCTTGGTGAGCGGGCCAGTATCCTCGCAGGTCTGCTTGCCCCAAGCGCCGAAGCGCGGATCGGCAGGTGCGGGATTCTCGGTTGCGGTGGCTTTGCACTTGAAGACGCCACGCGGTCCGAACTCCGCTCTGAAGCTGGGGTCCTTCGGATAGTCGATGTTCTCGGGTTCCTCCTCAGCATTCAGGTGATAGAAGTTACCGAAGAACTCATCGAAACCGTGTACCGTCGGCAGGAACTCGTTGCGATCGCCAAGATGGTTCTTGCCATTCTGGAAGGTCATGTAGCCCAACGGCTTGAGCAGTTCGGCGAGCGTGGGATCCTGCTTCTGCAGTCCGATGGGTGAACCCGGCAGCCCGACCTTGGTCAACCCGGTGCGAATCGGACTTTGCCCAGTTATGAACGCGGCGCGTCCCGCCGTGCAGCTCTGCTGTGCGTAGTAGTCGGTAAACAGCGCGCCTTCATGAGCCAGCCGGTCGATGTTAGGCGTCTTGTAATGCATCATGCCCTGACTGTAGGCACTAACGTTCCAGTAGCCGATGTCATCGCCAAAGATGACGAGGATGTTCGGCTTCTTCTGTTGAGCGTTGAGTTGCAGCGCTGTGACCAGCATCCACAGGCAAATCATCCACGGTAAGCGAGCTTTTTTCATCGTTTTCCTTTGGACCAATCTTCCACAGTTGATTGGGCTATAGTTCTGTAACTTGAGAACTTTACGGGCGAGTCAGGATGGTTGTTCAATAGTGAGCACGACGCGAAGGCAGGCTCGCTTCTCCGTACATCAGCCTTCGCCCTGGGCGGGGCGGCTCACCACGTTGTTCTGCGTATTCCAAAGACTACCTTGTCCTGAGACATTCGTCCAATGCACCTCGGAGCTGCTGTGCATCGGAAAAGTCAGCGAATCCAACAACGCGAACGCGTTCACGGCTCGATGGCGTCTTCCTCGCTCGGAGGGCTGTTCTTCAGGACTTGCTCGGTCATGGTCGTGAACATCTCTTCCACGCCGTCGCCGGTCTTGGCGCTGGTGACTTGAACTTTCCATCCATCGGCTTCCAGTTTTTCCAGCTCCGGCGTCGTGATCTCCCATTGGTCCCACAGGTCGGATTTATTGACGACCAGCATGAAGGGAATTTCGCCGACGGCCTCGATTGCCCGTTTGTGAATGCTCTTGGCCGTGACCAGGGATTCGGCCCAGGTGCCGTCGCACACCAGGAAATATCCCGCCGCTCCGCGCAGATAGGAGGTTTGCACTTGCGAGCGCGAGTCTTCGCCGGCCAGGTCCCACAGCAGCAGCAGCACGTCCTGATCGCCGACCTTCATTGCCTTCTTGTCGATCTTGACGCCCACGGTGCTGAGGTACTTGGCGGAAAAAATGCCCTGCACGAAGCGCGCGACCAGGCTTGTCTTTCCGACTCCGAAAGAACCCAGCATGCAGATCTTCTTCTGTATCATTGCCTGTCTCCCTGTGGCTGCGATTCGACCTTCAGCGCAACACTGCGATTGACTTCCAACTGATACGCCTCCGATCCGTGCCGAATGGGCTCACTGTTGCCCAATCCGACCGCGGAAATCAGTTCGGGCGCGAATGCCTCGCTCTCGCAGACGCACCGAGCACGCGCTCCGCGCCGTTCCTTGCTGAGCGCGGCGTTCTTGCTCTCAGCGCCCGTCTGGTCGGCGCGGCCATAAATGGGTCACGTGGATCTTGCGCCCCAGCGCAGCGGCCTGTTGCATCTTGTCCAGTGCTTCTTCGAGGGTGTCGATGCGGATCGACTGGTCTGGCAGCAAGCGCGCTGGAATTCATTGGGAACAATATCATCAGTTGTTCGAGGTTGCGCTTCTCGGAGTCGAACTCGCGCTGCAGCGTGAAGCGCTGGTCCAGCGATTGTAAGGCTCAAAGTGCCCTTCACGTCGCGCCGGGTGATGCCGAACTCGGCAGCCAGCTTCACGGGATCGGCGCCAGCGGGATCGCGCAGTCCGCTAACCCATAGTGTCCCCCAGCGCTTTGTCCAGCCGGTGACCACGATACCGGGCTCGCTCTGCAGCCGCGTCAGGTAATGGTTCCAGCGGCTGTTCGCGGCGATGACGAAGAATCCAATCGCCACGACGGCAATCAGTACCGCCGCCAGCGCGACCAGCCACCAGCGGGACGGCTTGGCGGCCGTTCGGTGTGGCCGAGCAGACAGTTCTGCAGATGAGGGCGCGCGCCATCGAATATGCTGGCGTCTCCGTTGAACGAGGCAAGCTGACCGGCGAATTCCTGGTGGATCAGTTCGTTTTCGCGCGCAAAGACGTTCTTCAGCTCCGGCGGAGGCGTGCCGAGAATCGTGCCTGCCAGCAACGCCTGCGGGCCATGATGCACCCAGAGCTTAAACTCGCCAGTATCCACCGTTTCGAGCTCTTGTGAGCGCTCGGGCATCGAACGAATCGGTTATGAAGTCGCCAATTGCGGTCAGCATGCTCGACATCAGTTCAGCTTCCTTTATCCCTTCTCCGGGCGCCCTGAGGTACTGCAAGACGGAGCCCGGTTTCGCGCTGGATCAGGACGACCTGCTGCACCTTGTAGCGAAGATTGCGCAGCAGCACGATCTCACCGAACGACTTGCCGGTGCGCCGGGCCTCAAAGCGCCACTTCATGCTCTCCCACGAAAGGCTGCGCTCCAGTGTGAAGTTGATGGATTCGGCCATGTTGCGGAGAGCGTTGGCAACGGCCTTGCGAACGGCGTCGCCGATCATCGGAGCAAGAGAGGTGGCGAGCATCCGGGGATTCTTGGCTACCGAGATTCTTCAGGGCCTGCTCGACGACGGGATACAACGATCGCTGCAGGCCGCCGTCGCGCTTGATGGAAAGCGCGACGGCCTTGCCGAGTATCTGGCTGATTTCTTCGGCTGCGAATATTGGGGTCGTCGAGCCGCTGTTGCAATGCCTGCAGCTCGACGATCTGCTGGCCAAGCAGCAAGGCACGAAGCTCGGCCAGTTCATCACGGTCCGGATCGTATAGCGAATCGCGTTTCAGGTCGGCCGGCGTCGATCCCATAGGATCCTCATGCCTCAGTGGCACTCCGGATCGGCTTGGGTTGTTCTTGCCGTTATCGCTCTCGTCCTTCAGGCGCACGGCCAGTTCGACAAAGAGGGCAGCCAGCGCAGAGCGGTCGGTCTTGGCGTTGCGCAACTCCTGCACCCGCGTTTCCAGCAGCGCGCTGAGGGAATCGTTGCGCTGGCGGATTTCGTCCAGCAGCTTGCGCGACTCGGCCATCAACTCCTGGCGCGCGGCGCTGCGGTCCTGGGCGGCCTTGTTGTCCAGGTCAAGGATCTTCTTGGAGAGCTGCGCCGAAGAGGCCTTCAGCTCGCGCGAAATGTTGTTGAGCGTCTCTTCGCGCTCGTCGCGCTCGGTTTTCAGGCGCGCCGCCAGCGATTCGGTTTCGCTCTTGAAGAAGGCCTCCAGCGAGTCCAGCCGCCGTCGCATGGTGTCTTTGATCTCGGCGGTCTCCCGCGCCAGGGCGTCTTCCAGCCGGGCAAAGCGCGTCTCGTAATTCTTGATCTGAGAGCCGAAGAGGATCTCGCGGATTTTTTCGACGCTGGCGCCGCTCGCCTCCGCTGTTTCGGCAACCGCAGTTTCCACTGGATGGGGTTTGGCTTGCTGCCTTTTCCTTCGAATCTTTTTCTCGCACCGGGACAGGACTCATGGGGTCTCCTCCACAATTTGGCTGCAATAATGTCGGTAGCGAACATGCTATACCGAAACGGGCCGGGAGAGAACTATCTTTACAAGGCCAGGCGTTGGGGAGCGCTGCTTGCGTACGCCGGCTGACGCGTCTAACGCTTCAGCAAGTCCACCGGCTCGCGCACGTCGGTGACGCGGAAGTATTTCGCCAGCGCGGGATAGCGCTGCGCCACGGCTTCGTACATCGCGTAGGCCACGTTGCGATAGGAGAAGTGGCCGGCGGCGCCGGTGCGCAGTTCGCTGATGTAGATGGCCTCCGCCAAATCCATCTTGAACAGCGTGCGCTTGCGGAAGGCCAGCGGGATGACGTACTGCGACTGTTCCTCGGCTTCGTGCAGCATCGCGCGCCGCCAGCTTGCGCGACGGCCTCCCGCGCGCGCTCCATCACCGAGTCGTAGCGGATGGCCAGGCCGGCGGAGTCGATCTCCTGCGGCATGTCGTAGCCGTGGGCAGTGGTGTAGTCCTGCACGATCTGCACGCAGCGGCGATGGCGATGCATGTCGCGGAAGCCGCCGATGTCCATCAGGATGTCGAAGCGGAATTGCTGTCCGGCGCAGAAGGCGCGCGAGACCTCGTCGTGGCGGCCGCGATGGCGCAGACCGAGGTCGATGATCTCGCGGCGCCGCGCTTCCGGCAGAGCTTCCACCACCTCGCGAATCTGGCGATAGGAATGGTGCGAGTACTGATACAGCAGCGTGGTCGGCGAGCTCGATCTCCAGCGGATCGTCGTCCAGCAGATCGACCAGCGGCGCAGGCTCGATGGCGATTCCGCTGCGAGCAGTTCCGCAGCGGCTGCGGTCAATTCGCGCCGAGTTTCGATCTCATACGGACTTGGCTCGGCATACTTCATCAGGGTGGGCGCAACCCGGACATCGCGCGAGCAGAAACTTCGCTGGCGCGCTCGCCCAGCGACGGACATTCGCGCTCGATTTCCTCCACCAAGGCTCGCGCGCTGCGGCATGGCCCACGTTGTAGGAGGGCTCGCGCGCCGCCTGCTTCAGCAGCTCGCCCAGCCGCCGTACCTCGGCGTGAGTGTGCGACAGCAGCCGCGACACCTGGTTCTCCAGGGTGCGCGCGCTGACGATCTGGCCCAGCGAGGTGTTGGTCGCCAGCGGCAGCAGGTAGCGCGAAATGTCGAAGGCGCGCGCGCGCAGAGTGCGCTCGTACGCCTCCTGCTTCATCTCCGCGGGCTTGGGCGTGCGCTCGCGCAGGTAGCCGAACATCTCGTCGGAGAAGTGACGATACTCGGCGAACAGGAGATCGACTGGTTTCGCGATACAGCGCGCGAGCGGCGGCATCATCGCCAAAATCGGGAACGTAGTAGCCGCTCTTCTGGAAGTCCTGATAGCGAGTGGAGCGCTCCTGGCCGTCCCAGCGCGGCTCGTCGACAGCCACGGTCGCCGCGAGAATCGACAGCCGCTCGATGGCGAACGCGATGTGCGCCAGATCGGCGATGCTGCGGTGGCCGTACTGGAAGTAGAAGGTGTTGAGGAACTTCTCGGCCTTCTGCTCGTTGATCTCGGCCAGCGACTCGCGCATCGACAAGCGCCGAGCGCGAATACTTCGCCATGCCGTAGGCCTGCACCTCGGGATCGGCGCCGTGAACGGCGTAAACCTCGGTGCTGGGCTCGTGGTTGGAATGAATCGCCGTTAGGGTCGACATTTGGTTTGGAACTGGATGACATTGCGCTGAATCATATGCGGTATGGAAACGGCGGGCAACCGGCGAGCTGTGGGAAACTGCGAAAATTAACGGCGCAGGCGGTCATAGTCGCAGCGCAAGCGCCGACAAAGTGCGACATACAATTCAATGTTCGAGACTATTTGATGATGCGAAGCAGCCTTAACTCACGTGCCCCGTCACGCCGAACCATGCCAATCATTTTGAGCAGGAAGGGAGCCGAACCCGTGGGTGGGCGCCGACTCGATTCTGTTCGCCACGGCGCATCGTCCGTGGCCGGCGCCGATGGCGCCGTGGATCATGACCCAGCGCTGGAACGACTTGCTGTTTCTGCACTATTCGCTGGCGCCGGAGGTTGTCCGGCCGCTGGTCCCGGAGGTGCTTGACCCTCGACACCTACCAGCAGCGCGCGTGGGTATCGGTCACGCCATTCTGGATCAATCATCTGCGGCCGCCGGGTAGTTCCGTCGCTGCCGTGGTTCTCACATTTTTCCGAAATCAACGTGCGCACCTACGTCACCCGCGACGGCAAACCCGGCGTGTACTTCTTCAGCCTCGACGCCAGCAATCTGTCGGCGGTATGGGGAGCGCGCGTGTTCTATCGCCTGCCTTACTGGCAAGCGTCGATGAAAGTCGAAGGGCCGAGGCGGCCCGAAGATCGAGTACGTCTCGAAGCGGCAGCACGGGCCCAAACCGGCGGAACTGCGCTGCTCCTATGGTCCAGCTCGCCGTCATTCCAGGCGCGTCCGGGCTCGCTCGAGCACTTCCTCACCGAGCGATATTGCCTGTACACCTGTAACCGCAAACGCCTCTACCGTGGTGAAATCCACCATCTGCCGTGGGAGCTGCAGGAGGCGGAGGTCGAGCTGACGGAAAATTCTATGGCGCAATCCGCCGGGATCTCGCTGCCGCCGCAGCCGGAACTCGTGTATTTCGCCCGCGAGCTGAAGGTGCTGTTCTGGGCGCCCGAGCGGCTGCTGTAGAACTCAAATCGCGGGCTCACGACCAGCGACATGCATCGCTTTTCCCCAATAATATCCGTGAGAATCCGTGTAACACCCGCCCTCAACAAGTCTTTCACCTCGCGGTAGTTATAATCCTGCTTGGTTTCAAGGGAGGCTTCATGGCAGGCGTGGAAGGCCGGGTCGCGCTGGTAACCGGAGCGTCGCAGGGAATCGGTCGCGCATGTGCGGTGGTGCTGGCCGAGGCGGGCGCCAAGGTCGCGTTGTGCGCCCGCAACCAGGAGAAGCTGGAGCAACTGGCCAACGAGATCAACGGCAAAGGTGGCGAGGCGGCGGCGTTCAAGATGGATGTCGGCAGTGAAGAGGAGATCAAGGCGGGAGTGAAGGCCGCGATCGCGCGCTTCGGCAAGATTGACATTCTGGTGAACAACGCCGGCATCACCCGCGATCAACTGGTCATGCGCATGAAGCGCGCCGACTGGGACGATGTAATCAACACCAACCTCACCGCGCCATTCCTGCTCATCCAGGCCGTGATCGGCTCCATGCTCAAGCAGCGCTGGGGAAGGATCATCAACATCACCAGCATCTTTGGACAGATCGGGCAGGTAGGCCAGGCGAACTATTCGTCGTCGAAGGCAGGCCTCATCGGTTTGACGATGGCGGTGGCGCGCGAGGTGGGATCGCGCAACATCACGGTGAACGCGGTCGCGCCCGGCTTTATTGAGACTGCCATGACTGCCGTGCTGCCGGCGGAGTTGAAAGAAGGCATGATCAAGAACATTCCGCTGGGCCGCGCCGGGACCGACCTCGATGTGGCGCACGCCGTGAAGTTCCTTGCATCCGAGGAGGCGGGCTTCATCACCGGTGAAGTGCTGAAGGTCAATGGCGGAATTCTGATGGGGTGAACATCGCTCGGTGCAGACCGAGCCTGGAATCGACGGTATAGCTTGAGCGAGATTTCGAGGCGGTCAGCGAGCGGCAACTCGATCAGGTTCGCGACCTGTTTCGCAAATACCAGGCCGACTTGACAGCGCAGTATCGCGCCCGCTCACTGGAAGCGGAGCTGGCCAAACTCCCCGGAGTTTACGCGGCGCCGCAGGGCAAGCTGCTGCTGGCGACGGTAGCGGGACAACCGGTTGGCTGCGTTGGATTGCGTCCGTTTCCGTTGGCGGGTGCTTGCGAGATGAAGCATCTGTACGTGCTCCCGACCTTTCGTGGTGGAAGGCTTGGCAAGGAGCTAGTGGAGCGGGTTGTTGCAGAGGCACGCCGGCTGGGTTATTCACGCCTTCGCCTGGACACCCATCCTCCGACCATGCAGGCGGCGGTGGCAATGTACCGCAGGTTCGGTTTCCAGGAAGTGGAGCCGGGTCCCGTGGAGGCCGTGGAAGGCCTTGTGTACATGGAGCTCCTGTTAACGGCCGCGTAGACTCCAAACCTCAAATGTGAACGGAGCGGGCAAAAACGCAGGTCACTTCAGCATCCGAAGCACTGCGCCGCTGAACGCGTCGTGCCAGGCGTGCGCGATTATTCCCGGACGTAGGCTCTTGCGCCACCACGCCAACAGCCCGAACATTAGTCCGTAAATCCCGATCAGCACCATGCGCCCCACGCCCTCGTACCCGTGCGATGCGCCGAAAATGGCAGCCGACAGCAGCATGCCAGTGAAAACCGAGTTGGTCAGGACCGCGAACTGGCGTTGCAGATAACCGCGAAAGATGATTTCTTCGCAAAAGCCCGCGGTTGCGCTCATGCCGAACCAGACGGCGAGCTCGAACCTCGATCCCGGGATGAGAAATCCGAGTTGTTTGCGCATGCCCTCGACTTTGCCCGCCTGGTCGAGGTGCATCAGTTTGGCGCCGGCTCCGAGGACGAACAGCGCGCATATCCAGAACGCGCCGGCGTACACAACATCGAGCAAGAAGTCTTGCGTGCTCGCCCAGCGGCCGCCGATCAACTCCCGAAGCTCGATACGCTTGCGGATGCCGAGCCATGTGATGGCCAGCAGGATCCACTCCCACGTTATGCCCCACAGATACTGCGGCAGCTTGCTGTGCTCAGCCAGCGGATGCCGCGCGCGCGACCCATTAACCGAAGCCAACAGCAGCACCGCGATCAGCAACGCAGTATGCCACCAAGGTGCGAGCAGGTGCTTAGCGGTGATAGGAGATGATCCGATTTCGGGCGGGATTCTTGCGTCCATGGACAAGATAAACCCATCTTATAATGTTCGACCGGTAGCTCGATTTCGTGTGAGAGAGGTACGGCAATCATGGAAGACGTGGTCATTGTGTCGGCGGTGCGCACGCCGATCGGGAAGTTTCAAGGCTCGCTGTCAGACTTCACTGCTCCGCAACTCGGCGCAATCGTCGTGCGCGAAGCCGTGAAGCGTGCTGGCGTCGATCCCAACTCTGTGGACGAGTGCATCATGGGCAATGTGGTTTCGGCGGGATTGGGACAAAATCCTGCTCGTCAGTCTGCTCTCGGCGGTGGACTGTCTGACAATGTCAGCGCCATGACCATCAACAAGGTCTGTGGTTCGGGATTGAAGGCGGTCGCGCTCGGCCAGCAGGCGATCCAGACAGGGAATTCCACAATCGTCGTTGCCGGTGGAATGGAGAGCATGACCAATGCGCCCTATCTTCTGCAACAGGCGCGCAAAGGGTTTCGACTAGGCGACCAGAAGGTGCTGGATTCGATGGTGCACGACGGCTTGTGGGATGTTTACAACGACTATCACATGGGCAACACCGGCGAGAACGTCGCTGAGAAGTATCGCATCACGCGCGAGGAGCAGGACGAGTATGCAACCAACTCACATCGCAAAGCGGTAGATGCCATCAAGGAGTGCCGCTTCAAGGACCAGATCGTGCCTGTCGAGTTGCCGGCGAAAAAGAAGGGTGCGCCCCCTGTGCTCTTCGCGAAGGACGAGGGGCCGCGCGAGGACACGAGCGCTGAAATACTTCGAGCGCTCAAGCCCGCCTTCAAGAAGGATGGTACCGTCACGGCTGGCAATGCTCCTGGAGTCAACGATGGAGCCGCTGCATTGGTGCTGATGACCGCCGCGAACGCGAAGGAGTTGGGTCTGAAACCGATGGCGCGCATCGTGGCCCAGGCGAGCAGCGGCATCAATCCCGGGTGGGTGATGATGGCTCCGGTCGAGACGATACGTCAGCTTTGGAGGAAGACCGGATGGAAGAATGAAGAGGTTGACTTGTATGAGATCAACGAAGCGTTTTCGGTGGCGGCAATCGCCGTGACTCGCGAGCTCAGGATCGATCTCAACAAGGTGAACGTGAACGGCGGCGCGGTCGCGCTCGGGCACCCTATTGGCGCCAGCGGTGCGCGCATCCTCACCACGCTGCTGTACGAGATGATTCGTCGCGACGTGCACAAAGGGATTGCGGCGTTGTGTCTCGGCGGAGGCAACGCAGTCGGCATGGCGGTCGAGCGGTAAGAAACCGCGCTGTGTTTTTCGCTCTTCGCTAAGCGTCTAATGTCGAATTGGCGAAGAGCGAATTGCGTCCATACAGACAAATCGTTCCCCACCCTTTAGAATTTCTTCTTCTGCACAACCATCATGCCTGAAAACAGTTCTGGGAAATACGACGCCATCGTCATCGGCGGCGGACATAACGGTCTGGTTAACGCTGCCTATCTCGCACGGGCAGGAAGGAAAGTTCTGGTGCTGGAGCGCCGTCACGTGCTTGGCGGCGCGGCGGTGACCGAAGAGATCATCCCTGGCTTCAAGTTTTCGGTCTGCTCGTACGTGGTATCGCTGCTGCGGCCGGAGATCATCCGCGATCTCGATCTTCCTCGACACGGTCTGGAGATCCTTCCGCTGGATGGCACCTTCACGCCAATGCCCAATGGCGACTATTTGTGGCGCGTCAACGACCATGGCCAGACGATGCGCGAGCTGAGGCGCCACTCCAAGTTTGACGCCGAGGCTTACGAAGAGTTCGGCAAGGCGATGCTGCAGATGTGCCGCTTCGTAAAACCCATCCTGAGCATGGTGCCGCCTGATCCGACCACCCTGAATCCGCGCGACCTGATGAAATTGCTCTTCCTCGGACGCCGCTTCACTGGACTCAGCGGCGAGGACAAGTACAACCAGGTGCAGTTGATGACCATGAGCGCCATCGATTTTCTTGACCAGTGGTTCGAGACCGACGTGCTCAAGGCGACGATGTCGGCGTCAGGAATCATTGGCACCTTTCTCGGTGTGCGGTCGCCGGGAACTGCCTACGTGCTGTTGCACCACTACATGGGCGAGATTGACGGTGCATTTCGAGCATGGGGCTTCGCTCGCGGTGGAACGGGTGCGATCTCTAACGCCATCGCCGACGCGGCGCGCGAACTTGGCGTCGAGATCAAGACGCAGACGGCCATCGCGCAGATACTGGTGAAGGACGGCAAGGCCGTTGGAGTAGCGACCACAAACGGCGACGAGTATTTCGCGCCGGTGATCTCGTCGAGCGTAGACCCGAATCTTACTTTCCTGAAGATGATCGAGCCGAAACATCTAAGCGACGAGTTTCGCGACGAAGTGAAGCGCTACAAGTATCGAGGATCGTCCGGCAAGGTGAACCTGGCGCTTGATGCGTTGCCCAACTTCACCTGCCTGCCGGGAGAAGGACATCATCTTCGCGGTGCCATCTCGGTTTCACCCAGCGTTGATTACATGGAGCGCGCTTACGACGACGCTAAGTATGGCAACTACTCGCGCCGGCCGTACATTGACATGGTGATTCCCAGCCTGACCGATCCTTCGATTGCGCCGCCCGGCAAGCACGTGATGTCGTGCTTCGTGCAGTACGCGCCCTACAAGCTGAAGGAAGGCACGTGGGACGAGAAGCGCGAAGCGTTTGGCGACAACGTGATCGACACCATCGCGGAATTCGCGCCGAATTTGAAGAACATCATCGTGGGCCGGCAAGTGGTGACACCGCTCGACCTCGAACGCGAATGGGGACTGACCGAGGGCAACATCTTCCAGGGCGAGCTCTCGCTGGAGCAGTTGTTCTTCCTGCGACCGGTGCCGGGCTGCGCACAGTACAAGACGCCAATCAAGAACCTCTGGATGTGCGGTTCGGCCACGCATCCCGGCGGAGGCATCATGGGCGCGCCCGGCCGGTTGGCGGCGCTCGAGATCCTGAAGCATTCCAAGGGGACGAACTAGCCCATGCCCGAACCGCGCGACGTGGTCATCATTGGCGCTGGGCACAACGGCTCTGGTTACAGCGTTCTATCTCGCCAAGTCTGGATTCAAGCCGCTCATTCTCGAGCGCCGGCCGGTAGTTGGTGGTTGCGCGATCACCGAGGAGTTTCATTCCGGATTTCAGTGTTCCCGCCTGGCCCACAGCGCTGGACCGGTCAGGTCTGACATTGTGGCAGACATGAATCTTACGAAGCATGGGCTTAAGGCCTATTCACCGGAGGTACGAGTTCTTTCGTTATCACCCAACGGCAAGTCGCTCGCCCTGTACACGGGCATCACAAAATCTCAGCAGGAGATTGCGAGATTCTCGCAGAAAGATGCGTCGAATTACGCCGACTTCGCCAAGTCGCTGGCGCGTATAAGCGAAGTCATTAATCTGTTGTTGGCCATGACTCCGCCTGACCTTGATGATCCGGCCTCCGGCAATCTGTGGGAGCTACTAAAGGCCGGTCGCAAGCTTCGCGGCTTGGGCGAGAAAGACCTGTATCGCCTGCTGCGTTGGGGACCGATGGCTGTTGCCGATCTGGTGGCGGAGTGGTTCGACACGGAACTGCTGCGAGGCACGCTGGCCGCTCAGGGCATCTTCGGCACATTTCTGGGACCGTGGTCCGCGGGGTCGGCCGCAACATATTTATTGCGGACCGCTGCCGACGGTAATCCTGCTGGACCAGCATCCTACATTGTGGGGGGTATAGGCGCGCTAACCGCTGCTATGGCGGCGGCCGTTACGGCCGCGGGAGCCGGGATTCGCACATCATGTGAAGTTGCCAGCATCAGAGTCAAGGATGGAGTGGCGACTGGCGTCATCCTGACTAATGGAGATGAAATCGAAGCCCGAGCCGTGATTTCGAACGCCGATCCGAAACGCACGCTGCTGGGCCTGGTTGAGCCGCAGCATCTCGACCCCGGTTTCCAGCAGAAGCTCCAGCATTACCGCATGAACGGCACGGTTGCCAAGGTCAACCTGGCGCTGAATGGACTGCCGAAGTTCAACGGCGTGAACGGTGATGCCAGCCTTTTGTCGGGCAGAATCCAGATTTCGCCGGCGGTTGATTATCTCGAGCGCGCATTCGATGCGTCGAAATACGGGTGCTTTTCGGAAGGTCCCTACATCGAAGCAACGATTCCCACGTTGTGGGACAGCTCACTCGCGCCGGCTGGGAAGCATGTGATGTCCATCTACATGCAGTATGCGCCGTACAAGCTACGCGGTGCCGACTGGGATTCGCAGCGCGATGCGCTGGGTGACACCGTTACCAGGACTCTGGCGGAGTTTGCGCCTGATCTGCCAGACCTGATCGAGGCGCGCGAGGTAATTACACCCAAGGACCTGGAGCAAACGTACGGTCTGACTGGAGGCCACATCTTCCATGGCGAGCTTGCGTTGGACCAGTTGTTCACGATGCGACCGCTACTGAATTGGGCACAGTATCGCACCCCTATTCAGAACCTGTATTTATGCGGGTCGGGTACGCATCCGGGGATTGGATTGACCGGCGGATCGGGCGCGAATGCGGCGCGGGAGATCGTCAAAGACCGGCGCAAGTAAACATAAAGGATCTACCAAAGCAGGGTCCTTCGAGTCCTCCCTGCGCTCGTCGCTCAGAATGATGCCTCATTTTCTGACGATCGTGGGACTTAGCTACGTTGCACCTACGGCTGCTTTCAATCTGCGCTTCAAATCCGCCGCCAATAGCCGATGGAACAAGTGTTCTCCAGCTTCGCGGCGCACAGAGAGTCGGCCAGCTTCATACGCCCGCGAGTGAAGGCCGTGCTGTACAGACTCGCAGATTCCCACATCTTCATCGTTCACACGTTCGCCAACGGCGATGCTCTGGCGGTTCCGCTCGGCAGCCGATTCGCTTACGTCGTCAAAGTAGAAATCGAAGATTACGGTGCAGCGGTCCACGCCATCAGGCAGCACAAGGTTGGTATCCATGTAGCCGTGGTAAAGGTTGATTATGAAGTTGGGATACTGCCAGAAGTACCATGCCCGGTCGCCGGTGCGGGTTGCGGAAGTCGCGGCGTCCACATCAGACGCAACCATCGGGCTCGATTGCAGGCAATATCGGTCTTCGTTCTCAATGGTGTACTGCTTGTAGTCCAGCACGCTGTTCAGCGCTTTGTGCAGGTGCGGCACGTGATAGCCGCCGTCGAGGTAGTTATCAACGAATACCTTCCAGTTGCAATTGAGTCTGTACGAGCGCCGCTCAAAGAAGTGCAGTGAATTGAGGTTTAGCGCCGCAACACGCCGCACCAGTCCGCCCAGGAAATCCGCCAGGGGAGCCGCTGTCTGATCGAGGCTGACGAAGACGAACTGCTCCCACGCTGCCACCCGCACAGGAACCAGTCCGTTCTGCGAGCGATCGAAGCCACACACGCCCTCGAATTCCGGCGCGCCCTTCAGCGAGCCGTCAAGCCCGTAACTCCAGCCGTGATACGGGCAGCGCAGAATGCTGGCGGTGCCCTGTTCCTCCGTCACCACCGCCGCCGCGTGATGCCGGCACACGTTGTAGAAGCCGCGCAACTGGCCATCGGAGCCGCGAACAACAACCAGCGGCTCACCAGCGACTTCAGAGGTGACGAATTGGCCCGGTGCTGCAATTGACCGACGCGAGCCACGACCTGCCACGAGCCTCCAAAGACCGCCTGTCGCTCCAGTTCTGCGATACCTTGGTCTACGTACCAGGCCGCCGGGATGGTGTGCGCCCGCTCCAGCGGGTCTTGATCGTTATACGAGATGACGATGTCATACAGCGACGGCACGCACGGGTCTCCTGGTTGCGAATGATAGCAGGGGAGCTCTGCACAAAAGAGTTGACGCCCAGCGCGCGCCATGTTTTCTTGTCTCATGCATGCATCAGCAAGTGTTCCGGAAATCGTGCAGGCGACTCCGGCTGATGTGGGCGATGTCGCACCGCTCTTCGATGCCTACCGGCAGTTCTACGGTAAGCCTCCTGATGTGGAAGCTGCGCGCCGCTTCCTGTTCGCGCGGTTGAGCAAAGGCGAGTCAGTACTGTTCATCGCGCGGCTCGAAGCGCAGATTGCCGGCTTCGTGAACCTGTATCCCGTGTTTTCGTCGGTGAACCTGACGCGGCAATGGATTCTGAATGATCTGTTCGTCGCGCCGCAGGCGCGCAAGCACGGCGTGGCCCGCGCCTTGATGGAACGTGCTCGCCTGTTAGCCGAAGCAACGCAGGCAAACGGCC
Organism: uncultured Acidobacteriaceae bacterium; assembly: GCA_963703645.1. Taxonomy (GTDB): domain Bacteria; phylum Acidobacteriota; class Terriglobia; order Terriglobales; family Acidobacteriaceae; genus Bog-257. Next base: position 14,880 of record CAVPFD010000005.1, read on the forward strand.
TGACCCTGGAGACGGCGATCGACAATCACGCCGCGCAGAAGCTCTACGAGGTCCTGGGCTGGAAGCGCGACGACGAGTTCTATCGGTACTTCTTGCCGGTGTGAAGAAGCAACTGGCTATTAGCAGAGTACTATTTCCATCTGTCATCCCGAGCGAGGACTTCAGAATCTTCGTGACTACAGAATCCTGGAAATGCAATGGGGAGAAGCAGATCGAGAAACACCTGGAGCGGAGTCCCGTAGGGACGAAAGATCTTAGCCAGCGCTTCAGCGCTGGGTCAGTGGTTTTATGAATCCTGAGCCGGCTTTAAGCCGGCGGCGCAGAAAAGTCCTGTGCCGTCCCCGGGGACTCGATTTTCTTCTCACCGCCCGCCCACTGCTGAAGCGGTGGGCTAAGATTTTTCGTCCCGTAAGCGGGACTTGTGCTTACTAATTCGAATGCAACCATTCCTAATTGGCGTTAACACGGAGGGCGTTCTCGAGCGTGCGACTCCCACGCAGCCTAAGCGGGTTCTCGGTTTTCGCGACCTGGTGATGTTCTATGTGGTTGCCACGCTCAGCCTACGCTGGATCGCGGTCGCGGCCAGCGCCGGGCCAAGCTCCATCGTAATCTGGTTCATCGGCCTGGCAACAATCTTCATTCCGCTGGCCCTGTGCGTTATGGAACTTTCCTCGCGCTACCCGCAGGAAGGCGGCATGTACGTCTGGAGTAAGCGCGCCTTCGGCGACTTCGCCGGTTTCCTCACGGGCTGGATTTACTGGACCAGCAACCTGCCGTATTTCCCGGCGGTCCTCTACTTCGCGGCCAGCAATTCGCTTTACATCGGAGGAACGAAGTGGCAGAAGGCGCAGGCCAGCCCGGGGTTTTTCATCGCGTTCGCGATCTTCGGGATCGCCCTGGCGCTGGTGTTGAATATCGTCGGCCTGGACGTGGGCAAATGGCTGAGTAACGTGGGCGCCATCGGGACGTGGCTACCGGTCGCGTTGCTGGGCGTGGTGGGCGCAGTAGCGTGGTGGAAATTTGGCTCCGCCACCAATTTCAACGCGGCATCGATGAGACCCTCGCTGAACCTCGGCAATTTTGGCGTGTGGGCGACGCTGCTTTATGCCTTTAGCGGTGCCGAGTCGGCGTCCTTCATGGGCGATGAGATCAAGGACGCGCGGCGCACTATTCCGCGCGGGCTGATCGCCGCCGGGTTCGTCATCACCGCCGGATATATCCTGGGGACCATCGCGGTGCTGGTTGCGCTGCCCAGGGTCAATAGCCTGGAAGGCATCATGCAGGCCATCTCCAGCAGTGCCGACCGAGTGGGCTGGACCGGTCTCGGCCCGGCGGTTGCGCTATTGATCTGTGTCTCCATCCTGGGCGGTGTCGGAGCTTACCTGGCCGCGTTATCGCGCATTCCCTTCGTCGCAGGCATCGATCGCTATCTGCCGCCCGCGTTTGGCCGCGTTCATCCCAAGTGGAGGACGCCCTACATTTCGCTGATCGTGCAGGCTGTTTGTTGCGCGCTGTTCATCCTGATGGGGCAGTTCGGCAGCACGGTCCACGGCGCCTACCAGGTGCTCGTAAGCATGACCATCATCACCAACTTCGTGCCATATCTGTTCATGTTCGCGGCGCTGATTCGCCTGCAGCGCGAGCCGGCCGAGCCCGGTGTGATTCGCGTTCCCGGGGGCAAGCCGGTTGCCGTCGCGCTGGCCGTTGTTGGGATGCTGACCACGACGGCGGTCATTATCGGCTCGCTAATACCCGACGCCAGCGAGCCCAACAAGGCACTGGCGGTTGGAAAAATCATCGCCCTGAGCGCGATGCTTCTGGGGGGAGGGGTAGTTCTCTACCGTACGGGGCGAAGGAGAGGGCGTAGTACGGCGGTATAATCAGGTTGGTCGGCAGGAGATCCGAAGTCATGAGCTCAACCAACGGCAGCAGCAATAATGGCGCGGGCGTCCCCAAACCGCGCGCGGAATGGATAACGAAGCGCCGCGAAGAGGCTGCGCGCAGCGGCGACACCAACATGTCGCAAATGCATTTTGCGCGCCAGGGCTTGCTCACGGAAGAGATGGTCTTCGTCGCTGAGCGCGAGCAGGTTGCGCCTGAGCTCGTCCGCGAAGAGGTCGCTGCCGGACGCATGATCATCCCGGCCAACGTCAACCATCCTGAGCTGGAGCCGATGTGCATCGGCGTGGCCTCGAAGTGCAAGATCAACTCCAACATCGGCAACTCGTCGGTCACCAGCAACGTTGACGAGGAGCTGAAGAAGCTGCACACCTCGGTCCACTACGGCGCCGACACGGTGATGGATCTCTCGACGGGCGGCGGCATCCACGAAATCCGCGAAGCCATTCTGCGGCACTCGCCGGTGCCGATCGGCACGGTGCCGATCTACGAGGCCGTTTCGCGCGTCAAGCGCATCGAAGACCTCAACGCCGACATCATGCTCGAAGTCATCGAGGAGCAGGCCGAGCAGGGCGTGGACTACATGACCATCCACGCCGGCGTGCTGGTCGAGTATCTGCCGCTCATCACCAAGCGCATCACCGGCATCGTGAGCCGCGGCGGCGCGATCCTGGCGCAGTGGATGGCGCATCACCACAAGCAGAACTTCCTCTACGACCGCTTCGACGACATCACGAAGATTCTGGCCAAGCACGACGTGAGCTACTCGCTGGGCGACGGGCTGCGCCCCGGCTGCATCGCCGATGCCAGCGACGACGCGCAGTTCGCCGAACTGAAGACGCTGGGCGAGCTGACCAAGAAAGCCTGGGAGCGCGACGTGCAGGTCATGATCGAAGGCCCCGGCCACGTGCCGCTCGACAAGATCAAGGAGCAGGTGGAAAAGGAAGTCGAGCTGTGCTACGGCGCGCCGTTCTACACGCTGGGACCGCTGGTGATCGACATCGCGCCCGGCTACGACCACATCACCTCGGCCATTGGCGCGGCGATGATCGGCTGGTACGGCGCGGCGATGCTCTGCTACGTCACGCCCAAGGAGCACCTCGGCCTGCCGAATGACAAGGACGTGAAGGACGGCATCATCGCCTACAAGATTGCGGCGCACGCGGCCGACGTGGCGCGGCATCGTCCGGGAGCGCGAGACCGCGACGACGCCATCAGCTATGCGCGCTACACCTTCGATTGGGACAAGCAGTTTGCGCTCTCGCTCGATCCCGAGACCGCGCGCAGCATGCACGACGAGACGCTGCCCGACGCCTACTACAAAGAAGCGGCGTTCTGCTCGATGTGCGGCCCGAAGTTCTGCTCCATGAACTACTCGGCCAAGGTGGACGAGTACAACCGGCAGGTGCACGGCGTGGAGAAGAAGGACTACTCGGAGCTGATGAACAAGCTGGTGGCGATTAAGTAAAGAAGCAATTAGCAGGTAGCAATTAGCTACTGGCGATCTCGCCTTTGCTACACTCCAAATCGTGACCCGAATCCGCCGCAACGCCTGGATCCTGGCCTGCGTCTCGGGCGTTCTGCAGGTTCTGATCTTCCCCAAGCCCGCGCTCTACATCCTGAGCTGGGTTGCACTCGCGCCGCTGATTTACGCCATCCTCAAATGCCGCGAGCAGGATGCCACTCTCGTCCTCGATCGACGGCGGACAGTTTCTTCGCGCCGGCCACCGCGTGGCAAGGATTTCTGCTCGGCTATGTGAGCGGCGTCATCTGGTATCTCGGCAGTTGTTACTGGGTCTTCTACGTGATGCACGTGTACGGCAGCATTGGCGTGCGCGACCTCGGTCCTGCTGCTGGTTGATGTACGCGCTGTATCTCGCCCTGTATCACGGGCTGTTCGGATTGCTTCTCGCACTGATCGCCGCGCGCCGCAACGGATTCAGCCTGCGCGCGCTGGTGTTCACGCCGTTCGTGTGGGTCGCGGTCGAGCTGGCGCGCACCTACATCACCGGATTTCCCTGGGACCTGCTGGGCACAACGCAGATTGACAACATCCCGCTCTCGCGCGTCGCGACCGTGACTGGCGTTTACGGCATTTCCTTCGAGATCGTGCTGGTGAACACCGCGGTGGCAGCGGCGTTTCTGGTTCCGCGCGAGCGGCGCAAGGTCCTGCTGACGGCGTCGCTGGCGGCGGCCATCGTCTCTACATGCCGGGAAGCTGGTGCATCCTCCGCCGCTGCCGACCGGCCAGGGAGCCACGCTGGTGCAGGCGAATGTTCCCATCCTCGAGTTCCGAGCGATTGGACGCTCGACTATCTCACGCAGACGCTCGACTCGCTGGCGGCGCTGAGCGTGCGTCCCGAGCACAGCCAGCCTGGCACGCCCGGGCTGATCCTCTGGCCGGAATCGCCGGCGCCGTTCTTTGCCACCGATCTGCACGTGCGCAGCACGCTGGCCAATGTGGCGCGCGCGACGGACTCCTACATCATCGCCGGAACGCTGGGCATCGATCACGCCGGCGATCCAACGCGCCAGCCTGACATCTACAACTCGGCTTCGGTGATCGCGCCGAACGGCGCGTGGACTGCCCGCTACGACAAGATCCATCTTGTCCCATTCGGCGAATATGTGCCGTTCGAGAAGCTGTTCAGCTTCGCCAACGGACTCACGCAGCAGGTCGGGACCTTCGCACGCGGCAAGTCGCGCATGCCGTTGCAGGTGGGCGATACGAAGGTCGGCACGTTTATCTGTTACGAGGCGGTTTTTCCGGACGAAATCCGGCAGTTCGCCCGGAACGGCGCCGAGGTTGTTCGTCAACGTCTCCAACGACGGCTGGTATGGCGAGGGAGGCGCGCCGTGGCAACACCTGAACCAGGCCCGCATGCGGGCGGTGGAGAACGATCGCTGGCTGCTGCGCGACACCAATACCGGCATCACCGCGGTGATCGATCCGTACGGCCGCGTAGTGGCCGAGGCTCCGCGCAACCAGCGTACGCAGTTGCAAGCGGCGTATTCGCTGGAGCAAAGCACCACGTTCTACACGCGCCACGGCGATTGGTTCCCGTTGCTGTGTGCGATAATCACCTTGCTGGGGCTGCTGTTGCGTGTTGTCGCAGCCGGATGCGATCTTAGCAATTAGCAACTAGCATTTAGCAACTAGTTGTCAGCGATGCTCGAGCATCTGAGCACTAGTCATTGCTAGTCGCTAGTTGTCTCCGTGTAGCTAGGCGATTCTTAGACGAGCAATGGTCGAAGAACTAGAACAGGAATACGCAGCGCTCCGCGACAAGGTGCACGATCTACAGGAGTATCTTTGACGCGCCCAAGCTGCGCGAAAAGCTGAGCGAGATCGAAAAGCAAACCGCCGATCCCACGCTCTGGTCCAATCCCGAAAAATCCCAACAGGTGATGCGCGAGAAGAAGCGCCTGGAAAACGCGCTCGCCACCGAGGCCGAACTGGCGCGGCGTTCGGGCGACATCAGTGCCTACTTCGACCTGGCGCATGAAGGCGAGGATGTCTCGTCGGAGCTTGAAGCGCGAGATGGACGAATTGCGCGCACTGGTGGACAAGCTCGAGACCGAGACGCTGCTCTCGGGCGAGAACGACGAGCGCAACGCCATCGTGACCATTCATCCCGGGCGCTGGCGGCACCGAGTCGCAGGACTGGGCCGAGATGCTCATGCGCATGTACCTGCGCTGGGCCGAGCGCCAGGGCTTCTCAACCCAGCTGTACGAATATCAGCCGGGCGACGAGGCGGGCATCAAGTCGGCGACCTTCGGCGTCAACGGCGAGCACGCCTACGGGCTGCTGACCAGCGAGATCGGCGTGCATCGCCTGGTGCGCATCTCGCCCTTCGATCAGGCCAAGCGTCGCCACACTTCGTTCGCCAGCGTGTTTGTGTCGCCGGAAATCGACGAGAGCATCGAGATCGATATCAAGCCGGAAGACATTCGCATCGACACCTATCGTTCCGGCGGCAAGGGCGGACAGCACGTCAACACCACGGATTCTGCGGTGCGCATCACGCACATTCCGACCGGACATCGTGGCCGCCTGCCAGAACGAGCGCTCGCAGCACAAGAACCGCGAGAAGGCGATGAGCATTCTGCGCTCGCGCCTCTACGAGTACGAGCTGGAGAAGAAGCGCGAGGCGACCAAGCACATCGAAGACTCCAAGCTCGACATCGACTTCGGCTCGCAGATCCGCTCCTACGTCTTGCAGCCCTACCGCATGGTGAAGGACCTGCGGACGCGAGTCGAAATCGGCGACGTGGACCGCGTGCTCGATGGCGACCTGAACGAGCTGATTCGGGAGTACTTGCGGTTGCGGCGGAAGGAGCAGGGGACGTAGGAGAATCTCGGACGTCAGCGAAACATCTGAGCAGATCGCTTTCACTACGGGATCAGGAACGCACCAGGAATCTTGCCATCCAGGGTCGCAAGAATCGCGCCGTTCACCTGTGCGAGCTGGACCAGATGGCCATCGGTAACCTGCTTCGGATTCCTGACCCAGCCGGGAATTTCGGAAATGTCCTGATCGTCGCTAATAAAGCTGAATACGCCGGTCTCCCGAGCCTTCATTTTCAGGAGAAGGACACGAGCGTCGGGAACAGTACATCCGTACCGTTGTGTCTGCGCCACGACACGAACGAAGCCGAGCTCAGTGATCGAACACGTGCCCAGCTCGAGAACTCCCTTTGAATTTAGTTCGCTAATCCAAGCGGCGACTCGCTCGTGAAACTCGTGGTCAATAATGCCAAACGCCACAAGCACGTTAACATCGAGAAGATATTTCATGGGAAGTTGGCGAGTATCTCTTCCACTTCCTTACTTGTCAGGACAGGAGCTCCTTTACCCAATGTGAGGGCAGGGAATCCGGTAACCGGGTCAATCACAATTCTTGCCTTCTTGGACCGCTTCTTTTGAGGCGTCAATACTATACGTTCACCCTCGACCTTGGCATCCAGGGGATCGCCCGCCCGAAGCCCCAGGCGTCGTCGAATAGGACTGGGTAACACAACTTGACCTTTGGTTGAGATGCGGGTCTGCATGGTAAGACAATCTTACCACTTTGAGCTTGGACTGGGGGAAGCCGAAAAGCGTTTCATCGGCTACCATTTCCCTATGGACGAAAACTGCCTCTTCTGCAAGATCATCGCGGGCAAGATCCCGTCAAAGAAGGTGTACGAGGACGAAAAGGTGTACGTCTTCGAGGACATCAACCCAAAGGCGCCAACGCACGTGCTCATCATCCCCAAGCAGCACATCGTCGGATTGAAGGAAGCCTCGCCTCGACGACGCCGAGATCCTCGGCTACTGCCAGCTCATCGCCGCCAAGATCGGCCGCGAGCGCGGCATCGAGGACGGATACCGCACGGTGTACAACGTCGGTCCGCGCTCGGGACAGTCGGTATTCCATCTGCATCTGCACCTGCTCGGCGGGCGCGACCTGACCTGGCCGCCCGGGTAGCGCGGCAGTGGGCGACGACGGGCCGGGAGTAACAACTTCCCGGCGAAACCCCTCTCCTCCCGGCCTCGACAGTGAAGAAGGGGGAATCTTTCGCTCGCGGGTAAGTCCTTATTTTGGAGGATTTTGCCTATAACTCATTTCGATGCAATATTTTACAGTGAGAGTTGGGAAGCTTCCCCTGTGTTTTCAATATTTTGCAGAGAACTTTGGGAGGGATCCGATCCAATAAGCCTTTGCCGGTGAGCAACCTGCCGATGCCAACATCACAGACTCGTCTTGCTCTAAGGGCGTAAAATCTTCCCCGTCTCTCACAACTTAGTTTCCCCGAAGAGGCCTTATGGGTAAGAACTCTAAGAAGGACAAGAAGAAGTCTGCCGCCGAGGCAAAGGCCAGTCCCGCCAAGGACCTCGCTGCAGCAAAGCTGGACAAGAAGATGTACGAGAGCGAGCTGTTCAAACTGCAAGTCGAGCTGGTGAAAATGCAGGACTGGGTGAAGACGACGGGAGCGCGCATCGTAGTCGTCTTCGAAGGCCGCGACGCTGCCGGGAAAGGTGGCATCATCAAGCGCATCCTGGAGCGTGTCAGCCCCCGCGTGTTTCGTCTGGTTGCGTTGCCGGCCCCAACCGAGCGTCAGAAGACGCAGGTCTACGCCCAGCGCTATATCGAGCATCTGCCGGCGGGCGGAGAAGTTGTCATCTTCGACCGAAGCTGGTACAACCGCGCCGGTGTCGAGCATGTAATGGGGTTCTGCAGTGAGGAGGAATACAAGAAGTTTCTCAAAGGCTGTCCCGTCTTCGAAAACTTCCTGATCAACAACGGCATCATCCTGATGAAGTACTGGCTCGATGTCTCGGAGAAGGAGCAGCACCGCCGGTTTCTGGCGCGCATCGCCGATCCCTCGAAGCGCTGGAAATTAAGCCCCATGGACCTGGAATCGCATCGCCGCTGGTACGACTATTCGCGCGCCCGGGATGCGATGCTGGCCGCCACCGACACCGCGACCGCGCCATGGTACATCGTGCCTTCGGATGACAAGAAGCGCGCGCGGCTGAACTGCATCGCGCATCTGCTCAGTTGCATTCCCTACGAGGAGATTCCTTACAAGCCGCCCAAGCTACCGGGCCGCCAGAAATCCAAGGGCTACACTGAGTCACCCATGAAGCATCAGGTCGTGCCGCAGAGATGGTGAGTAACGGCGACCCAGACTGCTAGGAGCTGACTACTTCGTATGGCCGCATCATCTCGTTGTCCTCGTGCTCGAGGATATGGCAATGCCAGACGTAACGTCCTGGGAAGCCTTCAAACGGCACGATGATCCGCGTGACCATCTTACCGTCGGCCCGCACGGTGTCCTTCCATCCGGCCTCGTTAGGCGCGGGCGGCTCGGGTGGGCCAAGGAACTTCAGTTCATTCTTGGTCTGGTACGTCCAGGGTTCGTAGTGCTGCCGATCGAGGATCTGGAAGCGCACCAGATGCAGATGGATCGGGTGTGTGTCGTCGGTGGGGTTGATGAAACTCCAGATTTCGGTGCTGTTCAGGACGGGCTTTTCGGTTATCGGCTGGTGCCAGTAGGTTCCGTTCAGCAAAAGCAGGATAGATTCCCCCGCCCGGTTCTTGTATTCATCGAGGGTGAACACGCGAGTCTTCACTGCCCGCGATTCAGGAATCTTCGGCACCGGCCGCAGTGTCGCCGGCAGAGAGCTGTTGTCCTGGACCTTACTGGGCGAGACCCGAAACTGCATGACAACGAAGGCATCGTTCTTGAGAACAATCTGCTCGCCGCGATGCTCGGAGAAATCCACGACCAGGTCGGCGCGCTCGGCAGGAGCGAGCAACACGCTCTTAAGCGGAACCGGAGCGGGAAGCAATCCCTGGTCGGTGCCAATCTGGTGAAAGCTTTGTCCGTTCTGGAAGGCAAGATGATAGAAGCGGCCATTCGACGCGTTAAGCATGCGAAAGCGGTATCTACGCGGCTCAACTTCGAGATAAGGGAACAGCTTCCCGTTCACCAGAATGGCATCTCCGAAGACTTCTGGGACCCACGGCGCATCAGGCTTGTCGGAGACAGGGTAGTAAAGCTGGCCGTCAGGAGTCAATAGGCGGTCGAAAAGCGTGAGCGGCACTTCGTATTTTCCGCTGGGCAGGTGAAGCGCATCCTCTGCGGCATCGCGGACAAAGAACGAGCCGAACAGGCCGGCGTAGATATTCAGACGGTTGATGCCCATGGCGTGGTCGTGATACCAGAGCATCGCCGCGTCCTGCTGGTTGGGATAGTGATAGAGCGCCGACTTGCCGGGCGCGATCCAGTCCTCTGGATATCCGTCGCTTTCTGGGGTGGTTCTGGCACCGTGCAGGTGGGCGACAGTACGAGCTTCCGGCTTATCGCGTTCGGCTCCGTGAAGCCTGTAGTCAATCGGCAGGAAATGCTGCTGCGGCAGTTCGTTCGCCCACTCCACGAGCAGGCCATCGCCGCTGCGAGTCTCAAACGTCGGACCGGGAACCCCCCCGCCATAAGACCAGAAGCGGGCAGGTTTCAGATCGCGGTGGACCTTCATCTCTACCGCCTGCGCCGCCAAGCGATAGTAGGGCAGCTTGACACTCGGAGAGGAAGGCAGCGGTCGCGTCCCGAGCGATTTTGCAATCGGCGGCACCGGCAGTGCGTCCACAAAAGGTTTCAGTGTAGTCGCGTTAAGTGTGTTCGGCTGCGGGCCCATGCTGTGGGCCATGGCCAAGAGGGACCCTGATCGTCGCAAGAGCAAGCCGCCGGCCAGCAGCGAAGATTGAGCCAGGAAGGTTCGGCGTGAGGTCACCGGTTCACCCTATCGTGACGGTAGGAAAAAGCAAAACGGCAGATGGATGCATGCGGCAGGTTAACCGCTGCATCCATTGCCGCTACTACTAACGTTGTCAAGGGCCGCGACGCCCGATCAAATTACGGCTGAGCGCAGCCTTTTTGTGTGACCAATCCGGTGTTGTCGTTAAGCAATACGTAACGGAAGCAGGCGTTAGTCTGAGGACCCATCATCGAGGCAATCGAGTTGGCGATTGCATCAAACGAACCGCCTCCGACCCGCTGGCCGTTAAGCCAGTTGTCCTCGATGAACCGAATAATCGAGCTCTGATCGAGCATGGTGTGGTCCACGAAGTTCTGACGCGCATAAGGCGAGATCAACAGCATCGGTATCCGCGGGCCATAGCCACAGCGTCCCTGAGCATGGGGCGCGCTAATGCCGGAGAGCTGTGGAGTAGCAGTGCCGCACAGGCCCGGTCCGGTGAGGCCATCAGCGGCGGTTTGTGAGGTGTTCACGATTTGCCCGAGCTGGTGATCGTACCAGCCGTCGGAATCGTCCCAGTTGATGACAACCGCCGTGCTCGACCAGTCGGGCAGTTGCGAGAGGACGTTGATGACATCTACGATGAACTTCTGCTCGTCAATGGGGTCCGAATAGCCGGGGTGACCTTCCTGATAGCCGGGTGCCTTCAGGAAGCTGACTTGAGGGTAATTTCCGGCGTTAATCGCGTCGAAGAAATCATGGATATCGTACTGGTGATTTCCCGGATCGCCATTTCGGCCAACCGTCATTGGGGAACTCGGACGCGTGTGGTTCAGATTCTGCGTGGACACGTAGTATTGGAACGGCTCGTGATGCGGAATGTAGTCAGCCTTCGTGACACCAGTGATCTGAGACGTGGTCGAGCGCTTGCACCCTGTCGTGCCGTTCGGGTTGGTGATCGTCAGGTCGAAGCCACCTTCAAACCAGCCCCAGCTTATGCCAGCCGCGTTCAACAGGTCGCCAATGTTCTTGCCCCCCACCTGGACTACTTCGCCGGTAGTTGTCGAACACATGTCGCCGAGCGGATCAGGGTCACCGATTACGGTGAAACCACCGTTTCCGTCGCCGATGATGTTGCCGCTTCCATTCAGGTTCTGCGTTACGCCGTTGGTCTGGCCCGAAACAAGGTTGAGGGCGCCTACCGTAGACGGCCCAAAGTTGGTGCCGTAGGCGTTGTCATTCAACGCGAAGTACTGGGCGTAGTTCCAAAGTGCGGTCACGGTGTTGCCGTCGTAGTACCCCATGGTTATACCCGTGGTCAGAACTTGCTGCGGCGGCGGACTCGGCGGCGGTCCGGGAGTGCCCGTGTTGAGCGGAAACAGGTCCATCAGTCCAGCATCAAAAGCCATCTGCTCCGGTCCGTAATCGTGGCTCATGTCGGTCGTTGCGGCTTGAATTATGTCCAGGCGGAACGGATTGGTTGCCCCGGTTCCATTTAACGGGTTCAGATTCGGGTTGGCGGTCAAGAGCGCAGTCGTCAAGCCATTAACGCTGGGCGTGTTAGGAGCGGGAGTGAACTGCGGCTCTCCGGCAGGGTTGGTCGCGTTTGGATATGTACCGAAGTAGTGATCAAAAGAGATATTCTCCTGGAAGATCACCACCAGGTGTTTGATTGGCGTGGCGGTTGGTGTAGACGCTGCCGGGCGCGACGACTTGGAATTGGGCGCCTTGGGATTCGCCGCAACGGCCACCGGAACATCCAGCGGTCCGATGATCAGGATCGCCATCAATGTAGCAGAGAGAATCTGTCGCATATTCCTCCTCACCCTTAGTCCATAGGACTAGCGTTCTGTTCTTACATCGCCGACATCACAGGGATTTGAAGAGGTGGTTAAAAGGGGGTGAACAAGGCTAAAGGTAGTGTCACTACGCGCGCTGTCAGGGTCATTTAAGTGCCGTAAATGTCGATGGGCCCTTAGCGCCTGGCTGTCCTGTTACATCACGATCTGCTTCACTCGCTGTGTAATCGGGTGCTGCATTTCGTCGAGATCGCCCTTGACCAGGTTCAACCCGTACACGCAGGACTCGAACTCGTGTGCCAGTTTGCCGAATAGCGGCGCCAATCGCGCGTATTCGAACTGGTCGAACTTGGAGACGATGAAATAGCTTTCCTTGCCGGCCTTCATGAAGTCGACGAAGTTCTCCAGGCGCTGCCGCCGCAGGCGGTAGTGGTTGATGCTTTCGGGAAACATGCCGGAGAAAAAAAGGATGTAATCGCCAATGTGTTTGCGCACCTGGCGTTCGCGGTCGAAGGAGGGCGCCGGGCCATAGACGGGGTCCGCTTCAAGCAGCATCTCGCCGACATCGCTGAGCGGCCGCTCGTTGGCGTTGCGAATCTTGAAAAGCTGTTCGCATTCGCAGAACTCCGTGAGTATGTTAGCGATGTAATCCTGCACTTCGTTGTCGCGCAGACCGATGTCGCGGTCGAAGTGATGGTGGATCAATTCGCTGAAAAGTTCCTGCAGCGGATGCGATTCCGGAACCATAGCCCTTTTGCTCGTCTCCTTAAGCCCACGATCCTGCCAACTATATTGATGCGACTTCTTAATGCAGTTCTTCGCGAAAGGCAAGCCTTTGTATGACACAGGCGGTTGCCTTCACTGGTTCGCCAGGAAATCGAAGCTGCGGAGCTGCTGTGTCGTCGTAAGAAGCACATGTCGAGTTGGAGCAGTGTTCATGCGGGTCCGGTTGCTAAGGCGAATTCCGTAATCGGCGCTTTCTGATGCCTTACTAGCAGAGTCCGTCGTTGACTGCTAAAGTGCGGGACACCCGGCGAAGATGCGCTCAGCGCCGGCTTGTGGCACAATGCCGCGTTCGACGGAGGTGCGGATTTGGAACGTAAGAACATCCCAGGAAACTCTCCCTATGAACCGATTGTCGGCTTCTCGCGCGCGGTCAAGGTCGGGCCGTTCGTTTCGGTGGCGGGAACGGTTGCAACCGGTCCGGACGGCAAGATTGTTGGCGAGGGCGACATGTACGCACAAGCGGTGCAGGCGCTGAAGAACATCGGCGGCGCGCTGGATCTGGCGGGCGCCAGTTTCCGTGATGTAGTGCGCACGCGGACCTTCGTCACCGACATCAGCCGATGGGAGCAGGCGGCCAAAGCGCATGGCGAGTTTTTTCGCGACATTCGCCCGGCGGCCACGATGATTGGGGTAACGGCATTGGTCGCGCCGGAAATGCTGGTGGAAATCGAAGTGGATGCGATTATTGCGGCGGAGATCAACCCATGAAAAGGTCGAGACTACTCTTAGCTTTGTTTCTACTGTCATTCGCGTCCGCTATGGCGCAATTGACTCCGACGCCGCAGGTCACCGTCATCCGGGCCGGGACACTCATCGATCCCCGCGCCAACGAGCCGCTACACAATCAGGTGATCTTCATCATCGGCGACCGAATCGAGGCTGTCGGGGATGCCGCTGGCTCAACGATCCCCGCAACTGCGAAGGTCATCGATCTGTCGAACGCGACTGTGCTGCCCGGCCTCATCGAATCGCACACGCACATCTTTCTGCAGGGCGAAGACCCCGCTCTCGGCGGCTACGACATCCAGTTGCTGAAATTTCCCCTGGCCTATCGTGCGGCCCGCGCGACGGTCTCGGCTCGTCGGGCGCTGGAGCAGGGCTTCACCACCATTCGTGACATGGAGACCGAAGGCGCGGGTTACGGCGATGTAGGAATCAAAATGGCGGTGAACGAAGGTCGCATTCCCGGGCCGCGCATCTTCACCACCACGCGCGCCATCTCCACCACCGGTGGCTATCCGCTGGAAGGCTACGCGCCGGAAATCGAGGTGCCGAAGGGCGTGCAGATTATCGATGGGCCGGTCGCGGCGCGCAAGGCCGCGCGCGAGCAGATGGACCACGGCGCCGACTGGATCAAGGTGTACATGACACATCGTTCGTGGAGCGACAAGGACGGCAAACTGGTGTCGCAACCCACGCTCACGCTGGAGGAGATCAAGTCCATCACCGACGAGGTGCATAGCTGGGGGCGCAAGGTGGCCTGCCACGCTTATAACGGTGAGGGTCTGCAGCGCGCGCTCGACGGCGGATGCGATTCCATCGAGCATGGGCTCGGATTAACCGATGCCAACATCGCGCAGATGAAACGGCAGGGAACATGGTACTGCCCGACCATCGCCATCTACTACAAGGAGTGGGCGCCGGAGAACACGCCCGCCGGTCGCCGCGACCGCGCGCGCGCCAGCGAGCATGAGCAGTCATTCAAGAAGGCGCTGCAGGCCGGAGTCAAAATCGTCTTCGGCACCGATGTTGGCGGATTCTCATGGGATGAGCCGATCGCTCAGGAGTTCCCATATATGGTGAAGTTCGGGATGTCGCCGATGGATGCAATACGCTCAGCGACCATCGCTCCGGCGGAGATGCTGGACATGCGCGACCCGCCGGGACAGATTGGCGTAATCGCTCCCGGCGCTTACGCGGACGTCATCGCGGTGCAAGGCGATCCGCTGAAGGACATCACGGAGCTGGGTCGCGTGAAATTCGTGATGCACAACGGGAAGGTGTTCAAGGGCCAGTGAGTGAGTTCGATTTCGCAAGATTGGCATCCCGAGCGATCGCCGCGACCTCTTTCGCGCACACCCTTTTGGTGTGGTCGCGGCGTTAGTCGAGGGATCTGCGTTCCTCTGACAGCCTCTTGCGTGTGTGCTCCCGGCTACAATCTACCTACACATGCTCCCGACTCTCCTCGGAGGACTGGGTGTCGCGGGACTCGCCACGGTGGCGGGCTACAACACCATGTCGCCGACTTCGCAGCTCTACGGGCACACCTTCATCGGCCTAACGGGCGGCTCGCGTCTGCTGGCGCTCACTTACGACGACGGCCCCAACGATCCCCACACCTGGCGCGTGATGGAGGTGCTGGAGCGCCACGGCGTGAAGGCGACATTCTTTCTCATCGGCCAATTCGTGCAGCAGAAGCGGGAGATTGCACGTGCCCTGGTTGAAGCCGGACATACCATCGGCAGTCATACATGGGACCATCCCAACCTGATCTTCTGTACCGCGGCGGAGGTGCGCCGCCAGCTTGAATTAGCGCAGAAAGCCATCTTCGACGCGACTGGAGTGAAGCCCAACCTCTTCCGGCCGCCCTTTGGCGGGCGCCGACCGGCTACCCTGCGCACGGTGCGCTCGTTCGGCCTCCTCCCCATCATGTGGAATGTCACCTGTTATGACTGGAAGGCCAAGTCCGCCGGGGAGATTGTCGCTCACGCCGCACGGCAGGTTCACGGAGGAGACGTCATCCTGTTGCACGAGGGCGGATATGGCCGTATGGGCGCCGACCGCAGCCGCACGGTCGAAGCTAGTGACCACATCCTGACCCGCTACCAGGGCGAGGGCTACGAGTTCGTCACCATTCCGCAGATGATGGGCCGATGCGACTGAAGATTACCACCGCCGGAGAGGGAGTTTTGCGGCAGCGGGCGCGGCCGCTCACGCTCGAAGAGATTCGAAGTCCAGAAATCCAGCAACTCATTCAGCACATACGTGGGACCATGAATGACGCGCCCGGCGTCGGTCTCGCCGCGCCGCAGATCGGCATGCCGCTGCAACTGGCGGTCATCGAGGACAAGCCGGAATATTTTGCCGGCATCTCACCGGGCCAGCTAGCCGAGCGTGAGCGTGAGGCGGTTCCCTTCCACGTCATCATCAACCCGGTGCTTCCGGTACAGTCTGCGCCCGAGGTGGAGTTCTTCGAAGGCTGCCTCAGCTTGCCGGCATATACAGCGATTGTCCCTCGCGCCCGTAGTGTGCGCGTCGAATGTCTCGACCACACCGGAACGGCGCAGATCATCGAAGCCACGGGATGGTATGCGCGCATTCTGCAACACGAGATCGATCACCTGCACGGCACGCTTTACCTCGACCGGATGCTGAGCCGTACATTCTGCTCTCTCGACAATCACGTGCGCTTCTGGAAAGACAAGTCGGTTGCCGAGGTCAAGGCAGCAATGGGCTTGTAGTGCTCGTTCTTCGGCAGCGATATACTTTCTCTGAGTTTCATCATGCAATTGTCCTGGTTGACCCTCTCCTTGCGCGGAACGGCTATTCTCGTCATTGCTTGCGGCTTGGCCGCAGCACAGCAGCTTCCAGAAGCGCCTACAGTCCAGAGTTCCGGGCAGAAACCGGCCCCAAAACCGGCTGAAACCGCGCCATCGCAGAAGCCTGCGTCACAAGCGCCAGCCCAAAGCTCCACCGACCAATCCGCGCAGGCGAAAGATAAAGCCATCATTCCCGCCAGCGCCGAGCGCCACTATCGGCAGGGGGTCCTCTACGCGCGCGAAGGCGACACCGCTGATGCAGTCGCAGAATACAGGGATGCCATCAAGGAATACCCAGATTTCTTCGAGCCACACTACAGTCTTGGCCTGATTTATTACGACAAGCGCGGGTACCTTGACGCGATCAAGGAGTTCAAAGAGGCGGTGCGCTTGAAACCGAATGATGCCAACGCGCACAACAATCTTGGCCTGGCACTGAAGCACAACGCCGACTTGTACGGTGCCATCGCTGAGTACAGGGAAGCGGTGCAGCTGAACCCCAAGATGGCTGCGGCGCAGAATAATCTGGCCAATGCGCTTTATGCCAGGCGGGATTTTGCAGGCGCCATTCAGCACTACCGTGCCGCCATCGAGTTGCAACCCAAGGACGCACAGACGCGCATGAATCTAGCGAGCGCCCTCGACGATGCCGGCAAGCCTGACGATGCGATCACCGAATACAAGGAGGCATTGAAGCTCGATCCTAGAAACGCGAAGATTCACTACAACCTGTCGATCGTGTATCAGAAAAAGAAAGACATGCCCGCGGCCATCACTGAGCTGAAACAGGCGGCAAGGCTGTCGCCGGACTGGCCGAATCCGCACATCATGCTCACCAACCTGCTGAAGGACTCTGATCCAAAGGCCGCGATTGATGAGTGCATGATCGCCGACGGGCTTACCCATGATGCCAAGTTCCACGATCAGTGTGTGGAACTGCAGAAAAAAGTGCAATAGTGCCGAGTAGAACAGGCCAGAGGACTGTGCTTCTCTTTTTCGCCTAAAAAGACACGTGCCGGAAGGCCCAGTATAGCGTCGCCGACAGGATGATGGAGATAGGCAGGGTCAGCACCCAGGCCATCACCAGATTGCGTACTGTGCCCCATTGCAAGCCGGACTTATTGGCTACCATGGTTCCCGCCACACCCGACGACAGCACATGCGTCGTGCTCACCGGCAAGCCGAAGTAGTCGGCCGCCCCGATCGTCGCCATCGCGGTGATTTCAGCCGCAGCCCCTTGTCCGTAGGTCAGGTGGTCTTTGCCGATCTTCTCGCCAACCGTGATGACGATGCGCTTCCATCCGATCATGGTGCCAAGCCCAAGCGCCAGCGCTACCGCGACTTTCACCCAGGTAGGAATGAACTTGGTGGCTTGGTCAACGTGCTTCTTGTAGTTGGCCAGAGTCTTCAAGTCGGTAACCGAGATCTGGACGTGGGATTTCTGCATCAGACGAATCGCTTCGCTGACCAGGTACATGTCGTTGCGGAAATTACGGACCTGGTCCTGCGGAATGTAACGCAACTCTTTGTAGTTCGATACTTCGTTGCCGAGGTCGTTGATTAGGGTGCGCAGCGCCAGGACGGTGTTGGGCGTGAATTCCTTGGTGCGAACGTAATCGGAAACCTCGTCGTGCGCATCGCCGACAACCGCATTGGGCGAGACGTAGTTGTTTACCGCGTTGGCGGCTTCGTGCGATACGGCGACGAAATCCGCCGAATGCTTCGTCGTTACGGCATGGTTCAATGCGTAGGCCGTCGGCACCGTGCCGATCAGGATGAGCATGATCAGTCCCATCCCCTTTTGTCCGTCATTGGAACCGTGAGCGAAGCTCACGCCGCAGCAGGTAGAACCAGAGCAGCCCGCGTATCCATGAACGGCGGCGGAGCGTCGCCTTCAGGAGCCTGGTAGAGGGCCTTATTGGGAATAAACACTTTGGACAGGCTGAGTAATAGTGCCGCCAGCGCGAATCCGATGATGGGGGAGAACAGCAGCGATTTGCCCACGTTGAGCGCCTGCCCCCAATCGACACCGCTGGTCGCCGTCCTCACCGACATCAACTGGTTGGCGATGCCGACACCGATGACGGAGCCGATCAGGGTATGCGAACTTGACGAGGGCAGACCGAAGTACCACGTGCCCAGGTTCCAGATGATGGCCGCGGTCAGCAGCGCGAAGACCATGGCGAAGCCCGCGCCGCTGCCAACCTGCAGGATCAATTCCACCGGCAGCAGCGTGATGATGGTGAAAGCCACCGCACCCGACGAAACCATAACCCCGAGGAAATTACACGCCCCTGACAACGCCACCGCGACGTGCGGGTCCAGCGAGTGGGTGTAAATCACGGTCGCGACCGCATTTGCCGTGTCGTGGAATCCGTTGACGAACTCGAAGCCGAGCGCCACCAGCAGCGCCACTCCCAGCAGCACAAACGGGTAGATAGAGGGCGAATGTATCGCGGAAAGATCGGAGATCAGGTGCGCGGCCGCATAGACGAAACCGATGGCAAGCGCTGCCAGAAAAATCGCGGTTCCAATTTTGCCCGGCGACTTGGAGAGCTTCGCATGGACTGCATGAGTGCCGGGAGCGATGGGGGGTGCTGAGGGTAAAGGCGCAGGAGCGGTCGCCATGCTTTTTCCTTTTCTTGTTCTTGTTGGATTTCCCTGGGTGAACGGTTCAAAACAACCGAAAATGTGTCAGCGAAAGGTACTACGCGAAGACGTGCTGCAGCATTAACGTCGTTTGAATGCTGGATGAAAATTGTGTGACAGCGTGCACTGGGCGCTGGCATTCTGATGGAATCGAATCGCCATCTCCCGGCATCCAGATACCATGGATTCAATAGATTGGCTCTCCCAGAACATTCCGACTGTGCCGCCGGTCTCGCAAGGCGATGTTCTACAGAATCCCGAGTTCGGGTTGCTCGATGCTTACTCGCGTGCCGTTACTGGTGCGGTACAGCGCGTCGGACCTGCGGTGGTACACATTCAGGTGCGCCAGGGCCGTGGGCGAGGCGGTTCGGGGTCAGGCTTCGTCTTCACTCCTGACGGATTTATTCTCACCAACAGCCATGTGGTGCACGGCGCTTCGGAGCTTGTCGTCGCCACGGCCGACGGCGAGCGCTTCCCGGCCGAACTGGTTGGCGACGATCCCGATACCGATCTCGCGGTAATTCGCGGAGGCCACGATACAACCTCGGTGCCGCTCGGCAGCTCGCGCCAACTCACGGTCGGACAACTCGTCATCGCCATCGGCAACCCGTTGGGTTTTCAGCACACCGTAACGGCCGGGGTGGTGAGCGCGCTGGGCCGCGCCATGCGCTCACGCTCCGGATGCCTGATTGATGGCGTCATCCAGACAGACGCCGCGCTCAATCCCGGTAACTCGGGCGGGCCCCTGGTGGATTCACGAGGACAGGTGATCGGCGTGAACACGGCGACCATCATGGGCGCGCAGGGCATCTGTTTTGCCATCGGGGCGGACACGGCGGAGTTCGTCGCCTCGCTGCTGATTCGCGATGGACGAATTCAGCGCAGCTATATTGGCGTGACCGGCCAAGGCGTCGCGCTGCATCGGCGTCTTGTTCGGTATTACGACCTGGCTTCGGAAAGTGGACTATCGGTCTTGAACGTTGTGCCAGGTTCGCCGGCACAACGAGCGGGACTGCGGGAACGAGATGTTGTCATCCGTTTTGCAGGACAGGCGATTTCCGGAGTTGACGATCTGCACCGAATGTTGACACGAGAGCGCAGCGGCGCAACGTACGAACTAGATGTGGTGCGGGGTACGGAATTGCTGAAGCTGGTTGTGACGCCACAATCCCGGGCACAGTGATTACTGATGTGCCCGCTGATAGTGACGGCGGGCCTTCTCGCGGTTGCCGCATACTTTCATATCGCACCACCGGCGACTGCGGTTGCGGCTCTGGTCAAAAAAGAGCCAGGCGCAATCGGCAGCTTCGCACATGCGTACGGCGTGTAGCTGAGACGAGGTCAATAACTCCGCAGCCGACTGGGCAATCGGCCAAAGAATGCGGTCTAGGATGTTCTTGCTATTCCGCTGCCATCCCCAGCGATAGTGCCCATCGGCCGGCTCCAGTTGGCGGTGGTTCAGCGCCTCGAGTGCAAAGTCGCTGATTTGCTGCACGTCTGCAGAGTCAGCCGGCCTACCCTCCGCCAGCGCCGCGAAGGCTCGATAAATGCTGTCACGGCAGGAAATAGCTTTGAGCAGGGTGTCTCTGGCCACGCGGCAGCGCCGCCGCGCGTAAACCCGCAACTCTTCGGCCTCTTTCTGGGATACGAACTTCGACTGTTCGGCAAAAGCAACGAGATCATCGTAACTGCAGAGGTGGTCTATGGCACGCTCGGCGATCTTGCGTCGGCTTACGGTATTGGCGAAGTCCAGGCAAAGGACTCCGCCGCTTAGATCGAACTCATACCCCGCCTTGTCCGCCCGGGAGTGCACCGTCATCATTATAACCGCCTTAATCTAGGTGACAGGTTATGTTCAACGGTGGCTAGCGTCAGCTACTTGGCTGGTGCCAGGAACTCCTCGAGGTGGTTCTCGATCATGTGGAACAGATGAGTGCGGGCTTGGAACCCGGCGATGCCGTGGGTCTTGCGGGGATAGAGCATCAAATCGAACTGCTTGCCCGCGTTGATGAACGCGTTGACCATCTGGATGGTGTTCTGCATGTGTACGTTGTCATCGCCGGTGCCATGCACTTCCAGCAGGTTGCCGCGAAGGTCGGCAGCGAAGTCTACCGGCGAGCTCTTCTTGTATCCCTCCTCGTTTTGTTTCGGCAAGCCCATGTATCGCTCGGTATAGATGGAGTCATAGTTCCGCCAATCGGTAACCGGAGCTACCGAGATGCCGCCCTTGAACATGTCACTATGTTCAAGCGCGTAAAGCGTGAAGTATCCGCCGTAGCTCCAGCCCCAGAAGCCAATGCGGCTGGCATCAAGTTGCGGAAACCTTTGCAGGGCCTGCCTGGTGGCAGCGAGCTGGTCGGATAGTTCGACCTCGCCGAACTTCAGCTTGATGGGCAGAGCAAAGGCCTTGCCGCGGTTCTGCATGCCGCGGTTGTCAACCTTCAGGACAGCGAAGCCCTGGCGCGCCAAAATCTGGTCGAAGAAGCCGATGACACCCCAGGCATCGCGCACGTCCTGCGCTCCCGGTCCGCCGTAGGGATTCAGGACGAGTGGCACCTTGCCGTGGGTCATCATTGGGCCGCTCTCCGGCAGCAGGATCACGCCTTCGAGCGTAGTTTTCCCGTCGGCAGCCTTGAAGTCCACGAACTTCGGCGTAAGGAGTTTGTAGCCCTCCACGCTGCGAGCGTTCCAGAAGGCATTGCAGTGGCCATCGATGGTGCACAGCGAGAAGCGCGGCGTCGTAGTGAGGGCGGAGTAGTGATCCACATAAAACCTGGAGGTCTTGGGATCGAAGTCGGCGGAATGCCAACCTCCCTCCCTGGAAACGCGCTTGAAGTTTTGCCCGTCCAATCCCACCGCGAAAATATTCTTCTGCCGCCAGTCGCCTTCATTAGCAGAGAAGTAAATGATGCCTCGCTGTTCATCCACACCGTCGATGCTTTCCACTTCCCAGTCGCCACGCGTGAGTTGCGCCACCACCCTGGCTTCGCTGTTTAGCGGGTTGTCCTTGTCGAATTGGTAGAGATAGATGTGGTTGTGTCCGTCGCGCCAACTCGTCCACAAGTAACGATCGCCTGAAGACAAAAGCTGAAAGTCAACTTCGGGATGCATGTCGATCCAGGCATCCGTGCTCTCGGTCATGACCAGCTTCGACTTGCCGCTGTTAGCCTCGACGAAATACAGGTCAAGGCGGTCCTGCACCCGATTCATCACCATCGCCCACAGCAAACCGCTGCGTACCCAACCGAAGCGCGGTACCAGAACTTCCGGGCTGCCACCCAGGGGCAGAGAACCGGTGCTGGCTCCGGTGACGGTAATCCATTTCAGCTTGCCGCCATCGGAGTTCACGACTGCCAGGCGCACTTCTGGGTTCGGATCGCCGGGCTGCGGATACTTCTGCTGGTCTACTGTGGCATGCAGCGGAATCCAGTCCGTGATTGGATAAGTCGGTACTGCCTTCTCGTTCATCTGCAGAAACGCGATCTGCTTGCCGTCTGGCGACCAGAAATAATTGGTGCGTGTGTACAGTTCCTCCTCGTACACCCAATCGACTTCGCCGTTCAGCAGATTATCGTCGCCGTCCCGAGTAATCGCTCGCTCGCCGCCGCCAGCCACCGGCCGCACGTACAGGTTATGCTTGCGGATGTACGACACGCGACTTCCATCCGGTGAGAACTTGGGATCCGTAGCCGGCTCAGCCGCCGACGTGACCTGAACTGCGGTGCCTGTCTCCAATGTGTACAGCCAAAGCTGGCCCTGGGAATCGAAGAGCAACTTTTTCGAATCGGGCGACCAATGGTACGCGGCGATGGAATAGCGCTGCGCCGCTTCCTTCTTGCGCTCGTCCTTGATGCCGCTCGTCGAGGGCGCCAGCAAGGACAGCTTCTCGTTCGAAACCAGCACGGCTTGCCTGCCTGTGGTGACGTCCACGAAGTAAAGTGCGCCGCGTTCGCCGCTATCGTCGCGCTGGACATAGGAGACTTTCGTACCGTCCGGGCTCCATTTCATCGACTCCGGCGCGGGTCCGAGAATGCCAGCGTCCTTGAAGATGGACTCGATGGTCAGCTCTTTCGCGCCTTGCGCTTCCTGCGGGTGAGCGGTGGCGCCAGATTGGCCGAACACAAAAGCGGAGGAAAGCAGGGAAAAGAGGACTGCTGCGAAGCGTGCTTTCACATTGGCTCCGAGGATGAAATTGGGCGACGGAGAAGTTTATATCAGGAGCAGAGTACGCCGCGAAGCGTGTGCCTTTGCCGGCCACATGAGCGCGGGCGCAGGAGCAGGTTTTCGCATGCTAGAATCCGAACAGGTGTTCCTGGGCCTAATGCATTCCGACATACTGAAATTGATTGACCTGCAACAGGTTGATTCCCGCATTGCCGCGCTGAAGGCGGAAGTTGCGGCGCTTCCCGAAGAGGTGCGGCAGATCGAGGCGAAGCTCGCCGGTTCCAAGGCCCGAGTGGAGAGCGTTCAGGCCGCGATGAAGGCGGACGAGAACGCCCGACGCAAGTACGAATCCGAGATCCAGGACCAGCAACAGAGGATCAGCAAGTATCGCGACCAATCGCTCGCCGTCAAGACCAACCAGGAATACAAGGCGCTGCTGAGCGAAATCGAACAGGCAGAGGCCGAAATCCGCAAGCGGGAAGACAATATCCTGGAGATCATGGTCGCCGCCGACGTGCGCAAAGACGAACTGAAACAGGCTGAGGCGGCGCTGAAGGCCCACGCCGCCGAGAACGAGAAGGAAAAAGAACACGCACACCAGCAGACCGCCGAAGACGAGCAGGAGCTGGCCCAGCTCAACGTTCAGCGCCAGGAAATTCGCACCAACATCAGCGATGACACTCTCCGCCATTATGATCGCGTACTGAAACTGCGCCGCTCGGCGCTGTCTGCGGTGCATGAAGATCAGATGTGCTCGGTCTGCCGGGTCATGCTGCGCCCGCAGGTCTTTCAGGACATTATGCGCGGCGAGGAAACGCATCACCTGCGATTCCTGCCAGCGGATTTTGTATTACGTCCCGCCGCCACCGGAAGTGGAAGAAGCGAAGAAGGCCCGCAAACCCAGAGCCGTGACCGAAGCTCAACAAGACGAGGCGATGCCAGCCGACGAAGCGGCGGCGCATTAGCCTCTGCAAATCGGTAGAGACTCACTCACTACGTTATCCGGCCGCTTACAAGTCCGCCGCCTCGTATTGAAATGCCTCTTCCAGAGGCACGCCAAAGACGCGGGCGATGCGAAAGGCCACCTCCAGCGATGGCGAATACTTATCCTGCTCGATCGCGATGACGGTCTGCCGCGTGACCCCGATTTTCTCTGCCAACTCCTGCTGGGTCATCTCCGAGCGATGGAACCGCAGACTCCGGATGTTGTTGCGGATCCGGCCCTTGGTCATCGCAAACCCCGGCGGTAGTAAAACAACTGGGTGAGAAACTTCGTCAGCTCGGCCAGAACCATGAAGAGCAGCACGAGATTGACAGTGAGGAACGGCGTCACGATGATTCTCGTGGGCGCAGTGTCGCTCACCAAGCCGGCCACGATGACCCCGGTAATAACCAGACCAGCGCCGACTGCCAGCAGAAAATAGGCATTGCGATAGGCCTTGCATTCGATCAGAGTGTCTCGTTCATCCTTCGGCTCGTCCTTCGATTCCAAGGCCAGCACGATGTGGTACACGATTTCGATCACAATGATGGCGATCACCGCCAGCATAAGACGCCCTAGGCTTCTAGCCTCAAATTCCGGTCGACTGGCGTCGCGAACAACGGCCACGAAGTAATATCCATAAACCACTACCATTGCAGACAGTGACCCTAAGATGCTTTTCTCCTGGTAAGACAGATCCATGATCCTTGTCTCCTTCTAAGTAACGTTTTCAAGACATAATGTAACGTATTATATACTATATGTCAAATATATTTGACATATGGAGTCCCGGCGATCCGATCAAGGTTTCTCGACTGCCTGCCGCGTAAGATAAGTCTTTGATTTCAGAGAGGATGCTTTGGGCGAATCCACTTCCATTCCGGTAATAACCGTCAATTACCGTGGCGCAGCGCGGTTGCGAGGCGGACACCTGTGGGTTTACCGCTCCGACCTTGTGCCGCCAGTTGAGGCTTCCCCCGGCGCGCTGGTCCATTTGCATGACCAGCACCGGCGCAAGCTCGGTTCAGCACTGTACAGCAGCGCCTCGCAGATCGCGGTCCGCCTCCTGGGGGGCGAAGAAATCACCGAAGCACAGCTCCCGTCGCTGCTGCGTGAGCGTATTGCCGCCGCCGTCCAGTTTCGCGAGCAAATCGTGCGCGACGCAGATTCTTACCGCATCATTTTCAGCGAGGCTGATCTGCTCCCCGGACTCATCCTCGACAAGTACAACGATATTCTCTCAATGCAGGCGCTGACACAGGCTTTCGACCGCAACGACCTTCGGCAGATCGTCATCGATGCAATGTCGGAGCATTTTCCCGATTGCAGCGTGGTTGAGCGGGTCGATCCGCATATTCGTGAACTGGAGCAGTTGCCCGAGCGCCAGTCGAAACTAGTGCGCGGCGACCGCTCCAACACGGTGTTTACGATGAACGGGGTGCGCTTCGACTTCGACGGGCTCAGCGGACAAAAGACCGGCGCCTTTCTCGATCAGCGTGAGAACTACGCCGCTGCGGCTCGCTGGGGCCATGGCGAGGCGCTGGATTGCTTCACCTATCAGGGAGGGTTCGCGCTGCATCTGGCGCGCCGGTGCGAGAGTGTGACCGGCGTGGACTCGTCGCGCCCGGCGCTGGAAGTTGCCGAGCAGAATGAGCAACTCAACCGCGCCGAGCATCGCTGCGGCGAGATCGAATGGATCGAGGCCAATGCCTTCGATCTGCTCAAGGACTACGCCACCGCTGGACATCAGTACGACACCATCGTCCTCGACCCGCCCGCGTTCGCGAAAACCAAGCGCACCGTGGCTGACCGCACTGCGCGGTTATAAGGAGCTTAATCTACGTGCTCTCAAGATGCTCCGGCCCGGCGGCGTCCTGATTACCTGCTCCTGTTCGTTCCACGTCAGCGAGGCTGAGTTCCTGGGGATGCTGGGCTCGGCCGCTGCTGATGCATGCCGCCGGGTTCGAATTCTGGAGAAACGCGGCCAGTCTACGGATCACCCAGTCCTGATGAATGTGCCGGAAACGGCCTATCTGAAGTGCATCGTAGTTAAAGTAATAGACTGAAAATAAATGACTTAATTATAATAAAGGATAAGTCTCGCCAGTTATTGACAATTAGACGCTCATATTTTATGATTCTTTTACGCTAATCTACGCATCTGATTAGCAGAGGTCGTTGCGACCTAAACGATCTTAGTTACAAGGAGTTTGAATCATGACGGTGTTGACCCGTTGGGACCCTTTCCGTGAACTGTATTCATTGCAGAACCGCATGAACCGTTTGTTCGAAGAGCAGTACGGCGGCAGGACGCGAAGACTCGCTGACGACCGCTGGTGCGTTTGTTCCTCCGGTCGACATTTACGAGGACGAGCACAGCATCCAGTTGAAGCTGGAAGTGCCCGGAATCGACGAGAAGGACCTCGACGTTAAGGTCGAGAACAACACTCTGACCGTCAGCTGGCGAGCGCAAGTTCGAGAAGGAAGAGAAAGAAGAGAACTTCCGTCGCGTCGAGCGCCGCTACGGCAGCTTCATTCGCTCGTTCACGCTGCCGAACACCGTGAACACCGAGGACATCGACGCGCAGTACAACAATGGCGTGTTGACCATCAAGCTGGCAAAGCGCGCTGAAGCCAAGCCCAAGCAGATCAAGGTCAACGTAGGCAGCCAGAAGAGCATTGAGGGCAAGAAGCCCGAGAGCCAGACTCATAGCCGCAAGCAAGGGGCAGGTTGCCTAATCCAAGTTTCGCCCTTCGGTGAGGTTCCGAGAGGGAGACGAACTGGGGAGTTCAAGGGAGGCGGAATTTGCCTCCCTTTTGTTTACCAACGGAACTCACCGGGGGCGAAAGACAGTGGATAGTGGGCAGTGGATACCAATGGTTCCGAATCGCCCATAGCGGAGATTCTTGGTGCCTCGATGACTGCTTGCAACGCGAGCCTCTTGACTTCTATCCACTAGCCACTATCCACTAACCACTGGAGTGACCCATGGCAATTCGTTGGGACAAATTAACCGTAAAGGCGCAGGAGGCGATGCAGCGGGCGAACGATCTCGCCAGCGAGCACGGCAATCCTGAGCTGCAGCCGGTCCACATTCTGGCCGCGCTGATCGAAGATCGCGAGGGCATCGTTCCGCCGCTGCTGGAGCGCGTGGGATTGCATGTGCCGAACGTGCAGGCCGAGGCCATGCGCGAGATCGAGAAGCTGCCCAAGGTTTCCGGCAGCGGCGCCACGCAGGCGCATCTTTCCGACGCCGCTCGCAGGTGCTGGAGAACGCCTTCAAAGAGGCGGCCAACTTCAAGGACGAGTACGTCTCCACCGAGCACATGCTGCTCGGCATGACCAAGCTGAAGCGCGATCCGGCGCAGGAGATCCTGGCCAGGCCGGCGCGACCTACGACAACATTCTGCGCGGGCTGACCGCGGTGCGCGGCAATCAGAAGGTCACCGACCAGAATCCCGAGGCGAAGTATCAGGCGCTGGAGCGCTACGCCAAAGACCTGACGGAACTGGCGCGGCAGGGCAAGCTCGATCCGGTGATCGGCCGCGACGAGGAAGTGCGTCGCGTGGTGCAGGTGCTGTCGCGCCGCACGAAGAACAATCCGGTGCTGATCGGCGAGCCGGGCGTCGGCAAGACCGCCATCGTCGAAGGCCTGGCGCAGCGCATCGTCTCGGGCGACGTTCCCGAGCAGCTGAAGAACAAGCGCGTGGTCTCGCTCGATCTGGGCGCGATGCTGGCGGGCGCGAAGTATCGCGGCGAGTTCGAAGACCGCCTGAAGGCCGTGCTGAAAGAAATCGAGCAGTCGCAGGGGCAGATCATTCTGTTCATCGACGAGCTGCACACGCTGGTGGGCGCGGGCGCGGCCGAAGGCGCGATCGACGCCTCCAACATGCTGAAGCCGGCGCTGGCTCGCGGCGAACTGCGCGCGATTGGCGCGACCACGCTGAACGAATATCGCAAGTACATCGAGAAAGACGCCGCGCTGGAGCGCCGCTTCCAGATCGTCTTTGTCGGCGAGCCCAACGTCGAGGACACCATCGCCATCCTGCGCGGACTGCGCGAGAAGTACGAAGTGCACCACGGCGTCCGCATCAAGGACTCGGCGATTGTGGCGGCGGCGACGCTGTCGCATCGCTACATCTCCGATCGCTTCCTGCCGGACAAGGCCATCGACCTGATCGACGAAGCCGCGGCTTCGCTGCGCATCCAGATCGACTCCATGCCGACCGAGATCGACCAGCTGGAGCGCCGCGCGACGCAGCTCGAGATCGAGCGCCAGGCGCTGAAGCGCGAAGACGATGCGAACTCGCGCGAGCGGCTTGGCGGCCGTCGAGAAGGAGCTGGCGCACATCAAGGAAGAAGCCAATGCGCTGAAGGCGCGCTGGAAGCAGGAGAAGGAAGCCATCGCCAAGGTGCGCGAGCTCAAGGAGCGCATCGAGCGGCTGAAGCTGGAGGAGCAGGAAGCCACGCGCAAGGGCGACTACAATCGCGCCGCGCAGATCAAGTACGGCGAGCTGCCGCAGCTGGAAGCTGAGGTCAAGAAGCTCAGCGCGGCGATGGACGGCAAGCAGTCGCGCATGCTGAAGGAAGAGGTGGACGAGGAAGACGTCGCCAAGATCGTCAGCAAGTGGACCGGCATTCCGGTGTCGAAGATGCTGGAAGGCGAAGTGAAGAAGCTGGTGACGATGGAAGATCGGCTGCGCCAGCGCGTCGTCGGCCAGGATGAAGCGATGGCGCGCGTCGCGAATGCGATCCGGCGTTCGCGCGCCGGGCTGAGCGATCCGCGGCGGCCGATTGGCTCGTTCATCTTCCTCGGCCCGACCGGCGTCGGCAAGACCGAGCTGGCGCGGGCGCTGGCGGAATTCCTGTTCGACGACGAGCACGCCATGATCCGCATCGACATGTCGGAGTACATGGAGAAGCACTCGGTGTCGCGGCTGATCGGCGCGCCTCCGGGATACGTCGGCTACGACGAGGGCGGGCAGTTGACCGAAGCGGTGCGCCGCCGTCCGTACGCGGTGGTGCTGTTCGACGAAATCGAGAAGGCGCATCCCGACGTGTTCAACGTCTTCCTGCAAATCATGGACGACGGCCGCCTGACCGACGGCAAGGGCCGCATCGTCGATTTCAAGAACACGATCATCATCATGACGTCGAACATCGGCTCGAGCTACCTGCAGGACCTGGGACGCGCTCGCCGGAGCAGCATCGCCGAAGCGCACAAGCAGGTGATGGAGGCGCTGCGGGCGCACTTCAAGCCCGAGTTCCTCAACCGCGTGGACGACATCATCATCTTCAATCCGCTGGGCAAGGAGCAGCTGACGAAGATCGTGGACCTGCGGCTGGAAGACCTGCGGAGGCTGCTGGCCGATCGCAAGATCACGCTGGAGCTGACGCCGGCGGCGAAGGAGCTGGTCTTCACCGAGGGCTACGATCCGAACTACGGCGCGCGTCCGCTGAAGCGGGCCATCCAGCGAGCTGATGCAGGATCCGCTGGCGCTGAAGATTCTCGATGGCGAGGTGCTGCACGGCGATCACGTCGTGGTGGACGCCGACAAGAAGGAGCGCAAGCTGACCTTCAAGGTGGCGAAGCGCGTCGGAGAGCCGGAGCCGGTGACAGCGAAGGGCAGGCGGTAAAAAGCGCCAGAAAGAAGAAGGAGGAGGGCAGCAACAACTGCCCTCCTCTTCGAATTTCCCAGTAACTTCTTCTACGGCTCCGGAACCGAAGCAAACTCCACATTCTGCACCTGAACGCCTCCAACAGAAACGCGTCCGTCGGTCCAGGTGATGTAAGCAGTTCGTGCCCAGTGCCGTGTTGTAGTCATAGTCGCCCGCATAACAAGGCTGCACTCCGCCATCGTTCTGCGTCGGCTGCAGGATGATTACGTCACTGACCGCGAAGTTCGATCCCCAGGTGACGCCATTGTCAGCCGATTGAACGCCGAAACGCTGGTAGCTGCATCCAGGGTCGGTAGCTGAGTTGCAAGCAGAAGTGGCCTGGCGGCGATCATACCAGGAGACCGTCACCTTGCCACCCGGCGCAAAACCGAATGGGTTGTAGTTGACCGAGAGCGACGGCATCCAGTGGGATTGATACTGATTTGTTTCCGGATCGTTGAGTACGATGGGCGAGGACCAGGTCGAGCCGTTATCGGCGGACCGAGTGTAGAAAACGTCCCCGGTCGAAAGTGACCCTTTACCGGCGTACGTGTAGTGAACTATCCCACCGGGGCCAACGCCCGGCTCACCCCATCCCATATGCCGCCAGATGGGGTTAATTCTTGCAAAGTAGCTGCCTGCGGAGCAAAGCCCGTCGCCCACCGGATTAAATCGAGGACCCATAGTGGACGAGGTCCAGGTATTTCCGCCATCGGTAGAGCGGTACATGATGTTTTGCCGGGTGCTGAGACCGCCTCCGCCTTCATCCATGGTGGCAATGAACACCGTACTGAAGTACCGGGCCTGGGGCGGCGGTGGACCGGGCAACGCACCGGTGACTTGCACGTCACGAAGGAAGGTACCGGTGTTGAGTTGTACCGGCGTGCTCCAGGTGTTGCCGTCGTCCGAGTGAGTAACGAAGAGGCAACCTCCAACGCCGCAGCCGACGTTGTAGTTGTTCCAGGAAATGTACATGCGGCCGTATACGGCACTGAAGGGATTGTTGTCCACCCACATCGACTCACGGTCATCGAACGAGTTGTTGTGAGCGCAGGCTCCCACCGTCCAGGTTTGGCCGTCGGGAGAGGTCCACAAGCCGATGCCCTGACCACCGCAACCGGTCGCCAAGTCGCCCGCAAACCACTTGCCCAGCTTCAGGTTGTAAACCACGATGGGATCACCGTAGTTCGTGCCATGCCCCGAATTGAACGGCGGCGGCTCGATTTCAGTGAACGTGGAACCGCCATCCGTCGAGAAGGACACACCGGAATAGCCGCTGCCATTGTGGTCGTTGTAGTTGACTACGATGGTATTGTCCCCAGCTTTGGCGCTGTGGAATACCATGCTTTCGCTCTTAGTGCAGGTGCTGCCCGAGGTACAGCTACGGTTGCTGACAAGAATGTTCGGGGGTTGAGGCTCGTCGCCATTCACTTGATCTCCCGAGCCCTCGCTTACTGGCCGCGGGATTATTCCGCACTCCATCAGGATCAGGCCGGCGCGCTGGTTATCCTGCACCATAATCGCCTTCGCAGGAATTTCCGAACAGTCCACACCGGTTGACGTCATCTGAGCCTGGGCCGAGGCAGGCCCGAGAATACACGCTGCTACGGCAAGTACCGGCAGCGCTAACGACCAAAGCTTGCTACTTCTGCCGTTTATCTTCATCCTTTTCCCCTTTCGCTTCTGGGTTGGTTGGGACTGCGGCTTTTGATTGCGCATCGGAAACGGGCTTAGGCGCCGCGAAGTACTGCTCGTCCATCCAGATGCCGGTTTTCTTCTTGAGGTCTTCCAACTCTGCTCGCAACTTCTGTGCCAGCAGTTTCTTTTCGATTGACGGTGACACCTCCGCCAGCTCGCGACGGCTGCGCTTCGTGAGCTGAAGGAGAACGAGTGATTCGGGCGTGTCTCCTAGCTCGCCCCATTCGCCTTCCTTGAGGGCGAAGGCCACCTTCTCCATTTGTGGTGGCAACTCTCCCCGCTGAAAGGCAATAGGAGCAGCATCGAGTACCACATCCTGGGCATTACCCATTACTTTCTTCGGATCACTTCCTGAGTCGTAAGCTTGACGAATGGCGGCGGCGAGGGCCTTGGCTTCCTCCGGACTCACTCCCCGTCCATCCTTCGTGGCTTCGGACTTCTTCCAAATGAAGACGCGACGAACTTCCACGACATCGTAGTCCGCCAAGTGCGCGGAATAATAGGACTGGATCTCTTCCGGCGTGGGCTTGGCCTGGGCCTTCAGCCTGGCAAATTCCGCGTTCGACAGAATCTGCGTGCGGTCGAGGGCCAACTGGCGCAACACCTCAGGCGAGGTGGCCAAGCCGTTTGCCGTCGCCTGTTGGGAAAGCATGAGCAGCTGCGCAAAGTTGTCGCCGATGGCGCGACGGCTTAAATCGGCCGGACCCTGCTGCGCCTCGAGATCGCTGACCATGGTCTCGAAGTCAGCCTGAGTCATCTGCACGTTCCCGACTTTGAGTACGACTCGCTGGCTTGGAAGAGAAGCGTTGCTCACCGGCGACGGCGTTGAATTACCGGCCGATGTGCTCGCAGACTGCGCCTCGCACACAGCAACGGCAAGGCCAGCCAGCGAAAGATAGGAGATTAAGAGTGCTTGAACTCGTAGGTTACGACACCGCAACAAATCGGCCAGCCCTTCGCCCCAAGGCATTGTGAAGTGGACGCAGTTCCCGCAGATCTCGCCATCAAGGACTAGCTTGGTTCTCCCGGACAGGCACAGATGCTTTACAGAGAACGAGCAGTTCTCGTTCCAAAGGCGGCTTCAGCGGCTGTCGCCTAACTGTCAGAAACTAGGTGCAGTAGTAGATGCTATCACGAGCCCATCGTCGTGGACAGAGGATTCTGCTGCAACGGTTTGCGCATGAGGGGAACTTTTGTGCCGTCTGAATGTGGGGCCAATGTCGAGGGCTTGTGCCGTTTCCTTCTAAGGCAGATATTCGGCGGTGTCATCCCGAATTTGCTTGTCATCCCAAGCGAGGAGCGAAGCGACGAGTCAAAAGGCCCTGTTTTTCATCCCACTTAGCAATTAGCCGAACATTGCACAGCAGCAAATAGAATCAACAACTTAGATATAGAGTCTATCGCAATATATTAAAAACAAAGGAATTATATGTATCGTATAGATTCCTTATGACTTAGCAGCGATAAGTCAGTGAAAAACCTCTATTCTGAACCTTTAATGCATATAACACATAAAGTACATGGAATATATGCTTCCTCGGGTACCCCTCCCCCCTACCTCTCCGCAAAGTATTGAAAACAAATGACCAAAAATGCTTCCACACAAAGTATTCTATCCAAAGGAGTTGCAGGCAAAATATTCCATTCATAAGGATTAAGGGGACGCTCTTCACTTCTCTTCTCGGTCTTCGCCCCCTCATCCCGACCGGGCCCGCTACGGGCAAGCGGAGGAATCTGCCTTTACTGAAAACTGACCACTGGCAACTGACAACTGTTTGTCAAAGAACCGTCGTGGGCCGCACTCTGGATGCGGCCAGCGAAGACACAACAACCTCGTCTTCGCACTTCGGTGATATCGTGCCGAGCCGCTGGCACGCAAGTACGCAGGTCACATTGCTACAAAACTTAACAATTACTTCCCAAGATGGGAATGCGAGAAATCCGAGCGGTTCGGGGATTGTATACGCCCGTTCGGGTTGTGCGGCCTGAAAGGGCTCGGCAAATGAAATCCACCCTACCCAGCGCTGAAGCGCGGGCTATCATCTTTCGCGCCTGCTGCGCTCACGTTCAGTCACATCGGCACCCGCTGATCGCTACGCGGCTGTCGAACTGTAGAATTGGGCCTCGGCGCCATCGCCAGCCATCATTAAGAACGACCACGCCCGCATGGAGATCTTAGCCATTTTCGCGCTTCATCTTGAAACAAGACACAGACTCAACAAGAGGCGGCTCTCACTCGCACATGGGGTCCTCTTCTCACACGGGTGCTTAGTAATATGCCTGATGGAGATGCAGAAGAGTGGGTTGGCGTCGGGAGCGTTGCGATCCTCCGTAGCCTAGGACATAACATGACATTCGGGCCGGAATCGGACCCAGGGATGAACTCGTCTCGTACGAGGAGACGTAGGGTAAGCTGGAACTGACTGAGGAGCACGACGCATGTTGAACTATCCCCGCATTTTCTTCTTGTTCTCGTTGCTCATACTGTGGGTTGCGGCGCAGGTTGGGGCGTCATGGCGCCGGCGCCGGCCCTTGAAAGACGAGGAGCGTGACGATTTCGGGCTGGTCGAGACCGCTACCCTCACGCTGCTGGGCCTCATTATCGGATTCAGTTTCTCGATGGCCATCGCCCGCTACGACCTGCGCAAGAACTACGAGGAAGCCGAAGCTAATGCGATTGGCACGGAATATGTGAGGGCCGACTTGCTGCCCGCCGCGGATGCGGCCAAGGTGCGCGCCCAGCTTAGAAGATATACCGACTTGCGGATTGCGTTTTACCGCACGCGCCGTGGGCAGGAACTGGACCGGATCAATGCCGATACCGCTCAATTACACACGGAGATGTGGTCGGCGGTACAGGCCCCGGCGGTGGCGCAACCCACACCCGTAATCGCGCTCGCTGTCGCAGGCATGAATGACGTGTTGAACGCGCAGGGATACACCCAGGCGGCATGGTGGAACCGCATTCCCACGTCGGCATGGGGGTTGATGATGGCGATCGCCGTGTGCTGCAATCTGCTGGTCGGCTATGGTGCGCGTAGCGCAAAGACAAAAGGCGGCCTGCTTTTCATTTTGCCGCTGGTGGTCTCCATCTCGTTCCTTCTCATAGCGGACATCGACAGCCCGCGTGGCGGCTTCATTCACGTGCGTCCGCAAAACCTCGAGAGCCTGTCGCAGTCGATGCCGAAATGATTGTTTGCTCGCGCTAACCGCCAGCACGCAAATCCGGGCGGGCGGGGTTCTGTTGGAACTCCGTCCTGCGTTGCCCGATTTGGTCCACTCCAGGGTGGTTACCCTCCCCCCAAATTGTTACGAAAGGACAGTTACCTGACATGTACCTTCGTAATCTTGACAACCCGCCGTTTGCGCCTAGGCTGGAATAGGGCCTGCCGCGGCGGGTGCCCACGCCCGGGCCAGGCGCCGCGAAAGAGGCGCTTCTTTTATTCGCTATTTGTTCGCTTTTGAGCAGTCATCAGATGTATAATGCAGCGTCGGTAATCATGCGCCACTTATTTGCGAATCGCCCATTCCGCTACGGCGCCTGCCTCACTGACCAGCGCAATTCATATCTAACAGCCCGTCGGGAGAGGTAACGCGCCGCGACGGAGCAGGCAAGGAGCGGCACTCATGGCAGACGAGAAAACCGAAAAGGGCCGGGCGATCGACCTGGCCATGTCGCAAATCGAAAAGCAGTTTGGCAAAGGCTCCATCATGAAACTGGGGAGCAAGGGAGCGGTCGTACCCATCTCCGTGATCTCGACGGGAGCGATTTCGTTCGACTCGGCGCTGGGCGTAGGCGGCTTTCCGCGCGGGCGGGTGGTCGAGATCTTCGGGCCGGAATCGTCCGGCAAGACCACTATCGCGCTGCAGGTCATCGCCCAGGCGCAACAGAGCGGCGGCATGGCGGCGTTCGTGGACGCCGAGCACGCGCTGGACCCGATCTATGCGGCGAAGCTGGGCGTGGACGTTGACAACCTGCTGGTCTCGCAGCCCGACTACGGCGAGCAGGCGCTGGAGATTGCCGAAGCGCTGGTGCGTTCGGGCGCAATTGACGTGCTGGTGGTGGACTCGGTGGCGGCGCTGGTCCCCAAGGCGGAACTTGACGGCGAGATGGGCGACAGCCACGTTGGCCTGCAGGCCCGGCTGATGTCGCAGGCGCTGCGCAAGCTGACCGGCATAGTTGCCAAGTCGCACACCTGCCTGGTCTTCATCAACCAGATCCGCGAAAAAATTGGCGTGATGTTCGGCAATCCGGAAACCACTACGGGCGGGCGCGCGCTGAAGTTCTATTCGTCGGTGCGTATTGACATCCGGCGCATCGGCGCCATCAAGGACGGCGACACGGTCGTTGGCTCGCGCACGCGGGTGAAGATCGTGAAGAACAAGACCGCCGCGCCCTTCCGCGAGGCCGAGTTCGACATGATGTACGGCGAGGGTATCTCGCAAAGAAGGCGACCTGCTGGATCTGGCCGTGAACATGAACTTGGTGGAGAAGTCGGGTTCGTGGTTCAGCTACAAGGGCGAGCGCATCGGACAGGGCCGCGAGAACGCCAAGCAGTTCCTCAAGGAGAACAAGGACATCGCCGCCAGGATCGAAACCGAAGTGCGCAAGTCGCTGGGGTTGATCTCGATCGCCGACAAGGCGCAAGCGGCGGCCGCCAATGCCGAAGCTCGCGCCCAGTGCTACGCCCAAAGGGCCGGCGGGACGGAAATAGACGGATCGTTGCTTCAGTTGCGACGGGACCTCTCCGCCAGGGGCCCCGTCGTGATCATCAACCGGCAAGCTCACGGCACTTCGTTTTCTACGATTGCCTCCAGCGGCCAGCCAGCATAAAATCAACCCGCGTAAATCCTCTCCGCCGAGGCTGCTTGAAGGACATCGTCGCCATCTATCCCGGTTCGTTCGATCCGGTCACGAACGGCCATCTGGACCTGATTCATCGCGGCAGCAAGCTGTTCGATCGCCTGATCGTCGCCATCGCCCGCAACATGGACAAGGCCGAGCCGCTGTTCGACATGGACGAGCGCAAGGAGATGCTGGAGGCGATGACGTCAGAGCTTGACAACGTCAGTGTTGATATATTCGATGGGTTACTGGTTCATTACTGCATCCAGAAGAACGCGAACGCCGTGCTGCGCGGGATTCGCGCCGTCAGTGACTACGAATTCGAGCTGCAGATGGCGTTGATGAACCGCAAAATGGAGCCGCGGGTGGAAACCGTGTTCATGATGCCGGCCGAAAAGTACTCGTATCTCAGCTCGCGTATCGTGCGCGAGATTGCCAAGCTCGGCGGGCCGCTCACCGGGCTTGTGCCGGAAATGGTGGAAGAACGGGTGCGCCGCAAAATCGCGCAGAAACAGTCGAACGTCACCGCAATGCATCTCAAGCGAAGGGCAAAATCATGACCACTGCCGGAACTCAGCTCTCGTCGTTTCTGACGAATCGCATTCAACGCATCGAAGTCTCGGCCACGCTGGCCGTGGTGGCAGAGGCCGAGAAGCTGCGCGCCAGCGGCGTCGATCTGGTGGACTTCGGCGCCGGCGAGCCGCATTTCGCCACTCCGCAGCACATCAAGGAGGCCGCGATTGCGGCCATCAATAACAACTTCACCAAGTACACGGCGGTTGGGGGAACGGTCGAGCTGCGCGATGCCATCGTCCAGCGCCACGCCGCTGACTTCGGTTCCGACTACAAGCGCGAAGACTGCATTGCCTCGGTCGGCGGCAAACACGCGCTGTTCAACGCCATTCAGGTGCTGGTGGACCACGGCGACGAGGTCATCCTGCCGGTGCCGTACTGGGTTTCGTTCAAGGACATCGTCCGCTACGCGGGCGGCGAACCGGTTTACGTCGCGACCGACGAGAGACACGACTTCGACCTGACCGCCGAAATGGTGGAGCGCGCGATTACGCCGCGCACGAAGGTCATCGTGCTGAACTCGCCCAGCAATCCGTCGGGCGCGGTGATGAAGCCGGACCACATGGCTTCGGTGCTGAAGCTGGCCCACGATCGCGGCATCTATGTCGTCTCCGACGAGTGCTACGTGTATCTGAACTTCACCGGCCATCTGTTTTCGGCGGGTTGCGTGCATGAGGTGAAGGAGCGGCTGATCATCATCGGCTCGCTGTCGAAGACCTATGCCATGACCGGCTGGCGGCTGGGTTACGCACTCGGGCCTGCGCCGATCATCAGCGCGATGCAGAAGCTGCAGAGCCAGAGCACGTCGAATCCGACTTCGATTGTGCAGAAGGCAGCGGTGACCGCGCTGACCGGCTCGCAGGAGTGCGTGCAGGAGATGCTGAAAGGCTACATCTCGCTGCGCGACAAGGTCGTCGAGGGCCTGCGCGCGATTCCGGGCCTGACCTGTACATCGCCGAACGGCGCTTTCTACGCTTATCCCAACGTCAGCCATTATTTCGAGCGCGGCGGGCTGAATTCGGCGTCTGATGTGGCGCGCAGGCTGCTGCACGAAGCACACGTGGCGGTCGTTCCCGGCGAGGGCTTTGGCACGCAGGACCATGTTCGGATTTCGTATGCGGTTTCGCCCGAGACCTTGGAGCGCGGGTTGGAGCGTATGCGCAAGTTCTTCGCTGGTGTGTAGGCAGCTATGTCGGGTAGAGCGGGCCTTCAGGCTCGCGTCAACGCGGCTGTTTATTTTCCTGCAGAGGAGCCGATGATCACAATGACCGCTCCTCCTGAAATTCGATCAGGTGAGCTTCCGTGACGCCGGCCTGAAGGCCAGCACTGCCAAGGCGAACAACTGTGACTCATGTCCGAACTCTATCCATTCCTGCTGATCCCGATCTTCGACGAGCGGCCGTGGGGGGTGCGCGACCTGCGGCCCATCTACACCGAGATCGTCAAGGAGCCAATCGGCGAGAGCTGGCTGACGTGGGAAGACAATCGCGTCGCCAATGGACCGCTGGCGGGACGCACGCTGGGCGAGTTGTCAAAGCAATACGGCCGCGATCTGGTTGGGACGGCCGCGTGGTGCGAAGATCGTTTTCCGCTGCTGGTGAAGTTTCTTTTCACCAGCGACAAGCTGTCGGTGCAGGTGCATCCCGACGACGAGCAGGCGCGAAAGTCTGGTCAGCCCTGCGGCAAGACCGAGTGCTGGTACGCGCTTGAGCGCGAAGCCCGGCGCCCAGGTCGCGCTCGGATTGAAGCCGGGTACAACCTTGAAGGATTTCGAGCAGGCGATCGACGAGAACCGCGCTGAGGAGCTGCTGAACTGGGTGGATGTGCATACGCGGCGACATGCTGTATGTCGCCGCTGGAACAGTGCACACCATCGGCGGCGGAATGGTCCTGGTCGAGACACAGCAGACCTCGGACATCACGTATCGCCTGTACGACTACGGCCGTCCGCGCGAATTGCACATCAAGGAAGGCCTGGCCGCGATCAAGCTGCATACCGAACGCAGGGAAAGTGGTTCGCTGCGTGAGCGATGCGCCGAATGTTCTGGTGCGGTCGCCATTCTTCCAAGTCGAGAAGATCAGGCTGCGCGAACCGCTGCACGCGGAGATGTCGCCCGACTTCGCCGCACGTCGTGGTCGCGATCGATGGCGCTGGGAATCGTGGAATCGCAGGGCATGGCAGCCGATCAGCTTCGCGACCGGAGAAGCGGTGGTCATCCCGGCCGCGTGCGCGAATACACCGTGCGGCCGCAGTGGGAGCTTGGAGGTCATGCGCATGTCGCTGCCCACCGGCAGTGGTGACAGAGCCGGAGACCGGTGCTGGCGACTAGCCTAGTGCAGCCCGAGCCAAGTGAAGAGGTCACGCTGGTGCATAGATTTCGGGACTTTAGTCCGCACGAAAGGTACAAGACTCCCGAGGCTAAGGTCAGGAACGTCGCTTTCTATCCCGTCATTCTCGCCGGTGGACGCGGCACGCGCTTCTGGCCGCTGAGCCGCAAGCGCATGGCCAAGCAATTGCTGCCGCTCAACAGCGAGAAGAGCATGATCCAGGAGACGGTCGAGCGCCTGCTGCCGCTGGCCCAGGCAAAACAGTTCTGGATCATCACCAACGAAGATCTTCGCGACGCAATTGTGCGGCAGCTCAAGGGTCTGGAGAAGAAGCAGATCATTGCCGAGCCGGTTGGACGAAACACGGCTCCGGCAATTGGGCTTGGCAGCATTTCTTCTGGCTGCGCCGCGATCCATCGGCCGTGATCGGAATGTTTCCTTCCGACCACGTCATCGTCGAACGAGAAACGCTTCCGCGAAGACATCAAGCGCGCGGCTGAAATCGCAGCCGGAGGCGCGAACATCGTCGTCATCGGCATCCCGCCGACGCGCGCGGAAACCGGTTACGGCTACATCGAGGCCGGGCCGAGTCAGCGAAAGGCGTGCTTCAGGTTCGTCGCTTCACCGAGAAGCCTTCTGCCGAGGTTGCGGAGCAGTTCGTGAAGGCAGGAAATTTCTTCTGGAACAGCGGAATGTTCGTCTGGGGCGCGCGAACTCTGGCTGACGCGCTGCGCGAGCATCTGCCGAACACTGCGCCGCTGCTGGAACGAGATTGCCGCTAGCTACGGTACTCGGAACTTCGAGAAGACATTCGCCAAGCTCTATCCCAAGTGCGAGAACATCAGCATCGATTACGCGGTGCTGGAGCCGCGCTCGGCCAAAGGTGAAGGGCAAGTCGGGCATCTATTGCATCCCGGCCGGCTTTGGATGGAACGATCTCGGCTCCTGGACCGCGCTCTACGAGCATCGCAGCGCAGGCAAAGACGGCGAGAACGTAATCCGCGCGCCGCAGAGCTTCACGCTGAATGCAGCAGGGAACTTCATTCATTCCCGGCGGAAATTCGTCGCCGCCGTGGGAGTGAAGAACCTGGTGGTGGTGGAGACCGACGACGCGCTGCTAATCACCACGCGCGAGCATTCGCAGGATGTCGGCAAAGTGGTGAAGCATCTGGATGAGAAGAAGCTGAAGCGGTTGGTGTAGACGCATCAGATCGAAAAGCGAGAACGGATGGCAGCAGATATCAAGTTCGGGACCGACGGCTGGCGCGGCATCATCGCCGACGACTTCACCTTCGACAACGTGCGGCGCGTGGGCAATGCCATCGCGCATTACGTCCACAAGAACGAGGACGCGAGCAAAGGCCTGGTCGTCGGCTATGACACGCGTTTCGCCTCGCGAGCGTTCGCCGAGATCGATCTCCGAGGTTCTGGCCGGCTGCGGGAATCGCCGTGCGCCTCTCGGACGACTACACGCCCACTCCGGCGCTTTCCTATGCGGTGAAGAATCTCGGCGCCGCCGGCGGCGTGATGATCACCTCCAGCCACAATCCCTTCAACTGGAACGGCGTGAAGTACAAGGCCGGTACGGCGGTTCCGGCACACCTGCCATCATGAAGTCCATCGAGGGCGAACTGGATTCACCGCGTCTGGAGCGGCCAGGCGGCAGCGTGACCGCTGGCCGATTTCAAGACACCCTATATCGCGGCGATCAAGAAGTTCGTCGATCTCGATGCGATCCAGAAGGCCGGCTTCAAGTTTGCCGTCGACGTGATGTACGGCGCGGGTCGCGGCGTGCTGAAAGCAGATCTTCGCCGAGAACGGCATCGATCACCTCGAAATTCGCGGCGAGCTGAACCCGTCTGTTTCCCGGCATCAATCCTGAGCCGATTCCGCCGCACATCGCGATGCTGCAGGAGACCGTGGTGCGCGAGCGCTGCCAGGCGGGACTGGCGACCGACGGCGACGCCGATCGTCTGGGCGCAGTCGCCGAAGACGGCAGTTTCGTCGATTCGCACAAGTGCTTCTCCGTGATCCTGGAGTGGCTGCTGAAGCGCAAGCAGTGGCCGGGCGAAATCGTGCGGGCCTTCAACACTACGCGCATGATCGACCGCATCTGCCGCCAAGTACGGCCGCAAGCTGCACGAGTGCGGCATCGGCTTCAAGTACATCTGCGACCTCATGCTGGAGCGCGACATCCTGATCGGCGGCGAGGAGTCGGGCGGCATCGGCATTCGCCGGCACATGCCGGAGCGCGACGGCATCCTGAATTCGCTGCTGCTGGCCAACATCATGGCCGAGGAAGGCAAGCCGCTCGGGCCAGTTGGTGCGCGACCTGCAGCAGGAATACGGCGAGCACCATTATGGCGCGGCTCGATCTTGCACCTCAGCAATGAAGTCAAGGACGATGCCATGCGCCGCGCCAGCGCCAAGCCGCGCAAGATCGGCAGCTTCGAGGTGCAGAAGGTCGAGACGCTCGATGGCGTGAAGTTCTTCCTCGACGCCCCAACCTACGGAAATGGCGCGGAGGCCTGGGTGCTGGTGCGCGCTTCCGGAACCGAGCCGCTGCTGCGCATTTATTGCGAGGCCGCTTCGCCCGAACTGGTGTCGCAAATCCTGAAAGAGACGGAAGCGTTCGTGAAAGCAGGACAAGAAGTTGGTGCATCTGTCTGAGGGGATGCGAACTCAGCGTCGCTCCGGATAGCGCGCGTTTCTGGCATACTGGAAACAACATGCGAGGCAGCATTTCTGCTCGCTAACGAGTGCCGCCGACTGAAGTCGGCTTGGTTACAAAGAACCAGCGTGAACGCGCCGCTAAAGCGCCGCTCTACCCAAGGATGGCAACGAGTCCCAACCCGCAACCAGCCGATTCACCGGAGGTACGCCGCTATAACCGCATCCACCGCTGGCTGAGCATGGCCGACATGTTCATCGGCTTTGCGCTGCTGGTAGTGCTGCTGGTCACCGGCTGGACCGGCAAACTGCGCGACTGGTCGTACCTGGGCGCTCGTCAGCACTACTTCCTGGCAGTCTTCCTGTACGTGCTGATGTTCTCGGTCATCGCGAAAGTGCTGAGCGCGCCGTTCGATTTCATCGGCTTCCGCCTCGAGCATCAGTACCAGCTGTCGAACCAGAAACTGCGAAGCTGGCTATGGGATGAATGCAAGGGCTGGCTTGTGAGCCTCGTGCTCGGCACGGTCATGGTCGAGATCGTTTACGCCATCATTCGAATCGCGCCGCAACGCTGGTGGATCATCGCGTGGGCTGTCTTCGTCGGCCTGTTCCTGCTGATGGCGCAGCTGGCGCCGGTGGTGCTGTATGCCCATCTTCTACAAGTTCAAGCCGCTGGAGAACGATGGTCTGCGCGACCGGCTGACGAAACTCGGCGAACGGGCCGGCACGCGCGTCCGCGGCGTGTACGAGTGGAAGCTGTCGGAGAAGTCGAAGAAGGCAAACGCCGCGCTCACCGGCATGGGTTCGACGCGCCGCATCATTCTCTCCGACACGCTGCTGGAACACTACTCCGACGATGAGATCGAGGCCATTCTGGCTCACGAACTTGGGCACCACGTGCATCGGCACATTCTGAAGAGCATCTTCATGCAGGTGGGCATTACGTTCTTCGGGTTCTGGCTGGTCAACCAGGTGCTTCGTTTCGTGATCGCAAAGGACTGGTTTCCGGTGCTCGATCCGCGGCTGTACGACTTTGCGAACCTGCCGCTCATCGTGCTGGTGGTGACGGTCCTGGGATTTCTGCTGATGCCCGCGCTGAACGCCGTCTCGCGCCACCACGAGCGCGAGGCCGACCGCTACGCCTGGGAAAACATTTCCGCCATTGCGTCCCTTCATCAGCTCGATGCAGAAGCTGGCCGACCAGAACC
This sequence comes from uncultured Acidobacteriaceae bacterium, assembly GCA_963703645.1. Taxonomy (GTDB): domain Bacteria; phylum Acidobacteriota; class Terriglobia; order Terriglobales; family Acidobacteriaceae; genus Bog-257. The sequence goes on from CAVPFD010000005.1 coordinate 57,926, forward strand.
TCGCCGAGCGCGAGCCGTCGCAGTTTGTCGAGTGGCTCTTCCACTCGCATCCGTCGATTGGCAAGCGGGTCGCGGCCGCCGAGGCATGGGCGAGCAAGAACCAGCCGGTCGAGGCTCAATCGCTCACTTAGTCTGCCTGCGCAGGATCGTTTCCACGCGATGCAAATCCTCTTCCGTGTCCACTCCAATGGTGTCGAATGGGGTTTCAGCAACGTGTATTGGCACACCGTGGTCCAGAAATCGGAGCTGCTCCAGGCGTTCGCTGCGCTCCAGTTCCGACTCCGGCCAGGCACAGAACGCATCCAGCGCCGCTTTGCGATAGGCGTAGAAGCCCAGATGCTTGTAGTAGCGCACCTCTCCGCTGCCATCGCGATCGAACGGAATCGTCGCGCGGGAAAAATAGAGCGCGCGGCCGTCCAGGGCAGTAACCACCTTCACCGCGTTTGGGTCGTTGACGTCGTCTTCCGAGCAGGGAGTCTTCAGCGTGCCGACTTCTACGCCCGGACGTTCCATCAGTTCCAAGAGAACGTCGAGATGCTCGCGCCGGGCCAGTGGCTCATCACCTTGCACGTTGACGTAAACGTCGGCTGCGATCGCCTGAGCAACTTCGTACACGCGTTCTGTCCCACTGCGGTGCGCGGGCGATGTCAGTCGCCAGTGCCAGCCGTTTTGGCGGCACACGGCGGCGATCTCGTCAGAATCCGTGGCCACGATTACGTCCTGCAGTTCAGAGCAGGCGCGGGCAGCTTCATAAACGTGGGCAAGCATCGGCCGGCCGGCGATCTCGCGGAGGATCTTGCGGGACAGCCGGGTCGAAGCCAGCCGCGCTGGAATGACTGCGATGACTCTCATCTGCCTAGTTTCATCGGGCCGACTACAGGATGGCAAGGACTACCTGTCAGCAACCGCCGGCGAAAGAGCAGCACCGTGAACCCACTGGCATCGGGTTCCCTCGCGATGCCGCCACCAGTAAGAAGCAGCATTGACTCGGGGTTTTATAGGGCGAATGATGCAGAAGAAGGCCAACCTGAAAGGAGCCCTCCTCCCATGAAAACGCGTATCGCTTCGCTCGCTATTCTGTGCCTGGCGCTGGTGGTTATTCCAACGTCTGCTCAGATTCTCTACAACAACGGTCAGGCCTACGGTCACGCCGATGCCTGGGAAATTAACTTCGGTTCCATTGTCAGCGACACTTTCACGCTAACCAGCAATTCCACGGTCGGTGGTTTTGACTTCGCGGTGTGGGAATACCCGGGCGACCAAGCTTTGAAGGTGGATTGGTCAATCACCGCACAGGAAAATGGTGGAACCTCTTACGGAAGTGGTACGGCCAATGTGGTTGACAAGTTTCTCTCCGTCAACGCGTACGGCTATAACATTGACGAGCTGACTGTTACGGGTCTGAATGTAAGTCTGAACACGGGAACTTATTGGCTGAACTTGCAGAATGCCGTCACCAAAGAAGGAAACCCACTGTATTGGGACGAGAACAGCGGTTACCTTTGCAATTCGCCCGGCTGCCCGTCGAGTGCCTCGGAGAGCGCCGTTGGCACGATTCCTTCGGAATCATTCGACATCACCGGTACTGGCGGCACGGGAACCGTGCCTGAGCCCAGCAGCATTGTGCTGCTTGCTTCGGGTTTAATAGGCTTGGCGGGCGTAATGCGGCTGAAAAGGAGGTTTTAATCCTTCGTCTCCACGCTATGATCCACTAATCAGACTTGGCCAGGAATTGACCGCATCCGTTTGCGGAAAATAGAATCAATCACTTAGGCGGAGCGAGGAAACCGGGTTGCCCCTCTACGAATATCAGTGCAAAAAGTGCCATAGCTTGACCGAGCGGATTCAGAAGTTTTCTGATCCACCCCTGACCGTCTGCCCCCATTGCGGGGGCGAGTTGGAGCAACTGCTCTCGGCCCCGGCCGTGCAGTTCAAGGGCTCTGGCTGGTACGTTACCGACTATGCCAGGAAACCTTCCGGCGGCGGGTCTTCCACCGGGAACGGCTCGCCATCCTCGGCTTCGGATAGTAAGCCGCAATCCGCCAGCTCCGAAACCTCCTCCTCCAAAGACACCTCCAACAAGGAAAAGTAGGTCCACTGTCCGAGTCGCGGGACGAGCGTCAGACATCACAAGGGAGTGTGACGCTTGTCTCACGTCCTTGTGCTCATTGTATTGTCGCCGGGATGCACCCAGGCGGTAGAATGCTTGGGAACGAACACTCGTTCAGTTATCGCTCCCTACTTTCATACGTCTCTTACCAGGAGGACAGGTCATGCCGAAGAATGCTTTGACCATCACGGACCAACGCAACAACAAAACTTATGAAGCTCCGATCGAGAACGGGACCATTCGCGCCATGGATTTGCGGAAGATCAAGACGGATCCCGAAGACTTCGGCGTCATGACCTATGATCCGGCGTTCATGAACACGGCTTCATGCAAGAGCAACATAACCTTCATCGACGGTGACCGGGGCATCCTTCGTTACCGCGGCTACGACATCGAGACCCTCGCTGAGCATTGCAGCTATCTGCAGGTGGCTTACCTGCTGCTGCATGGTGAGCTGCCCACGCCTGAGCAGGATAAGGCGTGGACGCACGACATCACCTTCCACACCATGCTGCACGAGAACACCAAGCATTTCATCGACGGCTTTCGGTACGATGCCCATCCGATGGGAATCCTGGTGAGCACGCTGGCAGCTCTCTCGACCGTGTATCCCGAGGCGAAGAACGTACACGATCCGGAGAACCGGTACAAGCAAATCGTGCGCCTCATCGCCAAGATGGCAACCCTGGCGGCTTGTTCCTATCGCCATCGCCGTGGCCATCCCTACGTCAATCCGGACAACGATCTGAGCTATACCGAGAACTTCATGAACATGCTGTGGAAGATGACCGAGCCCAAATACGTTGCAAGTCCGGTCATCGCCCGCGCGCTGGATGTGCTGTTTATCCTGCACGCGGACCACGAGCAGAACTGCAGCTCGACCACCATGCGGGTCATCGGCAGCTCACAGGCCGACCCGTACCTGTCGATGGCGGGGGCAGCGTCGGCGCTTTCCGGTCCGTTACACGGCGGCGCCAATGAGGAAGTGCTGCGCATGCTCGATGAGATCGGCTCAGTGAAGAACATTCCGGCCTACATCAAGCGTGTAAAAGAAGGCGAACTGAAGCTGATGGGCTTCGGGCACCGGGTATACAAGAACTACGACCCGCGCGCTGCCATCATCAAGGCTGTTGCCAACGAGGTGTTCGAGGTAACAGGACGGAACCAGAGACTCGACATCGCACTCGAGTTGGAGCGCATTGCGCTGGCGGACGAATACTTCGTCACTCGCAAGCTCTACCCGAACGTGGACTTCTACTCAGGAATCATCTACCAGGCCATGGGCTTCCAGCCCGACATGTTCACCGTGCTGTTCGCTATTCCGCGCGCAGCCGGCTGGCTGGCGCAGTGGAACGAGATGATCCAGGATCCCGAGCAGAAGATCTCGCGTCCGCGGCAGATCTACACCGGCGTGATGCATCGCAAGCTGGAAAATGCGGAGAAGGAAAGGTCGGCCGTCAAAGTAGGCTGAGGCTTCCGCAGGACGTATGGGGCGGAGTTGGGTCCGCCCCATTTCCTGATTTGTTGGCTAAGACGATGCCTTGCTGGGCGGCACCTTCGCTCCTTCGCGACGCGCCTCCGACAGCCCGATCGCGATGGCCTGTTTCCGGCTGGTAACCTTTTTTCCGCTTCTTCCCGACTTCAACGTTCCGCGATTGAATTCGCGCATCTCCCGCTCCACGGACTGCTGTGCCTTTGGGCCGTACTTGCGTGTGCTCTTTCGGTGAGAGCTGCTCGATTTTGATTTGGTTGCCACGTATTCGGTCTCCCTTCGGTTATGAGACGCGTGGAGCACCTTGCGGGTTGCGTGCCACGAGGGTGGCGATAGGAGCATGCCGAATGTCCGCGGTCATGTTCGGCCGTAGAACGATAGGCAGCCGAGCTTGAATTGAAGACGCCGGGTCGCGTAACGTAGTGCATCTCAGGGAGGCGCTCAATGTTCAAAGGATTTCGTGAGTTCGTTCTGCGGGGCAATGTAGTCGACTTGGCCGTAGGCGTTGTAATCGGCGCTGCATTCGGGACGATTGTCACTGCTTTCGTAAAGGACCTGCTTACCCCCATCATTGCAGCCATCGCGGGTAAACCCGATTTCTCGAGCTTCTATTTCGAATTCAATGGCGCGAAGTTTCTCTACGGAGACTTCGTTAATGCCGTCATTTCGTTCTTGCTCATTGCGGCAGCGGTGTACTACTTCGTGGTGTTGCCGGTTAATGCATTGATGAAGCGCTATGAGAAACAGGCGCTGCCCGACAAGAAGAAGTGTCCGGAGTGCCAGAGCGACATTGCGATCGATGCCCGCAAGTGTGCGTTTTGTACTTCCGTGATTGCATAGTGGCAGCTTGATGTGCCACGGAGCGTCTGCAGTAACGGGGGTGTTCTTCGTGCCTGTCCCTGCCCAAATGTTCTCGGCTCCAAAATGAAAGCGCCCGTTGAAAATAGCCTGTGCAGATGCCTCGTAAGTAGATAAAGAATCATGGTTTACACCTTTGACTCCAGCCTTTGAAACGGCCATTTCTGTGGTAGAATAGTTATGGATCGCGGGGCTGTTAAGCCATTGAAATTCAGGTAGATACGGGCTATCTGTAAGGGTGGCCCTACTGCTGCGATCTCCCGTCAGGAACGGCAACCGACACCCAAGTTGCGTTGTCGATGAATGGAGCAGGATGCCGCCGAAAGATCCCCAGTCAGCCGCTGCTGCGGCCCCGGAAAATAGTAAACCGATCGAAGCCGAAACCGAGAAATCCAGTCGCAGGCCGGCGAAGAATAGCAACGGCAACGGCGAATATACCGCCGACTCCATCAAGGTCCTTGGTGGTATGGAAGCGGTGCGCAAGCGCCCCGCTATGTATATCGGCTCGACCGGCGAAATGGGCTTGCATCACCTGGTTTACGAGGTAGTAGACAACTCCGTGGACGAAGCGCTGGCGGGATTCGCCGACCACATCGATGTCACGGTGCACATTGACAACTCCGTCACTGTGGTGGACAACGGCCGCGGCATTCCCGTTGAAGAGATGGACGTTGACGGCGAGCGATTGCCCGCGGCCCAGGTCGTAATGACGATGCTGCACGCGGGAGGGAAGTTCGACAGCTCGACGTACAAGGTTTCCGGCGGGCTTCACGGTGTGGGTGTTTCCTGTGTGAATGCCCTCAGTCATCAGCTCGACCTTGAGATCTGGCGCGACGGATCGGTGTGGGAGCAGACCTACTCGAAGGGTGAGCCTACAAGCAAGCTGAAGAAAACGGGCAACACCAAGAAGCGCGGAACCAAGGTGCACTTTCTGCCCGACCGGGAAATTTTCACCACTACGGAATATAACTACGACACCCTCGCGCAACGCTTGCGGGAGATGGCCTTCCTCAACAAGGGCCTGCTTATCACGTTGACGGATGAGCGCGCCAACGATCCTAAGACGGGCGAGCCCAAGCGCGCAGAATTCAAGTACAACGGCGGCATTGCGGAATTCATCAAGCATCTGAACCGCGGCAAGAGCGTACTGCATGACAAGCCGATCTACATGGAAGCGGAGCGCGACGGCGTCGCCATGGAGATTGCCCTCCAGTACAACGATGGCTACTCCGAAACCGTGTTCAGCTTCGCCAACAACATCAACACGGTCGATGGTGGTACGCATCTCTCCGGTTTTCGAACATCCCTGACTCGCACGGTGAACTACGCAGGCCAGCAACTGGGACTGTTCAAGGATGTGAAAGAGAATCTTACGGGCGATGATGTGCGCGAAGGGCTGGTAGCCGTTGTGAGCGTGAAGTTGTCGCAGCCCCAGTTTGAGGGACAGACCAAGGGCAAGCTCAACTCCGATATCGCCGGCATTGTTCAGGCGTTCGTCAACGAGCGGTTGGGAGGCTTCTTCGAGCAGAACCCACCGGTGGCCAGAAAGATCATCAACAAAGCCATCGAAGCGTCCCGTGCCCGCGAAGCCGCGCGCAAGGCCCGTGATCTCACGCGCCGCAAGGGCGCTCTTGACGGCGGTGGACTGCCGGGCAAGCTGGCGGATTGCTCCGAGCGTCAGCCAGAGCGCTGCGAGGTGTATCTGGTCGAGGGCGAAAGCGCCGGCGGCACCGCCAAGCAGGGCCGCGATCGCCGCTTCCAGGCCATTCTGCCGCTCAAAGGCAAGATCCTGAACGTGGAGAAGGCGCGTTACGACAAAATGCTGGGCCACGAGGAAATCCGCGCCATGATCACGGCGCTGGGAACCGGCATCGGCAAGGACGACTTCGACATTTCCAGGCTGCGTTACGGCAAGGTCATCCTGATGACCGACGCCGATGTGGACGGCTCGCACATTCGTACGCTGCTCCTGACGTTCTTCTTCCGTCACATGCAGGAGCTCATCAAGCGCGGCAATGTGTACATTGCGCAGCCGCCGCTCTATCGCATCAAGAAGGGCAAGTTTGAGCAGTACATCAAGAACGACGCGGAATTTGTGAAGGTAATGGTGAAGCGCGCCGCCGACGGTATGGTCGTGCGCTACGGCGAAGGAGCCGCGGCTCTGGAGGGCGCTCCGCTCACGAAATTCATGACCACACTTAACGACTACATCGGTTTCTTCGACAAGGTGGACAAACGTATTCGCGATGAGAAGATCACGGAGGTGCTCCCGCGCGCGGACCTGGTAAAGCGCGTTGACTTCGAGGGGGACAGCAAGAACCCACCGAAGAAAATCCTGGCGCTGGAGAAGTCGCTGAAGTCGATCCAGAAAGAGCGTGGCATCAAAGAAGTCAAGCGTAGGTTCGAAGAGGAACACAGCCTATGGGAGGTGCGCTTCGTCAACTCGCAGGGAGCCGAGCACGTAATCAACTGGGAGCTGGTTTCAGCGCCCGAGTTCCGGCAGATGATGTCGAAGTACAAGCAGATCGAGCAGTACATGCAGCCTCCGTATTTCATTGAGGCCGTCAAGAAAGAGGCGGGCAGCAATGGCAAGGAGGAGCTTAGCGACGCCGAGCGTGCTGACCAGGAAAAGGCAGAGCAAAAGAGTCCAAAGGTGTCGAAGCGCAAGACCGACGCCGAAACTGTAGAGAAGCCCACAGCGCGCGAATTGTTTGACTATGTGCTTAACGAAGGGCGCAAGGACTACACTGTGCAGCGCTACAAAGGCCTGGGAGAGATGAGTTCGCAGCAGCTCTGGGAAACCACCATGGATCCCGAGCGCCGCACCCTGCTGTCGGTGAAGCTCGAAGACATAGCCGAGACCGAGAACATCTTTTCCACGCTTATGGGCGAAGACGTCGAGTCGCGCCGCAGGTTCATCGAGGAAAATGCTCTGGATGTGAAGAACCTCGATATCTGATCGCGTGTCAACTAAGCGTTCGCCTCTGCAGCCCCGATATCCATGCCGCTCCGAGCACAAGCACAATGGGATAGCACTCCAGCGTGTAGCGCGGCTCCGGGTTTTCCATGGTCCCGAGAAATGCTGAGCGCAGCAGCACAAATAGCAGCATCAGCGCGAGATATCGTGGACACGGACCACGCACCACTCCCATCACCGCGGCGAACAAGAACAACAGATTCAGCAACCCCCACAGCGCAGCGATGGCGCAGGCGCGAGGATCGTCGGCGTACTCCCACCAGCGTGTGTCGAGGGGCAGCATCTCGGTGCGCGGGCGCAGCCACATGTCGCCAATGCGCAACATCGGCAACATCACGTAATAGCGCAGCGGATGCCGCCGTATGCGCTCATTCGCCAGCTCGGCGAAGCGCGCGTTCAACTCCGGACCGACAAAGTGAGTCTTCTGATAGTCACCGAAGATAGCTTGTGTCTGCTGGCGTTGCTCCTCATCATCGAACGCGCGCGAGGGCAGATTGCGAAGGTCAACATCTTCGCCGGGGACCTGCCAGTACACCTCCTCGGTGGAAACGTAATCGACAACCCACGTTCGCATCCACTTGTCGAAGCCGTCGGGTACGAACTCATCGGGATCGCTGGCGTAGCGCGGCGCCAGCGGCTGGAAGCGGTGGAAGCCGCGCCAGTTGCGCAGCGTCCACGGTGCGAGAGGGGCAATGGCAATTGCCAGCACCAGTAGTCCCCCCCAGAACAGGCGCGCACGCTCCACCGGCTGGCGCCACATCCGCCAGAGCAGGAAGAGCCCGACGGCAACCAGCAGAATGCCGCCATCCGGGCGCAGCATGATCCCGGCCGACACCGTCACTCCGCACCATATCCATGCCGCCCACGGGCTCCTTCCTTGCTCCACAACCACGAATGCGGCTATGGCGCAATCCAGGGCTATAGCGGTGAACAAGATGCTCAGGGTCTCGGCCAGCGGGGCCACGGCGTAATTGGCGGTAAACGGGCAAAGCGCCGCCAATAGGAAAGCCAGGCGGCCAGCCCGTTCAGAAATCGTTCGTCGCGCCAAGTCGGCAATAAAGAAGCAGGTAACGACATCCACCACAACCTGCACCAGCAGAACGGCGTTGTAGTGCTCACGCCCGAAGAGCACGAAACAGACTGCGAGGAATGCCGGGTAGCCGGGCAAGCGAATCCAAGTCGGCTGCGGGCCTTCGGCATGGGAGAGCCCATAGATTCCATGATCGAGCCAGTTCCTGGCGATATCGCCATAGATCAGCGAATCGCCAGTAACGTGCGGGAATCTAAAGTAGAAAAGCAGCCGCAGGGCAAATGCGGCCAATGTGACCAACAGGAAGTACTTCCGAGACTCCGCGAGCATGCGCCAGAATGGCGGCAGCTCAGTCCTCCCCAGCGATTTGCGCTCCTGTTTCAGCACGTGCCGAATATAGCAGCCTGGAGCTGGCACTTAGCAAAGTGCAGTTGGTGCTTAGGTAGAGAGGGCCTTCCCGCGTTCGCGAGGCGACTTAAGCTATTTTCTTTTCTTGCTGGCGGACGCAGGTCTGAAGGTCTGCTCTACCAGAGCAATATCAAGATGCTCTAAGTGCTACGATTGAGTTAACTCCGGACAATGCCTCAGTCGAAACAGATATTTTTCGATGCCAAGCGCAAACGGTGGCGCCGTGTGCGCATCATCTTGGACACCAGTGTGATACTTATCACGCTGCTGCTCGCATTCTTCATCGTAACCATCGTTCGCGGATCATCGGTCCCCGGCCTGGCGTTGCCGGAAATCAAGAAGCCTTATCACGCGCTGAAGGACAACCAGAAGCGCAAGCAACAACGCCAGCCGAATACCCACCGCAAGACCAAGCAGCCTGCTTCGCAGGTGGTGTTGAACTCGGATGAGGGCATTCGCGGTGCGTTCTACGTAAAGTGGGACGCGGCCAGCTTCGCCTCTCTGAAGGAGTACTACCCGCAGATCGACTTGCTGTTCCCCGAGTGGATGCACGTCCTCACGGCTGACGGCCGCTTGCAGGCCGTTACTGAGCTCAACACCCTCTATGACGTAATGGACGAGAAGGGCAAGCCACGACCACTGGACGAGAAAGTCATGCCCTTTCTCAAGGGCGAGAAGGCGCAGACGGAAGTCCTGCCGCTGGTCAATAACTTCGATCCCATTAGCAACGAGTGGCGCCCCGAGATCACAGCGCAATTCCTCGCCAATCCTGCGGCGCGCGAGCGCTTCCGCAAAGAGCTCATGATCTTCCTCGGAACCGACCAGTACAAGGGCATCACTCTCGACATTGAAGCCTTTCCAGAGGATGCACGCGCCGACTACCACAGCCTGGTGCAGGAGCTTTACGGTGACCTGCATGCCAAGGGCCTCAAGCTTTATGTCGCAGTCCCGGTCAATGACAGGACCTTCGACTACGCCGGAATTGCCAGCATCTCAGACGGCCTGATCCTCATGAACTACGACCAGCACTATCCCGGCGGTGAGCCTGGCCCGGTCGCCGGTCAGGATTGGTTCCTCAAGAACCTGCAGGATGCGCTGAAGGTTATCCCCAAGGAGAAAATCATTTGCGCCGTCGGCAACTACGGATACGACTGGGCGATGAAGAAGGGACAGAAGAAAGGAACGCCGCCGGAAGCGGTGCACAGTGTTTCGGTGCAGGAGGCGTGGCTTGCGGCCTCGGATGCTGCGACCGATGTTGTCTTCGACGACGACGCAATGAATCCGCACCTCGCCTATCTCGACGATAACAATGTCCGGCACGATGTGTGGTTTCTCGACGGCGTGACCGCACTGAACCAAATGCGCAGCGCGCATGCCCTCGGTATCTATACGTTCGCGTTGTGGCGGCTCGGCTCTGAGGACCGCTCGCTGTGGGCGGTGTGGGACAAACCTTACGAGGCAAACGCTCCTGCAAAGCTCGAGATCGTTCCCCCTGGCCAGGACGTTGACATCGAAGGCGAGGGAGAAATCCTGCGCATCGATGCACGGCCGGCGCCGGGCGAACGGCAGATCAAGATCGATCCCAATCATCTGGTGGGCGACGAGGTCTTTAAGACCCTGCCGTCACCTTATGAAGTCAACATGTACGGCAACTCGCCCAACAAGATTGCTATTACGTTCGATGACGGTCCCGATCCGGAATGGACGCCGAAGATACTCGACGTGCTGAAGGAAAAGGGTGTGAAGGCGACGTTCTTCCTCATCGGAGTTGAAGCGCAAAAATATCCCGGCATCACCAAGCGGGTTTACGCCGAAGGCCACGAGATCGGCAACCACACCTTTACCCATCCCGACATCAGCAACATCTCCAAGCGCTACTTCGAAGTGGAACTCAATCTCACAGAGAGTTTCTTCGAAGGTAAGCTCGGCGTGAAGCCTGTACTCTTCCGTCCGCCGTACTCCATCGACCAGGAACCCGATACCGCTGACCAGGTACGTCCGCTGGAGCTGGCGCAAGACCTCGGTTACATTACCGTCGGCGACAAGGTTGATCCCAACGATTGGCACGATAACCCGCGGCGTTCAGCCAGTGAAATTGTCCACGATGTGCTCGCCAATCTGCCACCCTGCAAAGCGGAAAACCTGGCGTGCGGCAACATCATCCTGCTGCACGATGGCGGTGGGAATCGCATTGAGACCGTAAAGGCACTCCCGCAGATCATCGATGGCCTGAAGGCCCGCGGCTATGAAATCGTGCCGGTGTCCGGGCTGATGGGCAAGACCCGCGCCGATGTGATGCCTCCGATTACCACCAACGAGCGCTGGGCGGCCCGGATTGACAGCCTTAACTTCTCCCTGTTCGGGGCAATTTCATCTCTCGTCATCTTCGTCTTCTTTGTAGGCGATGTACTCATGAGCGGACGCCTGGTGCTAGTGGGCGCCCTGGCGGCCTTTGACCGCTTCCACCGCCGCAAAGCCGAATTCGATCCCAACTACCGGCCGGATGTTGCGGTGCTCATCCCGGCCTACAACGAGGAAAAGGTGATCGAGCGGACCGTCCGCTCAGTGCTCGATTCCAGTTATAAAAACTTACGCGTCATCGTTATAGACGACGGTTCCAGCGATGCAACGCTCGAGATTACGCGTAGTGCCTTTCAGAAGGAGATCACCGCTGGCCGCGTGACCGTTCTTACCAAACCGAATTCCGGCAAGGCAGAAGCGCTCAACTTCGGACTTGAGCATGTAACGGAACAGCTTTTCATCGGTATTGACGCCGATACCATCATCGCGCCGGATGCGGTTTCGAAGCTGATACCGCACTTCAGCAATCCGAAGGTCGGAGCCATGGCGGGCAACGCCAAGGTTGGTAATCGTGTGAACCTGTGGACGCGCTGGCAGGCCCTGGAGTACATCACCAGCCAGAACTTTGAACGCCGCGCCCTGAATACCCTCAATGCGGTCAGCGTTGTGCCAGGCGCGATTGGAGCATGGCGCACTGCTGCCGTACGCGCTGCAGGCGGCTATCATCCGGACACTGTTGCCGAAGATGCCGATCTCACCATGGCGCTCCTGCAGGCTGGGTACTGGGTGAACTATGAGGACCGGGCGCTGGCCTACACCGAGGCGCCAGGCACCGCAAGTGGCTTGATGCGGCAGCGCTTCCGCTGGTCGTTCGGCATCATGCAGTCGGTGTGGAAGCACCGGGCGGCCGTGCGGCAGAAAGGCGCGCTCGGCTGGGTGGCTATACCCAACATGGTCATCTTCCAGATCCTGTTGCCCCTGGTGTCTCCGTTCATTGACATCATGTTCGTTGTCGGTGCGGCGACCTATTTTGTCAACAAGCACTTCCATCCCGAGTCGGCGAACCCGGCGAGCTTCCATCGCCTTGTGGTGTATTTCGCTCTCTTCATGGTGATTGACTTCATCGCGTCAACCATTGCCTTTGCCCTGGAGCGCCAGCAACCCGGCGGCAAGCGCGACTTCCTCCTGCTGGGCCATGTCTGGCTGCAGCGCTTTGCGTATCGGCAGCTGTTTTCGATTGTATTAATCAGAACGCTGAAACGCGCAATGGAAGGAGGCGGTTTTGCCTGGGACAAGCTGGAACGCACCGCCACCGTAAGGCAGCCCATGGCCGTCCGGCGCGAACGAGAGGCGCAATGACGGAGGCCTGTGCTTGAGCCTTGCCCCGAAATCCGTGCTCGACATGGCGGTCAACATCGCCGGAATCGCTCTTAAGAACCCTGTATTGGCTGCCAGCGGGAGTTTTGGGTACGGGGTCGAGTTCGAGGATGTGGTAACCCTGGACCGCCTTGGCGGCTTTGTGGTGAAAGGCCTGTCTCGTGAACCGATGGCCGGGCAATCCTCCCCCGCGCCTGTTCGAAACCGCCGCCGGAATGTTGAACGCCATCGGTCTGCAGAACATCGGCGCGCGAGCCTTCCTGGAAGAGAAGCTTCCACTGCTGCGCAAGATCAACAACATCGTCTTCTTCTGCAACGTCTTTGGCCACTCGCAGGACGAATACGAAGACGTGGTGCGCATGCTCAATGACGGTGAAGGGATTGCCGGGTACGAACTGAATGTCTCATGCCCCAACACCAAGTGCGGCGGCATCGCTTTCGGCAGTGACCCGAAGATGCTGTTCGACGTGGTCAGCGCGGTGAAGAAAATTGCAGCTCGCCCCTTGATCGTGAAAGCTCTCACCCAACGTCACCAGCATTCCCGAGGTAGCCCGCGCAGCCGAAGAGGCTGGCGCGGACGCCATCTCGCTGGTCAATACCTTCGTCGCCATGGCGATCGACGCTGAAACCCGCGAGCCGCGCATCTCCAATACCACCGCCGGCCTCTCCGGCCCTGCCATCAAACCGATTGCGCTGCGCATGGTGTGGGAAGCGGCAAAGACGGTGAAGGTTCCGGTGATCGGCATCGGCGGCATCAGCACCGCAGAGGACGTGATCGAGTTCATGCTCGCAGGCGCCAGCGCGATTGAGGTCGGCACCGTCAACTTCTGGGATCCCTGTGCCTGCGAGACCCTGGTGGATTCACTGGAGAAGTGGTGCCTGGAGCACCGCATCGAGAAGATCAGCGACCTCACCGGCGGGCTGAAGCTAGAGGTGGGAAAGCAGGGTCAGGACGACTGACCCGACACTCTCGCCTTGCCATCCTGTAGTTTCCTCACGCTTGTCACCAGGTCGGGATCGAGGGCCAGTATTGTTGCCGTGTGCGTGATGTTGAAGAGGCGCTGCACCTGCTCGTTCGCTCCAGCTATGCGCAACTGGCCACCAACCTGTTCGAACTCTCCAAAGGCGCGCATGATGACACCCAGCCCCGCGCTGTCCACAAATTCTACGTGCGTCAAGTCGAGCACAAGCTTGCGCACGCCGTCGGCGATCAGCGAGTGCATCATTCCTTCCATTTCGCTGAGCCGGTTACCCAGCGTGAAACGCCCCGCGCAGGAGATCCCGGTTATGTCCGGTTCAAATGTGAAGATTTCGGTTTCCAGCATCATAGTTGAGTTCCCCTGGCACAATCGCCGCTACTAACTTAGCATGCCCGCTGCTTCATCGAAGTAGCGCTCTTACGGAAGGGAAGCGAGAAATGCACCTCGTCCGGCTTGTCGTAGGCAGGGCCAGGAATTATCCTTAGCCTATCTCGTCGCGCTATTGCCTGAGCGCGTGCCAGCCAAGGAGTACTGACATGTCACGGTCTTTCTTCCTGCTATTCAGGATCGCTTCCATCGTCTGTCTCGGCTCATTCATCACCTGCGCATCTGTTGCGCAAAACTATGTCGCTCCCAGCACTCCCCAGGTCGGCTCCGCCAACACCGTAACCGCGAATGCATCCGTGCCGCGGCCGAAGACCACGCCCTGCACGGTGCAGTTGTTTTACAACCTCGATTTCGCCGACTTCAACCCAAAGTATTTCGATTTCGCGCCGCCTGCAAACTGCCCCGGACCGTGGGCCGCGGTTGTGCTTGAGGCCGATTGGTCGGTGGACGCCGGCCGCCAGTTCGATCGCACCGCTGAAATCTGGATTGGCGGCGCCAATGTGTACTTCGGCACCACAGCCGAGCCCTCGCATGATGTCATGCGCTCGTGGCACGTGGAAAGCAACCTGACCGAGTACAGTCCGCTGTTTACCACAGCACAAGCGGGTCAGGTTGATCTGTTCAACCTGGTGAACAACGAATACACCAGTCATCTGCACGGCAGCGCTTCCATTCAGTTCTATCCCGTGGCACACGGACAGAATGCGCCGCCGACCGCCAACGTCATATTGCCAATGTCTGCTGGTCCCACCGGGGGAACCGTCACTCTGAATTCTCCCAGCGACCAGTTGGCGGGCACATTCACTCTGCCGGCGAACGTGCGAGCGCGCTTATCTCGACGTCCTTGCTCAGAGCCAGAGCAATGACGAGTTCTGGTATACCTGCGCGCCGAATGACGTCGCGGGTGAGCTCTACAATTGCGGCTCGACCGGCTTCCGCGAGGGCGAGGTGACCATAGACGGACAGGCCGCCGGTGTCGCGCCCATCTATCCCTGGATTTACACCGGTGGCATCGATCCCTATCTCTGGCGTCCGGTCCCCGGCGTGCACACCCTCAACTTCGAGCCTTATCGTGTGGACCTCACACCTTTCGCGGGGGTGCTGAGCAACGGCCAGCAGCATACGGTCGCGCTGAGCGTTTACAACGCGGATCAGTACTTCTCCGCCACGGCAACGCTGCTGCTCTACCTTGATGCCGGATCCAGCCAGGTGACCGGAGCGGTGACCAAGAACACCATTGGCCAACCCAATCCGGTAGTGAAGGAGAATATCCAGAACAACGGAACTTACGTGTACGGCACAGTTTCCGTTACCTCGTCGCGCGGCTTCACCCTCGAGGGCTACGTCCAGACCTCGCACGGAAAAGTGGACACCAAGGTCGTCCAGAGCGTCGACTTCTCCAACTGGCAGAAGTACAACGTGGCGATCGATGGATCGGTGTACGACCAGGACGTAAAGCAGGTCACCAACATTGCTTCCTCGACCACCACCAACCAAGCCGGGAAAATCATTAACAGTTACAAGCAATTCTTCTGGCCGCTCAACCTGAGCTACGACTTCACGGCCAATTCCGACGGCTCTTACGAGCAGACGACCAATCTGCAGCAGGCTTTTCAGTCGGGCGAGCTGACCACCTCAAACGGCTTCCCGACTTACTTCAATTCTTTCTATGACGCCGTTTCCCCGACCGATACCCTGATGGTTGACGCACAAGGCAACGCGACCACCAGCGGGCAGGCAAATTCGGAGAACTATCAGTACTACGATTCCACTGGCGCCTGCTGGAACGAAACCATCAAGGCTGCCGCCGGAGCCCTGACTTCAGCCAAGGGAGGAAACTGCGGAAAGAAGTAGGATCGATCTACGAGATATATCTATGGCTCGCCGATTCCTCGACGGGCCTTTTTTTTGCTCAAGAGAATCCGTGTTTGGCGATGCCGAGTGCCGCTGCCGCAAACACCAGCCACGCGGAATTGAGCCCGCGATAGCGAAAGAGAGCGACTGCGCTGGCAATCCCTAGGACCAGCGTGAACCAATCCACGAATGCCGCCCGCGCCAGTTGCCACGTCACCAGGGCCATCAGCGCCAGCGATGCCACGTTGATTCCGTCGAGGATCGCGCCTGCGGTGCGCGAAGCCCGAAGCCTAGGCAACAGCGGCGCGCTGATCGCCACAAACACAAACGCCGGCAGGAAGATTCCCAGCGTTGCTGCCACTGCCCCCGACGGTCCATGCAGGATGTAACCGACGAAGGTCGCCGTGGTAAATACGGGTCCGGGAGTGACCTGGCCAACCGCAACGGCGTCGAGCAATTGCTGTTGCGTGAGCCAGTGGTAGCGCTCAACAAGGTCAGCGCGCAAGAAGGCCAGTAGCACATAGCCGCTGCCGAACAGCACCGACCCTATCTTGGCGAATACGAGGAAGATCGGCCACAGCCCCACTGAAGCGCTGGTGGCGATCACCGTCGCGACGGAAAGAGCGGGCTTTATCCCTGGTGTGATGAGCAGTGCTTTCTGTTTCCGCCAGCGGCTCCAGATGGCCGTGAGCCCGAGCACGCCACCGATCGCCAGCACGAGCAGCTCGTTTACCCCGGCGGCAGCCAGAGCCAGCGCCATAGCCGCCACGAGCGCCAGCCAGATCGTCTTTACCGCTGAGCGACCCAGCTTCCACAGGGCCTGCAGCACGACGGCGATTACTACTGGCTTGACTCCATACAGCAGGCCAGCCGCCTGCGGTAGCGCACCCCAGCGGACGTAGGCCCAGGCCAAAATGCCGACGAGGATGGCAGCCGGAAATATGAAGCACGAGCCAGCGACGATAAGCCCGGGCCAGCCCGCGCGGCGATGGCCGATGTGGATCGCCATCTCGGTGGAATTCGGGCCCGGAATGAAATTGACCGCGCTGAGATAGTCGAGGAATTCCTGCTCGCTCAGCCAGCGGCGCCGTCGGACGACCTCCTCGTCCATCATGGCTATGTGGGCAGCTGGGCCGCCGAACGCGGTGGTTCCCAGCTTCAAGAAGAGCAGGGCGATTTCAGAGAGCGGTGTAGTCGTCGCAGTACCGGCGGCCGGGCTTCGGGACATACCGTTCACTTGTCTGCCTGGCAAGCCGTCAGATGCTGAGAATCTCTATTTCGCGGTCCCCAGTTTCGGTCCAGCTTCCTTCACCTCACGCGGCGCGTCGAACTGCTCGAAGTTCTTGGCAAAGCGTGCGGAGAGATCGGCAGCCATTTTGTCATAGGCAGCTTTGTCCTTCCAAGAATTGCGGGGATTCAGCAGCTCGGAAGGAACACCCGGAACCGATTTCGGAATATTGAAGCCGAAGGACGGCTCAATTTCGAACCCCACGTTCGCGAGTCTGCCCTCGACCAGGGCATTCACCATTGCCCGTGTGTAGGGCAGGCTCATGCGCTTGCCGACGCCATAGGGTCCACCCTGCCAGCCAGTGTTCACCAGCCAGCACTGCGCCTGGTGCTCGCGCAGACGTCGGCCAAGCATCTCGGCATAAACCTTCGGGGGCAATGGCATGAAGGGTGCGCCAAAGCAGGTAGAGAAGGTCGCCTGCGGCTCGGTCACGCCCGCCTCCGTGCCGGCAACTTTCGCCGTGTAGCCCGACATGAAGTGGAACATCGCCTGCTCCGGTGTGAGCTTCGAGACTGGAGGCAGTACCCCAAAGGCATCCGCCGTAAGGAAAACAACATTCTTCGGATGGCCGCCAACGCCAGGAATGACGGCGTTGTCGATAAACTCCACGGGATAGGCGGCACGCGTGTTCTCGGTCTTGCTTTCGTCGTCGTAGTTGGGAATACGGGTGACCGGATCAAGCACCACGTTCTCCAGCACGGAGCCAAAACCGAGAGCGTTCCAGATCTGCGGCTCGTTCTCCTGGGAGAGACGAACGCACTTGGCGTAGCAGCCACCTTCGAAGTTAAAGATGCCGGTAGCGCTCCAGCCGTGCTCGTCGTCGCCGATGAGGTGGCGGGTGGGATCGGCCGATAACGTTGTCTTGCCGGTGCCGGAGAGCCCGAAGAAAAGCGCAGTGACGCCGTCCGTCCCGACGTTCGCCGAGCAGTGCATGGGGAAGACATTACGCTCAGGAAGTACGAAGTTCATCACACCGAAGATGGACTTCTTCATCTCGCCGGCGTATTCCGTACCGCCGATGAGCACCAGCTTCTTGGTGAGGTTGACCAGCACAAACGCTTCGGAGTTGGTGCCGTCGCGCCTGGTGTCGGCCTTGAAGCCGGGCGCGCTGACGATGGTGAACTCCGGCTTATGGGTTTTCAGCTCGTCAGGAGTCGGGCGAATGAACAATTGCCGTACGAACAGGTTGTGCCAGGCATATTCGTTGATCACTTGGATGGGGAGCCGGTACTTCGGATCGGCGCCACAGAACAGGTCCTGGACGAAGAGCTCCTTGTCCTTCAAGTAGTCGAGTACGCGCTCGTAAAGGGCGTCGAATCTGTCCGGCGGAAATGGCTGGTTAGCGGAGCCCCACGCGACCTTGTCGGCAGTAATAGCGTCCTTCACGGTGAACTTGTCTTTGGGGGAACGGCCAGTGCGTTTGCCGGTTTCGGCGACCAGCGAGCCGCGCGCTGCCAATTCGGCCTCGCCGCGACGCAGCGCCGCCTCGACCAGCGGACCGGGTGTAAGGTTGCGGTGTACTTTCTCCTGCGAAAGCAATTGCGATACTTCGGGAGTTTGCAGTATGGAAGACATAGAAGAGTTCCTCGCGTTCAGTAAAAAGCGTCCGTCAAAACTCGACAACAAGAAAAGAAGGAATCACTCTGCAGAACGGCCTGCTCCGTCGCGAAGTGAAACACAGCAGGTCCGCGAGTTCCACCCGGACAAAGGTGGAACGGACAGCGGAAATCAGCTGGCAACAGCCTGATGGGCTTCTTTCATCACGGCCTGGAGATGATCGAGGGTTTCCTGCACCGTCAAGGTGTACATCTCGCGGCCGTTGTCCTCGCCTGACTCCAGCGCCCACCTCAAGTAGTGGCCTGCAATCTGGACCGCCATGGGATCGCTAATGATCTTTCCCGTCTGCCGGTTGTATTCCACCCACGCAGGGTGCGGAAGTGCAATCCAGACGGGACGATCCCCAACTAGAAACTTGATGTCAACCGCGTCGGCGTGCCGAGTGGCAATAGCCACAATCAGGGCCTGATACCGGCAGTGAACCGGCTTGCCTGACCAACGGTCGAACGCCTGGAAGTCGTCGTACATGACCGAACCTAAGAATATAGCCGAGCAAGTGAAGCAGGGCAATGGTTTAGATGGAATTTGGCCGGAACTGACGGTCTGGGCTGGCCTTCGGGGAGGGCTAAGCGCGCTCGTGCGCTTCTTCGAGCACGACCTTCACGTCCATCTTGTGCTTGTTGCGATAAACGGTCACCGTCACGGAGTCTCCGGCTCGATGCTTGTTCATGGCGTTAGCCAGGTCTTGCTGGTCGCCGACTGACTCCCCGTCGATGGCGACGATGAGATCGCCGCCGATCATAATGGGCGTGGCGCCCAGATACGCGCGTTGACTGCCACCCTTCAACCCGGCATGATCTGCGGCCCCGCCCGGGAGCGTCCGCACAATGAGAATGCCGTAGTCAGCCGGCAGGCCCATCTCTTCGGCCAACTCTGGTCCAACGGGTAGCGAAACGATGCCCAGCGAAGGACGCCGTACAGTGCCCAGGGTGATCAGGTCGTTAAGCACCGCCTTGGCCGTATTGATGGGGATGGCGAAGCCGATACCGGCGCTCTGGTTCGAGCCGCCCGTGGCGATCATGCTGTTGATGCCGATGACCTCACCGTGCCCGTTCAGTAGCGGTCCGCCAGAGTTGCCGGGATTGATGGCGGCATCGGTCTGGATGGCTTCTTCAATGTACGCTCCCTCCGGGCTGCGGATGGGACGCAGCGAGCTGATGATGCCGCGCGTCATGGTGCCGGAAAGACCGAAAGGATTGCCGATCGCAAATACTTTCTGGCCAACCTGCAGGCTGCTGGAATCGCCTAACAAGGCAGCAACCACCTCGGGAGCGTGGATCTGCACCACGGCAAGGTCATGTCCGCGATCGCGCCCAATGACGGTAGCCCGGTAGGTTTTCTTATTGTGCAGCGTGACTTCAACCTGTGCGGCATCGCCTACCACGTGATAATTGGTAAGGATATGTCCCTGCTTGTCGATAATGAAGCCGGAGCCCTGCCCCTGCTCCGGCACCGGGCCGAAGAAGAAGTCATAGGCCACCGTCTTGGTGGTGATGTTAACTACTGAGGGTATGGCTTTGTGATAGACATCGATATTGTTCTGCTCTTCGGGGTCCAGTTTTTCCGGGCCCGCGGCTTCGCTGAGCTCAACCTTGGTCGGACGCGCCACCCAGTCGGGCGTGTCCATGCGGTGGTTATGAGTGGTGAACCAGTAGAAGGCTCCAGCGAGAAGAATGCCGAGCACGAAAGGTCGTAAGAATCTCATACTTTAAGAATGCCGATGTTTAGGTTTGGTACTCGCAAGAAACCTTAGACGTACCGCTAGGAAAAGTGTACCCAAACCGGGCGCGTCGCGCGAATGGAGAGGCGGCAGGTCAGCTCTTCAATGCTAACAACTCCTTCCAGATGTTCTCGACCTGCCGCTCGGCATCTTCGAGCGAGCCGGAATTGTCGATGACGTAATCAGCGTGGCTAGCCTTCTCGTTGTCGGTAAATTGGGCGGCACTCCGGCGCTCCACCTCAAAACGCGCAACATCGGGAGATACGTTGGCCCGCCGTCCGAAGTGTTCGACTTTTCGCTCGATGTCGCAGGTCACGACGATGACCTTGTCAAAGTCCTTATTCGCGCCGGCCTCGATGAGTAGCGCCGCCTCCACAACCGCAATGCCGTGCGGGTCCTGCCGCCCGACCTCAGCCATCCAACTGTTCTGGCGCTTCACCACCTCGGGATGAACCACTGCATTCAGTTCATCAATGCGGTTGGGGAAAACAACATTGGCCAGCCTGGTGCGATTGATCGATCCGTCCTCGTTCAGAATTTCGCGACCGAAGCGACGGACAACCTCGTCGTAGGTGACGCCACCGGGCGCGTAAAGTTGGTGCGCCAAGCCGTCGGCTTGCAAATAATGTGCCCCACGTTTGACCATCATGGCAGCGATGGTGGACTTACCGCACGCTACGCCGCCGGTGAGCCCTACGCGGAGCATGGCGCTTCACCAGTTGGAAAGCTGGGACACAACGGAGTGTTCATAGATTGAGCATTGAGCCCAAGGCAGTATATATGGTCGATCCAACGTGCCAACCGATTTGTCCCTTATGCTGGCTTGACGACCTTTTTACAAAAAACTTATAGCGTCGGGAGTCCAATTGAAGCTGGGGGTGGCTTGCAACCTGAACCTCAATCTATCTGGGAAGGCCGTGTATGAGTCCCTCCGCTCTCGTACAGTACGCTGCTTTTCTCGTGGTGGTGACGCTGCTGGTAAAGCCGGTTGGGCGCTATATGGCGCGCGTCTTCAGAGGTGAAAGCACTCTCCTCGACCCCCTGTTACGCCCCCTCGAGCGCTTCATTTACCGCCTGACCGGAGTGAAGCCGAAAGCGGAGATGCGTTGGCAGGAGTATGCCCGGGCGTTTGTCGTCTTTGGGCTGACTGGCACGCTGTTTCTCTATGCCATCCTGCGTTTGCAGCGGTTCCTCCCCTGGTTCTATCCCGCCTACATGACAACGCCGATGGCGCCCGGTCTGGCTATGAATACAGCGGTGAGTTTCGCTACCACAACTACCTGGCAAGCTTACGGAGGGGAAACCACGCTGAGTTACTTCAGCCAGATCGTTGGACTCACAGTCCAGAATTTCCTAGCGGGGGCAGCGGGGCTTGCGGTCGGGGTTGCGTTCATCCGTGGTATGGCACGCGATCGCGCACAAACCTTGGGCAACTTCTGGGTTGATCTCGTCCGGTCGATCCTATGGGTGCTGCTCCCGCTGTCGATCGTTGGCGCGCTCGCGCTCGTGTGGCAGGGCGTCCCCATGAACTTCCATCCGTACGTGCAGGCGACGGGTCTCGAACAGACGCGACAAACCATCGCGCAGGGACCAGTTGCAGCGTTGGAAATCATCAAGAACCTAGGCACCAACGGCGGCGGATTCTTCAACGCGAATGGCGCCCATCCGTATGAGAACCCCACGCCACTGGCAAACTTCACCGAGATGCTCGCTATCGCAGTGCTGCCGGCTGCGTTCACCCAAACATACGGATTGATGGTGGGCAGGCCGCGCCATGGCTGGATTCTCTACCAGGTCATGGTCTTGCTGTTCGTAGTCGGACTGCTGATGTGCGGCTGCGCTGAACAACGTGGCAATCCACTCCTCCCGGGAGCGTTGGCCGCCCGTGCCGGCACCACCCAGGCCGGTGGCAACATGGAAGGGAAGGAAGTCAGGTTCGGGATAACGTCGTCGGTCCTGGCCGCAGTCACAACCTCAGACGGCGCAACCGGCTCGTACAACTCGATGCACGACAGTTACACACCGCTGGGCGGGATGGTGCCGCTCATCAACATGCTGCTCGGAGAAATCGTGTTTGGCGGGTTGGGAACGGGGATCTACAGCATCGTCATGATTGCCTTGGTCGCCCTGTTCTTTGCCGGGCTGATGATCGGACGAACGCCGGCGTACCTGGGTAAGCGAATCCAGGCGTGTGAGAGCAAGATGATCATGCTCTACATCCTTGCCGGTTCGATCTCCATTTTGCTGTTTACAGCGCTGGCGGTGCTGACCAAGGCAGGGCGTGCCGGCCTTGTGACCAACACGGGCACTCACGGCTTCATGGAGATCCTGTTTGCCTACGCTTCGGCAAACGCAAACAATGGACAGAATTTTGCCGGACTGAATGCCAATACGACGTTTTACAACCTGACGACCGCGATAACCATGATGGTCGGTCGCTTCGGCCTGGCTATTCCGGCGCTCGGGCTGGCGGGGCTGTTCGCGGCCCAGCAGCCGACTCCGGACAGCGCGGGCACGTTGCCCACTAACTCCTTGTCGTTCGCTGTCCTGCTGACTTCTACAGCGCTAATTGTTTCTGCGCTCAGCTATTTCCCCGCGCTGGCACTGGGGCCGCTCCTGGAGCATCTGACGATGGTGCGCTAAAACGTGGAGGTTGATGCCAGCGAGCGAGTCACGCTCCTTCACAGGTACAATCACATGCTTGCAGGAGTTGCGCGGCCGTGCCATCCAAGAAACGCAAGCCGAAGCCATTTCGCGCCGCATCTGCAGTAAAGGCTGCCGCTCGGGCGACGATCGGGACTCCACCTCCTACGCGGGTCAAACCGTCGGACAAGAAGCGGAAGTCCAAGGCCGAAAAACACAAATCGCCCCTCGGCAAGATAATGGGGGACTTAGACTGATTGCGGGGCGGCATACCATGCTGATAATACTTGCAACCCGGAGCTGAGGCGCCATGTCAATCGAATCGGAAAACGATCTCAACCAGTTGCGCATCGTGGGTAGGATCGTGCGGCTTGCCCTGAATGCCATGTCCGCTGCCGTGGAGCCGGGCATCACAACCGCGCAGCTCGATGCTGTATGCGCGCAAGTGCTCGCCGAACACGGAGCCACGTCGGCGCCGAAGAAGGTGTATGGATTCCCCGGTGCCGCCTGCATCAGCGTCAACGACGAGGTGGTGCATGGCGTCCCCGGCGCCCGTGTTCTGTGCGAAGGCGATCTGGTGAAGCTGGATGTCACGGCGGAGAAGGACGGCTACTTCGCGGACGCGGCGGTGACGGTAAGGGTCGGCGCGGTCTCCGAGACCGCCGATCATCTCGCGCGCTGCGCCGAGAGTGCTTTCCATCAGGCGATGCGAGTGGCCCGCACCGGGTACCGCGTCTACGAAATTGGCCGCGCGGTGGAGGGCGAAGTGCGGCGCAACGGTTTCAGCGTGCTGCGCGAGTACTGCGGGCACGGCGTGGGCCGCACCATCCACGAGTATCCGACGGTTCCGAACTACCTTGACCTGAATAATCGTGCGCAACTGACCGATGGCCTCGTAGTCGCCATCGAGCCGATCATCGCAGCCGGCGGCGGACGAACCACTATTGACCGCGATCGCTGGACCGTACGCACTGCGGACCATAGCCTGGCGGCGCACTACGAGCACACGGTGGTCATCACTCGCGGCGAGCCGGTGCTGGTCACGGCATAAGATTCGATGAAAAAACGACGGATTACGAAAGGTCGGCTGACGAGAGTCTGTTCCGGCCGTAAGCAAGCCCACGCACTTGGCAAATGCCGGTTGCCGACGGAAGACGCCAAGCGTGCAATTACGATTTGCGGACGGCCCGGAAACGCCTCAAAGCCCCAGGAAAAATTTGAGGTTGCAAATTGCAACCTCAAAACTGCTGTTCCCTTCAGACCGCAAATGGGCATTACCGTTTAATACGAATATCCGTCGGGCTGGGAAACTGCACCAACCTCCACTTCGGTGTCAATGTATCCGCGCCCCGCAGCGATGGCCAGCTTATCCAGTTCGAGCAGCTTGGGGTTCTTTACTGTCGCTTCCAACACCGAGATCAGCAGAGTCGGCTGGCAGGCATTCGGTTTCTTCCAGCAGCGCTCCCAGCATGACCACGTTGGCAACCTTCGCCGAGCCGAGTCTGTCGGCGATCTCCGACGCAGGCACGCATACCACGCGCGCCTGGCCGACTTTGAAGTCCTCCGGGAGTTTGGTGTGGTTGTAGAGGACAAGCCCGCCCGAGACCACGCTGGGCGCGAACTTGCGCAGGGAGAGTTCATTCATCGCGATCAGGACTTCGGGCTGTGAGATAAGCGGCGTTCCGATGCGCTCGTGCGCGAGCGTGACGTGGCAATGGGCGCTGCCGCTGCGCATCTCGGGACCGTACGATGGCAGCCAGCAGACTTCCATGTGCTCGCGCAGACCCATCTCGGCGAGCAGTTGTCCCATCAGCAGAATGCCCTGGCCGCCAAAGCCGGCAACCTTCACCGTCAAGATCACGGGTGTGATGATGGCGGTGCACGACGGGTGTCTCCGGCACGCCCTCTTCCACCTCCAGCGCTTCCGCGAGGGTCTTGTGCGGGACCTTCGCATCGGGCGGCAAATCGGGTTTGCGATCGCGAAATACGCCCAGCGGGAAGGTCTTCATCAGCGTCTCGCCAACCCACTTGCGGGCGACGATGGGATCCATCTTCAGGATGGTCGGGCAGGGCGAGAGAATTTCGACCAGCGAGAAGCCGCCGCCGTTCTTCTGGATCTCCAGCGCCTTCTTCACCGCCTTCTTCGCCTTCATGATGTTCTTCATGTCGTTCAGCGCGACGCGCTCGATGTAGGTGGGCGTCTCGAGCGCAGCCAGAAGCTCGCAGACATGCAGCGGCAGGCCTTCATTGCTCGGGCGGCGTCCCCAGGGGGAAGTGGTGCTCACCTGGCCCACCAGCGTCGTCGGCGCCATCTGTCCGCCCGTCATTCCGTAAATCGAGTTGTTGATGAAGAACACGCAGATGTTTTCGCCACGATTGGCGGCATGGACGATTTCCGCCGTGCCGATGGCCGCCAGGTCGCCGTCGCCCTGGTACGACATCACGATGGACTTGGGATGGGCACGCTTCAGCGCCGTGGCGACTGCGGGCGCGCGACCGTGGGCAACCTGCACGTTGCCCACGTCGAAGTAATAGTAGGCGAAGACCGAGCAGCCAACGGGACTGACAAGTATGGCGCGGTCCTGCAGGCCAAGCTCGGTGAGCGCCTCGGCGATCAGCTTGTGCGCGATGCCGTGTCCGCAGCCCGGGCAGTAGTGCGTCTGCTGCTGCAGTTCACCCTTGCGTTCGTACCGGTCGTAGAACGCCGGCGATTTTTCATGGATGACTTCGTACCCGTTCACGATTTCCTCCTCGTTCCGTTACACAAGGGTCGAGATGCGCGAAAAAACCTGCGCGGTAATTTCTTCCGCCATGGGGACGTTGCCGCCGGCGCGTCCGTAGAACTCGACCGGCAGTGTGCCATTGAGCGTCAGCTTCACGTCTTCCACCATCATGCCGGTGCTCAGCTCGACCACCATGACCGACTTCACGTGCTTCGCCGTCTCGCGCAGCTCGCGCGCCGGGAACGGCCACAACGTGATGGGTCGGAACAGGCCGGCCTTCAGCCCTTGCGCGCGGAGCTGGTCCACCGCCGTGCGCAGCACCCGTGAGACGATGCCGAACCCGACCAGCAGCACGTCGGCATCTTCGGTCAGATACTCCTCGCGGCGGGTCTCGAGCTCCTGCGCGAGCTGGTACTTGGCTTCGAGCTTCTGGACGTGCGCTTCCAGAACGTCGGGCTCGAGGAAGATCGAGGTAACCAGGTTCTTCTTCGTCTCTGCCGTTCCCTTGACCGCCCATTCTTTTGCGGGCGCTTCGATGTTGCGCAATTGAATGTCGAGCGGTTCCATCATCTGGCCGACGTAGCCGTCGGTCATGATGACGACCGGATTGCGATACCGATCGGCAAGCTCAAAGGCCAGCACCGTGAGGTCGAACATCTCCTGCACCGATGACGGCGCGAGGACGATGTTGCGATAACAGCCGTGGCCGCCGCCCTTCACGATGGCGAAGTAGTCGCTTTGTTCCGGTGCAATGTTGCCCAGGCCTGGCCCGCCGCGCACCACATCAACGATCACGCATGGCAGCTCAGCTCCCGCAATGTAGGACATGCCTTCCTGCATCAGGCTGAGCCCAGGGCCGGACGAAGCGCTCATGACCCGCACGCCTGCTGAGGACGCGCCGTACACCATGTTGATGGCCGACACTTCGCTTTCGGCCTGCAAGAAAGTACCTCCCACTTCCGGCAGGAGGAGGGAGGCATATTCGGCGATCTCGCTGGCGGGGGTGATGGGGTATCCGTAATACGCCCGGCAGCCCGCCAGCACCGCGCCTTTTACGACGGCGACATTTCCCTTACAGAGTTGCCTCATGGGCCACCTCCTGGGTATGCAGTACGGCAGCGCTGACCGCTCTTGCCGGAGGAATAAGCCGGTACACGATGATGGCTCCGGGTTCAGGGCAGCAGTAGAAGCAGGCCCCGCAGCCGGTGCAGTCCTGGCCGGTGTATTGCGCAGGATGGACGCCATACTTACTCAGCTCGGGCGCCAGAAACAGGCACTCGGGCGGGCACGACTCCACGCACAAGCCGCAGCCTTTGCATTCTTCAGGATCGATGGTTACGTTACCGCGCGGTTGCGATGTCATTCTTACGCTCCTACCGTCGCACTTCGGCCTTACTTGAATTCCAACGAGTGCCGGTTTTGCGTTCGTTGGGGTAATTGCGTCAGCGTTGCGCCGGAACCAGCGCTGGCGCTCGCAATATTCGTACAATTCTTCACGAAACTTGGGATGAGCAATCTGGATCAGCGCCTCGGCCCGCTGCCGGATGGTGCGTCCGTGCAGGTAGGCAACGCCGTGTTCGGTGACCACGTAGTGCACGTCGCCGCGGGTGGTCAGCACGCCGGCGCCATGCGCTAGGCGGGGCACGATGCGCGACACGGTTTCGTTCTTTGCCGTCGAGGGCAGCGCGATGATCGGCTTGCCCCATTTGGAGCGCGCCGCGCCGCGAATGAAATCGAGCTGCCCGCCAAAACCGCTGTAGAAGTGCGGCCCGATCGACTCGGCGCACACCTGGCCGGTCAGATCGACCTCGATGGCCGAGTTGATGGCCACCATGCGGTCGTTCTGCGCGATGCGGAACGGGTCGTTGGTGTAAGCCGAAGGATGAAATTCGAAGATGGGGTTTTC
Source organism: uncultured Acidobacteriaceae bacterium (assembly GCA_963703645.1). Taxonomy (GTDB): domain Bacteria; phylum Acidobacteriota; class Terriglobia; order Terriglobales; family Acidobacteriaceae; genus Bog-257. The sequence continues at coordinate 85,597 of CAVPFD010000005.1, forward strand.
GTCGAGGAAGTCGAACATCTGTCTCGTGCCCAGCACGAAGCTCAGAATGATCTTGCGCGGCTTGAAGTTCTTGCGTTGGCCGTTGATCACACCCGCCTCGATCAGCGGAATGGCGCTGTCGGAGAGCATTTCGGTGTGCACGCCCAGGTCCTTGCGGTCCATCAGGTTGGGCAGGATCGCGTCGGGTATGCCGCCGATCCCCAATTGCAGGACCGAGCCGTCTTCGATCAGGGAAGCGACCTGCGTCCCGATCGCGCGAAACAGTTCGCTGCTGGGCTGCTTCTGCAATTCGCACAGCGGGCGCGAGACTTCCACGATGGCGTCGAGGTCGCTCACGTGAATGAAGCTGTCGCCATAGGTGCGCGGCATCTGCGCGTTCACCTGTGCCACCACGCGACGGGCGCATTTTGCAGCCGTCAGCGTGCACTCCACTCCCACGCCGAAGCTGCAATAGCCGTGGGAATCGGGCGGTGACACCTGGATGAAGGCAACGTCAATGGGCATCTCGCCGCTCTCGAACAGCGCCTCGACTTCGCCCAGAAAAATCGGCGTGTAGTCGGCGCGGCCATCGTTCACGGCTTCGCGCACGTTGCCGCCGACAAATAACGCGTTGTGGCGAAAGTGCTCCGCCATCTCGGGCACGCAATATGGCGAAGTGCCCATGGTCAGCAGGTGCATCACTTCGACGTCCTTCACGAAGGGCGCGCGCACCATCAGGGCTTCCACCAGCGCTTCCGGCTCGGCACAGCCGGGGTGGATATACAGGCGCATCCCCGACTCCACGCAGGAAACGGCCTCGCGTGCGGTCATCAGTTTGCTGCGGTATTGGTCGGTCCAGGACATGGGGGCCCTCGTTATGCGGTTACGGTTTCAGTTTTCACCGTGAGGCCGGCGGTCGCGCGCTCGTGACCCAGCGCCGCGTAGTAAATGGCCAGATGGAAGAACTGGTCGAGCATTTCCAGCAGCTCGAGCTCGCCGAAAATCTCGGCCGGATGTTCCAGCTCGGCATGCTTCTGCAGGTAGTCCCACAGGTTTTCGCGCACCAGGCAGATCATCCACACCACCTGGCTGACGGGAACACCCTGCGCCGCGCGCTGCGCGCCGATTTCCAGGTAGCGGCGCTCGACGTCGGCTTCGGTCTTGCCCAGCAGCCACTCGCCCAAATGGCGGTAAACTTCGTACACCTTCTCGATCAGCTCGCTCTCGGGCACGTTGGCGTACGCCGAGCATTTGGTGCAATTCCGGTATCGGTTATGCAGGCTGCGGGCCAGCCCGTCGGAATGATTTTCAATCAGCTTGACCAGGCGGTATGCGTGGAGCACGGCTCACCTCTTTCTCCGGCCCGGCGGCGCAAACGGCAGGGTGCATCTCGCTCGGGCGGACCCCTCACACTTACAAGCTAGTGTCGCTCTTCCACGGGCCGAGGAGCCGTGACTGGAATCACGTGGAATTGTGACAAGAGTCACTCAGGAAATGCGCTCGTATCTCTTTGCCGGTCATGCTCTTGGACGGCGTTGAGAGTCTCCGTGACATTTGTCATCCCCAGCTTCTGACAATCCACACTACTGCCCGTCTTCTGCATGATCGATGATGGCTTCCGTGCTCGAACAAAACCCAGAAGCACGGGAGTGAACGATGTCAACCGCTTTAGCTGAAATGCCGCGCAGGGCTGCATTCCCGCACTTGGCAAGCGTGGCCACGACTCGCAACCTGACCAAGAGCTACGGCCCGATTCTGGCGCTGCGCAACCTCGATCTCGACTTGCGCGCCGGTGAACTGCTGGCCTTACTCGGCCCGAACGGCGCGGGCAAGACCACTCTGGTTCGCATGCTGTTGGGCCTGGCGCGGCCCGACTCGGGCACCGTCTCGGTATTTGGCGCACGATCCTCACCACGGGCACGTGCAGCCTCGTCTTGGCGCGATGCTGCAGGTGGGGCGCGTGCCGGAGACACTGCGCGTGCGCGAACACATTGACCTGTTTTCGTCCTACTATCCGAATCCGCTCCCGTTGCAGGAAACGTTCCAGATTACCGGTATCGAGGACATTAAGAACCGCCCCTTCGGCGAGCTGTCTGGCGGTCAGAAACAGCGCGTGCTGTTCGGCATCGCCATCTGCGGCAATCCTGACCTGCTGTTTCTCGACGAGCCGACCGTCGGCCTCGACGTGGAAGCGCGGCGCCTGATGTGGTCGCAGATCCGGACACTGATCGCGCGCGGCAAGACGGTGCTGCTCACCACGCATTACCTGAATGAAGCCGACGCCCTGGCCGATCGCATTCTCGTGCTCGACAAGGGCGCTATCGTGGCTGAAGGCACGCCCGCCGAGATCAAGGCGCGTGCCATGGGCAAGCAGATTCGCTGCACCAGCCGCCTCTCGCTGGAAGAGGTGCGGCAGATTCCGGGCGTTTTGAGCGCGAAGGCCGACCGCAACGCCTTCGAGTTGCAGGTCAACGTTGCCGAGCCGGTAGTACGCGAGCTTCTGCAGCGCGATCCCTGGCTGGCCGACCTCGAGGTCACTAACGCTGGCCTGGAAGAGGCGTTCCTGGCGCTGACGCAGAACGGCAACGCCGATACGAAAGGAAGGAACTAGCATGTCCGCCACTACTTTCCCCGCCATCGCCGCTGTGTCACAACGCTCGCTCTCGCGCACCATCGCGCTCTACTTCAAAGAAGCGAAGTACGAACTGCTGAAGAACACGCGTATTCCGGTGTACGCGATTTCCACCGTCGCCTTTCCGGTGATGTTCTACGTTCTCTTTGGCGTCGTGCTCGGATCCAGC
>CAVPFD010000006.1:0-56897 GCA_963703645.1 uncultured Acidobacteriaceae bacterium
ATTACTGCTGACAGAAACACTTGCAACATATCACCACGGCTCCGCCAGAGTTTTAGTTCTAATGCATTCAGAAATGAACGCTTCTTGATGGGCGGGATTGCCGTGGACATGCAGCGCTCGCTTTATCTAGTCAGCAACTTGGATAACATGTCGAATTGCAAGACGCGATGGGCTCGGCCAATGCGATCCGGACTGGGCGCCGAAGTGGCGTTCGTTGCGCGTGCCGCAAAAGCAGAGAGATTAGGTGTCGAGCGACTCGTTCGTTCGGATCCAAGCACCCAACTTAGCGCCGATAATCGGCCGCGTAGCAGCCCCCATTCGAAATCGTCCCAGCCGAGGAATTCTTGCGTCCGTACTTGCGCTCGATGCGCCTGGCGGCTTTTTTCGCGCGAGCCAGTAGATCGGCTTCTGCCCGGCGGTAAGTTTCTCCTTGCCGGTTCGAAGAGCGTACAGCCAATTCTGGTGTCGGTTCCACCAAACCTTGTCCCAGAAAATCCTTTGTATGCGGCGAGGATCGCCTTGTCGCCACGGCGCAGGATCATAGGCCACGTTTCACCCTCGACCTCATCGGAGGGTATCCACTCAACCTTATCTCCCTCCCCCGTGTAGCCAATCGGATAGCCGTTCGGCCCCTTACCGCCCGGCTCTATCGGGTCGAGGAGTTCGGTTGGGCTACGGCGCTTCGCGCGCAGCAGTTCATCGTAGCTCTTGAATTCATCGATGGAGATGCCATCGCGCTTGTGTTGGCGGATCAGATCGGTGATCGCCATCGCACGGCCGATCCGGTCCGCCTGTCCGGCGCGCGGATTGAGCATTCGCACCTGACGGGTAAGGTCGCGTAGAAGCACGCGTCGAAGCTGCTCGACGCTAACAAATGAGCCAACCAGCGCGTCCTTGTAGGTCTTCGCTTTGAACTTCGTCAGTTTGGCCGATTGTTTCGGGTCGAGCTTGGCATTGGAAACCTTGCGGCCCGAGAAGTAGAGCATCGCCGGCTTCCCATCCGCGACAAAGCGGTCAATCTCTTCGACAGTGCCTGATGCCGCTACACCGGTCGACGTGCCGAGCTTGGTCCAGAACATCCCGATCAAGATGTCGCATCGGTCGACGAGCTGCTCGTTTATCGCAACCTGCGGGCGCTTGCCGGAGGTTGGAAGCGCGTGCGTTTCCCATTTCACGGACAGCAGCACGGCGCCTTCGGCGTCGGCATGCTGAGCGTTCCACTCAGCGATCGCTTCGGTGGCGGCCCGACGCTCCTCTGCGAGATCGGACGGTGATCCGATCATCACCCGGTAGACCTTGGATCGAGTCGGCATACGCCATCATATCGGCCGTTCGTTTGGCGGCGTAGGGGATCTATCGACCGTGCAGACGCAGCCGAGCCGGGTGCGGCGGCGGGCCGGCCTGCGACGGCGTGGCCGGATCTGCGTTCCGATCGGGTCCTGTGGGAGTCGATGACCAGATGACTGTCATGAAGCTGACCTATGGCAATTGCAAACGCGCTAGTCGTCCAGCACTCGCTTGGTGTGCTCCTCGCGCATCTCATCGGCGATGCTGGTGCGAGACAGCCGCACCAGCTCAGCGAAAGGCGCATTCGGCCGGCAGGAGCGGCATGAGAGCGACGGAATTCAGGCTGGTCACCGCCGCATCACGATGGTGGTCGAGCGTGCGGAGGTCGATGGCATTGGTGGTGCGGGCAGCCGGGCAGCGCACCCACAGGTACCAGTATCGAGCCGCCGATGGCGGCGCCGATCGTCGGCGATCGTATTGCCCTGGAGGTCGGAATCCTAATGAAACGCTTCCTGCACTTTAATCTGCCCGCAGGGCTTTGACTGGATCGGTCGAGGCTGCGCGTTGTGCAGGCAGAATGCTGGCGACGGCGGCGCACACGCCGAGCGACAGAATTGCCAGCGCGAAGACCCCAGGGTCCCAACTGCGCACGCCGAACAGCTTCGCAGTCATCAGGCGGCCAGCGCCGATGGCGAACGGAATACCGATCGCCAGCCCAATAGCCACTTGCAGGAACGCCCCGCGCAATACGAGGCGCACGATGTTCATGCGGTCGGCGCCGAGGGCCATGCGAACCCCGATCTCGCTAGTGCGGCGCACCACGGTGTAGGCGGTGAGGCCGTAGAGGCCGATGGCAGCCAGCAAGAGCGCGATGATGCCAAACGTGCCGGCCAGTTGCGCCACCATGCGTTGCTGGTCGAAGTTCATGGCCACCTGCTCATCCATGGTCTGGACCGAGATGATGGTCAGGTTGGGATCGATCTCCGCCAGCGCACGGCGAAGTTGCGGCTCGAGATTGGTGGCCGGCCCGCGCAGCCGCAACTGGATACCGCTGACGAAGTGAGACTTTTCTTCGAACCTCTGCATCATGTTTTCGCTGTAATGGATGGATTGCTCCAGCGGCAGGAAGAACATGGGATGCGCCGGCTTCTCGGGATCGATGTATTTCGCGTCGCGTACCACACCGACGAGCTCATAGTCGCCGGCATATTTTGAGCTGTTCATGCCGAAATGCTTGCCCAGCGGATCTTCATTGGGGAAGAAACGCTTGACGAAGGCCTGGTTGACGATCGCCACAGGCCGCGAGCCGGCGGTGTCGGCTTCAGTGAAGTCACGTCCACGCACGATGCTCTGGCCGATGGTAGAAAAGTATTGATGGCTGACCCTGTCCCATGAGGAACCACTCTCTTCGCTAGGCTTGGGATCACCCTTCCCTTCCACCGCGACGAACTCGCCCCAGTTGTCGAAGCTGAGCGGGCTGTAGAGAGCCAGACTGACGCTTTGCACGTTGGGCAGTTGAAACAGGCGGTCCTCGATGGCGCGATAAAGAGCGTCAAGGCGCTCGGGAGTGTAGCTGGGCAGCGGCGGATTCATTTCGACGAGGACGCGATTGGCCGTGGCGAAACCGAAGTCCTGATGCTCCAGATTACGCAAGCTGGTGACCAGCAGTCCGGCGCAGGCCAGCAGCACTAGCGAGAGGGCGGCCTGGCCGATGACCAGCAGCTTCTGCGGCAGGGTTGAAGCTTCGCGCGTACTGCGGTTGGCCCCGTGCAGCGCTTCTGCCGGGTCCGAATGCGAGGAGAACCACGCCGGCACCACGCCGAAGAGCACGCCCGTCAGCAGCGAAAGCAGGAAGGCAAATCCCAGTACGGGCCACGAAGGCGTCGCGCTGATGGGCATGACCGGCGCGTTGCGAAACGCCAGCGCGAGCATGAGGCGAGCCCCGAAATAGGAGACCGCCAATCCCAACAGGCCGCCGGCCAGCGAGAGCAGTACGGCTTCGGTGAGCGACTGCCGGATAAGGCGCTTCCGGGTGGCACCGAGAGCGATGCGCACCGCAGTCTGCATCCTGCGGGCGGTCCCGCGCGCCAGCAGCAGATTGGCGATGTTGGCGCAGGCGATGAGCAGCACCGTCCCGCAGACCGCCAGCAGAATTCGCAGGCTGGTCCCGTAGTTTTCCTTCATGGTGCTGATGCCGCTACCGGCTGGAGCCAGCCGAATGTACTTGTGGGGAATCGTGGGCTCGATCTGTGGGCGCATGTCCGCAGGTAACTCGTCTTCGTTGCGCAGCCACTGCTGCAACACCGGTGTCAGCCGGGCGCCGAGGCCATCGACAGTGGCCCCCGGCCGCAACCGGCCGATGGCATAGAGCCAATTGGAGTGGTTGCTCTTCATCAGCGCGTTCTGACCGTCGAATACAAGTTCCTGCTGCACAGGCAGCCAAAAATCAGGCGGGTGGCCGCGCAGTGTATCGCCGAAGAAACCGGGAGGAGCGACGCCGATCAGCGTGGCCGGTTGGCCGTCGATAAAGAACGTGGTGCCGATGAGCGATGGGTCCGATCCGTAGGCCTGTTGCCAGGTGCGATAGCTCATCACGGCAACCGGCGGAGATGACTGCTGATCGTCGGAGGGCGCGATCACTCGGCCCATCAAGGCCCCAATACCGAAGACGTGGAAGTAATTGCCGGTGACGAACTCGGCGCGCTGCGGCCGCGCCTCATGGTCCCGCGACTGGCTACGGATGCCGTATGTGCCGACGGACAGCCTGGAAGGCGGTGGTTTCTTCGAATTCAGGAGCGGCGGCGGCGAGGCGCTGGTAGAGCTGATAGGAGAACAAGCTCCAGTCGTCGTCCTCCCAGCCTTCGACGCAGCACTCCGGCGAGTCGCCGATGCGATAGAGCTGTGCAGGCTCGGTGACCGGCAGAGACTTCAGCATGATGGCATGCACCAGCGTGAAGATGGCGGTAGTGGCGCCGATGCCTATAGCGAGGGTCAGAATGGCGGTGAGGGTGAAAGCAGGTGCAAGCCGCATCTGCCGCACGGCGTAGCGGAGGTCTTGAATGAAGGTTGGCACGCGGACATCCTCTTGCGGGAATGTACGGGAGCCGGGAAATCTTTGTTCCCTGAAAAACCAGCAGCAAATCCGGTGCTCTTCCAGTGTGGGGGTGTGAAGCTGGTGTCCGGGTTAATCCTTCCCTGGGGAAGTGAACCCGCGCTGAAATCCCGGTTCAGTGCCTCTTTTTCTTCCCTTTTTGAGTCGCGTCGGGCACCGTACAGACGCCCGGATTAACCCACTTCTGCTCGTCGAGCCGATTGACGGTCACCACCGACACCGGGGGGCCCACCCACTCCGGGTGCGCAGCAATCTCCATCTGGACAAACTTACGAGCTGTCTTGACCTTGTCCCCGTTGTCCCAATTGGGATGCTTCTTGATATAGGCCGCAATCTGCTGATTGGCTCCGCCGAAAAAGCCCGCTCCGTTGTTGTCCTCGGTGACGTCCATCGAAACTGGGCTAATTCCCCCGGCATCCAGCTTGTAGCCGCGGGCAAAGATCGAAGCATTGCCCACTTCTGGGCCGGCAAAGACCACCATGATCAGCTCTCCGGCGTTGCTGTTGGTCAGGTCGCGGTAGAAATCAGGCTCGTTCTGCTGGAGGTATTGCGCGACGGCCATCACCGGGTCCTTGGCGATGTCGAGGAAAGTGTCCGCCTTGTGTTTTAAATCGCCGGGAAGACTGCAGGCCTGGTCGGCGAGCTCCTGCAAGTGAAAGGCGGGATACTCCTTGTAGAACAGGCCCGCCATGCCGAAGGTGCAGCCGGGCTTGGTCACGACCTTGCAAGTCTGGGTAGTCCTGTCGGCAACTTTGAAGATGAGCAAGCTGTCAGCGGCCACGACCGCTCTGTGATGCTGCCGGTCGAGGAGAGCAACCACAGTAGTCGCCGGTGCCGGGAGAGCAAACAGCAGTACCAGGACGGCGCAAATGGCGCGAATCGCAATGTATCGTCTGAAGAGATGCTGGAGTTTCATGCGAGGCTAAGCTCCTTACGACCGCTTCGGCAACGGAAACGCGCAGACATGGTAGCAGACGTGAGCGTCAGTAACCGCGACCCGGCATTCCCCAATTCCGCTCGTCCGCAAGCTGTTTGTGCCGGATTGCTGCTAAACCGGGATGGCATCCAGCCGACTCATTCCCCTCTGCCACCCCAGAGGATTACAATCACACGCTGCTGCTTCTCGCTTTCTCGAGGTGATCATGCATCGCTGGTTCGTGGGCTTCTGTTGTGTCCTCTGTGTCCTCGGTTTTTCGCTTGGAGTTCCTGCTCAGGTGAAGAGCAATGATGCGTCAAGCAAGACTGACGCGGCTGAGCTTCCCAGCCTCGAGAAGTTCGACCCCTCCCTCGTGGACAAGAGCAAAGACGCATGTGTTGATTTCTATCAGTACACTTGCACGAAATGGCTTGCGGCCCATCCCATCACGCCGGATCTGCCCGTCACCAGCACGGAACGTCCGTTGTTTCTGTACAACCAGACGATCCTGCGCAACGCCTTGGACGCGGCTGCCGCCAACAAACAGGCTACAGGCAGCGAGCGCCAGATCGGCGACTACTGGCACAGCTGCATGGATGAAACCGTCCGCGACGCTGACGGAAAGGCATGGCTGCAACCAGCCTTAAATACTGTTGCCTCGCTGAAGTCGAACAAGGACTTGCCGCGCGTGCTGGCTTATCTGCATTTGAACTTCCCTGCCGCCTGGCAAATGTGGAACGACGATGACAACTACGCCAAGGCGCCGATGTTCGGATTTGGCCCGGCGCAGGACCTGGCGGATGCTTCCAAGATGGTCGCGGGCGTTGACCAGGGTGGCATGGCGCTCCCTTCTCTCGACTACTACCTCGACAGCTCCGACCGCTTCAAGGAGCTGCGCACCAAGTATTTGCAGCACATCCAAAAGATGGTTGAGTTGGCGGGCGATCCGCCGGCCAAGGCCGCCGCGGAAGCCAAGACCGTGATGGAGATCGAAACCGCGCTGGCCAAGGCATCCATGGACAACGTGACCCGGCGCGATCCCAAAGCAATCTACAACAAGCGCACCCTGCAACCGCTAAAGGCCGCCGTACCCGATTTCGGCTGGGATGAATATTTGCAGCTCATGGGAGCGCCCAGCGTGCCGTTCTACATCGTGAGCACGCCGGCATTCTTGGACGCCCTAGAGCAGCAGATCAAGACGCGCTCTCCGCAAGACTGGCAAGCCTACTTGCGGTGGTGGACCCTGCACCGCGGCGCCTCCTACGTCTCGCATGACTTCGAACAGGAGAACTTCGCGTTCTTCGGCACCACGCTGTCGGGCACTCCGCAGATGCTGCCCCAATGGCGCCGTTGCGTGGCGTCAACCGACCGTTTTCTGGGCGAGGCGCTGGGCCAGGCCTACGTCAATGTTGCGTTTCCGCCGGAGAGCAAGCAACGCGCCAACGAGCTTGTAACCCAGATTCGCGCCGCGCTGGTGGAAGAAATTGGGCAGGTGGATTGGATGAGCGACCAAACCAAAAAGCAGGCCCTCATTAAACAGTCGGCTACTTTGCAGAAGATTGGTTATCCCAATACCTGGCTCGATTACAGTTCGATCAAGATTGTGCCCAATAACTATCTCGCCAACATGAATGCCGCCAACTCGTTCGAAGCTCACCGGCAGATCAACAAGATCGGAAAGCCCGTGGACCGCAGCGAATGGACGATGACGCCGCCGACCATCAACGCCTACGAAGATCCGCAGATGAACACCATCAACTTTCCGGCGGGAATCATGCAGCTTCCCATGTTCAGCGGGACCCAGGACGACGCCTCGAACTTCGGCGCCATCGGAATGGTCATCGGCCATGAAACCATCCATGGTTTCGACGACCAGGGCCGCAAGTTCGACGCTCAGGGCAACCTTCGCGACTGGTGGACTCCGGAGGACGCCAAGCGCTACGACGAGAAGGACAAGTGCATCATCGACCAGTACTCGCAGGAGATTCCTGAATACGGCGTGAAGCAGAACGGCAAGCTGACCGCCGGCGAGGACACCGCTGACAACGGCGGCATTCACCTCGCCATGCTCGCGCTGGAGAAGCAGTACAAGTCGCAGGGCAAATCGCTGGACACGCCGGAGGCTGACGGGCTCACCGCGCGGCAACGCTTCTTCCTGCCTATGCCTTTAGCTGGTGCGCCGAAGTGCGTCCCGGAGGCGGCGCGCAATCAGGTGCTGAGCAATCCGCACTCGCTGCCGCACTTCCGGGTGAATCGGCCGTTGTCCAACATGCCGGAGTTCCAGCAGGCCTTCGGCTGCAAGCAAGGCCAGCCCATGGTCCACAATCCACAATGCCGGGTCTGGTGAGCTTGACGCGAGGACACTGAAAGCTCCGTCCCCCGTAGAAGTGCCGCGGGTAACGCGGCTGCGGACGAAACGCTGCACCTCGCGGAGAGCCCCAAACAGAGAGGTTACCATCCCCGATAGTAACCATTTTTTGGCGGTTACCTAAGTTTATACATGGGCCGAATTTTGGTGCAAACACCCTTCGCAAGCCTTTATATGTTAAGGGTGCCCAGTTGTGGCGCGCCTACTGGCCGGGAACGCCATTGATTTTGATTGTTAGCGGAGCTAGTAGTGGGCCTGACAATTCGGAATAAAAGTGTAGTTTTCTTACTGTCGTTCTTAAACGTCCTCTTCTTCGGTCTGCCTCTGTCGGCGACGGGCAGCTTCACTATCTCTGCTGCCCCATCTTCGCTGACTATTGGTCAAAATGGCATTGGCATCTCGACCGTAACCACGACCATCAGCGGTGGTTTCAACAACTCCATCACTCTTTCAGCTACCGGTACGCCCGTCGGCGTCGGCCTGAGCTTCAACCCGAGCACTATCGGAGCGCCAGGCGCGGGAAACTCCACCATGACGATCTCGGTGTTGCGGCTGGCGATACCGGGGACCTATTCCATCACTGTGACCGGGAATGGTGGCGGTGTTAAGCAGACAGTAATAGTTACCCTCACCGTAACCGCGCAGTCCAAGCCGGCCTTCACAGTCTCAGCCATACCTGCATCCCTGAGTATTTCGCAGGGAAAGCAGGGAACCTCGGCTATCTACACGACGATCGGCGGCGGGTTCAACAGCTCTATAGCGCTGTCGGCTTCGGGGATGCCGTCGGGGGTAGGCGTGAGTTTCAACCCCCAAGCCATTCCTGCACCAGGCGCGGGCAGCGCGGCGATGGCCATCACCGTGAGTAGCGGCACACACACGGGGACTTACCCGATCACCGTGACCGGCATTGGTGGCGGTATCCAGCAGAACACAACTGTTACGCTCACGGTAACGCCACAGGGCGGACAGAGCTTCACCATTTCGGCGTCGCCTTCGTTGCTCAGCATCGCCTTGGGCAACCTGGGCACCACTACCATCAGCACTACAGTCAGCGGGGGCTTCAACAGCGCCATTACGCTGTCGGCGACCGGCATGCCACTGGGCGTAGCCGTAAGCTTTAATCCGCAGATCATTCCCTCTCCCGGGTCGGGCAACTCGACCATGACGATTTTCGTGCTGCGCTCCGCATCCCTGGGGACCTATCCCCTCACTGTCACCGGCAACGGCGGGGGCATCAAGCAGAGCACCACGGTCACGCTGACGGTTGCAGCGGCGCAAGACTTCCAACTCTCGGCTTCGCCGGCTTCGATCACCGTTGAGCAGGGCTATCAGGGGAGCACCACCATCACCAGCACTATCAGCGGCGGCTTCAACAGCGCCATCAGCCTCTCGGCTTCAGGCGTGCCCACGGGTACCACGGTAACTTTCAATCCGCAGACCATTCCAGCGCCTGGGTCAGGCAACTCGACCGTGACCATCGCGGTCAGTTTGGCCACTTATCCCGGCGTTTACAGCCTTAACGTGGCGGGCAGCGGGGGCGGCATACAGCGCTACGTGCCCATCACGCTGACGGTGACAGCCGGTCCCAACTTCACCATCGGAGGCTGGCCGTCGGCGCTGACGATACCGCAAGGCAATCAGGGGATGACCACCGTCACCACCTTCGTTTGCTGCGGCTTTAACAGCTCCATCGCGCTGACAGCTTCCGGCTCTCCGTCGGGAACCACTTTGAACTTGAATCCCAGCACTATTTCGGCGCCGGGGTCCGGCAACTCGACGCTGACGCTGACGGTGGGCAAGGGCACGGCCACGGGAACGTATCCGCTAACTCTGACCGGCAATGGCGGCGGGGTGCAGCAGCAGGCCACCATCACCCTGACCGTGACTGGAGGCGCGCCACCGATCAATGCCAACTACCTGGAGCCCTACTCTTACAGCCTGCAGTCGGGGTTCGGCAAGGCGCCGTACAAGTATCAGATCACCTCCGGCTCTCTGCCTTCAGGGCTGAGCATGAACTCTTCGGGCGCGATCTCCGGCACAGCGACAGCCGTCGGCAAGTTCCCCTTCCAGGTGCTGGTGATCGATTCCTCGCAGCCGCCGAAGCAGCAAAGCAGCAGCTATACCCTGAACGTCGTCATCGGCATGGACGAATACAGCGGCCTGACCGCCGCTCCGGTGCCGGGTTGCACCCCCACCGGTTACTTCCAGATGGTGAAGGTGCAGATCGGCAGCGATCCCGCGCGCTGGGTCTATGCCGACCCCAACTGCAACGCCTTCTATCAGCTGGCTGTCTATGACGCCGCTCCCGAATCCATCCTGAGCAGCATCATGCAGAGCCACTATGACAACGATCTGACGAAGTGGGCCAAGCACTCGCTGCAGCGGGAGATTGCCTACGGATTCAATTCCAATGACATCTTCTACAGCGACTACATGCTACCCATCCCGAAAGGCGGCAACAACAACGGGGCCTCGATCCAGCTGCCCTTCCTGCTGTTCTTCGCTACCACCGATGACGCCATCGACGACCCATCTGACTTAGGCATACCGGAGTCGATCAAAGACCTATGCTCGGGCTCCGACAACAACGGCTTTGGCAAGTGCAATTACACCCTGGACATCATGGATCCCAATTGGCTGGTAGCCAGCCAGGGGGAGCTGGCGCTGCAACTGAATCCTGCCCTGCAAGGTTTCCTGGACGGTTTCAACACCACGCCCTGGATTGTGGCTATTTCGCTGGGCGATGCCGACGTGCTGTTCATGTTCAAGGGCAATGGCTCAGGCCAAAACGGCGCAGGCGAGTACCCGCATCCCGCCCAGGTGGTGGCCACCAACGCCTTCAACTACAATCTGCCGCCCATCAACGGCAGCTGGCAGCGGCCCATCGTGTACTCCAAGGTGGCTTGGGCGTGTAACGCGGCCGCGGGCGACTCCCAGCACTTTCCACCCGGCCAGTCCTTCCTGGAAACGAAGTACAACAACAACATCGCGGCGCTCAATGCTTCATGGGGCAGCAACTACACCTCGTTCTGCGATGCCGGCGGCTTCGGCTCCGGCACTGGGGTGATTGACGAAGATGGGCGGCACACGGCCTGGTTCGGCAGTGACTATTACAACCAGACAGGGATGAACTCTAACCTCGTGGCCGATCTCAACGCATATCTCTACATCCTGGCCTACCAGATCTACGCCCCGCAGGTCAGCGTGGTGCGCAGCTACGACACCAACCACCTGCTGATGTGCGGCTTCTACGGCGGCTCGGGAGCGGGCGGCATGCGGCCCATTGTGGCCCAGGCGTTTCATGACGCCGGCTGTCAGATCATGAGTATGACCTGGAACTCGACCTACATCTCGCAGGCGCAGGCCTCCAGTCGGGCGGTCTACGACCAGACCGGATTGCCGGTGACGGTCTTCCAGGGCAGCACGGCGCAACGTGACTCGGACATGAGCAACTATCCCAACAACGGAGCGGGAGGGGCCGACTACACGACACAGCTGATTCGCGGCCAGCACTACGGCACCGACACGCAGGGCATCTATGGGGCGCAGGGTAGCAACAAGGATTACTACGGTCTGGGCGTCGAACTCTGGGGCCTCACCGACAAGAGCACCGAGGAACGCAACTGGGGTTTCATCTCGCTCAGCGATAACACCTACGACGGAGTCTGCGCCACCCGGGCGGCCAGCATTGATCCCTACGGTTACGCCTGCGGCGGGGAGGCCGCGGACTACACCGACTTCACCGACGGTGTTACCTCGGCCAACACCACCCTGCTGCAGCAGTTCATCCAGCAAATAAAGCAGTAGCTTGTGAAGGTCGACGAATAGATGCATCGCGGACTGAAAAGTCTGCGTGAGAACCTGCCGTCCCTGCTGGCATAATTGCTGTCATGCCGTCCCGCAAAGATGTGCAGCTACAGATCGGCGCCCTGCGCGACAAGATCCGCTATCACGAACACCGCTATTACGTACTCGACGATCCTGAGATCAGCGACGCCGAGTTCGACCGCCTGATGAACGAGCTGAAGGCGCTCGAAGCCGAACATCAAGAGTTGATCACACCTGATTCTCCCACGCAGCGCGTGGGCGGCAAGCCGCGCGAGGGTTTCGTGAAGTTGCCGCACTCCACGGCCATGCTCTCACTCGACAACGCCTACTCCGAAGAGGAGCTGCGCGACTGGGAGCGGCGGGTGCACGAGTTGAGCGGCGAGCAGCAGGTGGACTACGTATGCGAGCTCAAGCTCGACGGCATGTCGCTGGCGCTACGCTTCAGAGGCGGCAAGTTGGCGCTTGGGATCACCCGCGGCGACGGCTCGGTCGGCGAAGATGTGACACTGAACGTGCGCACGGTGCGCAGCGTTCCGCTTACTATCCTCGCCAAGATGCTGGCGAAGGCAAAGCTGCCATCTGATTTCGAGGTGCGGGGCGAGTTGCTGATGCCTCTCAGCGCCTTTCAGCGCATGAACGATGAACGCGAGCAGGAAGGTCTCGCAAAGTTTGCCAATCCGCGCAACGCGACGGCAGGAACGGTCCGCGTGCTGGAGCCGAACATCACTGCCCAGCGTCGGCTCGACTTCTTTTCCTACGCACTATTCGCCAACGGCCGCATCATATTCGAGCGGCACTCCGAGACGCTGAAAGCGCTGCAAACCGCCGGCTTCAAAGTGAACCCGAATCATCGCCTGGTGCACAACCTCGATCAGGTGTGGGAGTTCATCCACGAATGGGAGGCCAAACGCGATAGCCTGCCTTACGAGATTGACGGCATCGTCATCAAAGTGGATCGAGTCGCGCTCCAGGAGGAACTTGGATATACGGGAAAGGCGCCGCGGTGGGCGATCGCGTACAAGTTCGCCGCGAGGTCCGGCGTGACGCAGATAGAAGACATCCTGGTGCAGGTGGGACGTACCGGGAAGCTCACGCCCGTGGCGGCGCTGAAGCCGGTCTCCATCGGCGGCACTACGGTAAGCCGCGCCACGCTGCACAACATGGACGAGATCGAACGGCTGGGGGTGCGCATCGGCGATTGGGTATCGGTGGAGCGCGGCGGCGACGTCATACCCAAAGTCGTGAAGGTGCTTGAGGACAAGCCGCGCGGCACGCGGCAATTCCACATGCCCTCACGCTGTCCGGTGTGCGGCGGACACGTCGTGCGCGCCGAGGGCGAGGCCGACCACCGCTGCGTCAACGCGAATTGTCCAGCCAAGCTGCGCGAGAGCATTCGTCACTTCGCTTCACGCGGCGTGATGAACATCGAAGGCACGGGGGATGCCCTGGTGAACCAACTCGTCGAGACCGGGATGGTCAAGGACGTCGCCGACATCTACGACTTGACGGAAGACAAGCTGCTCAAGCTGGAGCGGATGGGCAAAAAGTCGGCGCAGAACATCCTCGACGAAATCGAGAACTCGAAGAAGCTGCCGCTGGAGCGCGTGATCTACGGTCTGGGAGTTCGGTTCGTCGGCGAACGCACGGCGCAGTTCCTCGCAGAAGCTTTCGGCTCGATGGACGCGCTCATGGAAGCCAACGAAGAAGAGCTCCAACAGGTGAACGAAATCGGCCCACGGGTGTCCGCCAGCATCAGGCGAGTTCTTCGACGAGCCGAAGAACGTTGCCCTGGTCGAACGGCTGCGAAAAGCAGGGCTGGTGTTCAAGGGCAAAAAGAAGCAGCGCGCGACTACACTCGCGGGAAAAACCTTTGTTCTGACGGGCACTCTGGAACGGCACACCCGCGACGAAGCTAAGAAGCTGATCGAGGACGCCGGCGGCCGCGTCTCCGGCTCGGTCAGTAAGAAGACAGATTACGTTGTTGCGGGGGCAGAGGCCGGTTCGAAACTGGACAAGGCGCGCGAGTTGGGCGTCGCGGTGATCGGTGAAAAGGAGATGGAAGATTTGGTAAAGGGCTAGTGCTTGCCCGAGTGCCCTTATGCCGAAATAAAAAAGCCGGAGCACGAGCTCCGGCTTGCGATCACACACAAAAACACGACTAGGCGTCAAACTTCCGGCGCCACAGTCCCAAAACTCCAAAGAGCCCGGAGCCAATCATCACCATGATCCCGCTCGGCTCCGAAACAGGAGCCGGAGTAGGTGGATCCGGAGGGCCGCCGCCTGGGGCGATCATGTGATCCGAACCCCGGAGTTGTTCAGCAGCCGAGAATCCGTCGATGATCCCGAGGTCTCGAGGCCGCTCGGAGCTGAACTGCGCAGGGTTGAAAGGAAATCCGTTCCGCGGTAACCGAGATCCATGTTCGAGCCAGCCATAAAGTCGGTGCCGGAGGAAGGGTTGGACTGAAACTGAATCGGGCCCGCCATAGCGGGCACAACCAGTAGCAGGCACGAGAGTGTGACGAGTGGCAGCGAAACAACGTGCATTTTCATCACAGCTCACTTTTTACTTTGCTACGGGCCACTAAAAGAGGCGGCCAAATTGAAATCCCAGATGTGCAGAAAAAGCAGCGTAACACTTATGAGCAAGAGCAATCGTGGTTCCCTGACTAAGCGATTGAAAAGCAAGCCCAAACTGGGAACAGTAGCCTGTTAGGTGTGCAGAGATTTACCACCAAGGCTTTACTAATTTTCCATTTTCAGTACTAAGGTGCCATACGAATGGGACATGATTTGAGCACGAGAATAATCGGTAAATGCCTTAATAACAGTCGATTACTAGATTATTATATACGGCACTTATAGGCTAATAACCGTTGCGTCCACCGTAACTAAGGAGCACCGCCGATAATCTTCTCCGCCCCCTAAATACCAGGAACGCCCGCGGCTCACAAGCGGAACCTACCGCGCAGAAGCCCAGCCAGCCCGAGAACCCCGGAGCCAAACAGCAGGAAGCTGCAGGGTTCGGGGACCGGCGGCTGCAGACTCTCGTTGATCGCGAAGGTTTTCCGAAGGAATGGTGCCTATGGCGCTATCGGACGCCTTAGAGGGACAGCCGTTCGACCTGCAGCCCAAACCGCTGTTTTCATCCCAGGACACTGGGTCTCCGCTAGGGACGTTCGCGTTCTGCAGGTTGAGCCAATAGGTCGTGTTGGAATTCAAGCTCACGTTCAGCCCTGAGACCGAAATTACATCGATGTCATATCCGTACTGGTTGGTAGAGATGAACCTATCTCTCACGTTGTTGCCGCTGGCAGTGCCTTGGCCCAACGTGCTCCCCCGTTCTCCTGGGTCGTGATGGACCAATCCAGCGATGTCATCACGTCGCCGGGAAATTCCCAGACGGCGATCTCAAAAGACATGACATTCGATACACCGGTAAAGGTGTTGCTGACAATGTAGCCGAAGTTGATGGTCCAAGCGTCGGTCGTTCCATTTACGTAACCGTTGTCGTACGCTCCTCCACCGCACCCGTCGGGGAGCGAACAGTTGTTGCCGCTGGCAGCCCACTTCGGCAGCGCCAGAACGAGACATAGAATTACAAGAGTAGCGACCCGAATTCTCATAAGAGTCTTCCTGAGGGTGATTGCACCGCCTGCTCCACGCCATCATCCGCTCAATGGCGGAAAGCGCGGCAGAAAATTCGTATGAAACTGGTACTGATTCCCGTTACGGGAACCCTCATTCCGGGTGGATGCGACTTGTAGATGTGAAGTATCCTGGCAAACTGCGCAGCGCACCTGTGCCATGCAGCTTGGCGGGATGGTCTGGGAGGACGCAAAAAAGCCGGAGCTTGCGCTCCGGCTTTGGGTCTGTCCGCGAACCAACAAGGAGGGTTGAATGTTGGCTAGGACAGCTTACGACGCAGCAGACCCGCGAGGCCGAGGATTCCAGATCCAAACAGCAGGATGCTGCTGGGCTCAGGAACTGTCCCCGGGGTGCTGTTGATCGTGAAAGCTTCCGAAGCAATCGTGCCTACTGCGCTCTCGGACGCCCTCGAGGGGCAGCCGCTCGACTTGCAGCCGACGCCACTGTTCTCATCCCAGAATACCGGGTCGCCGCTGGGGACGGCCGCGTTCTGCAGGTTAAGCCAGTAGGTGCTGCCAGCACCCAGATTGGCCGCCGCCGTGACGGTGATCAGATCAATGTCATAGCCATACTGGTTGCTGGAAATGAATTTGTCAGTCAGGTTGGCGCCGCTGGCTGTGCCAGAGGCAATTGTGTTGCCGCCATTTTCCTGGGTCGTAACTGACCAGTCTACTGAGCTCAGCACGTCGCCGGGGAATTCCCAAACGCCGAACTGAAAACCGGTCATTGCGCCATCGGCCAGGAACGAGTCACTAACGATGTAACCGAAGTTGATGGTCCAGGCATCGGTTGTACCGTTGATTGGACCGTTGTCATAATCCGCCCAGGCCGGAATGGCGGCCAGCGCCAGGCAGAGAATTACGAGCGAAGCAATACGCATTTTATTAGTTCCTCCTTCTAGAAGGTTGAGGTTAGTAACTGGAATGAGTTAAGGAAGCTGGAACGAACTAGCCTTGAAGCAGGACTCGGGTCGCTGTCGTCGGACGACCGGCAAATCGCCCGCACCATGCGAGCACGAGCCCACTTACAGCTTCATCACCCACTCCGACGCTCGTACGTACGGGGGAGAGGAATGCCTCCCAATCACAAGCCGCAAACTGAAGACTGCCCTTCTTCCTCGCGGAAATTTCCGGGTTGGGAGCTTAAAGGACATGCCACGTAGGTGCAATTCTACTTCCGCTTTAAATTATTGAAAACAAGTTAGTTCCATTATGGGAACAGCAAAGATTTGCAGAAGAGTTCTGGCCCGCTTCCCACCAGCCATCACTTTCCGAAAATGAAAGAAACCGCTAGCGCACTTTGGCGTAGAGAACCTGGTCGAGGACGACTCCGTTCTTGACGGCGCTGCGGCGCAAGATTCCTTCGCGCTCGAAGCCCGCTTTTTCCAGCACACGCATGGATGCCACATTGTGGGAGAAGGCCGTGGCGAAGATGCGCGTCAGCTTGTAATTCTCGAAGGCCCACTCCGAGGTGGCCAGCACGGCGCGGGTCGTCAGTCCGCGGCCCCAATGCGGCTCGCCCAGCCAATAGCCCATCTCCGCGCTGAGCCGGGCGATATCGATGCCAAGCTTAAAGCCGATGCCGCCGACGGCCTCGTCCGCATACTCCATGGCAAAGGAAGTCTCGACCTCCGCCGAGCGCATGTCCGCCAGGTAAGTGGCAGCCGCAGATCGCGTATAGGGGTGGGGAAACTGGTCGCGGAGATTGGCGGCAATCTTTGCGTTATTGGCGTAACGCACCAGCGCATCGAGGTCGTTCTTGCGCCAGGAACGCACACGCAGATCTCCGAGATCGAGCAGCATGACTTATTGATGTTGATGCCGCGCCCCGTTTGGCGCAAGTGGTCTTGGTTTCAGCCCGGGTTTTTCTGTTCGTCGTAATACCAGCGCCGGAAGCGCTGCAGGATGGTGTCGCCTGCGTCTGAACTGGAGCGGGCATCGCGGCGTTGCGGATCATCGCGATGGCGACATCGTTCGCGCACTACCAGGATCGACAGGGCAAGCACGAGCGCAAGGCGCAGTGAAATGAGCCCGAGATCGGCAGACTTGGAGTAGCGAGTGGTAGCGGCAAAGCTAAGCAGAAGCAGGCATCCCAGAAACAGCGCCCAACCTGCGGTCTTGCCTCTCAAGTCCTCACTCCTGAAGATGGCCGCGTTCGCCTAGATCGAGAGCACTTCCTTCTCTTTACCCTTGGCCAGTTCTTCCATCTTCTTGATTTCATCGTCGGTGAGTTTCTGGATCTGCTCCAACGCGCCGCGCTCTTCGTCTTCGGTTATTTTCTTGTCCTTCAGCGCCTTCTTGATGAGGTCGTTGCCGTCGCGGCGGATGTTGCGCACAGCGGTGCGATGCTCCTCCAGCACTTTGTGCAGGTGCTTCACCATTTCCTTGCGGCGCTCCTCGGTAAGCGCCGGTACCGGAACGCGGATGAGCTTGCCGTCGTTCATCGGGTTCAAGCCCAGGTCGGCGCTGCGAATGGCCTTCTCGATTGCACTGGTCAGGCTCACGTCCCAGGCCTGCACGGTAATGAGTTGCGGCTCGGGAGCGCTCACGTTGGCGAGCTGGTTCAGCGGCATCTGCGAGCCGTAAGCATCCACGGTCACGCCGTCGAGCATGTGCACCGAGGCGCGCCCCGTGCGCGTGGCGGCCATCTCCTGGCGGAAGTCTTCCACCGCCTTGTCCATGCGTGTCTTAAGCTGAGCAAAACTGTCCTTCAATGCGGGAATCGCTGCCATTGACACTTGAGCCATAAGTTAACTTGCCTCAGAATGAAGTCAGAAACTCCTGATTATAAGCCGTCAGCTCTCAGCCGTCAGCTTTCAGCTTCGAAACGAGGCCGGCTCACAGCGCCGACAGCAACATGCAATGTCGCAGGCTAGCCAGAGACTGATAGTGACAGAAGGTTGTTCTAGCTGAAGGCTGATAGCTGAGGGCTTACAGCTAATTCCTTGAAGCGTTATCCCTGGTTGACCAGCGAACCGACCTTTTCGCCGAGCACCACACGGCGGATGTTGCCATGCTGGTTGAGGTTGAAGATGATGATAGGAAGGTTGTTCTCGCGGCACATGGCAATGGCCGTAGCATCCATCACCCGCAGCCCCAGCCGCAGGATGTCCAGGTAGCTGATGGTCTCGAACATGGTCGCGTCTTTTACGAGGACGGGGTCGTCGCTGTAGATGCCGTCGACCTTGGTAGCTTTGAGGATGGCGTCCGCCTTGATTTCCATGGCGCGCAGTGATGCGGCAGTGTCGGTGGAGAAATAGGGATTGCCGGTGCCCCCGGCGAAGACTACAACGCGGCCTTTCTCGAGGTGACGAATGGCGCGGCGCCGGATGAACGGCTCCGCGACCTGATTCATCTCGATAGCGCTCATCACGCGCGTCCAGACTCTTTGTTTCTCCAGCGCATCCTGCAAGGCCAGCGCGTTGATGACCGTGGCCAGCATACCCATGTGATCGGCAGAAACGCGGTCCATGGCCTTGGCCTGCTCGGCGACGCCGCGGAAGAAATTGCCGCCGCCAACCACGATCGCGATCTCGACGCCCAGGCGATGGACGTCAGCCAGCTCCGCGGCAACTTCATGCACCCTTTGGTTCTCGACACCGAACCCCTGGTTGCCAGCCAAGGCTTCACCGGAAAGCTTGAGGAGGACGCGTTTGTAGGTCGGAGTTTCCATTTCTAGCGGATGCCCAGTGAAAACATGTTGATTTAGTGTAGCAGTGAGGCCGGGCGGCAGGAGAGTGCCGGGAGTCCAGCCAACAAGGCTGGCTAATCAAGACCAGAAAATGCGTTCGAGATCTTCGTAGGCCTGAGGCGACCAGCGGACTTCCACTAAGACTTGAGCAGCCGCTCGACGCGCGCTCCCACCTCTTCATGCGTGAGGTATTGACCCCGCTCCAGCTGACCTTCGCCGAGCTTCACGGCTTCGACAAACCGTGCTTCTTCCTCCAGATAGCGGATAATCGCTTCCTGCGCTAGCACATCTTCAGCTTGTCCCCTGTCACTGGCAAGCCGGGCCAACTTGGAAAGCTGCTCGGGGTTGAGATTCACTTCCATAATGTCAGACTAGGAGTGGCAACTTCGATTGTCAAGAGCGCTGCAATGAGCACGTTGCAAGGGCGGGAGCTGTCCCGCCCTGCGTGTGAAGTCGGATTGTTGAAGCTACTCGGCAGTCTGTTCCGCTGCCTTGCTGACAGCGACGGTCTCGCCGACATCCCCTACCTTGAAGCGCGCGAAGCGTTTGACCGAGATGTTCTCGCCCAGTTTGCCGATGACGGTCGCGATGAGCTGCGACACGGTTATCGTCTGGTCCTTGATGAAGGGCTGCTCATAGAGGCAGACCTCCTCGTAGAATTTGGCCATCTTGCCTTCGACAATCTTCTCGATCACCGGCGCCGGCTTGCCGGTCTGGGCCGCCTGCGCGCGGTAGATGTCCTTCTCCTTCTCGAAGGCTTCGGGAGTGACATCCTCTTTGCGGATGAACTTGGGATCGCTGGCCGCTATGTGCATGGCAATGTCGTGTACCAGACCTTTGAAGTCGTCGGTGCGGGCCACGAAATC
The DNA here is from genome assembly GCA_963703645.1 of uncultured Acidobacteriaceae bacterium. Lineage (GTDB taxonomy): Bacteria > Acidobacteriota > Terriglobia > Terriglobales > Acidobacteriaceae > Bog-257. Next base: position 19,713 of record CAVPFD010000006.1, read on the forward strand.
GCTCTCGCAGTTCACTTCCACCAGCACGCCGATCTTGCCCCCGGCATGGATATAGCTGGCGACCGAGCCTTCGCTGGTCACACGCGCGGCCTTCTTCGCGGCGGTCGCGACGCCCTTTTTGCGCAGGATGACGACTGCAGCTTCCATGTCACCCTTGGCTTCGGTCAGGGCGTTCTTGCAATCCATCATGGGAGCGTTGGTCTTCTCGCGAAGCTCTTTTACTTGTGCGGCATTAATGTTTACGGATGTAGTGCTCATAATTTCCTTTGGCTATCAGCCGTCAGCCGTCAGCTTTCAGCTAAATCGGCAGGTTCGAAGCGGCTCATCTAACGTCCGCCACAACCAGGTTTAGCTGACGACTGACGGCTGATAGCTGAAGGCTGAATTTCCTACGCGCTTGTATTTTCCGCGGCGCGCCGGCCACCTTTGCCCAGAACCTCTTCCATACTGACCTCTTCCAGGTCGCCGGTTTCGGCCGGAATCTCAATGGTCTCGACCTCTTCCGGGCTGGCAGCGGCTGCTTCGGCGGACTCGCTGTACTGGATGCCTGAGGCGACTTCTGCCACCTGCTTGTCGGTGGCGGCCTGCGAGCCCTCGACCACCGAATCCGCAATCTTTGAGGCAAACAGTCTGATGGCGCGCAGCGCATCGTCGTTGCCGGGGATTACGTAATTCACTTCCGTCGGATCGCAATTGGTATCCACCACGGCAACCACTGGAATACCCAGCTTGCGCGCTTCCTTCACCGCAATCTGCTCTTTGTTCGAATCGATCACGAACACTGTGTCCGGCAGGCGGTTCAGGTTCTTGATGCCGGCCAGGTTGGCCTGCAAGTGCTTGCGCTCGCGCTCGAGCTTCACAACTTCCTTCTTCGGGAGCAGCTCATAACGGCCATCCGTGGCCATCTCATCCAGTTCCTTCAGCCGCTTCACCGATTTCTGTACGGTCACCCAGTTAGTGAGCAGTCCGCCCAGCCAGCGCTGGTTGACGTAGAACATACCGCAGCGCGTAGCTTCCTCTGCAATCGCGTCCTGCGCCTGGCGCTTGGTGCCGACGAACAGCACCAGCTTCCCCTCGGCCGCCATGTCCTGCACAAACTTGGACGCCTCTTTGAACATCTTCAGCGTCTTCTGCAGGTCAATGATGTAAATGCCATTGCGTTCGCCGAAGATGTATTCCTTCATCTTCGGGTTCCATCGCTTCGTCTGATGCCCGAAGTGAACGCCCGCCTCGAGCAACTCCTTCATGGTGATATTTGCCAAGCTACCTCCTAGGTTGGCTTGCATCCTTTGCGGCGGCTTTGGCTAACGCCCTAGCCGGATCGCTCCGGATTTCTTTCCCGTGACCCGCCCCGTTCAAGTGCAGCGGGTGCGAGAAGATTCGTTCCGGTTGAACTGTTTCTTTCTCACCCCCGGAACCACAAGGCGAGTGGATAGTGGCTAGTGGTCAAGTGGCCAGAAACGCCATACGTTTCCCATCGGGACTAGCCACTAACCACTAGTCACTGGCCACTGTCTTTCTACCGCTTCGAGAATTGGAAGCGCTTGCGAGCGCCCTTCTGCCCGTACTTCTTGCGCTCCTTGATACGCGCGTCACGGCGCAGGAAGCCTTCCGCCTTAAGCTTGGGCCGCAGCTCAGGATTGAACTCCTGCAGGGCGCGCGCAATTCCCATGCGGACCGCGCCAGCCTGGCCATTCACGCCACCGCCCGCAACCGTGCAAGTCACGTTGAAGCTGGCGGTGGTCTCGGTCGCAACCAGCGGCGACTTCGCCATGATGCGTTGCGCTTCGGTCACGAAATGCTGGTCGAACGCCTTGCGGTTCACCTTGAACTCACCGCTGCCAGGGCGAAGAAACACGCGGGCCACGCTCGATTTGCGCCGGCCCGTACCGTAATACTGAACCAGTTCTGCCATCTTGAATTCGCGGGAGCAGCGCTCCCTTCAGTCCTTCCCAGTAGTTTTGAAGGGGCGCACCTTCAGGTGCGCCGTTCAGCCCTTATTTTTTGTCATCCCGAGCGGGCTTTAGTCCGCGAGGGATCTGCTTTCCTACGCGCGCTTGGCGACTGCCGCCAGCGCCTCCGGCTTTTGCGCCTGATGCGGGTGCTTGTCGCCCTTGTAAATCTTCAACTTGGTGGCCATCGCACGGCCCAGTTTGGTATGCGGCAGCATGCCAGTGATCGCCGCTTCCACAATCTGCTCCGGCTTGCGCTCGAAGCGCTTCTTGTATTCCTCAGCCTTAATGCCACCCGGATATCCAGAATAGTGGTAGTAAACCTTGCTGTCGGCCTTGAGTCCGGAAATGCGCACCTTCCCGGCGTTGATCACGATGACGTGGTCGCCGGTGTCGAGAAATGGCGTGTACTTGGGATTGTCCTTGCCGGAAAGGATGCGGGCCACACGGGTGGCCAGCCGCCCCAGGGTCTGGCCCTCGGCATCAATGACAAACCACTTGCGCGCAATTTCCCCCTTGGGGAAATACGTTGACATCTCTAACTCTCCCAGAATGTTGAAAAGACCGCGAAAGAGCCGCTGAGTTCTGGCGCTGGACGCGCAAGGAAACCTTCAGGCGGGCAAACGCAGGACTACCAAAGGCTTAAGAATAGCGCACGGGTGCGGCCATTGTCAACGAAACGGCGGCCAGGGGGGACGTTCCGATTGGATGTTGCCGCCGCTACTTTTTCCCTTTGGCTTCTATCAACTGAAAGAATTCGGTGCCGTTCATGTCCGGTGTGACCAGCGCCCGCACTTCCTTTTCATTCAACCCGTGACTTTTGCCATGGGCCAATGCTGCCCCCCAGAACATCTTCTTCTGCACCGGTGTGGTTGAAAGCATCTGGTGGACACGTTGCCTTGAGAAACCAAATTCTCGCCCAATCTGGTCCAAGGTTATGCCTTCAGCCCGCAGTTCAAACGCGCGGCGGCGCATCTTGCAGTGCATGGGCGCACGATGACGCGCTCCCACGCGGCAGCCGCAACTCTGGCACTCAACGTGAGTCACTTTCCGCTTCTTTTTCTGTTTTACTGGCATGTTGCTCCCTCCCCTGCGAATGGTCGTTCTGAAATAACTTTACGCCATTACATCACTGAACAGAAAATCGTGGGGCCAGTCGGTGCCGTGCCCTTTCTCGCGCAGCGCGGTCGCAAGCTGTGCCCAGTGCCGCATACCATGCAGCATGGCATGGGCGAACATCTTGCGCTTGCTGGCGCGCAGCACGCCCGCGGTGCGCGTGGGAAACTCCATGACGCTGGCTAAGTCAGCGTCGGTGACGCGCGAGAGATACTCGCGATAGAGCCCTCGCGCCCTTTCTCCGATGGCGAACAACTCGTGCACGCTGTCCGTGGGCAGCGCTTCGTATTCTGTGAGGGACGAGCCCGTCAGTCGCTCGGCGTAGCGCAGTTCCACTGCGAAGATGTGCAGCAGGAACTCGCGCACGTTCTTGGCCAGGGCGATATCCAGCGGCAGGTCGAGCAACTCTGTGGGCTGGTGCTCGAACCAGTTCTGCCACTTCGCGGTTTCGAGCTGATTGGCATCGAGCATTTCGACGAATGAAAGTTCAGCCGTGGCTGCGCTCATGACTTCTGGCTCTCCTTCAGTTTGCGCGACTTCGCTTCCACGCCTTCGGCAAGCTTTTCGTTTGTGGCTTTCCAGCTTCTGTGCCACTGCGTCATCGTATAGGCCGATCATTTGCGCGGCCAGAATGCCGGCGTTGGTTGCGCCCGGCTTGCCGATGGCGACGGTCGCGACCGGAATGCCGGCCGGCATCTGCACCATCGCCAGCAGCGAGTCGAGTCCCAAGAGCGCTGTCGAGGGAATCGGCACCGCGATGACCGGCAGCGTGGTCTCCGCGGCGATGACGCCCGCCAGATGCGCGGCCCCGCCCGCGCCCGCGATGACGACCTTCACCCCGCGCCCCTTCAGCGCGCGCGTGTACTCGCTGGTGCGTGCCGGCGAGCGATGCGCCGAGGTGATGTCAATCTCGTAGGGAATGCCGAACTCGGCCAGCGCCTTCGCGGCCTCGTTCATGATCTCGAGGTCGGAGTCGCTGCCCATGACGATGGAAACCAGAGGATTGCTGTTCATAATAAGTTCACTTCTTCACCCGCAACTGCCTCAACCCGCGCGCCGCGATGTCCTTGCGATAGTGCATGCCGTCGAAGCGGATCTTCATCACTGCGTCGTATGCGCGCTCCACGGCGTCGGGCAGATCCTTTCCGCGCGCGGTCACGCCCAGCACGCGGCCGCCGGAGGTGTAATACGAGCCGTCGCGCCGATTCGTTCCGGCGTGAAAGACCTTCACCCCATACATGCGGTCGGCTTCTTCAATACCGCTGATGAGCTTGCCCGCTTCAAACGCGCCGGGATATCCGCCCGACGCCATGACCACGCATACCGCCGGATCGCGTGACCAGCGAAAATCGCCGTCGCTGACGCGGCCCTGGATCGACGCCTCGATGGCCTCAAGCAGATCGCTCTCCATGCGCATCATGATGGGCTGCGTCTCCGGATCGCCGAAGCGGCAGTTGAACTCCAGCACCATGGGCCCGCGCGCGGTCATCATGATGCCGCAATAGAGAATGCCTTTATACTCAGCGCCCTCGGCGCGCATGCCCGCAATCACCGGACGCGCAATGTGGGTCACCAGCCACTCGCGCATCTGCGCGTCCACGATCTGGTCGGTGGAGTAAGCGCCCATGCCGCCGGTGTTCGGACCCTGATCGTTATCGAAGACGCGCTTGTGGTCCTGCGAGGCGACCAGCGGCACCACACGCTCACCGTCGCTTAGCACCAGGAACGACAGCTCATCACCCTGCGAGACATTCTTCCAGCACCACGCGCGAGCCGGCATCGCCCAACATCTTGCCGCTGAGCATCTCTTCGGCGGTGCGCTGCGCTTCGTCTTTCGTCTGCGCGATGACCACGCCCTTGCCCGCAGCCAGCCCGTCGGCTTTAACCACGATTGGCGTATGGAAAAGCTTCAGCGCTTCGTGAACCTCTTCCTTGCTGGCGCAGACGGAATACTTCGCGGTCGGGATGCGGTGCCGCTGCATGAACTCCTTGGCGAAGCTCTTGCTCGATTCCAGCTGCGCTGCCGCGCGCGTCGGCCCGAAGATCGGCCAGCCACGCCTTCTGGAATTCATCGACCACGCCCAGTGTCAGCGGCATCTCCGGCCCGACGACGGTCACATCCGGGCTGAGCTTGGTTCGCCAGTTGCACCAGCGAATCGAGGCTCTTCAGGTCGGCAGCGACGCACTCGGCATCCGCCGCAATGCCGCCATTGCCGGGCGCGCAATAGAGCTTCTTGATGCGCGGCGACTGCCGCAGCTTCCACACGATCGCGTGTTCGCGACCACCGCTACCGAGGACCAGGACCTTCATAAGGAGAGCGTTGCCGCACGGGTCTACGCCATCTAGACGCGAAGCGACAGAAAAGAGTAGGGGCGCGACGGCCTGATGTCAAGGATCGCAAAAGGACGTCGGACATAAGCGAGGACGCAAGCGGAGCAGGTAGTGGCTCAGTCAGCGCGTTATACGGAACGGCCAGGGTAGAGCGGGCCTTCAGCCACGCGTTGATGCCCCTAGGAATATGAGTGCCGTAGGCACGACACGTCCACTTTCCCCGCGGCGGCCCTTGCGGTGCTCCACTATCGAGAGTAGCTCTTGACGCGGGCCTGAATGGCCGCCCTACTCAATGACCTATCAGGCATTACTGAGACCTGCGCTGCTTGCAATCCCCCATTAACTGTCGTTAACTAGGTTCAACGTTCATGATCACCGTTTCCAAAGAAGATTACCTCAAGGCCATCCTTGAGGCGGAGGGCGAGGGCGAGCAGGTCATTGCCGCGCGCCTGGCGCATTGGCTGTCGGTTTCGGCGCCCGCCGTCACCATGGCACTGCGACGCCTGAAGCGCGATGGGCTGGTCTCAGTCCGCACCGACGGCCGCGTCCAGCTCACAGCCGCAGGGCGCAAGATTGCCCGCCGCACTCGCCATCCGCCACCACCTGATCGAGCGCATGTTGCACGAAGTCTTTGGCATGGAGTGGTACAAGGTGCACGACGAAGCCGAACGGCTGGAACACGCCGTTTCCAGTGATTTTGAAGCCATGCTCGTGCGCAAGCTGGGCCGCGGCGGCGCCTTGCCCGCACGGCAATCCGCCCACGCCAGAATCGCCCCGCGCGAAGCGCAAACGCGGACTGCTGCTGCTATCCGAGATCCCAACCCGGCAACCGTTATGCCGTGCAAAGCGTTTATGAGCGCGACCGCAAGCTGGGAGAGTTCCTGGAGAAGCTGGGCATTCGCCCCGGAGCGGAGATCGCTGTCAGCGAGCGCAATTATGACGACACCCTGAGCCTGGTGACCATCGCCGGCACGGGTGTCCCTGGGCCGCAGTGCAGCCGAAAAGAGTATGGGTGGCCCCCGCCAATGGAACCAGCGCATCCCGCCCAAAAAGAATTAACCATGGTTTAACAACTTCTGTATACTTTGGCTAATGATGTGGGAATCGCGGCGGCGAATGACTGCGCCGTCGGTTTGTTTTCTTGGGTGCCGCTTTGAATACCAAACCGCAGGCCTGGCGCAATTCGCATGGTCACACAGTACCTGCTGGAAGCGGGAATCGTCGGCCACGTGTCTTTGGAAGGCATGCACGGCTCCGTCGAAGTGCCGCACCATCAGGCCGGCTTCTGGCAGCAGTGGCGGGCCTTCGTCGGGCCGGCGATTCTGGTCAGCGTCGGCTACATGGACCCGGGCAACTGGGGCACCGATCTGCAAGGCGGCGCGCAGTTCAAGTACGGGCTGCTGTGGGTGGTCGGACTGGCCAGCCTGATGGCCATCTTCATGCAGGTCATTTCCGCCCGCCTGGGCGTGGTGACCGGCAAGGACCTCGCCCAGTGCTGCCGCGACTGGTATCCGCGCTGGACCCGCTGGCCCAACTGGCTGATGAGCGAAGTGGCCATTGGCGCCTGCGACCTGGCCGAGGTGCTGGGCAGCGCCGTGGCCCTCAACCTGCTGTTCCACATTCCGCTGCTGTGGGCGGTCATCATCACCGGCCTCGACGTGCTGCTGCTGCTGGCTTTGCAGCGGTTCGGCATGCGCACCATCGAGGCCGTCGTGCTGCTGCTGATCGCCACCATCGCGGTCTGCTACTTCATCGAGATTTTCGTTCTGCCGCAGACCCAGCCCAGCTTTCTGGAGATGGGACGGGCCCTGGTCACGCCGCACTTTCGCCAGGCGGGAATGATTGTACGTCGCCATCGGCATCATCGGCGCGACCGTGATGCCGCACAACCTGTATCTGCACTCGGCCCTGGTGCAGAGCCGCCAGTTGCAGAAGGACGAGCCGTCGATCCGCAGCGCCATCCGCTTCAACACCATCGACTCCGTCGTGGCCCTGACCATCGCCTTCTTCGTCAACGCGGCCATTCTGGTGCTGGCGGCGATGGTGTTCTTCGGCAAGGACAGCGTCGACCGTGCCGGGCGGCCAGGTGGTCCACGTTCAACGCCGACAGCGATTGGATTCGGGTCGCCTACCTGACGCTGGCGCCGTTGCTGGGGACGGCCGTCGCCAGCACGCTGTTCGCGGTGGCGCTGCTGGCCAGCGGCCAGAGCAGCACCATCACCGGCACGCTGGCCGGGCCAGGTCGTGATGGAAGGCTTCATGCACTGGCGAATCAAGCCCTGGGTGCGGCGGCTGATCACCCGCACGCTGGCCATCCTGCCGGCGGTCTTCATCATCGGCCTGCGCGGCGACAGCAGCGTGACCGACCTGCTGATCCTCAGCCAGGTGGTGCTGGCGCTGCAGCTTCCGTTCGCCATGTTTCCGCTGCTGCACTTCACCAGTTCCCGCAAGCGGATGGGAACATGGAAGAACGGCTGGTTTCTTCTGATCGCCGGCTGGGGCAGTGCTATTCTGATCACCGCGATGGACATCTTCGGCCTGCCGGAATCGCTCAAAGCCGCGTGGCACGTCATCATCGGCGGATGATGCCGGAGAAAGAAAAAAGGGAAGCAACCGCGGATTCACGCGGATTGCGCGAATTGTGAAATGAATTGGATTTCAAGAAATCCGTGTTGATCCGTGAGAATCCGCGGTTAAAGAACTCGTCGCTATTGTCGAGAATGTAGGAACTAGACAGGACCACCATGTACGAAACCATTCTCGTGACGCTGGACGGCACGCCGACCGACCGGGCGATTATCGAGCACGTCAAACAGCTCGCGAAACTGGCGGGCAGCCGTTTGGTGTTGCTGCATGTAGCCGATGGTTGGGCCGCTCGAACCTACGGCCCCGACGCGGTCAGCCCGGAAATCTCCGAAGACACCGCCTATCTGGAGAAGGTTCGAGCAGAGTTTCAATCCCTCGGCATTCCGACCGAGGCCGAGTTGGCGTACGGCGAACCGGTCAAGGAAATCATCAAGTGGGTCCAGCAGAAGGGTTGCGACCTGGTGGCGATGAGCACCCACGGACACCGCTTCCTCGCCGATCTGTTTCTCGGCACCACCGCCACTCAAGTCCAGCATAGCGTCAGCGTGCCGGTGCTCCTTCTACGGGCGAAGTGAACGCCATCGTTCTTACTACCCGGGCACTACCTCTTTTCACGTTCGCAGAGGGGCATCCCCCCTACCCCCTGGCCTTATTCTTTGGAATCTGTAACTTGCGCAGAATTTGTCAGTAACTTATTGACCTCAAAAGATTTATTGCAAAATCTTGATTCGCAATGACTTACCAAGCGGTTCCAGCGCAAGATATTGAAAATAAGGATCGGCAAGATCCGGCTACGAACAGCAGAACTGCTAATCATGATAATCACGATAATCAATTTGGAAGCTAGCTTGATTATCATGATTATCACTGCCACGCGAGTGCAATCGAACCAAACGACTCCCCGCCAACGGTCAAATTGTCAAAGATCGTCGACCCGGCGCCCACCAAAAGCGGGGTCGCATCGGGCAGAGACACTAAGCCTCTGGTCACGAGTGTCGCGGATCAGCTCGCCGTTTGTCGGTGACTATGCTCACCTGCCATTGTGATGGTCGAAACAGTCCCGCCTTGAGCGGACTTGGATCCCAGCTTCGCGCCCAAAAAGAAGGGCGCGAAGCTGGGAGGCACCGGGCCTTAAAGCAGTCCCGCCATGCGGGACGACTCAGCTTAGCCCAGCGCGAAGCGCTGGGTAGGATAGGAATAGAATCGGGCGCCCCGGCAGGGGCGCCACAAAGATGTGTGCCATGCGTCACCGACCACGTTCAACGCACGCGCTATGTTTCTTCCATGTCTCACACCCACGCCTCCGTACTCGTACACTGCGTTTTCAGCACCAAACAGCGTGCCAATCTGATACCTGATCCTGCAGCGCTGTGGCGCTACCTCGCGGTTGTGGCGCGGGACAACAAGATCACTCTTCTCGCCGCTGGCGGCACGGCCAATCATGTTCACCTGTTGCTTGCTGTCCCACCCGTTCTGCCGCTAGCAACAGCAATGCGGGAACTGAAAGCACATAGTTCGCGCTGGTTGCGCGAGCACGGCCACAGATTTGCGTGGCAGGAGGGTTATGGTGCGTTCAGCGTTAGCCAGGCGCAGCGTCAAACAGTGATGGATTACATCGCGGCCCAGGCAGAGCACCATGCCAAATGGAGCTTCGAGCAGGAGTTCATGACGCTGCTGCGCAAATCAGGTGTGGAGTACGATCCGCGGTTTGTGTTTGGATAAGGCGCCCCTGCCGGGGCTTGGGATTCTTTTCTTATCCTACCCAGCGCTGCGCGCTGGGCTAAACTGAGTCGTCCCGCACGGCGGGACTGCTTTTCGCCCAGTGCCCGATGCACTGCAACCAGCCTTAAAACAGTCCCGCCTGCGGGACGGCATTCCAGGTTTGAGCGGATTTGGATCCCAGCTTAGCGCCCAAAATCGGGGCGCGAACCCGGGGCATCAGGCAATTTCAGGTCTTTTGTTCTCCGAGAGTACCCAAGTCAACAGCACGTTCGTATCCGCATTTGCACTTGAACGAAAGCGTGCTCTTGCCTTCATAGTCCTGGCGAACAAAAATTTGCGTTCCATGGCATTTTGGACAACGAACCTGGAAGGTCTTTCTTTCTTCCTCGCGCATGGCCTCATGATACTCCGCACAGCCGTGGACAAACCGTCATGCGTCACTGACAGGTTAGCTGCACTGTGTTCAAATAGCGGTCGTGTTAACGCTTGTCGCGATTAAGCCTCGTATCTTTTTCGAATGGGGAACTCAGTGCGCCTCTTTGCCCGACTCCCTCAACAACAGCAGCGTCATCTTCTGTCCGGCGTTTGAGTATGTGAAAGAAGACCATACTCGTGGAATTGTTCGGAGCGGACCAAGTGTAACTGTGCATGCCGTCGGCGCAGATGACGATGAGGTGTTCCAGACGTTCAATCGCGTTCTACGGAAAACCGAGGAGAAGTGCAGACCACCCGCATTCAAAAAGTGGGAAGATGCGATCAGGGAAGGCGAGTTCGTTATTGCAGAGAAGGCGGTCACTTGCACCTCCTCTTTTCGCGCTCAGTTCTTCGATGTAGCCACGAGGGTGGACACCGTGACGGCCAGGTTCATCCATTACCGCGGGTCGCTCTGGTCGCTCGCATCAGATATCCCTGTTGACCAATGCCAAGCATTTCTGGACGAGTTCTTTCGTCTGGAGTCTCTCGGCCTCGACCGGCGACTCGATGCGAACGATTTTTTTGCGAGAATTGCGGCCCCGGTTTCATCATCCAGTGCCAATTCCGTCCGTCAAGCGATTCCGGAAGTGGTACGGCACGAAGTCTGGCGACGTGACCAAGGGCGCTGTGCCCGATGCGGGGGGCAGCGCAGACTGGAATTCGACCACATAATTCCCTTGTCGAAGGGCGGCGGCAGTACTGCCAGGAATATCCAACTGCTTTGTGAGTCGTGCAATCGCACAAAAGGGGCTACACTATGAGTCCGTTCGAACGTCCGGCATTTTTCTACTTGTTTCCCAGTGGCAGTGACATCAAAATCGAAAAAATGACAGATGTCGAAGCCGTAAAAATGTGGGATCAGGGCAAGCGATGGCTCGACGTTCCGCACAAAACGCTCGCGGACGCTCAAGAAGTCAGGAAGCAGTTGCTCTCGATCCAGCAGCCGCATTAGCATCAGTGAAAAATCACAGGTTGGACCAAGGCCGAATCAGACCCACTATCCACTTCCCTCCCCGGCGATTTAAGATAGATAGTTCCGCGTTGTTGGAATCCGCGCCCTCTCATCAACTCCTCAATATAGAAGGGACTCATCCATGAACAGCTTTGGCAGTCGTTCCGTCCTCCGCGTCGGGCAAGCGCGAGTTTGAAATCTACCGTCTTGACGCGCTGGAAAAGCATGGCTGCGCGATCGGGCATCTGCCGTACTCGCTGCGCATTCTGCTGGAGAACCTGCTGCGCCGCGAAGACGGCAAATCGGTGAAGGCCGACGACATTCGCGCGCTCACCTCGTGGACCGGCAAGACGCGTTCCCGTCGCAGGAGATCGCGTTCATGCCCAGCCGCGTGCTGCTGCAGGATTTCACCGGCGTGCCCGCGGTGGTTGACCTGGCGGCCATGCGCGACGCCATGAAGGCGCTGGGCGGCGACCCGAAGCTGATCAATCCGCTGCAACCGGCCGAGCTGGTCATCGACCACTCGGTGCAGGTGGATGAGTTCGGCACGCCGCAGGCGTTTCAGCTCAATGCCGAGCTCGAGTTCTCGCGCAACAAGGAGCGCTACGCGTTCCTGCGCTGGGGACAGACCGCGTTCAAGAACTTCGCCATCGTTCCGCCGGATACCGGCATCGTCCACCAGATCAACCTGGAGTACCTGGCGCGCGTGGTGTTCGTCGGCGCCGAACGGCGAGACCGGCAAGCCGCTCGCCTATCCCGACACGCTGGTCGGCACCGACTCGCACACCACGATGATCAACGGCCTGGGCGTGCTGGGCTGGGGCGTCGGCGGAATCGAAGCCGAGGCCGCCATGCTCGGCCAGCCGGTTTCCATGCTGATCCCGCAGGTCGTCGGCGTGCGCCTGAAGAACCAGTTGCGCGAAGGCTCGACCGCGACCGACCTGGTGCTCACCGTGACCGAGATGCTGCGCAAGAAGGGCGTCGTCGGCAAGTTCGTCGAGTTCTTCGGGCCGGGACTGCACAAGCTCCCGCTCGCCGATCGCGCCACCATCGCCAACATGGCGCCCGAGTACGGCGCGACCTGCGGCATCTTCCCGGTGGACGACGAGACGCTGCGCTATCTGCGCCTCAGCGGACGCAGCGAAGAGCTGATCAGCCTCGTCGAGGCCTACTGCAAGGAGCAGGGGCTGTTCCACACCGCCGACACGCCCGAAGCCGAATACACGGATGTGCTGGAGCTCGATCTCTCGCACGGTCGAGCCCAGCATCGCCGGACCGAAGCGTCCGCAGGACCGCGTGCGCGCTCTCGGCTGCCGCGAAATCGTTCGAGCAGGCGCTGCCCAGCCTGCTGAAGCCGGGCCAGCACGTTCCGCCCAAGCAGGAAGCGCGCTGGGAAGGCGAAGGCGGACATCCCGCGGGGATGGATTCGCAGACATGACGCTGTCGAGGAGCACGTCGTGCTGGACAAGGCGCTCACCCACGGCAGCGTGGTGATCGCCGCCATCACCAGCTGCACCAACACCTCGAATCCGTACTGTGCTGGTCGCCGCCGGACTGCTGGCGAAGAAGGCGGTCGAGAAGGGCCTGAAGGTTCCATCGTGGGTGAAGACCTCGCTTGCGCCCGGTTCGATGGTAGTCACCGAATACCTCACGCGCTCCGGCCTGATGCCGTACCTGGAGAAGCTGAAGTTCCACCTCGTCGGCTACGGATGCACCACCTGCATCGGCAACTCCGGCCCGCTGCCGCAGGAAGTCTCCAACGTCATCACCGACAAGGACCTCGTGGTCGCGTCGGTGCTGAGCGGCAATCGCAACTTCGAGGGCCGCATCAACTCCGAGGTGCGCGCCAACTACCTGATGTCGCCGCCGCTGGTGGTGGCCTTCGCGCTCGCCGGCCGCATCGACATCGACATGTACAACGAGCCGCTCGGCTACAGCGGCAACGGCCAGCGCAAGCCGGTTTACCTGAAGGACATCTGGCCGACCGAGCAGGAAGTGAACGACGTCGTCAGCAAGTACATTACCGGCGACCTCTTCCAGAAGAGCTACAGCGACGTCTTCAAGGGTGACGAGCGCTGGCGCGGCCTGAACGTTCCCGAGGGCGAGACCTTCGCCTGGGACCCCAACTCGACCTACGTCAAGCATCCGCCGTACTTCGAGAACATGCCCAAGACGCCCGCGGCGGTGAAGGACATCTCAGGCGCGCGCGTGCTCTGCTACCTGGGCAACAGCGTCACCACCGATCACATCTCGCCCGCCGGCTCCATCAAGCCCAACAGCCCGGCAGGACAGTACCTCATCGGGCACGGCGTGAAGCCGGTGGACTTCAACTCCTACGGCTCGCGCCGCGGCAATCACGAAGTCATGATGCGCGGCACCTTCGCCAACGTGCGTCTGCGCAACAAACTCGCGCCCGAGCGCGAAGGCGCCTACACGCGCCACCTGCCCGACGGCGAGGAGATGTTCATCTTCGACGCCTCGGAAAAGTATCGCGCCGAAGGCGTGCCGCTGGTGGTGCTGGCCGGCAAGGAGTACGGTTCTGGCTCGTCGCGCGACTGGGCGGCCAAGGGCCCGCTTCTGCTGGGCGTGCGCGCAGTGCTGGCCGAAAGCTTCGAGCGCATCCATCGCTCGAACCTGGTGGGCATGGGCATTCTGCCACTGCAGTTCCTCGACGACGAGACCGCAGAAACCAACGGCCTCACCGGCGAGGAGTCGTTCGACATCATCGGCCTGACCGATGTGCTGGAGAACTTCGCGCCCGGCAAGACGGTGAAGGTGCGAGCCACCAAAGATTACGGCACGAAGATCGACTTCGACGCCACCGTCCGCATCGACACACCGCAGGAAGTGCAGTACTACAAGCACGGCGGGATTTTGCAGTATGTGCTGAGGGGGTTGCTGCAATAAAGAAGCTGTCAGCCGTCAGATAGCGGCCGTAGGTTCTTTTCTGCTGTCATCCCGAGCGGACCCGCCAGCTTTTGGCGGCGGAGTCGAGGGATCTGCTTTTGAGTGAAGGGTAGGATCAAGGTCCTGCCCTGTTCGTTGTACTCACTTCCCCTTGCCCCTGTGACCTGCCTCACAGACCACAACCTGCCCAGGCCTCTATCGTTAAGAGTTAGAACTCCTACAACTCTGAGGCATTCTCACGATGTCCACCGCCACGGTTTCCGCCACTTCCCGCGTCCTGAACTCCAGCATCGCCAGCCGCATCATGAGCGCCGAAGACGCTGCCGCACTCATCCACTCCGGCCACCAGATCGGCATGAGCGGTTTCACCGGCTCTGGCTATCCCAAGGCGGTGCCGATGGCGCTGGCGCGCCGCATTGCCGACGCCAACCTGCGCGGCCAGAAGTTTCAGGTCAGCATCTTCACCGGCGCCTCCACCGGCCCCGAACTCGACGGCGCGCTCGCCATGGCGGGGGGCATCCATCTGCGGCTCCCGTACCAGTCCGATCCTGAGACCCGCAAGCGCATCAACGCCGGCGAAATGGAGTACATGGACATCCACCTCAGCCACGTGGCGCAGTTCGTGGAGTACGGATTCCTCGGCAAACTAGACCTCGCGCTCATCGAAGTCACGGCGGTGCTGGAAGACGGCCGCCTCGTACCCAGCTCCTCGCTCGGCAACAACAAGACATGGGTCGAGCAGGCCGAACGCGTGATCATCGAGGTCAACGCATGGCAGCCGGCCGCACTCGAAGGCATGCACGACATCTATTACGGCCTGCAGCCGCCGCCCAACCGTGGGCCAATTCCACTCACCCACACCGGCCAGCGCATCGGCAGTCCCTATCTCGAGGTCCCACTGGAAAAGATTGTGGCCGTCGTGCTCACCGATTCCCCCGACCGCAACAGTCCGTTTAAGGCGCCGGACCAGGCTTCGAAGCGCATCGCCGGGCACATCCTCGAATTTCTCGCCTGGGAAGTGAAGAAGGGCCGCATGCCCGAGACGCTGCTGCCGCTGCAGTCCGGCGTGGGCAACATCGCTAACGCCGTGCTCTTTGGCCTGGAGGAAGGCCCGTTCGAAGGCCTCACATCCTACACCGAGGTCGTCCAGGACGGCATGATCAGCCTGCTGAAGTCAGGCAAGCTCACCGCTGCGTCGGCCACCGCATTCTCGCTCAGCCCGGAGATGCTGACCGAGGTCAACGCCGACATGGCGAACTACCGCAAGAAGATCGTGCTGCGCCCGCAGGAGATTTCCAACCATCCTGAAATCATCCGTCGGCTCGGCGTCATCGCCATGAACGGCATGATCGAGGCCGACATCTACGGCAACGTCAACTCAACCCACGTGATGGGCTCGCGCATCCAGAACGGCATCGGCGGCTCCGGCGACTTCGCCCGCAACGGATATCTTTCCATCTTCATGGCGCCTTCGACGGCGCAGAAGGGGACCATCTCAACCATCGTGCCCATGGCCTCGCACGTGGACCACACCGAGCACGACGTCCAGGTGATTGTCACCCAGCAGGGCCTGGCTGATCTGCGTGGACTTTCGCCGCGCCAGCGCGCGCAGCTCATCATCGAGAAGTGCGCCTCGCCCGACTACAAGCCGCTACTGCTGGACTACCTCAATCGCGCCGAGCGCCTGTCCTACGGACGCCACACCCCGCACCTGCTGAGCGAGTCGCTAGGCTGGCATAACCGCTATCTGCGCAGCGGCAACATGCGGCCGCAGAGGGAAGAGTAAAAAACCCCACCGTGACGACGAAGGTCGTGGTCGCTAAGGCGAGCGAGTAGTCAAAGACTGTCGTCCGGAGATCTGAATGTCCATGATCGACACCCGAGCGCCGCAGGCGCGAAAAATCTTAGCCCAGCGCCTCGCAAGCATTTTGGAAGGGTCGGAAACGACAATATTATAGAGCCAATACCGTTCATTCCTGCATAATAGTGTGTCCTCCGGGTCGCGTTTTGCTTCGAGATTGATATGGCAATTCCAGACTACCAGTCATTTTTCCTTCCGGTGCTGCGACTAGCCTCGGACGGGAAGGAGCATTCCACTGCAGAGTTGAGAGAACGCATCGCGACGGAGTTGAAGCTTTCTCCGGAGGAGATCGCTCAAAAGCTGCCAAGCGGCGCTCAGACGGTCTTTGCCAATCGGATCGCTTGGAGCGTGGTTTATTTGGCGAAAGCTGGGGCACTTGAACGAATAAAGCGTGGAGTGTTCAGAATCACTGACCGGGGAAGGGAGCTTCTGGGGCTCAATGTTCCAAAGTTGACCATCAAGCACTTGGCAGTCTACCCCGAGTTCGTTGCCTTTCAAAAGGGCCCCCAAAAGGGAGGCCAAGACGAACAGGGAGGAGACCATGAGAAGCCTGAAACGCCAGAGGAACAACTTGCAAACGCCTACAAGGTGCTTCGAGACGCATTGGCGGCTGACCTCTTGGAAGCTGTGAAGAAAGCACCCCCTTCGTTTTTTGAGGAAGTGGTGATCGACCTTTTGGTGGCTATGGGGTACGGTGGATCCGTTGAGGATGCGGGGAAAGCTGTAGGCAACCCCGGCGATGGCGGAATTGACGGGATCATCAAGGAAGACAAACTCGGCCTGGACTTCGTTTATGTCCAGGCCAAGCGATGGTCCAGTTCGGTAGGGCGGCCTCTTGTTCAGGCATTTGCCGGAAGTTTGGAAGGATTCAGGGCAAGGAAAGGCGTTTTCATTACAACTTCATCGTTCACTCAGGATGCGCGCGAATATGTGCAGAAGATCGAAAAACGAATTGTTCTGATTGACGGGGAGCAACTGGCTGAGCTAATGATCGATCATAACATCGGAGTCAGCGTTTTTCAGACGTATGAGATCAAGCGGCTGGACTCCGACTACTTTGAAATGTGATTCCAGAGAAGCAAGAATCACCCCAGTTAGATCAGAGTCTGACGCACCCACGCCCGAGCCCCGCTTGCGGGGCGAGAAATCTTAGCCCAGCGCCTCGGCGCTGGGTAAGCGTGAAATAGAAGGTCCGAGTCCCGTAGGGACGGCACAACAAACATCGCGTTGCGCCGGTGTTCGCCTCACTCTTGTGCCGCCCCTTAAAGGGGCTCTGATTTCCAAATACACATTCACCCAGCACCGAGGTGCTGGGCTAAGATTTTTCGTCCCTTCGGGACTCCGCCTCAGCTGTGGTAGGGACGGCACAAAACAAACATCGCCCTGTGTCATCGGTCACGGCGTCAACAAAGGTTTTTCGTTACGCTTCCGTCATGTCGCACACCCACGCTTCTAACCTGGTGCATTGCGTCTTCAGCACCAAAGACCGCGCCAACCTCATCGAGCACCCAGACACTCTCTGCCGCTACATCACGGGAATTGCTAAGGCGAAGCACATCACGCTGCTCGCCGCGGGAGGCACCGCCAACCACTTGCATCTGCTTGTCTCGTTACCGCCGGCGATGCCCCTGGCGCAGGCGATGCGCGATCTCAAGGGCAACTCGTCGCGCATGTTGAGCGAAATGGGCCGGCGCTTCGCGTGGCAGGAGGGTTACGGAGCGTTCAGCGTCAGCCATTCGCAGCGACAGGCGGTGGCCGATTACATTGCGAACCAGGAAGCGCATCATCGGAAGTGGAGTTTCGAGCAGGAGTTCGTCACCCTGTTGCGCAAGGCGGGCGTCGAATATGATCCGCGATTCGTGTTTGGATAATTTCTGTGCCGTCCCTAACCACCCCGCCAAGCGCAACCGCGGCGCTTGGCGGGGGCCCCGGCTACGGGACTCAGGTTCCTAACCAACGCCTACCCAGCGCCGAGGCGCTGGGCTAAGATTTTTCGTCCCGCAGGCGGGACTCGTGCGGTGGTGATTCGCGCGTATCAGCGTGGTATATCGTTTCGCAATCATTCCGGAAATGTAACACTGCCGACTGGGCATCTCGGGAGTTTCTTTTATTGCGCGGGCAGCCTGAAATCTATGCCCCGATCTTCATTGGCTTTGGTGGTGGCCGGCACGTTCAGCTCGGCGATGGGAATCTTGCGGGCGCGCTGTTCGGTGAAGACCCACAGCGTCTTGCCGACAATG
The DNA here is from genome assembly GCA_963703645.1 of uncultured Acidobacteriaceae bacterium. Taxonomy (GTDB): domain Bacteria; phylum Acidobacteriota; class Terriglobia; order Terriglobales; family Acidobacteriaceae; genus Bog-257. Next base: position 37,855 of record CAVPFD010000006.1, read on the forward strand.
GCGTAGTTCTCGATTTCTTCCGTGTGTTTGTCGCGGAAGACCAGCACGGTTGCGGCGTGGATTTCTGCTTTCGCTGGCGGCCGGGGCACGGGGCTCCCCGCTGCACCTGATTGCTGCTCGTCACGCAGGCGCGACACCTCGTCGTTCAGCCGGTCGATCTCCTGCTGCTGTTCGTAGGTAACGGAAGCGTTGCCGTTGTCGGGATAGGAATTCGCATAAACCGGATACGACTGCGCCGGATACGAGGAGTAATCGCCGGACCAGCCGATGCCGCCATACCAACCCCACGCCCACGGATATCCCCACCAGCCGTATCCGTAACCTCCGCCATAGCCCCACCAGGGATAACGCCCAGGGTAGTAAGGGTAGCGGCCGGGATAGTGAGGGAAGTGGCCAGGGTAAGGGCCGTGAACACCGCCTCCCCAATACGCGCCGCCGTGAGGCGCGCCAGCGAATCCGCCACTTGGGTGGCCGGCAAAACCTCCGTGGCCACCGCCGCCAGCCATCCCACCGTGCCCGCCCCGCTGCGCCCACAAGGGTGTGGCGAGCAAGCCCACGCCTAACGCCGCCATGAACATCCAGCGTCGCATACCAGCATTATCGCTCCAATGAGACGAACGCGAGCGCAGGAATCGTGCGAAATTCAGCGCCATGCGAACTTTTTACTTTGTCACCGTAAAGCGAGGATTTGGGCGGCGTTTCATTTCGGGAATTCTTTGTTAAGTTTTGTTGCGCGGACGTTTTTCAGCTTGGCTTCGCGAGAACCCACGGACTAACTTGGTCTGTTGGGCCCAGTGCCCCGCGGTGGACTTCGCAACGCGCACTTCGCCGGGACGTTCTTTGAAAATTGTGGACGATAGAGTCAGTAGTTAGCAGTCGGTATTCAGTTTTCAGACCGTGTGGATGACGGCATGGACTTCACTAAGCCTGGACTCCTTCATCGAAACCACACCGGACGGTCGGAGTTTTGGTATTCGTAAGCCCTTATTAATGAATATTTTGCGATAACTCTTTTCGATTCTATTTATTGCCGGGGTAATTATCCCTTGACAGTAGGTACTTACCAGCGCGTATATTCTCCCTCAGTGGATGGTCTAAGGGCCACCCACTATGCCCCAAGTGGACAGGCGGATATGCGAGTTCCAGAATCCATTCTCAAGTGCGTCGGATACGTGATGGAGATGGTGCACAGAGACGAGTATGGCACCTACGGAGAGCACAGGGCCACGGGCTTCTTTGTTTCCGTTCCGGGGCCGCCCCGCTCAAATAGAATCTTCATTTATTTTGTTACCGCCAAGCACGTAGCCGAAGACCTGCAAGAGAAGAAGGTTTACTTTCTCGTCAATGCCAAAGAAGGGGGAACGACAAAGATAGCTTCCGGCCCCTCCCGGTGGTGGACCCATCCAACAGACGAGACCGCTGACGTGGCGTTGGTCAACATTTCGTATCAGGCCGATGTTGACTTTAAATCCATGTCGATAGCCGATTTCGTGACGCAAGGAAGTATTGATACCGAGCAGGTCGCAGTGGGGGACGAGGTGTTCATCCCCGGTCTTTTTGCCGAGGCTCCGGGGTCTGAGCGAAACGTTCCCATGGTGCGTCATGGAAACATCGCTATGCTTGCACGCGAGCAGATACAAACCAGATATGGTTACGCTGATGCCTACTTGGTTGAAGCACGGTCCACTGGAGGAGTCAGCGGTTCTCCGGTGTTTGTTCGGCCAACGGTCCCGTTGGAGCTTAAGAAAGAAGACGGCTCGCGCAGTCAGCTTTTGGGCATTGGAACGCATATCAGGTTGCTGGGGCTGATGCACGGCCACTGGGATGTGCGCGAATCAGAAATAAACGAGGTGCAGGTGATGCAAGATCGCAAGCGCGGAGTCAATCTCGGCATCGGGATAGTAGTTCCCGCTCAAAAGATCATAGATACCGTCAACCATCCTGATCTAGTTGAGCAGCGCCGAAAAGTTTCTGAGCATTTCTCTAGCCTCCGCGTTCCAGGTGTGGACATAGCAGCACCGGAGCAGAAGAACGAGATATTTACAGCTCGGGATTTCGAGGACGCGCTAAAGAAGGCATCCCGCAAGTCGTCCGGCGAAAAGTAGGCAGTCAGAACGGCTCGGCAACTTGGACGGCAGAGCGCACAACTGCGTCACGCTTTTCGATCTGTTCCATGAACGTCTCAAACATCGGCTGCGTATCGAAACGATGGTTGTAGCGAAAACTGTATTCGTCAAGATACGACTGTAAGTAGTGACGGCCAACATTGTGATAGACGCCGCCAATTCCGCGTTTCACAAGGCTCCAGAAACCTTCGATGGTATTGGTGTGAACGTCGCCCACGACATAGACCTTCTCGCTGTGCTTGATGCGTCGATGCCAGTATCCATTGACGTGATGAGCGAGGTCGTCATAGACAGAGTATTCATCCGTGAAGACCGTGCTTTCGGGGAGAACGTGTTCTTTGATGATACCCATGATCGTATCCCGCTTAACATCCTGCGTGGTGTAGGCGCGGACGCGGCCCTTACGTTCGACAACGCCAACAACGGGAACCTTGTTGTCGCCTTCAGAGGGACGCCCGCGCATCCCGAACGTGCTGTGCCGATTGCGGCGCTTTCCGCCGACGTACATTTCGTCAATCTCGACTCCGGGGCCGCGCTTGCCGCCCAGCGGACTGTCCCGATCATTGCCCAGCATCGTCCGAATTTGCTTGAACATGCGCCACGCTGTTTTGTAGGTCACTCCCGTTTCTCGCTGAATCTGCTTTGCCGAAATTCCGCACCGAGTCGAGGCCATCAAGTAGATAGCGTAGAACCACGTTGTCAGGGGTGTCGGCGATTTGTGGAAGATGGTGTCCGCAGTTGGATGGACGTGATGTCCGCAGTGGTCGCACGAATACGACGGACGGCTCTTGACGCGGTGATGCTTCGTAACCGCCTCGCACGTCTCGCAGTAGATGCCATCGGGGTACAGGTAATTGCGAAGCCATTCGAGGCAGATCGCATCGTCCGGGAACTGGCGGTCAAACTGTTTCTTGGTGTAAGGCGTCATCTTTGGCTTGCGGTTCATAAGCACTACCTACTCTCAAGTCAAAGTATGGCATAATTACTTACCTACTGCCAAGGGATAATTACCATTGCCGGTGATTTCCGCGCAAATTGCTGATTCCAAAGAACTGCAGGGGGAGGGAGGGGAGGGGGTGCCAGTTTGTTAGCTTCGCTGGCTGGACTTGCCCGCAACCCATTGCATCCAAAGAGGATAATTGTAAGCTATTCGAAATCAAGAATTTGCCGGGAAAAACTCAGCAAACTAATGATTCTAAAGAATCGGCGGAGGGGAGGTGCACTGCACCTCGTCAGAAGTCGGCACGTTCACCCGGTTGCCTAGGTGGCTGAAAGCTGACGATTGGTGGTTGAAGGCTACTCCTCCACCTCGACCTCTTCGCCGCGCTCGGCCTTGGCTGCGGCGATGATCTTCTCCTGCTGCAAGGCGGAACGAAGTCGTAGTGGTGCATTTCCATGGAGAAGCTGCCGCGGCCCTGGGTCATCGAGGTCAGGTCGGTGCCGTAGGTCAGCATCTCGGCCATGGGCACTTCGGCCTTGACGACGGTCTTGCCGGCCTTGTTGTCCATGCCCTGGATGCGGCCGCGACGGCTGTTGAGGTCGCCCATGATGCGAGCCGGCAAACTCGTCGGGAATGGTGATCTCGACGTTCATGATCGGCTCCAGCAGCGTGGGCTTGGCCTGCTCCATGGCTTTGCGGAAGGCGATGCGGCCGGCGGTCTTGAACGACAATTCGTTGGAGTCCACGTCGTGATACGAGCCGTCGTAGAGGATGACCTTGAAGTCCACCACCGGGAAGCCCGCGAGGAAGCCGCGCGCGGCCGCTTCGACGATGCCCTTCTCGACGGCGGGAATGTAGTTTCGGGGAATCGCGCCGCCGAAGATTTCGTTGACGAACTCGAAGTTGCCGCCGCGCGGCAGCGGCTCCATCTTGATCTTGCAGTCGCCGAACTGGCCGTGACCGCCGCTCTGCTTCTTGTGGCGGCCCTGCACGTCGGCGCGGCCGCGAATGGTCTCGCGATACGGCACCTTCGGCGCCTTGAGGATGACTTCGGTGTGGTAACGGTTCTTCAGCTTGGAGACGACCACTTCGATGTGCTGCTGGCCGGTGCCCGCGATCAGGAATTCCTTGGTCTGCGGATCGCGGAAGAAGCGCAGCATGGCATCTTCTTCCATCAGCTTGTGGATGCCGTTGCTCAGCTTGTCTTCGTCGGCGCGCGTCTTGGGCTCGATGGCGAAGGTGATGGCCGGCTCGGCGAAGGTGACCTGCGGATACTGAATGGGCGCGCTCTTGTCGCCCAGCGTGTCGCCGGTCAGGGTGTCCTTCAGCTTGGCGACGGCGCCGATGTCGCCGGCGTGCAGTTCGTTGACGGGGACCGCCGTCTTGCCCTGCATGGTCGAGAGGTGCGCGAATTTTTCGGCGCTGCTGCGGGTGAAGTTCTGCAGCGTGGCGTCGTTCTTCAGCACGCCGGAATAGACCTTGAAGAACGAGATGCGTCCGGAGAACGGATCGCTGATGGTCTTGAAGACGAAGAGCGACAGCGGTTCGGAGTCGCTGACCTTGCGCGTTGCCGGCTCGCCGTTGTTGGCTGTTGCCGCGGCTTTCACGGTGCCGCGTTCGGCCGCGGTCGGCAAGTAATCCACGATGAAGTCGAGCACTTCGTCGGTGCCGATGTTGCCCAGACCGGAAGCGAACAGCACGGGGAAGATCTTGTCCTCGCGAATCGCGTTGTGCAGGCCGCCGATGATGTGTTCCTCGTCGATGGTGCCCTTGTCGAAGAACTCTTCCATCAGCGCGTCGTCGCCTTCGGCGACCAGCTCGACCAGGCGCTCGTGCGCGGCCTTGGCTTCTTCTGCCATGTTGGCGGGAATCTGGACCGACCTTGGCCTTGCCGTTGCCGCCCATCTCGTAGGTGTAGGCCTGCATCTTCACCAGGTCGACGACGCCGGTGAAGCTCTTCTCGGAACCGATCGGCAACTGCACCGGAACGACCGTTCGCCCGAAGGCCGAGGTCAGCGATTCCATCACGCGGGTGAAGTCGGCGCGCTCGCGGTCCATGCGCGTGCAGACGATGGCGCGCGGCAACAGGAACTTGTCGCAGTAGTGCCAGATGCGCTCGGTGATGACTTCCACGCCGCTGACTGCGTCCACCACGACCAGAGCGGCTTCGACCGCAGGCAGAACCATCTCGGCTTCGTGGATGAACATGCTGAAGCCGGGCGTGTCGATCAGGTTGATCTTGGTGTTGCGCCACTCGACCACGGCGGTCGCGGCCGAGATGGACATCGCGCGCGCGATCTCCTCGTCGTCGTAATCGGTGACGGTGTTGCCTTCGTCCACGCGGCCCAGGCGCTGGGTGGCGCCGGCGGTAAGCAGCATGGCGGATGTGAGCGAGGTCTTGCCCGAGTGTGAATGCCCGATCAGGGCGACGTTGCGAATGTTCGCGCCTTCGTAGTTCTTCACGTATGACTCCTTGCGTTATAAGCGGTGCAACACCGCGCATTGCATGCGACTCCGCGCGTTTCTCAGAGGCGATGTTCCCCGGGCGCATCATGCAATCGCGTGCTGATACGACCCCAAGGTTGCCAGTGAGGCAAACAGTTCCTCAGAAGACGCAAAAAGCGGCGTCTTCTGGGAGCCCCAAAAAAGGCGGGGAACCATGCCGGTCTGCGCATGGTGAAGCCGAACAAACTAAGAATCCTAGCACACTGAGTTTCTCAGCCTCAAACGGAGATAGTCGTGAGCGGCGAGACTCGCGAGGCTGCTTTCCGTTACTATTGGAACATTCCTGCTTAATCTGCTGGCGAAGGCCAGGCGCTGCATTAAGGACAACTCGGCATGAAACGTACTCTTCTGTGGCAATTGGTTCTGCCCGCCCTCGTGCTTCTCGGCACCACAATGGCATACGGCGGCGACACCTCGATGTTGCGGCCCCCCAAAGGATCAAAGGTCGCCATCATCGTCTTCGAGGACCTTGAATGTCCCGACTGCGCTCGCGCTGCGCCCCTGTTGCATGACGCAGCCAAGGCCTACAACATTCCGCTGGTGCAATACGATTTTCCCCTCCCTCAGCACCCGTGGTCGTTTGAGGCTGCCGTAAACGCCCGCTACTTCGATACCAAGTCCGCCAGGCTGGGCGACGATTACCGTCTGTACATCTTCAAGAACCAGCCCTACGTCACCAAGCAGAACCTGCGCGGATACACGGAGAAGTTCGCTGAGCAGAACAAGGTCGTGCTGCCGTTCGTAGTGGATCCAAGCGGAGACTTGGCCGCCAAGGTTAAGGCAGACTACCAGCTTGGGCAGCGCCTTCCCCTGGACCACACTCCCACGATCTACGTCGTTAGCAATTCGGCCCATGGCACACCGTTCGTAGAAGTGACGGACCGCTCCCAGCTCTACCAGCTGATCGATCAGGTGATGAAACAAGCGGGCGAGACTCCGCCGCAGAACAAGTCCGCGAGTGCCCAGAAAACATCCCGCAGCCAATAAACCTCATCGCCTCTCGACAGAAGCTCGCCTGAACGGCGAGCTTTTCCATTCTTTGCGGCTTGCGTGCTTGAGCTTTCGTTTTCGGACATGTTTCACTGAAGCGCGCGGACGACAACATTGGCGATACTGACGGCATTTCATGCTTGCGCAACCGACTGTGATTCTGCGAAACTCAAAGTTGAAGTTGAGCGGCGGATTGGCCCGTCCTTTTCACTCTGTCAGCTGGATGATGACTGCCACAACTTCTGCCACGCAGTCGTGTTGCTTTGAAGTGGTTTCCTCTATGCCTGATCCAGCTAATGTAAGAGCCATGCCTCCGCTCTCGTCCCATGACCGTATTCTCATGGCGGCGAAACGTCTGTTCGCACTCAACGGATACGAAAACACGAGCACAGTTGCCATTGCTCGCGAAGCAGGCACCAGCGAATCGCAACTGATGAAGCACTTCGGCAGCAAGCGAGGTCTGCTGAGCGTCATCCTGGACCGCGGTTGGAGCAGCATCACCGCGCGTGTGCAGGCGATTCCGGCCAATTCTGCTCCCGCGGACAGGTTCTTTCGCGTGCTGGAGGCGTTCGTCACCGAACTGGAAAACGATTCCGACATGAAAAACCTGATGGTCCTCGAGTCGGGGCGTGTGCGCAAAGACAACCGGGACGTCATCGTGAGCGCGGGCTTCCAGCAGTTTGCTGAGACGGTATCGGCGATGCTCACCGAAATGCGCGATCAGGGCCAGATCCGTTCGGACGTGAACCTGGAGGCGATGCGTGCAGCGTTCATCGGGATGACCGAAGGCCTGCTACGTGATCAGGTGCTGGCGCAACGCTCCGAGTTTCGTGCTAATTACGGTTCCGACGACCTTAAGAAAGTGCTCAGCGTGATGCTTTTGGCGTTTTCGGGCGAAGGCTTGCAGCCGTTAAAGGCGGTCAACGGCTAGGCAGTGATCTCGATGCTGACAAAACAACACCCCGCCTTGTGGCGGGGATTTTTGTGGTGTTGTTCGCTGACAGGATTATCGCCGTCAAACGCAAGCTACACAACTGCTCGACTACTACCTAAGTAAGCACCTCTGTCGCACAGCGCACAAGATGGGCATTGTTGCTGCCGGAGGCAGGAATTATGCCGGACGGATTCGCATGCTTAAATCCACCGCAGCAGCCGAATGCGTGAGCGCGCCCACTGAGATGAAGCTCACGCCCGCTTCGGCGTAAGCCCGCACATTGTCTAACGTGATCCCGCCGGAGGCTTCCAGCGGCACCTGCCGCTCAAGTTTGTTGATTTGCTCGACCGCGTGTCGTACCTGGTCAGGGGTCATGTTGTCGAGCAGCACCGCTTCAGCGCCATGCTCCAGGGCAAGATCGAATTCTTCCAGCGAGCGCACTTCTATCTCAACCGTTTGTGGACCGCGGCGATTGCGGAGCGCCCGCTCCAGCGCAGGCACTACGCCGCCTGCGAGAGCAATGTGGTTGTTCTTGATGAGGACACCGTCACTGAGATCGAGGCGGTGGTTGGTTCCTCCGCCACAGCGGACCGCGTACTTGTCGAGAATGCGCAATCCGGGCGCTGTCTTGCGTGTGTCCAGGATTGTGGTCCCGGTTCCTGCGACCGCGTCCACGTAGCGGCGCGTGAGGGTGGCAATGCCGCTCATACGCTGCATGATGTTCAGGATCACGCGCTCGCACGATAGCGCGACGCGCGCATTGTGGACGATTACCGCAATGGACTGGCCTTTGCGCAGGCGCACTCCATCAAAGATCTCAGTATGACTGGTGACCTCAGGATGCGACGTTACGGTGCCGTCGAGGGTCGCGAACACGTCAAGAATACGCGCAATGCAGCCCAGGCCCGAGAGCACGCAATCCTGCTTGGCGAGGATGGTGGCCGACGCGCGCTGGTTGGGCTCGATGCATGCGTAGGACGTGGCGTCGCGCGTGGCGCGGTCCTCCAGCAGCGCGTTTTCCAGGATTGCGGTGATCCGGCGGCTTGTCCAGTCCAATAGCCTTCTCCCTCGCGGTTTTAGTGCTTCACCAGATCCAACTCGTCCAAAGCCGCTTTGATTTTCTCGATCAGAACGTCAACCTCGGCTTTGCGGTTCCTCAATCCTTCCACAATATGAGCCGGCGCTTTAGCCAGGAATGCTTCATTGTTCAACTGTCCCGTCGCGCGCGTCAGCTCTTGCGTCAGCCTGGTGAGTTCCTTGTTGAGCCGGTCACGCTCGGCAGAGGCATCGATCTCGCGCTCATAGACCACGCGGACATCGAACCTCGAAGTGCTTCGGGCGCCTACCGCCTTGGCCAGCGACGTCTGGACAAATATTGGACCTTCAACGTTTGCCAGCCGTTCCACCGCGCTGCGATTCTGCTCAACGAGCGACCTTACATCGTTGTCCGCAAAGATCTCAATCGTCAACCTCTGCCTGGGCTCGACCTTCAACTCCGCGCGGATGTTGCGCACGCTGACGATCAGGTCCTGCAAGATTGCCATTTCCGTTTCCGCTGCTGCGTCCATCTGCGCCGGATTGGCTTGCGGATATGCCGCCAGCGCGATCGACTTCGACCGGCGGCTTGCCGTCGTACACCGCGTGCCAGATCTCCTCCGTGATGAACGGCATGAACGGCGACAGCAGGCGCAGCGCGCCTTCGAAGATGCCGACCAGGTTCTCGTAGGCGGTGCGCGCCTGCTCGCGATCGTCGGCAGCCAGGCGCGGCTTGATCAGTTCCAGATACCAATCGCAGTATTCGCCCCAGAAAAAGTGATAGACCACGTGCGCCGCTTCGTGGAAGCGGTAGGTCTCCAGTGCCTCGTGCACCTCCTGGGCAACGCGATTGAAGCGGGACAGAATCCAGCGGTCTTCGAGTGTCTCCGCTTTGAATCCGGAGACACCCTTGAGCGCGAAGTCCGTCGGCGAAGACACGAAGTCTGCCAGCGACCAAGTGCCCGACTGCTGCGCGCGGTCCACATTCATGAACAGAAAGCGCGCGGCGTTCCAGATCTTGTTGGCGAAAGCGCGATAGCTTCCGGTGCGACTTTCGGAGAAGGCTATGTCGGTGCCCGGCGCGGCCATCGACGGCCAGCGTGAAGCGCACCGCGTCGGTGCCGTACTGCTCGATGATCTCGATCGGGTCGATGACGTTGCCCTTGGTCTTCGACATCTTCTGGCCCTCGGCGTCGCGCACCAGCGCGTGGATGTACACGTTCCGGAAGGGCATGTCGCCATGTTGGTGGCCGCGCATGAAGTGGCAGTTCATCATGATCATGCGCGCCACCCAGAAGAACAGGATGTCGAAGCTGGTGATCAGCAGCGTCGTCGGGTAGAACGCGTCGAGGTCGGCGTGCTGTCGGGCCAGCCCAGCGCGGAGCAGGGCAGCAGACCCGACGAGAACCAGGTATCGAGCACGTCGTTGTCCTGCTCCAGTTGCAGTGCTGCCGCATTTCGAGCACTTGGTCGGCGCCTCGCGCGCGACGATGATCTCGCTGCAATCCTTGCAATGCCACGCCGGAATGCGATGGCCCCACCACAACTGGCGCGAGATGCACCAGTCGTGAATGTTGCGCATCCACTCGAAGTACGTCTTGGCGTAGTTCTCCGGGAACGAACTTGATGTCGCCGTTCTCCACGACTTCGATGGCGCGATCGGCCAGCGGCTGGATCTTCACAAACCACTGCGTCGAAAGCCGCGGCTCGATGATGGTCTTGCAACGGTCGCACTTGCCCAGCGGAACGATGTAGTCCTTCGCGCCGACCAGGAAGCCGCCCTGCTCCAAGGTCTTCAAGGACTCTCTGCCGCGCCTCGAAACGGTCGAGCCCTTGTAAGGACCGGCGTTCTCGTTCATCTGCGCGACCTCGTTCATCACTTCAATCTGCGGCAGATCGTTGCGCAGTCCAGCCTCGAAGTCGTTGGGATCGTGCGAAGGCGTGACCTTGACCGCGCCGGTGCCGAACTCGGGATTGGCGAGGATGTCGTCAGTGATGATCGGGATCTCGCGGTTCATCAGCGGCAGCAAGACCTTCTTGCCGTGCAGATGGCGGTAGCGCTCATCGCCGGAATTCACCGCGACGGCGGTGTCGCCCGAGCATGGTTTCGGGGCGGGTGGTCGCGACCACGATGTATTCGTCTTTGGACCCGATCACCGGATAGCGAATCTCGTAGATCTTGCCCGGCGTCTCCTCGTGAACGACTTCGAGATCGGAGACTGCGGTGATGCAGCGCGGACACCAGTTCACGATGTATTTGCCGCGATAGATCAGTCCTTCTTCGTACAGGCGAACGAAGGCTTCGCGCACCGCGCGTGACATGCGCTCGTCCATGGTGAAGTACTCGCGCGACCAGTCCACCGATGCGCCCAGCCGCTTCATCTGGTCCAGGATGGCGCCGCCATAGTGCTGCTTCCAGTCCCACACGCGCGCGATGAAGGCTTCGCGGCCGATGTCGCGGCGGTTCTTGCCTTCGGCAGCCAGTTGGCGCTCGACCATCATCTGCGTGGCGATACCGGCGTGGTCGGTGCCTGGCAGCCACAGAGTAGTGAAGCCGCGCATGCGATGCCAGCGGACGATGATGTCCATCTCCGTCTGGTTGAGCATGTGGCCCATGTGCAGGCGGCCGGTGACGTTAGGCGGCGGCAGAATCAGCGTGAACACCGGCTGCTTCGAGTCGCTGGCCGGAGTTTCCACGTGGAAGAGCTTTTCGCGGACCCAGTACTCGGCCCAACGCGGCTCAATCGCGCCTGGTTCGTAGGCCTTGGGAAGATCGTGAGGCATTCCAGTCCGTTCAACGAACGAAGGTCAAACCTCGATATTACAAGGAGAAGCTAGTTAGCTCGTCAGCAATCAGGTCGTCAGCCTCGTCCACGTCATCAGTCACAAGTTGGCAGAAAAAAGCGCAGCCGCAGCTGCGCTCGTGGCACAGGAAGTTTTTCTTGACTAAAAGATTCCCAAAAGTCTTCTTCTTCTTTTTCTTCGACGAGCTTTCGGTGTTGGCATTGGCTGGCGTTGCTGGGCCTGTGTACCGCTGTTGCTGGTCGCAGGCCGGCGATTGCGAACCACTGTCACTACTCGTACTGGAGGGGGCAGCATCATTAACTTGCGGCGGTGCTTTTTCGGGAGTGCCGCTGGTATCGCCGGCAGGCGCCGGCTGCAAGTCATTCTGAAGCTCGGGAACGGCGGCACTGTTGCTTCCTGCGACCGGCGATCCAATCCCCGAAGCGCCAGCCACCGCCGACGCTGGTTCGGACCGTGGAACAAGTGCATTTGCTGGAGGCGTTGCGCCGGCGCCTATACGTTCCACGGTGACCTGGTTGGAGCCGTTAAGGTTACTCAGACTGCCCATCACGCTACTGTTCGCAGCTCGCACCATTTCGGGAGCGCTAGCCTGCTTGGGGTCCACCAGTGTGGGCTCGCCCACTTTCGTGGCTTCGGAAACGTCTGGCCCTTTGTGGAAATTCTCCATCACCTTGTCAATTTTGCCCATCGATCCCCGGCTGGCGATTTCGGACTTGTTTTGTGCAATCGCTTCCGGCGTGGCGTGCGGCACGGGCTGCTTCATCGCCTCAAGTCGCTTCCTGGCGTCGCCAGCGCGTTCTTGTAAGGGATATCGGGTGAGAATGCGACCGTAAGCCGCGACTGCGCCGTCATTGTACTGTTTAATCAGCGCCCCTTTCGCGGTCTCAGGGAATCTTGCGCGGCGGACGAGCTCGACCTCTCTCTCGTAGGCGCCACCCAACTCGAAAAGGGCCTGATCAGCTCCGCTGTACAGCGGGTAGGTGTCAGCCACCGATTTCAAGCGGGCGATGGCCGCCGGGTAGCTCTCACGCAGAAGGTAAAAGTGGCCAATCATGTATTCCCGCTGGGCCAGGACTTCCTGCACTTCCAGCAGGCGCTGCTTCGCCTGCGGCACCAGCGAACTATCTGGAAACTGCATGATGAGCTGGCGATATTCTTCTTCGGCGCGCCTGGCATGGGTCGGGTCACGGTCCGCCTTCTCCATCTCCTTGTAATGGATATTGGCGATCTTTAATTGCGCTTCGGCAGCCTCAGGCATGTTGGGGAAGAAGGTGATGAAGTCCTTGTATTCGCTTTCGGCCTGCGCCATGGCCGCGGTACCGCCTTCCTGATACCAGGAGTCGCCGATGGCCAGCTTGGCGCGCGCGATGTACTCCGAATCGGGGTAGGTGTTGATCAGCGTTTGCAGGCTGAGCCGCGCCACATCGTACCTGTTGTGCTTCATCGCATCCATGGCGCGGTCAAACAGGACTTTGTCCGGCTGCTTGGAATCGACGTTGGCGATTGGGTTCTGCGCCTTCTTGCTTTTCTTCTTGCTGCTCTTGGCGGACTTCTGGGTGGTGTTGGCCTTCGGCGCCTGGTTTGTGCTCGCCGCTGGGGCAGGATTGGCGCTTGCGGTTTGGGCCGGACCGCTCGCTGCTGGCGCCGAGGTATTGCTCGGACTCTGGGCCTGAGTGCTGCCTGTGTTCTGGCCTGGAGGGTTGGCGGTGGTCTGGGCAAACGAACCCAGTGACATAAGCACGCCGGCGATCACAACTCTTAAGATGACGCGACAAAACATCCTAAACACCTCTACGATTGCATTCCCAAGCCGCTGTCAGGCGCCGCTAAACACGCACCAGAGTGGCTTCCTGAGCGGCCCTCAGCAGCGCCGCTACGTTGCGTCCTGGATCCCCACGCCCGAAGACGTGGCTGCCGGCGACAAAGACTTCGACTCCGGCGCGAGCTGCCGGACCGATAGTTTCCAAGTCGATCCCGCCGTCTATTTCGATGCGAAAATCCACTCCTTTGGCAGCGCGCATGGTCGCCAACTTGCGGACCTTCTCCAGCGCGCCGGGAATGAACGTCTGCCCGCCAAAACCTGGATTGACCGACATGACCAGTACATGATCAACAATGTCGAGCACCTCGCCGAGAGTCTGCACCGTGGTCGCCGGATTGATGGCCACACCAACTCGTGCCCCGCAGCTACGAATGAGTTCCAGGCTGCGGTTCAGATGACGGCAAGCTTCCTGATGGACAGTGATCCAATTCGCTCCCGCATCGGCGAAGGCGGGGATATATTCATCAGGATTTTCGATCATCAGGTGGCAGTCGAGAGGGACATCTACGGCTTTCCGTAGCGAAGCGACCACCGGCGGACCGATTGTAATATTGGGCACAAAATGGCCATCCATCACGTCAACGTGAAGGAGGGTCGCGCCGCCCCGCACCGCGGCATTGGCGTCTTCAGCCAGGCGGGCGAAATCGGCCGACAAGATGGACGGCGCTATCTCGATCAAGAACTGCTCCCGCGAGTCTTTCTTTGGGCATTCTAGCACGCCAAGTCGAGGGTTCGGCATTGCACTATTCGGGGATGGCCGTTCGCTCGTTGCGCCTCTCCTTTCGCTTACGAGTTGACGGCTGATGGCAATAACTGCCTCCGACGCTCATTAACTCTTTGGCACGATTATTCACTTGACAATATCGGCGGAGGGTGCAAATGTACCCTAAGCCGCCGCCGACTGAACTATCGTCGTCCCCGAAGCGGCTGCTGTCGAGGTATGCCGTGACCATCATAGCTGGCTTTAAGTGTGTCGAGGGAGTAGTCATTTGCGCAGATACCCAAGAAACCCTTGGGCAGTCAAAGAGGCGCGTGCCGAAGTTGAAATATGAACCCTCTCGGGGTATTTGCTGGGGCACGACAAGCACTCAGTGGTGTTGAATTGGCGGTTGCTTTTTGCGGGGCAGGATATGGTCCGCTTATCGACAAGCTGGTAACGGAGTGCTGGAGATCCTGCTATTCGTCAGGCGACATGCAGTCAGCTTGCGAGAGCATAGAGGACTGCATCAAATCTTTGTACAAAGAGTACGGGCAAATCTATCAACCTGGTTCGTGCCCAGAAGTAGAACTTGTTTATGGCGTTAAGGTGGGAGATGAAAGTAGCTTATTTTCCGCCGTTGGCCCAGTCGTCAACGAACGTGATGAATATGTTTCAGGGGGCTCAGGGTCATTCATGGCGGATTTCCTGAAGCAGAGGATGTATAGCAACTTGTTGTCTATCAGCCAGTGTGCCATTCTAGCGGCCTACGTATTGTTTCAGGCGAAAGAACATGTTGATGGCTGTGGGGGCGAAAGTCATGTAGCTATCCTCAGGAATGAAGGCGTCAGTGGCCATGCGACCTGACCGCGTGCGAGCTATAACTGAATTACTTGAGTCGGTAGATAGTGGCATTGGAGAGGTTATTCTCAGCGCTGCTGACCTCGGCGCAACAGACGAACGATTGAAGAAAAAGGTTGACATGCTTATGGAGGCGATGAACCTCTTGCGCCGAAGCGAGCTTGAGCGCCTTGCGAACCATGACAGATTCTGGGATATGTTATTTCCGTTTACACGCGATCATCTGGGCCTCATTACGGGACCCAAGAAGCCAGATGATCAGAAGGCATGACCTCCCATTTACGCAGTCAGTTTTTCAAAGGTTAAAGGGTCAGCAGTAATCATATGGCGCAACGTGTCAAGAAACAGATCGGGAGCTTACGCCGGTTGAAACGGAACTCCATCTCCGCAAGGTAGGCCGCGAGATGCTTTGCGCTGAGCTTGTGCCACGTTCCGATGATGCCACGCTTGAGCAGCGAGAATGCCGATTCCACGGTGTTAGTGTGAATGTCAGTTCCAAGCGTACGTACTCTTTGCGCGTGTGGTTGACTGTCTCATGCTTGCGAGTCGCCAACCGCTGCGATAGGCGGGCAGTTCGTCAGTGACAATCACGTCCACATCGCTGCTGATGTTCTCTTTGATGTACTTTGCCAGCGTCCCCTTCCGCATCCTCAGCATGAAAGAAGCGACGATCGCCGCCGCGCTGCCGGATGCCGATGACCACTCTTTGTGTGCCGTCTCGCGGCCAGCCTTGCCGCGTCCCCGGCTGCTTTCCGCCCACGTAGGTTTCATCCATTTCGACCGTACCATCCAACATAGGGCGCTCGGCTTCGGCCATCGCAGCGCGGATGCGGTGACAGAGATACCATGCGGTCTTGTAGGCTTTGGTCCGCAGCAGGGTCCGCTTGAGTTGGTTGGCACTCATCCCCTTGCGCGGCCTCTAAAATCAGAATGACGGCGAAGAAACCAGGTCTCCAACGGCAAGGTGCGAGTCATTAAAGATCGTGCCCGCCGTAACGGTGAAGGTATATT
Source organism: uncultured Acidobacteriaceae bacterium (assembly GCA_963703645.1). Lineage (GTDB taxonomy): Bacteria > Acidobacteriota > Terriglobia > Terriglobales > Acidobacteriaceae > Bog-257. Next base: position 53,581 of record CAVPFD010000006.1, read on the forward strand.
TGCAGTCAACGCACCACAGCAGTTTCTTGTTGGTGCTGATACGGGTCAATTTCTGATTGTGGCAGCGCGGGCATTCAGGGCCAGCGGGCCAGCGGAGGCGTTCCAAGAGTTCGCGGCACTTTTTGTCAGTCGAGAAAGCGGTAGCAACGTCAGTCAGAGTCACAGGAGCCTCCATGAATGAGAAGCCGAAGAAACTTGAGAAAGGCCCATTGCAGCGAGTTCCGACGAAACCGTTGCGTCAATTCGGCAGGATTTGAGGCGGAAGCTAAAGGCTCTTGAATCCGATAAACCAAAGCGACAGTAGCACTTAGCCTAATCATGAGCAAAGTGTACGCCTACGCTGAAATATTGTCAAGTGAATAATCGTGCTCTTTGGTACTTATTCCGGCTACTGACCGGGTTTCCCCAACTCGCGATGACTGAGTTATTAGTGTCTGCAGACCCCTCCCCTAACATGTCTGCAAAATATTGAAAACAAAAGATGGATTTCTTCACGAATATCGGCAAAATACTCCATCCAGATGAGTTAGACGCAAAATATTCTATTCAAACCACTTATGAGCAGTAATCCAACCGCGCAGGCAGCTTCAGGAGAAATCTTATTAAGCAAGTAGTACTTATGGCCTGCTACCCAAAATAGCGGAAGCGCTGCCAGAACTCAGGCCAGTCATAGCGCAGCTTTCGGCAGACGAAGATGTAAGGATGGTCCTTGGTCTTCGTTGACCACCCTGAACTGGTTGGTGACGCGGCCTGCCAATTCGCAGGACGTGAGAATTGGTTCACGTCCTGGGGAGAAAACCCGAGCACTATCAGAATCTGGGGCGGCGGATCGCCATAGCCGCGTGCCCAGTACGAATTCATTCCGCTGATTGCTTTGGGCAGGCCGTAGGCAGGTCCGTACATGTTGATGGCGCCAGCCTCACCGGTAATTAGCCGCGAGGATCGCCGCCTGCCCAATCTCATCGGCGGGCAGAGAATCGCGGACTTTGGCGACCTCGGCCACCAGTTCCGGCCAGCCAATCTCCTCGCGGAAATAACCGTTGATCCTGCTGGCTATTCGAAACCAATGGGAGCGCACGGGGGCGACGGGGAGCGCGGCGGCAGCGATGGCGACGCCACTTACGGCAAGTAGAGCAAATGTGACCGCTTCCCAGGCGCGGGCCTTGTTGATCGACATGGATGCCAGCCAGCGTTCCTGCGCTACCGCTCCAGCTGCCAGCAACATGGGATACGCTGGCGCGATGTAATAGCCACGCCCTTTCGCAACAAGAAAAAGTGCCAAGGGGACGACGAACATCCAGCCGATCATGCGGAAGCGCCTACCGTCGTTCGCAGAGAAGTAGAAATACAGCCCGGCCGCCCACAGAGGAATCGTGACGGGATTGGCGACGATCCATAGCTGCTCCGGCAGAAATGCCGGCGGGCGGCCCAGGTGAACGTCGCGCTCGTGAATCTGACGCAGGAACTCGAGTGAAATGAAGTCATGCTTAACTTGCCAGATCAGATTCGGGACAAAAATGAGCAGTGAGACGGCGACTCCAACCCACAACCACGGGCTTTTCAAGTGTCGGCGCGCATTGGTGAACAACAAGCCAATGACTATGCCGGCCACCAGAAAGAGCATGGTGTACTTGGTCAACATGCCCACTCCGATGACAGCGCCGATTGCGAGCCACCAGCGCTGGTCTTCGGTGCGAAGCAGCCGTATCAGCAGGTACGCGGTCAATACCCACCACAAATAATCGAAGACAACGTATTGCAGAAGGGCTCCGGTGGCGAGCCCCATCGGAACAATCGCGACGGACAACGCGGCCACAACCTGCGCCATGCGTCTGCCGCCCAGCTCGCGGGCCATCAGGCCGGAGAGAAAAACCGCAATCGCTTGCGCCAGGGCGGGAAAAAACCGCGCGCCCCGCACTGAGTTTCCAAACAGATCAAGACTTACGCGCCCCAGAAACGGCGTCAGCGGCGGATAGGCGACATAGCCCCACGCCAGGTAATGCGCGTCGTCGAGCGTGGCCAGCTCGTCACGATGGAATCCATACCGTCCGTTGGTGACAGTGTGCAGAACGAAGATGCCCAGCGCGAGCGCAATGAGGATAGCGGTGTCGTTACGGGTATCACGTGGCTGGTCCGCGTGAAATTCCATTTGTGGACATAATACTGTCCGTGCTGCTTCTCGCGCCGCTTGTGGCGAAGTTCGCTGCTCCCGTATAGTGTTGTCACCTCCAGGGGCCAAATTTCTTTGTGGGGTAGATCATGGAATTGCAGACGTTTCTTGCGGCGCTCGAAGAACGCATCGCCCGCTACGATCTTTTGTGCCATCCGTATTACAAGGCGTGGACGGCAGGCCAGCTCACGCGCGAAGATCTACGCGAATACGCCGGCGATTACTACCATCACGTGGCGGCGTTTCCCGCGTACCTGAGTGCGTTGCACTCGCGGCTGGACGACGGCGAGCTGCGGCGTGCGGTGCTGCGTAATCTGCGCGACGAGGAGATCGAAGGGCGTCCACACAGCGAGTTGTCGCTCGATTTTGCCGAAGGCATGGGAGCCGATCGCGCGCGGGTGCGGCATCGCGATCCCTTGCCGGAGGTGCGGGAGCTCATCAGCGAGTTTCGCCGGGTTGCACGTGAGGGCTCGACTGCCGACGCTCTGGCGGCGTTCTACGCCTATGAGTCCCAGGTTCCGCGCGTGGCCAAGGCGAAGGCCGATGGCCTAGCGGAGCGCTATGGCGCAGACGCCAGGACGTGCGGGTATTTCAAGCTGCATCAGTTCGCTGATGTGGAGCACTCGCATGTGTGGCGAGAACTGCTGAGCGCGGAAGTTGCAGCGCATCCTGAACAAGCAGAGAGCGCGCTGGCTGCCGCTGAAACTGCGGCACAGGCGCTGTGGCGCGTGCTGGACGGTATGGAAGCCAGACGCATGCAGCCGGTAGCGTAAGTTGTCACACCGCACGCCGGGCGTGATTCGCACGGGCAGGCTTTCCGGGTGATTCCTCGGCGTGACGTTTGGTGTTGTGCGCGGAATCTTCCTGCCCCCACTTGCGCGCCACCTTGTCCAGTTCGGCCAGCACTCGGTTGATGTCCTTCATCCGCTCGGTAATCCCGTAGGTTACTGCCGGAGGAATGGTCGGCTCGTAGTGCCGGTAGATGAAACCGCGTTCCTCCAGCAGGCGAAGCCGGTCGCTCAGCATGCGAGGGGAGATGCCTTCGACCTTGCGCCGCAGCTCGCCAAAACGAGCCGGGCCATCGTTGCCGAGCACCCACAGGATGTGCAGGGTCCAGGGTCCGGCCAGCACGGAAAGGAAGTCGGTA
>CAVPFD010000007.1:0-15886 GCA_963703645.1 uncultured Acidobacteriaceae bacterium
AACATCTCCCTGGTAGTTCAACGTCCAGGCGATACCAGCCACGTCACCCACCTTGCGGAAAATCGCCAGGCATTCATGGTAGAGGGAGGACGCGCGAGCAAGTTCGCCTTGCAGCTTGGTGACGTTCGCGAGGTTGCTGACAGCACGAGCAATGTCCGCTGGATCTCCCGCGTCTCTCCAAATAGCGACACATCTTTCAAATAAGAAGGACGCGGTGGCAAGTTCGCCACGATCGCGGGCATTTACGGCCAAAGCGTTAAGCGCAACCGCCACCCCGCGGCTATCGTTTAACTCGAGACAGGTCTCAAGACTCTCTTCGAACAATTGTTGCGCAGGAGTGTAATCGCCCTGCTCGCCTGCCAGAACTGCGGCGGCGAATAGCAGGCGCGAGCGCAGTTTCGGGCGCGCGGCAGATCCTTCCAACGCGAGAAGCTTGGCGATGCGGCTGCGGCCCTCCGTAAGATATTCGCGGGTCTCCCAAAAATGAAACAGCGCCGTGCCGAGGCGGAGGCCCCAGTCGGCATCGCCGATTTGGATGAGGTATTCGAGCGCGGTGCGGAAGTTGTCGTGCTCAACTTCGAAACGATCGAGCCATTCGGGATGTGCGGCCGCTTCCAAAGCGCCTTCTTCGGCGAGCACCAGGTAATACGCGGCGTGGGACCGGCGAGTCGCGGCTACGTCGTCGCTCGCGGCCAGACGTTCGAGTGCGTACTCTCGGATGGTGGAGAGCATGACAAAGCGCGTTTCGCCCGCCGCCTCTTCGACCTGCTGCGCTAGGCTTTTGTCCACCATGGAAGCCATGCCATCGAGTACGTCGAGACCCAAATCTCCCGTGGTATCAGAGATGGCCTCCACAGCTTCCAGCGTGCCACCGCCCATGAACACCGAAAGCCTGCGGAAGAGAGTTTGCTCTGCAGCGTTGAGGAGGCCGTAACTCCAGTCGATGGTGCCGCGAAGAGTCTGCTGACGAGTTGGCAGGTCGCGGGCACCGCCGGTCAGCAGGTTTAGGCAGCTTTCGAGACGCGCCAGCATAGCGGACGGAGAGAGCAGCTTGATACGCGCTGCCGCAAGTTCGATAGCGAGGGGCAGACCGTCAAGGCGAGCACAAACGGCAGCGACGGCGGGCGCGTTTTCCTTGGTCAATACGAAGTCGTGCTTCACAGCGCACGCGCGTTCCACAAAAAGCGCAATCGCGGGAAGACGCGAGAGCACATCCAGGGGCGGCAACGATTTCGGATCGGGAACCGCAAGTGGCGGCACCGGAAATTCGTGTTCGCCGTAAACGTGCAGCGGCGACTGGCTGGTGACTACGATCTTGAGCTTGGGGCTCACAGAGAGCAGGTCCGATATGACCGGGGCAGCGGAGACGAGGTGCTCAAAATTGTCGAGCAGGAGAAGCATCGGCTGGTCCAGCCCGCCAAGGAAGTCTTTCATACTTTCCTGCGCCGACTGATTGCCGGTCTCGCGGACTCCCACCGCTTGTGCGATGGTGGAAACGATCAAGCCAGGTTCCCCAACGACCGACAGCGACACGAAGCAAACGCCGGACCGAAATTCCTGCCTGATTTCGCCTGCCACCTGCAAAGCAAGTCTCGTTTTGCCGATGCCGCCGGGACCGGTGAGGGTCACAAGCCGAACATCATCCCGGCCCAAGAGCTGGCGGAGCGCAGCCGCCTCGTGCTCGCGTCCGATGAAAGCGGTACGCTGCACCGGGAGGTTGATGGGGCGAGGCTCCGCATGGCGGGCGGGCGCATCGGCGAGCCGGTCGCGCACGGCCGCGAGGTCGCGAGCCAAATCCCGGGTTGATGCATACCGTTGTTTCGGGTCTTTGGCGAGACAGCGCTCCACAATCCAAATGAACGGAGCGGGCGCCTGAAGCATTTTCGAACCAATGCGCTCTGGCTCGTCGCGGAGGATGGCAGCCGCGGTTTCCGCAGGAGTGTTCTTCTGAAACGCAGGAACTCCGGCGACCATCTCGTAGAGCACCGATCCGAACGAAAACTGGTCGGACCGAAAATCGAGTTTTCGGGCGCCGTTCGCCTGCTCCGGTGACATATAGCTAAGCGTACCCATCACGGCTCCGTCACTGGTGATGGGAGCGGCAGAGGTGGAGACATCTGAATCAGCCGGCGGGTCGACCGCAAGCAGTTTCGCCAAGCCGAAATCTAGAACCTTGGCAGTGCCGTCCACAGTAACCATCAGGTTGTCGGGCTTCAAATCCCGATGAACGACCCCGATTTCGTGCGCCCGCGCGAGAGCGTCGGCAACCTGTGCCGCGATGGCGATTGCCTTGCGAAATGGAATAGGACCAGACGCGAGCAATTCACGCACCGTCTCGCCACGCACCAGTTCCATGGCAATGAAGTGGGTGTTTTCCACGCAACCGAGCTCATAAATGGTGACAATGTTCGGGTGATTGAGCGCGGACGCGGAACGGGCTTCCCGCTCAAAGCGGGTTAGAGCATCCGCCTGCGAATGATGGCGCAGCGAAACGGTCTTAATTGCGACTTCACGGCCCAGGCGTGTGTCCCGGGCGCGATAAACCTCGCCCATGCCCCCGGCGCCGAGTTGCTCAAGGATTTCGTACGTGCCGAAGCGCGTACCCGACGACAAAGTGGACGGACCTGAACCTGGCGTGAGCGGTGGGCTCATGAACCTCATTGGCGCAGCTGTTGAACAGCCCAAGCTGACTGCTCGACGCTACGTGAACACGTGGAATTGATCCTTAAGTCGATGCCGCGCAGCGTTCCGGCACCACCACCCTAGATGCGGTTATAATACCAAAATCCCGGGGGAATTCATGGATATTCGAACACTACAGCGTCCACTGAAGGAGCAGTATCGGAACAATCCGTCGAGTTCGCGAATCACCCTGAAGGCACGCGGCAGCCAGACAGACGCACCGATCACATGCTCTGTGGACTTGGGCCGGGAGATCTACAAGGCACAAGCTCACCAGGGCGTCGGGGGAGCGGGTACCGGTGCCTGCTCGGGAGATTTACTGCTGGGTGCAATAGCCGCATGCGCACAGATCACCTGCCAAATGGTAGCCGCTGCGATGGGCATACCTACGGAGGGCATAGATGTTACGGTCGAGGGTGACTTGGACTTGCAAGGAACCTTGGGAATTTCGAAAGAGGCGGCTGTCGGATTTGAGAGCATCAGAGTGATTTTCGACGTCCGAGCCCCGCAGGCGACCAAGGAGCAGTTAAGCGCGTTGCAGGAGAAAACCGAGCAGTATTGTGTTGTACTTCAAACCTTGCAGCATCCGCCGAGAATGGATCCCAGGTGGGGGGAGCAGTAATAGCAAAGCGTTCACAGTGCGTGCCGCCTCCGTGATACGAACATTTCTGGCGAATGCTCGGCGAACCGGGAAACAATTCAGATGGGACATGCGGATCGGGACCAACAAGTTGGCATAGAGTCATCGATCCAAACGTCGGGCACTAGAGCTCGGCGATTGCTCCCGAATGACGGTCTATCGGGACGGTCACGCGAAATCAAGGCCCGACCGCAGCCGCAGTACCTCAACCGGGAGGGGCTGAGGGCGCAAGCCCGAGTGCGGCGAACTGCAGGGCAGCTTTCAACTGCTCCAGGGTGAGCCCATCATAGCGGGCAAGGATTTTCTCCATGGAATGACCGTCCATGAAATCGCGAAAGACCGCCGGGAGAGGAATGCGAGTTCCGCGAAAAACCACAACTCGGCCGATTTTTGTAGATACGATTTCGACCGCCGGACATTGTGACCAATCCAGCCGCGGAGCACCCCTGAGCCATGCCCAGGCGTCTGCTTCGGGATCTCGCGCTTGAGCGCTTGCGCCCCCAGCGCGAGGCCGGGCACCCGCCTTCCGGGGTGTTCTCGTGGTCTCTTCGTCGTCCCGCCGCGCTGGTTTGCTCCGCGCCGCCCAGAGCAGCCGGCTGTGGGTTGCGTCGCCGGCTCATTTGCGGGTCGTGCTGCGACACCCAGGCCTCCAGCGCCCGGTGGACCACTTCTTGCAGGCTGAGCCCGAGGCTCGCAGCCAGGCTCTTGACCTGTCGCCTCTGGGCCTCGGGGAGTCTGACGGAAAATACTCTTACCGATGCAGATTTTGACATGTTAGCATGACTTCATGACTTCATATTAGCACAAAATGAGGGCAAAATCCATCATTTTTCGTACATTAAGTCCTTATTCAACTATTACATACGCGTAAGCCTAGCGGGCTCTATTGCTTTACAACGATTCGTCGCTAAGTTATTGATTCTAAACAGGGGTCGAGACGGATGTCGCTCACTGCTCACCAACTAAGTCTGTCTGGCTTTTCGGCATTCCAGGAAGGATTGCAGTATCAGCACCGCAGCAAGTTGGTCGACAACTTCGGCGCGGCGCTTGATGCTCATGTCGGTCTCGCGCAGCAGGCGATTGGCCTCGACCGACGTCAGCCGCTCGTCGAAAAGATGCACCTGCAGCTTGAATTTGCGGCGCAGCTCCTCGGCAAATGCCTGCACCTTCTCCGCCTGGATGCCTTCGCTGCCGCTCATGCGCAGCGGCAGTCCCATGACCAGCTCGCGAACGCCGTACTGCCGGATGACTCGCCGCAGATGATCGAGGTCGTTCCGTTTGTTGCTGCGACGAAGTGTAGGAAGACCTTGCGCGGTCAGGCCCAGCTCATCGGTGACGGCAAGGCCGATGCTCTTCGAACCGAAATCCAGCGCCAGGATTCGCGCTGGCTGACCCGGATTCGACCCTGCCTCAGGACTATTTACCATTTGCGGCACAGCACAAAGTATCATGTTCGGAATCTAAGGCTTGTGCGAGTACGATAAAGCGAATGCCCGATCAGTTGCTGGACAATCCGAATCCGGCTCAAGTACGTGACGAGCGTGATGCCGAGCTGAATGCTGCCGGCGCTCATCAGCAAGTGTCCATCGACCGCTCGACTGTGGCGGAGCTGGAGCGGCGTCGCCTAATGCGCCTTCAGGCCTCCGCGCTTCTGATTCTGGCAGCGGGAGCTGTGCTGACTCTCATCTACTTTGCCAAGCTCATTCTGGCAGTTATTCTCATCGCCATTCTGATTTCGTTTGTGCTCGCTCCTGTTGTGGACTTCCTGACGCATTTCCAGATACCGCGCGGCTTGGGCGCTCTTATCGCGGTGATGGCGCTGGTGGTGGTGATCGCTGGAGCTAGCTACGCCTCGTACAGCCGCGCCCTGTCGTTCATGTATGAGCTGCCCATGTATAAGGCCAGGATCCAACAGATGATGGCTCCTGTTCGCGAAGAGGCTGAGCAGTTCGAGAAGACGACGGAGACTGTCCTGCCGTCGTCCGAGGACGACAAAAAAACAGTTACCGTGAAACAGTCGAGCAGTTGGACGGACCTCGTCAGCCGGAACGCCAGCTCGGTCTCTGAGATTGTGCTGGCACTTACGTTTATCCCGTTTTTGGTGTTCTTCATGCTGAGCTGGCAGGACCACGTGCGTTCGGCGTCGGTCATGCTGTTCAAAATGGAGAACCGCAACACTGCCTACGTGATGCTCGGCCTCGTGGCGGGAATGATCCGGTCCTTTATCGTCGGCAATTTCATTATCGGTGTGTTCCTCAGCGGGTGCAGCATTGTCGTGTTCAGTCTTCTCGGTTTGCCGTACTTTTACTTTCTAGGCATCATCAGCGGATTCCTTAGCCTGATCCCTTACCTGGGCGTGATTCTTGCCATTCTGCCGCCTCTGGTCGCTGATCTTGGACATCTCACCACCGCCACCATGTTGGTCATTATTGGCAGCGTTCTCGGATTGCACCTGGTCGCCATGAACGTTCTCTATCCCAAGATCCTGGGCAAGCGCCTGCAGTTGAATCCGCTGGCCGTCACACTGGCCCTTTTATTTTGGGGGTGGCTGTGGGGCGCGATGGGACTGATTCTGGCGGTGCCGATCACCGGCGCCTGCAAGATCATCTGCGACCACATCGAACCCTTGCAGCCTTATGGCGCGTGGCTGGGCGAATAGCGGAAAGTGATTCCACTGATTAGAATCGAGAGCAGTATTAATACCCGGGAGATTTACATGGCACACATGGTGAAATGCATCAAGATGGGCCGCGAAATGGAGGGCCTCGACGAGCCGCCTTTCGACGGCGAACTGGGTCAGCGCATCTATGACAACGTTTCCAAGCTGGCCTGGGAGCAGTGGCAGGAGCACATGAAGATGCTGCTCAACGAATACCGTCTGCAGCCCTGGAAGAAGGACCATCAGGAATTCATCGTGCAGCAGATGGAGGCCTATTTCTTCGGCGAGGGAGCCGAGAAGCCCAAGGAGTACGTTCCGCCAGCGCACTGAACACCGAGGGCCGCCAGCCTGGGCCTATGGGCCGAAGTCGGACTGGGCTGGCACAGCATCCAATCCCGCAGCGCTATGCAAATCCAGGACCTCGGTATCTTTCTCGAATATCTTGACAAGGTACACCAACGCACTCTGCGCGTGGTGGGCTGCATTCCTGCGGACAAGCTCGAATGGTCCTACCGTGATGGCAAATTCACTCTCGGCGATCTGGCGCGCCATATCGCCGCCATCGAGCGCTATATGTTCGTCGAAACCATTCAGGGCAAGCCAAGCCGCTACACCGGATGCGGCAAAGAATTGGCCGACGGCCTGGATGAGGTTGTGGCCTTCATGGAGAGCCGACATCGCGAGTCGGTGGAGATCATCTCCCGCCTCAGCGCCGAAGAGCTCAATCGCAAGTGCACCACGCCCGAGGGCACACCTGTCACCGTCTGGAAGTGGCTGCGGGCGATGGTAGAGCACGAAATCCACCATCGCGGTCAGATTTACATCTATCTCGCAATGCTGAATGTTCCTACGCCTCCGCTGTATGGCATGACCTCCGAGCAGGTTATGGAACGCAGCGTCGGAGCCTGGCGCGAACCCGGCAACCGCGCGAACTAGAATTGCGGCGCGTAGACAGCCCATCCTCGCGGGCCGGCCCAGAAATCGGCGTGACCGTCCGCTGATGTTGTTTTGGCGTCCGGCAAGCTGGCGTCGTTTCCGCCGTACGCCACGGGTTTGAACTGAACATTCTGCCACTGGGTTGGCACCGTGGCTCCATTCCATCCGTCGCCGCGATTGTTCAACACGTACACCAGCCCGGGTTGTCCGCCAGCGCCTGTGCGCTGCATGATGTAGAGATTGTCGTCGGCATAGAGCACCTGAGTCGTTCCAGCCGCGTAATGCTCGTGGGCCGCGACCAGCGCGGCAATTCCATTCGGCGTGCCGCTTTTCGCCAGGCCAAAGGTGTACCAATCCATCCAGAAGACGCACGGGTACCCTTCGTGTGTCAGGATGAAACTATAGGCCAGTAGCTTGTCGTTGTTGATAGCGTTGGCCGGATCGCGGATAGTGTCGTGATTGTCCACGAAGGTCACGGTTTGCGACGGCGTGTCCTGCACTACAGTTCCAGGAGTGGCCAGCGTCTGCAGGCTGAAGCCATAGGTATCGCATAAGTTCTTCAGCCGGTAGTGCAGAGGGAAGTCGAAAGCCGAGACCGGATTGTCAGTGTAGCTGTTGACTTCACCGAGCCAGTCGTCAACCGTACGCTCGTTGTCCCAGCACTCGCCCACGCAGAATGTATAGAAGTTCTGTTCTGCTTTCTTCAAATATCGCAGCTCGGCGATCGACTGCACCATCCAGGGGGCATAGCCTTTGACGAAATCAAAACGGAAGCCATCGAAGCCAATGCTTTCTACCATCCACTGCGCCACATCAATCAGCGCGGCATAAACTAGGGGATTGCGGTGACAGAGGTCGGGCATGTCGCCGAAACTCATCTCGTCAAATATCTCAAAGGGCGACGGATGAAAGCACTGCCAGTCGCGCGGGAACTTCCCGCTGGCGGGATTGAACTTGGTCCAGCGCGTCTGCCCATCGATGGGATTGGCCTCTTGCGCATCGCCACCGTAATTGTGGTCGATCACCAGGTCGGCATAGACCTGCATGTTGGCGCCGTGCGCTCCGTTGATCAGGGCTACAAGCTCGGCCTGGTTGCCGAACCACGTCTTGACGCGGCCTTTCTGGTTGAAGTCGCCCAGGTCGAAGTAGTCGTAGGGATCGTAGCCCATGGACGGCCCGCCGGTGTTGGAGGCCTTGCACGCGGGAGGAAGCCACAACGCGCTGAAGCCCGCCTGCTGCAATTCAGGGAGTTTGCCGGAGAGGAAATTCCACCAGGTGCCGTCCTGCGACTCTTCCTGCGGGCAGTTCCAGTAGAACGCCTGAAATAGTACGCCCATGACAACCTCTCTTTCCTATGAGCGAAGCATAGCGCAATTGGCAGCGGATGGCAGTGACAAGTAAATGAAATGCCAGTGAAAAGCTACGCCCGCGCTGTGTGCTCGTCCGGGCCCAAAGGCAGGAAATATTGCGTGCCGCGGATGGGCTCGCTGACGCGGCGCAGCAGCGCCTGCAAGTCTTCACTGCGCTCGACGAAATCAATCTCTGATGTGTTCACGATGAGCAGGTCAGACGACGTGTAGTGGAAGAAGAAGTGTTCGTAGGCCTTCACCACTTCTTCCAGATAATCGTCGCTGATGGCTTTCTCGCCCGGCGCGTTCTTTTTCTTCAAGCGCTTCTTCAACACCTCAGGCGTGGCTTGCAGGTAGATAACAAGGTCGGGCGCCGGCACGTTCTGGCGGAAGAGTTCGTAGTAGCGGTTGTAAACCTCGAGCTCGTGATCACCGAGGTTGAGACAGGCGAACAGCTTGTCCTTTTCGAAGATGTAATCGGCGACGTAGGTCTTGTTGGGATTGCGCTTCACATCGAGGCCGGCCAATTGCTCATAGCGCGCAATCAGGAAGGCGAACTGCGTCTGGAACGCTGCCCCCGGCTCGCCATCGTAGAAGGGCCGCAGAAACGGGTTGCGTTCCGGCTCGCTGATGCGCTGGGCGTGCAGGGTTTCTGCAATCACCTGGCACAACGTGCTTTTACCCACGCGGATGGGGCCTTCGACTGCGATGTAGCGCGGTGGTTCGAAGAGATTGGCCATGACCGGAGAAAAAGCTTCGTACCGCAGAATATCTCGCCATCGCGTCCGTGACAATTGTCGGGATGGTAAACCTAACGCCGAGTTTTCCACAAAGCAGCCGAAGCCGCTCTTGCGCACTTCGCCTTTCGCTCTTCGCGTTGTCGCCGGCCGCTCTTCGTTTTGCTCTGCGCCATCCGAACCTTGGGAAAGGCGAGGACGCTAGACTTTTCCTGATGATTGCTGCTCTGGCGAAAGGCGAACAGCGACGAGCAAGAAAGCGGCTACCTTGTCACTTCGAGTGTGATTCCCTGGCCTTCGAAGACCCTCTGCCCGGCGGCCGGCGTCGTCTTCACGACCATGCGGGTGCCGGAAGGAACTGCTTCCGTCTCATTGGTATCGGCCGGAGGAGCTTGACTGGCGATTCGTCCCACGTGCAGCCCAGCGCTGACGATGGCGTTGACCGCATCGTCTTCGCTGCGACCGATGAGATCGGGCATGACGAACGAGGCCCGTTCTTCCGGCTCAGCCAGCAGCACGCTGATCTTCGGCGCGGAAACGTTGGTCGCGTTGGCTGGGGGACTCTGCGCCACAATCTGGTCAGTGGGTGCCCCGGGAATGCTCGCGGTGGCGATACTGCCCAGCTCCAGGCCACGGCGACGGATGTTGATCTCGGCAGCGCGCTCGCTGCCTCCGGTGAGATCGGGAATAACGACCCGCTGCGGACCCATGCTTTCGGCGACGCGTACGCGCCAGCCGCGCCGCACCTGCTCGCCCGGAGGCGGAACTTGGGACATGATCCGGTCGGGGGGCACGTCCGAGCTGAAGAATCGGTCGCCGGGATCGAGCACGAGACCGTGATCGGCCAGAGCACGTTCGGCTTGCGGTACCGTCATGCCAACCAGCTTGGGAATTTTGGTCTGACGCCCGTGAATGGCGAAACGCATGGCCATCAATGCCGAGACCATGAAGACTACAAGCAGCACCAGCACGCGCACCACGTATCGGAAGAAACGCCGCATCAGTGCGCCTCGCTGTCGGCTGCAGGCTGCTCTTGGGTGTCTCCCTTTTGGGCGACCGCCGCTGGAGTGGACGGTGGCGGCGCGGCAAAGTCTTCCGACTCGCGTCCCTGTAATGCCACGCGCATAAAGTCGATCCAGATCGGAAGCGCCGCCATCGCCCCGGTTTCCTTGTTGCCGAGAGTCTTCTTCTCGTCGTACCCGACCCAGACACCGCAGGTCAGCGAAGGCGAGAAGCCGACGAACCAGGCATCGGTAAAGTCGTTGGTCGTGCCCGTCTTTCCGCCGAGGGGATGGTTAAGCTTGCTGGCAGCATAGCCGGTACCATGCTTAACTACTTCCTGCAGCATGCCAACCATGATGCGCGCGGTGCGTGCGCTGACCACATCTCGCACTTCGGGATAGTTCTCCTCCAGCACGCGGCCGTCGTAGTCGGTGACTTTGCGTATGTAGCGCGGCACTACACGCACGCCGTCGTTAGGGAAGGTGGTAAAGGCGGATGTCTGTTCCGTCAGCGTGATGTCGGCCGCGCCCAGCGCGACTGGCAAATAGGCGGGCAGCGGCGAAGTGATACCGAACTTGCGCGCGTACTCGATGACCGTCTTGATGCCGCCGACGCGCTCAGTCACCTTGAGCGCCGGAATATTGCGCGACTCCGCAAGCGCGTGGCGGAAGGTGATCACGCCTTCGAACTTCCCATCGTAGTTGTGCGGCGTGTACGGGCCTGATGGCGTGCTGAAGCTGATGGGCGCGTCGAGAACGGTGTCGTCCGGCGTCAGTCCCTGGTCGATGGCGGCGGTGTAGATATAGGGCTTAAACGACGAACCGACCTGACGCTCCGCCTGGACGGCGCGATTGAACTTCGACTCCTCGAAGTCGCGCCCGCCCACCATCGCCTTGATGTCGCCGGTGGAGTTGTCGAGTGCGAGAAGCGCGCCTTGCACACCCGATTCCTGTTCCAGCGAGACGTGGCTGTCGCTGCCGTTCAGGTCAACGATCTTCACGTACACCAAATCGCCCGGGGTAAGAAACTGTTGCGCCGAAGCGTGGCGCGTCCACTTCATCTCCGCAGGCCCAAGGCGGGCTTCGTAACGGCCGAACTTCACAGTCGCCGATTGCGGACTCAACATCGGTCACCAGCGCATGGACGTAGCTGCCGGGCGCGAGATTGTTGTCCCAATCCACGTGCCGATAGGTGGCCAGCGAGTCGCCGTTGGCGATTATATTGAGCAGGTTGCCCTTCCATCCGTGACGCCGCTCGTAAGCGGCAAGGCCGTCGCGCACCGCCTGCTGCGCCGTACGCTGTAATTCCAGGTCGAGCGAGGTGTATACGCGCAAGCCGCCTTCGTGCACCTGCTGGCTCCCGTACTTCTTCTCCAGGTATTGGCGGACCTCCTCCACAAAGTAAGGCGCGATGTCGTTGGGCTCAGCCTGCACGTTCAGCACCAGCGGAGCGCTCTTGGCCCGCTGCGCCTCGGCAGCGGTAATTTTGCCGTCTTCCAGCATGTTGTTGATGACCAGATTACGGCGGTGCAGCGCGCGTTCAGGATTGTTAATCGGCGAGTAGGCATTCGGCGCCTTGGGCAATCCGGCCAGAACTGCGGCTTCATCCAGAGTCAGGTCTTTGGCCTTCTTGCTGAAGTAATAATTCGCACCGGCCTCGAAGCCATACACGCCGTGGCCGAGGTAGATCTGGTTGGCGTACAGTGCGAAAATCTGCTGCTTGGTGAAGCGACGTTCGATCTGGATCGCCAGCATCACTTCCTGGATCTTGCGGCGGAAATTGCGATCGGGGGAAAGGAACAGGTTGCGCGAGAGCTGCATGGTCAGCGTCGAGGCGCCTTGGGCGCGGCTTTCCTGAAGGATGTCGCGCCAGGCCGCGCCGAAAACCCGCCACACGTCCACGCCCCAATGACGTTCGAAGTCCTTGTCCTCGGTCGAGATCAGGGCGTCGCGCAGCACCTTGGGGAAATCGTTGTAGCCGTCGATGACGCGCCGCTGCAGGGCAAATTGCCCGATCACTCGGTCCTGATCGTCGTAGAGCTGTGTGATGGTGCTGGGACGGTAGTGCTCGAGCTCAGTGACCTGAGGAAGATCGGTGGAATAAACCAGCAACAATCCCGAAGCTGCACCTGCCGCCGCCGCAACCACGATCAGCAGGGCAAAGAGCGCGCTGCCGACCAGCTTCCGCCCAGCATGGCGTGGCTTCGGCCGCGGGTTCCGTGCTGATGGGAGGATCTTCTACATCGCGCTTCATTGGAATTGGACGTGGGAGCTAGGTTCAGCATAGCACCGAAAAGCAAAGGCCAAGCCGCTGGGGCAGTGTCCAGATCGGCACGGGGGAGCGGACCAAACATTCGGCTTCAGACATCCAATGAGCAGCCATTGCGAAGAGCGAAGAACGACAGTGTCCTTCGAAATGCCGTAAGCTGATAGCTGACGATTGCTCGCCGCCATTATGGTCGTGCATGTCCTCCATCTCGGCCTGGTGCCCTACGGAACGGCTCTGCAACTGCAGCGCACCCTGATGGATCTGCGCAAGGCAGACCGCATCGAGAACACGCTTCTCCTGCTCGAACATCCGCCGGTCATCACGCTTGGTCGCAACGCACAGTTGAGCAATGTGATTGCGCCGCCCGAGTTCCTGGCACAACGTGACGTGGAGCTGTTCGAAATTGACCGCGGCGGCGATGTGACCTTCCACGGACCGGGGCAATTGGTCGCCTACCCGATATTCGATCTGCGGAGTTTCGAGCCCAGGATTGGCGCTGTCGAGTTTGTGCGCCGGCTGGAAGAGGTGCTCATCCGCACCTGCGGCGACTTCGGCATCGGCACGCAGCGAATCAAGGGACTGACCGGGGTCTGGACTTACGCACTGCGCAACAAACCAGAAGCCAAGGTCGCTGCCATCGGTGTGCACATCTCGCGCGGCGTCACTACGCACGGCTTTGCGCTCAACGTTAATACCGACCTGGAGTTCTTCTCGCTGATTGTGCCGTGTGGCATCAGCGGCCGGCCGGTCACGTCCTTGCAGCGAGAGTTGCAGAAAACGCTGACTATGGAAGAAGTGGCCACCGCCGCCTCGCGCAACTTCGGGCGCGTCTTCCAGTCGCAGATGCTGTGGCTGGAGTCGCTCGACGATCTGATGGGCGATGCAGCGGTCATCGTACAAAGGCCCGAAGCCTGCTAATCAGGACATTCCGGCGCGGCCTCCAAAGGAGCTACGCAAGCTGCACGGCGACGGCACCGAATTGGCGTAAAGGCCGCTCACGTCCGCCGAACGCCTCAACTTGCCTCGACTGCACCTTACGTTTATCGTTCTTCTGCAACGTATGGTTCACAAGAAACGTCCAAAGCACGGCGGTTCGCCGAAGAAATCGAACAAGAACGCGCAACCGACCCCGATCGCGAAGAAGACTGTCGCAAAAACCAGCGGGGACGACTGCTTCTTCGTCTGCGACGCGCAGCTACAACATTCCAGACTATCGCCTCGAGCATCCGGAGTTCCGCATCTTCATCTCGGGCGAGGGTGCCAACCTTGAGTACCGCGTCGAGGGCGACCTGAGCGCCGCCGCCGCCGCCCATCCGCGAGTCGAAATACCTCTCGCGCGAGCAGTGCATCGCCATCTATCGCTGGATGCTGCTCAACCGTCGCATGGAAGTGGCGCTGGAAAACCTCTACAAGCAGGGCAAGGTGGTTGGCGGCGTCTACTTCGGACTGGGCCAGGAGGGCTGCTCGTGCGCGTCAGCGTATGCGCTCGGGCCTGACGACTGGCTGGGGCCGATGATCCGCAACCAGGGCGCGATGCTGGTGCGCGGTTTCAGCGCCCGCGACATCATGCGGCAGTACATGGCCAAGGCCGACTCGCCGACCTGGGGACGCGATGCCTCGTCGCACTTTGGCGACTTTCAGCGCCGCAATGTCTGCGCGCCCATCTCGATGCTGGGCGAGCTGATCGGCGTGATGGCGGGCGTTTGTCTGGGCGCGCGATTGCAAGGCAAGAACATTGCCGGCCTGACGTACGTCGGCGACGGCGGCCAGTCCACCGGCGTCACCTATGAGAGCCTGAATTTCGCCGCCGTGCAGAAGCTCGGGCTGGTGCTCATCGTCGAGAACAATCTGTGGGGCTATTCGACGCCTGCCGATATGCAGTTCTGCGTGAAGGACCTCGCCGAACGCGCCATCGCGTATGGCATTCCAGGCGTGATCGTGGACGGCACCGATCCCTGCCAGGTGTACGACGCCACGCATGAAGCCTGCGAACGCGCCCGTGGCGGCGAAGGCCCGACGCTCATCGAAGCCAAGATGATGCGCATGAAAGGACACGCCATTCACGACGCCGCGCAGTACGTACCGACCGAGCTATTGGAGTTTTGGCGCGCCCGCGATCCGATAGCGCGCTTCGAAGACTACCTGGTGAATGTAAAGCATTGGCTCACGGCGACGGACAATCACAAGCTGATCGAAGACGTTGAGCGCGAACTGGAAGCCGATCGCGAAGCGGCTGTCGCTTCGCCGATGCCTGATCCGGAAACCGACAAGACACATCAAGGGGTGTACTGCGATCCGTCGTGCCACGAGATCAAGCCGAAATATGGGCCGGTCGTTGCGAAGCCGCGCGAGCCAGTAGAGGCGGGCCGAAAGACGGTTGAAGCCGCAGTTCATCTGAAATGAGAAAGACCGCTATCCCACCATTTCTTCGAACTTCAGCGGATCGGGAGCAACGGAACGGGCGGCGGCTCGATGTCCGCAGCACCTGATAGGTGTAGCGGATGCGATGGATGACGGTGATGGTGCTCAGCACCGCGATCACCCACAGCACCGGGCCCATGCGGTTGAACAGCGCGCCGATGATCACCAGCACGATGCGTTCCGGGCGCTCCATGAATCCCGACCTTGCAGCTTGGGATCAGCGACTCGGCGCGGGCGCGCGCGTAGCTCACCATCACCGAGCTGATCATGACGAAGGCGACCATCACCACGTAGAAGAAGCGGTTGGCGCGAGCGTAGTACACCAGCAGTCCGAAGAACAGCGCCACGTCGCTGTAGCGGTCGATGATGGAATCGAAGAAGCCGCCGAACTGCGTGACCTGGTTGGTGGCGCGAGCGACGCGGCCGTCCACCATGTCGAAGATGCCGGCGCCGATGATCACCAGCCCGGCGTAGAGAAACATGCGGCGCTGGTTTTCGGCGTGGGCGTAGCCGAACAGAATGCCGGCTACGAGGTTGATGCAGCAGTCCGATGAAGGTGAGGGCGTTAGGCGAGATGCGGGTGAGCGCCAGGCCGTGGACAATCTTGTACAGCAGCCACTTGCCGGATCGTCCGACTGCGCTCGTCCAGGTCATAAGCTACGCCTCGTCGTGAATGGTGATCAGCTTCAGCACCTCAAGTTCGCGCTTGCCGGCGGGGGTGACCACTTCGCTGACGTCGCCCACCTTCTTGCCCATCAGGGCGCGGCCGATCGGTGAGCTGGTGGAGATCAGTCCCTTGGTCACGTCCGACTCTTCGCTGGTCACCAGCTTGTACTCGATTTCCTCTTCCTTGGTGGAGTCGAAAACCACGACGGTCGAGCCGATCGCCGCGCGGTCCTTGGGAATGTTGGCCATGTTGACCAGGGACAGGTCGGCCATGCGGCTTCTTGAGCTGGCCCAGGCGGGCGCGCACGAACTCCTGCCGCTGCTTGGCCATGTGATACTCAGCGTTCTCGCTGAGATCGCCCATGGCAACCGCCTTCTTCAGCTCCTTCGGCAGTTCGTGGTTGAGCTCGCGTTCGAGGACTGCAATCTCCTCCTCGAGCTTTTTTCGGATGTGTTCGGGCATACTTCTGTGTTGATGCCTTCGAGTGGCAGCGCGGCCACCCGAAGGCATAACGTGATTATACGC
>CAVPFD010000008.1:0-13536 GCA_963703645.1 uncultured Acidobacteriaceae bacterium
TCTGGAATGTCGCGTTGCTGCTCAATGTGCCGCTGGGTACCGTTACCTGAACCAGGCCCGTGGTCGCACCAGACGGTACGTTGGTGGTGATTTCCGTAGGCGAGACAACGTTAAACGTCGCCCCAGTGCCGTTGAAGGTGACGCTGGTTGCGCCTGTCAGATTTGTCCCGAGGACAGTGACGGGCGTTCCCACCATGCCGGAGGTCGGCTGTGTTTCCACGAACGGGTTGAGACCGACATTCAAAAGGAAAACTGTGCCACAGTTACCGGCGTAACACGCTGTCCCGCCCGTTGTCCCGTAGAAGTTCCCGTCGGTCGCTTGCAGCAGGCTGTCGTCTGGGTAGCCACCATCAGTCTGAGATCCCGAAAAGCTATGCAGCGTGGTTAGCGCACCCGCAGGCGTGATCTTAAAGACTGTGCCGTAGTCGTCATAGATCCCGCCCCCGGTTGTTGTCCCGTAGAAATTGCCATCCGTAGCTTGCACCAGGGATGCCTGAGGATTCAAGCCGTCGCTGCAGTTGGCGTGAGTGCAGAAGCTGTAAAGAGTGGTCAGGTCGCCGCCGGGGGTGATTTTGAAGACCGTGCCGCCACCGGGCCCGCCGCTCGCCCCGCCCCAGACCGTTGTCCCGTAAAAGTTCCCGTCGATGGCTTGTATCAACGCGGCGACGGGGTTGGCGCCGTCGGCACAGTTTTGCTGAGAGCAGAAGTTGTAGAGGGTGGTCAGCGCTCCGCCCAGGGTGATTTTGAAAACCGTGCCTTTAAGATTTGCCCCGCCATACCCGGTTGCGCCGTAGAGGTTCCCATCGTTGCCTTCCACGAGCCCGGCCAAGGGTGCCGCGCCATCCGCACAGCCCGGTTGGGAGCAGAAGCTGTAAAGCGTGTTGAGCATTCCGCTGAAGGTAATTTTGAAGACTGTGCCGCAACCGTTGTTGCCGCAGACGCCGCCGTTGTTGGCTCCTCCCTCGGAAGTTGTCCCGTAGAAGTTGCCGTCCGTTGCCTGAATCAACGTTGCCTGGGGGAGACTGCCGTGAGTGCCATCAAAGCTGTACAACGTCGTTAGAGTGCCGGCAGGCGTGATCTTAAAGACCGTGCCGTCATTGTGGACACCACCCGCGGATGTTGTTCCGTAGAAGTTGCCGTCGGTGGCAAGCAATAGACCGGCATATGGGAAGGCACCGTCGGGGCAATTCGATTGGGAACAAAAGCTATACAGCGTCGTCAGATTACCGGTTGGGACAATTTTGAAGACCGTGCCACAACCCTCGTTGACGAAGTTGTCGCAGATGCCGCTGTTGTTGGCTCCTCCGTAGACGGTTGTGCCGTAGAAGTTCCCATCGACGCCTTGCACAAGCGATGCGTAGGGACTGTCACCGTTGGTTCCATCGAAACTCACCAGCGTGGTCAACGTTTGTGCCGGCGAGGCAATCGCCGTCGCAGCACAAAATACATAAACGATGCAGCACATCTTCAATAAGCTGACATTACTCAACGGCAGATCGTGTGCAGTGCGCACGGCTCCCCCCTAACAATTCGACGTTCACTTGTAGTGACGATTTCGCGCAGAACATTACATCGCGGCCTCTTTCTCCCTGGGGTCGGCTGCGACGGCCCGGTGAAGATCACTTTTTTGCTTAAACCGGGATTCCCATTAGATTGCATCGAATAGGTTGTGCTGCCATAGATTTCCTTCCCTATCAATCGTCAGGTCGGTCAAGGGCTCCCCTTCGCCTTGCCCGGTAAAGTTATGGATTACCGTGTAGGTCTGGGCCTGGTGTCGCGTGCGTAAGCATGACCATCAGCACAAACACAATCGCTACCCCAATGGCTACTGCTCGCAAGCTGCTCGAGAAAGCCCGGATTCGATATTGCTCTGGGATCGCCGTGAGTATTCTCCTGTTGCGAAGCTTAAAGATCGTTTGCGAAAGCCGCCGCATCCAATCGCCAAATTTGGGCGAAACGCCGACACCCAAATGAAGGATGTCGGCGCTCTAAGCACGCCTTAATCACCAGTTCCGGTCAGAGTCGCCTGTTGCGGGCTCCCTGGTCCGCTGTCGAACACATTCAAGAGCCCCGCGTAGTTAGTCTTCATTCTAGGCGTGAAGACTACGTTAATGGTGCAGCTCGAATGCGCGCTCAGCAACGTTCCGCAATTGTTGGTCTGTGAAAAGACAAGACTGGGTGTGTTGATCTTGCTGATGGAGAGGCTGACCGACTGGTTATTCGTCAAAGTGATTGATAGTGGATCGCTCGGCTCGCCAACCGTCTCAAAGCCAAAGTTCAGAGTGCTGGGAGTCAGTGTCACCGAGCCGGGCGCATCCTGGGTTGGCTGCTGAGGCGGTGGTGGAGAGCCTACGCCGGTACCGCTCAGGCTGGTGGTTTGCGGGCTGCCCGGGCCGTTGTCAGTGACGGTCAAGGTTCCTGTTCTCGTCCCCTTGACGATGGGGGTAAAGACAACGTTAATGGTGCAACTCGAATTCGGCTTCAGCGATGTTCCGCAATTGTTGGTCTGCGAGAAAACGTTACCGCCCGGCTGGATCTTGATACTGGTGATGGAGAGGCTGACCGACTGGTTATTGGTCAGAGTGACTGATTCTGGGCTGCTGGGATAGCCAACCTGCTGATCGCCGAAGTCCACGCTGCTGGGAAGCAGCGTCACTGGCGGCGGCGCCACGCCCACGCCCGTCAGGCTGGCGGTTTGCGGGCTTCCCGGAGCATTGTCGACAACGGTCAGAGTCCCTGTTCTCGTGCCCTTGGCTTTGGGCGTGAACACCACGCTAATCGTGCAACTTGAATTCGGTTTCAGCGACGCTCCGCAATTGTTGGTCTGCGAGTAATCGCCACTAGTCGTGATACTGGCGATCGAAAGGCTGACCGACTCGTGGTTGGCTAGAGTAACTGGCTGCGGCGAACTGGGATAACCGACCCACTGACTGCCAAAGTTGACACTGCTGGGAGTCAGCGTCACGATGGGCAACCCGGACAGGCAGCCTTTCAGGCCACCTTGGTTGGGGTAGCCACTGCCGTTGTTGTAGGCGATGTTCGACCACTCACCCTGGATCTTCCATTGCGTACCATTTGAAAAGGTGACTAGAGGAGCGCCGAAGGTCCACGCGCACTTGTCGCCGTTCTCCATGCCTTGAGAGTCATACCACGCATTGACATCTGGATCGGTGCGCGCCTCCGACAATTCGTGTCCGCTGACATTGGCAATCGCTGCCAAACCCTGTGAGTGCAGGCCGGACGTGTCGTGGGGGTCGCAACCAGAGTCGCCGTCGAGTTTGAAAAAGAAGGCGAACTGGACTGGCGTGCCGTGGCATGTAGTAAAACTGTGGTAAGCGCAGTAGTTGTCGTTGGCGCCACGACTCTTATCAACATAAACCGGATAGTATCCGTTGCCGGACGGGTCCGGATTGGTGATCATCTTACAGACCTCCGCGGCAATCACGCCGGTGTCGTCGCCATTTCCGGCGGTGCTGGTGTCAGTGTAGTGACCGGCGTAGCTGGTTGCCGGCCCCACCTGACCATTCGATCCTGTGTATTCATCGCTGGTCTTGGCGTAGTCGGAATTGCCGAAGCCCTGATACCAGCTGTCCATGCCGGAAATCTTGTCGCCGTTGTAGTTGGCCCAACTGGTTCCCCAGAAAATCGCGGTGGCGTTCGCCGTCGGCATGATCTTGCCGCCGTGATACGTCATGTCGGGACTGGTCGCGGGACTGCCAGAAGCCAGGCTCTCGGGAGTGCCCTTGGCCCAGTAAATGCCAAGCATTGGGGGCGCATTGGCGCCGGTTTGATCAGCTGTTGGAGCGTTAGTTTCGGTTTGAGCGAAGGCAAGCAGAGAAAACATGCTTGCAATGAGCAACAGGGATAATTTTTTCATTTCTTCCTCCGAAGTGGTTTGCCGGTGTCCTTGGCAATAAGTGCGGTGACTTATCCGCAAGAGCGAGGACGCCAGCAATCTTGTCTTGTGCAACGCCTCTGCAAAGAGCAGATGAAGTTCCACTTCTGCCAATGCCATGGCGACCGTTACAACTCTGTTGAATCATTGGTGCTTAGCAGTTCTGGGTGTGTATAATGCGTGCACGTAAGCCGCTAAGTGGCTGGCGAAAGCAGGCGAGACTTCAACCGATTGGTTGCCTGTTTAACTGAATGGTTGGGTGGAGAGCGTGAAACTTGCGACTTTCAAGTTCCGTTGTTGCGGTTTCATCTGGGAAGGGTGGGGCGCCTGAGCGCATCGAGGTAAGATATGGAGTTCAGTCTTCGTTGTGGAGCGGGCCGCTCGTCACCTGCTGAGCATCAGACGCAACATCGAGGGTCCGAACCAACCGGTGCAGGTAGTTAGGATGAATACCCAAAAGCTTCGCTGCTTGCGGATATTTTCCGTCGGCTTCGGCAATCGCCTCCAGAATCAGCTTCCTCTTAAGGTGATTGATCGAGTCATAGTATTTGGCCCCGCTTCTTGATGAGCAGCGTCCGTCCAGCATCGCTTCCGGCAGGTCCTCGGGTAGGATCACGTCGCTAGCCCCCATTACAATTGCGTGTTCGATGGCATTCTCCAACTCACGAACGTTTCCCGGCCATTCATAGTTCATGAGCATTAATCGCGCTTCTGCGGAAATTCCTTTGAACCGGCGGCCGGTTACCTTTTGTGCGTATTTGGCTGCAAAGTGGATGGCAAGCAAGGGAATGTCCTCGCGGCGTTCGCGCAGTGCAGGCGCAGCTATTGAAACCACGTTGAGCCTATAGAACAGATCGCGGCGAAATTCACCTTTCTGGACCGCCAGCTCAAGGTTCCTGTTGGTCGCCGCTATTACGCGTGCACTCAGTTTGACTGGCTGGGTTCCTCCCAGCCTTTCAAATTCGCGCGTTTGCAATACACGAAGCAACTTAGCTTGCAACGCTGGAGCCAACTCCCCAATCTCGTCAAGAAAAAGCGTTCCGCCCTTGGCGACTTCAAACTTCCCACGCTTGCTGGCAAAAGCCCCCGTGAACGCACCTTTCTCGTAACCGAACAATTCGCTCTCCAGTAACGATTCGGGGATCGCAGCACAATTGATGGCCACAAAGGGCCCCTCGGCGCTTGCGCCATTCCGATGAATCGCGACAGCGACCAGTTCTTTCCCGGTCCCGCTTTCGCCCTGTACCAAGACTGTGGAATCGCCCTTTGCCACCTTCTGAATCAATTCTGTGAGGCGGACGAGCGGCTTGCTTTCACCGACCATCAAGTATTCCGGTGCCATTTCTTCCCGCAAGCGACGATTCTCCTCTCGCAGAGACTCCAACATCAGAATGTTTTCCAGCGTCACCGCCACGATCCCGGCAACGGAGTTCAGCAGGTGGACATTGTCTTCCGGGAATCCATGCGCAGAATTGAAACTAACGAGGTAGATCACGCCGAGAGCATTCTGCAATGCAATAAGCGGCACACAGAGCACTCGTTCTGTACCGCCGGATGAGGATGAGAAGTCAGCGAGCACCGGCGAACGTTCCCATAAGGCACGTAACATAATCTCGCGGCGGAAATTTGTCTGGCTGGTTTCGACTGATTGCCTATGCCACGAGACGATGGAGTTAGGTTCTTCGTCGATATGTCGAGTAATCATGATCGCGCCGGAATCGGCCGGGATGGCCTCACCGACGACTTGCAGCAACTCGCTCTGGAAAGACTCCAGACTGCGAAGGGAATTAATTGTCTTGACAATCTTAAACAGCACATTCAAGTCGCGTGCCATCCGGCCGACATCTATGCCGAACCGTTTACTCGGCGGTTCGCCCAAAACCCAGCCGCTCGGAGGCGCCTCGAGACTGTTCCCTGTTCTTGGCCTGGATTGTCCTCGAACGAGTGAATGCGATCCGAGCCGCGTCTTCACCCGATAACTTGCTGCTGTATCTGCCATGCTCCGCCACATATCCATAGTGACATTTTCGCGCAGGACGTTACAGAACTACGGCGATTGGACTGGCGAGGCGTTTATTTTCGCGATCTTATACTTGACGAACAGCTGTAGAATTGCTGTCAAGTCTGGAGCAAGATGAGCGCTGCCGTAGCCGCATACTTCGTCTTGATCATCAGTCGCCTCCTTCCAAATGCGTTGAGGGGATTGCTTAAACCTAACCAGCCGATTACCTTGAGCGTTCGCCAAGAAATGAGCAAGGTCACTCCCCGTGCGAAGGGCCGATGGAGCCTCGGCCTCGGGTTCATGTTGCTGGCAATTGTGTTCTTCTCGGGGGGTGCGAGGGCGGCTGCATCTTGCTTCGTTTTGAATCAAACAGGCTCTGGTTCGAGTACCCCAGGCGAGGGGGAGAACGATACCCGCGAATTGGAGATAGGAAAGCCTGTTGATCGCGACCTTACCGGAGGGCAGCATCACTCATACCGGATGACCTTGGCCTCGAGTCAGTTTCTGCACGCTGTTTTGGAACCACATGGCATCGCCGTGACTGCCACGTTTCTCGGACCCGACGGGAGGGTAACGATGGAGTTGGTAGTGGCGGCAGGATCACGCGAGTCGGTGTTCCTAACATCAAAAGAGCAAGGCATCTACCGCATCGAGATACGATCCCCGGACGGCGCTGCTGCCAGCCGCTATCGAATAGATGTAGAAGAATTGCGAACTGCCACTTCGCAAGATAACAATCGTTCGCTGGCCCAGAGCGCATTTGCCGAAGGAAAGCAGCTTCATAAAGAAGGAACGGCGGCATCAAAGCAGAAGGCCATTGAAAAGTACCAGCAGGCTCTTACCCTTTGGCGGGCCGCCGGAGACCAATTTGGAGAGGCCGAAACGCTTCAAGCACTCGCGATGGTTTACATCGATTTGAGCGATGCCAAGAAGTCGTTTGATTATCTGAGTCAGGCCTTGCCGATCGAGCGAGCTGTCGGCGACTGCCAGGGCGAAGCCGCGACCCTGGTCGCCCGCGGCTCGATCTATCATCTCTTGGGTCAGAATGAGAAGGCGCTTGATGAACTCAATCAGGCCCTTTCGCTCATGCAATCCGTCGGCGATCGTGCCGGGGAAGCTGAAACGCTCCGAAACATCGGTGAAGTCTACGATCAATCGGGTGATAGGCGGAAAGCGCTGGACTACTACGAGCGCAGTCTTGCCATTGCAGAAGCTGCAGGCAATCGCCGGGAAGAGGCCATCGCGCTAAATAACATCGGCGTTGCCCACAATCAATTGGGCGACTGCCAGCAGGCACTCGACCATTTTGATCGAGCGCTTCGGCTGGAACGCGCCCTCGACGACCGAGATCTTGAAGCGCTCACGCTTTATAGTATCGGCCAGGCATATGACAACTTAGGCGAAAAGCAAAAAATACTCGACGCCCTCAGACAGGCCCTGTCCCTCGTCCGAACCGCTGGTGACCGCCAGGGGGAAGCCTACATCCTGAACGACATCGGCAGGGCTTACGACGATCTGGCAGCGGAACAGAGCGCGCTGGACTCCTTAAATAACGCTCTGCCGCTCATTCGAGCCGTGGGTAATCGCTCGGGAGAAGCCTACACGCTGCAGAACATCGGCAGGGTCTACGACCACTTGGGTCAGCGCCAGAAGGCGCTCGATTACTATAGCCAGGCATTGATGCTTCGCCGCACCGTCGGAAACCGTGCTGGTGAATCCCAGACCCTCAGCGCCATGGGCAGAGTCTACTTTGCTTTGGGTGACTACTCGAAAGCGCTGGACTATCTCCAGCAGGGCCTTTCGCTAAGCCGATCCACCGAGAATCGTTTCGCAGAAGCCTTTAGCCTGAACGAGATTAGCAAGGTGTACCTCGCCTTGGGTGAAAGAGAGAAGGCGCTCGAGTCTTGCCGCCAAGCTCTGTCGCTGGCGGATGCGGTCGGCGATCGGCGGGCGGAGTCGAACGCGCTATATGGCATTGCCCGGGTTGAGCAGGAACGCGGCAATCTTGACGACGCGTTGGTCCAGGTCGAAGCAGCCATCAAGATCATTGAATCGCTTCGCACCGAAGTGCTCGGGGAGGAGCTTCGCGCTTCTTACTTTTCCACCGTGCAGAACAATTACGCGCTCTATGTCGATGTGCTGATGCGGCTGCATCAACTGCATCCCAGCGACGGGAATGAGCCGAAAGCGCTGGAGTTCAGCGAGCGGGCGAGGGCGCGCAGCCTGCTGGAAACCTTGGCCGAAGCCCAGGCCCACATTCGTCAAGGCGCGGACCCGGCCTTGCTGGAGCGCGAGCGCAACCTGGCGCGATTGCTAAAGGGCAAGCAGGCTGTCGAGATCAAGGTGCTGAGCCGCAAGCACACGGAAGAGCAGATCCTCGCCATCAGAACAGAGATTGCAGGTATTCTCGTCCAGTATGAACAAGTGGAAGGCCAGATCCGGGCGACCAGTCCTCGCTATGCCGCGCTGACACAGCCACAGCCATTGAGTACTCCGGAAATACAGCAGCAGCTGGACGCAAACACGCTGCTTCTGGAATACGCCTTGGGCGACGAACACAGCTATCTCTGGGCCGTCGGACCAGACTCGTTGCACAGCTTCCAATTGCCGAAACGTTCCGAGATCGAGGCGGCGGCGCGGCGCTTCTATGACTTGCTGACGGCGCGCAACAAGGAAGTGAAGGGTGAAACGGAATCGCAGAAGCAAACCCGCCTGGCAGAAGTCAAAACCCAATACCCGGAGGCAGCCCAGGCCTTGAGCAAGATGCTTTTAGGACCGGTTGCACCTCTGCCAAAAGGGAAACGGCTGGTGATCGTGGCTGACGGCGCGCTGCAATACATCCCATTTTCTGCACTACCGGAGCCGCTGAGCGACAAGAACTCAAACCCGAAGACAAAGGCTGTTGGTCAAGCACCCTTAACTCCGCTCGTGGTCGATCACGAGGTCATTAGTCTTCCTTCAGCCTCCACCCTGGCAGTACTGCGGCGGGAGATAAAGGGTCGCCAGGAAGCTCCCAATATCGTGGCGGTGCTGGCAGACCCTGTCTTCGACTCGCATGATCCTCGAGTGAGCAGAGCGGTTGGGAGTTCCGAGCGTGAAGCCCAGCGTCAATCGCAGAAGACCACAGGAACGCAAAGGCCGGAGGAAGCAGAGGCGGCTTCACTCTCCGCTTCTCTCACGAAGGACCGGCTTACCCGCTCGGCCAACGAAGTGGGCTTGAGTGAGGGTGGGCAGTTGCACTTTGCGCGCTTGGCTTTCAGCCGGCGCGAGGCCCAGGACATCGTGGCAGCGGCGCCTAGGGGAAAAGGGCTGATGGCAGTGGACTTCAAGGCGAGCCTGCAGACGGCCACTGATCCGGCATTGGCCCATTACCGCATCGTCCACTTCGCCACCCACGGCCTGCTCAATAGTGAGCATCCTGAGTTGTCAGGATTGGTGCTATCGCTGGTGGACCAGCACGGCAAATCTCGGGATGGGTTCCTGCAACTGCAGGACATCTACAACCTCAACCTGCCGGCCGATCTGGTGGTGTTAAGCGCCTGCGAAACGGGCTTGGGCAAAGAAATCCGGGGTGAAGGCTTGATAGGACTGACCCGAGGTTTCATGTATGCCGGAGCGGGCCGGGTTATAGCCAGCCTGTGGAAGGTAGATGATGTGGCCACGGCAGAGCTGATGAAGCGGCTATACCGCGGAATGCTCACCGAAGGCCTGCCGCCCGCAGCGGCGCTGCGCCAGTCACAGATCGAGATGTGGAAGCAGCAGCGATGGAACTCGCCCTACTACTGGGCGGCGTTTGTCATTCAGGGGGAGTGGAAATAGAAGCCGCCCGCAAGGCTTTCGAGGATGATGTCCCCCAGCCAATACAAAGGTCCCCACGTGGAGGATGCGTTCAATCTGTTCTCATAAATATTCCGCTACGGCGTGATCTGCCAAACGACGCCATCGCCGTATGCACCGCCGGCAGATGCTGTGCCGTAGAGATTGCCGTTTGCGTCGAATACCACGTTGCTACGTGGGTTCTCCCCATCAATGCAGGGAGGGCCGGCGCTACAAAAGTCGTGCAGCGGGATATACGTCCAACTACCGTTCGAGCGTTTTAGTTTGAAAACCGAACCGTATCCGTAGGCGCCGTCGCATACCGTCGTCCCGTACAAGTCGCCATACTGGTCCATGGCAAGTGCGGAGTTGGGCCCGCAAAGATATCCTGTTCCGACGAAGGCGTACGGTGTACTGAACGACCAGTCGCTTGAGACCATCAACTCGAAGGCCGTCCCACCTTGACCTGTGCCACCTATAGAAGTCGTGCCGTAGAGATTGCCCGCTGGATCGAAGATCAAGCCCCCTTCGGGGATGCCTCCATCATTTCCGTTCTGAAATGTGTACAGGGTATTCTCGGTCCAACTCAATTCCGACGGCATCAACTCGAATACTGTCCCATAGGCAGCGCCCTCACCCGCCGTGACGCCAAAGAGGTCGCCTACCTTATCGAGAATCAGGCCTGCAATAGGCATCGTCCCATCGTTGCCTCCGGTGAAGGTGTAGGGAGTGCTACGAACCCAATTGTTTCCCTCTGGCGTCAATTCGTAGACCAGTCCACAGCCAAATCCAGCACAACTTCCAGCCATCAGGCCTCCCAATGGTGCAGTACCATAGAGACTCCCAGCCTGGTCGAAGACTACTTCTCCGGAAGGAGATGCTCCATCCGCGCCTCCGTTGAAGCGATACAGCATCGTCTCGCTCAACGGGCACAGCGAGGTTTTACAAGCTGTTGCTGCCGGCTTGAGCTCAAAGATTGTGCCGCAGCCGTCGCCGAAGCATCCATTACCTCCCCCAGACTGTGTCGTGCCGTAGAGGCTGCCGTCCGGGCCGAAGATTACCCTGGCATGAGGACGAGCCCCATCACTACCGCCAGCAAACTGATACAGCGAAGTCAGGATCCAGCCGGAGCCTTTGTAGCTCAGCTTGAAAACCGTGCCGCTAGTGCCGCCATAGGTAGTCGTTCCATAAAGATTCCCCTTCGCATCTATCGTCAAGCCGGCGTAGGGGTCTGCGCCATCGGATCCGCTGAAGTTGTGAAGTACCGTGTACGTCTGTGCTTGCGCCGCTGGGACTGCAACCGCGGTCAGCACGAACACAATCGCAAACGCGAGCACGGTGACCGGCAGGGTGATGCCGAAAATCCTGATGGAATATTGCTTCCGGTTTGTCATGACTATTCTCCTGTTCTTAGAACCCAGCGCATTCTTGCTCCGAAGCGGGCTTGGGCCTTGGTTTGTGCGGTCACGGCGACTTTCCCCATATCTGTAGTGGGCATTTCTCTCAGGACGTTACATAAGCGGTTGCTATAGGGGGCCCAGGCTCTTGTTTTGGCGACCGTGTCTAAAGAACACTGTACAATCGAGCCGCAAAAGTTAACGCCCGACGGATGTTATTTAGGGGCGGCCCAGTTCGCACTGGATCTGGAACCCTGCGACCTACATCTCGCAGATTTAGCTTCTGCCTGGAGGCAGCATTGGATCGCTCCGGTCCGCACAACTTGACCCGCAAAGACCTGGATGGATTCCTGGCGCGACTGGATCCGGACCGTGAACGCGCGGGGGAAAAGTATCAGACTCTGCGCCGCAAATTAGCAAGGCTATTTGAATGCCGACGCGCGCCCTGCGCTGAGGACCTCGCGGATGAAACCATCGACCGCGTGGTTCACAAACTGAACGAAACCGACGTTCATGACGTGACCCTATACGTCTTCGGCGTGGCGCAAAACGTGCTAAGAGAGAGTCTGCGAGCGACAGCAAAGAATATCTCATTGGAGGAGCTGCCGGCTGGGGCTTTAATGGTAAATCCCCACGAAATCGCGAAGCGCGAGACAGAGCAGCATGAACTGGCAACGCGACTCGAATGTCTTGACGACTGTATGCGAACTCTGCCTACTGCAGAACGGACCCTGGTAATTGCGTACTACCAGAAGATGAAATCTGAAAACATTCGACACAGGCGAGAGATGGCTGAACAACTCGGCGTTGCTCTGGGTACGTTGCGGGTCCAGGCCCATCGGATAAGGACCAAACTGGCAGGTTGCGTCGACAGATGCCTCGCCAAGCTCGATTCTTCATCGCGGCATGTAATGAAAACTTAGAATCCGCACATCATTGTGGAGGGTTGTGGAACTTGGCGAAGGATTCTGTTAGCGACGATTTGATGATCCGCTATCTTCTGGGCAATGCGTCGGAAGAGGAGCACATTCGGCTGGAAGAACACTACTTTGTGGATGACGACGTTTTTGAACAGCTTTCGGCCCTGGAAGATGAATTGGTAGACGACTATGTGAATGGAAAGCTGGCAGAGCCGCAACGGAAGCAATTCAAACTTCACTTTCTGAACTCGGCAGAGCGCCGACGGAAGCTTGCGTTCGCAGAATCCTTCTCTCAGTATTTATCCCATGCACCCATAGCCGCCGCAGCCGCAAAACAGGAGACGTGGCACCGGAGGATAACGGACTGGTTTGATTTACGCGGCACCACCACACGTTGGGCAATCGCAGCCGTGTTCGCAGGGACACTCGTCGGTGGGGCGTGGTTGGTGCGGCAGAATTGGCGGCTACATGCGCAATTGCGGGAGATGCAAGCTCAGCAAACCGAGCTGCGGCAACGAGAGGAACAGTTAAGCAAGCAGTTAGCGCAGCTTGAAGTCACTCCGACCGGAAGGACGCCGGGGTCGGAAGTCGCACAACCACAACCACAACCGCTCCCAATCGTCGCCTTGACCCTGGTGCCCGGCGTGCTCAGAAGCAGTGCTGAACAGAAGACGCTGATTATCCCGCCCGGCCCACACGTGGTGCATCTTCAGCTTGTTTTGGAAAACCAGTCATACGAAAGCTATCTCGCCACGGTGGAAACTGCCGAAGGAAGCAGAATCTGGTCGAAGGACGGGTTGACGACGATGCCTCAAAGTGGAAGGCGCGCACTGGTGCTGGAGCTGCCGTCTAGCCTCTTGGGCAACAAAGACTACGTTCTGAAGCTTCGTGGCGTACGAAGCGGCGTGGTGCAGAAAAATCAATATCCTAGCGAGGCGCAACATCTCGTCGTGGAAGAGATTGCCGCCTACAGTTTTCGTGTCGTCAAACGCTGATTCATTGCTAAGAACCGTTTGGATTCGCCGAAATTCTGGAACGTCCCTAGAATGCGTGACTTGAGGCCCGCCATCGCCGGCTTTGCCTTTCGCGGCCAGATCCTTGCAATAGGGCTAACCAGGGCACCTGGTTTTTCCATCACATCGCTGTAGTCGATTTTGTAGACGGTGCTTGCATCGCTCGGGGAAGAAGAAGTGCAGTGTTTATGCGGTTCGGAAGCGCTGGAGCAGCCGCGTGAAATCTGGGGCAAAACCAGGGGGTCGGTTTTGAGGTTTCGCTGTGCCGCATAAGTGGTTGGAAACAATTGGTCGGGGAGAGAGGATTTGAACCTCCGACCCCCTGGTCCCGAACCAGATTCAGCAGGTTGTGGAAATCTGTTGAAATTTGTGGTTTCTAATTGATTGATATTGAACCTGTTGCACGCTCCTTGTTGAAAGTTGTTGATTCGCGTTGAACGTGGAGGCTCTGACCGTCACAAAATCGTCTACAGTGCTGTGAGGTGAACCCCTC
>CAVPFD010000009.1:0-64662 GCA_963703645.1 uncultured Acidobacteriaceae bacterium
ATACTGTCCCATAGGCAGCGCCCTCACCCGCCGTGACGCCAAAGAGGTCGCCTACCTTATCGAGAATCAGGCCTGCAATAGGCATCGTCCCATCGTTGCCTCCGGTGAAGGTGTAGGGAGTGCTGACGAACCCAATTGTTTCCCTCGGCGTCAATTCGTAGACCAGTCCACAGCCAAATCCAGCACAACTTCCAGCCATCAGGCCTCCCAATGGTGCAGTACCATAGAGACTCCCAGCCTGGTCGAAGACTACTTCTCCGGAAGGAGATGCTCCATCCGCGCCTCCGTTGAAGCGATACAGCATCGTCTCGCTCAACGGGCACAGCGAGGTTTTACAAGCTGTTGCTGCCGGCTCAACTTAAAGATTGTGCCGCAGCCGTCGCCGAAGCATCCATTACCTCCCCCAGACTGTGTCGTGCCGTAGAGGCTGCCGTCCGGGCCGAAGATTACCCTGGCATGAGGACGAGCCCCATCACTACCGCCAGCAAACTGATACAGCGAAGTCAGGATCCAGCCGGAGCCTTTGTAGCTCAGCTTGAAAACCGTGCCGCTAGTGCCGCCATAGGTAGTCGTTCCATAAAGATTCCCCTTCGCATCTATCGTCAAGCCGGCGTAGGGGTCTGCGCCATTGGATCCGCTGAAGTTGTGAAGTACCGTGTACGTCTGTGCTTGCGCCGCTGGGACTGCAACCGCGGTCAGCACGAACACAATCGCAAACGCGAGCACGGTGACCGGCAGGGTGATGCCGAAAATCCTGATGGAATATTGCTTCCGGTTTGTCATGACTATTCTCCTGTTCTTAGAACCCAGCGCATTCTTGCTCCGAAGCGGGCTTGGGCCTTGGTTTGTGCGGTCACGGCGACTTTCCCCATATCTGTAGTGGGCATTTCTCTCAGGACGTTACATAAGCGGGTCCGATAGGGGGCCCAGGCTCTTGTTTTGGCGACCGTGTCTAAAGAACACTGTACAATCGAGCCGCAAAAGTTAACGCCCGACGGATGTTATTTAGGGGCGGCCCAGTTCGCACTGGATTCTGGAACCCTGCGACCTACATCTCGCAGATTTAGCTTCTGCCTGGAGGCAGCATTGGATCGCTCCGGTCCGCACAACTTGACCCGCAAAGACCTGGATGGATTCCTGGCGCGACTGGATCCGGACCGTGAACGCGCGGGGGAAAGTATCAGACTCTGCGCCGCAAATTAGCAAGGCTATTTGAATGCCGACGCGCGCCCGCGCTGAGGACCTCGCGGACGAAACGATCGACCGCGTGGTTCACAAACTGAACGAAACCGACGTTCATGACGTGACCCTATACGTCTTCGGCGTGGCGCAAAACGTGCTAAGAGAGAGTCTGCGAGCGACAGCAAAGAATATCTCATTGGAGGAGCTGCCGGCTGGGGCTTTAATGGTAAATCCCCACGAAATCGCGAAGCGCGAGACAGAGCAGCATGAACTGGCAACGCGACTCGAATGTCTTGACGACTGTATGCGAACTCTGCCTACTGCAGAACGGACCCTGGTAATTGCGTACTACCAGAAGATGAAATCTGAAAACATTCGACACAGGCGAGAGATGGCTGAACAACTCGGCGTTGCTCTGGGTACGTTGCGGGTCCAGGCCCATCGGATAAGGACCAAACTGGCAGGTTGCGTCGACAGATGCCTCGCCGGAGCCGACTCTCTTCATCGCGGCATGTAATGAAAACTTAGAATCCGCACATCATTGTGGAGGGTTGTGGAACTTGGCGAAGGATTCTGTTAGCGACGATTTGATGATCCGCTATCTTCTGGGCAATGCGTCGGAAGAGGAGCACATTCGGCTGGAAGAACACTACTTTGTGGATGACGACGTTTTTGAACAGCTTTCGGCCCTGGAAGATGAATTGGTAGACGACTATGTGAATGGAAGTCTGGCAGAGCCGCAACGGAAGCAATTCAAACTTCACTTTCTGAACTCGGCAGAGCGCCGACGGAAGCTTGCGTTCGCAGAATCCTTCTCTCAGTATTTATCCCATGCACCCATAGCCGCCGCAGCCGCAAAACAGGAGACGTGGCACCGGAGGATAACGGACTGGTTTGATTTACGCGGCACCACCACACGTTGGGCAATCGCAGCCGTGTTCGCAGGGACACTCGTCGGTGGGGCGTGGTTGGTGCGGCAGAATTGGCGGCTACATGCGCAATTGCGGGAGATGCAAGCTCAGCAAACCGAGCTGCGGCAACGAGAGGAACAGTTAAGCAAGCAGTTAGCGCAGCTTGAAGTCACTCCGACCGGAAGGACGCCGGGGTCGGAAGTCGCACAACCACAACCACAACCGCTCCCAATCGTCGCCTTGACCCTGGTGCCCGGCGTGCTCAGAAGCAGTGCTGAACAGAAGACGCTGATTATCCCGCCCGGCCGACACGTGGTGCATCTTCAGCTTGTTTTGGAAAACCAGTCATACGAAAGCTATCTCGCCACGGTGGAAACTGCCGAAGGAAGCAGAATCTGGTCGAAGGACGGGTTGACGACGATGCCTCAAAGTGGAAGGCGCACACTGGTGCTGGAGCTGCCGTCTAGCCTCTTGGGCAACAAAGACTACGTTCTGAAGCTTCGTGGCGTACGAAGCGGCGTGGTGCAGAAAAATCAATATCCTAGCGAGGCGCAACATCTCGTCGTGGAAGAGATTGCCGCCTACAGTTTTCGTGTCGTCAAACGCTGATTCATTGCTAAGAACCGTTTGGATTCGCCGAAATTCTGGAACGTCCCTAGAATGCGTGACTTGAGGCCCGCCATCGCCGGCTTTGCCTTTCGCGGCCAGATCCTTGCAATAGGGCTAACCAGGGCACCTGGTTTTTCCATCACATTGCTGTAGTCGATTTTGTTGACGGTCTTACATCGCTCGGGAAAGAAGAAGTGCAATGTTTATGCGGTTCGGAGCGCTGGAGCACCACGTGAAATCTGGGGCAAAACCAGGGGTCGGTTTTCAGGTTTCGCCGCCCCCCGCAAAGTGTTGGAAAGAATTGGTCGGGGAGAGAGGATTTGAACCTCCGACCCCCTGGTCCCGAACCAGATTCAGCACGTTGTGGAAATCTGTTGAAATTTGTGGTTTCTAATTGATTGATATTGAACCTGTTGCACGCTCCTTGTTGAAAGTTGTTGTTTCGCGTTGAACGTGGAGGCTCTGACCGTCACAAAATCGTCTACAGTGCGGTGAGGTGAACCCCTCCGGTGAGACAGTTTTCGGTTGCTACACTCGCAGTCGTTTTCTGAGTGAACCCTTCACCTGAAACAATCGGGCCGTTGTACAGCTTGCTACACCGATTTCCTCTGAAGCTCATCTCGTTGATTCTCCGAGCAGGGTAGGGGTCTGGGGAAGGGACGGCGTCTGAGTCCCTTCCCCAGTTATCTCTGTCGAAGCTTCCTCCCTCGATTCCGGGAAAAATCTCACTGTAGCACCAAAGTGGAAAACGGATCCTCACGATTCTCAGCTGGTCGCCCCTTTGCGTTTCTTCTTCTCTTCCTTCATCAACGCAGCGTAGCAGTCTTTGTGGACGGGGTAGCCGAGGGCATCGGTCGTGCAGTCTTGCAGTGAGACAGACTTGTTACATATCCAACACGTGAAAGTGGTAATCCTCTCCGGCTCGGACATCTGGCGCGCCTACCTACCGGCGTCGTTTCGCCAAGCAGTCAGCAACATTGGGAGTAAACCACGAGTTGGTCAAATTAGCAATGGCAAATCGTCGATATTTGTCAGGACGGTGCCCATTTCAAACTGTGACACCGCCGGTGCTCCACCCTGATAAACCGACTCAGAAGCTGCTGTAGTATTTTGGAGCGATCCGTGATGACACAACAAAAGAAAGCTCAAAGAAGAACAACGCAGTAGCAAAAACCCGGAAAGCGAAGAGCGAACAGCGGCCTTCCTACTTCTTCCCTTGCACCGCCGCCAGGCATTGGCCATAGAGATCGAGGAGATGGCGGGCGTAGTCTTCAGCCTTCGAGTCCGTACTGCCCTGAAAGCCCGCTCCCGGCGAGCCAGTCCGTCCGTAGCCGGTGGTGACCGCAATGAACTTCATCAGATCGAGCGCGATGTCTTCATCGCGACGCGTCCCCACCTTCATGCCGCCGATTTCCTCCATGAGTGCTGACCTCCTCGCGCGCACGATCAGAAAGCATCATAGCAAAATCGCTTGTCGCAATTCGCCATTCGCTCTTCGCCTCCGGCTCCTTAAAGGTCGCTCCTTCGGGCTCCAAACTCGAACTTCACACTGACAACTGACCACTGGCTACTGACCACTGCTTTCTCACACCTCGATCGCCACGTGGCACACCCGGCCCACAATGTAGTCGGAGTAGCTTCTGGTGCGGTTGATTTGCGCCAGTTCCACCGTCAGCTCGGGATTGCGTGGTCGCAACACCAGGTGGTCGCCGGCGAGGGAAACATAGCCGACGCCGCAGCCCGCCGGCAAACGGACCACGTACAGGTTTGGCTGCCGCCGGCGGTAGGGATCCAGCGCCGTGTAGTGCCGGTCCACCAGCAGGGTTGCGCCCGTCGCGCTGCGCGGAAACATGGCGCGCACGGTTCCGGCATCCAGCCGCAGCGAGACAAACCGCAGCCAGTCGCCGCGGTTGCAGATATCGTTGGGCCGCAGCTTTTGCAGAAAGGCCTTGCGGAAGCTCACGGTGCCGCCCACCTGGTCGGGCTTGAAGCGCGGCAGCCGCGCGGCATGTTCCACGGAGACAATCGCAACGCTCTCCAGCCCGGCGCCTTCCGGCGGACGAAGCGTCCGCCGCTCAATCTCGGCTGCGTCCACCAGATCGAGCACGCCGATCTGCAGCGCGTCGAGCAGCCGATCCATGGATTCCAGGCTGAGCCCGCGGCGGCCATTGAGGAAATTGGAAAGATGGCCCTGCTGCAGACCGGCTTGACGGGACAAACTGACGCCGGTCAACTCACGCCGGTCAACTCGCGCCCGGATGTGCGCCCGCAGTCGGTCCTGCAAGTCCAGCAGTCTCATGGCTATGATATTCCTGAAAGATATACATGTACTTTCGTAATATGCCTAGAGCAATATTCTTGTTGACTCTCTGGATACCCCGTGCCACATTGGGAATATCGCAGGGTTCTGTGGTTCTGGCCGAGGTCAACGATGTACCAGACAGAACCAAGAACGGAAGAAAGGACCTTTACCGAGTTACGGCGCAAAGTCCGCCACGGCGAACTGCTTTCGGCAGCCACCGAAAAGCTGCTGCGGAACCTGCGCTTCTCGGGAAGACTATGCGTAGTCGTGCAGAACGGGTGCATTATGAAATCCGGGTA
Organism: uncultured Acidobacteriaceae bacterium; assembly: GCA_963703645.1. Lineage (GTDB taxonomy): Bacteria > Acidobacteriota > Terriglobia > Terriglobales > Acidobacteriaceae > Bog-257. The sequence continues at coordinate 5,304 of CAVPFD010000009.1, forward strand.
TGAAGAGGGTTATTTCAGCCGGCGGCAGGAAGACCGGCTGGTCCCATGAAACCCGGCTGGCAGGCGCGGGGCGAGAAGCCGTATTCGCACTTATAACGTCAGTCGCCTGCGCGCGCTGCCGGCATCCCGTTCTAACTAAATAACCCAAGCAGGTCATCGTAACTGAAACGAGCCCTGCGAGCAGGTCACGGCCCGGTGCCGCAAACCTGCCGCAGGGCTTTTGTCATTACCGACCAGAAACTACAGGGGCACCATGCAGACCATTCGATACGAACTGAAATATTGCGAACGCTGCGGGTCGTTGCGATTGCGCCGCTCCGATTCGGCGGAAACCTACTGTCAACCTTGTGAACGAAAGCTGTTCACCCTGCCCCAAGTTGAGCCGCTTGGCGTGCGTCTGAGTCCGCCGGCGAAATCCCGAGCGTCAGCGAGGGACCTCAATCTTGAATTTTCCCCTGGGAGGCCGCAATGACCAATTTTGCGCTCTTCGTCCACAAACCGAAATTGCCCGTCGCCCGCGAGGAAGACTGGCTCCAGGAAGAGCTGTTCGAACTCGATCCCCGTCCGGAGATGCTGTGCTTCCGGAGCCAGACGCTGGCCATCCTGCGCCACTTCTTCGAGCTATCGTCGCAGGTGGGCAGGCTGCCCTCCCTGCTGTGCCGCGAGTTCTTCCGCGCCAAAGTGTCGCATCACGCCATTCCCAGCTTTGAAGAGCAAATCGTTTTCGTGCGCGACGTGGAGATGTGCGTGGCCCGCCTGAGCGACGAGGCCGCGGAGTTGATCCAGCTCATCGGACTCTACGACTTTTCGCGCGACGAAATTGCCGCCATGCTGCACCGCTCCCGGAGCTGGGTGAACCAGCGCGTGGCCGAAGCGGTGGACTCGCTGAGCGAGATCTTCCTGCGGGCCCGCATTCTCAGCGAGAACCATCCCGACCGCCGCCAGCGGCAGGTGATGTACCGCGCCTTGCCGGCGGATGTCATCGCCGCAGGTGAGAAGAAGCCGTGTGCCTCTGCGGAGGCCCCGGCGGAAGCGGAGTTCCTGGACTGCGACGGCAATCCCGTGGACCCGCCCTGGCCGGAGGTCTGGGTCTGTTGAGGCCCCAGAGACTGCGTCGCAACAAGGGAACGGAATTTGGCAGTGGAACAAAATGATCGAGCCGCGATTGAGAGTAGCCGCGCAGCGGCGTCATTTGTGTTAGACGCGGGCGTGAGCCAGCGGTTCAGTGGGGGAGGAGAGGCGAGCCGCGCAGCGGCGGCAGCTCAAGTTTCGCGGCCAGCTCGACAAGGTGCTGGAGCAAATTCACAAATAGTTTTGCCGCTACAGCGATTCCGGAGTTGGTGTATGCAGCAGGTTCGGGTAGAGCGGCCTTTAGAGTTCGGTTCTTGCCGTGATCGGGTAGAGCGGCCTTTAGAGTTCGGTTCTTGCCGTGATCGGGTAGAGCGGGCCTTTAGGCCCGCGTCACAGCCGCCATTAAGACCTCGAGTCGGCTTCAGCCGACGGCAGCTCTGGCAGAAGAAGATCGGCTTGACGCGGCGCTGAAGCGCCGCTCTGCCCGTGCACACGCTCCCAAAACGGAACGCTCTTCACTTTTTCTGCATGTCCGGCGCAAAGTTTATTGGACCCGCGTCGCCGCAACGCTATCATGAAAACACATCGAGAATGCAACCAAGCTGTCGAGCGACAGCGCGCCTGACCCTCGCGCGGACCCTCGCGCCCGACTCACAGAAGTGAGGAACGAGATGCCGAAGCTGCGCTGTGCGCCGCTCTTGCCCATTGCGTTGAATCTCGCCTTGATGGCGCAGCCAGCCGCCGCGCAGACCCTGCTTGCCACCGTGCCCGTGGGAGCAACGCCGGTAGCGCTGGCCATCAATCCGGCGACCAACAAGATCTTCGCCGTCAATCAGGGCAGCAACAGCGTGACCGTGATCGACGGTGCGACCAACGGAACCGCGACGGTAGCGGTTGGGACCTTACCAGATGCGGTTGCGGTCAATCCGGTGACCAACAAAATCTACGTGGTCAATGAAGGTGGCAACGCAGCGGTGACCGTCATTGACGGCGCGACCTATGGCACAACATCCGTGGTCACGAGAGCGACTACGCCTGCAGCGGTAGCGGTGAATCCGGTCACCAACAGGGTTTACGTCGTCAATCAGAACAATAACAATGTGAGCGTCCTTGACGGAGCCACCAACTCCATCGTCGCCACGGTTCCGGCCGGCGTTCATCCCCAAGCCATCGCCATCAACCCGGTGACCAATAAGATCTACGTTCCCAACTTCAGCGATGGCTCGGTGACGATCATCGATGGGGCAAGCAATTCCCCGACCGGCCTTTACACCGGACAGGGCGATCCCTACGCGGTGGCCGTCAACTCCACGACCAACCGGATTTATGTCGCCAACCTTGGCGGCACCGTGAGCGTCATCGACGGGGCAAGCAATTCGCTCGTCGCCAATGTGACCGTCGGCTCGACTCCGTGCGCGATTGCCGTCAATCCGGCGAGCAACAAGATCTACGTCGCCAATTATGGGGATGGCACCGTAAGCGTGATTGATGGCACGAACAATACCTCCACCGCGGTTGCAGTGGGAGTCTCTCCCGGACGACTCACGGTGGCGGCCGCGACCAACAAGATCTATGTTACGAACTCCTACGGCAAGCTGACCATGATCGACGGAGTGGACGATTCCGTTGCGGGTGAAGTTGCGGTTGGATATTATCCCGACGCCGTAGCGATGAACCCGGCGAATAACACGATCTACGTCGCCAATCAGCAGAGCTACACCGTGTCGGTAATTGCGGGCGCCAGCTCTGATCCGTTGCAATTCGTCCCCATAACTCCATGTCGCGTAGCGGACACGCGCAACCCCAACGGGCCGTTCGGCGGCCCGCCCATCAGCGGCGGGACAGTGCGCCAGTTCGCCATTCCCAACAGCGCCTGTAGTGTGCCAGCGACAGCGGCCGCGTACTCGCTCAATATTGCAGTGGTGCCGAGCGGGCCTTTGGGTTATCTGACAGTGTGGCCCGCCGGCCAGGACCAACCCGTCATCTCCACCATGAACTCTCTGGATGGGCGAATCAAGTCCAACGCCGCCATTGTGGGAGCGGGTTTCAGCGGGGCCATCAGCATCTTTGCCAGCAACACGACCAACGTGGTTCTCGATATCAACGGCTACTTTGCCGCCGCGTCGGGAGCCACGCTGACGCTTTATTCTCTTCCGCCCTGCCGCGTGATCGACACCCGTTGGGCCAACGGGCCGCTGGGAGGCCCTTTCCTGCAAGGCGGCGCTCCTGGCCGCGACTTCCCTATGCTCGCCAGCAAATGCGGCATACCGGCGAGCGCATTAGCGTATTCCCTGAACTTCGCAGCCGTACCGAAAGGCCCACTTGGCTATTTGACAACCTGGCCAGCCGGACAGGGCCAGCCGGTTGTGGCCACGCTGAATGCGCTGAACGGGCTGACCACCGCCAACGCTGCCATTGTGCCGGCAGGAGTCGGTGGAGACATCCAGGTTTTCGTCAGTAATGACTCAGATGTGGTCATCGACATCAATGGATACTTCGGGGCCGCGGCGCCCGGCGGCCTCTCGCTATACGCCGCCCAGCCCTGCCGCATACTGGACACGAGGAACAACATTGGGGCGTTCAGCGGCACCATTGGCGTGTATGTGGCGGGCAGTCCGTGCGAGTCAACGGTCAGTGGAGCCCAGGTGTTTGTGCTGAGCGCGACCGTGGTGCCGCAAGGGCCGCTGGGCTACCTGACCTTGTGGCCGAACGGCTGGCCGCAGCCAACCGTCTCAACCCTGAATGCGATTGACGGGGCGGTGACCTCCAACATGGCAATCGTGCCTGCAAGCAACGGCTGGGTTAACGCGTTCGCCTCCAACCCGACGCAACTGGTGCTGGACAGCTCAAGTTATTTTGGACCATGAGAGGTTTGTGACAAAGCAAAGCAGGACATTGCGAGCGTTGTCATCACGAGCGAAGCAGAGCATCGGGGAACGCAATTCCGGTCCTCGCTTGGCTACACCCTTGACATCGGCCAAAAGAGCGATACTATTCGTGCAGGTAAAGCTCTGAGTGCGAAGCACCGATTGCCGTAACAGCTTGGACTAACTGGAGGACAAGCCAAATCCGGCATTTGCTTCGCTCAGGGTAATCGGACGTCCTAAAAGGCATACAAGCGAAGGCGGAAAATATGAACGCCCCAACGCAAATCCCGGCTGATACTTCATCTCTCATGCAAGAGGAAGATTGGGAGCTGCTCATAAGTGAGATTCAACAGAGACAAGTAATCCCGGTCATTGGTCCCGACCTGATCAGCGTTCCGCTCGGGAACAAGTTAATCACCTACGAGCGTTACGTCGCACAACAGTTGGCGCAAAAGCCGGAATACGCCCTGACCGACAGTGACTTGGCTCCGCTGGGCGTGACGCTCGAACAGGCCACGCTGAACGACGTGATGTCGGTGTGCGTGAAGAAGCGCCCGGCTAAATGGCCGATTGACCTTCACCTGCAGGTTTGGCGGATCGTCAACGACGCCGAACTTCCGGTGCAACCGGCTTTGAGCCAGCTGGCGCAAATCACCGACTTCGACCTTTACGTCACTTCTACTTTCGATCCCATGCTGGAGCGCGCTCTGAGCGAGAAGGGGCTGACCCTGGAGACCATCAGCTATCAAGGTTCGCAGGAGAACGACATCGAGGATCTACAGAAGGCGCGGGAAGAGGGACGCCGCTTTCTTTACTACCTCTTCGGCAAAGCAAAGAGGGGCAACTATGATTTCGCGATCTGCGATGTGGAGGTATTGCGCCTCCTGATCAGGCTCCACGACGCCAGTTACCGTCCCAAGCAGCTATTCGACGAACTCCGGGAAAAGCACCTGCTCTTACTGGGTGTCAATTTCAGCGACTGGTTAGCCAGGTTCTTCCTTTGGCTGGCCAAGGCCCGCGCGAATGAAAATTTTCCCAATCGCGCGTTGCGCGAATATTTGGCTGATCAGAAGGCTGGTCAGGACCGGCCGCTGGTACTTTTCCTGGAGCATTTCAGTGACACCACCCGCGTCGTCGGGGTTGACCCGGAGAGGTTTGTCGACGAACTGTATCGGCGTTGGTCCGCGGGCCCGCCGCAGTCTTCTCAGGTGACGGGATCGAAGCCGCCTGCGGAAATGCCCAAAGACGCAACCTTTATCAGCTATTCACGCACCGACCAGGCTGCGGTGCAGGCCCTGTATGCGCAACTCAACCGTTTGGGCATTCCCGCTTGGTATGACGCCGGTCTGGGAGCGGGCGACCTCTGGGCGGATAAGATCCGCACGTACATCGACAACTGCTCGGTTTTCGTTCCTCTTGTCTCCTTGGAGGCCTTGCGCCGGGAGAAAGCCGAGTTCCGTGCGGAGTGGCGGCAGGCTGTCGAGATCGACGAGAGACGCTTTGGCACCGGCCAAACCGGCATCGTTCCTATTGTGGTCGACGAGGACGACGATATTCTCAAGTCTCCGGCAACGTTCAAGGGGCTGCCCGACGCGTTCGCACGGGCCCAGATGTACCATTGCCCCCGCGGAAAAGCGGGTCAGGATTTCATCGATCGCCTGCGCAGACTCCTGCGAAAGGAGGGCTAAAGGCTGTGAGCATACTTCCGGACACCAAAGCTCAAACCGCCACTCCAGTCGTGGACACAGAGCGCCCCTGGCCCGGCCTTTTCCCCTTCACCGAACAGCAGAGCGAATACTTCTTTGGGCGCGATGATGAGATCGAGGAGCTGTTCCGTCGTGTCAAGCGCGACACCATCACCGTGCTGTACAGCAAGTCGGGCCTGGGCAAGTCGTCCCTCCTCCAAGCCGGGTTGTTTCCCCGCCTGAGGAAAGCCCCGTTCCTTCCGGTTTATATACGTCTGAAATACGACAATACCGCTGGATCGCTGGAGTCGCAGGTGAAGTCCGCCCTGCAGGATGCCATTGACAAGGGCGATTTCGCGGAGGTCGCTTCGCCCGCCCCCAATGAGCCGCTATGGGAGTATCTGCATCGCCGCGGCGGTAACCTGATCGATCGGTCCGGCAATGTGGTGTGCCCAGTTCTCGTGTTTGATCAGTTCGAAGAGATTTTCACGCTGGGCGAGAGCAACGAGACAGCCCGGCAACTCCGCGAACAGTTCCTCATTTGTTTCGCCGACCTGGCCGAAAACTCAAAACCGCAGGAACTGAGCGAACGGCTCGCCGACAATTCGAAGCTGGCCACGCAATTTGATTTCTCCTCAGCTGGATGCAGGTTTGTCGTCTCGCTCCGTGAAGAATATGTGGCGAGGCTCGACGACTTGCGCAAAATTCCATCGCTGGCGTCCGCCAGCAGCCGCATGGCTCTCAAGGAGTTGAATGGCGGGCAGGCATTGCAGGCGGTTTCGAAGCCAAATCCTGATCTGGTAACCGATGAGGTTTCCGAGCTCATCGTGAGGTTTGTGGCCGGCGACAAAGGAGGCAAGTCCCTGAGCAGGCTGGAAGTCGCCCCCGCCATTCTCAGTCTGTTTTGCCGGGAGCTGAGTATCAAACGAGGCGATCAACCGCAGATAACCAGCGACCTGGTAACGGGCAACGCCGACACAATCATCGACGACTTCTACAAGCGGTGTGTGGACGACAAGCCAGCGGTCGTGCAGCGTCTCATTGAGGATGAGCTGGTCACCGAATCGGGTTACCGCAACAACGTCGACCTCAACGATGCGAAGAGGCAATTGGAGCAGGCCGGTGTGCCTGACATGATGATTGACGAGTTGGTCGATGAGCGACTGCTGCACATAGAGGATTACCGGGGCAAGCCGCGGCTTGAACTCACGCATGATGTCTTGCTGGAGCCGGTCAAACGACGTCGTGAGCAGCGGCGGCAGAAGGAAACCCAGGAGAAAAAGGAAGCAGAGGAACGGGCGGCGCTCGCAGAAGCAAAACGAGCCGATGAATTGGCCAGGGTGCAGCTTCAAAAGAAGCTCGCAGAGGAACAATTGGAGCTCGCAGATGCAAAACGAGCCCACGAAAAGACCAAAGCGAAGTTGTTCAAGAAGCTCCTGGCCCTGGCATGCGTCGTAGCGCTCGCAGTTTTGGGATTGGCCTTCTACGCATTGCACCAGAAAAAGACCGCCCTCACCAACGAGAGGTTGGCGGAGAAAGCGAGAGCAGAGGCGCTCGAGAACGCCGCCAGTGCGAAGGCCGCCGAGAAGGAGGCGCTCGACAACGCACAGGCAGCGGAGAAAGCGAGAGCGGAGGCGCAGCAAAACGCGGACGCCGCGAAGAAAGCCGAGAAGGAGGCGCTCGCTAGCGCCCAGGCGGCCAAGACGGCCGAGGCGAGGCTGGAAAAGGCCATGCAGCAGGTGCAAGCCGACAAGAAACAACTCGCGGACCTCAGTTCATCGTTCCTGGGCAATTGCGACGACATCGGAACGGCTTTCAAAGACATAGCCCAGGAGGTAGGTGACCCCGCAATTGCAGAGTTGTTTTTCAAACTGTATGAGGGCGTCGTGGAGTCATGTGTCGATTCGGCCGCGAAGCTCCATAAGCTTGACCCCGATAACATTGCAGTTACCAACTGGCTGGGCAAGGTACGTGTGCAAATGGCCGAGTCGGCGGCCCTGCGGGACGACAAGGAAGAGGCGCACAAAGATTGCAAAGAAGCTCTAGTTATCGCTGACGCTTTGGGCAAGGAAGGGAATTACAAAACGCAAATTGTAGCTGCCAGGACCTACTCTTTAGCCGGATATTTGCTGCTGCTGCTTCACGACCCCGACGCAGTATCCCCGGCGGAGAAGGGCATGACTGTGGTCGTCGCGGTCCAGGCCAATGGAGGCGCGAATCGCTTCAATGCATGGGATTGGGACAAGTTGTCCGATGTGTACTACTACCGCGGCAAGATGTTTGAAGAGTCCAAAGAATACAAGAATGCGATTCCTCTCTATCAGCAGTCATTTGACGCGGAGAGCAAGGCCTACGCCAAGGACCCTGACGAGGGTTACATGCGATTCGCAATGGAGCGAGCTGAAGACATAAGTAACGATGCACGGGAGCTGAACGAGAACGACGTCGCAGAAGTGTGGCATCAAAAGTTCGTGACCATAGCAAATGGTCACGCCAGTGAACAGAAGACCTACTCTGATGCTCTGAAGATCCTGGAAGAGGACAAGGATTACCCTGCTGCCAGAGTCCTGATCGACCGGCGAATCGCGTTACTTGCGAAGGACCAGAAGGCCCTCGAGAGCAAGAGGCAGTTGGCAGATGCTTATGCCGATTCTTCACGGCTCAGCAAAGAAATGAACGACTGGCCACGGGCCGTCGACGATGGCAAAAAGAGCGTGGACATTTTATTGGCTGCAAGAAACACTACCACCGATCCCAAAGCGCTGAAGAAGGTGACAACTGATTTGGCTATCGCGTATGGGAACCTGGCGTGGCGCGAAATCGAGGCAGGAAAATTCCAGGAGGCCTTGGAGGACGCGCGGAAGGGACTCCATGAAGATCCTGCTCAAAAGTGGATCGGTGTAAATGAAGCGCACGCTTTGCTGTTTACCGGCCAGATTGCGGAGGCGAAGAGTATATACATGGAGCTGAAGGACGAGACTTACAAGGACCGGAAGCTGGTCGAGTATATTCAAGATGATTTCCGACAGCTCTGCGTCAGGAATCTTAAGAATCCTGAAATGGCCGACATCGCTAGAGATCTCGGCATCAATGACCCCAAACTGGAGGCTTGTCTTGCGTCGCCTACCGCATCGAAGTGAAGATTGGGGAAACCATGCTCGAACCTTGCGTCCGGCGACAGGCTCGTGAGACCGGAGGCGTCCAGGATTACCGGCTTTCTTTCAGCCGCAGACGCAGATACACGTTCACCCCCAGTGGATGATCGCCGTAGTACGGCTTGATCGCGTCTGGTATGCCATAGAACATCACGTTGGCGCCGAGCCCGGTTTCGACGTTCCAGAAGATGCCGATGTCGCGGGTATATCCCACAATGTAAGAGTTAATGTCGAACCAGCGGCTGCCGGTTTCCGCGAAGAGCTTTTCGGCGAGTTCGGGGGCGTTAGAGAACAGCTCATCACGCTGGCTCCATTCGTAGCGGCCGGTGATGAAGTTCTTCTCCTTGAAGGGCACGTCCGTTTCCGCCAGCACAGCATTGGTTCCGTATTTCCCAGCGGTCTTCCAGTTTCGCCCCCAGATGAAGCTGGTAGCCCACGCATTGCCGTGCGGCCGCGGCACAATGTACTCGACGGAAGCGGTAGTGCGAACCTGATTGCCGGGTTCCAGCGCCTCAAGGTGGGTGAGATGTCCAGCGGAGATCTGCGCGACCCATCTCGGCGTTGGCATGAAGGTCAGCCGCCCCGAGTACGAGTTCATCGCTCCAAATTGAATGTTCCAGCGGTCCTCACCCGGCTCAGCGCCATGAAAGCCCGAGGCTTCCAGCCGCAGCGCCTTGTACCCGAAGCCGGCGGTGACGACGTTGTAGAGAATGTGCGTCGAGTCCTCCCAGTGATGGCCAAGCGTTGCCTGCGGAATCTCCATTGCCGATGCGCGATGCGGATAGGCCACAGGGCCAAGTGCCGGATCGCCTACCGGCGCGTAATACAGATCCCAAAGCGCATGCTCGCCAATTCGATGCGCGTACTGCAGACTCAACTCCATCACGAAGTCGTGCGGATGCTGGCCGTTGACGATGGGCTTGCCGTAAGCGGTCTCGCCGGTCTGAAAGAGCAGCGGGTAGTACTCGCCGCTGACGGTTGCCGGCTCCAGGCTCAGCATGGTGCGCAGCATCACATCACCGCCGCCGAGGCGATGCAGTGCGCTGAGCATTCCCCAATTCGTGGAGTAGAACTTGTCAGCGCCGAGCGGCCCAGTCTGCTGCGTATCCACGATGAATGCCTGCGCCATCCACATCAGGCGCCACTGACCAACACTGGTCATCAGCATCGGCATGGGCCACGCGGGCGGTTGAAAGCTCGTGCCGGAAGATTCGTTGATCAGGAATTCCCGCGCTGGATCCATGCCATGTCCCATGTGCATCGCTTCCATCGGCATTTGCATGTCCATGTTGGCGTGCTGGTCCGGCGGTTGAGAGGGAGCTGTGTATTGAGCACCTGCGACCATCGCGAAAAGGGCTGCGAGTATCAGTGACGAGCTGTAGTTTCGCACCAGCAATGTCGTCGTCGTTCGACGTCGCAAGTCAGACACCCGGCAAACAGCGGCCCACACCATTTGGACGATTGTAGAAGACGGAGCCGGACCGACAATGCGAACGGGCGAGACAAAGGTTGGCGACGGGCAGAAAAACGTCGCGCCGAAGGCCGCCATGGAACAGGGGGTCTGAATCCAGCGGCAGACGAGCGGCGCGACAAGTCGTCACATCAAGGATGAAACCAATGTATTCGCACCCCACCGTTGAATGCAGTTACACAGGTCACGTGGCAACGTGCGCTAGTCCACTGCATGGTTGTGCGCCAGGTCGCATGGCGATGTGCGGTCTATTTTGGGAAGTTGGCCCGCAGGCAATAAAAAAGCCGCGGCGCACACCGCGGCTTAACGCATAGCGAACTTGGTTTAGCGACGGCCACCGCGCTTCTTTGCAGCTTTCTTCTTGGCCCCGCCTGGCTTCGCAGGTTTCTTTGCAGCTTTTTTCGCTGCCTTCTTCGCAGGTTTCCTGGCGGCCTTCTTCGCCGCTGGTTTCGGTTTCGGCTTCGGCTTCGCCGCTTTCTTGGCGGCCTTCTTCGCAGGGGCTTTCTTCGCCGCCTTCTTGGACGCGCCCTTCACCGCAGCCTTCTTAGGCGGCGGAGGCGGGGCCGGCGCGCGACTCTCCGTCATGACTTCGGGCTCTTCTTCTGTTTCCTCGATCACGGCAACGGCGGATTCCGGCTCCTCTTCTTCTTCCTCTTCCTCTTCGTATTCTTCATCTTCGAGAGATTCGCCGTAGGAACCGTCTCCGTAGTCATCCATCTCGTCATCATGACGGCCGTAGAGTGTTTCATCGAATGTCATATCTTGTGTCCTCCTGAGGTCGCCGGACTCCGCTTAAATGTACGGAGGCAGCTCGAAAGGCTGAATTCATATTTATGCCAAAAACCAACTCCATCGCAACAGGCGCGCGATTATAGCACGCGGCATGATCGCCCGGCTGTGATCACGTGCCTGCAGGAAATAACGCAACGCGCCTGTTGTAACAGAACCTCGGCGGGAAGGAAAGGGCCTAAACAGCGATGGGTGACAAACGGCTGGAACACCTTCAGCCGGTGTTCACTTATGAACGACAAGCACATCGCCTGCCCGCAGGTTCGCGGACAACTTCGGGTTGTCCCGCTTCAACGCCGCGACTGAGATGTTGTAAGACTCAGCTATGCTGCTGAGCGTCTCGCCCTTCTTTACCTTGTGGTACTTCGCAGCTTTGGCGGTCGGCGAAGGCCTGGAAGCGGCAGCTGCGGTCGTCTTATGGGTGCTCGTGCCTTTGGCGGAAGCACCACTGTGGTTGGACGAGGCCACTTCCGAGCCACCAGAACTAGCCGGTTTGTAGACGACCAGAACACGCCCGGGTTCGAGAGTGGTCCCGCGCAAGTGATTCCATTTCTGCAGCTTCTCGGACGGAACCTCGAAATCGTCAGCGACGGAGTCGAACGTATCGCCTTTGCGGACTTTGTAGTGAGTCGCATGGCGCGAATAGGTCACACTCTCCCCCGCCTGCTTGCCGGGAGCGATGGGAATGATCAACTTCGCGCCGACCTTTACTTCTTCGCCGCTCAGGCTGTTGGCCTCGGCAATCGAAGACGCCGGAGTGTGGTACTTATGGCCGATCGAAGCCAGCGAATCGCCATATTCCACCTGGTGATAGCGCCACCAGGTGCGCATGTCCACCGGAATGGCGGCCATCGCCGTTTCATAGCGCTCACGTGAGCCGAGAGGCAAATTCAAGGCGAAGCCCTGGTCCTTGGGCGTGGTCATCCGCAGCAAGCTGGGATTGAGTTCCTGCAGCTTGTCCACCGACGTATCAACGCACTCGGCCACCAGCCGTAAGTCCACCGGGTAGTTGATCGTGACCTTGTCCATCTGCTGGGCTGGCTCAGCAGGCACGTGTCCCAGACCGTAAGTATCTGGATTCTTCAACATGATAGTTTCGGCCAGAATGATGGGAACGTAATTGCGAGTCTCTTGTGGCAGCACGCCGCGGCGATAGAGCTCCCAGAAGTCGGCGTATCCGGTGCGTTCCACTGCATGCTGCACCGTGCTGGCGCCGGAGTTGTAAGCTGCCATCGCCAGATACCAATCGCCGAACTGCTTGTACAAGTCCTTCAGATGGCGAGCGGCCGCCAGCGTGGCCTTCTCCGGATCCTGGCGCTCATCCACCCACCAGTTCCGCTCCAGACCGTAGAGCGCGCCGGACTGGGCCATGAACTGCCACATGCCGCGCGCTCCTGCCCGCGACAGGGCCAGCGGCTGGAAACCGGATTCGGCCTGCGCGAGGTAAATCAAGTCCTGCGGCACGCCTTCCTGCTGAAGAATTCGCGAGATCATGTCGCGATAGCGTCCGGACCGCGCCCAGGCATGCTCCAGCGTGGCCCGCCCGCGCGGGCTGGAGAAGTAGTTGATGAACATCGCCACCTGGTCGTTGAGCACCAGCGGCAGGTCGGACTTGGTGGTCTGAATCTCGGCTGCGGCCTGGGCTTTGATGTTGGGATCGACGGGAAATGTGATGTCGTTGGCTTCGTCGATCGGCGCGGGCTCGGAGCGCTGCTCCGAAAAGCCGTCGCCTTGCTTTAACGCCGCGAGCTCCAACTCACGGACAGCCTCGACGATCTTGTCGAATTCGCGTTCCAGCCGCTCGTCATTCCGCAGGTCGAGGTTGCTGGACAGCAGGAGGTTGAACGCCTGGTCGAAGTTGGCCTTGGCAGCCTCCATGTGCCCAGCCTTGTAGTTGGCCTGCCCGGCTGCGTATTCCTTTTCCGCCTGTGCGATCAGCGTCTCGGCCGGATCGGGCTTGGGAACTGTGACTTGCGGGGCCTTATCGGGCGGCTCGGCTTCGGCCGTAGCAACTTCCGCAACGGTGGGAGCCGTGGCGCGCGCCGACAGGAAGGTGAACTGCTTGGGTTGTACCGTCTGGCAGCCTGCAGCCAGCAGGATGGCTGCGAAGGCGGCCGGGAAAATAGCGCGAATAAAAATTCTCATCTACTGCGTAAAAGTCCTGTTCAGTTTTCTACAGGGAGACCGTTGCGATGTTACTACGCCGCGAATTTCAGGGTCAACGAAACGGGACGAACGGCGATCAATCAGTCTGCTTTGGTATTTGACGTTGCTGGATTGGAACCGTCAGCCTTACGCCCGTTGCAAAGCCTGTTCCACGTCGGCAATCAGGTCCCCTGCATCCTCGATTCCCACCGACAGCCGAATCGTCGCCGGCGACACGCCCAGCAAGGTCAACTGTTTTGCGCTCAGGCCGATATGAGACGACAGCACCGGATACGACACCGTGGACTCCACACCGCCGAGGCTGGTTGCAAGGTACCAGAGCTTCAACTTGTCAATGAAGCGCTCGGCCGCGCGCCCACCGCCACGGATATCGAACGACACCATCATCCCGAATCCCGTCATCTGGCGACGGACAAGCTCGTGTGTCTCATGGTTCTGCAATCCGGGATAATAGACATGCGCGACCTTCGGATGGCGCTGAAGGATTTCGGCCATCTGCTCTGCGTTGCGGCAGGCACGCTCGACGCGAACATGCAGCGTCTTCAGCCCGCGTATCAACAGGTACGCGCATCCCGGATCGAGGCATCCACCGGTAAGAATCATCATCTGCCGCGCGGCATCCATCCATTTCTTCGAGCCAGCCAGCGCGCCCGCCGTGAGATCGCTATGGCCGCCCAGGTACTTGGTTGCGGAGTGCATGACGATGTCGGCACCCAGCGCCAGCGGCTTTTGCAAGACGGGAGTCGCGAAGGTGTTGTCCACGACGACACAGGCCTTGTGTGTGTGGCCGATCTCGGCGAGCGTCGCCAGGTCAACGCAGCGCAGCGTGGGATTGGTGGGTGTTTCCAGAAACAACAGCCGGCTCTTACGACCGAAATAGCGAGCGGCGTTCCCAATGTCGTGATAAGGAATGAGTTTCGTCTTGATTCCGAAGCGCGGCAGGACCTGCTGGAACATCTTCAGCGTTCCACCATAGATGTCGAGCATGGAAACGATTTCGTCCCCCGCCTCACAAGAGGCTAAAACCGCACTGGTAATGGCGGCCATCCCGCTGGCAGTAGCGAGCGCCGCCGCAGCGCCTTCCAGTTCAGCGATCTTCTGCTCAGCGGCAGCAACCGTGGGATTGCCGTAGCGCGAGTAGAGATAGAGATCACGGTCGCCCTCGGCGTAGCGCCGCAGTCCATCCACGCCAGGTACGACGAATACCGACGCCTGCGCGATTGGCGTGGTCAACGGCCCCGCTTGTCCGTGACGCTCTTCTCCGGAGTGCACACAGCGAGTGGCGTCAGCCCGTTGGTCTGGTTGTTTCTTCATGAACAATCGCTCTCAAGTTTGTTAGTCTTCCACTACGATACCGCGTAAATGGCCTACGAGGGGCCAGTTTCACGGTGGAGGACCGCTCACCGCACAATGAAAAGGCGTCCGCCACGGCGGACGCCGCGAATAGCCCAGCCCTGTTACCATGTCAGACGCAGCGCGAACTGGAACTGTCGCGGTTCGTAAGCTGCGGTGGGCACGCCCGCCGAGTTCCAGATAGGGTTCACGCCCTGCACGTTGAACTTGTTGATGATGTTGAACAGGTCCATGATTCCCTGCAACTGGAGGTTTTCGTGGACCATGAAGCTGCGCGCAATCCGCAGGTCGTTAAAGAACGTCCACGGCTGCGTACCTGCATTGCGCGAAAGGTTCCCGTCCAGCGGCGGAATGACCCCAGTGACCAGGGCATCGGCGAAGCAGGTTGGAATCAGATATCCGCTTGGCGAGTATTTCGATGGCGCCGCGACGTAGCCACAGGCATCAGGTATCCCGGCCTTGGCCGCGGCGATTTGCTGCGAGGTCGCAATCGTCGGGCGGTCTGTGGTGGCGGCGAAGTCGAAGTTCTGATCGAAACCGGTCACGATGTTGAACGGCCGCCCGCTGCCGACTTCAAAAATCGGTGCGACGGTCCAGTTGCTCAGCATTGCTCCTTTGAACCCTTTCCCCACATTACCACTCTGATACACGCCGCTGAAAACAAATCGGTGCGTCTGGTTGAAGAGCGAAGTCGCACGGTCGGCGTTAGGATCGTAGTTGTCCTGCGGAGCGACGGTGGCTTCGAGGTCAACTGAGTCGTCGATGGAGTGCGACCAGGTGTAGGAGGCCAGAAATTCGAAGTGGCCGGTGAAGCGTCGTTGGAAGTTCACAGTGAGAGCGTTGTAGTCGGATGTCCCGTTGGAGAGGTTCGCCACCTCGTCGCTGAACGGAACCGGCACGCCGAGCCCAAGGTGGTATTCCTGCAATATGGCGTTCACCAATGGCGCGCATGCAGCGAGCGGGCCACCAGGAGCCAGCAACGGAGAAAAGGTCGGGTTCAGGCCTGAGGGACGGAAGAAGTTGACCACCGTCGGCGTCACCCAGGGTTGGCCGCTGGGACTCAACCCGCAGGGCGCGCCAGTGGTGCCCACAGCTAGCGGATTCCCGGTGAGTGCCCCAGCATCTCCCGACTGGTAGGCGAGCAGCCAGTTCTGCGCGAGCAGACTTCCCTTCGCAGCGTTTACATTGATCGGCCGATACAGACGGCGCCCGCCGTTAAAGTTGTACTGGATGGTGAGCGCCATGTTATTGCCGAACTGCTGTTGAATGGCCAGACTCGCCTGGTTGGAGTAGCCGTACTTGAAATTCGCGCCCGTGGGATAGCCAAATGGCAGAGCGCCCAGCGGAATTCCTGCTGTGAGGTAGTTCTGGTTCACCCAGATCGAGGGCGTGTTCGGTGTGGGATTGAAGCGCTGCTGGTTGCCCAGATAGGTGAAGGACGGCGGCAGGCAGGTGAGCCGCCCCACAAAAGCATTCGACGCGGTTAAGGTGCCGAGCGGATCTTGGAGGTTGCATCCCGTGAGCCCGCCGCCGAAGAGCAGAAGCTGCGGAGCCTGCGTTCCATCGGCCACATCGGAGTCAAAGGCCAACGCCATCAACGGGTGATCGTAGAAGAGTCCATACGAGCCGCGCAGCAGCGTCTGGCCGGTGCCAAACATGTCCCAGGCAAAGCCAAGACGGGGAGCGAAATTCGTGTACGAGCGCGGAATACCTTTCACGATGTTCATCGCCTTATAGGCGGCCGCTGCGATAGGAGTGGAAACGGGGAATGTCGGGGTGAACTCGACATCATACCGCAGGCCGTAGTTGACGGTGAAGTTCCTCGTCATGCGCCAGGAGTCCTGCGCGAAGAGGCCGAGTGCGTCGTTGCTGAACGAAGCGTGCGGGTTGCCTACGCCCTGGACGAGGTATTGCGGAATTCCCACTCCGTAGGCCTGGATGGGGTTAAGCGCCGGCGTGCCGTTTGCGAGGCTAATACCGCCAAAGTCATAGACGCCGCCGAAGTTCACCGTGAAGTTGGCCTCCAGCGGGATATAGTTGTTGTCTACCCCGAACTTGATGTTGTGAGTTCCGTGGGTGATGGAGAAGATGTCCCCAGTCTCCCAGCGGTTCTCCACGCGCTGCACGTAGGAAAACGGCTCGCGACCGATAAATGCGAAGCCGGGGATATTGACGGCCACGTCGCCGCCGCCCGGCGCGTTGGAATAACTGTAGTTCAGACTGCGGCGCGCATACTGGAAACTGAACTGGTTGACTTTGTTGTTGCCAATTGTCCAGGTGTCCTGACCCAGGATGCTGAGGTCGTGGAAGTTCTGCATGGAGGTCCTCGACCACGAGTTCTGGCCGAAGTTTTGCGGCCCCTGGGCATTGACCTCGATACCATTGATGTTGCTGGGGCTCACGCCCGCGCGCAGCATGAGCTGCTGGTTCTTGGTGAGCTGGTGGTCCAGGCGCAGGGAATAAAGACTGCTCAATTCAGAAACCGGAAAATTGCCGGTGATCGAAGCCAGAGGTACGAACGAGGCGGGCAGCGGGTCGAAACTGGTCGTGGTGGGCGCGAAGAAATGCGGCCCGAGTCCGGGGATGAGAGCGGTGAGCGGATTATTGCCGGTGATCGCAACTGGGCCGCTGGTGCCGACGGCGAGAGCGTATTGAATGGTCTGCTGAGTGACCGGTACACCCGCTAGAAACTGCGCCTGTTGCGGGGTCACCGGAACGACCACCGTTCCCGGCGGCAAGGGAACTTGCAGCGCGGCGGAAACGAAGCGGCTGATGTCCGATTGCGCCGTCAATCCGAAATTGCCCGCGCCAATGTCGTTGAACCCAGTCTCGTGGCGGTCGGTTCCTTCATAGGAGAAGAAGAAGAACGTCTTGTCCTTCTTGATAGGACCTCCGAACGTCAGACCGTATTGCGCCCGCGTGTACGCCGGCTGATCAACGTTGCTGAAAGGGTTGGTGGCCTGGATATAGCGGTTGCGGAGATATCCGAAGGCGCTGCCATGATAGTTGTTGGTGCCGGATTTGGAGACGATATTGATGACGCCCGCCGCAGCCTGCCCATATTCCGCGGAGTATCCATTGGTGATGATCTGGAATTCCTGTACCGCGTCCTGCGAGATGGTTGAGCGTACTCCGTTCACTCCGGCATCGTTGAAGTTCGCACCATCCACGCTGACGTAATTGTTGCGCGCGCGCTGTCCGCCGACGTTCAAGCCGGAGGTGCCGGCGGCGCCGATGCTGGGGGTGTCATCGCGATTGAGCTGCGAGTCGGTCAAAGCGAAGTTGATGTAGTTGCGCCCGTTGATGGGAAGATTCTCGATCCGGGTCGTGCTGATCGTTGTGCCCGACTGCGAGACCTGGGTCTCGACCAGTTCCGCTTCCGAGCTGACATTCACAGTCTCGGTAGCAGCAGCCACCGACAGGACGATTGGTAATTGTTCGACGTGCCCAATCTGCAGGCGGACGTCCTGGTTGATCAGCTTGGCGAATCCCGGGGCTTCCACGGTCACCGAGTACACGCCTGGAGGCAGCGACAGGAAGACATATTCGCCTTCGGCGTTGACTGTGCTGGTACGCGTCAATCCCCGGGCTTGATCGGTTACGGTGACGGTGGCGTTGCGCACGACTGCACCATGCGAGTCTTTCACCGCAACATGCAGCTCAGCAGTTTGAACCTGCGCCATGGCGCTTGCTGCGAAGCACGCCACTACAGCGAACAGCCAAAACAACTTCCGCGAAATTGTCATGGGAGATTCCTCAGGAGAGAATTTGCTGCTCTGGGCGCAGAGTGCAAAAATTGCGCGCAGGCCATGGTCAGTGGCAAACCGCAGCGCGTTTGCAAGGGACGGCTTCATGCGGCTGCAAGCACCATCCTCATTTGATTCCGGCAGTTATATCACTAGTAGAGAAGAAAGCAAGAGGCAAATTAGAGGGGCAGGTGTTTAAGACCCGGCGACCTGGACATCGATTCCTGAGGAGCCACCATCCTTCGTCGTCAAAGACCACGCCATCCGGGGCGTGTTGTGGGCCAGGCCAATTCTGCCGCGGGTGTCAACCATAATGACTCCTCCGTGGCCGCTCAGCCGGGCCTTCAGGTAGTATAGCGCGCGTTGCGCGGCCTCTTGCGGAGCGAGTCCATCCTCCACCCGGTCTGCTGCCCACTTGCTGAGCACCAGCTTCATCATGGGCTCTCCCCATCCGGTGGTGGAAACTGCTGCACTGCGGTTGTCGGCATAGCACCCGCATCCGATGAGCGACGAGTCGCCTACGCGGCCCGGCGCCTTGTTCAGGGTGCCTCCGGTGGAAGTGCCCGCAGCGATGTTGCCCTGGCGGTCAAGAGCGACCGCCCCCACCGTATCGCTGGACCGCATTGGGCCGAACTCATCAGGCATCTCCAGATAAGTCTGCTTTTTGGCCTCGCGCAGGCGCTGGACCTCACGTTCGGTGATAAGGTCGTCATTGGAACACAGCTCGATGCCGTGTTCCTGGGCGAAGCGTTCTGCGCCTTTCCCGACGAAGTACACGTGCGGGCTTTCGGTGAGTATCTTCTTGGCGGCCCGGATGGGATTGCGGACGTGTTCCACACAGCCCACGCCGCCAGCGCGCAACGTCGCACCGTCCATCATCAGCGCGTCAAGTTGCACCCGGCCATCCATGTTGAGAAACGAACCGCGGCCAGCGTCGAAAGTTTCGTCTTCTTCCATCGCGACCACGGCTGCCTCGACCGCGTCAAGACAACTGCCGCCGTCTTGCAGCACCTGCCAAGCCTGTGCACAGGCAGCTTCCACACCACGGACGTGGGCCTCGACTTCGCGATTGGGAATCGCCCAAGCTCCCCCGTGGACCAGGATTACAGGACTGACATCCAAATCGAAGCACTCCTTGGCGATGGATTTCACTATCGCGACAAACCAGAAAGGATACCAGAAGTTCGGCAGGTGACGTTCGGAGGCATTTGGCACTAGGCGGTTTGTTAATTTCGCCCGGAAACGTGTTCGGGACGCCAGTTTTTGTGGTACAACTCTCACGCTATGAAACACAAGCTGGTAGTTCGCGCGCTCGCAATGGGCTTGGCGTTCGCAATTTGCACCTGCCGCTGGAGTTGCAAAATCCAAGCCCGCCACCAAGAAGACCGTCGAATTGAAGGACGCCAAGGGCAACACCGTCGGAACCGCAACCATCATGGCCAAGGGGCAAGGTGTGGAAGTGAAGCTGGACCTCAAAGGCCTGCCTCCGGGCGAACATGCGGTGCACTTTCACCAGAATGCCAAATGCGATCCGCCCGACTTCAAATCTGCAGGCGGGCACTTTAACCCCACCGGCAAACAGCACGGGTTTGACAACCCCAATGGACATCACGCCGGAGACATGCTGAACTTTACCGTCAAATCCAATGGAACAGCCAAGGCGACCGTGAAGGATGCCGACGTTGTTCTGGGGAACGGCAGCGAATCGAACTCGCTGTTCGTCAACGGTGGGAACGTCCATCATGATTCATGCCAAGGCCGACGACATGAAGACCGATCCGTCGGGCAATTCGGGGGATCGCATCGCGTGCGGGGCGATTACGCAGTAATAGATGGGCAAGATTCTCGCGGCTGCTTTAAGCTAACGGCATGGGCGACCTGGGCCGCATGCTGGTGTTTGTTGGCGGGCTGCTGCTGGTCTTTGGGCTGGTGCTCATCCTCGCCGGCAAAGTGAACCTGCCCATTGGCCGCCTGCCCGGCGACGTTGTCTATCGCGGCAAGCACACCACTTTCTACTTTCCGTTGATGACCTCGATTCTGCTGAGCGTAATCCTGTCGCTGGTGCTGTATATCGTGAATCGGATGCATAGGTAGAAGGTGTCAGCCGTCAGCTTCCGTTGCGTTACACTCGCATCAACCGATGTCTGATGCGCAACAACTCGGGCTGTCCTTCCAAGCCCCTGCACGCAAGATCTATCCGGTGGGAGAGTTGGTCGCAGACGTGCGCACGCACGTGGAGCGCGCCTTCATTGATGTTTACGTCGAAGGCGAAATCTCCAACTACCGGCCGGCCGGCTCAGGACATCTGTACTTCACCCTGAAGGACGGGTCGGCCCAGTTGCGGGTGGTGATGTGGCGCACGCAGGCGAGGCTACTGCGATTCAAGCCTGACAATGGTTTGCAAGTGATCGCGCGCGGTCGTGTCACCGTTTACGACGAGCGCGGCGACCTGCAGTTTCAGGCCGAGCACCTCGAACCCAAGGGCGCCGGCGCGCTGCAGATCGCCTTCGAGCAGCTCAAGACGAAGCTGGCGGCGGAAGGCCTCTTCGACCCTGGCCGTAAGAAACCGATACCGGTGCTGCCGCGGCGAATTGGCGTCGTGACGTCTCCGCGGGGGGCAGCCATCCAGGACATGCTGAACATTCTTCGCCGCCGACACGAGTCGGTGAACGTGCTCATCTACCCGGCGCAAGTACAGGGCGAAGCTGCGGCATCTGAAGTCAGCGCCGGCGTGCGCTACTTCAACCGGCACGGCACGGCGGAGGTGATCGTGATCGCACGCGGCGGCGGTTCCTTCGAAGACCTCTTCGCCTTCAACGACGAAACCCTCGCGCGCGCTATTGCCGGCTCTGTGATTCCGGTCATTTCCGCTGTTGGGCACGAGACCGATTTCACCATTTGCGACTTTGTCGCCGATCTCCGCGCCCCTACTCCCTCGGCGGCCGCAGAGCTGGTGATTCGCTCCAAGCAGGAGTTGGCCGACAAGTTGTTGGCATTGCGCAAGCGAATAGGACAGGCCATCAACTACAGGCTGTTGCGCGCACACAACGCGCTTGCGCAACTGGCGAGGCACGCCGTCTTCGCGCGGATGCAGGACGCTATCGCACGCCGCCAGCAGAGAGTTGATGATCTGGTATTCCGCATGGCGCAATCACAAACACGGATTCTCAAAAACCTTGGCCGGCAACTCGATGGATACGAAACGCAGCTCCGACATCACGACTTGCGAGTGCGCGCGGGTGCGATGCGGAATCAACTTGATTCGAAAACCCAGAACCTTGGCCCTGCCGTCTCCCGGCTGCTGCTCGGGAGACGCACAGAAGTGGACCGGCTGGCGACAGCTCTGGGTCGTGCCACTGAAACTAGCCTGCTGCGACGGCGCTCACGCTGGGAGCGGATGCACAGCAACCTGCAGGCGCTCTCGCCCAAGGCGATCCTTGAGCGTGGCTATGCGCTGGTCTTCGACGCTAATGGGCGGCTGGTCAAGCAGGCATCGCAACTCACAAGCGGCGATAAGGTTCATACCCAGCTTGGCCGGGGTAAGTTCACGTCGGAAGTAAAACAAGTCACAGAAAGTGAATAGTTGGGAGTGGATCGGAGATAGTCTCAGGATACCGCCTGAGATGCTTTTGGCAACGGCTAACAACCTGCTTGGCAGTGGAAACTATCCACTGGCTACTATCCACTGGTTTAGAATAAGTAAACATGGCGCCGCAACCTCGCCACCCAAGGAACCGGGATGCTTCAAATCTTCAGCCACATGCCGCATGTGTCGGTGCTCTCGATTATCGACATCCTGGTGGTGGCGTTTGTCATCTACGAGTTCCTCAAGCTAATCAAAGGCACACGTGCGATCCCCATGCTCATCGCCGTGGTGATCCTGGCTGCGGCCTTCTGGATTGCGCATCTGGAAGAGCTAAAAACCATTGACTGGATCATCACCAACATTTTGCCGTACGCAATTTTCGCGCTGATTGTGGTCTTCGGAGCGGAAATCAGACACGCCCTGGCACGGCTGGGACGGCGGCTGTCTACTGGACGGGGCGGTGTCTTCAACGGCACCGACAGCTACGAGGACGTCGTGCTCGCGGCCAACCATTTTTCCCAAACGGTAACCGGCGCTCTCATTGTCATTGAGCGTGAGATCGGCTTGCGCACCTTTATCGAGAGCGGTGTCCCGCTTGACGCCAACCTCTCCTATGATTTGCTGACCACTATCTTCCGTCCCAGTGCGCCGTTGCATGATGGGGCAGTCATCATCCAGAAAGGCCGGATTGCCGCTGCAGCTTGCTTTCTGCCACTTTCGATGAATCCGGAGATCTCGACACAGTTTGGCACCCGTCATCGGGCCGCCATTGGCATCACAGAAGAGACAGACGCTGTCTCAGTCGTGGTGTCCGAAGAGTCTGGCGCTATCAGCCTCGCGGTCGGCGGCGCAATCGAGCGCGACATTACGGTCGAATATCTTCGTGAGCGCCTGAGCGAAGTCCTGCGGCGCTACGTGCCTGCGGCCTCGCTGCCAACTACCTTGAGCGATCACGATTTCGGAGTGAGAGAGCGCGAAGTGCACTTCAGTCATGAAAAAGACCTGGCAGACGGAGCGGAACGCTAGATCATGCTCCAGTCCCTACTCAAGTTCTTCCGCAAATATGTACTGAGCAACCTGCCGTTCAAGCTGGTCTCGCTGGCCATTGCCATCATGTTGTGGTGGGCGGTTGGCCGCGATTCCGCCATTGAGATTCCGATGACCGTGCCTCTCGAGTTTCAAAACGCGCCCAGCGACCTCGAGATCAATTCCGATTATCCTTTTCAGGCGCAGGTAACTCTGAGGGGCCCGGAGCATCTGCTACAAGAGATCCGTCCTTCCCAGGTGCACGCACTCCTGGATCTTGAGGGAGCGGAACCGGGCGAGCGGACCTTCGATCTGAGCAGGACCCAGGTGCATGTACCGCACAACGTCAATGTGGTGCAGGTTGTACCGGCACAGTTTCATATAAGTTTCGACTACAGAGCAACACGGACTGTGCCGGTCCAGCCACGCGTGACGGGCAATCTGTTGAGCGGGTTCGAGATGAAAGAACCCGTGGCTAGCCCCCCAAAGGTCACAATTGTAGGACCTCAGAGGCGTGTCGATTCAATTGTTAACGCCGCGACCGACCCGGTCGATGCAACCGGGGTCGTGGGCAGCGCCACCTTCGCTACGCACGCCTATGTGACCGATCCGCTAGTGCGGGTACAGACCCCGGGACCGATCTACGTTACCGTGACAACGGAAAGGCCTTCTAAGCCAAAATAATGCGACAGCTATTCGGGACTGACGGAATTCGGGGCGTCGCGAGCGAGTATCCGCTCGACCGGCGAACGGTGTATGCCATCGGACGTGCGCTTGGCCAGCGGCTTGTAGCGCGTGAGGCGTCCGCTCGCGTAGTCATGGGGCAGGACACTCGTGAGTCCAGCGCCTGGATAAGTTCTGTTTTAGCCGCCGGCCTGAAAGCTTCCCACGTGCGTGTGGAGAGTGCAGGCGTCATTACCACGCCGGGCGTGGCCTATCTGACCCGCGCCAATCAATTCGCAGCCGGCGTCGTGATCTCGGCCTCACACAATCCCTGGCAAGACAATGGCATCAAGGTTTTTGGCGCCGACGGCTACAAGCTTTCGGACGACCTCGAGCACGAGATCGAGGCCGACATTTTTGCACACGTTGAACAGCTCGCGGTGGGCTCTTCCGATGCAGCGGCATCGAAGTTCCCCATGCTGCAGGGGGAACAGCAGCTTCGGGAGCAATATGCCGAGTGGCTGAGCGTATTAGCTGGTGGTTCCGGACTGAACCGCCTCCGCGTGCTCGTCGATTGTGCCAATGGCGCGGCCAGCTCGATTGCCCCTCTTGTTTTTCATGAATGCGGTCTCGCAGCTGACTTCATCGGTATCGAGCCGGACGGGCGAAACATCAATGCCGGTTGCGGGGCGCT
Organism: uncultured Acidobacteriaceae bacterium; assembly: GCA_963703645.1. Classification (GTDB taxonomy): domain Bacteria; phylum Acidobacteriota; class Terriglobia; order Terriglobales; family Acidobacteriaceae; genus Bog-257. Next base: position 29,576 of record CAVPFD010000009.1, read on the forward strand.
GTATCCGCAGACCGTCGCGCAAGGCGTGGTAGCTGCAAATGGAAAGTACGACCTGGGCATTACATTCGACGGCGATGCGGACCGCGCCCTGTTTTCCGACGCCGCCGGAAATGTGGTGAACGGAGATGGCGCCCTTCTGCTGACGGCGCGGGACATGAAAACCCACGTCCGCCTGCACGACGACACGGTCGTGGCCACCACTATGTCGAACATGGGGCTGGAAGCTGCGCTCGGACGTAGCAGCATTCGCATGCTTCGAGCGCCGGTGGGCGACAAGTACGTGCTGCAAGAGATGCTCAAGACTGGCGCCACTCTGGGCGGAGAGCAATCTGGCCATATCCTCTTCCGTGACATGGATGTCACCACAGGCGATGGCCTGCTCACCGCTTTGCGCGTGCTGGACGTAATCGCTCGCACTCACCAGCCGCTTGCCGAACTGGTTGCCGACATGAAAGTCTTCCCGCAGGAAATCAAGAACGTCAAGGTCCGCGAAAAGTTGCCGCTCGAACAATTCCCGGCGGTGGTGGAGGCCATCCGCGCCGCAGAGCGCGAACTCGATGGCAGCGGCCGTGTGGTGGTTCGCTACTCGGGAACCGAGAAACTGGCGCGGGTGATGATCGAAGCCGAATCCGAAGGCGCGATGCGCCGTCACACGGATGCCATTGCGAATGCGATTCAGCATTCAATCGGAGTCTGAGGGTTTCGAGGTTTGACGGTAGCCGCCGCAGATCGCCAGTCCGGAGTTCAGTTTGGCACACGACCGCGCTTCGCGCCGGCGACGCAGACATTTATTCTCGCCTGCCTGCTGGCCATCGTCACCGTAGCGGTTTATTACCCGGTTGCCAGGTTGCCGTTCTCGAGTTACGACGACCACATCTACGTTTATGAGAATGCCAGTGTAACCTCTGGTCTTCACCTGGAGACCGTCCGCTGGGCCTTCACTAACTACGATGCCGCCAATTGGCATCCTGTAACCTGGCTTTCCCACGCACTGGATTGTCAACTTTTCCTGCTAAATCCGGTCCGTCACCATGAAGTCAGCCTGCTTTTCCATATGGTGAATGTCTTGCTGTTGTTTTGGGTGCTGCAGCGGGCAACGGGCTATCTCGGTCGCAGCGCAATGGTAGCCGCGCTGTTTGCTCTGCATCCCACTGCGGTCGAGTCGGTGGCCTGGATTTCCGAGCGCAAGAACCTGCTAAGCCTGATGTTCTTTCTTCTGGCGCTCGGCGCCTACCGCTGGTATGCCTCGGTACCGCGCTTCGATCGTTACCTTGTGGTCGCGTTGTTGTATGCCCTGGGATTGATGTCGAAACCGCAGGTCATTACTTTTCCCTGCGTGTTGTTGCTCTGGGACTACTGGCCGTTGGGTCGCATGTTCGCCAATGCGGAAGGACCTACATTCACGCGAGCGGCACAGGCAATTCCGGGGAGGCGGCTCTCATGGCTGTTCATCGAGAAGATTCCTCTGTTCGCGCTGTCGGCGGCAAGCGCCGTGCTTACGATGGAGGCCCAGTTCAAGGGCGCAGTGCACCCCTGGTTCCCGAAATCCAGCCGGCTCGCAAACGCCATCATTTCGTACCTGCGCTACTTAGGAAAGGCCGTTTGGCCGTCGAACCTCGCCGTTTTTTACCCTCATAGCGAGTTGCACTTGGCATCTCAGCAGACCTTGCTATCACTCGCGGCGATGCTGCTCATCACGCTGCTGGTTGCGGTTCTCTGGCGGCGCCGGTATCTCACCGTGGGCTGGCTCTGGTTTGTGGGAACGCTGGTGCCCATGATTGGGCTTATACAGGTCGGAGCCCAGGGCATGGCTGACCGCTACGCCTATCTGCCGTTTATCGGTCTGTTTATCATGATCTGTTGGGGCGCGCCGGACCTCTATGCAAGCTTGACTCGACATCAGCACCGTTCCGTGGTTTGGCAGGCCGCAGTCTGCATCACCGTCTTACTGGCACTAGCTGTGGCGACTCGCCGCCAGATCAGCTTCTGGGACAGCGACTGGACGCTATGGTCTCACGCCTTGCAGGTTACCAAAAGAAACTGGGCCGCCGAGGACAACTTGGCCAGGCAGCTCATAAACCAGGGACAAACTGACGAGGGCATGGCGCACTTTTACCGGGCGTTGGAATTGCAACCCCACGACCCGGTCAGCAACCTAGATGTTGGCGTTTATGAAGCGCAGCACGGAAATCCGGCCCAGGCTATCGGAAGGTTCCTGAACGTAGTTGTGCCGCCCGACGTATCGCCTGAGATCAAGGCCAAGGCACTCAACGATATGGGGCAGGCTTACCGCGATCTCGGCGATTATCAACATGCCGGCCAGAGCTTTGCCGCCGCTGTAAGGCTGAACCCCGGCCATTTTGGCGCGTGGATAGGTTTGGGTGTCATGGCCCAGAAGGTGGGCAAGCTCGATCTGGCTATCAAGGCCTATTCCCGAGCCATGGAGATCCAGCCGGAGGATTGGGGCTATCTACTGCTCGCGGGAGCGTTGGAGCAAAGCGGCCGAGCCGACGAAGCCCGAGCCGCTACCGCGCATGCCAAGTCTATTTCTTTCGATCTGGACGACGCCCGCCGCTCCGCAGAGCAAAAACTGGCTCGGTAATCAAGCGGCAGATCTTACAGCGTGCGCTTGAAGAGCGCGGTGGCGATGGTGATCATGACGGTCGCTGAGAGCAGAAGGAACATCAGGTCGCCCCGAATCGCTGAGAAGCCCGCCTCTTTCAACAGGACCGCCTTGAAACCGTGCACGGCATAGGTGAACGGATCAATATTGGCGATGAAGCGCAACCACGCCGGAAAAGCTTTGATGGGATAGATGGCGCCGCTGGGGAAGAAGAGAAGCGTATTCAGAATGCCGAACGTGGCGCGCGGCACCAGCGGATCCTCCACCCGCACCATCATCAAGAACATCATGGTGTTGAACGCCACCGACGTCGCCACCACCAGCAGCAGAATGTAGAGCATGTTCTGCGGCACGAAGACCGAGCCCAGGCCGGAGAGCAGTGCTCCCAAAATGGTGATCACAATACCCGCGAGGATCGCCTTGATGGCGCCGGCGACGTTCAGCCCGGCGACCAGCTCGAACTTGGTGATGGGCGTAACCAGGTAGCCTTCATGTACGCCGCGCGCCTTGTCGTCGATGTACAACATCCCGCCGCCGATCATTACCGAGACAAACATGGCCAGTACGATGGAGCCGGGCAGCAGGTACTTCATGTACTCGATGTAGGGATAGAGCTCGACGGTATCAAGCGAGATCTGCTTCACGATACGCGAGGGGTCAACGTCGGGCTGGTTAAGCGCATCGGTCAGCGAAGTCAGTTGCGTTTCGAGCGTTGAGCTCATGAAGTTGTCGGTGTTGTCCACCACCAGCGCGATTCGGGGATGGTTCTGCTCGTACACGCGGTGCGAGTATTGCGGCGGGATAATGATGGCGCCATCGAGACGGCCGTTGCGCACATCCTCCATTGCCTGCTTGTCGCTGTCGTAGTCCACAGGCGTGAAGGTGCGGGCGTTTGACTGCACGGCGGCCAGCGCTTCGCGGACCTTCACCGCCTGGGTGCCGCGGTCCTGGTCGACCACGCCGAGCCGCGCGTCTTTGATCTTTCCGCCGAAAGCGTTACCCAGCACGATCAACTGCACCAGCGGAAAGACCATGGCCACCAGCATCAGCGCCGGGGAGCGGAAGAACTTACGCAGTTCGCGCTCGACGATGGCCAGCATCCGGTTCACGGCCGCATCCCCGGGCGATCAGGCATGACGAAGGAGTAGGCCTTCACTTGCTCGTCGCGCAACTGCCGCCCCGTGTAGTGGACGAAGACGTCGTCCAGCGTGGTGTTCTGCACGGAAAGCGACTGGACCTCGACCCTGGAGCGCACCGCAAGCTCCACCAGTTCGGTCGTGGTCTTGGAACCGTTGCTGGTCAGGATGCGATACATGTTCGCAGCCTCGCTCTGCACGGAGGTCACGTCCTCGAGCTTTTTCAATTCCTCTTCCCAGTCGGCGGGCGCATTGAGGAATTGCGCTTCGACCACATTGGTACCGGGAACGCTGGCCTTCAGCGCGATCGGCGAATCGAGTGCCACCAGCTTGCCGTGGTCCACGATGGCAACGCGATCGCACAGACGATCGGCCTCGTCCATGTAGTGCGTGGTGATGAGGATGGTGAGCGCTCGCCGGTTCTTGATCTCGGTCAGCATCTCCCAGACAGACACACGCGAGACGGGATCGAGTCCGGTGGTCGGTTCGTCCAGGAAGAAGATCTTGGGGCTGTGGACCAGTCCGCGCGCGATCTCCAGGCGCCGTCTCATGCCGCCCGAAAGCGTCTTGGTCTGCGCGTTGCGCCATTTGTCCAATTCGACGGTTTGGAGCAGTTCGTCAACGTTGCGCTTCCGGACTTCGGCAGGAACGTCGTAGAGCTTGGCGTAGATGTTCAGGTTCTCTTCGACGGTCAGGTCAATGTCGCTGGTCAGGGCTTGCGGGATAACGCCCATGCACTGCCGCGCGGCATCCGCCTGCGTTCGCCACATCGAAACCGTTGATCAGCGCGCGCCCGGCAGTCATGGGCAGCAGCGTGGTCATCATGCGGATCAGCGTGGACTTGCCTGCGCCGTTCGGCCCGAGGAGACCGAAGATCTCGCCTTGGTGAACATTGAACGAAACATCGTCTACTGCCGTGAAGTCGCCGTACTTCTTGGTGATGTGGTCCACCACGATGGCGTCGCCGCTGGCAGGCGTTTCGCAGCCGGCTACAGGCTTAGACTTTGGAGTAAACCATCTCATTGCTCAGCTTTCTCCAGGCTCTTCGGCAACAGGACTTCGGCGGTCATGCCGGGTACGAGCGCGCCATCAGGGTTGTCAACTCTTAGTTTCAAGCCAATGGTCTTGATGTCACGCTTGCGACGGCTAACGTCACGCTGGGTGGCGAAATCGCTCTCCACCGCCTTGAAGATGACGGTGCCCACGATGGGTTTGCCTGCGGGTAGACGCACCGTGAGTTTCTGGCCGTCTGCGATGAAGCGAGCATCGGTTTCAGGCGCTTCGGCTCGCACCCACGTCTCGCCAAAATCGATGATGGTCACAATTGGCGTGCCGGGATTCACGACTTCTCCCTGGCGAGTGGCCCGAACTGAGACGGTACCGCTGACAGGAGCGTAGATCTTGGTGTACCCGAGGCGGGTGTCCGCTTCGGCAAGTTGAGCGCGGGCGTTGGCTACCTGCGCCTCGTTCGCTGCGACGTTGCTGGCCGCGGCGCGCTGCTGATGAGTGCGAGCGATGGCCGTGTTCAGGTCAGCTTGCGCAGCGTCCACATTCTTCTGCGCGCTCTGGACAGCGGCACTCTGGGCCTTTAGCTGTTCCTCTGCGCGCACGCGGTCCATATCGGATTCAACTCCCACCTTCGCCAGAGCCATGATTCGTTCCGAGTCGCTCTGCACCCGAGCCAGGTCGGCCTGCGCCTGCGCCTGCGTCGCTTTTGCTGCTGCCAGCCGCGCTTGTGCGTTCACCACCCCGGCATTAGTCTCACCGAGTGTTTGCGCTTCCGTCGCGCGCAGAGAGGAAACCTGCGAGCCATAGGCATCGATGGTCGCCTGGGCAGCGTTCTTCTGCGCTTCCAGTTCGGCGGAGTCGATTTCCGCGATCAGGTCGCCGGCCTTCACCTTCGAGCCTTCGTCCACATAGAGCTTCTCCACGCGTCCCATGATCTTGGAACTGACGATGACCTGGTTGGCATCCACAATTCCGATCAGGACGGTATCGCTGGTGCGATCGGTGGAGTAGAAATAGTAGCCGACGGCAATGGCCAGCAGCACAAGCAGGATGATGGCAAATTTCTTCTGCTTCACTGGCGGTCTCCTCCATGCGCGGACGCAGGACGAACGCCGTGATCCGTCTCTTGCTGGCGTGCAATTTCGGCTGCCAGCTTGATCCCGGCTTCGCGGTCGGCGAACAGCGCTGCGGCAACGAAATCCAGCACAGCGGCACGCCGCGCACGAATCGCCTCCGGAGCATAGGGATCACGGCCGAAGAGCGCGCGCGTCACCGGCGCTATGACAAAGTAATGCACGTTGATAGCAGCGATAGATGGCGCAAACTGGATGGGATCAATCTGACGGAACTCGCCGGTCGAGATACCTTGCTGCAGCAGTTCTGTGACTCGCATGGCAATGGGCCGAATGAAATGTTCCGCAATGCGCGTCACGTGGGGAGAACCGCCCCGGCCCGCGCTCATCAATTCCCCCTGAAACAGCTTTGCATAGTGCGGCGACTCGGCCACGCAATCAAAGTGGGCGCGCGTATAGCGGAGCAGACGTTCACCCAGCGGCGCGACACCGTCGAGCTCATTCATCACCCGCCCAGTGAGGCGAATGAAGAAGCGATCCAGCACGGCGCCATAAAGCGATTCCTTGTCATGAAAGTAGTAATAGAGCAGCGCCTTGTTCACTCCTGCCGTGGCGGCGATCGCGTCGACGCGGGCACCTGCCAGACCTTCCTGCGCAAACTCAGCAAGTGCTGCCTGCAAAATGGCGTCGCGGCTGGCTTCCGGTTGACGGCGAGTGCCACGCCGAGCGGCTAGAGTTTTTTCCGCATCTTGCATATTTAATTAACCAGTTAGTTAGATTAGCACGCTGACAACGTGGATTCAAACCTAATTTGGTATGGATATCGCCGCACTAATCGTGCTGAAACGGGGGCAAGCAAATGCGGCCTGACTCGGAATCTTCAGGCCGCAAAGGCACTCACAAATACGCGGTTTGTCCCGTTTTGGTTACCGTAACGAAGCAAGCGTCTTTTGGGCTTCTTCGGCGTCCGGCCCCTTCAGATTCAACTGAAGCGCCTTCTGCAACTCAGACCGCCCGCGATCGCGGTCTCCTGCCCCCACCAACGCCATACCTAGATGGTAGCGGTAATCCGCCTTATCGGGACGTTTCTTGACAGCGTCCTCAGCCAGCGAGATCGAGACACGATAGTTGCCCTTCTTGTACTGAATCCAAGCCAGGGTGTCGTTGATGCCCTCCAAGTCCGGAGCTATTTGTTTGGCCTGGGTAGCCAGACTCAAGGCCATGTCCAGGTTCTCTCCCTCCGCTGCATAGACCCAGGCCAGGTTGTTGGCCGCCACCGGATCATGCGCATTCTGGTTCAAGGCTGCCTGGAAGTACTTTCCGGCCGACTTTAGATCGCCCTTGTGGACATAGAGATTTCCCACGTAGTTGTTTACCAGGGGTGAGGTCGGCTGGACCTGCAGGGCCTTTTGGTACGAGGCCAGCGCGTCTTCAGGCCGATTGGTCAATTCGTAGATCTGGCCAACGTGGATGTAAGACATCACTGACTTGGGGTCGAGTTGGATGACCTTTTGATACTCCTGAATGGCCTCGTCAAACTTCCTGGTGCTAGCCAGGGCAGAAGCGTAGATGAAGTGGGCGGCGGGCCGGGTAGAATTGGCGGTGGCATACTGACTGGCCAGCGCAATCGCCTTGCTGGGATTGTTGGTGGCAAACATCAAACTCACGTAGTCGGCCATTGCGGCATCGTACTGTGGGTACAACTTCAGCGCGGTTTGGAATTCCCGCTCCGCGTCCGCATACTTTTTCTGTCCGGCATAAGCGAGGGCAAAGTTGAGGTAAAGCAGAGGATCATTGCTGACTGCCTTTTGCACATCGTTCAGTTCTTTCAGCGCGCCGTCATAATCTCTGGCGCCGATGTCAATCGTGGCGTTCAGAAAGTGCGCCGAGGGATTATTTTCATTCAGCTTCTGAAGGCGGGAGGCGTACTCGCGGGCGGTATCGTAGTCGTGAGCGTCACGATAGGTTTCCGCCAAGGCGTACAGCACCATTGGATTATCGGGCTGCCGCTTCAGGGCTTCCTGTAATTCAGTCTTGGCTCCAGCCAAATCGCCCGTTTGCCGCAGCACCTGTCCCAGGATGAAATGGGCTTTCGAGTTTTCCGGTGCATCCTTGATGACTTCACGCAGCGCCGCAACCGCCTCAGGGCCGTTCCCTTTTATGGCCAGCAGGCGGGCATGGGTGATCCGGGCTGTGACATCACCCGGATTTTCCTTCAACAGCTTGTCGGTCAATGCGGTAGCATCGTCGATCTTGCCGTTGTTCAGCATGGTCTCCATCAGCCGCAGCTGCAACTCCGCGTTCTTGGGTTCGAGGGTAAGACCACGCTGATATTCCTTGATTGCGGCATCGGCATCCCTGGAAGCCAGGTAGTAATCCCCGATTGCAGCGGCGGCCACGGCTGAATTGGGCTGTTTGTCCCTTAACTGCTGCACTGCCTGCTCTCCATCGGCCTTGCGTCCCTGACGGAGCAGTAGGGAGGCAAGCCGCAGGTAAGGCATCGGATCCTCGGGGACCGCGTTCTGGATGGCTTGCCGAAGCACTTCCTCGGCCTTCTTTTGATCTCCCTTATTCATATAGAAATTTGAGAGAGCGTAATATGCCGGCATAGACTTGGGATCGACACTGATTGCCTTGTGCAGGTCCTCTTCGGCGGACGCATCCTGCTTCATCACGTTGTAAGCCACAGCGCGATTGAGGTAGGGACCCGGATTATTGGGCTTCAGCGCCGCTGCTTTGGTGTACATGTCGACGGCTTCCTGCGGATGCTTCTCCCCCAGCAGAACGTTGCCCAGCAGCATATAGCCATCAAGATCGTTGGGATCGTGCTCGACGACAAAGCGAGCATGTTCCTCCGCCTCGGTGTACTTTCGTGCCTGCCACCACAGGGTCGCAAGGGCAAGATGGGCCTTCGTGTTATTGGGGTCCTGATCGATGGCGACACTGAACTCACGGAAAGCAGAGGCCCAATGCTGCTGGGCCAACTCTGCCTGGCCCAGTTCGTAATGACCCTCCGAATACTTGGGGTCAATCTGCAGGGCCTTCTTGAACTGAATTACGGCAGAGTCGTACTTCTTCTCCTCCATGTACTTTTTGCCGCTTTCGACGTACTTGCGCTTGGCGGCGTCCGGGTTGCGGGTGCAACCGGCAAATGCAACCAACAGCGCAACCATCACAATTGAGACGATGTAGCGTTTCCGCATGAGTTCTCCTGGGTCACCTGGGAATGATCTGATCAACATCATGTGTTATCTGCTTCGCGAAAGCGATTGCCTTCGAACGCGCCTGCTCTTCATCCCCGTGAACCACGGGGACGGAGATGCGTACGAGCGCAGCATCGGTGCGGTTCAAGCGCAGCGCGTCATAAACCAAATAAACTTTGCCCCAGAATTCGCTGGCCACTACCCGGCCGTGCGCCTGGTACCAGTAAAGGACGAGTTGCTCATCCAAGTCCTTGCGGACGATGTACAGGTTGATGGGGACTTTCCGGCCGTCATCCAGCGGCAACTCGTAAATGAGGGCCTTCTCGGGCTGCCAGCCGGAACCTGGTAGGCAGTTCTTGGGGGAATGAATGCTGGCGCCCGTCCGCTGAGTACGGAAATATCCAATGTACAAACTGATGAGGCCTTGCGAGGCTGAGAAATAACCGCGATTCAGATAATCGGACACCCGCAGCACGTCGAGATATTTCTGCTCGAGGGGCCAGCTGGCAAACATCGTGTATCCAGCAATCTGGGTGGGAAAATCCGACAGCGGCCTGGCGGGCGGAGTCGCCTCTCCGTGAGACAGATAAGCCATCCCGGTGGTGGCCCCCAGCAGAACAGCCAGCATCACCCAGTACCGGATTCCAGCCTTCATTTATTTCCCTCCGTGCCGGGAACGGGCGACGCGTCCTTGGGAACCCATCCCATGATTTTCCGGATCTTGGTCATCAGACCGTAGAATGCAAGGAACAGTACCGTGGCTACGACGAAGATCACCCAACCCGAAAACTCGTGCATGAATCCTTCTGCCGCTTTAGATCCCATGTAATTGGCCATGATGGCCGTCAGCATTACACGCGTTCCATTGCTGATGATAGCAAGTGGAACCATGGCCAGAAAGAGGATCCAGCGGGCAATGATGCTGCGCTCCACCACGTATCCGAAACCCGCTGCCAAAGCCAACAGAGACATCAAGGATCGGATTCCGCTGCACGCCTCAACCACCTCCAGGGACATGCCAGGCAGGATCAGGACATTGCCTTCGCGCATGATAGGAAACAGGTTGAGTGTCTCCAGGGTCCATGTTGCGAATCTGGAAGCAATGAACTGTAGTGGAAAAACAATTTCATTGTAGACCACCACAGGTATTGGAATCGCAAAAAGCAGGAAGGCCATGGGAAACGCCATGGCGCGCAGCATCGCCCCGCCGCAGAAATAGACGATTAGTCCACAGATAGTGCAGAGCAGAGAGAAGCGGGACAGAAAGAGCTCCGCGCCCAGACTGCCCACGAAAAGCAATCCCACAGCTATCAGGACAATCACCATACCCCAGAGGGATGGGCGCCGCGGAATCTGGCGCAGCTTGTCGCGACGGTGCCAGATCAGGTATGCCGAAAGCAACGGCACCAGGAAGCCGTGCGAGTAATCCGCATCGTGGTACCACTGATCAACCAGGATCTTCAGGACCGGTGCATATAGCGCTAATAGAACTGCAACCAACAGCAATCCCTGCCAGCCAAACGGCTTGACGGTCTGCCAGAAGGCAACTGGTTTGGACGCCGAGGGTCGTACCGCGAGGATTTCGTCGTCCGGCGGGGGAGACACAGTCCCCGACGGATTGATGCCCGCAAGCGCCACTAAGCGTCACTCCAAACTGAACTCGGACTCAGATCTGCCAATAGGTGTGCAATTATTTGGCCGACAGAGCTATTTAACATAACTCACAACTGACTTAAAATCAAGCAGTTCCAAAACTATCACTTAATAACCGCAAAACTTTGTATGCAAGTAATGCAATAAGTTGCACATCCGTTCCCGACGAGTTCACTTCGAGAAGCATGCCGCCCAAGCAAGATTTCTGCAGTAACTCCTCATCCACCGCTTCTCTGCGGCCGCGGATTCGGGCGCTGTGTCTCCCGGGGAGACCCAGCGCGCCAATCTATCTAGTTAACAAAACGGCACAAACCCGTTGAGATTGTAACGATCCGGCAGCTAAATATTTTAGCAGCCTCACCTTCCGCTAGGCGGAGGCTCCGTCATTTCGTACTTGGGGATCGATCCGTATCCGCCGCAGACTTGTTAAGTTCGGCTGATCACCTTATTGTAGTCCCAAGAGAGAATGACGATCGCGATCTCTTGATGTTGCTGCTCGAGAAAATATCTGAACCGCGGGGATCTGGAAGCATGCTGGACTCGGCGCGACTTGGATCGGCTGTTTCGCAAAACCACTCCGGCGAATCGGGACGCTTTTCGCCGGGCCGGATCGTGGTGATCGCGACGTTGTTCCTTTACGCGGCGCTGGCGTTTTATCAGTTGGGCAAGCCAGACTTGGACAATGACGAGGGACGGTACGGCACTTCGGCGCTGAATATCCTCTACGACTATCACCAGATTGCAATCGTTTCGCCTGACCCAGGCGGTATTCCCTGGTCGACCTGGCCTTACGTCTATCCCGCCGAACTCGCCGGTTCCATCCTGTTACTGGGAAAGAGCGAGTTTGCTCTCCGTGTCGTCAATGTCGTCCTGATGCTGCTGACGGCCTTCTGTATCTATCGCTTGGTGGTGCTGTTGCTGAAAGACCGAACCACGGCGATCCTGGCGTTTGCTCTGTTTCTGCTCAACCCAGCTACGATCGCCTACGCGCGGTCGGTGATGGCGGAACCCTCGATCCTCTTCTGGGGATGTGCGGCCATGGTGGCGGCGGCGAGCTACCGGGAATCGGGTCGGCCTATTCATGCGGCGCTGTCCGGAGTGGCGCTCGGGCTGGGATTCCTGTCGAAGCTCTGGCTGATTCTGCCATTCGGTGCCGCTGTTGCCTTGTTATTGCTGGCTCGCCTTTCTGCAGGGAGACCGGGCACAACTCTCCGTGACGTGATCATTGGCCTGGCTACCTTCCTGATTGTCGGTGGGTCCCACTTGCTGCTGCTGCGGCTGCTGTCTCCGGAAAATCTTGGGATCTGGTTGGGCACCTACTTCCACAGCGCTGCCTCCACCCGGGTTGGCGGGACGGGCTACGACCCGAACCTGTGGTATAAGCCCTGGTGGTTCTACCTCGGAGCGCTGTTCAAAGGCGTGTTCTTCGGCCTGCCGTTGTTGTTTCTGGGTACCTCCGATCTGATTCGGCGGCAGCGCTACCTCGTGCTGGGGTGCGCGGCCTGGCTCTTAGGGCCGGCGTTCGTGCTGTCGCTGTTCAAGGTGAAAGAAGCTGCCTACGTCAGCCAGGCTTACCCCGCGCTGGCGATCCTGATGGCGTGTGGTCTGCTGCCCTTCCTCGAAACCGCACCACCAGTTCATATTGCGTTCAGTACACTGGCTTCAATCGGACTCGCGGCGTTTTTCGTCGCGGTCGGAGTAGTGACTCGAACGCAATTCCTCATGATGATGGCGTTGTATGTTCTCTTCCTGGCAGCCGCGCCCGTGAAACTGATTCTGCCGGACTGGCGCAAACGGGTAGCGATTGCCGCCGCCCTCGCCACATTACTGTTGACTGATGCCGTTGTGGTCAAACGACACCTGAGCCATCGGACGCACTATCGCGAGATCGCAAGCTATTTCAGACCTCATGTTGGCCCACTGCGTCCCGGAACGGCAATCTTCACCTCGCCGGAATTTGCGGCAATCGGGTATTACCTCTACCGCCCGGGTGAATATTGGGAGACCTTCTACTTCCATAAGGACGACGCCCAATTTCGCGATGAACTCCGACATGGAGATCGGCTATTCTACGTGGTCGATCCGTCCGGCACGCTTTACGGAGGGAAGTTCAAACCGGAGTGGGAGCCGTTGCTGGCGCAAAACACTCGAGACGTGACCGCCGAGGTCGAACAGGCGACCGGAAGCAAGATCGCCCTGCGAATACTCGTGCCTTCCGTGCAACCACCAGTCGTGAACGACAAATAGTTCTGCGATGATACCCGCAAACGATAGTCCGCATGAATCTTCCAGCAAGACCCACGGTCTCGTCCGTTGGCTTGGGCGGGTAATCGCGGTCATCGTGCTGGTGCTGGCAATCGCGCTGCTCAACAACAATTATTCTTTACACCAGCCCTCGCGCGCAGCTTTCGACGCGCAACTGGACCATGCGCTCGACACAGCCACCAAGTGGATAGAAGAGAATCCCGTCGTTTCCGAAAGAAATGTCACCATGATGTACATGATCGCCGACATGGAGAGCATGTCTCACGATCCGCGCCTTCAAACTGTACTTGATCGCTTCCAGAAGAATTATCTAATGCATGCGACCAATCGGTTCGAGCTCGTCTGGTTCCGCCTGGTCGACCCCAACGCCAGCGTGCCGGTGGTCTACGTTCCCGACATGGGAGACAACATCATAGATTTCGTATGGTTTGCGCACGGCTTGGCGCCCGACAAAATTGTGCTCACCGACGCCGACCGGGCCAACATGTTTTCCCCTACCAGATACTTCTGGGGAACGCGGCAAAAGCAACTCCTCGGGCTCGCGATATACCGTCAGCGCAATGGCAGCACACCCGAGCTGGACAACACCACCAACTACGTGGCCGAAAAGGTCGCGCGCGACGCGCACTACGATATCCGGCTTACCGACTCCTACATCCAACGGACCGCTTTCCTGCTGGCGGCGGGACAGCCTGGCTTGGTCCGGTCGCGATGGGTGGACCGCATTCTTGACCACCAGAATGCGGACGGTTCGTGGTACAGCTGCTGGTACGGTTGGTGCCGCGGGGTCTTCGAGTTCAGTGCCGACTACAAGACCAGCCCAGGGGGCTTGGGGCATGCCACCGTGCAGGCAGCATGGGGGCTGACCCTGCTGAAGTATCGCTATCCGCAGTGGATCGACGAGCATTACCACTAAGGCTTTAGAATCCCATGATGTTGTATCCGCAATCCACGTAAATCGTCTCACCGGTAATTCCGCTGCCGGCGTCGCCGGCCAGGAAGACAGCCGTCGAGGCAACCTCTTTCACGTCGATATTGCGTTGCAGGGGAGCACGGCTGGCGTGCGCCGAGAGCATCTCGCCCAAGCCGGAGATGCCGCGTGCAGCCAGCGTCTTGATCGGTCCGGCCGAAATCGCGTTTACGCGAATTTTGTTCTTGCCGAGATCGTAAGCGAGGTAGCGGACACTAGCTTCCAGCGCTGCTTTGGCGACGCCCATCACGTTGTACTTGGGCACAACTTTTTCCGCGCCGTAATAGGTGAGGGTAATGATGCTGCCACCCTCGGTCATTAGCGGACGCGCCGCGCGCGCCACCGCAACCAGCGAATAGGCGCTGATGTCGAGCGCAATGCGGAAGCCTTCGCGGCTGGTCTCTACGAACTCACCCTTCAGTTCCTCGGCGGGCGCAAACGCGACGCTGTGCACCAGCGCATCCAGCTTGCCGTAGCGCGTCTTCAGTTGCTCGAACAGCTGCGCGATCTCCTCGTCGCGGCTGACGTCGCACTGGAAAGCCTGCGAATTGGGCAGCGCCGCGATCAAGTCGTCGGCTTCCTGCTTCAGCCGTTCATTCTGATAAGTGATGGCCAGTTGCGCCCCGGCCTGCTGCATGGCCTGTGCGATTGCCCATGCGATGCTGCGCTTGTTGGCGACGCCAAACACAACCACGATCCGGCCCTGCAAACTGTCCGACATTCGTTCGCATTCCTCCGCTGCTTCGGCTAAGTGCCAACTACTCCGGCCGATCGATCTGCGCTCTCTGCAGCTTGTCGGAATAATCGACGTACACCGACTTCCACTCGGTGTAAAAATCAATCGCGCCGATTCCGCCCTCGCGGTGGCCATTGCCTGTTGCCTTCACGCCACCGAAGGGAAGATGGACCTCAGCACCAATCGTCGGCGCGTTGATGTAGGTGATGCCCGCGTACAGATCGCGCATCGCCGTGAACGCCTTGTTCACGTCTTTGGTGTAGATCGATGACGACAACCCGTACTCGATGTCATTCGCAATCTCGATCGCGTCTTCCAACCCATCGCACGGAATGATGGAAACTACCGGCCCAAAGATCTCCTCCTGCGCGATGCGCATCTTGGGATTCACATCCGCGAACACCGTTGGCGCCACGAACCAGCCGTGGTTGTACGCCTCGCCTTCCAGCCGGTAGCCACCGCACAGCATCTTCGCGCCTTCGTCCTTGCCGATCTTGATGTACTTCAGGTCAGTCTCCATTTGTGCTGAGTTCACCGCCGGGCCCATGTCCACGCTCTCGTCGAGGCCATTGCCGACCTTCAGCTTCTTAGCGCGTGCCACCAACTCATCCACGAACATCTTGTACACGCCATTTTGCACAACGATGCGGCTAGTCGCGGTGCAGCGCTGTCCGGTGGTACCGAATGCGCCCCACAGCGCGCCTTCCAGCGCGAGGTCGAGGTTGGCGTCGTCGAGCACGATCATCGGGTTCTTGCCGCCCAGCTCAAGCGAGCAATGCTTGAACGATTTCGCCGCTTCCTGTCCCACGACGCGGCCGACCGCAGTCGAACCGGTCAGCGAAACCGCGCGCACTTCGGGGTGCTCGACCATCGGGGTGCCGACTTCGCCGCCGAATCCGGTGACGATATTCACCACGCCCGCAGGAATGCCGGCGTCATGCAGCGTCTGCACGAAGTTGAAGACCGACAGAGGCGTGTCCTGTGCCGGCTTGATGACCGCGGTATTGCCAGCCACCAGCGCAGGGAACAGCTTCCATGACGGGATCGCCATGGGGAAGTTCCACGGCGTGATCATGGCGCAGACGCCCAGCGGCTGGCGGATGGCCATGGCAAACTTGTTGGGCAGCTCCGACGGCACGGTCGGCCCGAACAGGCGGCGTCCCTCGCCGGCGGTGTAGTAGCCACAGTCAATGGCCTCCTGGACGTCGCCTCGCGTCTCCTTGATGACCTTGCCCATCTCGCGCGTCATGTCGCGCGCGTAGTCCTCCTTGCGCGCGATCAGCAGTTCGGACGCCTTGTATAGCATCTCAGCGCGGCGCGGCGCCGGCACCAGACGCCACTTCTTGAAGGCCTGACGTGCAGCCTCGATGGCCTGGTCCACGTCCTCCTTCGCTGATTTCTGGAAGATCCCGACCACTTCGCGCGTGTCGGCAGGACTGAGGTTCTCGAAGGTGCGGCCAGCGTGGGTTTCGACCCACTCTCCGCCGATAAAGTTCTTGAAGACCCTGGGCTTCCCGCCCGTCGCAATGCTCGCGGACGTCTGTTCCATCGTAGCCATAAGATTGCCTCCACAACGAAGTGCCAAACCTTTTATGCTATCTGGTGGCTGGCGGCTTGTCATCCGCGAGCAGGAGACCCTGGCCAGAATGTTGCGCCCGGCGTAGCTTTATGGTGCGAAGTAGCTGGAGAAATCGATCACCAGCTGTGTAGGATTAGAAGCAAAAGCGTCAACCTTGCCGTTGTTTGTGGGCACGACTGCCATGTTCGAGGTGACGGCTCCATCGACCGCGTTCAAAGTCGCGACACCAGGCTGCTGTTGGCCGTCCGGCCACAGCGTCAAGTAGCCCAGCGCGCCAAGGGGGACGACTGTTGCGCCCAGCACATACGCCTGTGCCTGAGAAGGCGGAGCGCAGGCGCTGTCGACCACGTCAACTGCCAGCTCACCGCTGAACGCGCCGCTACTGTTTCGTGTGTCCAGCACGCGGCACGGCGCCACCGAATATAGGGACAATCCCCCTGTGGCCCGCGGTGCGAAGTAGCCATTGATGTCGATCGCCAGGTCTGTGTCGTTAGACGCAAAGACGCTGATGTCACCGGTGTTTGACGCTGCTGGCACGATAGCCGCGTTGGCCGTTGTGGTGCCGGTAGGTGCGTTCAGGGTCGCCACCGTCGGCTGCTGTTGGTCTGATGGCCACACGGTCAGGTAGCCCAGCGGAACATGGGGCACGGCGGCGAAATTCATGGAGTAGGCTTGGGCACCGGAAGGAATCCCGCAGTTGCTCTTTAGCACCGGGAACTCTCGCTGGGTTTGACCCGTTAAGTAGGGCCCTCCCAAAGGCCCGTTGGGATTGCGGGTGTCCGCCACGCGGCATGGTGCGAGCGGATGGAAGGTGAGGGTAGAGCTGCCCGGCGAGACAAAGTAACCGTTGATGTCCAGGATGACGTCGGAGGTGTTGGTGACGTACACGCTCATGGCTTCGCCGGTTCCTGCGGGAACAATCGCTGCGTTGGACTTGGTGCGCCCGTCCAGAGAATTCAGAGTGGAGATCGAAGGACGCGTCAGCCCACTCGGCCACGCGGTCAGGTATCCGAGCGGTTCATGCGGCACAACCGCGATATTCAGCGAATAGGCGGCCGCCGTTGCAGGAATTCCACACGCACTTTGGGGAATCACAAAATCCCGGTAATCGCCGCCATTAATGGGGGGCCCTCCGAAGGGCCCGTTGGGGTTACGGGTGTCAGCAACGCGGCAGGGAGTCACTGCCACGAATTGCAGCGGAGTCGGAACGTTGAAGATTGCGCTTGCGTTGCGGTTGTCGTCTATCGTCAGGGTGCAAACATTTCCGGAGGCCGAATCGCAACCGCTCCAGCCCATGAGCACTGAGCCTGATGATGGCGTAGCGGTCAGCGTTACCAGTGATCCATCGTAGTACAGGTGCGAACAAACACTGCCGCAGTAAATGTCACCATCGCCGCTGCTGACTACACCGCCGCCCGTGCCCGTCGTCGAGACCGTCAGCATGAACTGAGCGTTGCTGGTGATGGTGAAGGTGACAGACTCCTTTTGCTCGACGTTGCCAGCGAAGTCGGTGCTGTAAAAGTAAACGGTGTGCTGTCCGGGCAAAACTACGTTGAATGGCGCCGTGTAGGTTTGCCATGCCCCGATGTCAACTCGATACGACGTGCTGGCAACGCCGCTACCATAATCCGTTGCTGTGAGTATGACTTGAACCGGGCCGACATAGTATTGATTCTGCCCTTCGCCGAGCAGGGTGGAATTTGTGTATGGCGGAACGTTGTCAAAGCAGACTGGGCCATAACTGGTAGCCGTTGCCTGGCCAGCATTGTCCCAGGACCGAACGATGGCCGTATTGCAACCTATCCCACCGCTGCTTATAAATACAGAGCCCACCGTGGCATTGGGATACTGCGGACCTTCGTAAAAGGAATTCCCGTAGAAAAAGTTGTTGTACCCCGCCGGTTCACTGTAGGCATCGCCAGGATCAGAATTCCAGTAGACACTGTAGCCCGCCACGCCGTTTGGAGGATGACCGTTTCCCGTAGCACCGTAGATCGTCCAATTTATTGCCTGGTCTGTGTCGTACCAATGATTCGTCATTGGGCCGGAAAACGCTATGAATGGTCCGTATCCATCCCCAGCCAGATAGCTGTTCACTGCCCAGGCAAGCTGGAACACATTGGCTGAGCCCCATCCGGTCGCCGCGTCGTAACCATAGATAGCACAAAAATAAGGGAGCCCGTATTGTTGGGTGATGTCGTTGTTATTACAGCCAGAGGTAACATCATAGAAAGGATAGTGCGGCGCCCTTTGATTAATACCCTCGTCGTAGAGGTAATAGTTCGCATTACCGATCGGAAAGCACGGCGAAGACAAGTTGGACCCGCACGTCTCCCCAACCAGGCTCTGCAGGTAAATCAAATAGGCGTTCTCCTGTGCCGCGAACCCGGCAATTTCCGGCGCGACGATGCTGGTGCCGCCGTTCCATTGGGGATAGCCATTGAAGAAGATAAATTGCGGCGAGTTGACCCAATCGGCATTGAGAGCGATGTCTGGAACGCTGCGACGCCCTGCACCGCAGGCAGGAATCGTCTGGTAGGGAGGGGCAGCAAAGTAGTCGCTGCATCCGCCCCCGCCGCCTCCGTCGTTGTTGGAGCAGCCGTAGGGGCCACCGGTCCAAACGACTTCGCTACTGTAACCGAAGTATCCAAATTGCAGCGTCGTGCCGCCGGCTGCGGTGATGTTAGGGTCAGATGCCGGGTAACTTAGCGACAGATGATCGGCGCAGTCCGTCGTGGCTCCGGCATCGCCCGAGGCAGCAATCAGCGTCCAGCCTTCCCCCGCCAACTGGTTGAAGACCGCGTGATAGGAGTCCATGGTCTGAGACGAGACTCCATAAATCTCGGCCGCGCCCCAGCTCATGCTGAGCGTCCGCGCATAGCCGTCAGAGAGGGCATGGTTGAGGACATCCAGCAAGGTCGAAAGATGATTATTGACCCCTTCATAGGAATGTACATCCGCAGTGTTTGCCGAAGACCCAAAGCTGTTGGCCGTCGCAGTCGTCCACTCCACATCCATGGTTGTCTCGCTGCTGCAGCACTGAGCGGCCCCGTCCACAAAATATCTTTGCACGTTGTAAGCCAGATGCCCGTACGACAGGCTTTCGTTAGCCACGAACCCGGCCAAGTCAGAGTCGGCGAAATCGTCCCAAATGGCGATGGCGATGGAAGCCTCGGGGGGCGAGCCGCCAGGGCTGTTGAGCGGATTGCAGCAGTGCCCGAGATTGGCAAGCGCCTGGTAATCGTAGCCTCCCGGGGAGTAAATATCGCTTACGTAGGCGTAGTTATAGTTGTGAACGTTATCTTGCTTGGACGGACGACTCTGGTTCTTAAGAGTGGCCTTCTTCAGAGTGGCCTTCTTCCGGTCACCATCCCCTTGGACGTGCGTCCCCACCATGTACGCCGGTCCTGGAGAGTAGTCAGGCCCGGGCATCACCGGCAGGTGACTGGCGGGGTGCGCGACTTCGAAACTGTTAAGCCCAAGCAGCGAGTGAATGGTGCCTGCCAGTCGGGCTGGAATTGAAGGATCGCGATCATTGGAAAAATATGCCGCGCTGCCGACCTGATAGCGGTTGATACTGACGTTGAACACCTGCTCAATGACGGCAACCGGGGCTTCCACATCGACCAGCAGGCGGTTCGGATAGCGCTGTGTGACGGTCAGTCCCTGGCTCGATGCCCAATCAACCACCGCCTGCTCATCCGCCGTCGCCGGTGCGAAGCGGTCGTTCCACTCTTCCGCGCTGAGATACTTGTGAAAAAGCTGAGAGTCCCGGTCCTGCAACTCACGCAGAAACTCTTCCTCCTCCAGCATGTGGGGCGGTTGCAGAGCGAAGACAAGCCGCAACTTCTGGCTGGGGTCGTATGCTCCGATGAGCTGCGCCTTGCCATTCTTCACGGCAGCAGGCATCTGCGGTAGCGCGACTCTCTGCTGTGCCACGGCCTGCTGTGGATGGCTCACTAGGCCAGCCAGCAGTAGTACTGCAGGCGCAGCCGACCGCAGAAAGGTGACTGCCGAGAATGTGCGGACGAGTTCCGAGGCAAGAGCAGCTAATCGAGAATACAAGCAAGGGCGGCGCGATGAAACCATGACTTCCTCCGGCGCGGGCAAGAAGAACTGACTGCTATAGCATCATGGTGTGGCAAATTAAGCTGTGACGACCATCACGCTAAAGCCGGTTGCCAGGGATTGATGTTGCACACACTTTAGCACGTTTTCGCTATACCACCGCTGTGCAATACGTCGTGGCATCCGTGACCAGGCAATACACTCTAACTCATTGTCTTCACGCGAAATTCACTGCCGTGTAACCGGCTTGTAACAATCGCAGGGTAAAACCGGAAGGCGATCAATTTTGGGACAAAATCGAGGAGGCAACTACGTGATTCGCTCTCTCGGGGTGATTCTCTGCATTGCTGTGCTTATGAGCTGTGCGCTGGCACAGACAACACTTAATGGTGCGGGCGCTACCTTCCCCTATCCCATGTACTCCAAGTGGTTCAACGAGTACCACAATCTTCATTCCGACATTCAAATCAACTACCAGTCCATCGGCAGCGGAGGCGGCATTCGCCAGGTGCAGGCTGGGACGGTGGATTTTGGCGCCACGGATGGCCCGATGACCGACGAACAGTTGAAAGAATCTAAGATCAAAGTACTCCATGTTCCGACCGTTCTCGGTGCGGATGTGCCGGCCTATAACATCCCGGGTGTGAATGCCGAGTTGAAGTTTACCCCTGAGCTTCTGGCTGGAATTTTCCTCGGTAAGATTACTAAGTGGAATGACAAGGCGGTCACTTCGGTGAATCCGGGAATCAATTTCCCCGATCAGAACATTACCGTTGTACACCGCTCAGACGGCAGCGGCACAACCTATGTGTGGACCGATTATCTTTCGAAAATAAGTCCGGAATGGCAAGGGAGTGTGGGGAAAGGCACTTCCGTGAAGTGGCCCGTAGGGCTTGGAGGAAAGGGCAATGAGGGCGTGGCGGGAAACATTCGCCAGCTGCCTGGATCTATCGGCTACATCGAACTGGTTTATGCGGTGCAGAACAAAATTCCCTACGGCAGCGTGAAGAACTCGTCAGGCACATTCATTAAGGCTGACCTCGCAAGCATCACTGCCGCAGCAGCGGGAGTGAAGATGCCGGCGGACTTCCGGGTCTCGATTACCAATTCGCCCGCCAAGACCGCCTACCCGGTCTCCAGCTTTACCTGGCTGTTGATTCCGACCAATCCAACCGATGCCCACAAGGGGAAGGTATTGAAGGACTTCCTGTTCTGGATGCTGGACAAGGGCCAGACCATGACCGAGGCACTGACCTTTGCCCCGCTTCCCAAGCCAGTTATAGAACAGGAGAAGGCAGCTATCACCAGCCAAGTTAAGCCATAATCGATGTTTCGGAGTAGGAGGCGGCACTTGGCGGGCCGTTGATTTCGCAAGATGCCAAGTGTCGTCCGCTTCAGTACCAGGGTTCTGTATAACAGTTTTGTGACACATGCCTGATAGCGTCGATCCTGTGAATTCGCCTCAGCCGCCCGGTGAGCTCCAGCAGCCCAGGAGCTCCATACCAACGCTGGCCCAGGTAGCCCAGTCGCACAAGACGGCTGCAACCACTCTGCTGCAGAAAATTCGAACCACTTATCCCGCCAGCAGCCGCATCCCTGACGCAGTTTTTAGAGTGATTATTCTTCTCACTGCGATTTCTGTGTTTGCGATTGTCGTGCTGGTCGCCTATGAGCTGGTTGACAAATCGCGGCTGTCGCTCCACCAGTTCGGCATAAAGTTTTTCTACGGGCATGACTGGGATCCGGTAAACGACAGTTTTGGAGCGATGCCGTTCATTTATGGCACGCTAGTCTCTTCTTTTCTGGCACTGCTTCTGGCGGTGCCGGCGTCCGTTGGCGTGGCGGTGTTCATCACCGAGATGTGCCCGCAGCGGCTGCGCGCCATCATTTCGTTCCTGGTGGAATTGCTGGCCGCGATTCCCAGCGTGATTTATGGCTTATGGGGTATTTTCGTACTGGCCCCGCTGCTGCGCCAATACGTGCAGCCATTCCTGGCCCGGACTCTGGGATGGACCGGGTTCTTCAGCGGCCCGATGTATGGGCTGGGAATGCTGGCGGCGGGCATCATTATGGCCATCATGGTTGTTCCGGTCATAGCTTCCATTACGCGCGAGGTGATGACAGCGGTGCCGCAGAACCAGCGTGAGGCCGTACTGGCGCTGGGCGCCACGCGCTGGGAGATGATCCGAATGGGGGTTCTCCGCAATGCGCGAATCGGCATCGTCGGCGGCATCATCCTCGGACTCGGCCGAGCCTTGGGAGAAACTATGGCCGTGACCATGGTCATCGGCAACCGGCCGGAGATTGCCAAGTCGCTGTTCGCTCCCGGCTACACCATGGCCAGCGTCATTGCCAACGAGTTTACCGAGGCCACGGGAGATCTGTATCTGAGCGCCCTGGTCGAGATTGGCTTGGCGCTTTTCATTGTGACTCTTATCGTGAATGCGCTGGCCCGGCTGCTGGTTTGGAGCATCACCGGTGGAACTGCGAGGGTGCGTGCCTAATTCCGTGTCTCCATCCACGTCGCGGGAGGTCAGTCTCTGGCGCCACCTTACCAATTATGGAGCGACCGCGTTCGCCGTGGCGGCTGCTGTTCTGGTACTGGTTCCTCTTCTCGCCATATTTGTGTATCTGGTCATCAAGGGCATCGGCTCAGTTAACCTGACCTTCCTCACCCAGACACCGAAACCTCCAGGCGAAACCGGCGGAGGAATGGCGAATGCTATCGTCGGTACGGGTTTGATCCTGGCGGTCGCCAGCCTCATCGGGTTACCGCTGGGAATCGGCTCGGGGATTTACCTGGCAGAATACGGGCGCAACCGCTTTGGCGACTTGATCCGCTTTACCGCGGATGTGTTGAACGGGGTGCCCTCCATCGTGATCGGCATCGCGGTGTACTCGCTGATCGTAGTTCGGCAAAAGCATTTCTCGGCATTTTCCGGTGGCGTGGCGCTCGGTATCATGATGATTCCCACGATCGCGCGTGCCACGGAAGAAATGCTGCTGATGGTGCCCAATGTGATCCGCGAAGCGGCGCTCGGACTGGGTATTCCCAAGTGGCGCACGACGCTATCCATCTCGCTGCGCACCGCTTCAGCCGGCGTAATCACGGGCTGCATGCTGGCTTTCGCTCGCGTAGCCGGGGAGACAGCCCCGCTGTTGTTTACGGCTTTCGGAAATCAGTTCTGGAACTTGAAGTTGAACCAGCCCACGGCGGCGCTGTCGTTGCAGGTTTTCACCTATGCCATCTCTCCGTATGACGACTGGCACAAGCAGGCGTGGGCCGGGGCACTGATTCTGATCGTGCTGATTGTGGGCGCGGTTGCGGCAGTGCGCATCACCACCAGCCGTGGAATGTTGAAGGGGGGAGCGTAACGCTCATATGGGTGTCGGAATTGAAGTGCATGGACTGGATGCCTGGTATGGCAAGAATTTGGCGCTGAAGTCCATCGACATGAGCGTGGCGGCCAACCATGTCACCGCGGTGATTGGCCCCTCAGGATGCGGCAAGAGCACCTTCGTGCGTTGCCTGAATCGCATGCACGAGACAATTCCCGAGGCTCGGGCCGAGGGCTCTGTCAAAGTAGGCGAGATGGATGTGTACGGCAGCGGTTCGGATCCGGTTGAGGTGCGGCGCCGCATCGGCATGGTTTTCCAGAAACCGAATCCGTTTCCCACTATGTCCATCTACGGCAACGTAGCCGCCGGTTTGAAGTTGAACGGCTTTCGCAACCGCAAGCAGATGGACGAACTGGTGGAGCGTTCCCTGAAGCTGGCCGCTTTGTGGGACGAAGTCAAGGACAACCTGCACAAGAAGTCAGGGGCCAGTCTTTCCGGCGGGCAGCAGCAGAGACTGTGCATCGCCCGCTCGCTCGCGGTCGAGCCGGAGGTACTGCTGATGGATGAGCCGGCGTCGGCGTTGGACCCGATCTCGACCAGCAAGATCGAGGAGCTCATCTTCCAGCTCAAGCAGCACTATACCGTCGTTATCGTTACGCATAATATGCAACAAGCAGCCCGTGTGGCCGAATTCACCGGCTTCTTCCTGATGGGCAGCCTTATCGAGTACGACAAAACGGAGAAGATTTTTACCACCCCCGCTGACAAGCGGACGGAAGACTACATTACAGGCAGGTTTGGATGACGCGCAGCCGCTTTCAACAGGGACTGGACGAATTGAAGGAGAAACTTCTGCGGATGGGGGGCCTGGCAGAGCAGGCTATCGATCGAGCCAATGAGGCCTACCGCACTCGAGACAGCAAGTTCTGCCAGATGGTGTTCTCGGGCGAACCCGCCATCAATGACGCCGAGCGCGAAATCGATGAACTGGCGCTCGACCTTCTCGCCATGCAGCAGCCAATGGCGATCGATTTGCGCTTCATCCTCGCCGTGCTGAAGATCAACGCCGACCTGGAGCGCGTCGGCGATCAGGCGGTGAACATCGCGCAGCGGGTCCTTGATCTGATCGGCGAGCCGGAAATTCAACTGCCGGTCGACATCCCACGCATGGCGGACAGCGTTAGCACCATGGTGCAGCGGGCGCTGGAGTCGTTCCTCGACGGCAAGGCCGAAGTGGCCGAAGCTGTTCTGCAGATGGACGGCATCGTGGACCGCATGAAGGACGAAGCTTTCGTTGTCCTGGTGCAGAAGATGCACGATGATCCCGCCTGTACGCGCCAGGCCTTGGATGTGCTGCTCATTTCACGCGCCCTGGAACGCATCGCCGATCACGCCACCAACATTGCCGAAGACGTGATCTTTTGGGTTCGCGGTGCCGATGTGCGCCATGGAGGGGCCCGCTTTCGGGAATAACCAGCCCGCAAGGGCAGCTCAGTTCAGCCCAGCAACCCTTCGGCTACGCTCAGGGCAGGCTATCACCGCAGGCGGCGTGTTGTGTAAACACCCGCCGGGCTGCGAGCGCCCAACAACGGCTGGCGACGATTCCAACTGAAGGTGATGAAATGCGGGTCGCCGGGCTTGCTGAGAGCGTTTCAGTCCCGGCGGCACAGGGCCAACGTAATTCTGGTTCAGACACTGCGCTTTTGTGCCCACCCTCTCGCCAAATACGGGCGAGAAGGGTGGGGCACCCCAAGATTAAATACTCGTCCAGAAGGGATGGGCCACCCGGCCCAAGCATGCCTTTTTGTGTCAAGGCATATTCACGGCCTCAGCCGTGCCATGATACAAACCACAACGTGCGCTCCGCCTGAGTTCCTGGTGTAGACTTCCGTTACCCATTTGGGTCCATAAACTATGGAGGCGTGATGCAGTTGCGTCTGGAGAGCCGCCCGGTCGGCGATGTGCTCATCGTTCAATGTCAGGGACGGATCGTAGTCGGCGAAGGAGTCAATACGCTGCACTATTACGTGCAAGACTCTTTGGTCAGGTATGCCGAGATCGTGTTGCAGCTCGACCAGGTCGAGTTCATCGACAGCAGCGGACTGGGAGCGCTGGTGCGCCTTATGCAGGCCGCGCGTGGGAAGGGCGGAGACCTGAAGCTCAGCGGATTGCCGTCCGCGATCCGCAAGACCCTGGAGATGACTAACCTGCTGTCGCAGTTCGAAACCTACGATTCGGTCGAAGAAGCGGTCACGGCCGCCTATATGGGTTCGCGCTATTCGCGCGGAATAGCGGGCGACGCCAGGCCGCCCATACTTTGCGTTTACGATTCGAAGGACGTGTGCACGTTCCTGCGGGAGGTGCTGTGCAGCGCCGGCTACAACGCCTTGACCGCTCTGACCATCAGCGATGCCCTCATCCTGCTTAAGGCTACGAAGGCCAAACGGATGGTGATTTCCGCCAACATGCAATCCGTACGTGGCCGGCCGACGCGCAAGGTACTGGAGGAAATCGATCCCGCCGCCTCGCTGCTTATTTTGGAGGAGAACTTTGCCACCCAGGACCCCGGAGAGGCCGCGTCGAAACTGCTGAGCCGCATTGGGAGCCAATAAACGAGGGACCGCTGAGTGGTCGGCTAACGCAATAAGCGCCAGGGTATCGCAAGAGGACTCGCGCCACCCCACTTTTCGGCCGGATTCAGAAAGGCCGGCGCGTCAAGTTTATATCGAAAACGTGCTGTCGAGGTTAGTCGGATTAAGTCAGGATCTCGCGGCCAAAGCTTGACTTCTCATGGTTGCAGGTAACTATTTTCAGGTTTGCCTCACAGATTGCGTAAACTATTGCGCACATTGTCTTCCGGGCCGTGCTTTGCAGACAGACTAGCTACCTCCGGTCGAAATTAATTTTCTTAGCAGATTCAACGAGTCGCAATGGGGAGGTCGATCTCCTCTACTACCAAAGTTGCACGCTCTTCTAGGGTGCGGTCATTAAATTGCACCAAGCAGGTTCGGATTTCCCTAATCAGGAGCCTATGCTGCCCTTCGTCTAGCGCAGCTAACACTTCATCGGCCGAAAGGACAAGAATGAAGAAAGCGCTTTTGCCCCTCCTCGTCTTAGCCTTCTCTGGATTCCTCTTTGCAGGCTCACAATCCTTCACCATCAACTTCGAGCAATATCCGGAGTACACACAGATAGACAACCAGTATGCCAGCCAATATGCGACGTTCAGTAACGCGTTGCAACTCGTCGCCCCTGGCTACGACTACGTTGACTACCCGCCCCACTCGGGAAATGGAGTAATTACCAACGATCCTAACGACCCGATCCAGGTCAATTTCACTAATCTGGCTGGAGCAGACAAAGTTACCGGATGGTATACCGATCCCAATGGGGTTACGGTCAATGCCTATAACAGCAAAGGGGCCCTGCTTGAGACATTTAACGGCACCCCGGTCATTGGCTCCAATCTGGAATTCAGCCTGTCCAACGCGGGGGGAGGCATCGCCTACATCACGATCAGCGACAACGGCGGGAACCCAGACAACGAGACGGTCGATGACCTGACCTACGAGGTGATCCCAGAGCCAGGGTCGCTGCTCATCGTGTGTTCCGGGCTGCTGTCCGGCGTTGGACTGCTGCGTCTGAAGATGAGCCGTTCCAGGCAGCAAGCCGGATAACCGGGACCGGATCTTCGCGCAACCGTAGACCGTGTCCGAGAGTTTAACTTCGTCTGCCGGAAAGTTGATCCGCAGCGCCGCTACGCAAGGCTGGCGGGTAGTCCGGAAGGAGACTAGAGCTAATGACTGGCCGATTTAAGACTGTTCTGTTTCTGTTCGCTGCCGTTGCATTCGTCCTCACCTTCAATCTTGCTTCCAATGCAGAAGCCCGGCGTGCCCTCATCACGCAAAAGATTGACGAAACCCAGTTGACCACCCTTGCGGGCAATACCCGGGCCGAAGCCAACGCCTTGAACGATCGCGGGCCGGTCTCCGCCGATCTTCAGATGGACCACATGCTGCTGCTCCTGCGGCGGTCACCGGAGTCGGAGAAGGAACTCGAGCAGTTCATCGAGGACCAGCACAATCCCAAGTCGGCGAGCTTCCATCATTGGCTTGGCGCGGAGGAATTCGGGCAGAAGTATGGACTGCTGGACTCCGACATCGGAAAGATTAGCGCGTGGTTGGAGAACTATGGTTTGAAAGTCGAGTACGTCTATTCAAACCATATGGTCATCGATTTCTCAGGGACTGCGAGCCAAATCGAGAATGCTTTCCACTTCCAGTTCCACTACTACATGGTGAATGGAGAAACGTACATTGCCAACTCCAGCGATCCCAAGATTCCGGTCGCTCTGGCGAAAGCGGTGGCCGGTCCCGTTTATCTCCACAATTTCAAGCCGAAAGCCATGCATGAAAAAATCAGGGACGCCCACATCGATCCGAAATCCGGAGCCATGGTGGACCACGATTACACGAATGGCGGAGGTTACGAAACCATCGTTCCCTGGGATCTGGCGAAAATCTACAACATCACGCCTCTGTTTACCGCCGGTATTTCAGGACAGGGCATGAAGATTGTGGTGGTGGAGGACACCAATCAGTGGAACTGCAATCCCACCAACCAACTCGGAGCGTGCAGCTCCAGCACCAGTGATTGGGCCATCTTCCGTAACACCTTCGGCCTGGGCAAGTACCCCTCGGGCAATCTTTCGCAATCCAACCCCGGGACGACGACGACCAACCACTGCAACGCGCCCAGCACGGGAAGCGGGTACCCGGCCGGCTCGGGCATCAATAGCGATGACGTGGAGGCCTCGATTGACGTGCAGTGGGCCAGTGCGGCTGC
Organism: uncultured Acidobacteriaceae bacterium; assembly: GCA_963703645.1. Taxonomy (GTDB): domain Bacteria; phylum Acidobacteriota; class Terriglobia; order Terriglobales; family Acidobacteriaceae; genus Bog-257. The sequence goes on from CAVPFD010000009.1 coordinate 58,074, forward strand.
ACCTAACGCCTCCATCATCAACGCTGCGTGTGCGAACCCAAGCGGAGGATTTGGCGGCTTGACGGCCATTCAGAACATCCTCCAGCACCCGAACGCTGACAACGTTGACGTCATCAGCATGAGCTACGGGGAGTCTGAAGCACAAACCGGAGCGACCCTGAACGCCGCCTTCAACACGACCTTCCAGCAAGCTGTAACGGCAGGCATCGGTATCTTTGTTTCCTCCGGTGACGAGCTTGCGGCCAGCGCCGGCGACAGAGACGGCATCGGCATCAGCGGCTGGATGTCTTCGCAGTACGATGTTTCCGTAGGCGGCCTGGACTTCGCCGATAACTACCTCGGTGTAGCCAGCTCTTACTGGAATGCGACCAACAACGTCTTCTACGGCTCCGCCAAGTCGTACATCATGGAGCAGCCGTGGAATGATTCCTGCGCCGGCACCTTGCTGTCGCATTACGCGACCGGCTCCTACATCACCTACGGGGCAGGCAGCTTCTGCCAAACCAATAGCAGTTACCGCAATGCTACTGGTGGCAGCGGCGGCCCCAGCGGCTGCGCCACGGGAGCGCCAAGCGTCTCGGGCGTGGTCAGCGGCACGTGCGCGGGTTATGCAAAACCCTCGTATCAGAGCGGGCACCTTGGCTCGATGGCCGGCCTGGTGAACGATAACGTTCGTGATACGCCAGATGTGTCTTTAATGGCCGCCAACGGCCTGTGGGGACACTATTACCTGATTTGCTACACGGACACGACCCGCAGCGGCGTATCCAACGGCGGAATTCCTTCCTGCACTGCCGTGCAGCCGGTTGATTGGCCCGGCTACGGCGGAACCTCGGTTTCGTCGCCCATCATGGCTGCCATCCACTCTCTGGTGGTACAGCACAAGGGCAGCTTGCAGGGCAACCCGAACCCCCGCTACTACGCCCTCGCAACGACCGAGTACGGTCCGAGCGGTAGCACAACCTGCGACTCGACCCTGGGCAATGGTGTCGCCAACTCATGTATCTTCTACGATATAACGCTGGGCGACATTGATGCCTACTGCATAGCGAACCGCAACGGCACCTATTACAACTGCTACCACCCGGGGACAGTGAGTGGTGTGCTTTCGACCAGTAACAGTGCCTATCAGCCGGCTTACCCCACCGGACCGCAACCGCCTTTCCAAACCAGCAGCCGCGGTTGGGATTTCGGATCGGGCATAGGCAGCGTCAACGCTTATAACCTGGTCATGGGGTACTAAGCCCGGATAGTTACCCCTCCACTGAGGTCTGAAGGATGCCCCCTCCGAGCTATTAGCTCGGAGGGGGATTCTTGTTGCCAAGGTTAAATTGCCAGCTTGCGGCGAACGGCGTCTCCGCGGTGACGCGACGCGACGTTAGAACAGCTTCCGTCCGAGCACGCCAACTCACTCCTAATACGCCAGAGGCGAACAGTGTCCAACTCGCTGGGCTCGGGGACGGTGCCGCCGCTGGTACCGTTAATGTCGAACGACTCAGGTGGACAGATTCCGCCGTCTGAAATACAGCCCGTCCAATCAGCTTGTGACGGGCAGCCGCCGCCCATGCCATTGTTGCCTTTGCAGTCTTTGCCATCGTTTTCGTCCCAATACACCGGGTCACCGCTCGGGACCACCGCGTTCTGCAGGTTGAGCCAGTAGGTTGTGCCGCTCGCCAAGCTCACATTCAGGCCGGTCACCGTGATCTTGTCAATGTCGTAACCGTACTGGTTGAGGGAAATGAACTGGTCAGTCAAGTTCTTGCCGCTGGCCGTACCGGAGCCATACACGGTTCCACCGTTTATTGCCTCAGAGGAAATAGACCACTGTACCGAGGTCAGTACATCGCCGGGAAACTCCCAAGCCCCGAAGTTGAAATCGGTCACCGTGGAGTTGTTCAACAAGATGAAGGTGTCGCTGACGATATAGCCGAAGTTAATGGTCCAGGCATCGGTGGTGCCGTTAATCGGACCGTCGTCATAGAGCACCTGGGCCACGGCCGGAATTGCAGCCAGCATGAGGCAAAGAGTTGCGAGCCAAGCATTGCGAAATTTCATGGATCGGGACCCCCTTCAGGTCCCACTTTCACGCGAATCTTACAACAACCTACGGCGCAGCACGCCCACCAGCCCAAGCGCTCCCGAGGCGAACAGGATGATGCTGCCGGGCTCAGGGACGGTGCCGGTGCTGCTGCCGTTGATGGTGAAATCCTCCGAAGGAATCGTGCCGACTGTGTTTTCAGACGCTAGCGACGGGCAGCCGCCACCCTTGCCGTTATCTCCCCCGCAGCCCAGGCCGCTATTTTCGTCCCAAAATACAGGATCGCCGCTGGGCACCACCGCGTTTTGGAGCGTCAGCCAGTAGGTTGTCCCACCAGTAAGATTTACGTCCAGGCCGGTGACCGTGATCAGGTTAACGTAGTAACCAAAGTCATTGGTGGAAACATACTTATCTGTAATCATGTTGCCGCTGGCTGTACCAGAGCCATACACCGTGCCCGAGTTTTCCCCTGACGTTACAGCCCAGTCCACCGAGATCAAAACATCGCCTGGAAATTGACGTGTGCCAAAGGCAAAGCCGCTCATGGTGGCACCGTTTGTCAGGGTGAAGGTGTCACTGACGGTGAAGCCGAAATTAATGGTCCAGCCGTCAATGTTGCCGTTGATCGGGCCGTTGTCATAGAGAACCTGCGCCGCGGCCGGCATCGCAGCCAGCAACAGGCACAGAATCGTGAGCCAAGCGATATGAAGCTTCATGGATTGAGCCTCCCTCTGGGTAAACTTCGCGCGAGCGTCAGAACAACTTGCGGCACAGCACTCCTGCCAGCCCAAGCGCTCCCGAGGCGAACAGGATGAAGCTGCCCGGCTCCGGAACAGTGCCGCCAGCCGTGCCGTTGATGTCGAACGATTCGGGGGGATCCGATCCAACCCCGCCGCCCGAAGCCTGGGACGGACACCCGCCGCCCTTTCCGTCATCGCCCTTGCAGCCCACGCCATCGTTTTCGTCCCAGTACACGGGGTTGCCGCTGGGTACCACCGCATTCTGCAGATTGAGCCAGTAAGTGGTGCCGCTCTCCAGGTTCACGTTCAGGCCGGTTACGGTGATCTTGTCAATGTCGTAGCCGTACTGGTTAACGGAAATGAACTGGTCAGTCAAGTTCTTGCCGCTGGCCGTACCGGAGCCATATACAGTTCCGCCAACCGGGTATGCGGTGATGGACCAATCCACGGAGGTCAGGACGTCCCCTGCAAATTCCCAGACCCCGAAGTTAAAACCGCCGACCGTGGAGTTATTCAGCAGGGTGAAGCTGTCACCGATGACAAATCCAAAGTTGATGGTCCAGGCGTCAACGGTGCCGTTGATCGGGCCGTCGTCGTAAAGTACTTGCGCCGAGGCCGGAACCAGAGCCAGCGCCAGGCAAAGAATAGCCAGCGAAGTGATCCGCGTTGTCAAGGTTTCGTACCTCCCTTCGATTGAAACTTCGTGCCGGTTACATCAGCCTTTGTCGCAGGGCGCCGGCTAGGCCGAGCATTCCAGAACCGAGTAGGATGAAACTGCCGGGCTCCGGCGTTGTCCCGCTGCTGCCGCCGCTGATGGTAAACGCTTCCGAAGGAATCGTGCCCACGGCGCTCTCATAGGCACTTGACGGGCAGCCTTTCGACATGCAGCCTGTGCCACTATTCTGGTCCCAGTAGAGTGGGTCTCCGTTGGTGACCATCGCGTTCTCCAGAGTCAGCCAGTACTCGGTGCCACTCGTCTCCGGCACGTTGAGATTCGACACCGTGATCAGGTCAATGTCGAAGCCGAACCCGTTGTGGGACAGGAATTTGTCGGTCAAATTACTGCCGCTGGCCGTACCCGAGCCCAGAATGGTTCCACAACCACCCTGGGGATCGGAGCACGGGCCAGTGCTGAGGATCCATTCCACCGAGGTCACCATATCGCCGGAGAATTCATGCGCGCCGAACGCGAAACCGGTGACTGATGTACCCCCAGCAACGTAACTGTCGCTGACCGTGAATCCAAAGTTGAGTTCCCAAGCGAAGACGCCGCCGTTGATCGGACCGTTGTCGTAGCTCCAATTTTGCGCCGAGGCTGGAATCGCAGCCAGCGCCAGGCAGAGAATCGTCAGGGAAGCGATACGCGTTTTCATAATTCAGAACCTCCTTGAGTTTCAATGTGCCAGTAGGTCTACAGCAGCTTTCGCCGGAGCATGCCTGCCAGCCCGAGCGCTCCAGAGCCGAACAGCGTGAAGCCGCCGGGCTCGGGGACGGTGCCGCCGTTCACGCTGCCATTGATGTCAAAGGATTCCGCAGGCAGTGTGCCCAGAGAGTTTTCCGAGGCCTTGGACGGGCAGCCGCTCGACCGGCAGTCGATGCCGCTGTTTTCATCCCAAAACACCAGATCGCCGCTGGGCACCGTCGCGTTCTGCAGGGTGAGCCAGTAGGTCCCGGCGCCCAAGTTGACGTTCAGGCCGGTCACCGTGATCTTGTCAATGTCATAGCCATACTGGTTCACGGAAATGAACTGGTCGGTCAGGTTCGCGCCCTTGGCAGTACCAGAGCCGAACAAGGTTCCAGCGTTCTCCTCAGCGTTAACGGACCAATCCACTGAGGTTAGGGTATCGCCTGGGCTTTCCCAGACACCAAAGTTGAATCCGGTGACGGTGGAGCTGTTCAGCAGAGTGAATGAGTCGCTTACGAGCAAGCCAAAGTTGATGGTCCAGGCATCGGTGGTGCCGTTGATTGGTCCGTCGTCGTAGAGCACTTGCGCCGCAGCGGTTGTCGCAGCCAACATCAGGAAAAGAACAGCGAGCGAAGCGACGTGCAGTTTCATGTCAACACTCCACTTTGATGTCGAGTCGTGGTGCCAGCCTTCGCCCCTGGCGCCCTGAAATGCCCACTAGTCTAGTCCGGAGGTGCGGTGTAAGTACACTGCTTACCCGGGGGGGCCTTAGTTTTCGTCTCGAAAGGCAGGCTCCAGTTGTAGGTCGTGTCCTCGCTGAACTTGCCCGGGGGCGCCGGCTTGGCTATGCCGGTCATGAAGGTTCCCGGCATGGTTATGCCGAAGGCGAAACATCCATTCAGCGGACAATCAATGTCCTTAATGGCCCAGGCGCAGACCGAGGGGTCCGTGCATTCCGTGTTGGGTGCGCACACGCATTGGTTGCCGCTCGGCTCGCAATAGGTCGCCGGCTGGCAGAACTTCGGAGTGTCATTGGTGAACTCGTCCGAATACGCGTCGAGGTTCACGGTGATCTTTACCAGCCCGGTGCCGGTGGGCAGCGGCTTGTCGTCGTATTCCACATTCAGGAATGACGGGCTACCCTCCTGGGGGTCGTTGAACATGTAGTCCTGGCTATTGAGAATGACCCGGTAGGGTTTGACCGAAGCTATCACCTGGGCCTTATTGAGCCCGTATCCTACGAACATCTGGTAAGTCTGGTTGAGGCTGGACTTGGCATAAACAAAGTAGGTGTAGTAGGTCTCATTGGGCATGTAGATGTTCCATTCCGTCGCCCCACTCTGCATTTGCGTTTGCAGAGTCACCTGGTCGTCGATGTAGTAATGCCCGTGGTTGACGGTCAGGGTGCTGCGCTGTCCCGTCCCCTGTCCCATCATGCGGACGGCCGGACGATGAAAATTAGGATCGCCACTGGAGTACTGGGTGTACTCCTGGTCAGTGAGGTACTGGCGATACAAGGGCACTCCGTAGCAGGCGGTGGGCCCGGAGCCGGCGCTGCACTCGTCTCCCCACGCGCAGTACTGGTTCTGGTTGCTCTTGTCGCAGTCAAGATTTGCCGGCAAGTTTACGCGGCAGCCGGCTTTGTTGATCCCGCACTTGGCGATGGTCGCCGTGGTCACGTATTCATAGGGACTGGTGTCGGCCGTTCCCGGAGGCCCAGTCGCCGGCTGCCCGGTGTCATGAACGTCGGAGGCGCACTCCGTGGTCACCCTCGGAGCCTTAAAGAATGGGTCTTCGTTCACCGAAAGCGATTCCTCCGTCCGGCCCCCTCCCAGGTCGGCCAGCAGGCCGGTGAGCGAGCCGTCATCGTCGTTCAACACCGTCTGCCGGTCCACATCGGTGAAGTTGTCGAACATGGTCGTGGTCCAGGTGCAATAGCGCTTCTTGACGCCGTCGATATAGGTAGTGAAGGTACCGGGGTTGAACAGCGGCTCGATGACGAAGTGCCGGATGTCCACGTTGCTGAAGTACAGGTAGTCGGAGTGGAAGGCAGGGGGATAGAAGAAGCCGTTGGACTGCTTCCAGCCAATGGCCGCATTGGGCAGGTAACACATCGGATTGTTGGGAGGACTGGCTGGATCGGCCGTGACCCCATACTCCTGGCCGTAGAGATAGCCGAAGCCGGCGCAGACCCGCTTCCCGGGATCGGCAGTGCAATTTGTGCTGTTGCCTACACCCAGCCGGGTCACCGGAATGTCAAGATACGCGTTGTGTTCCTGGTGCGCCGGGCCATCGTAAATACTGAACAGCTTCTGGTTCACGCTGAAGAAGTCAACCGGGTAGCTGATGCCCTCTTTGATCGAGAGGCAATAAGGCAGGTTCGGCGGGCCGCCGTACTCGCACTTC
>CAVPFD010000010.1:0-28188 GCA_963703645.1 uncultured Acidobacteriaceae bacterium
GCTTGTTTCCTGGGGAGGTCGAGATGCAGCAGCCTATCCAACCGAAGAGTCTGATCGCTCGAGCTAACTCGTGGGTCAACCGTGCGGCGATTGCAGTAGGGATTCTGGTGTTCATCCTCGTTGTCCCGGTGGGCGACGCGCAACCGCTCACCGTCCTGCACAGCTTCACCGGCTTGGCGATGGGGTTGTGTTCGAATTCACGCCGTAAGACAGAAGCCGGCAGCAAGGGCCGCAGTCGTCGGGGAGATCATCCCGTAGGCCAGTTTTCAGCTCCGCCCACGAGGGTTTGCAGCACGTGGCCGTCCGGCGTGAATACGGTGATGTCGGCGTCGGCGCCGGCTTGCAACATACCTTTGCGATGCTCCAAGCCCAACACGCGCGCTGGATTCAAGGAAGCCATGCGCAGGCTGTCCTGAAAACTTAACCGCGCAAACTTCATCGCATTGCCAATCGCGCGGTCCAGAGTAAGCACGCTTCCGGCAAGCTTTCCAAACGATTCGCAGCGCTCGCCTCGTACGCGCACCTCGAACGAGCCGAGATGGTAGGTCCCGTCCGGCATGCCGGTCGCGCTGATGCCGTCAGTGATGAGCACCGCCCTATCAACCCCCTTGGCGCGCATGAACAAGTCGACAACTACCGGCTCCACGTGAAGTCCATCCACGATGATGTCGGCGGTCACGGAGCGATCGGTGAGGATGTCGCCCATCAAGCCCGGAGTCGCGATGGTCGAGCCGGCGCATGGCGTTGAAGCTGTGGGTCGCATGCCGCGCTCCAGCCTGAATGCCGGCGAGCGCCTGCGCCAGAGTGGCGTTCGAGTGTCCGATGCTGACGCACACGCCGCGGCGCGAGGCTTCTCGGATGACATCGAGCGCTCCTTCCAGCTCCGGTGCAATCGTCAAGATGCGAATGCGGCCGGCTGCTGCGTCCCACATCTGGTTGAACAATTCCACCGAAGGCGGCTTGAGATAAAGCGGCGGATGAACTCCGCGACGCGCGTGACTGAGGAACGGCCCTTCCAGATGGATGCCCAGAGGACGCGCGCGTAGCTGCTCGTGGTGGCCGTTGTTTTCCGCACGTTCCACGGCCTTGCCCAAAGCCTCGAGCGCCTTCAGCGTCTGGCCGAGCGGCGCCGTGACAGTGGTGGGGCAATATCCGGTGATGCCGTGCTGCGCCAACATCCGCTCGATGGCCGCAAGGCTGTCGTCAGAGCCGTCCATGACGTCGTGGCCTGCGCCACCGTGAATGTGAATGTCGATGAGGCCCGGTGTGAGGATTGCATCGCCGAAGTCCACAACCCGACCTTTGGTTGGGACAGTTACAGCCGCGCGTGCCCCAACCGCCGAGATGATTCCGTCCTGGATGAGCAGCGCACCATCATCAATCTGCTCTAGCGGAGTAAGCAATTGCCGGGCTAGAAGGAGGGTGGTCATCGCGTGCTGTAATGAATCTCGTTATCAGGCAAGGCTATACTATTGAGGCGAAGGTTAGATATGACTAGCGTCACAACCGTTCCTGTACGGGTCTATTTGCACTCGACGTATGAGCCTGACGCCGAGTATGTCGACGGCGAGATTCAGGAGCGATCTGGGGGCGAATACGATCATGCAAGCTGGCAGGCCGCCCTGCTCGAATACTTCACCAAACACAAGCATGATTGGAACATCCGAGTACTGGCCGAGTTGCGCGTCCAAGTGGCTGCCACTCGTTTCCGCGTTCCCGACGTCACCGTGCTGGACCGAGACCGTCCTATTGAACAGGTCATCACGCAGCCGCCGCTCGCGGTTTTCGAAATTCTCTCTCCCGAAGACACGATGGCGCGGACCTTGGAGAAGCTCCTCGATTACGAGCGCATGGGTATCGTTGGCATTTTTCTTGTCGATCCCAAGACCGACGCGAGATATCTGTTCCGGGCTGGGGCCTTGCTGAAACTGACCGCTGATCCAGTGACAAGCGGACGCCTGGCGATCGACTTTAAAGCGATCGAAGCCTTACTCGACTAACGCGCAGAGCCCCGATCCCTGGCGAAAAGCGAACAGCTAACGGCAAAGAACGACATTCATATCTGGTAATCGATCTCGATTACCTGTTGCAGCTTGTCGGTGCCGTTCGTCGGCGAGAGCTCGCGTCCCTGCAACTGGCGGACCTGTTCCTTCAGCGCCTTGACTTCGGTGGCCACCGCAGACAGCGCCTCGGAGAGCGGATCGTTGATCTGCTTGGGATCGGTGATCACCACGCGCTTGCCGGCGCGGAAGATGATGTGCCCGGGCACGCCGACCACGGTGGAGTTGTCAGGCACATCGCGCAGCACCACTGAGCCGGAACCGATGCGGCAGTTCTCGCCAACCACGATGTTCCCCAGCACCTTCGCACCCGCCCCGACGACAACATTGTTGCCGATGGTCGGATGCCGCTTGCCGGTTTCTTTGCCGGTACCGCCCAGCGTTACACCCTGATACAGCGTCACATCGTCGCCCACGATCGTGGTCTCGCCGATGACCACGCCCATTCCGTGATCGATGAAGAAGCGCCGGCCGATCCGGGCGCCGGGATGGATTTCGATCCCGGTGATCCAGCGCGCCAGTTGCGAAAGTGCCCGGGCAGGAAAGCGCCACCCGTGTATCCACAGCCAATGATGAAAGCGGTAACCCCACAGCGCGTGCAGCCCGGAATAAAGCAGCACGACTTCGAGCCACGACCTCGCCGCAGGATCGCGGTCCTTGACAGCGGCGATGTCTTCACGCATGAATGCAAGCACGCCTATACGCCCTCGGCCACCATCTCCAGCGACTCGTTGCGCAGATTTTCGAACAGCAGGCTGCTCAGATAACGCTCGCCGAACGACGGGATGACCACCACGATCAGTTTGCCGGCGTTCTCTTCGCGCTGCGCCGACACGCATCGCAGCCACCACCGCCGCGCCAGACGAAATGCCCACCAGCAGGCCTTCTTCCTTGGCCATTCGGCGCGCCATCGCCAGCGCATCTTCGCTCGACACCTGGATGATCTCGTCAATGTAGTCGGTGCGCAGAATGCTGGGAACGAAGCCTGCGCCGATGCCCTGAATCTTGTGCGGACCAGGCTGTCCACCGGAAAGCACCGGGCTTTCCACCGGCTCGACTGCGATCGCCTTGAACGACGGCTTCTTCGGCTTGATGTATTCGCAGACGCCGGTCAGGGTTCCGCCGGTGCCAATGCCGGACATCAGGATGTCCACTTTGCCGTCGGTGTCGTTCCAGATCTCCGGACCCGTGGTCTCGCAGATGAATCTTGGGATTCGCCGGATTGTCGAACTGCTGCAGCATGTAGCCATTGGGGGTATGGGCGAGAATTTCTTCGGCCTTGGCAATGGCGCCCTTCATCCCCTTGATGCCGGGTGTCAGTACGATGTCCGCGTCGAAGGCCTTCAGCAGCACGCGGCGCTCCAGGCTCATGGTGTCGGGCATGGTGAGTATGAGCCTGTAGCCTTTCACCGCGGCTACAAACGCCAGCGCAATGCCGGTGTTACCGCTCGTCGGCTCAATCAACACGTTATGGCCGGGCCGGATCTTCCCTGCCCGCTCCGCTTCGTTGATCATGCTCACCCCGATGCGGTCCTTCACGCTGCTGCAGGGGTTCTGACTTTCCAGCTTGGCCACTATCGTGGCCTTCGCGCCTTCGATCACCTTGTTGAGGCGCACCAGCGGCGTGTTTCCGATCAGTTCCGTCACGTCATTGGCAATCTTCATAGCGCTCCTAGGTATCTGATAACCCTTCGAGCCTATAAGTTTCCGTCCTTGTCAGGCAAGTCAGCAGTCTATGACGGCGTTTCGTCCCAACCATGCTTGCCGCGTGCGCGTTGGCATGGCAGAATCGCCGATTCGGTCAACTTAACGCTCATGGTGTTGTCATCCTGAGCGGAGCACGAGTCCGTTGCCCGGACTCGTGCGGAGTCGAAGGACCCCTATCCTGCGTTGGAGGACTTAAAGATGACGATCTGGCACCGCTCACTCCTGATCCTCTTCATTGCAGCTTTCTCCATCCACGTACTGGCGCAGTCGAAGCCGGCCACCGCCAGCACCGACAGTCCGCTCACCCCGGTCGCGTGGCTCGTGGGCGGCACGTGGGTGTCGGACGTGAAAGACCCCTCCGACGGTTCGGTCACCCACGTCGAGAACCACATCCGCTGGGCCCCCAACCATCAGGCCCTCGACTTCAACACCGACTTCAACGGCAAGCCTCACTATAACGGCTTCTACGCCTTCAACCCCGTTGCCAGGACCATAGGCTTCTACTACACCAACTCCGAAGGCGAGCTGACCATCGGCACCGCCGCCCCCGATGCTGACGGCAAGACGGTACACCAGGAGTTCGACATCATGCGCCCCGACGGCAAAACGGGACACGTCCGCTCGACGCTGGTGCGCGATGGCGACAACGCCTACTGGTTTACGGTTTTCATGCAAAAGGACGGCGACTGGGCACAGGTCTTCAAAATCCGTTACCAGCGCAAGTGATTGAATGCTTCAGTGCCACGTGCTACCCGTCACTTCTGTCGTGCCTCAGCTTCGGCTAGCCACCCACGGCGCAAATTGTCAGACGAGATGCTGGACAGGTACGGCTTGATATCGAGAATCGGTGTCCCGTCCAGCATATCGACGCCCCGAACATGCAATTCGACGCCCTCACGCCGACGCAGCTCCACAATGGTCAGCCCAATGGGGTTCGGAACGTCGCGGAGATCGCGTGGCAAACACACCATGCGGCCGGTTGTCAGTGGGCGGCGTTCCGAGCAATTCGAACCCTTGCGAGCGATCAAACTCCCAGAGCACGACGAGATGCGAGAAACCCTCGATGTCAGTCAGTCCCGGCTCAAACTCCGGGAGGATCTTGAGGACACCATCCGCCTCGTGTTTGGCGCCCACACCCTTTGGGACCTGCCCTGCCACCTTGTACGGACTACTCACAAAGCCAATCGGCTGCGAGGTGAACATGCGAGTAAGTGCCTCTATCCCAATAGTAATGTTCCTGAGTCAACTGTGGTTAATATTAGCGTCGCGGCGGGTTCGCGGTTTTCGTGCGTTGCCCGGTGACACCAGTCGAAACTGTGACCCATCGACAGTGCCTCTGGCAGGTCATTTTAGGGTTGACCAGACGCCGACGGGCGGTCTAGACTCGCGGCACTCAAAAAGAAACACCTTGGGGGGCGAATTCTGAGTCCGTGGGAACATGGGGGAGGATGTTTTTCCCTTGCTGGCCACGCACCGCACCCTTCTCGCACCAGGAAACTCCATTAGGGCAAACAGGTTAGCAAGGTCTGAAACGGAGGAATTGAGCATGTTGAAAGAGCATTTGCAGGTTTCGCTATGTGTCCGGCTGGCTGCGGTTTTTCTGATGTTTCTGCTGGCAGCGGCGGGTGCAAATGCCCAGCAGGTCACGGGCACGTTGGGTCAGGCCGACGCCACCACTACCATCAATGGGAAACAAATTCCGCCGCCGCCGCCGAAGTTTGGCGGCGTGATCAAGGAAACCGCCAAGGACTCTACGCCCTGGTGGCCGCCGCGTGTGGTGCCGCCCAAGGGCGCGCCCAACGTGCTCCTCATCATGACCGACGACCAGGGCTATGGCGTTCCGAGCACCTTTGGCGGCGTCATCCCGACCCCGACCTTGGACCGCATCGCCAACTCGGGACTGCGTTACACTCAGTTCCACTCCACGTCTCTTTGCTCACCGACGCGGGCGGCACTGATCACCGGCCGCAACCACCACTCGGTTGGCTTCGGGGTCATCGGGGAATTGTCCACCGGCTACCCCGGCTATGATTCCATCATCGGTCCAGAGAGTGCCACCATCGGCGAGATCCTGAAGGAAAACGGCTACGCTACCTCATGGTTCGGCAAGAACCATAACACCCCAAGTTTCCAGTACAGCACCACGGTCGGACCCTTTGAGCAGTGGCCAATTGGGATGGGTTTTCAGTATTTCTATGGCTTCCTGGGCGGCGAGAGCGACCAGTGGACGCCCTACCTGTTCCGCAATACCACCCAGGTGTATCCCTGGATCGGAAAGTCAGACTACAACTACACCACGGACATGGCTGACGACGCGATTCGGTACTTGAGGGACTTGAACGCAGCCGCACCCGAGAAGCCGTTCTTCCTCTACTACGTGCCCGGTGGCTCGCACTCCCCGCACCAGCCGAAAAAGGAATGGGTCGAGAAGTTCAAGGGCAAGTTCGACATGGGCTGGGAGAAGCTGCGCGAGCAGATCTTCGAAAACCAGAAGCGGCTGGGCGTGATTCCGCAGAACACGACGCTGACGCCGTGGCCGGACGGACAGGCAGAGTTGGGAGGAGCCAAGCTGCCCAAGTGGGATTCGCTTTCCGCGTTGGAAAAGAAGATGTACGCCCGCGAGGCGGAGGTCTATGCCGGCTATACCGCTTACACCGACTATGAGATTGGCCGCGTCGTTGACGAAGTCCAGAAGATGGGCAAACTCGACAACACGCTCATCATCTTCATCAGCGGTGACAACGGTACCAGCCCGGAAGGCAGCGTGTACGGCACATTCAACCAGTACACGGCTTACAACGGCATTCTGAACCAGCCGGAGGTCAAGCCCGTCCTGGCCCTCAATGCAGTGCACTATGACGACTGGGGCCAGGCGGGGACCTATCCGCATATGTCAGTGGCCTGGGCCTGGGCGTTCGATACGCCTTTCAAGTGGACCAAGCAGGTGGCGTCGCATTTCGGTGGTACGCGGCAAGGACTGGCCATTTCGTGGCCCGGCCATATCAAAGACGTTGGCGGTATTCGCACCCAGTTTCACCATGTCATTGACATTGTCCCGACCATCCTCGAAGCCGCCGGCATCCAGGCCCCCGACGAGGTCAAAGGTATCAAACAGAAGCCGATCGAAGGCGTAAGCATGGCCTACACTTTTTATTCGGCCAATGCGCCGTCGAAGCGAGACACCCAGTACTTCGAGATGATCGCCAACCGCGCCATCTACCACGACGGTTGGATTGCCGCCACCACGCCGCCCTCTCCGCCCTGGGAGCTGGCAACGGGCAACCTGACACCCGTCAATGATTACAAGTGGGAACTCTATAACATCACCGAAGACTATTCCGAGTACAACGATCTGGCAGCGAAGTATCCCGACAAAGTGAAGGAGTTGCAGGCGCTGTTTCTCAAAGAGGCGGCGAAATACCAGGTTCTCCCGCTGGATAACACCGCCTTCGCGCGCATACTGTTGCCGCGCCCGAGCGCGGTGGCTGGAAAAACTGATTTCACCTACACGGGGGTGAATGAGGGCATTCCTGTTGATAACGCCCCCAACATTCTGCACAAGGACTTCACCATAACCGCCAACATAACGGTCCCCGATGGCGGCGCGGAAGGAGTCATCGCGACCATGGGCGGCCGCTTCGGCGGCTACGCGCTGCTGCTGAGTCCAAGTGCAAGCTGGTTGCTCAGCAGCAAGCCGTTCAAATATTTCGAACTGGGTTTGTTGATTATCGGATTGCTTCTGCTCTTCATTGGCACAGCCGGTAGGTGGAGAAAACGTTTCGGCTACGCATTCTTGCTGGTCGCGGCACTCGGACTCGTCCTCTCCTTCGCTACCGATGCATTCCACATCGGCCGGGGCAGGCCGATGTTCGTTTACAACATGCTGGACCTGGAACGGTTTAGGTGGAGAGGCCCTGCGCTCAGCGAAGGCAAGCACACCATCGTGTTCGACTTCAAGTACGACGGGCCGGGCCCCGGCAAGGGTGGTACCGGAGTTTTCACGGTCGATGGCAAGGAAGTGGACCGCAAGACCGTCGCGCACACCATTCCGCTAATGATCCCGTTCGACGAGAGCTTCGACATTGGGCTCGACACCCGCACGCCGGTGGACTTCAACTACGACGTGCCGTTCGCATTCACCGGGACGATTGACAAGCTGAACTACAAGCTGGGGCCGGACCAGATGTCGGCCGAGGACAATCGGCGGGCCGCGGAGATACTCGCAGCCGCCCACGACTAGGCGGGTTGGGGAAGACGAACCGCCGGGAACTAAACAAGCTCTGTCGGCCCCAAGCTGGCAGCGCAACCAAAAATACGCAAAGGATGACTAATGATGAAAACGAGATCTGCATTGTGCGCGATGCTGCTGTGCATCGCATCCGCGATTGCCGTAGGCCAACAAGTTTCCGTCAACTACAACCACAGCGCGAATTTTGCGCAGTACCACACCTATGCGTGGGGTTCTAATAACGCCAATGAGATCCGGAACTCGATCCTGGCGCAGGTAGCGCACCAGGACATCGATTCCGCCATGCAGGGCAAGGGCTTGCAATTGGTGCAGGAGAGCCAGAATCCCGACATTATCCTCACCGCCAACGGCGGCATGAGGCAGCAGACCTCATACAGCGCGTGGGGCATGCGCGGAATCGGCGGAGGAATGGGTGGCATTACTCCAGAACAGAACGTCGAGGCAACCATGGTTGTTGACCTCTATGACGCTAAAACCCAATCGTTGATTTGGCGGGGGATCGCACAAAATACTCTGAACAACAACGGCAACAAGAACCAGGAGATGGTACAAAAGGCCATAACCAAGATGTTCAAGCAATGGCCGAAGTGAGCGTTATATCCACCCCCGGAACCTGACCAATGACCACAAGAACGCTGGTGATGATGTCTTCGGGGATTGAGGGGGCAACCGGCCTCGCCTTAATTGCCGCTCCGGACTTTGTCGCCCGCGTCCTCTTAGGCGCCGGCCTTTCTGACAGCGGCATGGCGGTCGCCCGGGTGGCCGGCTTCGGGTTGCTCTCTCTAGGTGTGGCGTGCAGGCCGGGCAGGGATGACCCGACCGCACAAGCCACCTGGGCACTGTTCGCCTACAACTTGCTCGCAGGTCTTTATCTTGGATATCTCCGAGTTGGCGGAGGTTTCGTCAGTTACTTATTGTGGCCAGCGTGTGCGGTTCACGTCTTGCTGGCGATCCTGCTGGCGCGCTCTGTCTGGCGCCTCTGATCTTCACTGAGAACGCCCGCGTTGTTCGCTCGCACCTTGGTGGTGGTACATGTACTTTCGTAACTCGACTCTGCCGAAAATTGCGGTACCTAGAGTCGGGAGGCCTAGTGTCTCCCCTGCTTGACGGAGGGCAGGGACAGTCCGCAAAGCCCGCCACAGCAGATTCGAGCGGATTGGTGATCTTTGAAAAATCAGTGGATAGTGGATATTGGCCAGTTCGCCCCGGCGGAGTTCGAAACTCTAGATGTCCGCAAAGGTAACCAGTGCCGGGGCGCAGGAGTTGCGGCCAGTTGCGCTGCCAAGTCTAATCTTTTGACTATTTTGCCTATAAATCAAGTGTTTTGAATATTTTAGCGATAGTCATCCAAGATATTCATAACATTAGACTTACGATGTGCTCTAAGTCCAATGATTTGAAGATTTTACAGGCAAGATATTCAAAACAAGGATGTTGCGAAATTTAATTTTTCCCTTAGTAGCTTGACGGTAAGCCCCAAAACTCTCGAAGATGGGCACCAAAGTATGATTACTCTTATCGGGCAGTCCAAGGGAGGCTCCCTGCGGCCCGCCGAGTTGGAAGCGCGGCACCGTCGGTACGCCGCGCCCCCTTCGAGAGGCACATTCTCAGCGTATAATCGTCGTTTGCGCACCTCAATCCAGCCTCATCAGGAACCTTCGTGAGTCATCAGCACGCACAAATGCCTGGCCAAGCTCCAGCGGGTCCGCAGCCGCTTCCGGGCGTGGACAGCATCATCGCCATCGGCTCGGGAAAAGGCGGCGTTGGCAAAACTACGCTGGCGGTAAATCTGTCCATCGCGCTGGCGCGAATGGGCCACAAAGTTGGCCTGCTCGACGCCGACGTTTACGGGCCCAACGTTCCTCTCATGCTTGGCACGACGATGGCGCCCAGCATCGTCGGCGAAGACCGCATTCTGCCGCCCGAGCGTTACGGACTGAAGGTCATCTCGGTCGGCTTTCTGAGCCCGGGCGACAAGCCGCTGGTCTGGCGCGGGCCGATGCTGCATTCCATCATGAAGCAGTTTCTGGGACAGGTGGAATGGGGCGAGCTCGACTACCTCATCATTGATTTGCCGCCAGGAACAGGCGATGTGGTGATTTCGCTGGTTCAGACCGTGCCTGTAACGGGCGCAATTGTGGTCACCACGCCGAGCGATGTCTCACTGCAGGATGCGCGCAAGGCCATCGAGATGTTTCGCCAGGTGAAGGTTGACATCATCGGCATCGTGGAGAACATGAGCTACTTCGTGTGCCCGCATTGCCAGCACGAAATCGACATCTTCTCCAAGGGCGGCGGCGAGCGCACCGCGCAGCAGTTCGACGTGCCGTTCCTGGGGAGCATCGAGCTCGATCCTGCCATCCGCAAGGGCGGCGACAGCGGCCAGCCGGTTGTGCTCGAAGGCGACCAGTCGCCGCACGCCAAGTCGCTGTTCGCCTTCGCCCATCGCGTCATCGCCCGCACCAAAGAGGTGCAAGAGGCCGCAGGCGGAAGCGTGATCCAGATCCAGTGAGCGGAGACTTTGCATGAAAACTGCTGTGCTCACCGTTTGTCTCCTCGCGACTTCGTGGGCTGTCGCGCAGCAGCCGATGTCGCAGCCAACGCCCTCGCCGCAACACCAGCGCATGAGCTACTTCGCCGGCAACTGGAAGGCGGAAGGCATGATGAAGCTCAGCCCTAACGGCAATCCCGCGCCGTTCAGCCTGACCGAAACCGGCGAGTGGGTCACCGACGGCTTCTTCCTCGAGACCCGGACCAAGATGAACTCTCCTCTCGGACACATCAACAGCGTGCGCGTAATGGGCTACAACCCGGAGAACGGCCTGTACACCTACAACGTGTACAACAGCCTTGGCGAGCACCAGATGGCGACCGGCAAACTTCAGGACAACACCTGGACCTGGACGTCGGAGCAGAAGCTGAATGGCGTTGTCACGCAGGCACGTTACACGATCACTACAGTCACGCCTGATTCGTACACCTTCAAGCAGGAAGTGGCCACTCCGAGCGGCGGATGGGCGACCGTGATGGAAGGCAAGGCCAGCCGCGCTCAGTAGCGTTGAGAGGCAACAGCGCGGCGAGGGCCTGCATCTTAACCGCTGGCATGATCCGCAAGCTCAAATCCGGAGAATATCGGCTGTACTCGCGCAAGAAGGACAAGGCCGGCAAGCGGCGCAATCTGGGAACCTTCGCGACCCGCGAGAAGGCCGAAGCGCACGAGCGCGCAGTGCAGTACTTCAAGCGGCAAGGCTAAGGCGACGCTCGCGGCTTCGGCGTTAAGTTACGGCTTGGGTTGCGGGACAATCCGCAGGTACGGACGTGGCGCCTTCCACCCTTGCGGGTAGGTCTTTTTGGCCTCGTCGTCGGAGACCGAGCCGGCGATGATTACATCCTCGCCCTGCTTCCAATTGACCGGGGTAGCGACCTTGTGTTTCGACGTTAGTTGCAAGGAATCGATGACCCGCAGTACTTCGTCGAAGTTGCGTCCGGTGGTCATGGGATAGACAATAATCAGCTTCACCTTCTTATCCGGTCCGATAATGTACACATTGCGAACCGTCATATTGTCCGTCGCGGTGCGGCCGTCGCAGGAGCCTTGAAGGTCGGCGGGCAGCATCCCGTAGAGCTTGGACACTTTCAGGTCGGTGTCGCCGATCATGGGATAGTTGGGCGCGTGACCTTGGGTCTCCTTGATGTCGTTAGACCATCGCTGGTGGTTGTCAACAGGATCGACGCTCAGGCCGATGATCTTGACGTTGCGCCTGTCGAAGTCGGGTTTGAGTTTCGCCATGTAGCCGAGCTCGGTCGTGCACACCGGCGTAAAGTCTTTGGGATGAGAGAAAAGGACTGCCCACGAATCACCAATCCAGTCATGAAAGCGAATTCGCCCCTCGGTGGTTTCTGCTTCGAAATCAGGGGCGACTTCGCCCAGTTGCAACGCCATCGCATACCTCCTCTTGGTTTGTTTGCACTCCGATTTTATGCGTCCCTTCGTGAGACAGGCAAGGTTAGTTGGGCGGAATGACTAAAATGATGTGAACCCGAAGCGCATAGCGCTTCAGTGACTGCATTACGAGTCCCTCATATTGCCGAAGTTGCGAGTTGTCTCGCTGGACGTTACGAGTCTACTGGCTTCACATCGTTCAGCAGGAAGAACAGGCCTTCTGCCCACGTGGGATGGATGTATACAGCCCCTTTCAGCAGAGTGTATGGCAGGTCGGCGAGCATCAGCGTATACAGCATCTGAACAGTCTCGCCGCCATCACCTGAGAGGATGGTCGCGCCCAGGATGCGATCGTTGCTGGCATCCACGACGATCTTCATCAATCCGGCGGTCTCATCACGTTCATAGGCGCGCGCCACAACCGACATCGGAGCCTTGCCGATCTTCAGCCTGTATCCCGCGGACCGGGCTTCCTTCTCGGTCAGTCCGACGCCGCCCAACTGGGGTTCGGTGAAGACGCAGTAAGGAACGATGCGCTTGTCAATAGTCCGGCTCTTGCCTTCAATCAGATTGGCGTAAATGATCTGGAAGTCGTTATATGAGATGTGCGTGAAGGCAGGACCGCCTTTCACGTCTCCGAGGGCCCAGATACCGGGTACGCTGGTTTCGAGCCTGTCGTTGACTTTGATACTGCCGTCTTTGTTGGTAGCGATGCCCGCTTTGTCCAAGGCCAGGTCCTCGGTGTTCGGTCGACGCCCAGTTGCCACCAGCAGGTGCGAGCCGCTTACGGTGGATGTGCCGCCGGATTGCTCGACCGTGAGGACGATCGACTTGCCCGTTTTTTGGGCCCGCGCAGTGCGAGCATTGAGCAGAAAGCGGATGCCTTCGGCTTCGAGTGCCTTCTGCAGCTCCGTCGCGACCTCAGAATCTTCTCGCGGAACAATCTGGCCACTGCGCTGAATGATAGTTACGCGGCTGCCGAAGCGCGAGAACATCTGCCCAAACTCGAGACCAATGTAGCCGCCGCCGAGAACGAGGAGATGCTCCGGCACTTCGGTCAGTTCCATGATGCTTTCGTTGGTCAGGTAGCTGACTGAATCGAGTCCTGGAATCGGCGGTATGAACGCTCGCGCGCCGGTATCGATGAAGATGCGCTCGCTCTCCAGTCGTTGATCTCCGACTTCGAGTTCGTGCGGTGCGGTGAACCGTGCTACGCTCCGATAGAGGTGCAGATTCGGTCGCTTGTCAATCGACTTCTGTTGGCCGTCGCGCCTCCACTGCACTATCTTGTTCTTCTGCGCGACAATCACCGGCAAGTCCACGCTCACGTCATGCGTCACCACACCCCAGCGCGCAGCGTCGCGCGCATAGTGGGCAACCTGCGCGCGATGCACCATGGTTTTGGTTGGAGTACAGCCGGTGTTGATGCAAGTGCCGCCAAGACTGCTTTTCTCGATAATGGCGACAGTCCAGCCGTGGTCAGCCAGGCTAGCCGCCATTGGATTGCCACCTTGCCCGCTGCCGACAACGATCGCGTCATATTTCATGGTTCGATTCTCTGCTTGGGATAGGTTTGTGCCTTATCGCGCGGACACGACCCAATATGCGAGACCGATCGCAACCACGTCTTCTGGTATGGCGATGAAGATGTCCTTCACATTGAGTCCGTTCACCAGCCCCTTGCGGAGATGATAGCCGCCAAAGGTGCCGATTAAAGCTCCGATCGCGCCCAGGATCGCTCCGGCCAACAGTGAAGCGCCGCCCGACAAACCGACACACGCGCCCGACAGCGCTCCCATGATGATGCGGGCGATCAACTGTGGCGGAACGGTTCGCGCCGGGGTCTTGGGCAGCTGATCGGTGACGTATTCGACGAGCGCCGCCACTGTAAAGAAGGCGACAGCAATCGTCGATCCCATAAATGCCAATGGAGTGCCTTCCAGGTGAAGCCATCCCAAATGTGCTGCCCAACTCACCAAAGCCGGAGCAGTTAGGGCTCGCAAACCGGCCGCGATTCCAATGCAGAGTGCGAGAACGAGAACGCTCATCCGAACTCTCCTGTAAATTGATCGGTCTGAAACACGCCCGTTAATTCTCGGAGTTGGATTCCGGTAGAAGAGGAAAGGATTATTAAATTTGTGCGTGCTCGGCTGTCAAATTCGGCGGGATCACCACGTCCCAATGCGCAAAACCACGCCCGTGCGGACTTGCACGCCCTGCTGAGCATTGATCGGGTCGACGGCGGCCAGCCAGGAATGAGAGTACTGGACATCTAGCACCCGCCAAGCCCAGGCGCGCCCAATGGCGGCATCGATTCCGCCACCCATGGTCATGGCGAAGCCGAATTGCTGATACTGCACCATGTACGCGCTGCGCTGCGCAAAGTGCGGCAGCTTGCCGTCACTCCACTCTTGCGTCAACTGGTCCTTCAGCTCCTGGCTCGCGAAGTCGTGTGTAATCCTTCTTCCCCCAAACATCACTTCCCCATAGGGTGAGAAGCGATGCGCCCCACGAGGCGTCCACCGCGGCCCGACGGCGAACATCGCCGAATCCCCACTTTGATACTTCGGCATGGAGTTGATGACCATGCAGCCGTTCACTTCGGCCACGACTTGCCATGATGGATTGACTCGCGCTGCACCTTGTCCACCGCCTCCCATACAGCTTCCTCCGCCGAGGAAACTCTCATACATGGCATAGGCGTTCAGCTCGATGTCAGCTTCCTTCGAGGGCGGCCTTTCCACGGTCTTGTTCATCATCGCCCGCTCCTCGGCCGTGTGGGGGCCAAAAGGAGCGCTGATGAGACCTTCTTTGTATTCCTCCACCAGCTCCTTTCGCCGCGCGCGGTTTTCGCCAAATATTCCCGGACGCGTCTCGCGATGCCAGCCCTGCTTGAACGCCATCAGGTTGGCAAAGCTGCGGGCGGGATTTCCCAAGGTGCGGGCCAAAAAGATCAGGTACGGATTGGCGGTGTGGTTCTCAACCGGAATGATGACGTAGCGGTCGAGTAAGTCTTCGCCCATCATCACAAAAACTCCCAGCCCAGGCGTCGTCACCAGGTCGATGAAGCCGGGAGAAGCATGTAATTGGACATTGCCGAGCGAGGCCTCGCTGACCGGCCCAAGCGTCCATTGTGTACTCCCAACCGCGGCAAAAGCCATCGCGCGCAAGCGGCTCATCCAGTAGATGTGACCATCGCCCCATTCCACCTTGCGATACAGGGGATCGTTCTGTTGCTCGATAAAACCGTAGATGGCGCCATTCAGTGGATGGCCGACAAAACCGGCATGCCAGCCGTCGCCGTCATCCCAGCCGCGGGTTTCGCCGATGGAATGGATCCAATCCTGGAACCAGGGCCCGTAACCAGTGGCATCGCGCGTGCCCGGTTCATGGGCGAACCGCCAGCCGTGCTGGATTGCGATTTCCAGGGAGTATTGCCTGAGGGCGGGCTTCCATTGAAAATTATCGGCGGGGTTTTTCTGACGAGGCACCGCCGTAAAAGCACTCGCCGGAGGGTTATCCGCCGGCGGGTCAGCATCACTGTCGGCCGCGGCCGTGGGGCTATCGGAAGGCGCGGGGGCAGTCGGGATGGACGCGGCTCCGAGGCCGTCGGCTGAACTGGCGAACCTGGTCACGGATATGGCCGCTGGCAGAGAAGAAGCCGCGGCAACGTCAGCAAACTGCGCGCGCATGGTTTGCCCGGCCGCGGCAACGGCACAACCTAGGACGAGAGCCAAAACCCACGTCCTACACGTCGGCATGTACACGTGCATGTACCTTCTCAGAGTTCAGGATGTCGACGGAGAAAATCGTTGGGCGGCGGCAGAAACCGCATTCACCTGACACCCATTCTCGCATTGACGGCACCCAACGTCATCAGGGATTTTTCGCTCCGCTCAACATCTTACTGACCTCCGTCGCCCTCTTATATCCCCTGCATATAACCTCGGATGTTTCCTCTTTATTTTCAGCGAGTTACGCACGGTTTATGATGTATTTAATTGATTCTAAATGGGTTATTTGTATCCAATAGATTTGCTTAGACTTATACCCCTCAGATTGTGCTTCTCGACGCGCCTTCGGCCCCTGAGAAATGGGGCGTCAAGGCCCGTTGCCGCTCGGCGGACGATATCGACCTCCAGTATGAGCCGACAGGTCAGGATGACCGGGCACGTCGAACTGGACACCCCTGATTCTTTCCGGGCGAACGCGCTGAAAGTTCCATCGTGAACAATCAGCACGGTCCATAAGCTCGTTTCCAGTACAACCTTCACCGCCATTTCAGGCCGGGCACCGGTAGGTGGGAAACTCACGAGAAAAGGGCGCCAACTTACGTAGGCAACCGCCGAATTCCAGATCGGGAGATATCCGGAAGAATACGCCGCTACTTAGTGCCACTCCTTCAAAGCGTTCATGAGGGCCTGGCCTTCGGTTATGAGGCGATCATTGATGTTGTCTGGCGTTAGCCCATCGCAGATCTTGGTTTTGGGCAAATGGCAGGCCTTGGTTTCGGGCCCATTGCAGATCTTCGCTTTGGATCCGGGAAATATGAAGTACAGGACGTTCTTCTCAATCCCGCTCTCTGCCGGCTTCCTACAAACACCCTGCTCGTCGCGCTTGGCGCAGCCGTGTCCAGCTCCCAGCAACTTCTCATGCAGTTGGATGGAACCTTCCCCGATCTTACAGCTTGGTCCGACATCCGCAACGATCGCATAGACCACGCGATCTTTGTAGACCACCGCGGCAACATCCCCTAGTTCCACGCCGAGTGATCCCGCGAACCGGCCGCCAGGAATGACGATATACGGAACTTTATCGGCATTCACGCTCGGGCAACCTGGCAGACCGTATCGCAGTGAAGTTGCAGGCTGATCGGTCTCGCCGGGATGAGTCTTCGATAATTCGGAACCATCGGCATCGATTCCCATCTTCGCGTCATAAAAAATGGCATCTCCGCCCCACTTAAGGAAAACACTGTTGCGGCTTGGATCAGTGCTGCACTTGTACTTCGTAAGTGGCCCCCCGTCACAGACATTGTTGTGGTCGCACTGAGCGAAGCGGTTGTGCAATTCCTGACCAAGGAGTTGACCCGTGCCGAAGGGGATACCCGAGACGGCCGATGCCGAGGCAGGAGGAGGAGTGTATGTGGATTGCGCCGCTACCGAGATACGGAGCACTGCGAGGCCGAAGCAGATAAACAATCTTGCCTTCATGAGACCTTCCTTTTACTGACTGCGTCCTGCACTGCGAAGAGAACTCCGGCATTATGGCGAGTTCAAACATCCGGTATTCATTCGGACTCGGCGGCCCTATTTCGCCGGCTTGGTCCACTCATCCACCCAGCCGTTCACGGTCTGGTACCACAGGCGGCTGTTTTGCGGTTTCAGCACCCAGTGGCCTTCATCAGGGAAGTACAACATCTTCGACGGAATCTTCAGCCGCTGCGCGGTGGTGAATAACTGGAAGCCCTCTGCGATATCGAGCCGGTAATCGAGTTGGCCATGGACGACGAGGACCGGCGTCTTAAAGTTCGTGGCCGATAGATGCGGCGACCATTTGCGGTACATCTCGCGGTTGGTGTACGGCGTGCCCTTGAACTCCCACTCGTTGAACCACAGCTCTTCGGTGGTGCCCCATGCAGATTCCGTGTTGAACATGCCGTCGTGCGAGACCAAACACTTGAAGCGCTTGGTGTGGCCTTCGATCCAGTTGATGGCGTATCCGCCGTAGCTGGCGCCGAGCGCGCATTCGCGGCCCTTGGCGATAAAGGGATAATTCTTCTCAGCGTAGTCCAGGCCGAGCATGAGATCGTCGAAGGGGGCGCCACCCCAGTTACCGTTGATGGCGTCGATGAACTTCTGCCCGTAGCCGGTCGAGCCGTGGAAGTTGATCATCACGATGACGTAGCCGCTGGCGGCGAACAGTTCGGGGTTCCAGCGATATGACCAGTCGTCGCCCCATGCGCCTTGGGGGCCACCGTGGATGAGGAACTTCACCGGATATTTCTTATTGGCGTCGAAGTTCGGCGGCCTGACCAGGAAGCCCTGCACTTTTTCCTTCGCCGCGCCATTGAACCAGAAGTTTTCCAAGGGCTGCATTTCAACTTTTGACAAAACACCTTCGTTCAGCGTGGTGAGCGGTCGCGCCTTGGTAAGCAGGCAGTCCGGATACTTGTAGCTCCCAGGCTGCACGGCCATGCGACACTGCGGAAACAGCAACGGCGCGCTGTAGATTTCGTTCGGCGCGGCAATAGACATCTGATTAAAGACCAGGGTCTTGCCATCCGGCGCCGGCGTTGGGCTGTCGTTGAATCCATCGACCAGCTCTTGCGGCCATGCGTTGGGAGCGGTCACATTGAGCGCGTAGATTGGCGCCTCACCTTCGTTCTCGGCGGTGAAGTAGATGGTCTTCGAGTCCGGCGCCCATGCCATCGAATCCACCCAGCGGTCGAAGTTGGGTGTGAGATCGGTAATCTTGCCGGTTGCACGCTCGTAGAGCATCAGGCGAAAGCGATCGCTCTCGTAGCCGCCGCGAAGTTGCGAGCGGTAGGCGATGTACTTGCCATCGGGCGAATACATTGGTGTCCCATCGCTGCCGGGGTTGGTGGTAATTTTCTTCGGCTCTCCGCCCGCTGCCGACACGAGGAACACGTCATCGTTGGTGCTGATCGCAGGTACCGGGTCGAGGTTGCAGGTGTAGGCTACCTCCTTGCCGTCAGGCGAAAACGCATATTGGTCTTGCCCGCCGAGACTGAAGGGCGGAACATCGTGGGCGCCGGGGGTCAGGTCGCGCGCAACACCGCCATCGGCGGAGACGATGAACAGGTGACTGTACTTGCCGTCAAAATAATGGTTCCAGTGGCGGAACATCAGTTGGGTGAAGATACTGGCCTTCACCTTTGACTTGGCTCGCTCGTCGTCGCGCTGCTTGTTGCAGGCATCGTCGTTACAATCGGGGTAGACTGACGAGACGAACAGGATACTCCTGCCGTCGGGCGACCACACCCCACCCGAGGCTTCAGTGGAGATGGCAGTTACCTTGCGCGGCTCGCCGGTCAGGGTCCCGTTGCCGGAGTCAAAATCCTGCACCCAGATTTGCGAACCACCGTCACGGGACGACTCAAACAGAATGCGTTTGCCCTCCGGAGCGAAGCGGACGCGGTCTTCACCTGATCCAGTAACCGGGGTGAGGCGGCGCGTCTCACCACCATTAATCGCAAGGATCCACAGATGCGGCTTTCGCGTGTTCTCGTCAAGGTTGACGTCGACGGCAGTAAAGGCAACCCACTTGCCATCGGGCGAGACGACGGGGTCGCCGATGCGCTTGAGCTGCATCATGTCCTCGAAGGTGAAGGGATGCTTGCTCTGTGCAAAGCTGCACAAGGAGCAGGAGAGAAGAATAAGGAAAACGCGACGTAGCATTACGCCTCCGGACGAAAACAAACAAAGCAAGAAGATGCGCGTCTAAAGACTGGTTAGTCTAAACCACCAGGATGAAGCGGCAAAACACGGTTTGCACCTGGCCGTTGGCAGTGGAACAGCGTGCCGTCGCCGCATGAAATACAATTACAATACTGGCAGGACCATCCTATGAAGTACTTCCGTGTTCTCCCGCGTTTGCTGGCGTTGTCACTGTTCTTGCTCGTGTTCCTGGCGCTGCCGGCACCGGCCGACGACCGCGGGGAGGGCGCGCTCGACACCTCGCAGCCGCAGGGCATAACGGTTGAACAGGTTATCCAGAACTTCGCCGCCAAGGAGAAGAAGTTCAAGATTGCCCGCGAGCAATACACCTACCGGCAGTCCGTGACGGTTCAGACGCTCGATGGCGACAGCGTGGACGGTGAATTCAGGCAGGTGGTGGACGTCCTGTTCGATGACAAGGGTCACCGTATTGAGCAGGTGGTGTTCGCCCCGCAAGACACGTTGCAGCGCATCACGATGACACGGCAGGATTTCGACGACATCCAGCACCGGATGCCGTTCGTACTGACCAGCGACGAGATTCCTGAGTACCAGATTCTCTACGTCGGCAAACAGCGGGAAGATGAACTGGGCACATATGTGTTCGACATAGCGCCCAAGCAGATCGACAAGAACAAGCGTTACTTCCAGGGCCGCATCTGGGTGGACGATCACGATTTCCAGATTGTGAAGACCTACGGCAAGAACGTGCCCGACCTCGGCGTGGGCAAACACAAAGGCGGACAGGAGAATCTGTTCCCCAACTTCACCACCTGGCGGCAGCAGATCGACGGCCAGTATTGGTTTCCGGTTTACACCAAAGTGGACGATACGCTGCACTTCTCAAACCAGGATGTTCACATCGTTCAGAAGGTGACGTACACCAACTACAAGCGCTTCGGAGCAAATGTGAAGATCACCTACGAGGGCCAGGAAGTCACGAAGGGCCAGCCACAACCTGGCGCGCAGCAGCCGGGTGGAGCGCAGCAGACGCCGCCCAAGCAATAGCCTTTTTGCTTTACGACGGAGTGCGCTCGCGGCGGGTTCTGGAAGTCGTTCCTCTTTACGGACAGGCTTTGGCGAAAGGCTAGTACCGGAAAGCGAACAGCGCAACCGCTTCAGTAGAACAGGTATTTCTGCCACTTCGAGTCGGAGCGGCCCATCATGCGCATAATGTGGCGGCTGGTGTGCAGGTTGAAAGCGCGCGGTTCGCGCAGCGAGCTTCATGGCGGCTTCGTGAGGCAGCTGATTGCCCTTCCTGCGGTTGCAGGTGTGGCAGCAGGCGACCAGGTTCTCCCACGTGGAAGCGCCTCCGCGCGAGCGGGGGATGACATGATCGAGCGTCAGCTCGCCCGCCGCGAGAATTTTCCCGCAGTACTGGCAGGTGTTGCGGTCGCGCAGCAGGATGTTCTTGCGCGACAGAGCGCGCGTCTGATGGGGTATACGCCGGTATTCCAACAGCCTGATTACCGAAGGCACCCGCATGGCAATGCGCGCGGCGTGCAGATAGTGTCCATTGGCCTCTTCCATCATGGCCACGCCCTTCAGCACCAGGATGACAGCGCGGCGCGCAGCACACACGTTGATGGGCTCGTACGACGCATTTAGCACCAATACCGGAGCGTGCATGGCGGTCCACTGTGGCGACTCATCACCCGCTACACGGGCATGGTGCATGCACCCGGCAAGCGACTTGCCGTATCGGGACGCTGCGCTCTGGACCGAAGTTGACATTGCCCTTAGACGGAAGCGGCCACCGCTTCGCTTGTCTCCTCTTCCTCCTGAACTGTGGGCTCCCATTGCACGTCAATGGATGTCTGGAAAGCCCGCGCCACCGTTACCGCCTAATACCCGTTCTGCACCCGCTTTCTTCAGCACGCGAGCACACTCAGAAAGCGTAGTCCCAGTCGTCATGACGTCATCTACGAGAATTACGGTAGCCCCGCGCACCTGCTGGCGATCGCGCACGCGAAATGCGTCGCGCATGTTCTCGATGCGCTGTTCGCGCGTGAGTCCCACTTGCGAGATGGTTGCCCGCTGTCGTACCAAGGCTCTCGTGACCAATTCAACCTGGTGCGGAAGGCGCTTCACGGCGCCACGCGCAATCAGCTCTGCCTGATTAAACCCGCGATCTCTGCCCTTGCTCTTGTGTAGCGGGACGGGAATGAGCAGTGGTACAGGGTCGCCGCACGATGGGAGCAGTTCCTCAATCGTCGCGGCCACAGTGCCGCCCAGAAAGGATGCAACCGGAAGAACAGCTTCATATTTCAGCAGATGGATGAGTCCGCGCAAGCCACCTTCGTATTCGCCAAAGGACAAGGCACGGTCGAACTCGGGTTCGAAGTCGCGGCAGCCGTGGCAGCGGCCATCGCCAATCAGCAATTGCGCACTGGTCAGGCGGTCACCACAGATCACGCATTGCGGCACGCGCATAGGCTCAACGGCGTGCAGGCATTCCAGGCACACAGGAATCCGCGAAATGTTATCGAGGGGAGTGCGGCAGAGCCGGCAGTCAGATGGGAAGAGTACCGAAAAAATGTTTCGCAGAAAGGCTTGCAAGGGCGCGACGAGGAAGGCACGTTGCTCGGCGCGCTGTTCTCGTCGTTTTCGTTCTAGCGTCTCACGACTGCTGAAGACGACCCTCCAACCGCTCCTCGCGCCACCCGGCGCGCCAAACGGAACCCCTGTCGCCGGCGCCGCGGGTTACCGAAGAATGGCTGGTTGGCTTTTCTCCGGTCCCGTAGCACCGTGACTGCATAGTATATGTACTCCGATGCGCAGCTTGCAAATGACAGGCAAGGTACGTGACCGCAATTTCATCGAGATTTCATGAACGGCGCACGGGGTGCGTTTCGACACTGGGCTACCCGCACTTGTAACAACAGGCGCGAACGTGCTAACTTGCGCCGTCGCCATATTTCCATCCTGCACTGAGCGATAGCGTGCGTCCGCGAGGTTTTCATGGCCAGCCAAATCATCATCAACGAGGAAACAGATAAGCACGTTCACCGTCCCTATGTGCCCCACCACATGGAGATGAAGGAGTTTACCCTTCGGGCCTTGCTGATCGGGCTGATCATGACGGCTATTCTCGGGTCCGCCAACGCCTATCTCGGATTAAAAGCCGGCATGACCATCGCGGCCACCTATCCGGCGGCGGTGATTGGCATGGCCCTGTTGAGGCTGATGAGGGGCTCCCTACTGGAAGAGAACATCGCACGAACCGTCGGCTCCATCGGCGAGTCGGTGGCGGCGGGCGCGGTCTTCACCATCCCCGCTTTCGTGATGGCGGGAATATGGCCGGGGCTGACCCGCGAGAAGTACTGGAACTCCGTCGTGCTGATGATGATTGGCGGCACGCTGGGCATCCTGCTGGTCACGCTGTTGCGGCGAGTGATGGTGGAAGACCGCGAGTTGCCCTTCCCGGAATCGGTGGCGGCTTCGGAAATTCACAAAGCCGGACAACAAGGCTCGAAGGCCGCAAAGATCCTTTTCGCCAACATGGGGTTTGGCGGCTTCCTGTACCTGCTGGGTGCCATCAATGTGTTTTCGGCGAACAACACGTTTCCGGTTAGTATCAGCGCATTGGGTAAGAGGCTCCTGCTGCGCACCAGCACCAATCCTAGACGTGGCAACAACCGTTACCGGCGGCGCCTCCATCCTGACTGCTCCTGACGTGAGTCCGGCGTACCTTGGCGTGGGATACATCATCGGACCGCGGCTGGCGTCGCTCAACTTTGCCGGAGGCGTGCTCGCCTGGGGGCTGCTGGTTCCACTTCTAACCTTCCTGCTTGGTCCCTATATTCAGAGAGACTTGCCTGCGGGACAGTCGTTCTCGTGGACGTTGCTTGCGCAGGCGATTTACTTCTCGATCGTCCGCCCCATCGCGGTTGGCGGAATGCTGGTGGGCGCCTCCTACACGCTGTTCAAGATGCGCAAGCAGCTTGCCCTCGGCATGGGACGGGCCGTGTCTGACCTGAAGAAGTCGGCTGCGGCGCACGCCACCAGCAACCGGACCGATCGCGACCTGCCCTCCAAGGTCGTCTTCGTCGGCGTTGCGGTCGTTTTTCTGGCGATGATCGCGCTCTACTACTACTTTATCGCCGGCGGCGGGAAATCTGACGACGTCCAAGATCGTCGCCGGCGCGCTGGTCGCGGCAGTCGTGATGATCGTGCTGGGATTCTTCTTCGCCGCCGTCTCCGGCAACCTGGTCGGACATGATCGGTTCGTCCAACAATCCCGTGTCGGGCCTGACGCTTGTGCACGCTGGTCATTGCTGCGCTGCTGATGGTGGCGCTGGGCGTTTCGGGCGCGGGTGGCGTGGCCGCGGTGCTGGGAGTGGCGGCGGTGATCTGTGTTTCGTCCGCTGTGGCTGGCGAAATGCTGCAGGACCTCAAGGTCGGCTACATCCTCGGCGGTACGCCATCCAAGATGCAGATCGGCGATCTGCTCGGCGTATCGTGGTGGCGTCGCTGGTGCTGTTCTTCCCCCTCGCGATTCTTGACAAGGCTTACCACTTCGGCAGCCCGGCGCTCTCCGCCCCGCAAGCCGGTCTGATGGCCATGCTGTCGAAAGGCATCGTCGGCGGCGACATGGCGTGGCCGCTGGTGGTGGTCGGAATTCTGATGGGCTTCGCCCTGATCATGATTGAGGTGCGCAGCGTGATGCTGTTCGCCGTCGGCATGTACTTGCCGTTGGGCACCACGTTCGCCATCTTCGTCGGCGGCGTGATCCGCTGGGTCACGGACAGGCTGCGCGATCGCCGCGGTTTGAACGACGCACAGAAAGCGCGGGTGGACAATGCCGGCGTGCTGACCGCCTCGGGCTTGATCGCGGGCGAGGCTCTGTGCGGGCTGGTGATTGCGGGGCTGGTCGGCTCAGGGCACGATGTGACTGTCTTTAAGAGGGCAGCACCCTTTATCACGGCGGTGATTGCACTCGCGGTCCTGATTACCGTGATGATTCGCGTGCCGCTTGCCAATGCAGGCAGCCCTGATGAACCGGCGCCCCCGACGGCGATTATGTAGAGCCTCAACGGAATTCACCACAGAGACGCAGAGGCACCGAGAACAGTTCCGTCTTCCACAGCAGAGGCGGCCATCGCCGCGGGCGTTGACGAAGCGTGTTGGCGTTGAGGTGTAAAGCGCGGGATCGAATCCCGCTTCGTGGCACGAAGATGATAGCCCACCGCTTCAGCGGTGGGTAAGATGTGTGTGGAAGACAGAGTCCCCCGGGGACCGCACAAGAAATACGGTGACCGTCTCTGTTCTGTGCACGGGGCACTCTGATCTTGCAAGACAACCTGACCCAGCGCTGAAGCGCTGGGCTATATTATTTCGCGCCCAAGGCGCTCGGGCGTTTCTACTTCGTAACACTGATGCATCTTTTGCGGCTTGGATCTCTGCACAGGCGCATTGCCTCAACGACTTACACTGTGCAGATCATTTCCCAATGACCATCGCTACCAACCTTTCTGACATACATGAGCGCATCGCCGTCGCTGCCAGGCGCGCGGGCCGGCATCCGGAAGAAATCGCGCTGATGGCGGTGACCAAGACCTTCTCCGCCGAAACCATCACGGAAGCCTACGAAGCCGGGCAGCGCCTGTTCGGCGAAAACCGGGTGCAGGAGTTCGCGGAGAAGGCTGGCCGCCTCGCGGATTTGCGCGATGCCGAGTTCCACATGATCGGCCATCTGCAATCCAACAAAGCAGGCAAGGCGGCGGAGATTTTCCACGCCGTCGATTCGTTGGACTCAGCCAAGCTGGCGCGACCGGCTGAACGCTGCTGCCGAGAAACTGGGCAAGACGCTCGATGTGCTGATCGAAATCAATGTCGGCGGCGAAGCGGCCAAGAGCGGCATCGCAGCCCGAATTCGCGCCGAGCTCGAACACATTCTCAACGCCGCTCCCGAATGGAAGAACCTGCGCATCCGCGGACTGATGACCGTGCCGCCGTTCACCGAAGATCCCGAAGGCGCGCGGCCGTACTTCCGTCAGCTTCGCGAGTTGCGCGACCGCCTGGCGGCGCGCGATCTTGCCGTCTGTCAGCTTCGATGTGCTCTCGATGGGCATGTCGCACGACTTCGAAGTCGCAATCGAAGAAGGTTCGACCTGCGTGCGCATCGGCACGGCGATCTTTGGAACGCGCAGCGAAACCGTGATCCCGATCCGCGACACGCCGCGGGCGCGACCTTCTACGTCAAGGTGCATCCGCGCGCGAAGAAGAACGCCATTACCGGCGAAGTCGGCGACGCACTGAAAGTGGCGCTGACAGCGCCTCCCGTAGAAGGCCGCGCCAATGAAGCCTGCATTGCGCTTCTCGCCGAAGTTTTGAATGTGCCGCGTTCGTCGGTTACGATAGCCGCCGGGGAAACCAGCCGAAACAAAGTGATTCGCGTGCGCGGCCTGTCGGCTGCACAAATCGAAGAAAAGTTGCAGGCCGCCCTCGGCAAGCCCCCGACGAGGCAAACACTTTGAGCTTTGCGCAGCGTTGGCACGACATTCGCACCGGCTTCGAGCGTCCCTTCTGGGTCGCCAACATCAGCGAGCTGTTCGAGCGGCTCTCCTACTACGCGGCGTTCGCTTCGCTGGCGCGCTATCTGCACGAAGTCCTGCAGTTTCCCGACCGAGCAGGCCAGCACGCTCACCGGATTCTTCGGCGGGCTGGTGTGGTTTCTGCCGGTATTCGGCGGAACGCTTGCCGACCGCATGGGCTTTCGCCGCGCGCTTTCGCTGGCCTACCTGATCCTGAGCTGCTCCTACTTCCTGCTGGGATCGCTGGGAGCTCCGTGGCTGGCGCCGGTCCGCGACACCGTGCCGCTGGTGGTGCTGGTGACCTTTGTGCTGGCCCTCCCGGCGCTGGGCGTCGCGCTGGTGAAGCCCAGCGTGGTCGGCACCACGGCGCGCGCGTCGAAGGAAAACGTTCGCTCCATCGGCTACTCGATTTACTACACGCTGGTGAATATCGGCGGCGCCGCCGGACCGCTCGTCGCCTCCTACGTACACCAGCGCCTGCGCGTGGAGAGCGTCTTCCGCGTGGCCGCGCTCAGCGTCTTCCTGATGTTCATCGGCGTGCTGCTGTTCTTCCGCGAGCCGACGCCAGCACGATGAAGTGGAGACCGCCAGCCTTGCGCAAGCCGGCAAGGAATTTCTGGACCGTTCTCACCAATCCGCGCTTCATGCTGTTCCTGCTGATCTTCACCGGCTACTGGATCGTCTTCTGGCAGGAGTTCATCACCCTGCCGCTGTATGTTCACGATTACGTCAATCCGCATACCGACACCGAACGCCTGCTGGTAACCGGTCCGCTGGTGGTGATCGCCCTGACCGTGGCGATCAATCTGCTGACGCAGAAGATTCGCGCCTTCAGCGCGGTTATTCTCGGCACGCTGATCACGTCCCTGGCGTGGATCATCCTGATCGTGCGGCCCACCGTGACCGGCGTGATCCTTACGCTGGTCGTCGTCGCGCTCGGCGAGATCACGCAGTCGCCGCGCTACTACGAATACATTTCGCGGCTGGCGCCCTCGGGACAGCAGGGAACCTACATGGGATTTGCGTTTCTGCCGCTCGGAATCGGTTCGCTGATCGGCGGAAGCGTTTGGCGGATTTCTGCTTCACCACTTCGGCGAGGTGAAACACCAGCCCGCAATGATGTGGTGGGTCATCACGGCCATAGGCGTTCTGACGGCGTTGCTGCTGTGGATTTATGACAAGCTGGTGCTGCCAAAGCACAAGGAAGCGACCACGGGAGTCGCATGCGGTTAGCCCGAGACCGTTGTCGGACCACTTGAGGTTGTCATCACGAGGCGGCGTCAGCCGTCGAGGGATCTCCTTTGCTTCCGGAGGCGTTCGCTCAGGAACGACAAAACAGATTCGTCGATGGCTCAAGCCAACTCGTAATGACAATTCCTTCAACTACAATCTCTTTCGACGTATGAAAAGTCCCGCCTACATCGCCAGGCACATCCGCACCGTCCTCAAGAACGGCGGTTCGGCGCCGCACACCGACGAAGTCCAGCGGTTCTTCAAGGAGGAAGTGAAGTCGCGCGGCTGGTACGCGAACGAGCTGCGCAAGGTTGCTGTGCGCTTTCGGCGCACGATTCTCGCCGAGCACGGCCAGGACTACCTGCTGCAGGTTGCCGATCAACTCTTTCGTGGCGAGGTGCTCGAAGAGAAAATTTTCGGCGTCCTGATGCTGCAGGGTATGGTCGGGGAGTTCGGCAAGCCT
Source organism: uncultured Acidobacteriaceae bacterium (assembly GCA_963703645.1). Lineage (GTDB taxonomy): Bacteria > Acidobacteriota > Terriglobia > Terriglobales > Acidobacteriaceae > Bog-257. Next base: position 27,652 of record CAVPFD010000010.1, read on the forward strand.
GAGTTCAAGATGTTCGAAAGCTGGCTGGATCGCGTCAGCACCTGGGCCGACCACGACGGGCTGGTGCATTACCTCATCGGGCCGATGATCGCCGCTGACGACTCGCTTCTTGATCGCGACCGCCTCGCTGGGCCGGAAGAAGTCCGAGCAAGCCGTGGCATCGGCGCGCCGCCGCCGTGAGCCTCATCCACAGCACGCGGCAACACAAGAACTTCGGCGACATTCAGCGCATCACCGAGATGCTGCTGACCAGCGACGACGACATGGTGCAGAAGGGACTGGGCTGGCTGCTGCGCGAAGCGGCGAAGGCGAATCCGTCGGAGACGGTCGAGTACCTGATGACGATCCGCGAGCGCACGCCGCGCCTGGTGCTGCGGACGGCCTGCGAGACGCTGCCGGCAGCGACGCGCGAGCGCGTGCTCGAGACGAAGGCAACCGCGGATTTGCGCGGATCATCGCGGATCGGAAAAAAGAAAAGAAAGATTAAATCCGCGTTCATCCGCGTAAATCCGTGGTTCGGTTGTTTCTTAGATTTGT
>CAVPFD010000011.1:0-33820 GCA_963703645.1 uncultured Acidobacteriaceae bacterium
ATTTAGCCCCTGTGCCCTCGACCTTCGCAAGTACAAAGAACCATGCGCGTATTCCCCAGGAACGCTCGCCAATCCCGCTTTGACTGGATTGTTGTAGTTGTACAGTTGATGAGCACGAAAACTATCTTCGCCCTTGATCCGCACGTCCAAGAAGCCGCGCTGCCAAATCTCGCCCAGGAATCCCAGTTCAGTCTTGGCCCGGTAGGAAAAGTTCCCCTTGATGAACTGCATGGTTTTTTCAATGCTGATGTCGGCGCCCACGGTCACGAGCAGATGAACATGGTTCGGCATGACCACGAATTCGTGAACCCCGAATTTTCCAGCCCGGACGTAGCAGCGAAGCACCTCGACAAAGAGTGCGGCCATTCGGTCCGTCTGCAATGGGCCCAGGATGCTGACTCCCAGTCGCGCTCCGCGCGACGCAAGGTGAGCCCCGGCCTTCAGGCCGGGGTTGGCGAATTATGAAAATGTGAGTGCCCTGGGCACGACAGACCTTATCCGAAAACGAGTCGTGGATCGAATTCAATTCGCGACTGGCGCAACAGCGTGAGGAACTCCTGCTCGAACGTCCACTTGCGATGGTGCTCCTCCTGGCCGGCAATGTATGCGATGACCGCCTGCCGCCGCGACTCACTGACGCTGAACGCGCCGTAGCCGCGTTGCCAGGCGAATCGGTTCGAGTTTTCGTTCAGCCAACGCGACGAATTTCCTTTGAGGTCCTGCACCGCCTTGGCCAAGGGTACGGCTGCAGGAAGGGCTAGCAGCACATGAAGATGGTTTCGCGTGCCTCCGGTGGCCAACAGGGGAATGTTCTTTCCCCGAGCGATGCCGGTCAGGTATTGCCGTAGTCTCTCCGGTCCGGGGATGAGGTCGGCGCGATCCTTCGTGCTGAACACGCAATGCACCAGGTTGCACGCAAGGGTGTGCATCCGGAAAAGGGTATATCGATGGGCGAGCGATCGGCGGTGATGCGCCGCACACCTGTGTGTGCCGTGCCCGGGGCACTCGAAATTCTTGGATCACCGTACCCCGCCCTGAAGGGCGGGGCTATCACCTATCGTCGCGCAAGCGCGACGGAATTCTCACGGATCACTAAATGCGGCGATATCATCAGAGGATTCGATGGATTGGTGTGGCCCGTTGCCTAGGGGTCCGCATCCTGATTTTGCGCGCTGACTTGGGCTGAGGAAGCTAACTCACCAGGCAGGTGCCCAGGGTCTCGTCCTCGCTCTTGGGCGCTAACCTGGGTAGAGGAAGTTGACCCCAGTCGCGCTGCGCGCGACGAAAGGTGATAGCCCCGGCCCCTTCGACTCGCTCAGGTCAGGCTTTTAGGCCGGGGTGGACGAGTTATAAAAATCTGAGTGCCCCGGGCACGGCAGACCTATCCGAGATGAGCCGCGGTGTGAAGAATCTGATTCCCATTACGGGACGACGTAGCACCCTCGTAATCTTCCCCACCCCACCTTCGTAAGAAAACTTGACGCTTTCTTCTTGACCTGCCCCTACCGCCTTCCTACCCTTGAGGTGACGCGCAGCGACCGCGCCTAACTCGCTACCCACGTCCCAGGCGTCGTGGTTATGTGCCGCCCGCCGTTGCGGGTTGCGGACCGAGGATGCGATCGTGACGGGTCGAGTACTTCGACCTCTGACCCGGCTTCCGGCCGCCGCGTTGCCCATCGAGTGGACCAACCGGTCCATGGCCACAGCCGCCCCTCCTGCGCGGTAACGCGTAGTCGTGTCTCCGGCGGCAATCCCCGAAATTCCGCTTTTCGCTTGTCGCTCTTCGCCTTTCGCTATCCGCCGTTTGGGCGAAAAGCCCAGAGCGCGGAGCGAACCGCGAACTTTACACCATTACTCAAGGAGTATTCATCATGGGTTACTACGAAGACTATAGACAGGCCAATCCCCGCGAGCCGAGCTATGAAGAAATGAAAGAAGAGGTTCAGCGCCTTAAGAACGAGATACGCGAGGACGAAGAGGATGCCCTGGAGCAGCTCCGAGTCATGCGCGTCGCGCTGGGCTACGAAAGCGAGAAGCCGGCGCCCGTGCCGGTCAAGACCTGCGGTCAGCTGCGGGAAAACGGCCGCCTCTGCGGCTCCATCGCCGTCAGCGGCCGCGATTACTGCTGCTTCCATCTCCAGGACCGGGGACGGCGCCTGCGCATGGCACGAAACCGCGCTCGCCGCGAACGCCGCGGCCTGCAGTTGCCGCCCCTCGAAGACTTGTACGCGGTGCAGGTCGGCCTCATGCAGGTGCTGGACGCGCTGGGCCACGACCAACTGGACTGGCGCGTGGGTCGCACCATGCTCCAAGGCCTGCAACAGGCGGCCACCAACCTCTGCCGTTCCCCCGAGGTGTGGGAGGAGTCCAGCCCCTTCCAAAGCCGCGAACAACTGCAGTTGCCGGGCTTCGAAGCCGAGTTTGGCCTGCCCCAGGGTTTCGACGTGAACACGCCGCCTGAGGTGGCGTTTCCCGAGACGCAAAGGGACACCGCGGCGGTGAGTGAGGAGCGCGTCAACCTGATGGAAGTCACTCCGGTAGACGTCGAGCTGATGGAGATCCGGCAGCGCGAAGGGCCGGAAGCAGCCTGGCGCAGGCTGAAGCAGTTGGACGAGGCTGAGCAGCGGCGCTACAAGAAGGCGCAGGCGCAGTTGGCGCACGCCCGCCACGTGGTGCGGGCCGCCGCCCAGAACGCCGCCCGCGAAGCCACCTTCGTGGAGAAGTCGCAGGCTGCCGTCGCCGTCGCCGAGGCCGAAGAACAGGCGGGCGCCCCAACGGCTTCAGTTGCGGAGAGAGCGGTAGAACCAACCCGCAAGGAACCGCAGTCCGCCGCGGCGGAAGTAGCGACGGAAAAGCTGGGCTAATCGCCAGCTAAACAAGTGAGGATCGGCGCAAACTCTGGGCCCGGGATCCGGAGAGAGAAGCCGCGTCGCAAAATCGGTCCTCGGTGGGATTTGCAGCTGGGTTTTCGACCGGAATCCGTTTGATAGTCGAATCCTCGAGCCCGGCAGGGCAGAAGTGAAGTGAATCGGGATGCAACTCTCGAGTAGGCTGATTTTGTGAATCCCTCGAGCCGGTTTCAGCTAGCGCTACTGAGGGAATGTGCCGTTCATCAAAGGGGTTCGGAGTTAGTTTCTGTAGGTAAGTCCAAGGGAATCAAATGGTTACCTATAAAGTGCTTATAATCAATACTTTGCGATATAAAGTGTAGCTAAGTTATTGATTCTACGTGCGGGGACACGGAGGGATTCCTACTGGGCCGGAGCCCCTCTAATTGGCCTTGTTCACCTGGATTTTGGCCATCATGCCTCCGTCTTCGTGGTCGAGAATATGACAGTGATAAACGAAGGTGCCGGCAATATTCGGATCGCGGAAATCCATGCGTAGGGTAACGCTGGGATATGGACCGCTGCCTGTCCAGCTAGGAATCGTGATTGTGTCCTGCAAATCCGGATTTGGAACGGGTACGCCGTTGATTGCCTCCACCAGAAAGTGCAATTGGTGGATGTGAAATGCGTGCGCTTCGCCAGCATGGTTCTCGATGGTCCAGTCTTCCACCGAGCCGGTATTGGTCACGATAGCTGGAGGATCGTCCATGTGGAAGACCTTCGGCTTTTGTCCCTGTACGGTGATGAAATATTGCGTCGGGCCATTAGTGCCAACGGTCTGCTCGGAGAAAAAGAGCCGACGAGTGGTGGTCGGCTGCTGCGCGGCCAGACCTGCAAAGCGCTGACGATCGGCAAGCGGTTTGGCAGGAGCTTTAGCTGGCCACGGCACTTTCTTCGCATTGTCTGTTCCAAGCAGCTGTATGAGCTGCTGCGGAGGATTGGGATTGCCGACCGGACCGGTATCGAACCCGTTGGTCAGAAAGGTCCCGGTTTGTCCTTGAGGAAGTCCGGGAGTGATGAATTCCGCGCGGCCCGCTGGTGGCAGATCGATTTCGCTCTCGTAAATGGGCGCCTGAAGCGGAACGCCGTCGAGAGCCAGAACTTGGAATTGCTGCTGAGTGACCCCGAACAGGAGCTGAAGGCTCAGAAACGCCTGGGTGGAGGCGTTTACTACTCGCCAGAACTCCGGCTGCCCATATTGAACATTGATATATGGCGAAGCTTCTTCAGGAAACAAAGCCGGCTCAAAGTTTACCGTGAGCTGGTTGGGGCCAGGCAGCCAGGAGTTAGGGTTCTTAAACTGCTGGCGAATAACGAATACCCGCTCGGGCAATCCTTGAGTGCCGGGAAGGCTTCCCTCTATGATGATGGCGCCCGCGGCCCCTCCATCCACTTGAGTCGTGGTATTCCCATGCGCATGCGGATGGTACCAGTACATTCCAGGGTTATCGTTGGGAGGGACCTGGAAGTTGTACTGGAACGCCGGATCGCCGGACTGGATTAAGGTGTAGATGACGTCATCCTGATGGCAGGTTGGTGAGATATTCAGGCCGTGGAAGTGCATGTTTGTCGAGCCCGGTAACATCATGCCGCCGTTGCAGTCATCAGCCGGCTTCGTGCCCGATTTGGCCGGCACGTGCATATGCATCTGCGATTTCCGGGGATACTTGTCGTAGGGCGATTGAATGTTGTCGGTGAGGTTCAGGATGAGCTGGTCGCCGGGATTGAGGCGCAGAGTAGGAGCTTCGACCTGCAGCCCCTGGTACAGATACACGTAGCAGTAGTGCATGAACCCGTCAGAGCCAAGCTGGTTTTGCAAAGTCAGATTCACCGTCAATGTCCCGCTTTGGCTGTACAGGTCCAGCGGATTAACGACCAGAGTGCCCGCTAATGGCCGCGGAGGACAGATCTGTTGGCCGGAAGCGCGCAGCATGGCGATTCCACAAACTGCGAAAACCAAACTTGACTTCAATATTGCTCGCATCCTGGCTCCCGAAACCTTCTCTACTGCTTCTGCTTGGTTTGTTTGCTTCCACTTCTGTTCAAAATGGCCTTGGGGGAAACGTTTGAATCGACAAAAGTCCACCGCTGAGTTCGTCAGCCACCGGAGAGGCGAAAGATTCGCTCAACGTACAGGTGGCACCGGTAGAGGTCACATTGAGGATCGCGATCGAAGAGCCGAATTCTGCGGCATAAAGTACATTCCCAGTGCCTGTGGTGTCGCGGGTCGCCAGCGCCCCGATGTAAGACCACGAGTTGTAAAAACCGCTCAACTGTTGGGAGGCACAGCCGGGCGTTACCTTTCCCGTGTTCTTGTTAAAGAACGCCGCGGTGACGTTCCCGCTCTGGCTGTTGCCGATGTAAATAAGACTTTCATCGGGGCTGAGGCGGACTGTGGCGGAATTTACCCCGGGTCCGACAGCGTTGGTCGCCACACCAATCGTGTACTGGACCGTAGGTGCAAGCTTGCCTGAGGACAGGTCAGAGACCTCAACCGTGGTAGGCACAGCGGCGTCGCCGAAGATCGCGAAGTGGCCATCCTGAGTGATGTCCACGGCGTCCGGAAAGAAGGCAGCGGCGAAGCCAGCAGCATTCTGCTCGTCGCCATTGGAAATTGGAATACCGTTCGCCGTGTTAAATGACTCGATGGAACCGTCAATGTAGGTAACCACCAGAATGTTTCCGTTGAGGGCCATTCCCGCCACCCAGCCTCCGTTCAGTGGGGTGACTGTGATATCACCCATGAACGAGAGCTGGCATCCCGGGCTGACAGCGAAGGTCGCAATGGTGTTGGAAAGGCTGTAACCGGCATATAGATAATTCTTGTTCATCACCAGGCCGATGCCGTTGCTAGTCCCTAAGTCATTGACTGAGCCGGAGAAGTTTCCCACACGCTCCTGAGCCTGGATGTTAATGGCTGCGATGTCCCCCGTGCCGGCGTCGGCCGCGTACAAACATTGCGCGGAACTGTCGGGCAGCAAATTCACCCGCGGAGTGCCAAAGAAGCCGCCGCCTATGCCTTTGCCGCCGGTGTTGACACTCTTCTGGTAGGTTAGCGTGGGCGCACCTTGCGCGCCCCCTGCCAGGTAGAAGCTGACATAGCTGTGCAATAGCCCATCGTCGTTGGTCATGACATAGATCGGGGAATCGGGAGCCTTTGAGACGTCCTTATCAACAGCGCTCAGCATGAGCGGCGCAGCTACAGCGGCAACGATCATCAGCAATTGGAACGTCTTCATGAATGGTTCCTTTGATCAGGCGAGACCGGAAGTGAAGTGCATGGTAAATCAAACCGGAACGGACAAACAATGAATGCCTGATGCAAATGCGACAAAATCTGCAGACTTGCAACAAAATCAGCTCCGATGCAACAAGACGAACTACTATACCGATAGTGTGATGGGCGATTAGATCACGGTCGCCACCCAGAGAGAATTCATATACTTCAACAGAACAGCATTCGAGGCCAACAATCACTGAGCACGTAGCGCAAGGGAATCCTGCTTTCCAGAAGCCGACGGCGGTGGAGCGCGCCTTCAATCGCTTCTTCGGATTTCTTGTAGGGATCGGCCTTGGGCTGAAGCACAATTATTTGCTGCAAGTGCGAGGCCGCAAGAGCGGCAAGCTATATTCCACGCCCATCGACCTTCTGGAGCTAGATGGCAAGCGGTTTCTGGTGGCTCCGCGCGGGCGGACGCAATGGGTGCGGAACGCAGAGGCCGCGGGAGAGATCACACTGAAGAAAGGCGGCTTCCGGCAAAACTTTCGCTTGCGTGCGATTCCCGACGCGGAGAAACCGGCCTTGCTGAAAGCCTATCTCGACAGCTTTAAGACAACCGTGCAGCGCTACTTCCCAGTTCCTGCGGATTCGGACGCGCAAGCCTTCGCAAGTATCGCGACGAATTATCCGGTGTTTGAGCTGACCAGCCTGTGAGTAAGGTCGGTGCAAAGCGTGGCACAGTTCTGTCAAGGCATGCGCTGAAGCAAATCATCAGACTCGCGCAATCCAATCGTCAACAAAGGTCTTTCCGTTCTTGTCCTTGATTTCGATCTTCTGAAAATTGAACGAGATCTCCTCGAGATCGTCAATTTCACTACCGCTCTGAGCGGGCTCGGTGAACTCTCGCAGCGCCGAAATCGTGGCGTTGGTGAGGCTGAACGAGTGGTCCACTTGTTCAATGCCTTTCGCCGAAACGCCGGTGAACTCAACTAGTACCGACGGAAGATTCTCGTTGGTAGCCAACGCCTCATAGACCTGCGGGCTGGCTTCGCCCCAATGCTTTCGGATGATGATGGGATGATACTGTCGCTTGCCACTTGCCTGGCCGGTTGCAACGTCACGTGGGGATTCGACTGAAAACGAGAAACTGGTAATCAGAATGCGATTTTTGTTCTGTTTGCTGCTGCCATCGCCGGCGAACTGGCCCTGCTTCTGCCCTTTGATGGAGATGTATGCTGTATACGCCACAATCGCTTCCCTTCCCGCTTCACCTTGTGTTTAGATGCGATTTCCAGCCGCGCTGCCGCCGGGACCGATTCGGCACGAGACCGTGCTCAGTGCAGGCCCGGATTAGCGGTGTAATCGTCGTCGCGCCTTGAGAGCGTGGGACGATCGTCGGCCGGCTGGTTAGAGGGCTGACCGTTTTGACCGGCAGTGCTGTCAGCGGTCTGCGTCTTACGCAGAGTCGGCTTGTCCACGTCCTGGGCCACCATGACCTTCTTACGGTTCTCGAGCGTCGCCAGGCGTGCCTTCACGTCGTTGAATTCCGAGGTGTTGACGATGTACTCCGGCCTTGCCGGAAGGATGTTGCGAATCTCCTCCTGGCTCTTCTCGATTCGCTCCGGCGTCGGCGGATGAGTGGAAAATGCTCTCGCCAGCGTCCCCGGCTTATTCTTCTCCAATGCCTTGACCTTCTCGAAAAAGGAGATGAACGCCTGCGGATCGTAGCCCGCCTTGTACATATATTGTAGCCCGAGGTAGTCAGCCTCACCTTCAAAACCGCGCGAGAACTTCATGAAGGTGAGCGGCAGTGCTATCTGGATGGCCATGCTCGCCGCTTCGTAAATCCCCCAGTTCCCCACGAAGATGAGCGGAATGGTGGCCATTTGGGCATAGTTGGCGCGGGTCATCTCACGCGTGGCGTGGCGTGCGGCAACGTGGGCGATCTCGTGGGCCATGACGCCGGCCAACTCGGCCTCGCCGTCAGCGGCCAGGATGAGTCCGCTGTTCACGTAGAAAAATCCGCCCGGCAGGGCAAAGGCGTTGATGTCGTCGGAGTCGATGACCTTAATGGTAAATGGCACCTTGGCGTCGGAGTTGCGAACCAGATTCTGTCCGATGCGGTTCACGTACTCGGTCACGACGGGGTCCTTGATCATGCGGGCGCTGGATTCGACCATCATCGCGTACTGCTTGCCCATCTTGATCTCGGTATCATACGAGTACCAATCACCGAGGCCCTTGCCCGAACCAGCTTTGCCGACGTTGCGATTGCCTATGTCGTCAATGTCGTTCTTGCCCTTGTCGTGCGTGGCCTTGGGCGCGTCACCGGGCGTAGCGATGCGGGCATCGGCGGGCGGCGTTTGCGGCGCGGAAGGCTGGGACTGATCGGGCGAGTTGACGGGCGCCTGCGTGGACGGTGCCTGTGATTGCGAGGTGTCCTGGGCAACCGCAGGCAGAGCAAGGCAGATGCTCAGCAGAATTGCATTCGCAACGGCGAGAGCGCGTGACTTCATGGGAGACTCCAGTGCCTTGCGCTGTCCCCACCTGGCCGGGGTGCTTCTGCCCACATTATATGCTTAGACCGGCTTTTTAGTGCATCGGATTGCCGCGGACACAAAGATTTTGCAACACGCCGGCGGGCCGCCAAACTGGCCCGATGGCGTTAAAATGGCAATTCGTTCCAACAGGAGGAGATTATGGCAACAGCCACCTCGTCGAGTTCCAGCCAGACGACTCAACGCGTCTCTATCGAGCGGTTTGTCAGCGGCCTACGCAACCTCCGCGAGGGCGACTTCGCGGAGGTGACCGGCACGCTGGACTACATCACTGCGAACCCGGTGGATGCGGAGTCCCTGCAGCCCTACCTCTTTTGGAACGCGCAGCACTACACCCGGAACCTGATCGACAAAACCGGACTTTATGAATTACTGGCCATCTGCTGGGAACCGGGCATGCGCAGCTCCATCCACAATCACAGAGGCCAGAATTGCTGGATGGCTGCTCCCATCGGCCGGCTGGCGGTGCAGAACTATCGCGTGCTCTCCGAGAATCTGGTGGCGCAGTCCTGCGAGATTGTGCCCACGGACGTTGTGGAGATCACGTCCGCGCAACCGGTGGCCGTCGATCCGTTGAATCCCGTCCACGATGTCCGCAACTGCCGCGAGTGGGCCGAGCGCGCGGTGAGCCTGCACGTTTACTCGCGCCCCTTCGATTCCTGTATCGTCTATTCCGTCGAGCAGGGCAGTTGTGGCGAAATTGGACTGAACTATACCTCGATGCACGGAAAACTGGTCTAAGAACCTGGGCGCTCGTTGCCTCAGAATCAGGATGGACCGGGTCGCAAATGGTCTCGGTCGGCCTCTGCCGCAAGCTTATTTAGCGCGTCGTCCTTGAGCAGAACGATGCGGTATTCATTAAGAAGAATCGCTCCAAGTGAGGCATAGAGGTTAAGTGCTGGTTTATTCCAGTCCAACACCTCCCAGCGCACGGCACGGCAACCCTTGGCCGCGGCGATCCTGGCGACTTGGGCCATGAGGCTGGTGGCAATGCCTTTACCGCGAAACTCCGACCGAACGAAAAGATCCTCCAGAAACAACTGCCGGCCGCGCCAACTGCTGTAGCAGTCGAAAAATAGCGCATATCCGGCGGCCTTCTCTTCCCAGTTAGCGACCAATGCACGGAACCTTGATTCCGCGCCGAAACCGTCGCGCATCAGATCGGCCTGTGTGATGGTCAACTTATCGAGCGCCTGCTCGGAGTCTGCCAGCTCCCTAATCATCTCGAACAGGAGGGAAACATCTTCCACACTGGCAGCACGAATCGAGAGCATGAGTCACCTCCGTTGCAAAGTCTACCTCGCACAATGTTCGTGGCCCTGGCGTAACCGGCGAATGTGTGCGCCAGATCACAAGCTGGCAGTCGCCTGCGCAGTATAATCTTGGGTTCGTCAACCTTCTCACGAGCAGGATTTATGACCATCATCAAGCAAGAAGACATGATCCAAAGCGTAGCCGACGCTCTGCAATACATCTCCTACTACCATCCGCCGGATTTCATTCGTAGCATGGCGGCCGCCTATGACAAGGAGCAATCACCGGCGGCGCGCGATGCGATGGCGCAAATCCTGATCAACTCGCGGATGTGTGCTGAAGGTCACCGGCCTATCTGCCAGGACACAGGCATTGTGACCGCCTTCTTGAAAGTCGGCATGAACGTCCAGTGGAACGCAACCATGTCAGTCGAAGACATGGTGAATGAAGGTGTGCGTCGCGCCTACCTGCACGAGGACAACAAGCTGCGCGCCAGCATCCTGGCCGATCCTGCTGGGGCACGCAAGAACACCGGCGACAATACTCCAGCCGTAGTGAACATGACCCTCGTTCCCGGCGACAAAGTGGAAGTCATCCTCGCGGCAAAGGGCGGTGGCTCGGAGGCCAAATCGAAGTTTGCCATGCTGAACCCGTCGGATTCCATCGTCGAGTGGGTGCTCAAGACCGTCCCGACGATGGGAGCGGGCTGGTGCCCTCCCGGCATTCTCGGCATCGGCATCGGCGGCACCTCGGAGAAGGCGATGCTGTTGGCCAAAGAGGCCCTGATGGAGCCGATCGATATTCAGGAACTGATCGCGCGCGGGCCGAAGAACACGGCTGAGGAGCTGCGTATCGAACTACACAAGAGGATCAACGCGCTAGGCATCGGTGCGCAGGGGCTGGGTGGACTGACCACCGTTCTCGACGTGAAGGTAAAGGACTATCCGACGCACGCTGCCAACCTGCCGATCGCGATGATTCCCAACTGCGCTGCCACACGCCATGCGCACTTTGTGCTCGACGGCTCGGGCCCAGTGGCGCTGGAGCCGCCGTCGCTCGATGACTGGCCGACGCTGACCTACGATCCCGTGGACGCTCGTAGGGTAAACCTAGATAACGTCACACGTGAGGAAGTTGCATCGTGGAAACCCGGCGAGGTACTGCTGCTTAACGGCAAGCTTCTGACTGGCCGCGACGCTGCGCACAAGCGCATGGCCGAGAAGCTGGGCAAAGGCGAGCAACTCCCGGTGGATTTCACCAATCGCTTTATCTATTACGTGGGACCGGTTGATCCGGTCCGAGACGAAGTTGTCGGCCCGGCCGGTCCGACGACCGCTACTCGCATGGACAAGTTCACTCGCCAGATGCTCAAAGAGACCGGTCTGCTGGGTATGGTCGGCAAGTCGGAGCGCGGGCCTGCAGCGATCGAGGCCATCCGCGACCATAAGGCGGTTTACCTGATGGCAGTCGGCGGCGCGGCATATCTGGTTTCCAAGGCCATCAAGAAGTCGCGCGTGCTCGCGTTCCACGACCTCGGCATGGAAGCCATCTACGAATTCGAGGTGCAGGACATGCCGGTCACCGTCGCCGTGGACTCGAAAGGCAACTCCGTGCACGAGAGCGGCCCGAAAGAATGGCGAGCCAGGATCGCGGAGTTGGTTGAGATCGCATAACGATATTTCGTAAGCAGCGAAGCCGCCGCCCACTAAGTCGGCGGCTTTTCTAGTGCTGTGCTAATCTCAGCGCCAGCACGCCCAGTCCATTGCCCAGGTGGTTGCGTTTGATCGGTAGTACGCCACAGCTTACACGCGAAGCGCAAATCCCATCTGCCCAACTCCCTGTGGATTTGCGGCAAGCGGTGGCAGCTTTTTGCGCGGCGGACACCTTGCGCAAGCGCTGTCTCAGCTTCGTGCAGATCGTCCGCTGGACCCGCACCGGGCAGAGCCGGGGAATGGCACCTCCGCGCCTACTCGTCCTTGTGCAGTTGCTCGAGAGCGACAGCGAATTGCGCCATCGGGTCCAACAATCCTTTGGGCAAATGCTCGCCGAGCTGGATTGCTTGTCGCTCTTCGCCGAAGCCGGTCTGCCCTCTGTCCACCCTTTCACCACGGAAGTCGTTCAACGCCTGGTCGCGCGGTTGATACCTTCAGCGCGCGAGGACTCCGATGCGCGCAAGTTGCTGATGGAGCTTTATTCTTCCGAGCGATATGCGCGCCAATTTGCGGCCATTCCCAGTGAGCTTTTCGAGCGCCTTGCCAAGGCTCTCACGCCGGACGAACAGCCGGCGTTCTGGCAGCGCGAGGAGCACGACCTGGAAGAGGCGATGCGACTGCTTGCGGCGCGAATCAGCGGACTCGGTTTGCAGCCTGAAATGCGCGAGCGCTCAACAGGGTCAGGGATCGCCCATTCTCCCTTCTATGAACTCGTGCGTACCACGGAAGAATTGTTGGCCCGCAGTTCTCCGGAATCGCTTACGGCTGTGTTCGATGCCTGGAAGCAGACTGTCGCCCGTTGCCGCTCGGAAATGGAAGTCGTCTACGAGCACATGGAGTCGGCGGGCATTAGTGTCGAACTGGTCTTCGACCTGAAGACCATCCAGGCTTGCCTGGTGCGGATGGAGGCAATAGCGAAGGTCCTGACCGTTACTGATCTGCACGAGCTGCTCGATGCGGTGCAAGCGCTGCTCGTCAGGCTCATCGGAGGCAACGTCAGCGACAAACAGATCTCGTCGCTGCTGCGCGAGAACCTCAACCTGCTGGCGCGCAAAGTCGTGGACCGCACAGGCGACACGGGCGAGCACTACATCGCCACCAGCAGGCCGGAATACTGGCAAATGTGGCGGGCGGCCATCGGAGGCGGACTGCTGACGGTATTCACCGCTGCTATTAAGCTCCGTATTATCGAAGCTCATCTGCCGCCGTTCATCGAGGGGCTCGCCAGCGGGACGAACTATGCGGTCAGCTTCGTGCTGTTGCAAGTCTTTGGCCTGGTGCTCGCCACCAAGCAGCCGGCGACAACCGCGGCCGCATTTGCGCGGATTATCCGCGACAATCGCGGGCCACAGCGCTCCAGCAAACTCACCGACTTCGTGGCGCGTATCACTAGCACTCAGTTGGCCGCGGCCATCGGCAACGTTGTGGCTGTGTCGGCTGGCGCCGTGTTGTTTGAGATGCTCTGGAGACTCATCTTCCGCGAGTCGTACCTTCCGGAACTCAGCGCGGCGCACGTCTATGACACGCTGAACCCGTTCGCTTCCGGCACCGCGCTCTATGCGATCGAGACCGGCGTGATCTTGTGGTTGGCTGCCCTAGCCGGAAGCTGGATGGAGAATGCCGCAGTTTACTATCGCCTCGCGGAGGCCGTCGCGCAGCACCCTGCTGGATCGCGCCTCGGGGAGGCCGTTTCCCGGAAGATGTCCCGCCTCGTCAGGCACAACATTGGCGGATGGGCGACCAGCATTGTCCTCGGATATTTACTGGGTTTCGCACCGGTTCTCGGAGAATTCTTCGGCCTGCCGATCGACATTCGTCATGTCACGCTATCCAGCGGCACGCTGGCTCTGGCCGCGGCGCGCTTTGGCACCGGAACGTTGGGCAACCGATGGTTTCTTCACGCGGTGGTGGGAATCGCAGTCATCTTCATCCTGAATCTCTTCGTGAGTTTCACGATTGCGGCGTTTGTCGCGCTTCGCGCCTACAATGTTGGCCCGCGCGAACAATGGAGCCTGCTTCGCTTCCTCGTCGTCCATGCGGTGCGTTCTCCGTTGCGCTTCATCGTTCCGGTGTATAGCGAGGAGCAGGCTCCGTCGCAGGAAGCGCGCAGTGAGCCATTGTGAGTGTGCCAATCGCGGTTGTGCGCGAAACTCTGGCGTCCTGACCATCATCTCTTGTTGTGGAGGATGCGATCATGTCAACTTCCACCAAGGCGGCGACCCGCAGCGAGAAGGACTCTCTCGGGTCGAAGGAAATTCCCGCCGACGTTTATTACGGCATCCAGACGGCGCGTGCAGTAGAGAACTTTCCCATCAGCGGATTGCGGGCACATCCGACGCTCATTCGCGCCATCGCCATGGTGAAGGAAGCCGCGGCGCTCGCTAATCGTGAACTCGGTCTGGTCGATGAGAAGACGGCTAACGCCATCATCGAAGCCGCCAAGGAAGTCCAGCAAGGCAAGTGGAACGACGAGTTCGTGGTGGACGTGTTTCAGGCCGGCGCGGGCGTCAGCTTCCACATGAACAGCAACGAGGTCATTGCCAACCGCGCGGCCGAGCTGCTGGGTGGCGCGCGTGGCGAGTACAAGCACGTTCATCCCAACGACCACGTCAACTACGGACAGTCAACCAACGACGTCTTTCCCACTGCGATGCGGCTGGCCGCGCTACTCGAGTTGGAGAAGCTGCTTGCCGTGCTCGATTCGCTCACCGCGGCACTGGAGGCCAAGGGCAACGAATTTCATCACGTCCTTAAGTCGGGCCGCACGCACATGATGGACGCGGTTCCGATGCGGCTCGGCCAGGAGTTTCATGCCTACGCAGGCGCGATCAAGCGTGCGAAAAAAGCAATTCAGGAGCAGTCAGAATTCCTGCGCGAAGTCGGACTCGGCGGCTCGGCGGTTGGGACCGGCATCAACACGCATCCTGACTACCGCGAGAAAGCCATCGCGGATCTCTCGCGCATCTCGGGGCAGAAGCTGCACGCTGTGGACGACATGCGCTACGCCATGCAGTCGAACCTTGCGATGTCGTCCGTTAGCTCTTCGCTGCGCAACCTCGCGCTGGAAGTCATCCGCATCTCCAACGACCTGCGCCTGCTCTCGTCAGGGCCGAACACCGGCCTCGCGGAAATCAATCTGCCCGCACTGCAACCGGGCTCGTCCATCATGCCGGGAAAAATAAATCCCGTGATGGCGGAGCTGGCTGTGATGGTTTCGTTTCAGGTCGTCGGCTACGATACAGCGGTCGCGCTCGCGGTGCAAGCTGGTCAACTCGAGCTCAACGTGATGATGCCGACCATGGCGTACAGCGTGCTCACCTCCATCACCATCATGACCAACATGCTGCGGCAGTTCACCGAGTTCTGCGTTAAAGGCATAACGGTAAATAAGGAGCGCACCAACTTCTACGTGCAGAGCACGGTTTCGCTTGCCACCGCGCTCAATCCTTACATCGGCTACGCCAAAGCCGCCGAGATCGCGAAGGAATCGGTGAAGACCGGGAAGTCCATCATCGAGATTGCGCGGTCACGCGGCGAGCTGACCGAAGAGCAGATCGAGGAAATCCTCGATCCCGCGCGCATGACCGAACCAGTGCGCCCGCTGGACGCAGCCAAAGAGCGCGAAAAGCTGAAGGCGAAGTAGCTGGCGATTGCGGCCGGTCACCGTTCTAATTCGCGGCGAGGAACAGCGTCAGGTTCCTTTACGGATGCCGCGGACTCCGTCAACCAGGCAATTCGCATATTCGGAATTGGGTTGGTTCTGACCCAGGGCCGAGGTAACAATGTGTTGCTTTCCCGGGCAAGGCAGCACATAATGCGCCATCTCCTTGGCAGGAATGGAAATTCAGGACCAATCCGAGAGACGGTCGAGGTATTGTTCGGCGCGGTGGGGTCTGGCCACGCTCTTCGCAGTTGTCTGCAATGTGCTTCTGCTGGCGCTTCCAGTTTGTGGCCAGACCGTTCTCTACGATAACGGCCCCGACGCCGAGGTCGGTTACTATCGTATTAACTTTGGCGCCACAACGATCGATTCCTTCGAGCTGTCCGCAGAAGCTACCCTTTCCAATGTTACGTTGACAATCTACGACGTCGATGACCGAAACATTCCGAAGTACCTGTTGTGGACTATCACGACGGAACCCTCTGGCGGGACAGTTCTCGGTAGCGGGTTCGTAGGGTTGTCCAGGTTGCAAGACCCATATCTCACTAAGTTTCTTTTTTTTGCCTGGAAGGTGGGTTTCGAGATTCCAAAGCTTACGATACCGGGAGGAACTTACTACATCCAGCTACAGGATGTGGTCACCCAGTGGGATAGCCAGGCATTCTGGGCGGTGAGCTCAGGGCCGTCGGCGGCGTATCACTCGGAAGTCGGGCCGAATCAGTACGGAACCGCACAACTTGCACCCGTCGCGTCAGAATCGTTTGCCGTACTAGGAGAGTGGACGGGAACGAAACACTAGCCGAGCTTTAGGCAGAACCTGCTGTCGGTCGCTTCTCAAGAGCAGACCCCTCGGCGGCTCAGTATTCACTTCTTGTAGATCACCTTCCCCGCCCGGATGGTGTAGCTCACCTTGGCGAAGTTGCGCACGTCGTTGGCGGGGTCGGCGTCGAGGACGACGAGATCAGCGGCGTAACCGGTTATGACCTTACCGGTTCTCCCTGCCCTAAAGAAGGTCGCAGGATTGGCCGTCAGTGACGCCAGTATATCGCGCCAGTTCATTCCGGCGCGGCCCATGTATTCGTACTCGCTGGTCGTGTCGTAGAGCTGGGTATAGCCAACGTCGGTGCCGAAGAGGATAGTGCCGCCCTCGCTGAAGTAGGTCTTGAGTTCCGTGACCGCGCTCTGCAGGATTGCGGCCCTGTCCGCCTCGCCGCCGCCGGCCTTGCGCACTTCGTCAGGGAACAGCGACAGGGTGGGAATGAGCGCCACGTGCCGCTCCTTCATGCGCTGCAACTCCTGCGGCGTCCAATCAAATTCCATTGGGATGGTATGTGCCAGGATATCCACTCCGCCGGCCAGAGCATTGTCGGTGCCCACGTGGTTCGAGGGATGCGCGAAGACCGGCTTCCCTGCCGCATGCGCTACCTCGACGGCGCCACGAATCACATCCACGGGCATCGGAGTGACTTTGCCGTGTCCCATGATGGCGCCGGCGAAGAGCTTGATGCCATCGCCGCCCATCTCCAACGACTGTTTAGCAAGCCGTGCAGCATCGGCAGGAGTCGCCGCTTCGAATGGCTTCAACTGCGACGCAAGATCTTGGGAATGTAGATTGGAATTCCGTTTTCCGGGTAGATCGCACCGGCGGTGGTATATATTCTCGGCCCGGCAATCTCGCCGGCGTCCACGCGCTTGCGCAGCGCGAGCGTGTCCTGAGGGAACGAGCCGATGTCAAAGACCGTTGTATCGCCCCATTTGGTCAACATGGTCTGCATGTGCTCCTCGAGCTTGGCCGCCGGAGCCGTGGCGGCGTCGTGCCACGCGTCTTCCGTGAAGTGCACATGACTGTTCCAGAATCCGGCAACAACAACCCGGCCTGCGCATTCGATGATGTAGGCGGACTTGGGAACATCAGCGTCCTTGCCCACGGCGACAATCTTGCCGTCGTGAATCACAACGTTGGCATCGAGAATGGGGACTGCCTGCGGCGTCGGGTAAACCTTGGCGTTGACCAGCGCCAGGTCGCCCGAGGGCTCGGCCGGAGCCGAACGGGCTGCCACCGCGAACAGCACCAGCAGCAGCGCTACGACAAAGCCGACCAGCCAGAAGAACATCCAAGACCTGCGCGGCTCAGCCTGCATACCTGTTACTACGGAATCGGTATGAACTTGGTTCAGCAAAGCGGTTTGCCTGAAAGCTCAGGGCTGTCTAGTACGCCCAGCGCAGCAGCGTAGCGCCCGAGGTGAAGCCTGCGCCGACCGCAGCCAGCAGCACGAGATTGCCCTTCTTGAGCTTGCCCTGCTCAAGTGCGGTTTGCATGGCGAGCGGAATGGTTCCAGCAGTAGTGTTGCCGTAGCGCTCTATGTTGATGATCACCTTGTCCATAGGCATCTTCAGGCGGTCGGCTGTAGCTGTAATGATGCGCTTGTTCGCCTGATGAGCGATGAAACAATCCACGTCTGCGCCGGTGAGGCCGTTTTTCTGCAGGACGCGCTCGGTCATCTCCGTCATTTTCTTCACCGCATACTTGAAGACCTGCTGTCCATCCTGATGAATATAATGCATCTTCTGATCAACAGTCTCGTGTGAAGCTGGATGCAAACTGCCGCCTCCCGGCATGTACAGAAAGTGCGCCGCCCGAGCCTTCGATCTGCGCTTCGTAATCGATAATTCCGTCTTCGGCATCTTCCGCAGGCTCCAGCAGTACGGCACCCGCGCCGTCGCCGAAGATGATGCATACCGCGCGGTCGGTGTAGTCCGTCATGATGGAGTTCACGTCGGAGCCAATCGCCAATACCTTCTTGTTTCGTCCCGACTCGATGAACTGGACGCCAGCATCCAGAGCGTAGAGAAAGCCGGAGCATCCGGCCGAAACGTCAAAACCCCAGGTGCGCTTGATGCCCAGTTTGTGTTGCACCAGACAAGCGGTTGACGGATACATCATGTCAGGCGTAACGGTCCCGACGACGATGACGTCGATTTGCTGAAGATCGATAGGGTGGGACTTCAGGAGATTCTTGACTGCTTCGACGGCGAGATCGCTGGCCGCCACGCCCTTGTCGGCCAAGTGACGTTCGCGGATTCCGGTGCGCTCGAGGATCCACTGGTCGGTGGTTTCCACCATTTTTTCCAGGTCCTGATTGGTGAGTATGCGAGGCGGGACGTAGGTCCCCAGGGCAGTGATCTTGGCGCGGATGGGCTTGGGCAATACAGTTCTCCGGAACGGCGTCAACGAATGAAGATGCATTCATTGTCAACGATGCGTGGGGGAAAGTCCATGCGAACGTAACCGCTTGGGCTGCCGAGGTGCCTGCAAATAAACCGCCGTGTGCGATACCTTTGAAAGCACGCTTGCACCGGAGGAATACGTTGGAAAGCTACGAACTGCGAGTACGCGAGAGTTTTTCTCGCCAGGAGATGATGAAGACATTGGGAGCACATCTGTCAACCGTGAGCAACGGGGCCACGGAAATTCGCTTTCCTTGCGCGGTTTCCCTGACCCAGCAGCACGGCTTTGTGCATGCCGGCGCCGTGACGACCGCTCTCGATTCGACTTGCGGATATGCGGCGCTGTCGGTCGCTCCCGAAGGCTGTGAAGTGTTGTCGGTGGAATTCAAGGTCAACCTTCTCGCCCCGGCGACCGGCGAAGCGATTGTTGCGCGGGCCCAAGTCAAGCGCGCCGGGAAGACTTTGACCGTGTGCGCAGGAGGCGCGTTTGCTGCGCGGCCTGAAGGCGAGAAGCTCATTGCAACCATGCTGGCCACAATGATGTGCGTTCCGCAGAAGTGATGAGAGACGGTTTGCCTTCTAAACCGCCGAGGGACGACCAGCGTGCCAAGTGCAAACGAGCCAGGCGCCAGTTGACCGCTGCACACGCACTGGCCTGCTACCGTTGCTTCCTTCCGGACCTGGCGGGTTTCACAGGATTGCGTTGCGCGGGACCAGCGCCCGACTAGTCAATATAACATTTTCATAGCAGGCTCAGAGATCGGTCACGTGCGCGGTTGGAGCTCGAAGAATGCCCGAAAATCAATGTTAGAATGAAGAGATTGCATGTCTCCTAAAGTTGATTCTGTAGCCCTGCTGGATGCTGCGGCTGAGCACATTTCCGCCTCGATTCCCAAGAAAATTGGGTTCGTGAGCCTGGGCTGTCCCAAGAACCTGGTGGACAGCGAGGTGATGATGGGCTTGCTCTCCGCGGGTGGGGCGCAGATCACCGCGCGCGCGGAAGAGGCCGATGTCATTGTGGTGAATACGTGTTCATTCATTGATTCGGCGAAGCAGGAGTCGGTGGACACCATCCTGGAGATGGCGCAGCACAAGACGGCGGGACGGGCACAAAAGTTGATTGTTGCGGGCTGCCTGGTCGAGCGGTATCGCAACGAGATCCAGAAGAACATTCCGGAAGTGGACGCAGTGGTTGGCACCGGCGAGTTGGAGCAGATTTTGAGCGCCGCCGGGATCGAACCGAGAGAGGCGGGCCACTCGCCGTTCGTCATTCTGAATGGGCGTGCCGAAGGTGACGCCCGCCAGGCCGCAGGCCGATTTTCGAAGGAGTCGTGGGACGGCGCGATTGCCGACCTCCCCAACTATCTCTACGACGAGAACACGCCGCGCCTGCTGGCGACACCGAAGTACTCGGCCTACATCAAGATCGCTGAAGGTTGCGATCACCCCTGCTCGTTCTGCATCATTCCGCAGTTGCGCGGCAAATTCCGCTCGCGCCGCCTCGAGTCGGTGATTGCCGAAGCTGAACGGCTGGCACAGCAGGGTGTGCGCGAGATTACCCTGATTGGGCAGGACACCACCTGCTATGGTGAGGACCTCGGAGTGAAGGATGGCTTGGCACTGCTGCTGCAGCGTCTGGCGCAGATCGAAGACCTGCGCTGGGTGCGCTTCCTCTACGCGTATCCCAACAAGATCACGGGTCGCTTGCTGGAGACTATCGCCGCGCATGAGAAAGTCTGCTCGTATATCGACGTGCCATTGCAGCATGCCTCGCCCGACGTGCTGAAGGCGAATGAAGCGCGGTGCGGGGGCTGACATTTTCCTGCGCTCCATTGAAAAGATGCGTCGCGAAATTTCGGGCCTCACCTTGCGGACCTCGTTCATTGTCGGCTTCCCGGGCGAGACCGAAGCCGACTTCGAGCAACTCTGCCAGTTCGTTCGCGAGGCGCAATTTGACTGGCTGGGAGTCTTCGGCTACTCCGATGAGGAAGGCGCGAAGGCGTTCGGCCTCGAAGATAAGGTTCCGGCAAGCGAGATTGAGCGTCGCCGCAAGAAGGTGATGTCCATCCAAAGGCAGATTAGCCGTAAGAAGAAGCGCGCCTTGATCGGACAGCAGTTCGATTTGCTGCTGGGAGGACCTTCGGCGGAAACTGAATTGCTGTGGGAAGGCCGCACGGAGATGCATGCTCCAGAGATTGACGGAACGGTGTACGTGAACGACTTCGGCGAGCGGGAGGACGTATGCGAGGGCGAGTTCTATCGCTGCGAGATTACCGAGGCGCACGATTACGATCTCGTGGCGCGCATTGTGTAGCAGTTGCCGGTTCTCCGTTGTCTGTAAGACAGCTAAAGCCGTTTCTACCGTCTACCGACATATCTGTGAATCGCAGTCTGGCTGCTGAGAACTGACCTCACCATGACAAAGCGCGTGCACAGCCGACGGTGTCCAATTTGCAGAAAGATTGTGCTGACCCGCGATCCCGAGTTTCCTTTTTGCAGCGAGCGGTGTCGCATAATTGATCTTGGCAAATGGGCGAGTGGCGGATACGTCGTTTCCACTCCAATGAACGATCCTGAGGCGGGCGATTCCAACTACTCCGACGAGCGCGCCAAGAAATGAGGCAGGCTTGATCAATCAGCCGGCGCCGAGGTGGGCGACGCTTGTCGCCACGTTTTTCGGCGCAGGACGATTGCGTCCCGCGCCAGGGAGTTGGGCCTCGCTGGCCACGGTCTTGCCCTGGTGGTTGCTCGCGTACCATCTACCCCAACCCGCTCGAATTCCCGTAATCTTGCTGCTGATTCTGATGGTGGTCGCGGTCGGGATTCCAGCGGCAACCCTAGAAGAGCGTGCATGCGGCAGGAAAGACCCGACTCACGTCGTGATTGATGAGGTGGCAGGACAACTCGTCACGCTGATCGCCTGTCCCCTGCTGTGGCAAGCGCTGCTGGCGGGCTTTATACTTTTTCGTGTGTTCGATGTTGTGAAGCCGCCTCCGGTGCGCAGCCTGGAGCGCCTGCCTGAAGGAACAGGTATCGTGGTGGACGATCTGGGCGCTGGCGTGTACGCGCTGATTGCGCTACAACTGCTGCTGCACTTTGGGGTTTTGCGCTAAGGCCAGTTTGAAGCCAGCGTCATTCCAGTGAGAATCATGGATCGAAAAGCAGGCGCAAAGAATGTAAATGGCAAGCCTCACATCGAGGCAATCGATCCCGCCTGCGCTCTGCCCGGAGGCGAGGTCCGTATAACAGGTAGCGGCCTGCGTCCTGCCGAACTGCGCCGTCCGCGCGTTCACTTCGGCGACGTGGATGGCTCGGTGATCATCAGCTCCGAGCAGTTCATCGTGGCGCGCGTTCCCGAAGGCGCTGCCTCGGGTGAAGTCGTTGTGGCCACCAACGGACAACGAAGCAATCCCCGCGAGTTGCGAGTTGCGGTGCCGATTGCGGAGAACCTTCATCCCGTTGCCAATCCGGCCGTCGACGCCGAGGGAAACATTTACGTCACCTTCTCCGGCTCGCGTGGCCAGAAGGTTCCGGTCGCCATCTATCGCATCGACACCAATTACAACGTGAAGCCGTTTGTTCACGAGATGATGAACGCCACTGGGCTGGCGTTCGATCGCGCGGGTAGCCTGTACGTCTCGTCGCGCTATGACGGTACGGTTTATCAGGTCGCGCCGAACGGCGCCATGACGTCCTACGCCGAGGGCATGGGCATTGCGACCGGCATCGCGTTTGACCGGACGGGAAATCTTTACGTCGGCGACCGCAGCGGCACCATTTTCAAGATTGGCCGCGACCGCCAGATCTTCGTCTTCGCCATGCTCGAGCCGAGCGTGGCCGCCTATCATCTGGCCTTCGGCGACTGACGGACAATCTTTACGTCACCGGACCCACCACCTCCAGCTTCGATGCCGTCTATCAGATCGACCCCCACGGCGAGGTCAGCGTCTTTTACCGCGGACTCGGCCGCCCGCAAGGACTGGCAGTCGATGTCGATGGCAACCTGTATGTCGCTGCATCGCTCAATGGCCGTCGCGGGATCGTGAGAGTCACTCCCAGGCATGAGGCGTCGCTCGCGGTTTCGGGACACAATCTGGTTGGATTGGCCTTCGCGCCCGGCGGTTCCGCGGTTCTTGCCACCACCAGTGGCGTGCATCACCTGTCGTGGGACATCGAAGGCCGGCGCCTGACAGATGTGTGATTTTCACCGCCGAGGCACAGAGTTCTGAAAGCGAGCCCGGAGAGTTATCTTCAGCTCGGTTTCATGCGGGCATTCGCAGGTCGCAATAGCAATCACGGTTCTCTCCGTTTTCTCCGTGTGCGCGGTGATCTCCGCGGTGGCTTCCGTTGAGTTTTCCCTGTGCCTCTCTGTCCCTGTAGTTCCTTGAATCTTCGATGCTAGACTGACATCGTGATCGCGGAAATCATTGCCGTCGGCTCGGAGATGCTCACCCCGTCCCGGCAGGACACGAATTCCCTTTTCCTCACCGACCGCCTCAACGAGTCTGGGCATCAGCGTCGCCTTCAAGACGGTGGTCGGCGACAACCGCGACCATCTCGGATCTGTGGCCCGCACGGCGATCAGTCGCGCTGACATCTCCATCTTCATGGGCGGGCTCGGGCCTACCGAAGACGACCTCACCCGCGAGGCCGTCGCTGCCGCTCTCGGGGTCGAGCTGAAGCGCGATCACGAAATCGTCACCGCGATGTACAAGCGCTTCGCGGAGCGGCGTCTGCAGATGCCGACAACAATGCCCGGCAGGCTGATATCTTGCGAGGCGCGATCGTTCTGCCGAATTCCAGAGGCACCGCGCCCGGCCAGTGGCTGGAGACCGAATTCGACGGGAAACCGCGGATTATCATGCTTCTTCCCGGTCCTCCGCACGAACTTGAAGCACTGTGGGAAAGGAAGTGCATGCCCCGGTTGCGCGAAGTTGCCCCACCGGCGGCCATTGCCACGCGGTGCTCAAGACGGCGATGCTGCCGGAGTCGGCTGCCGACGCTCGCACTGCTCCGATTTACAAGAAGTATCCCGAAGTCGAAACCACGGTGCTCGTCCGGCCAGGGCCAGGTGGAGTTTCACTTGCGCGCCACCGCTGCGACGCAAGACGAGGCCCAGGCCACGGTCGACCGACTGGCCGGCGAACTGGAAGACGAGCTGGGCGACGCGGTCTTTTCGTCGACCGGCGAATCGCTGGAGGAGATCGTCGGCTACTATCTGCAGATGCGCAACGCCAAGTTGGCCGTAGCTGAATCATGCACCGGAGGCATGATCGCCGAACGGATTACCTCGGTGCCCGGCAGCTCGCGCTATTTTCTCGGCGGCGCGGTGGTGTATTCCAACGATCTGAAGACGCTGTTCGCCGACATACCGCCGCTGATGATCGAAGCGCACGGCGCTGTCAGCAAGGAAGTCGCACTGGCGTTGGCGGAGAACATTCGCGACATTTGCAATGCCGACATCGGCGTTGGAGTTACCGGAATCGCCGGTCCCGGCGGTGGCACGGAAGAGAAGCCTGTCGGCCTGGTGTTCGTCGCCGTCACCGACGGCCATAAGCAGGAAGTTGTGCAGCGGCGCTTTCCCGGCGACCGCGAACGCATCCGGCGCTGGGCCAGCCAGCAGGCGCTCGATCTGGTGCGCCGCATGTTGATGTGACGTTATGCGCCTGTTCGTCGCTCTCGACATCGACGCTGACATTCGCGAACGAATCGCCGACTTCCGCAATCAAATGCGCCCGCTCGCGCCCGATGTCCGCTGGGTCGGGCCCGAGACATTTCATGTCACGCTGCAATTTCTCGGCGAGACAATCAAGCTAACTGAAATTCAAAGCGCATTACGACTGGTGAAGTTCGCCCATCGCGCTGGCGTTTCGCGACGCCGGCTTCTTCCCCAACTCCGAAGTCCCCGCGCGTGTTCTGGGTCGGCATCGAAGCTGACCAGAACCTGCAGACGCTGGCGAAATCGATTGCCGAAGCGCTTCGGCCGCTCGGATTTGAGCGCGATAAAGGTCCTTCAAGCCGCATCTGACGCTGGCGCGGACTGGCAGCGGACGTCCGCGGCCGGTTCCCGGTGAGCGTCCCGCACCCGGTTTGCAGCGGGTCCGGGACAGGGTTGAGAGCCCTGCATGCCACTCGAGTTCGGTACAATGACGACGCGCGAGTTCTATCTGTACGAAAGCAAGCTGTCGCCCTCGGGAGCGCGATACACAAAGCTGTCGCGCTACCCGCTGAGCTGACCTCGCTCGTTATCCGACAACCTTGACCAGGTTCACACTCATCATCGTCGCGGTTTCTTACCTGCTCGGGTCGATTCCCTTCGGCTACTTGCTGGTACGCATCTTCCGTGGCCAGGATGTGCGTCAGACCGGCAGCGGCAACATCGGCGCCACCAACGTCGCGCGCACCGGCTCTAAGGGACTGGCCATCGCGACGCTGTTCCTCGACGCCCTCAAGGGATATGCGGCTGTCATGTTTGCGTTCTGGCTAACGGCAGGCATCGCTTCGAGGCCGGCACTCCGACGAGCATCTACGATCAACCTTCACCAGCCATCGATAGCCACAACATCCTGCTGCTGGCCGCGCTCGCTGCTTTTTGCGCCATTCTGGGACACATGTTCACTCCCTGGCTGCGCTTCAAAGGTGGCAAAGGAGTAGCGACGGCGGTGGGATCGTTTGCGGCGCTCGCGCCCCGTGCCGTTCTTGTTGCTCTGGTGCTGTTCGCGATTGTCGTAGTGCTGACGCGCTACATTTCGCTCGGTAGCATGGTGGCCGCGGCGGCCTTTCCGCTTTTGGTGTGGTGGCTGAACCCGGGAGAGCGCACCACCGGCCCGATCCTGCTGCTGATTGGGGCCTCTTCCCTGCTGATCATTGCGCGCCACAAAGACAATATCGGACGTCTGCTGGCTGGAACGGAGAACCGGTGGCGATGAAGGAGGCCTGCCTGTGAGCGAAATCGCAGTCATTGGCGCGGGCGCCTGGGGCACGGCGATCTCCATCGTATTGGGACGCAAGCGGAGCCATCGCGTGCGGTTGTGGGCTTACGAGCGCGAAGTCTGCGAGAGCATCCAAGCCCGGCGCGTCAATGACTATTTCTGCCTGGCGATGTGATACCGGAAACGGTGCATGCAACCAACAGCTTCGAGGAGGCTTTACAAGGCGCTGAGATTGTCGTCAGCGTTATGCCTTCGCATCACACGCGCCGCCTGTTTCAGGCAATGCTGCCACACCTGCGGCCGGAGATGCTGTTCGTCAGCGCGACCAAGGGCATCGAGAACGAT
This sequence comes from uncultured Acidobacteriaceae bacterium, assembly GCA_963703645.1. Classification (GTDB taxonomy): domain Bacteria; phylum Acidobacteriota; class Terriglobia; order Terriglobales; family Acidobacteriaceae; genus Bog-257. The sequence continues at coordinate 25,799 of CAVPFD010000011.1, forward strand.
TCCCTGCTGCGCATGACCGAAGTGATTACGGAACAGTTGCGCGATAGAGCCGGGGGATTCATTCCCCGCATTGGCGCCATTAGCGGACCCACTTTTGCCAAGGAGGTGGCGAAGGGCGATCCGACAGCCATTACCGTTGCCTCCTCGGACAAGGAACTCGCGGGGATTGTGCAGCGCGAGTTCAGCGATCCTCTGTTTCGGGTTTACACCAACGACGACGTGGTCGGGGTGGAGCTGGGCGGCGCGTTGAAGAACATTGTCGCCATCGCCGCCGGAGTTCTGTCCGGCCTGAATCTGGGCCACAACACGGTCGCCGCGCTCATCACCCGCGGGCTGGCGGAAATCACGCGGCTGGTTGTCGCTTGCGGAGGGCGTGCCGAAACCATGGCCGGACTGGCTGGGCTCGGTGATCTCGTGCTCACCTGCACCGGCGGTCTGTCGCGCAATCGCAGCGTCGGAGTGGAGTTGGGACGCGGCCACAAGCTGCACGACATCATCGCTGGCATGCATGGCATGGTCGCCGAAGGTGTGCTCACCACAAACGCGGCAGTCGGACTCGCCCACAAAGTCGGGGTCGAGATGCCCATCACCGAACAGATGCACGCCATCCTGCAGCAAGGCAAGTCGGTGCAGGATGCCATCCGCGATCTGATGGGCCGCCCCTCGACCAGCGAGCTGGGACTTTACAGGGATTAGCTGTCCTGGACGCCATCACTTCAGCCTGTGAGAGACATCACTGAAATTCCTCGGCCGCGTGTGTTTTAGTTCGTAGTGGCACGAACCAACCACTCCGAACCAAGCGAGTTGCTCCCTCAGGCGCGCTCGAACCTTCGTGCCCAGTGCTGGCGATTGTAGCGACACGACCAATCTTCAACGCTACCTAACTCACCATACCCGGAAGCGCACCGGCACAAGCTGCGCGTTTCAAGAGGTGCATATGGACAGCAAAACTCCCATCACGCTCAACCTTACGATTCCGCCGGCGTCGATGAAGAAAATAGTTGAAAGTGGACGGCTGGCTGAGTTCGTCGACACACTCTCGTCGCTAGCCAAGGCGCACATTACGAATCAGGTAATCGAAAAGCTTACGACCGCGCAAGCAGGAGGCGTATCGATTGCGGTCGGCTTCGAGGATGAACCTGGCTATGGAACCCCACCACGTCACTGGCCTTGGCCTCACACTGGCGTCTTCGAAGATGCCATGCGGCAGAGAGCAATCAACACTCTCGCGCAGCAAACGATCGCTGCCAAGGGCCTCTGATCCTGGGGCTGGTTGTCACTCTTGGGGCCGCCGCGAGCCTAGGTGTTCGCGCGGCCCTATTTCACATCGGTTCCGCAATTCGGAGTGAAATATGACCGACGATGACCTACACGAACCTTCTACGGTGCAGGAATCTGCAACGCTGATCATGCACCTCTTGGATCGATGCAATTTGCGCTGCCAACATTGCTACATGGACTCGACAGCTCGCGGCCAAAGCTCGCTCCCAATTGAGGTCGTCGTGCGCACCTTAGATGATGCTGAACGTCTGGGTATTCGGACCGTATATCTGAGCGGCGGCGAACCGTTTCTTTACCCCGATCTGTCCAAAGTACTTTCTTATGCCTCCGGTGCACGACCGTTTTACCTCGCAGTGTGTACCAACGGCACACTCATCGGCCGTGCCGAAGCGAACCAGCTCAAGATCAGCGGGGTGGCCGCTCAAGTCAGCATCGATGGCGATCAGGCCTATCATGACTCCTTCCGCGGTTCGGTGGGCGCCTTTCACGCCGCAACTACGGGAATTCAGGAGCTCGTCACATCGGGGGTTCCGGTTACCGTTGTCGTAACCATCAGTCGGAGCAATCTCAGTTGTCTTTCGTGGTTAGCTGATTGGGCCGCGGACCTGGGAGTGGAATGCCTAAACGTACAACCGCTCCAGCAACTGGGACGGGGGAGGAACATTGCGCAGGAAAAACTCTCTGAGGAACAAATCTGCGCATTGTTTATGCAGGTCTCGGACTTGGGATACGCCTATGGCACCCGCGGGCTTCGTTTTCGCCTTGCCTATCGAGCGCGCACCTATCTGCTGCAGCACCCCTGCGCCGCTTACGTCTGCAATGGAGAAAAGTGCCACCGCGGCATAACAAAGGAGATCAAGACCCTGATCGTCAGGGAAGATGGTACTGTCTTGCCAGAAATCGCGACGCTCAATCCTCGGTTTGCACTTGGCAGCGTGCATGAGACGCGATTGGATGAGCTGGTGAAACGATATTTTGGCAACGGGTACGATGATTTCCATGAATTCTGCAGGGCCGTTTACTATGACGTGATTCGCGATTATGCCTCCCCGATCGTCCCCTGGAACGAGATTCTTTCGGAACGCAGTTGGACATATCCAGGCCCCTCTACCCGGCCGCCTAAGTCTTCTTTTACCATCATTCCGCAGGGCGATGGACCTGATGGAAAGCGACTCCACTCCGGCGAAATTCAGGGCGGTTAGTTGCCACTACCGGGTGTCCGCAGCAGCTTTTTCCTATATCCTCGAAGCTGCATTCTGCATCTCCGAATGCGGGATTGCCGCAACCCTGTTGTCCGGTAACTCATCCAAGAACGAACGGCTTACAAGATGCAATACTTACGTGCGCATCACCAATACTGTGTTGAGCGAGCGAAGTGTAATCGCCTGTCTGACGTACTCCAACTACTAGGTTCCGCATTGATTGGTGCCGCCTTCCTGCTGACGTGCATCCCTGCCTTTGCGCAAAGCGGCACCGGTGGACTTTCGACCCTGCCTACCGCCGAGGACGTGATCAATCGCAACCAGGACCCTTACCTGGGATCGATTCCGCAGGGCAGAGCTACATCGGGGATCCTTGATCTCACCGTCGAGGACGCTCTGGACCGTGGACTGAAGTACAACCTCGGTTTGTATCTGGCTGCCAGGGTGACTGAGCAAGCCGGCGCCGCTCATCTTCTCGCCCTAAGTGACCTGCTGCCGGTGGTTAATGGCTCGTTCAGCGAGTCGGACCAGAAACTCAACCTCAAGCAGTTTGGCTTCGCCTTCCCGGGATTTCCGACTTCTGTCGGCCCATTCGGCATTAGTGATCTGCGGGCAACCGGAAGCTGGACCGTTCTTGATTTTCATTCCATCAACAACATTCAAGCGGCGTCGCAGAATGTGAAAGCAGCGCAATTCACCTACCGAGATGCGCGCGATACGGTCGTGCTTGCCGTGGGTGCTAACTACCTGCTGACGATTGCCCAGGAATCCCGGGTGGTGGCGACCGCGGCAGAACTGGAAACGGCGCAGGCGCTGTACCAACTGGCCGAGGACCAGGAAACCGCCGGATTGGCACCTCAGATTGACACGTTGCGCGCTCGCGTTCAGTTACAGGCCCAACGTGAGGCGCTCATCCAGGCGCAAAACGATCTGGAGAAGCAGCGCATCGCGCTGGCGCGCGTCATCGGCTTGCCGGTGCAGCAGAAGTTTCGGCTGGTGAATCGGGTTCCTTACCATCCCCTGCCGGAAATGGAGTTGCAGACCGCTTACGAACGGGCTCTGCAAACCCGGCCCGATTACCGGGCGGCGCTGGCGTCCTTGCGGGCGGCGCAGCTCAGCCGCGAGGCGGCCTGGAAGCAGCGCCTGCCTTCGATTGGCCTCGCCGGAGAATATGGCGTGCTGGGAACGACCCCGGATGCGATGTCCCCCAACTGGACGGCGGCAGCGACGCTGCGGATCCCCATCTTCGAGGGCGGAAAAGTAGAGGCTGATGTACGCCAGACCGAGGCAGTTCTGAAGCAGCGGCAGGCGCAGGTGGACAACCTGCGGGGCCGCATTGAGCAGGATGTAGAAGATGCCCTGCTCGACCTGAAGGCGGCAGCTCAGCAGGTGGAAGTGGCAACGTTAGGGCTTGACCTGGCGCAACAGGCCTTGGGGCAGTCGCAGGACCGTTTCGCGGCTGGGGTGACCAATAACGTTGAGGTGATTCAGGGCCAGCAGCAGTTGGCTGCGGCCAACGAACAGTACATCGCAAGTTTGTATGGGCACAACATTGCCAAGGTACTGCTGGCGCGGGCGATCGGAAATGCCGAGCAGTTGGTGAAGCAGTACCTGGGCCAGCCCGGGAGCACGGAGCCTCCCAATAACTTGATTCCGCCTAACGGCACCGGCAACCCGACTCCGGTGCCCGAGACGGCGCCCAATCCAGCACCACAGAAAAACGAAAGTATGCCTCCCCAAAAATAGTCGCTGACAGGTGAAGAACACATGAGCCCAAGTACGACTGAGCAACCTGATTTGGAACGGCCGCGCGCCGCAAACCAGAACTCCGAAGAGCATCATGACCCGGAACTGATCAGGCATGAAGACGACCGGCGTGGATTCTTCAAGAAAAACGCCGCGGCCAAACCCATCGCATTCGCGGTAGTGATTGTTGTTGTCCTGCTCGTGGGCTGGTTCTGGTGGGACAGCCGTCACTGGGAGGACACCGACGACGCCGAGATTGACGGCCACATCTATCCGATCAATGCGCGTGTTGCTGGGCAGGTCATTAAGGTCAACTACGATGACGGACAAGTCGTGCGCAAGGGCGACGTGCTGGTACAGATCGATCCGACCGACTATCAGGTTGCGCTGGAGCGCGCCAAAGCTGATTACCTGGACTTCCAGGCGCAGGCGCAGGCGGCCCGGTACGGCGTGCCGGTGCAGAGTGTCGGTTCCGTCAGCTCAATCCGTTCCGCGAGTGCCGACATGGCCTCGGCACAGGCTGGCGTGGCAGCCGCACGGAAGCAAGTTGACGCCGCGCAACAGCAGGTGGTTGAGGCGAAAGCGAATGCCGTTAAGCTGAACAAGGACGTGGAACGCTACCAGCAATTGCTGGGTAGGCGTGAGATTTCGCAGCAGCAATTCGACGCGGCCGTGGCCGCTGCTACGGCCGAAAACGCTACGGTGAGCGCGCGCGAGGCGGAGCTACTGGTGGCCCAATCGCAGGTGAAGGTGGCCGAATCGCGGATCGAGCAGGCGAATGCGGAGCTGAAGAACGCGCACGCTACTCCGAATGTGGTAGCTGCAACGAAAGCCAGGGCGGAGTCTGCCGATGCCCAGACGTTGCGTTACAAGGCAGCGCTCGACCAGGCGCAACTGAACTTGACCTATACGACCATTGTGGCGCCGGTGGATGGCATCGTCGGCAAGCGCTCGGTGCAGGTGGGCGACAACATTGGAGTCGGCCAGGACCTGATGGCGATTGTTCCGTTGAACGATGTATGGGTCACAGCCAACTTCAAGGAAACCCAACTCACGCACATGCAAGCGGGCCAGCCGGTCAAGATAAAAGTGGACACCTACGGCGGTCGCAAGTGGAACGGCCACGTCACCAGTATCGGCGGCGCCACCGGCGCCAAATACAGCCTGCTGCCGCCGGAGAATGCCACCGGCAACTATGTGAAAGTTGTGCAGCGTATTCCGGTGCGCATTGACTTTGACGGCAACGACAAGCCTGACTTCAACCGGGATGGTCGGTTACGCCCCGGGATGTCCGTCGATCCCGACGTAAAGGTGCGGTAGTAGTTCGTCGAAACCGGTACTTGCCTTTTTTTTGAGGAATTCCAACCCTTTTTCTGATAAATTCTGGTAGAACTCCCGCGGCCCGCTACGGTCGTTTTCGTCTCATACAGCGCCCACGCACTGGTAACTATGAATTTCAACACGCTCCCGAGCCTTATCGCGCTTGCGATTCTGGTCGTAGTGTTCCGGGCGATTCTCCGTCAAGGCACGAGCGAGCGCCTGCACCTCTGGCTGACGGGCTGGATCCTCGTCCTCGTCCACTGTTTCGCACAGTTCGTGGATATCGGACAGGGCATCTGGGACCGCGTCGCGTCGGCGGTAAGCCTCAACGCTCTGGAGTTGGCCAGCATTGCTTTCCTGATTTCGGTGTCCCGCGGCGCCAGCAATCGCCGCCGGCAACTTCTGCTGGCCTCCGTTATCGGCATTCCCGCGATCGTCTATACGGACGCTGTCGTTTGGAATGTCACGGCCCACCTCCTTTACTACGGCGTTATTGCCATTGGCACTGCTGGCTCCCTGCTGGTGGTTTGGAATTTCTATCAGAAGGCCACTTCCTATGTGATCGGTATGGAGATTGGTTGTTTGGGGGTGGCTTGCGCGCTCGCATGGGCGGTGGCACGAAGCAAGTTGGACCTGGGCATTATTTTTCTCCTGGCGGCACTCAACCTGGCGGTTGCCTTACTCTTCTGGCGCTACTTCCATCGCGTAACGGTAGGGGTCCTGACTACGGTGTGTGGCTTTGTCGCTTGGGGCGCCGTGTTCCCGCTCGGAACGCTGCTGCAGACACTCGCGCCTTCCATTCACGTGGAATCAGAGGTATGGAACATTCCCAAGTACTTCGTCGCTGTCGGTATGATTGTCATACTCCTCGAAGACCAGGTTCACCGAAGCGAGTACCTTGCCTATCACGACGAATTGACCGGACTGCCCAACCGCCGGTTGCTGGAGGACCGCTTGGAACAGGCCCTCGGCCGCGCCAAGCGGAAGGGCAATAAGGTTGCTGTACTGTTGCTCGACCTCAATCACTTCAAGCAGGTGAACGACACGTACGGCCATCGCATAGGAGATATGACCTTGCAGCAGGTGGTTATGCGGTTATCCAGTCGCATGCGCGTTTCCGATACCCTGGCCCGCTCCGGCGGCGACGAGTTTACCGTAGTCAGTGACGTAGCCGACGCCTACGGAGCGCAGGTCCTGGTTTCGAATCTCGAGATGGCGTTCATGGTTCCCTTCAAGCTGGAAGGGAAACTAATTCATACGGGCCTCAGCATCGGGCTGGCTCTATACCCTGACGACGGGACCGACCCGGACCACCTTTACGCGGCCGCTGATCAGGCGATGTACGTCTCCAAGCGTGCCAGCCGTAGCGCCGGAAACCTAGATACCATGTCACATTTCCGGATGTGACCGTCCCCGCGTCGTTATTGTTTATTCATCGCCTCTCAATCGGTCGCTGACTCGGTGATGTGGCGAGCCAAGTCGGCAATGCGAAACTGCTAAACTGAATTCTATTAGGCCTTCCACTAAGCCGGGATGGCGAAACTGGCAGACGCAGCGGACTTAAAATCCTTCTCATAACGCTTGGGCTTCCTGCTAAGTAATTGTAAATAAGATAGATTGACATACTTATCCCTTCTGGTGTAGCCTTGCACAACTACTCCACATTTTGCCCGTTTTTGAGGGAACTAAGGCATACCCCAGAATGGCGGAACACTACACAATACTCGGCGGCAAGGTCCACGTTTACAAACGTCCCAACAGCAGCTGCTGGCAGTGCTCCAGCTATCTCGCCGGCAGAAATCGACGGGCCACCACCAAGGAGGAAAGCTTATCGAAAGCCAAGGAGGTTGCAGAGGACTGGTATCTCCAGCTACGCGGAAAACTCCGCAGCGGAGAATTGAAAACCGGGAGAACCTTCCGCGAGGCCGCCGAACAATACCTGCGCGAATACGACATCATCACGCAAGGACAGCGGAGCAAAACTTATCTCAGGGGTCAGCACTCCCGAGCAGCCGGGCACTTGGTGCCGTTCTTCGGCCGCCTGGTCCTGCCGGAAATCACCGCCGGCAAGATACAGGACTACCGCATCCACCGGCTCGAAGAGGCGATGGCGAACCGCGGCAAGCCGCCGGCGCACAACACCACGCACCAGGAGATGGTGACCTTGCGGCAGATATTGAAGACTGCCATTCGCCACGGGTGGATGGACCACCTGCCCGATCTGTCGGCACCCTATCGGTCATCCCCGAAGATTTCGCACCGGGCGTGGTTTTCTCCCGACGAATACAAAACACTCTATGAAGCCACAAGAAAGCGCGCGCACGATCCGAAACAGCCACGCTTCAAATGGGAATCAGAACAACTTCACGATTACGTGCTGTTCTCGGCCAACACAGGTCTGCGTCCAGACGAAGCAAGGCGGCTCCAGTTCCGGGACGTGACAGTCGTTGTCGATGAGGGGAGCGGTCAGAAA
>CAVPFD010000012.1:0-43162 GCA_963703645.1 uncultured Acidobacteriaceae bacterium
CACCCACAATTGCTGCGGCCCAGAAAAGTGAACCGACACATTGTCTCCAGGGGCCAATCGTCGATGCACAGCTGAAGCCGTTATTTGGGGCTCGTGTTTTCTGCGAATTGCCGGGCATCGGGCTTGGGCATCTGCTGATAAAGCACGTGCTCTCCGGGCTTAACCAGGCCCAGTTGTTCGCGCGCTTCTTTCTCGATGATGCTGGGGTCGGCGCGTTGCAGAAGATCGACCTGATGCTGGAGCTGCTCATGCACCGCGGTGTCGACATCAATCGCATGTTGCAGCTTCTGGATTTCGGCGCGCTTGGCCTGCCAGACCTTCATGCCGTTGGCGCCAAACACCACCTTGTATCCGATGAAAACCGCCAAAAGGCCAATGCACATCGTTGCGAGCACGCGGCGCGCAGCGAAGAACCAACCTCCGGCGATACGAATGGAGAACATAGTTAAAGTTGCACTCGAAGAACGGCAACAGCCGCGGAAGTTGCTGCCCACTCTTCTTAGTGGACTTCCGTTCCGCCGCTGGGTCAAGCGAAGGCCTGGCGAAAGAATCAAGTTAGACAAATGCACTCACGGCGCAGTAGATAGCGGTTGGTCAGCGGTGGATCGTGGGAACGAGCTCCCTCTTGTCACGATGCCTGAAATAGTCCAAAGTACCAGCATTCTTGACTGCCCACTAACCACTATCCGCTTATCATGACCTCTTGCCACCCGGAGGGATGAATGACCAACGTGCGTCTAGTGTTGAGCACGATCGGCTCGAAAGACGGAGCCGAGCGTCTCGCCCAGCAACTGGTAGAGCGCCGCCTCGCGGCATGCGCCAACATCGTAGGCCCCATCCGTTCCGTGTACCGTTGGAAGGGGGCGATCGAGCACGAAGAAGAATATCTGCTGCTCATCAAGACGACCACGGCGCACACAGCCGACTTGCAAGCAGCCCTTAAAGAGCTGCATCCCTACGAACTGCCCGAGTGCGTGGAGTTAGCGATCGATGGCGGCAGCGAAGCCTATCTGGCGTGGTTGGCAGAGGGGGTCAACTAAGCTTCGGCTGTCGTGTCCTATAAGGGTGGAGTACGCCCTCAGGCGTGCGTGAAAGTCGATTCCCTATACGATCGGCTTCATTGCACGCCCGAAGGCGTGCTCCACCGTTATTGATAGGACCGCTTTTCAAGCTACGCGCTTACCGTTTTTGCTGCCCGCTCCCGATACCACGCCACGGTGCGCTTCAGGCCTTCTTCGAAGTCAATGGCCGGACGGTAGCCCAGGCATTTCTCCGCCTGCGTGATATCGGCAAAGGAGTGTTTAATATCCCCGACGCGCTCAGGACCGTAGTTTGCGGCGTCGCGGTAATTGGTCAGGTTTTGGAGCAGGGAGTAGGTCTCGTTCAACGTGACCCGCCGATTGCAGGCGACATTGAGAGCCTTTCCAGCGACCGCGTCCGCGGCGGCCCGACATGCCAGAAGATTCGCATCAACCACGTTATCGATGAAGGTGAAATCTCGACTTTGCTCACCATCACCGTGAATCGTCGGCTGCTCTCCCGCCAGCATTTTCGATATGAAGATGGCCAGGACGCCAGAGTACATCGACGTCGGGTCCTGATACGGGCCGAACACGTTGAAGTAGCGCAGCGAGACGGTCTCTAGTCCGTACACTCGGTAGAACGACGTCATATAATGTTCGCCGGTGAGCTTGGAGACCGCGTAGGGCGAAATCGGATTCGGAGTCATGTCTTCGCGCTTGGGCAGCGTAGGCGTGTCGCCGTACAGTGACGACGAGGATGCATATACGACGCGCTTTGCCTTGGAATCCCGAGCTGCAACCAGCAGGTTGAGCGTGCCATCGACGTTGGAACGGTTGGTCTCGATGGGATTGGCGACCGAGCGCGGCACGGACGGGATCGCCGCCTGGTGCAGCACGTAATCCACGCCGCGGCACGCGGACGCGACCGCGGAAAGGTCGAGCAGATCAATCTCCCGGAAGTCGATTCGATCGCGCAGGTCCGCCAGGTTCTCCGGCTTCCCTGTGCTGAAGTTGTCGAGGCCGCGCACCGATTCGCCGCGACGCAAGCAGTTCGCGAGCAATCGACGATCCGATGAAACCTGCAATACCAGTTACGAGATAGAGGGCCATAGGGGTCGAATCTTCGATATTATCCGATTTCCCTGCCGCGAGTGCATGAGTGTCCGCTGGGTAGGCGGCGCTATCAACGCAGCGCGCTACGTGCGCTGACTGAGCTAACAGGATCTCTACCCTAGGTTGGCAGTGACATTGCGCCGATGTGAACTAAAAGAGGTGCATGCCCTCACAGTCGGAAAATTAGCAATCGCATGAACCTCAAGACTGGATTGTCAGGAGAATGTTGATGCGAACCAGACCTGAGCTGCAAGGCTGTGGGCCAGACCGAAAGTATGCCAGCCCAAGCAATCCGGGACCGATACGGCGCCGGCGCTCAAGTCGAAACGCCATTATTCTGGCTTGTCTTGTCCTGCGCCTTGCTGCTGCTCACCGCCTGCGAAAAGAAAGAGGAAAAACCCAAGGCCAGCCCGCCCGAGGTCCTGGTCGCCGAGGTACAGCAGCAGAACGTGCCCATCGTTCGTCGAGTGGGTGGCGCAACTGAACGGTCCCGGTGAATGCCGAGATCACGCCCAAGGTGCAGGGCTACCTGCTCAAGCAGGATTACCAGAACGGCTACTTCGTCAAGAAGGGCCAGCTTCTGTTCGAACTCGACCCGCGGCAGTATCAGGCGGCAGCTCGAGCACGCCAAGGCGGACGTGGCGGTGGCACAGGCCAAGCTGCGAGAGAGTACACGGCCGATGTGCAGCGCGACACCCCACTGGCCGCGCAGAACGCCATTCCGCAAAAGCAGCTCGATACCGATCTCGCCAACCAGGCGGCCACGAAAGCGGAGGTGCGAGCCGCAGAAGGCCGCTTTGACGAATGCGGAATTGAACCTGGCCTGGACCAAGGTCTATTCCCCCATCGACGGCATCGCGGGCGTATCCAACTCGCAGATCGGTGACCTGGTTGGAACCACAACCAAGATGGCGACGGTCTCGCAGGTGAATCCCATCTGGGCCTACTTCAACGTCAGCGAGAGCATGTTTCTCGGCGTTGCGCCACAGGTTACAGGGATTATTACCGGCAAGGTCAGCCGGAGCACTCGACAGCGACGCCGGTGCGAGTTCATCCAGGCCAATGACGAGCCTTATCCCAAGAAGGGCGTACGTCATTTACGTGAATCGCCAGGTTGGCACCCAGACCGGAACCATCCAGATGGCCGCCGAATTCCCCAATCCGGACGCCGCTCTTGCGTCCCGGGCGGCTTCGGACGGGTGCGGATCTCAGACCGGCGTGAACAAGGATGCCCTGCTGGTGCCGCAGCCTGCAGTCATCGAGATACAAGGCCAGTATCAGCTCATTGTGCTCACACCCGACAACAAAGCGATGTTCCGCCCGGTCAAAGTGGGCGAACGTGTTGGGCCGAACTGGATCATCTCCGAAGGGCTGAAGCCGGGCGAAAAGGTTGTGGTGGAAGGCATCCAGAAGGTCCAGCAATTTGCGGCGGCGGTCCCCGAAATGGCCAAGGATGGCGTTCCGGTCATTGCCAAGCCGTATGTGCCACCTGCGCAGACGGCAGGGAGCAACTGACCATGTCGAAATTCTTTATCAACCGGCCCATCGTCGCCATCGTCATTGCCATCCTGATGGTGCTGGTTGGTGTGGTCGCGATGCTCGAGCCTGCCTACCGCGCAGTTTCCCAACATCGCTGACCCCATGATCCAGGTGAAGGCCACCTATCCCGGCGCAGATGCACAACCATTGCCGAATCGGTGGCCACTCCGATTGAGCAGCAGATGTCGGGCGTCACCGGCATGAACTACATGTACTCGTTGAGCGCCAGCTCAGGCGGCGGCATGACGTTGTACGTGGATTTCCAGCTCGGAACCGACATCAACACCGACCAGATTCTGGCCCAGATGCGAAGCGGGCAGGCTAATTCGCAACTGCCGGCTGAGGTGACCCAGCAGGGAGTCATCGTGCAGCCGGGTACGACGGCGCCCTTCATGCTGCTCGACCTGTACTCTCCCAGCGGCGCGTACGACAATGTCTTCCTGGCCAACTACGCCATCATCAACTTGCAGTACGCGCTGACGCGGATCTCCGGCGTCGGACAGGTGCAGATATTCGGCGCCGGGCCCTATGCCATGCGCATATGGGTGAATCCTGACCGGCTGGCGAGCCTGGGGGTGACGGTTTCCGACATCACCAATGCGGTCAAGGCACAGAACAAGGTCAATCCTGCAGGCCAGGTCGGAGGCGAACCCGTCCCGCCAGGGCAACAATTCACCTACAACGTGCGCGCCCCGGACGACTGCCGACGCCGGAGGAGTTCGATGAGATCGTCGTTCGCGCCCAGCCCGATGGCTCCATCCTGCGCCTGAAGGACGTGGCGCGGGTGGAAATGGGATCGCAATACTATTCGTATATCGCGCGGTTGGGAACAGCGCCGGAAGAGGGAAAACCAGCTAAGCCCGCCCAGCCGGCGGCCCTGATCGCGCTTTACCTCACTCCCGGCAGCAATGCCCTGACGACCCGCGACAGCGTCCTCAAATGATGGACGAGGCGAAAGGACGATTTCCTCAGGGGCTGGACTACGATCGTTGCGCTCGACACCACGCTGGCAGTCAGCGAAGGAATCCACGAGATTTACAAGACCCTCGGCGAAGCCATGGTCCTGGTCATTCTCGTGGTTTACATCTTCCTGCAAGGGCTGGAGCGCCACGCTGATTCCACTGCTCGCGGTTCCGGTCTCGCTGATTGGGACCTTCATGGTCTTCCCCTTGCTCGGGTTCTCCATCAACACGCTTTCGCTGTTGGGACTGGTGCTGGCCATCGGACTTGGTGGTGGACGACGCCATCGTGGTGGTGGAGGCGGTGGAGCACCACATCGAGCACGGCATGTCGCCGCACGACGCCACGTATCAAGGCGATGGAGGAAGTCTCCAGGCCCGGTGATTGCCATCGCCCTCATCCTGGCAGCGGTGTTCGTTCCTACGGCGTTCATTCCCGGCATCACCGGACAGCTTTACAAGCAGTTCGCCGTCACCATCGCCATTTCGGTTTTGTTCTCCGCGTTCAACGCGCTTACGCTCAGCCCCGCCCTCTCCGCCATGCTGCTGCGCCCCCGGAAGCCGACCCGAGGACCGCTGGGCGCTTTTTTCCGCGGGTTCAATAACGTCTTCGGCAAAGCCACCGACGGATATGTCGGCGCCTGTCATCATTTAATCCGCAAGGCGGGCATCGCCTTTCTGTTACTTGGCGTGCTGACCGTGGCTGCTGGTTATTACGGCAAGCGCCTGCCGAAAAGCTTCCTCCCCGACGAAGATCAGGGCTACGTTTACGGCGGCTTGCAACTGCCCGATGCCTCCTCCTTACAGCGCTCCTCCGAGGCCTCCCGGGAGGTCGAAAAGATCATCTTGGACACCCCCGGCGTGCAATACGTCAGCTCGGTCATGGGCTACAGCATGTTGAGCGGCGTTAACGCGACCTACAGCTCGTTCTTCTTTATCTCCTTGAAGCCCTGGGGAGAACGCAAGACTCCGGAGACCAGCTACGATGGCATCAAGGCCCATCTGGCGCAGGCCCTCGCCAAAGTGCCATACGGCATTGCGTTCTCCTTTCCGCCGCCGGCGATTCCCGGCGTGGGAACCTCGGGAGGCGCCACCTTCATTCTGGAAGACCGGTCGGGCAGCGGCATTGATTTTCTGGCCAAAAACACCCAAATCTTCATGGCTGAGGCCCGCAAGCGTCCCGAGCTGCAAGGCACCATGACGACAGCTTTGTTTGGCGTTCCCCAGGTCGGCGTCAAGGTGGACAACGCCAAAGCCATGACCCAGCAAATCCAGTTGAGCGGCCTCTACGACACCGTACAGACATTCATGGGTGGCTCCCTGATCAACTACTTCAATCGCTTCGGTCTGCAATGGCAGGTGTACGTTCAGGCAGACGGTGATTTCCGCACCCAAGCAGAAAACCTGGGGAAGTTCTACGTCAGGAACGCTGCGAACGAGATGGTGCCGTTGAGCACCTTAACCAGCACCTATCCGCGCGCCGGCGCCGAGTTCGTCATGCGCTACAACCTGTTCAATTGCGTGCAGATCAACACCTCCGCCGCGCCGGGCTACAGCTCCGGTCAGGCCATGGCCGCTCTGGAAGAAGTCTTCCACAAAACCATGCCCCCGCAGATGGGCTTCGACTACAGCGGTATGTCGTATCAGGAACAAAAAGCGGCGCAAGGCGTTTCGCCCGGTATCATCTTTGGGTTGGCGTTCTTTATCGTCTTCCTCATCATGGCGGCGCAGTACGAGAGCTGGACGCTGCCTTTCAGCGTGCTGCTGGGAGTCCCGATTGCTGTTTTCGGGGCGTTCATTACCCTCTTCTACCGCCATCTCGATAACAACGTGTACGCGCAGATCGGGCTGGTCATGCTCATCGGCCTGTCAGCCAAGAATGCCATTCTGATCGTCGAGTTCGCCAAGCTGGAATACGACAAAGGCAAGCCACTGGTCGACGCCGCTCTTACCGGCGCAAGATTGAGGCTGCGCCCCATCCTGATGACGGCATTTGCCTTTATCTTGGGCTGCGTGCCGCTGTGGAGAGCTTCCGGCGCCGGCGCCATCTCGCGACAGGTGCTGGGCACCTGCGTGATTGGTGGCATGATGGCCGCGACGCTGCTTGCCGTCTTCTTCATTCCCGTCAGCTTCGATGTGGTGGAGCGCTTTGGACTATGGATATCGGGTGGGAAGAAAGAGCCGCATCAAGAGGGAACCGCCCCAATTCCGGAAGGAGCGGGTGATGACTAACAAGAAAACATTTACTGTCGCCCTTCTGTTGCTGGCCCTCTGCGCGTGCAAAGTCGGCCCCAACTACAAGCGTCCCGCGCTGAACGTCCCCGACCAGTATCGCAACGCGCCGGATCTCACCACCCAGGCGCCGAGCGGCGGCCAGTTCGCCGAGATGAAGTGGTGGTCGGTCTTCCAGGATGAGACTCTGCAGGCCCTCATCAAGGAAGCGCTGGCGAACAACTACGACATGCGCATTGCTGCGGCGCGCGTCATGGAAGCCAACGCCAACCTCGGCATCACCCGCGCCAATCAGTTTCCTCAGGCGAACGGAAGTTTCGGCATCACCAACGAGCGCAACTATCAATTCTATGGGAAAAAAGCACCCACTTTCGATATTGCAGCCCTGTCGCTCTCCTACATCGTGGACTTCTGGGGACAATATCGCCGCGCCACCGAAGCCGCACGCGCCACCCTGCTGGCTACCAAATACGGACAGGAGGTGGTGCAGGTCACGTTGATCTCGTCGGTCGCCAGCAACTACTTCCTGCTGCGGCAGTATGATTCCCAGCTCGATTATGCCAAGCAGACGGTAGCGACCGACAAAGAGATTCTGAAGCTGAACGAAATCAAGTTCCATGGCGGCGAGAGCGCCATCACCGACGTCTATCAAGCGCAGACCCTGCTGCAACAGTCGGAAGCCGAGGTCATCAGTCTGCAACAGGTCATTCCGCAGACGGAGAATAATCTCAGTATTCTGCTGGGCAGAAACCCCGGGGCTGTGGCGCGCGGGTTGAACCTGGTGGACCAACCGCATCTGCCCGAGGTGCCGGCAGGACTGCCATCCGCCCTGCTGCAGCGCCGGCCCGACGTCCGCCGCGCGGAAGAAAACCTGGTCGCGGCTAACGCCAACGTGGGCGTCGCCAAGGCCGCTTTCTTCCCGCAGATTTCCCTGACCGGCATCTTCGGCGCGCAGAGCACTGCCATCAGCAGCTTCCTGCAAGGACCCGCGACCTTCTGGTCGCTGGGTGGTCAGGTCGTCCAGCCTCTCTTTCAGGGCGGCCGCATCACCTCGAACTACCGCCTGGCTTGGGCGCAGCGCGACGAGTCCGAGCTCATCTACAAGCAGATCGTACTCCAGGCCTTCGGAGATGTTTCCAACAGCCTGGTAGGCTACTCGCAATCGCGGCAATACCGCATGAAGATTGACGAGCAGACCAGGACCTACGCCGAGATGGCGCGCCTGGCCAACGTCCGCTTCCAGGGAGGCGTCACCAGCTTCCTCGAGGTGCAGTATTACGAGCAGCAATATTTCACCTCCGCGCTGAGCCTGGCGCAGGCGTGGTACACCGAGCTGCAGAACTACGTACAGCTCTACCAGGCGCTGGGCGGAGGATGGGAACAGCAGTAAAGCAGTTGTCAGTTGTCAGTTGGGCCCTTCAAGTGGCCTATGAGAGCGCACGAACTTGCGGACCGTTCAGAACTCGTTCTCCCTTCACGAGCCACTCAGAGTCCGCCGCCCTCGACCGGCTAATGAAACCTGGCCACTGACAACTGAATGCTGACTTCTCGTATCGTCCGCATCTCGATCTCCAGCTTGTTTACCGGCCTTCTTATCGGCGTGGTCGGCGGCGCATTTCGTCTGCTGCTGAACATGGCGGATGGCCTGCGCAACGCCCTTGTGCTCTGGGCGCATGCCTGGCCTCATATCGGATGGCTGGCCCCGGTCGCGCTTGGGCTCATCGGCGCCGGGCTGGCGCGCTGGATGGTGGAACGATTTGCGCCCGAGGCCGAGGGCAGCGGCGTGCAGCGCGTGGAAGCCGTCTTCAGCGGAGAGGTCAAACCCGCCGGGCACCCCATCCTGCCTGTCAAGTTCTTCGGCGGCATCCTGGCTATAGGCTCCGGCCTGGCGCTCGGCCGCGAAGGTCCAACCGTCCAGATGGGCGCCTCGCTGGCTTTCCTGGTCTCGCGCTTCCTGGTGAATCATGACGAGGACAAGCGCGTCATCGATGCGGCTGGCGCAGGTGCTGGTCTGGCGGTTGCCTTTAACGCGCCCATCGGCGGCTCCATCTTCGTCTTCGAGGAGTTGACCTCCAGCTTCACTCCCTGGCTGCTGGTGGCCACGCTCGCGGCCGCAACATTTGCCGTGTGGATCATGCGGCTGATGCTGGGTAACCATCTTGACTTTGCGGTGCGGCAGGTCGGCCTGACCGCGGTCTGGAGGGGCTGGCCATTTATTGTGCTCGGCGCCCTGCTGGGCTGCGTCGGCGCCCTCTATAACTCAACGATCATCGGTCTGCTGCGCTTCGCCGACGGATTTTCCAGACTGTCAGCCATCCAGCGGGCGGCGCTGATCGGTGCCACCGTCGGGCTGGCCGCTTGGTTTGTGCCCGCGATGGTCGGCGGCGGCGACTCCCTGACGCAGGCCGTGCTCTCGGAACGCCACACGGTCACAACCCTCGCGGCAATCTTCGTGCTGCGATTCTTCATCGGCCCGTGGTCCTACGCCGCGGGCACACCCGGAGGCCTGTTCGCTCCATTGTTGGTGCTGGGTGCCTCCTTCGGCGCGTTGTTCGGCGAAGTCCTGAACCATTTTCTTCCTGCGGCCGGCATCAGTCCTGTAGCTTGTGCCGTGGTCGGCATGGCGACGCTGTTTTCCGCCAGTGTTCGCGCGCCGCTGACCGGAATCGTGCTGACCGTGGAGATGACCGGCCGCGGCGATCTGACCCTGGCCTTGCTCGGCGCCTCGCTGGCGGCGATTGTGGTGGCCATGCTGGTCAAGAGCGAACCCATCTACGAGACCCTGAAGCACCGCATGCTCGAGCGACAGGCGGTGGCAGAGCAGGCGCTCGCGCAGCGCCGAAGCGCTTCCGTAACTTAAACTAACCGTGACAACAGACGCTTTCTTTTGGGCGCAAGAAGCGGAATGCGGCGATCGCCCAACGTCGTTAGACTGTCAAATGTGAGCAGGACGAGGCCAAAAAAGACTGCATCCTGCTGCTCTCTTTAACCTTCTAAATCCTATAAGGTGGTTAGCCATGGCAATTGGTGAAACGGTTTACGTCAATAACGTCCGCGAGCAATTGCTGGCGGGGCGAGCGCGGCTGGCCGATGTGCTGGCTGAGAACGAAAGCGATCGCGTGTTGCAGCTGTTGGAGGAAGTGGACAGCGCGCTGCACCGCATTGACCACGGCAGCTTCGGCGTGTGCGAGGTATGCCTGGGCACGGTCGAGAACGAGCGGTTGCTGGAGAATCCCCTGGCGCGGGTCTGTCTGGATTGCCTGACCCCCAAGCAGGCGCGTGCGCTGGAGTACGATCTGGAGCTGGCGGCGCAAATCCAGAAAGGCCTGCTGCCGCCCAACGACATCTCCTTTCCCGGATGGGACATCTCGTATCACTATCAGCCCGCCGGAATGGTCAGCGGCGATTACTGCGATTTGTTCCGCGAGAACGGACATCTCTACTTCATCATGGCCGATGTATCCGGCAAGGGCGTGGCCGCGGCCATGCTTTCCTCCAACCTGCGCGCCGTGTTTCATTCGCTGGTGCCGTTAGGGCTATCGGTCGTGGAACTGATGGTGCGGGCCAACCGGCTCTTCCGCGAGAGCGCGCTGCCCACGCAATACGCCACGCTGGTCCTCGGCAAAGCTTCGACCAGCGGCGAGCTGGAGCTGGCTAACGCCGGCCATCTGCCGGCGCTACTGGTGGGTGAGTCGGGCGTGCGCACCTTCGAAAGCATGTGCAAGCCGCTCGGCTACTTCTCCGACGACACGGTCAGCGTGGCTCGGACGCACATGGCGCCTCACGATACCCTGGTGCTCTACACCGACGGGGTCAGCGAGGCCGAAAACGAAGGCGGCGATGAGTACGGCGTTGAGCGCCTGCGGGACTTCCTCGCAAGCCAGGGCTCCTGCTGCCCCACCAAGCTGGTGGATGCCTGCAAGCAACAGGTCGCGGCTTTTCGCGGGAGTCGTGAACGGGCCGATGACGAGACGCTGTTGGCCGTCCAGTACGCTCCGGGCGGCGCGAACGCGTAAGGTGATGCGCTCTTCATGGCGAGCTAACTCTTCCCTTCCCGTCGCCGCTTTATACTCGGTGGAATGAAGGCCAACGCGATCACCTTCCGCGCTCCTCCAACCGCCTTGGAGCGCAACGCGCTGGTCGCGCGCGGACGGCGCTTGGAATATTTCACGTTGGTCTGGAACGGATTCGAAGCTGCGGTCGCACTCATCGCCGGAGTGCTGGCGGGGAGCATCGCGCTGGTCGGCTTCGGCCTCGACTCGGTGATCGAGACGGCCTCGGGAGGAATTCTGCTGTGGCGATTTCATGCGGATGCCGACGTGGAGCGACGCGAGCGCGCTGAGCGGACTGCACATCGGCTGGTCGGGGTTTGCTTTCTGCTGCTGGCCGCTTACGTAGCTGCTGAAGCCCTTCACGCTCTTTGGATTAAAGCCCAGCCACAAGGCAGCTTGCCGGGCATTCTGATTGCCGTAGCCGCCGTGATTGTCATGCCGCTGCTCGGGCGCGCCAAACGTCGCGTCGCAGCCCAGCTCGGCAGTCGCGCTCTGCAGGCCGACTCGCGCCAGGCCGATTTCTGCGCATGGCTTTCCGCCATCCTTCTTGCCGGACTCTTGTTGCATGCACTCCTGCGGGTGGTGGTGGACCGACCCGGCCGCCGCGCTGGTTATGGTCCCGATCATCGCGCGCGAAGGCTTGCAGGGCTTGAGCGGAAAAGGTTGCGACGATTGCGCGTGATCTACTCGTCTTAACCACAGAGACACAGAGGAAGAAGAGTCAACAACGGATTGGCACCGATGAACACGGATTGACTGACTTTTCTTAAAGAATCCGTGTTTATCCGTGACAATCCGCGGTTTCTTTTTCTCCGTGCCTCTGTGTCTCTGTGGTGATTAAAACTCTCCTCCTGCTCTGCCCTTTTCCGTTATCCTGTGTGCGTACTTCTCTCTCCGATCATGACGAGTAAACCTGGCAACTTCGACCGCAAGTTCATTCCTCTTTCCATCCGCTTCGATCACGCTCTGCTCTTCGCCGCCCAGGTGCACCGCAATCAAGACCGCAAGAAGAGCGGCATTCCGTATCTTTCCCATCTGCTGGGCGTGGCGTCCATCGTGATGGATTACGGTGGCGACGAGGAGATGGGCATCGCGGCTCTGCTGCACGATGCCGTCGAAGATCACGGCGGACGTCCCATGTTGCGAGCCATCGAGCAGATCTTCGGCCCGCGGGTGGCCAAGATGGTGGATGGCTGCACCGACTCCTACGCCGAAGATCCCGAAGAAGAAGGAGGGCTGGGAGACGCGCAAGTTCCGCTACCTGAAACGTATACGCCACGAGGATGCCGAGACCCGTTTCGTCTCCGCCGCCGACAAGCTGTACAACGCGCGTGCCGTGCTGCGCGACCTGCGCTACAACGGCGACTCGGCATTCACGCGCTTCTCCGCTCCGAAGGCGAAGATCATCTGGTACTACCGCTCGCTGGTCAACCAGTATCGCGCCGGCGGCGTTACGCACCTGTTGAAGCCGCTGCTGGATGACCTGGACCGCGTGGTGCTGGAGGTCGAGCATCTCTCCGGTATGCTGGCCACCTCGCCCGAGCCGCACCGCAGGCTGAGCACGAAGCTGAAGAAGCGCTAGGAGCCTCCTTTGGCCGCCACCGAAGCCGACCGCATTACCAAGCTGCTGCAATCCGCCCGGACGATCGCCGTGGTCGGACTCACGGACACGCCCACGCGACCGAGCTATGGCGTGTCGCACTACATGCAGTCGCAGGGCTATCGCATCATTCCGGTGAATCCCAACATCACCGAGTGGGAAGGCGAGAAGGCGTACCCTTCATTGCTCGATGTGCCGGAGAAGATTGACATCGTGAACGTCTTTCGTCGCTCCGATGCTGTGCCGGAAGTAGTCGAGCAGGCCATCCAGATCAAGGCTCCTGCCATCTGGATGCAGGAAGGCGTGGTCCATCACCAAGCCGCGGAGAAGGCGCGCCAGGCAGGTATCTTCGTCGTCATGGACCGGTGCATCCTGAAGGAACACATCAAGAGACAGTAGCCAGCAATTAGCAACTACGCTAGCCATTTGCCCGATCAGGTGGTCGCTGTACAAAGACAATTTCGACATCGAAGCTGCAGAAGACTAGTCGCTAGTTGCTTTCTTCGCTTTCCTTATCTCCTCCAGCCGCGCCTTGATGCGCTTCTCGATACCTTCCTCAGTCGGATGGTAGTAAACCCGGTCCTTCAGGCTGTCGGGCAGACACTGCATGTCGGCGACTTTCGAATCCAGGTCGTGCGCGTACTGATAGCCCTTGCCGTAGCCCAGCGACTTCATCAGCCCGGTGGGCGCGTTGCGCAGATGCAGCGGCACTGGCTCTTGCGCCGTGCGCTCCACATCTTCCTGCACGGCGCCGTACGCCGTGTACAGCGCATTCGACTTCGGCGCGACCGCGAGATAAACCACCGCCTGCGCCAGCGCCAGGTCGCCCTCGGGAATTCCGAGGAAGTCGAAGGCATCGCGCGCTGCCAGCGTAACGGCCAGCGCCTGGGGATCGGCCAGTCCGATGTCTTCGACCGCCATGCGCACCACGCGACGCGCAACGTACAGCCGGTCCTCGCCGGCTTCCAGCATGCGCGCCAGCCAGTAGAGCGCCGCGTCTGGATCGCTGTTGCGCACGCTCTTGTGCAGAGCGGAAATCAGGTTGTAGTGCTCCTCGCCGGCCTTGTCGTACATCAGCACGCGCTTCTGCAGCGCGTCCGTTACGATGGCGTCGGTGATGCGAGGTCGTGCGCCCTTCTTCTGCTGCTCGCGAGCCAGCGTCGCCGCCACTTCCAGCACGTTGTAGGCGCTGCGCGCGTCGCCGCTGGAATAAGCCGCGATCTTGCCCAGGGCGTCGTCTTCGGCTTCGAGATGCAGCTCGCCCAAGCCCGCGCTCGGTGTCTTCAAGCGCGCGCCGCAGCAGGAGCACAATCTGCTCCTCGCGTCAGCGGATTCAGCACATACACGCGGCAGCGCGACAGCAGCGCCGAGATGATTTCGAATGATGGATTCTCCGTGGTCGCGCCGATCAGGCGGATGCTTCCCTTCTCGACGTACGGCAGAAAGGCGTCCTGCTGCGCCTTGTTGAAGCGATGGACTTCGTCGACGAAGACGATGGTGCGCGTGCCGTACTGCCGCGCGCGCTCGGCGTCGGCCATCACCTGCTTGATTTCCTTGATGCCGGCCAGCACGGCGGAGAACTCGATGAAGTCGGCGTGCGTCATGCGCGCGATGATCTTGGCCAGCGTCGTCTTGCCGACACCCGGCGGCCCCCAGAAGATGAGCGAGCCGGTGTCGTCGCGCTCGATCTGCACGCGCAGCGACTTGCCCGGCGCGAGGATGTGCTCCTGCCCGACAAACTCGTCGAGCGTGCGCGGACGCATGCGATCGGCCAGCGGCCGCGACTTGTCAACGGCGTCGTCGTGCTGCGGGGTGTTGCTGGAACAGATTCACAAGCGTTGTCCACCACGCTCTGTATCAGGCACGGCTTCAGTCGTGCCGAGAAGGCCGCTTCTTTACTGGACTTCAGCCCCTGTCTTCAGCGGCTAAAGCCCTTCTTTTGAGTGGCTGCTCCCGGCACGACTGGAAGTCGTGCCCTGATACAAACCTGACTCCGCCCCATTCATGAGACCGATTTTATTCTCTTTCCTCCGTGCTCTCCGTGCCTCCGTGGTTAAATCCTTTCTCTCTGCCGGGCTGCTTCGTACAGCACGATCGACGCCGCCATGCCTGCGTTGAGCGATTCCACGCGGGCGACTGCGGGATTGCGACCACCTCATCCGCCTGCGCGAGCACGTCCTTCGGTACTCCCGCTCCTTCGCTGCCAATCAACAACGCCACCGGCCCGCGCAGGTCCGCATCGGCGATAAGCGCCCCTTTGTGCGATGACGTTGCCAGCACGCTTACGCCGCGCGCCTTGATCTCCTCCAGCGCTCTCGCCACTTCCACTTTCAGCGTTGGCACGCGAAACAGCGATCCCGCCGATGCCCGCACCGCCTTCCAGTTCCACGGGCTCACGGTGCGCTCGCCCAGCAGCAGGCCGGTCACTCCGAACGCCTCCGCCGAGCGTGCAATGGTCCCCAGATTTCCTGGATCCTGCATGCCCGACAGTCACAACCAGCAGCGCCGGCGCGTGGAGAAAACACTTCGTCCAACGAGAACGACTTCGGCCGCACCATGGCCGCAATTCCCTGCGGCGTGTCGCTCGGCACGGCGCTGGCGAACACTTCATCCGGCAGCAGCAGGGCTTCGGTATGCGACGACAGTTGCGGCAGCAGCTTATGCGCCCGCTCCCGCGCCGACTCGCTGAAGAAGACCGTGCTCAGCCGCAACCCGCTGCGAATCGCCTCTTCCACCAGGTGCATGCCTTCGACGGCAACCTCGCCCTGCTGATTCGGCGCAGCCTCAGCGAAGCCCCGCCGCAAATCCTTGACGCGCGCGTTCTGGCGGCTGTTGACGCGGCGCAAGACGACCTTCGATCTCGGCTGAATTGACCATTGCTGCGATGGCAGGACCGGCGTCTATCCTACACCGCCGCGCTCGACGCTCACAGCGTTTCGGGTCGCGACATGATAATCTGCTAGGTTGCCGTTCCCGGGGCGATGTGTTACGGTTTCGCCCCATTAACTCCTCATCAGGAAGAAGAGGTACGGGTGCGTCCCGAAATCGTTAAGATCAACAGCCAGCAGCCGGAAGCTTCCCTCGTCACCTACGCGGCCGAAAAGATCCGCTCGGGTCTGGTGTTGGGCATGCCGACCGACACCTTTTACGGACTGGCCGCCGATCCCTTTAACCTGCACGCGGTCGATCGCGTGTACGAGATCAAGAACCGCTCGCGTCACAAACCGCTGTCGCTGCTGATTGAGTCGGTGGACCAGGCCGCCGATCTGGCGTGGCCGGTGCCGGAGATCTTTTACCTGCTGGCCCGCCGCTTCTGGCCCGGCCCGCTGACTATCATCGTCAAAGCCGATCCCAAGTTGCCTCTCAAGGTCACGGCCAACACCGGCAACGTCGCTCTGCGCGTTCCTGCGGCGGAGATTCCGCTGGCCGTCATTCGCGCCGCCGGTTTGCCCATCACCGCCACCTCCGCCAACCTGCATGGCGAGGTGGAGTGCACTTCCGCGATGGAGGTACGCGACCAACTCGGCGATTGCGTTTCGGTCATCGTGGATGGCGGCCAGTCGCCGCGCGACATGCCTTCCACCATCGTCGACCTCACCAGCGACGATGGCAGCTGGCGCGTGCTGCGCCACGGCGCCATTCCCGAGGAGCAGATCGTCGAACTGCTGGGCGGCCGGGAGTAGTGTCCGCACCGCAGAGAGATTTCAAGGTGCCACTGAAGGTCTGGATCGTCATTCTCGCCGTCATCGTCGCGGCGGGGGTTCTCTTCTTTAACGCTGCGCAGATCATGCGCGAAGCCGGCGTGGATGAAGCGCGCCCCGCCGACGCCATCATCGTCTTCGGTGCGGCCGAATATGTTGGACACCCTTCGCCGGTGTACCGCGCGCGCCTCGACCATGCACACCAACTTTTCGAGCGTGGGCTGGCAGCGGTCATCATCACCACTGGCGGCGCAGGGGGGGACCCGCGCTACAGCGAGGGACAGGTTGGCCGCGACTACCTGGAATCGCGTGGCGTCCCCGACGTGAACCTGATCGCTGAGACTCAGGGGGACAACACCGAGGAATCCACGCAGCGCGTGGCGAACATCCTTCGCGCCAACGGCATGCACAGCGCGCTGCTGGTCAGCGACGCCTATCATTTGTACCGCGCCAAACAAATGATGACCCGCGCAGGCGTGCAGGTTTATGTTTCGCCGCGCCCCAGCTCAATCCCCAAGACAGCCTTTGGCCGCTGGATGTCCGCTCTGCGCGAAAGCTTCAGCTACATGCTGTACAGGGCGCATGTGAGGTAGGACAGCCGTCAGCTTAGCTCTCGCGAAGAACAGCGCCGCTCGGGTAGTGCGGCGCTTCAGCGCCGCGGCTAATGCATTTTCTTTTTGTCATCCCGAGCGGAGTGAGGCCGCCGCAGGCGACCGAACGGAGTCGAGGGATCTGCGGTTTATCACCACACGAACCGCAGATCCCTCGACTCGCCCGCCGCGGCGGGCTCGCTCGGGATGACAATGTAAAAGGTCTTAGCGAAAAGCGCCCTTACTTCACCAGCGCCAGCAGCCGCACCGGCCCGCCGGAACCGTTTTCCAGCTTGATGGGCGCCACCACAACGGTCGCTCCCGATGGCGGCGACAGGCCGAGGTTGGCCACGTTTTCCAGGTGGTAAACGCTCTCCTTCGCAGTGAACTGGTGCACCGGATATGTGGTGGTCGCGCCGATGTCCACGCTCATGGTGTCAATGCCGAGCCCGACCACGTCACGCGTCCTCACCAGAAATTTCGCAGCCTCGACCGAGTATCCGGGATAGTGCGGCAGGTGATCGCTCCCCAGATTTTGAAATTCCTTCTGGGAATTCCAGCGCGTGTCCCAGCCCGTGTACGCCATGACCACGGCGCCGGTCGGAAGCGGACCATGCACACTCTCCCACTCAGCCACGTCCTGCACGCTCACCTCATAGTCGGGATTGTTCTTTACCTTGGCGCGCACATCCAGCACCACCAGCGGCCGCACCAGCCGCTCCGCCGGAATCTGCTCCACCGTCCACATGCCCTTGGCGAAGTGCGCCGGCGCGTCGAGGTGAGTGCCGTAGTGCTCCTGCGTGGTGAAGATGCGCGAATAGTACCCATCGCGCTCGATGTTGCCCTCTTCCTTCGCAGCGAACGGCGACTTCTCCGTGCCTTCCCAGTTGGGCGAGTGGTCGTTGAGGCTGTGGGTCAGATCAATCACTTCGTGGTAGGCATTCTGGTTGGGCATGGAGGATTTGCGCGCGAACAGGAACAGCGCCAGCGCCAGACTACAACCTATCGCAAATGTCTTCCAGCGGAGCATGAGAAGCCGTAACTGAGTGACGTGAAGTGGAGCAGGCCGTTAGCATCTAGCAGCTAGCAATTAGCTTTTAGCCTTCAGCTTTCGGCTTTTAGCTTTTACCTATCGTTTTTGTTTGATGTGTCATCCCGACCGAGAGCTTCAGCCCGAGTGGAGGGATCTGCGGTCTACGTGCCGCGCTAGGGATTTGCATTTCACTTTGCTGCCTGCGCTCGCGCTTTCTCGGCGGGGGCGATTACCGCTTCGTTCAGTCCTGCCATCAGCAGTTCTTGATCGGTGTAGCGAACCGGTTCCAGAACCCAAGGGAACTTTCGGAAGAAATCAAGCATGCCCGGCTCCTCCTGCGAGGCAAGCAACAACGGCTGGACAAAGACAGACGGGCTGCAGGGAATAATGGCCGCAAGCTCTTGTAGCACGCTTTTGGCGTCAGTGAGGTCGGCGATTACAAACCTCGCCATATGCGCTAGGGTGGCGATGGTTTCCTGTGTCGTTTGGCTAGACGGCTTTTCGAAGTCGAACAGCACGGGTAGGTAGTCGCACTTGCGGAGTTCGTCCCGAATTCCCTCCAGCACTGCCTTCCGTTCGTCCGTGAAGCGCCCCAAGATGAGAACAACCTTGGAGGTAACCGTGTCAATCACGTCGCGAATTTTCCGGTTATTCAGAAGCAGGTAAATGAACTGAGCAACCTCAAGATTGTCGACTTGGATGATGGACTGATCGTCTGGCGTGATGATTAGGTTCGATTGGATAGCCTGATTTAGTTTCACGTCCCAAGCCGATGTCCCGTAGATGCGGCATCCTGTGAGCGTTGCAGAGTCCATAATGGTCTTGAGCAGTAGAGAACCTCGAAGGTCCGCGTTAGTGAGATCTGCCCCGGTGAGATCCGCGTCGCACAACACCGCATCGTATAGGTTCGCACCGCGAAGGCGTGTCGCACTCATGATCGCGAAGCGAAGATTAGCTTCTCGAAGGTTGGCTTTCGTGAGGTCGGAACCGCCGAAATCCGTCTTATACAGATTCCCCTGCTGTAGATTTGCCCCCCTTAGATCGGCGTTCTTGACGATCGCCAACGTGAGGTTGGATCCGCTGAGCTTCGTTCCCTCGAAGTTTACGTTGCTAAGGTTTGCTTTGATGAGTTTCAGCCCAGCGAGGTCTGGCGTTTTTCTTGGATGTTCTGCCCGCCACTCATTCCACTTCTCAACCCCTGCAGCAGGATTGCTAGATGTTCCGCGTTGGCCATGTATCTCCATGCACATCTCGAAGTTCAGTAGCAGCATAGTCGCCGATGTTACTCCTCTTTGCAACGGAGAGTTACTCGTCCAGCGAGGACTACCTGGTCCTAGGCAGCGCAAATCCGAACCACAGCGAATTCGCCCCGTTGTAATCCACGCCTGATTTCTGCTGCGCCGCGAAGCCCATACGTTCAGCCTTCACTGAACAGCCGCTGCAAGCATTCTCCAGCACAAATTCGTATCGCCCATCTTTCTTCGAAGTTACCGTCGCCAATACTTTTCCGCTGGCGTCGCTCAACGTGACCGTCGCGCGGGGCAGCGGCCAGCCAGCCTCGTCGGTCACCACGCCCTGCACCTTCCCGCGAACCGGCAGGCCCTCGGGAACGTAGTCGCGCATGATGTATCCCGGGCCGCGCAGCGGACGTCCGCCAAGTTGTCCGGTCACTCTGTCGTGCTCCAGCGACAGCACTCCGTTCACGAAGACATACTCGAAACCCCACCGACGGCCGGTTGGGATCGTCGAAGGTCGCCGTGTCGCGCACCTTTCTCAGGATCGAAGATCGTGATGTCGGCGAAGTAGTCGGTGCGCAGCAGCCCGCGATGGTCAAGCTTCTCGCGCTGCGCGGGCAGTGAGGTGAACTTGCGGATGGCGTCCTCCAGCCGCAGGTTGTGCTCCTCGCGCACGTACTTGCCGAGAATGCGCGCGAAGCTACCGTACGCCCGCGGGTGCGACTTCGACTCGCCCAGCGGCCCGGTCGGGTTAATGGCGCCGTAATCGGTGCCCACGCTTACCCACGGCTGGCGCATGGCCAGCTTCACGTCATCTTCGCTCATCAGGAAGTACACCGCGCCGGTGTTGTCGCGGTCGGCGATGACCACATCCATCAGCGCATCCAGCGGGTCTTTGTTGTCCATCTTGCCGATCTGCGCGACGGTCTTGCCTTCGTACTTGCGCAGCTCGGGATTTAGAACCGAGATGACCATTACGCCATCGGCGCCGCCCGCGCCCAACCACAGGTTCTCGAAGGAAGTGCTCGGCGCTGTGACGTCCTTGCGAATCTGTGCGCGGATGGCTGGGTCCTTCAGCCGTTTCACGAATTCATCTGGTCCGCCGGCGTGATACTTCGCAGGAATGACCGCGCCCAGCGACGTTGCCGCGCCGGTGTAGGGGTACTGATCGGCGGTAACATCGACGCCGCCGGCCCGTGCCTGCTCGATGGCGGCGATGACCTGCGGCATCTTGCCCCAGTTCTGCTTGCCCGCACACTTCAAATGGAAAATTTCGACGGGAATGTTGGCCTCCCGCCCGATGCGAAACGCTTCACTCAGCGCATCCATCTCCGCGTCACCTTCGTTACGCATGTGCGAGGCGTAAATGCCGCCCTTTTTTGCCGCGGCCTTGGCCAGCGCAATCAGCTCGTCGGTCTTGGCGTACGAACCGGGCGAGTAAATGAGCGCGCTGGAAACGCCCATCGCACCGTCGCCCATGGCGTCGTCCACCATGATCTCCATCTCCTTCAGCTCTTCGGGGGTAGGCGCGCGATCGGCGGTGCCGATCACCATGTGCCGCACCTGCGCTGCGCCTACGTAGGTTCCAAGATTGATTCCACTTCCCTGCTTCGTCAGGCGCTGGAAGTATTCGTCCAGCGATTGCCAGTCGGGCGTGAGATGGAAGTGTTGAAAGTAGTCGGCGCGCTCCGCGATTGAGCTTTTCGTTGATAGGCGCGATAGAGTCGCCTTCGCCGGTGATCTCCGTGGTGATGCCCTGTGTCAACTTACTCACTGCCTGCTTGTCGATGAGCAGGTTGGTCTCCGACTGTCCGAGCATGTCAATGAAGCCGGGCGCGACGATGAGGCCGGTGGCGTCGACGGTGCGCTTGGCTGTGACGCTCGGGTCGGCCTTTCCGACAAACGCGATGCGGTCGCCGATGATGCCGACGTCGGCATAAATCCAGGGATTGCCGCTGCCATCCACCACGCGGCCATTGCGGATGAGCGTGTCGTACTGCTGGGCGAACAGAGCAGGCGTAAGTGCGATTAAGACGGCGGCGAGAACAAGTTTGCGTCGTGGCAAAGGCAGCTCCGAAGATTCTGCTTGAGCTTAAACCTAATATGGCAGCGGGTGACCATCAGTTTCTATATTGTCATCCTGAGCGAGTCCGCGCCGCCTTTGCGCGGACGAGTCGAAGGACCGCTATACCAGAAGGCTCACCAATCCCTTCGGTCATAGGGGTCCCTCGACTCCTCGGTCGTCCCGCGGCGGACGACCTCGTCACTCGGGATCACAGGACTCAAGGTGGAGCATTTCCTCAACGAGTGCTTTAGCGGCCAATTCTCTCCACCACCATCGCCGCCACCAGCGCCAGATCGGCAGCGAACACGGTGCTTACGAAGTTCACAGAATCGTTTCCCATCTTGCCTGAGTTCTCCCAGGTCGCACCCAGAACGCTGTCCAGCAACATACCCGCCACCCCGGCCAGGGCGACAATCGGCGTCCACTGC
Organism: uncultured Acidobacteriaceae bacterium; assembly: GCA_963703645.1. Classification (GTDB taxonomy): domain Bacteria; phylum Acidobacteriota; class Terriglobia; order Terriglobales; family Acidobacteriaceae; genus Bog-257. The sequence continues at coordinate 21,570 of CAVPFD010000012.1, forward strand.
CACACCACAATGCCGGCGAAGGAACTGACCCACGCCACGATGGAAGCGGCTATGCATCCGCTCAGGGTGCCTTCGACGCTAATAGCGCCGTTGGTTCCTATGGCCGCAGGTCGAAAATCAGTAATCATGTACGCGCTATTCGCGGTTGCCTGGCCCAGTTCGCTGGAAACCGTATCGGCAGCCGCTTCGGCCAGAGCCGCCATCGCGGCCAATAAAAGAACGTCGCTGAAGCGCGGAAGCCATAGCACCGGCAAGGCGCAGAGCGCCGCAACGCATAGATTGGCGAGGATCTGGGAGGCAGTTCGGCCGCGCCGGCGTTCGGCCACGCCCAGGCGCTGCTTGCGGGCGTAGCCCACTCGCGTCGTCACCACGGTCAGCAGAAATACGGTCGCCAGCGGAACGAATCCCGCCAGTCCGGCGGCGAGCATCAGGACAAAGGCCACCAGCACGCCGGCCAGAGCCCCGCCATCGGTTACCGCGCCCATCAGGCGGGCCAACACAGCAAAGCCGATGGCCACGACTGCGGCGGCGGGCAAACCTCTTACTTGGAGCAGGCTGGTCACGCGTCTGCGGCCAGTATCGCATGCCGGGCGCGTTCAAGGACTTCACTCGTGCCGCATACCCCGTCGGCCCGGGGTCATTTTCTTAACCACGGATTCGCACCGATGAACACGGATCTTTTGGAGTAACCCATCTCGAAATTCAATCCGTGTTTATCGGTGTCAATCCGCGACTGATTTCTTTTCTCCGTGGCCTCGGTGCCGAAGCCTGCCCCGAGCGGAGCCGAGGGGCGGTACGAAATCCAACCCCAGCACCGGGGGCAGGCGGCACAACCATCCCTGCAGCGCATCCCACAAATCGAGCGAATAGAATACCTTGGCAACATCGGGTCTTGACAAGAGTGGGTACTGTGGACAATCCTGTGCCGGGGTATTTGCACAATTTCCAGGGCGGAATGGTGAACAATGGCGTCTTCTGTTTGGTCTGGTTATCTCACGTTTGGACTGATCTCCATGCCGGTGCGGCTGTTCTCCGGCGCGCGCGGCAATCACATTTCGTTTCACATGCTGCATCGCGATGACAACACCCGCATCAAGCAGCAGCTCTGGTGCCCGCACGACGAGCGCGTCGTAGAACGCAGCGAGATCGTCAAAGGCTACGAGTTTCGCAAGGGCGAGTACGTCATCATTGAGCCGGAGGAGATCAAGAAGATCGAGCCCAAGACCGCCAAGGCGATGGAGATCCTCGAGTTCGTGAAGGCCGAGGAAGTGGACCCCATCTACTTCGAGTCGTCGTATTTTCTGGTGCCGGAAGAGGCCGGGCGCAAGCCATACGCGCTGCTCTGCCGCGCACTGGAAGAGACGCGACTATGTGGCCATCGCCAAGCTCACCATGCACAACCGCGAATACACGGTCTTCCTGCGCCCTTATGAGGGCGGCATGATGCTGCACACTATGTATTACAGCGAGGAGGTGCGCAAGCTGGAAAACTTCGGCCGTCCCGATGTGGAGCTGAAGGATGCCGAAGTCAAGATCGCGCATCAGTTGATCGAAGCCCTGGCCGGCAAGTTCGAGCCGGAAAAATTCCACGATAGCTTCGAAGAGAATCTCAAGACGCTCATCAAGGCGCGTATGGAAGGCGAGGAAGTCACTTCGGTGGAGAAGCCGCGCAAACCCGCGCCGGTCGTGGATTTGATGGCTGCGTTGAAGGAGAGCCTGGCGCAGTTGCCCAAGAAGCCGCCGCAACGCGTGGCCGCGGCGCAGAAGGAATCCGAAATCCAGGTGGTGCGCAAAGGCGCCAAGACTTCCAAGCGGAAAAGCGCCGCCTAAGGCAATATTCAAACGGTGGATGTCCAGGTTTGATAGTAATGCTACTCTTGGTACATTCCGTTCGGTAGCACTTTTAGACCAGAGATTTGTCCGACTAAAGTCAGATATCCTATCGGCGGGGTGATGGCGCCGATGAAGCGACCGGCAAAGAAAAAGAAACAGCCAGCCAGGAAACTGCCGTCGAAGAAGAAGGCGCCGCCACCAGAACCGATACGCGTGGCCGTATTGGAAAGCGATCCGCTTCGCTTCGTTGGATTCCGTGCCCTCTTTGGCTCCGGGTCTCAGTTTCGCGTCCGCTCCTCAACCGTACCGTTGATCCTCAAAGCGCTGGAGGATGATGTCGTCCTGCTGACCCGCAATCGCGGCGCGGCTTTCTATTCCAGCATGTCAGCTTTGAAAACGGTGCGTCCCACGGTGCGCATTATCGTGACCGGCCCGGGAAGCAATGACGAAGACATCCTGCGGGCGATTGCCGCCGGCGCCAAGGGGTACATCTCGGACGATGCCACCCCAGCCATCTTCAAACAGGCCATTCGCGTGGTTCATAGCGGCTCGGTGTGGGCGCCGCGCCGGGTACTGGCCGCGTTTATCGAGCGGGTCACTGCATCGGCGAACGTTCGCCACGTAAAGCCGCGCGAGGGCCACATGATCAGCGAGCGTCAACAGCAGGTGCTGAGTTTGCTCGCGGTGGGCAAGTCCAACCGCGAGATCGCCGAGGAACTCGGCCTTGCGGAGCGCACCGCCAAGGCTCATGTCGCCGAATTACTGCGCAAGATCGGCGCTCCCAATCGCATCGCACTGTCGGTCCATCCTCTTACCCACAGCCTGTTGGCAATCCGTCGATGACCTGAACGGAATAGTTTCTAACCTGCAAGAATTGTTTTGGAAGTTACCCGACGTGGTTACCCTCGGCCGAATTTATTACGAAAGTACAGTTACCTGACATGTACCTTCGTAACTTGCGCAAAGTTACCGTCGCGTTCCATACTTCACTCACCTACCACAGAACCTGGGAGACAGGGTTGGAAGTGGACACGAGGGTCAATCACTTCCAACCCCTTAGTTTTTGGGCAAGACGGCAACGGCCGGTCCCAGCGATGCTCCCCTTCCTCGCAGGACACTAAAGAGTAACCAGCATCCCGCTTTCTTCCCACGCGGACTCGCGCTCCAACCGACGTAAGATGGCATCAATCGGCGAAGTGAGCCGACCATTGCGTGATCGGAGTTGAGCTATGAAGAAGATTGCAGTGGCTACCCTGGTTGTAATCTCGATGGCATTGTGCGCCGTCGCATCGGACCGGCGCGGCGCGACCCAGGACCGGGTCCAAACGTCCAGCACCGTCCTGAGCCAGATTATGTCGGCTCCCGACAGCGCCATTCCTGACGCCATCATGAACGGCGCCAAGTGCATCGCCATTGTGCCGTCAGACCTGAAAGCGAGCTTCCTCTTCGGCGCCAATTACGGCAAGGGAGTGGCCACCTGCCGCACCGAGCACGGCTGGAGCGCGCCTGTGTTCTTCATCATGACCGGAGGCAGCTTCGGTTTCCAGGCTGGCGGTCAAGCCTCCGATCTGGTGCTTGATTATCCGCACCGACGACGGCATGCAGCATCTGCTGCAAAGCAAGTTTAAGCTGGGCGCCGACGCTTCGGCGGCCGCCGGCCCGGTGGGACGCAACGCTCAGGCCGCGACCGACCTCACCATGCGCGCCCAGATTCTCACCTACTCGCGCTCGCGCGGGCTGTTTGCTCGGCGTCTCGCTGGGAGGGTCGGTCGTTCGCCAGGACCAGGCCGATACCCAGGCCTTCTACGGCAAGGACTGGACCTTCTATTCCCTGCTGAATGGCGAGGTCCCCGCCCCCCAGAATTCACAAAAGTTGCTGAACACGGTCGAGAAGTATGCGCCGACGCCGAAGGTTCGGGCACAAGTCACGCCTCCTGCGACGCCCGCAGCCACCGCTACTCCAACTGCCGCGCCGATGACGACTTCGGCTCCAGCGGCGACCCCAGCTCCGGCCGCGGCGCCTGTGGCTGCTGCATCGCCGGCGACAACCGTCGCGCCTGCGGAGACGCCTGCCCCAGCGAGCGACGCAACGCCCGACGTTGCGCCGACTGCGACCCCTGCAACAGCGCCGGCGCCTGCGACTTCAAGCTCCTCCTTGCCGCCCAACAACGGAAATGGAAATCAGTAGATTCTGAATTAGTTGTGTTAGCGGTGGCTGCGGCCACCGCATTTTTTTTGCGTGGCTTTCGGCAAGCGGCAGTCCGGTTCACCATGGATGCCACGGAGAATTTTCCCTCTTTCCTCCGCGACCGTTTGACCCCATTTTTTCGCGGTGCTACCGTTAGTTTCCGATGCGCCATCGATTGGAATACCTGCCAGTCGCGCTGCTGGTGCGCCTGATCGGCGCCTTACCGCGCCCGCTTGCCCGGGCAGTCGGCATCATGATGGGCGGGGCTGTATTTCACCTGCATCGCCGGTTGCGGCGCGTCGGAATGCGCAATCTCCAGCTCGCCTTCCCTGAGAAGTCACAGAAAGAACGCCGGAAGATCCTGCGCGGCGTGTATGTCTCGCTGGGCCGTCTGCTGGGCGAGGCCTGCCTGTTTCCTTACTACACGCCCGCCAACGCATCCGAGGTTGCCGTCTATCAGGGCTTCGAGAATTTCGAGGCCGCGGAGAAGCGCGGCAAAGGAGTGCTCTTTCTCACCGGCCATTTCGGCGGCTGGGAGGTGGGCTCGTTCTTCCACTCGCTGATGGGGCATCCCATGCAGATCGTGGTGCGGCCGCTGGACAACCCCTACGTCGACGCGCTGGTGACCCGCTATCGCGGCCTGCATGGCAATACCATGATCGGCAAGCAGGAATTCGCCCGCAGTCTGCTCGCCGCCATGCGCCAGAACGCCACCGTCGGCATCCTGATGGACACCAACATGACGCCGCCGCAGGGTGTGTTCGTGGATTTCTTCGGCGTCCCTGCCTGCACTGCCAGCGGACTTGCGCGCGTCGCACTGCACACCGGCGCGGCGGTGGTACCGGCGTTCACCATCTGGGACCCGGTGCTGCGCAAGTATCGCGTGGAGTTTGATCCCGCGCTGAAACTGGTGCGCACCGGCGACCACGAAGCCGACGCCGTCACCAACACGGCGCTCTTCACCAAGGCCATCGAGCAGTACGTGCGCGGTTATCCCGACCAGTGGCTATGGGTACATCGACGCTGGAAGACGCGGCCGGCCGGCGAGCCGGGACTGTATTAGCGGGTTCGGTTGTTGAGAGGCGTGTTTGGTTTGAGTCGGCGGAGATCCGCCGCTTGACACGCGTCTGTAGAATACCCGCTATGCCCACAAAAAAAGCTTCTCCGGCCTTGCCGGCCGACGCCGCTACTTCGAAACGCCAACCCAGGGTCCGCAAGCAGGCCACTGTCGCCAAAATTCCATCCGACGCCACGCCGGTTGCCAAGCCCCGCGCTCGGCCTCGGACTGCGCGCGCCAGGAGCGCTCCGCGCAGCCCCGATCCGCGCGGCGTCTTCGCACGGGCGATGACCATCTGGCTGGAAAACATGAAGTATCAGGTGGGGCTCAGCGCGAAGGACTTCAACGCCGAGAAAGAAGTCGCGTGGGCCAAAACTCTGGCGAACGTCGCCGCGACCCTGGTCCAAACCAGCATGCCGATGTTCATCTCGGGCGGCGCCACTTCGCAGGAAACATTCCCGGCTCTGGTGCCGTTTGTCCCGCTCGCCGATCTGGTTGCGTTTCAGGTGAAAATGGGAACGCCCACGCTGCTGCTGGTGATATTCGCCGATGATCTGTCATCCATTGAACTGCGGCAACGCTTTGAGCAATTCTTGCAGCTCGCCAAGCCACTCCCCCAATTCGGCATGCGGCTGAACGGCAATCCCACCGGGCCGGCGCTGATCTGTCCGCTGTTGGTCTATTTCAACGAACCAACGCACGCTAAGGCCCTCAGCGAGTTGCTCGCCGGCGGCTTCGTTATGAAGGTGTGGGACCATCTCAACATGAGCGCTGGATTTGTCAACGTACCGAGCGGGAAAGTGACGTGGTCTGAACCACATGGACTAATCGGTGGAATTCGGTCTTTTATTACAAGCGTGACCCATATGAAGGCCAACCTCTTTGACGATGCCGACCTCGCCAGCGTGCTGGTCTTGGCTGCGAATGACCACGCAGGTAACGCGCCCCGGTAGCTCGCTATCTGCGACCGAACGAAGAGAGCATCACGTCAGGGTTTCGACCGCTCGGCTATGGCTTTGAGCACCTCATCGCGATTCTTCAGGGCCTCGGCATAGTCAGGCTGGAGGCGGATGGCCTCCTTGTAATCTTCGAGCGCTCCCTTCAGGTTTCCTTTGGCGCGGCGCACAGTGCCCCGGATGTAAAAGGCCTCAGCATGGTCGGGCTTAAAGCGGATGGCACGATTGCAGTCCTCCAGCGCGCCCTTCAAGTCGCCCTTATCGCGGCGCGCTTCAGCCCGGTTGCTGTACGCAATGCCATCCTTGGGCTCAAGTCTGACGGTCTCGTTGTAATCCTCCAGCGCACCGTCCAGGTCGCCCAGGTAGTAGCGCGCACAACCCCGGTTGTTGAAGGCATTGGTAAAGTCGGGCTGGAGGCGGATAGCTTTCGTGTAATCTTGCGCCGCAGTCTTCAGGTTGTCCTTGTCGTGGTACGCTCGACCCCGATTGTAGAAGGCGTCGGCGTAGTCCGGTTTGAGGCGGATGGCCTGGCTGTAAAAGCGCAGCTTCTCGTCAAGATCCCGGGCATCGAACCCTCGCTCGAACCATTGCTGCGCCGTCAGCTCCTCTTCCCCGACCGCCGGGGCCTTCGTAGCTTTGCCTTTCTCCGCTTTGGCGGCGCGGGCGGCGGAGGGTGATGCCGGGTGTAATACTGCCTTCAGCGGCACATTCAGAAACCTGTCGCGCAGGCGCCCCATGGCTTCCACAAAGAATTCCGCTGGGATGTTTAATGCGTTGTACTTCTTAAGTAGGGCCAGCTTCCCGGTGAGCTGCTTGGCAATGGCGGGCGCGCCAAAGTCGAAGCCCTCCAGCATCAGCGGTACGATGTTGCGCTTGCCCTCAAGCGCAGCCTCGATCTCACGCCGCAGCAGGTCGTCTACATCGCCGCAACGCTCCAGCGCGGAGGGAGTTAACAGGACAAGGAAGTGCGCTCGCGAATGGATGTTGTCCAGGATGACGTGCTCGAAGTCGCCACTTGCGATGCCGCTGTAATCGACAAACACATCGAAGCCATACTGGGTAAGGTTCTGAAAAATGGCCAGAGCCCAGGGAATGTTGGTGCGGCGATAGCTGATGAAAACCGTTTTTTCGATCTTTCCCATGGCTTGGCGGCCGCGCGTGCAAAGCCGAAATTGAACGATACCAGAATAAGACGCATCTATAAATTACCGTGTATCGGGCGAGCTTTACGGCTTGGGCCGTTTCAACTTTCGGGGCGAATAGTTCCTTTAAATCCGCTCTGCCCGGCGCGAGACCGGCATTGTGCGCACTATCCACTATCCACTACCCACTATCCACTGCTATAAATCCCTCATGCCCCAAACCCTGCAAGCGCTGGCGGAGTTCACGGCCACTCGTCTGCTCGGTAACGGCAAATTGGAGATCACAGGGATCGCCAGCATTGGCGCAGCGGAGCCAGGCGATCTGATTTTCGTGCAAGACGAAAAGCATCTGGAGGAAGCACTGAGCTCGGCCGCGAGTGCCGTCATCGCTGGCGACTTCGCGGCATCATCCGCCGGGCGCAAGCCGCTGCTGATTGCTGCCCATCCTCGTCTGGCCTTTGCTCGCGCGGCCGCCCTGTTGCGTCCGCCAAGAACCTATACGCCCGGCATTCATGAGACAGCGGTGATCCACGGCTCGGCCCAAATCGCACTCAACGCCAGCATCGACGCTTACGTCGTAATCGACGCGAACGCCGTCATCGGGCAGGGCACCCATATCGCGGCGGGCTGCTACATCGGCGAAGGGGTCGTGATCGGCGATGATTGCGACATTTATCCGCGCGTCGTTATCTACCCGGGCACGACGCTGGGGCGGCACGTGATCGTTCATGCCGGAACGGTGCTCGGCTCCGACGGATTCGGCTTCGTTCGGGACGAGGTGCATGGCGGCTACCAGAAATTTCCCCAGATTGGCGAGTTGGTGATCGGAGAGCATGTCGAGATTGGCGCCAACTGCACGATTGACCGTGGCGCACTGGACAAGACGCTTATCGGCCCCGGCACAAAGCTTGACAACCTGGTACACATCGGGCACAACACCACCGTTGGAGCGAACGTGGTAATCGCCGCCCAGACCGGAGTTTCGGGCAGTGTGAAAATTGGCGATGACGCGGTTGTCGGTGGGCAGGTCGGCCTCGGCGATCATGCCACCATCGAGCCGGGCGTGATCCTCGGTTCGGGCAGCGGTGTTCTCTCCCACAAGACGGTGCGCGGCAAGGGCGTCACCTTCTGGGGCCGTCCGGCGCGGCCGCTGGCCGAGTACCTGAAGGGATTGGCGGTGCTGTCGCGCCTGACGCGGAAGGGTGACAGTTGATGGCAATCGTCGTCATCGGCGGGCACTCTCGCAGCGTGGGCAAGACCAGCGTCGTTGCCGGCTTGATCGCCGCGCTGCCAGAGCTAAACTGGACCGCCATCAAAATCACGCAATACGGACACGGCATCTGCTCCGCCGACGGCGAGCTGTGTGACTGCGCCACTGATGACCACTCCTGGGCGGTGACTGAAGAGCACGACCGCAGCGGCGAGAGTGACAGCTCGCGCTTTCTGGTTGCAGGCGCGGCGCGCTCGCTGTGGGTCCGCACGCGCCAGGGAATGTTGGCGGAGGCCATGCCGCGTCTGCGGCAGGAGCTGGCCAGGGCCGGGAATGCCATCCTCGAATCCAACTCCGTGATGCGCTTCCTGCGGCCTGATCTGTATATCACCGTGCTCGATGCCGCCACCGCCGACTTCAAGACTTCGGCGCAGGAGTTCCTCGACCGCGCCGATGCTGTGGTCCTGCATGAAGGGGACGATCAGATTGCGTGGACCAACGTCTCGCTGAAACCCGTCGCCGGCAAGCACATGTTCCGTATCCGCCCGCCGCAGTACGTCACGCCGGAGCTGGTCGAGTTTGTGCGAAGACAAATTCACCGCTATGACGGTCATACCGGCCGCATGTCAAGTGCGACCTAGGAGAAGGGATTCTCTACTTGCAGGTCGCCAAATCTTTGCCCATGCTGGAAATCCTCGCTGTATAGGACGCCACTCCGGCCTTCCATCGCAGCCGCCACGATTAAACAGTCGTACCAGGACAGGCGATACTTGTCTTTCAAACCAAGGGCTGCCGAGCACAGGGCCTGCGAAGACTGCACCGCCAGCAGGGGCCTAAATACTGTCCCCAGGTATTGCTCCGCTTCCGCGACGGTCATGGGTCGGGCAAAGCGTCGCAGGGCAACGTTGAAGAATTCCTGTACCACCTGGTAGCTGACAATGCCTTTCCGTGTCGCCACCGCTTGTCGAATGAGCTTCTCCGCGCGCTGCGCCTTGGCCGCAGAACTCCTGTCGAACGAATAGACGAAGATGTTGGTGTCCAGGAAGAACCTAGCGCTCATTCATTTCATCCCGGCTGAAGCGACGGCCGGCTTTGACATCACGAAGGCGCCGCATCAGTGCGTCCACCTCCTGCCCGTTGCCGGACTGAGCGCTAAATTGCACCAACCATTCCCGGAAAGCTGCGTTGAGCGTTCTGCGCTGAGAGCGCGCCGCCAGCCGCGCCTGCTCAATCAGGTCTTCATCAGCGCTCAGAGTGATGTTTTTCATACGGTTCCAGTGTACACGATAACAGTGTAATCTGGGGTTCGAACCGGCATGGCAAGGCCGCGCAGATGACAATCGTTAAATGCCAGGCGCTACCGCTGCTGCGACCAGTCCACAGTGTGAGCGAAATACAGGATGCCAATCTGCTTCCAGTTCTGGCTCTTGGTCTCGTGATGCTTGAAGCCGATGGCCACGTCGGTCCGGTTGTAGTTGGTCATTCCGGCTTGAGTGATTTCAGGACCATCTGCGTCCAGCAGGGCGCGCGTTTTTTCGCTGGGACGCACGATCGCAATGTGACCCGGCTTTTCGGAATTTGGATTGGCCAGTGAAGCCACCACGAGCTGCCCCTTGTTCGCCAGTTCTTGCGCCTCGCGATAACCGCGCAACCGCCGCCAGCCCTTCTCTGCGCCCTGATTCTGCAGCCACTCGAATTGAGCGTTGGCGAGGAGAATCTGTTTATGCTCGGGCGGCCGGAGCAGATAAATGCCTAGCTTTTCGGCCGCGGCGGCAGCGAAGGCTGAACAATGACTGGTCGGCTTCTCGGTCTGGTGTTCGGGTTCGCCGGTGCGCCAGTTTACATGCCAGCCGGCCGGCCAGTGTTCCTCAACATGCATTGAGTCCAGAAACGCCTTGAGCCGCTGGCCGTCGGCGTCAATCGGGCCGCAGCACGGCGACTGCGCCTGGCTGGGCGCGCCTAGCAGCGTAGTTAAAGCGAACACAAAGGCAAGCTGGTGCCAGATCGACAGAGTTCGCTGGTTCAGGTGGCGGTGGCACATTCTCGTTTTCGTAGATCGATTCGCGAGCATGGAATGGGGAGCGTCCTGTCTTGGGGTCTGGTACGGCGACAGCCATCGCAATAGACTGCGATGTAAAGACGTTGCCATTATAGCGTCTCCTCAGCCTGATGAACGCTGCAGACTCGACCTCCGAGCGTCGGATAGAATCGCCTCTAATATCTCCATGGAGAATCCCAGCCAAATCCGGCCGTTCGAAGTGCTGTTCGACTACGCCGAGCCGAGTCCCGTCGCATGACGATGCCTACGCGCCCTATGGCAACTTCGGCTTCCCTGCCCCGCCGAATGATCGTCCCTGGGTTTACTCCAACTTCGTACAGTCTCTCGATGGCATCACCACGCTGTTGGGAAAGCATGGCTCAGGGGGTGAGATCTCGCAGTCGCGCGAAGACCGCTGGCTGATGGACTTGCTGCGCGCGCATGCCGACGCCTTGCTGATGGGCATGAACACCATGCTGGAGGAACAGCGTAGCCGTGGCCCCGAGAGCCGGGGCATCGTCTTTCAGGTTGCCGATCCTAAGCTGCGCGAGCTGCGCCAAAGGCTGGGCAAGGGGCGGGAGCGCAATATCTTTGTCACGCGCGCGAAGGATCTCGATCTCTCGCGCTACAAGGTCTTCGATGGCGATATCGTAGATGCGGCAATCGTGACATCACCAGCGGGGGCTGAACGTCTACGTTCTCGTGGTAGCCATCCCCATGTCGTGATCATAGCTGCGGGGGAGGGTGAGTCCTTCGACCTGCCATTGGCTATTAGCAAGCTTCGCCGGGAGCTGGGCGTCAAGTATCTCCTCTGCGAAGGCGGGCCAACGCTCTACGGCAGCCTCGCGCGCGCCGATCTTGTCGATGAGAAGTTCATGACGGTGTCACCGGTTGAGGTTGGCCAGGTGGTACCGCCCCAGCAGGAGCGTCTCCCTGCTGAACAGAATGTCGCGGTATTGCTGCGCCCCACTGTCTTTGGCGGGGCTGGCTTCACCAGAGACGACTTCACCTGCTGGACGTGGCTGAGCAGCCGTAAGGTTGGCGATCATCAGTTCAATCGTTATCGCCGAAAGCGAAGCTAGTCGCAATGAACCCGGCGGGCTTCAGCGGGCGAAAGAATGGCAAGGTCCTGGTGTCCCCTGCCGCTGCGCCCACGCGCACCAAGACCTTGCGCAGGGTATTTCGGTTGTCAAAGAGCGGGAGTCAGGCGTGGGCACTGGGCCAGCCCGTTTCGTTTTCAATGGCCTACGAGGACGCGCGAGCTCGGCGCGTCCCACGGTGTCAAGTTTTCAACCATCGCGCGTGAGCTCGACACGCGACGACGATTCAGGTCTGCCCGCAGCCTCAGGCGCGCGCGAGCTCGGCGTGCGACGACGCTGCGGCTTTCCATCCCATCGGCACCAATGGCCCGACAGGAACTGACGAAGACCAGGCCAAAAACAAAAAAAGCCGGAACAGGCATCTCGCCTTTCCGACTCTACTAGCTACATTATAGCATGTTTTGGGGATTTCGGACACTCGTGTTTTGCGAAAACTTGTCTTTTGATTTCAGTCTATTAGGTATGGTTACCAACCTTTGTGGGGCTTGACAAGGGTTTGTGTTGACAAATGCAACATAGCACCTAGATGGTGTGATTTCTGTTGAATTTCGCAACAGTTCACCGCTGAATGGAGGGTCGGATCGATAATCTGGTAGGAAGCCCGACCGGGGGCAAAATTAGCCCACCCAACCAAAAGAACGTTGGGTGGGGCACACGATGCTCAGTTTTCTGGACAGATAGTGCCCATCCTACCCCCCGCCATCTCCGGCCGTCCGACCATAGGATGGGGCGGCGTGATTATTATAGGTCTGCCCCACCATACCCCACCCTAGATGAGAATGGGCCGAGTCTGCTCTCGCCGGTCAGCCCTCAGTCACGGCATGATCTCAAAGACCACGCCGCCATTGCCCACTCCGCCGAGTTCCGTCGTGCTGTAAAGATTTTCCTCAGCATCCATGACCACGCTGCCGCGGGGGTAACATCCATCGCTGCAGTCGAAATCATACAGGTCGGACTCCGTCCATCCGCCATTGGAGGCCGTCAACTTAAAGACTGTACCTTGGGAAGCACCGCCGTCGCAGCACGTGGTGCCGTAGAGATTACCGGCTGCATCCATGAGCAGGGTGTCAGACGGCCCCGGCGAGGTTACAGACCCGGTAAAGCTGTATACCAGGTTGTACTTCCAGTTGCCGTTGGAGGGCGCCAGCAGGAAAGCCGTGCCGCCGCTCCCCGGGCCTCCGCCCGTAGTCGTGCCATAAAGATTGCCTGACCCGTCGAAAACCAGACCGCCATAGGGGTTCAGCCCGTCGCTGCCGCCTTGGAAAGTGTAGAGAACATTCTTCGTCCACCCCAACCCAGAGGGCGTCAAACGGAAAACCGTTCCGCAGCCGTATCCGTTGCAACCGGAGCCGCCGACGGTGGTGGCGCCGTAGAGATTGCCGGCTCCATCAAAGATCACGCCGGCATAGGGATTTCCTCCGTCACTGCCTCCCTGGAAGTTGTAAAGAACGCTCTCCGTCCAACTGCCGTTGGAGGGCGTCAACTTATAAACTACACCGCAGGTCTCGGCGGGAGAGTTACAGTTCCCTACTCCACCTGTGATGGTCGTGCCGTAGAGGTTGCCGGCCTGGTCGAAAACCAGCGGGCCATATCCGGGCTCGCCCCCGTCACTGCCTCCGGTAAAGTGGTAGAGCACGGTCTCATTCCAGCCGCATAGGGCGGTCTTGCAGGCCGTCGGTGGCGGGCTCAACTTGAAGACGGTACCGCAGCCGTTTCCGGAATCGCAATACGTTCTCGATCCCCCATATTGCGTTGTGCCGTAGAAACTGCCGTCGGGCCCAAGGACGAGGGGAGCCGCAGGGTTATCGCCGTCGCTATTTCCTACGAAACTGTAGAGTTTCGTGAATATCCAGCCGGAGCCTTTGTGCGTCAGCTTGAAGACAGTGCCGCAACATCTGCCTCCGCCATAGCTCAGGCCCCCGGTGCTTGTCGTACCGTAGAGACTCCCGGTCCTATCCATGGTCAACCCCGCGAGGGGAAGGTACCCCTGGCTGCAGCAGGTGAAGCTATGCAGAACGGTGACCGTTTGCGCGCGCGCTGGTTGGGCCACGGCAACTGTCAGCAACAGTACAATCACCCATCCAATCGTGGGTGCCTTGGCGCGCAAGATTGTGGTGACAGTCAAACTCAGACCTTTGTGTTTGGCGCACATTGGCTGCCTCCATCACTTTACAATTCGTGACTCGTACCTTTGTCTCAGAGAATTCTGCGTTTTACGGGGTGATCTCCCAAACGTCGCCAAAACCGTAGCCCGCGCCGGAAAACACGGTGCCGAACAGATTGCCGCTGGCGTCCAACGCCGGCCCACCGCATACTCCGACGCCGTCAGCGGCGGGGTAGTTGTTGTTAAAGTCGTGCAATGAGGTGTAAGTCCAGCCGCCATGGGAAGGCGTTAGCTTGAAAACGTTGCCGGCTTCGTAAAACCCGTTTCCTTGGGTCGTCCCATAGAGAGCGCCAGAGCTGTCCATGGTCAGGCTGCCAGTCGGGCCCGTACCATATTCTTCACTACATTCTCTAATGTAACCGCTAGTGAAGGTGTAAAGCAGACTATAGTTCAACTGGCCGGCGGAGGGCGACAATTCGAAAACTACTCCGTTACTCTTGGGGTCGGTGTCGGTCATCGGGGTCGCGCCATAGAGATTACCCGCCTGATCGAGAATCACGCCAGCCCAAGGGCGGCATCCGTCGCCGTTGCCCATAAAGCTGTAGAGGACGCTCTCCGTCCAGCCCGAGCCGGCTGGCGTCAGCTCATACACCGTACCGCAGCTATAAGCGCCGCCGAGTTCGGTTGTGCCGTACAGATTGCCTGCGCTATCGAACACTACACCGGCGCGCGGGCCGCTGCCGTCGCCGCCTGCCATGAAGTTGTAGAGTATGTTTTCAGTCCATCCCCCGTTGGATGGCGTCAGCTCAAAGACCACGCCATGGTTATTGGCGCCACCCGCGTTGGTAGTGCCGTATAGGTTTCCCGCCCGATCAAAGACCAGGCTGCCTTCAGGGTAAAAGCCGTCGCTGCCGCCATATTGAAAGCTGTAGAGAATGCTTTCCTTCCAGGGAGCGAGTACAGAAACTGGTCTCGTCGGCGAAGGCTGCAGCTTGAAGATCGTTCCAACGCCGAAACTGCCTCCCTCAAAAGTGGTTCCATAGAGGACCCCACTGGTATCGCGAATTACTCCGCTGTACGGAACTCCTCCGTCATTCCCTGAGCTTCCAAAGACATAGAGCGGAGTAAATATCCAGGAGCTCTTGTGGGTCATCTTGAAGATTCCGCCTCCGCCTTTTCCACCTTCGGAGGTCGCGCCGTAGAGATTGCCGCTAGCATCGATGGTCACACCGGCGAAGGGAGCTCCGCCATCGGCTCCGGCGGTGAAGTTGTGGATGACCTGGAATGTCTGTGCCGGTGCGGATTGGGTCGCGACGACGGCAAGCACAGCCAGCACCAGCCCACCCGACACTGCACAACGCCAGCGTGTCTGAAACTCTTCTGAGCGCTTCATGAAACCTCCCCATTCATCGGCCGAGAGTCTGTTGAGTCCTACGTTGGTCAGCGCCCGTGACCGCGAGGATTTCATCCAACCCGCTGTGTCGCATCCGGAGACAGTCGGAATAGCCTGTCTTCCGGAATGTTCAATCAGGCGTGATCTCGAAGACGACGCCGCATTGATACGTCGTAGTCCCGGAACAAGCCGCCCGGCTCAGGCCGCCGAGATTCGTGGTGCCGTAGAGATTGCCCTGTGCATCGAAGACCAGGCTGCTAACCGGATTTGCTCCATCGCTGCCTCCGGTAAAATCGTGCAGCGAAGTGTACGTCCAACTCCCGTTGGAGCGGGTCAGTTTGAAAACGTTGCCGTAACCATAGGCGCCGTCGCCATTGGTGGTGCCGTAGAGATTGCCGGCTGCATCCATAGTTAAACTGGCAACCGGACCACGGGGCGAGTTTCCCACCTTGCTAAAGCTGTAAAGGGTATTAAGCGTCCAACCGCCATTGGAGGGAGAAAACTCAAACACTGTTCCGCCGCCGTTAGCGCCGCCGTAGCTGGTCGCGCCATAGAGGTTGCCAGAGGAATCGAAGATCAACCCGGCTACAGGAAACCCGCCGTCATTTCCGTTGCTGAAGTCGTACAGCAGGTTAAATTTCCAGCCGGAGCCGGAGGGCGTTAACTGGAAGATGGAGCCCGCACCCGCTCCGATGCCGGTTTGAGACGCCGTACCGTAGAGGTTCCCCGCCGGGTCGAAGATGACGCCACCGCTGGGATATTCACCGTCGTTGGCATCGTGGAACTCGTAAAGGACGGTTTCAATCCAGCCGCCGTTGGAGGGCGTCAGTTGGTAAACGGTTCCGCAGCCCAGGCCACCACAGAAGCTGTCATCTCCGCCTAACTCCGTGGTGCCGTAGAGGTTGCCCGCCGAGTCGAAAACGATGTCGCCAGCTGGCTCGTCTCCCTCTCCCGCACCGGGGTAGAACTGATGAATCACAGTGTCGTCCCACGGGCTAAACGGACTGGCTGGATGGGTTGGCCGGGGCTTCAGGTTAAACACGTCCCCGCAGCTACAGTAATCCCCTTGCCCGTAGGTCGTCTGCCCGTAGAGAGTCCCGTTAGGGCCGAAGATTACTCTGGCCTCGGGGCCAAGGCCATCGCTCCCGCTGAAGCTATATAGCGGGGTGAGGATCCATCCGGATCCCGCATGCTTCATTTTGAAAACCGTGCCGCATCCAAATTTAAAGTAGCAACTGGCAGTCCCGCCGGCCCAAGTTGTTCCGTAAAGATTCCCTGCCCGGTTGACGGTCAAGCCAGCCAGGGGATTTGCTCCGTCGGGCCCGCTGAAGCTGTGTATCGCGCTGAAGGTCTGCGCCCGCGCCCCCGGGACCGCGATAAGGGTCAGCAGAAACAGGATTGCGATCGCCAGCGCAGAGCCGGAGGCCCGTGCGCTGGTCCTCAAACTGCGAATTCGCCATGGCTGTGGGCTGGCCATAATGAGCCTCCTGTTAGTCAGTTCGAATCCAAGCGTGTGGAATCATACCCCAAATCGCGTTTGGTGGGTTCGCCCGAATCTACCTGGCGACCAGGACCAGAAAGTAGTCCACCTTGTCGGCCCCCACCAAGTCGTCGTGCTCTTCGAGTAGACGGTAGCCGGCCTGCTCCGCCTCCTGGATGACGACTTCCCTGTGCACGCCGTGGTCGGTGCCATCTCCATCGCGGTCGATGATGCCGACGCGCGCGCCCGGTCGCAACGAAGGGCGCAGATTACGCAGCAGGGCCACAGGATTGGCAACCTCGTGATAGGTCTTGAGTAGCAGGACGGAATCGACGCTGTAGACGGGAAGTCCGGGATTGTCGGGCTTGCCGAGGATGGTTCTTACATTATGCAGCTGTTCCTTGTTGATCCGGTTGTTGATGTATTCGATGGCCTTGGGATTGATGTTGACGGCATAAACACCTCCGCTGTTGGTGACACGTTTCGCAGCCCGGACGGTGAACCATCCCGAGCCCGCGCCAATGTCGGCCACGTTCTTGCCCGGTGCGATGGCGAGGGCGTCCATTACCTGGTCAATGTGCAACCGTTCGTCGCGTCCCGGGGTCTCGAAGATGGACAGGTCGCCGGCGTAGGGAGTGCTGGTCTTGCGCTGCGGGGTGGCCGCAGTCTGGGCGAAGGAAGTTGACGCTGGACCGCAGAGCAAGACAGCCAGCAGGAGCGGGATGAAACGTCGCAATGACATAACAGAGTTCAGACTGATTCGATACAGAAACGTCAGCATAGAACGTGTGGTTGGCCCTTGGCAAAAGCGCTTCACCACTAAGGCGAAATCCTTCGGCTATTGGGGCCCCTCGACTACTCGGTCGCCAATGCGACCTCGTCGCTCAGGATGGCACGTGATCAGGGGTTAATTGCTATTTGCTGGCTGCTAACTGCTGCAGTGCTAATATCAACCCATGGCTTTCCGCGGCCCCAACCATTCCTCGAATTCTCCCTCCAGGACTGCTCCTCCCGAAGACACCCATCAGGAAGCGGCCTACCTCAAGATGCTGGGTGAGAAGCAGCACCCAGTGCGCATCAAGCTGGAGGATGGGAGTGTTCTGCACGGCTGGATCGAGTACTACGACCGGCGCATGGTGCGGCTGACCCGCGAAGGCGAGCCCAACCTGTTCATCTTCAAGCACGAGATCGCGTACATTGCCGAGGACGCGGCGCGTCCAGCCGCGTGCCAACCGCGCGCCCGAGGCGAATGGCAACACGAGTACTGCCAAATGACGCAATACCGGCGCGAGGTGGAGGCAATTGCGCGCGAAGCAGGCGCGCTGCTGATGAGCCACTTCGTCCGCCGCATCACCTTTGAGTACAAGGGCGAGGTTGACCTGGTCACCGAGGCCGATCGCGCCTCGGAGAAGCTGATTGTCGAGCGCCTGCAAGCGCGCTGGCCCGAATATGGCATCGTGGGTGAGGAAGGTGCGCGCAGCCATCCCGACGCCGACTATCGCTGGTATGTCGATCCGCTGGACGGCACCACGAATTTCGCCCACGGCTTCCCGGTGTTTTGTGTGTCGATCGCGCTGGTGCACAAAGGCGCAGAACTGATTGCCGGCGTTCTCTACGACCCGACGCGCGACGAGATGTTCTCCGCCGAGCGCGGCGAGGGCGCGACCCTGAACGGAAAGCCGATCCAGGTTTCCAGGACGGCGCGGCTGTCGGAATCGCTGCTGGCTACCGGCTTCCCCAGCCACAAGCGACACCTGAACCCGAACATCCACTTCTATCACCAGATCACCTTGCGCTCGCACGGTGTGCGGCGGGCGGGCTCGGCGGCACTCGATTTGGCGAACGTGGCCTGCGGCCGCTACGACGGCTTCTGGGAGTTCAACCTTAATCCCTGGGACACGGCGGCGGGCGCGCTGCTCGTCGAGGAAGCTGGCGGCCGCGTTACGCGCTTCGACGGGTCGCCGTTTCGTCTCGACAGCCGCGAAGTGCTGGCCAGCAACGGTCTCATCCACGAGAAGTTGATGGAGAATTTCAGAGAGATCTTCGCTGGACGGGGATTGGAAGAGCCGCCGTCTCCGGTGCAGTACGCGAAATCACGGGAGTAGCCGCGTCTTGCGGGTCGGGACGGTGTTTAATAGCGCCATGAGGAGGTACCTCCACATGCATCGGTCTGTGTTGTGGGCGTTGGTTTCACTTAGCCTGCTTTCGCTGTGCGCGTCTGCCCAGGAGAATCGCGTGGTCCGCGTTGGAGTCGCGGTGATGGAGAATAAGGCTGGACGCAGCGTTCCCGGCGAAATGGAACGCGACCGTTTAGTGGCCTCGCTGAATCAGGAGAAACCGGACAAGAAGCTGCGCTTCAAAGTGCAAGGCGTTCCGCTCCAGGGAATGACACCCGACGAGGCCGGCGACGAAGCTACGCAGAAGAAGTGCGATTACGTGGTTTACACTACGCTGCTTCAACTGCAGTCCTCGACCGATCCCACCATGCCGCAACGGCCAGGTACGGGTACCATGCAGACCAATCCGGCTGGCGTCTGGAGCACGCCTCCCGGCGGCCGACAGCTCAGTCCGGAATATCGAGCCACGGTCGAGTACCGTTTGTACCGCCCTGGGAACCCTGGCGCTATCGCGGGCTCTCCGGTTTCCTACCAGCAGCCCGCGGACGAGGAGACCGTGGTTTCGCAGATCATGAATCAGATCGCCAACCGCGTGTTCGCCGACATCAAGAAGGCTCCGCCGCCGATGCAGGAGTAGGCGTGGGCGACTACTCTCTCCCTCTGAGAATCGCGGCCATAAGGCGGGGGCTGCGCCGTCCGTGCAACACCGCGACAACCCATAGGGGCTTTTCCTCCGGCGCATAGGCTATCAGGTATTCACGCACCAAAATGAAGCGGAGAGGCCGCGAGGTCAGGTCCAAGCGTCTGTGACCGCGACGGGGAAAAGGCACAAGAGCATCAATAGCCTCCAGAATTTCCGCAATCAAGCGGTCGGCGGCGGCGAGATTTTCTCCGCGGATGAATTCCCAAATCTCGTCAAGGTCAAGACGGGCTTGCGGGTGAAAATCATACGCGATCATGAACCGCGCGGCGTCCGGCGAGCAGCGTCGCTCTTTTCGCGGAAGTGGGCAATAACCTCGTCACGGGAAAGGGGTTTCACCCTGCCGCTTTTCAGGTCGTCATAGCGGCGGTCGAGCATTTCCCGCGCTTCCAGCAGTTCGTCAAAGTATCCCGCCATAGCATCCTCAACGAGATCATCAGTCCCGCGTCCGCTCTGCGCTGACAGGTCTTTGAGTTTCTTTTCTGTCTCGGGAGTGAGGTGTACTTCCATGGCCTTCAGGGTAAGGGAAAACCCCGTGCGTTGCAACGGCGTTCCACGACCAGGTCCGCTCCTTACCCGCGCCTTCCCTCTCTTTCTGCGGTAAAATCACCCAGTGAACAACTCGCTGTTGAACCGTGTCGTTGAAAAGCGCCCCGACATGGTCCGTCTCGTGGGGCGCATTCTCTTCCTGACTGAGGATCCCGAGCTCATCAAGCGCCAGCTTGCCGGCGAGGACCTTCCCTGGGACACGCAGCATCCGGAGCGCAATCCCAAGCTGCGCGACGACATCTCCACCGACGAAATCACGCCGGCGCACATCTGCTTCTTCTTTGATGAGACGCTGGGCGAGTTTCCCTACACTGGGCTC
The DNA here is from genome assembly GCA_963703645.1 of uncultured Acidobacteriaceae bacterium. GTDB lineage: Bacteria > Acidobacteriota > Terriglobia > Terriglobales > Acidobacteriaceae > Bog-257. The sequence goes on from CAVPFD010000012.1 coordinate 41,756, forward strand.
AAGTGCGGCAACGAGACGCCCATCAAGCGCGGTGACGTGAAGCGCGGCGGGTTTGTAGCTGCGGTCAGCGGCAAGCGGCGCGGTAAAGGCTCCAGTCGCGAGCAGTCGCCGTACGCCGAGATGTCGGCCGGCATCAAGCTGGTGATCGCGGAAAACATCGAGCGCATTTACAAGCAGAATTGCCAGAACCTGGGCGTGCTGACGGCGACCGATTTCGGGATCATTGACAAGATCCGCCGCGGCGAAGAGATTCCCCTGACCGAATTTACGCAGGGCGAAGACGAGATCACGCGGCAGGTAATCGAATACGGTGGTCTCTTCCCGTTCAACGTCGCTCGAATGCAAGGCAAGGTTTTCCTGCCGCCCATCACGACCAAGCCGCGGCCGATGACCATCGCGGAAAAGATTTTTGCGCGCCACATGCTGCACGGCATGGATCATGTCGGGGTCGAGGCGGTGAAGCCCGGCGACACCGGCTTCGCGCGCACCGATCTGCGCTTCAGTCACGAATACGTCACGCCCATGGCCGCCATTTTCTATGAGCATTTTCTGGGCAAAGACGAGCCGGTCAACGATGCCAGCACGGTCATGTTCTTCCGCGACCACCTGACATTTCTGGACGAGGTGCTCTCGGAAGAAAAGCGCAAGATGGGACTGCTCGACCTGGCCGGTCAGTTAAAGCTGAAGCAGGAGGAGTTCGCCAAGTCGCGCGGCATCAAGCTGCACGGCGAGCTGCGCGACCGCAAAGGGTCGGAAGGAATCTGCCACTCCATCGTGACCGAGATGTACGCGTTGCCGGGGCAGCTCAATGTGGGCTCCGACTCGCACACGCCACACGTGGGCGCGATGGGCTGCGTGGCCTTCGGTATCGGCACGACCGATGTATTTAACTCATGGTTTACGAAGGATATACGCGTTAAAGTTCCAGAATCGGTTAAGGTAATCGTTCGCGGCAAAAAGCGCGACAACGTCACCGCCAAGGATTTCATCCTCAAGCTGCTCTCGCTGGAGTACATCCGCCACGGGCACGCCTTGGCGAAGGTCATCGAGTACTCGGGCGAGGCCATCGAGGCGCTGGGTGTGGACGAGCGCGCCACCATGACCAACATGGCAGCCGAGATCGGCGGCTTCACCGGTATCGTTGCGCCGGACCTGAAGGTGGTGGAGTTCCTGGTTGAGCGGCGCGGCATGAGCATGAACGAGGCGGAGACGCTGGTCGAGGGGCTATACAGCGATCCCGACGCGCATTACTCGCACGTGATCGAGCTTGACGCAGCCGAGATTTATCCCATGGTGGCCACGCCCGGCGATCCCGGGAATGGCAAGTTTGTGCGCGAGCTGAATACGCCGGTGCCGGTCGAGATCGCCTACGGCGGCACGTGTACCGCAGGCAAGAACGAAGACATT
>CAVPFD010000013.1:0-9187 GCA_963703645.1 uncultured Acidobacteriaceae bacterium
GCCGGCCTTCGGCCGACTCGACCCCAGCTACCGAGCCCGACGTGACCCGTCAATCGAAGATTCGCGGACCACGTGTGGCTGCGAGCCGTCGTTCACCGCCCATCGTCGTCCGTGCGGACCCGCCGCCCGAGTACTTGGAGCCGGCCCGACGCATAAAGCGCGATTGCTTCGGGAAGGGCCTCGCATTCCGCCTCGAAAACACGCGCGGCGAGGCCTCGGCCGCCGTGTCATCGTCACGCACCCCCACCACGCGCCTGGAGGATAATCGGGCCGGTGTCGTAGGTCGCGTCCGCGAAGTGGACCGTGCAGCCGGAAACCTTGACCCCCGCGGCGATCGCCGCCTCATGGATGGCCGCCCCGTGGTAACCCTGGCCGCAGAAAGCGGGGATCAGTGAAGGGTGGATGTTGATGACGCGCCTCTCGAAGTCCGGCGGGATCGCCAGCAGGGCGAGGAATCCGCCCAGGACGACAAGGTCGGCCGCCTGCCGGCGGGTTGGCTCGAACACCCTCTCATCGCCATCGGCGAAGACCGGCTGATTCTTGCCTTGCAATCGCAAGGCGAAACCGCGGCGGAGAAGGTACAGGCGTTCGTAGCTCCGCTGGGAGTGGGGATGAACGTCCACGCTCTGAAGCTTGCGCGCGAACTGCGGCGGGGGGGCGTCAGCACTGACCTCGGCGATGAATCCTTCCGGCTGAAGAAATCATTTGAGCTGGCGGAGAAGGCAGGCGCGCGTTTCATCGTCATCATCGGCGAAAATGAGGTGGCCAGCGATCACTTCGCCGTGAAGGACCTCGCCAGCGGCCAGCAGGTACAGGTGCCGCGCGCGGAGTTAGCGGCGTATCTTAAGAAGTAATAATCAAGGTGAAGTCATAATTAAGGTGTCATCCCGAGCGAGGACTTGAGTCCGAGAGTGGTGCTCGAGCCAGCCGAGATGAGACTACAGTTGGTTAAACCTGGCTGCGAATTTCCGAAAATGCCAGCCCGCAGGGCGTGTCATGACAGCCCAGCGCGCAGCCGAAGGCGGAGCGCTGGGTACTGGTTGGGTCTGGGCAGTGAGTCCCTCGAGGACGGCCCGCACATCAACCGAAAAGATACCGCGGATCGTATTCCACGCCCGATTTGCGAACCAGGGTGAGGAATTCCTGCTCGTAACTCCATTTCTGATGATGTTCGGCCTGCCTTGCGATGTAATCCAGAACAGTTTGCCGCTGCGACTCGCTGACGCCGAATGCGCCATAACCTTCCTGCCAGGCGAATCGCGGAACATCCTCTTTCATCCACCGCGATGAGTGGGCCTTCAGATTCTGAATTGCATTGGCCAGAGTCATGGTCGGGGAGAGTGCAATCAACAGATGCACGTGATTAGCTGTCCCGCCGGCTGTGAGCAGTGAGATGTCTTTCGTACGTGCGATCACTCCCAGGCGCTTCCACAGAGCCTCAGGCTCATGGATCAAGCCGATGCGACCTTTCGTACTGAAGACGCAGTGGACCAGAGTGCGGGAAAGAGTGTGCGGCACTTGAAAATAGGCTAGTTGACAACTCTGCTGAACGCTGTGACCGAGCACACACCGTGAGGTGATTGGGTAACCGTCCCCGGGGGACTCAGTCCCCTAACCTTCGTACCCAGCGCTCCGCCCCGCTTCGCGGGACTACGCGCTGGGCTGTCATGACACGCCCAGTGGGCTTTGCGGTAGCAGTTTGATTTCAACATTCGCAGCGTCGCATTTCTATTGCGTACTGATGATTCATTTAGAATCAGCTTTTCCTCCAAAGGACCATTCATGCTCGATTTTCTCGGTGACCTGAAACGTACTCATATGTGTGGCGAGCTGCGCGCCTCCGACGCCGGCTCCAAAGTTGTGCTCATGGGATGGGTGAACAAGCGCCGCGACCTCGGCAACCTCATCTTCCTCGATTTGCGCGACCGCACGGGTATCACGCAAGCGGTCATCACCTCTGATGCCGGCTCTGAGGTTCACGACCGAGCAACCGCAGTGCGCTCGGAATTTGTCGTCGCCGTCATCGGCCACGTCAAGCTGCGCGATCCCAACACCGTGAACAAAAACATCGCCGACCGGCGAGATCGAAGTCGTCGCCGACGAGCTGCGCGTCCTGAACGATTGCAAGCCGCTTCCCTTCACGCCCGGCCGACACCGTGCTGGCCAACGAAGAGGTGCGCCTGAAGTATCGCTACGTCGACCTGCGGCGTCCTGAGATGCAGCGCAACATCGAACTGCGGCACAAGGTCGCGATCGCCATTCGCGAATACCTCAACGCGCAGGGCTTCTACGAAATCGAGACGCCGTTCATGACGCGCTCCACGCCCGAGGGCGCACGCGACTATCTGGTGCCCAGCCGCGTTTACCCGGGCCAGTTCTACGCCCTGCCGCAATCGCCGCAACTGTTCAAGCAGATCCTGATGATCTCGGGCTTCGACAAGTATTTCCAGATCGTGCGCTGCTTCCGCGACGAAGATCTGCGCGCCGACCGCCAGCCCGAGTTCACGCAGATCGATCTTGAGATGAGCTTCCCGCGGCCGGAGAACGTCTTCCGCGTGGTCGAGGGCTTTCTGAAGGCGGCGTTCTTGACGATCGGCGTCGATCTGGCAACACCATTCCCGCAGATGAGCTACGACCAGGCGATCCGGGAGTACGGAATCGATAAGCCGGACATGCGCCTGCCGGCGCTGGTTGACGTGCGCGAGGCCTTCGCGCGAGCGAACCTTGAGACGCTGCATGTTGATCCCGAACTGCCGGTCGTCGCCATTGTCATTCCGAAGGTCGGCGAGCTCTCGCGCAAGGAGCGCGACGAAATCAAGACACTGTTCGGCGACCGCAAAGAAGCCAAAGTCTTCGAGGACGTCAAGCGGCTGGAGAAGTCGTTCCCCGACGCAGTGGGGAAAGTTCGCGACCTCACGAAGCCGAATCCTGAAGACTTGCTGGTCGTGGTCGCGGGCGCAAAACGCGCGGAGGCGGCTAGCCCCGCAAAAGCTCGCCAGCAAGCATATGCAGTTTATGCCGCCGCGGGACAGCTGCGTCTAGCCCTGGGCCAGAAGTATGCCGAGCGTCATGGCGCGTTCAAGCATGGCAACTTCCATCTGCTGTGGGTAACCGATTTCCCCATGTTCGAGTGGGACGAGAGCGAAGGCCGGTGGAACGCAGCGCACCACCCCTTCACGTCTCCGCACGAGCAGGACATGGACAAGCTGGAGAGCGATCCGGGCGCAGTGCGGGCGCTGGCCTACGACGTGGTGATTAACGGAACTGAGCTCGGCTCAGGCTCGATTCGTATTCACCGCCAGGACATCCAGGCGAAGATCTTCAAGGCGCTCGGCATGTCTCCGGAAGAACAGCAGTCGCGCTTCGGATTCTTCCTTGAGGCACTGCAATACGGCACGCCGCCACACGGCGGCATCGCGCTGGGACTCGATCGCATTGTGATGATTCTGGCTGGCGCGGAAAGCCTGCGCGAAGTGATTCCCTTCCCCAAAACCGCCAAGGCGGTTGACCTGATGGTGGACGCGCCCACGCCGGTCAGCGAGCGCCAGTTGAAGGAGTTGGGTATTGCGGTGGTGGGAAAGAAGGACCTGTAGCGCAACCCGTCAATCCACGGCAGTGCAAGAACGAGGAAACGCATGTCCGACGCAACCATCGCAATACGCACTGAGGTGTACGGTCTTGAACTCCAGTTAGTGGGCTCGCAGTTGGTGTTGTCCTCTGGTGGCAAGAGTTTGACCGCGCCCATCGTACTCAGCAGCGACGATGCCGGACGCCTGCGATTGGAAATGGCGAAGGCGCAGCTCTGGGAGTGGAACCAGCTCGAACAGTTGAAATCGAAGGCGGAGAAGCGATATCGGGCCCACCTCGGCTCGTGGCTGGTGCTATGCCTGGCGGCCTTCAGCGCGTATATCGGATACCCCAGCTACTACCCGCCCGTCTTTCTTTCGGCGCTCTCGATCTTCATCTGGTGGAAGGCTGGGTCCGACGAGCAGAATGCTGACAAAGCCGCGCGAGCGGAACGAAACCGGTTCATTCCCGAGTGGAGGTATTTTCAGCAGCGGGCAGAGGAGTCGGCACCGTCATGAAATTCGGAACCGATTTTCTTACCACGGAGGACGCGGCCGGCACCGAGTTAATTTGATTTCTCCGTGAACTCCGTGCGCTCCGTGGTAAAAAAATCGGCCCGGAAAACCTCTGCTCTTGCGTCGCGGCCAGAACGCGCTGTGCCTCTTTACGTTTTCTAGGAAATTAGCTGATTGTCAACTTCCCTGCTCTCTGCCAAACTATCCGGTTCGATTTAAGGCTCACCATGGAGCGAGAGTTTTCGGCTGGCGGGGTGGTGCTGCGGAAGATGCGAGGCCGCTGGTTTCTGGCGGTCATCGAGCCGCACATGGAGCGCCCGAAGAAAGCGAAAAAGACCGCTTCCCGCAAGGGACCGCCCAAGATTGTCGCCCTGCCGAAGGGCGCCATCGATAAAGGTGAGAAGCCGGAGCAGACCGCGCTTCGCGAGGTCTGGGAAGAAACCGGTGTGAGGGCCGAGTTAATTGCCAAGCTTGCGGACATCAAGTATTTTTACGTGCGCAACTGGGGCGACCACGCACGTGTCTTCAAGATCGTCAGTTTTTATCTCTTCTTGTACCGCTCGGGACGGCTGGGAAACATCTCACCGGAGATGCGTATCGAGGTACAAAAAGCCTATTGGCTGCGCGCTCGAGGAGGCGCCGAAGATCCTCAGCTACCAGGGTGAGCGCGAAGTAGTCGAGCGTGCTCAGCAGTACGTTAAAGTACATCTCGAGTTAGGAGCCCATGCCGCAAACACCGCACATTGAGCGTCACTTTACGGCGGGCGAGGTTGTCCGCGATGTCGTCATCGGCATGTCTGACGGCCTGACCGTGCCCTTCGCGCTGGCTGCCGGCCTTTCTGGCGCGGTGGACAACAGCCGCATCGTCGTGGTGGCGGGCCTGGCCGAGATCGCAGCCGGCTCCATCGCCATGGGACTGGGCGGCTATCTGGCCGCCAAGAGCGATGCCGAACATTACGCGAGCGAGCGGCTGCGCGAGACTCGCGAGGTGGAAGAGATCCCCGACGAAGAGGCGCGCGAGGTGCAGAAGGTTTTTGCCGACTACGGTCTGGAGCCGCACGAGAGCGGCCCCGTGGTACAGGCGCTCACTCGCAAGCCCAAAGAGTGGGTGGACTTCATGATGCGCTTCGAGCTCGGCCTGGAAGAGCCCGATCCCAAGCGCGCCGTGCAAAGTGCCTTGACCATCGCGGTGTCGTACATCGCAGGCGGCATCATCCCACTTGCGCCCTACATGGCGATGCACAGCGTACGTACTGCCCTGGTGCTGGTCGGTGGTGGTTACGCTGATGGCGTTGGGCGTCTTTGGCTACATCAAGGGCCGTTTCACCGGCTCCCGGCCCGGACGTTCCGCCTCGCAAACCGTTGTAATTGGAGGACTTGCGGCTGGCGCGGCCTTTCTGCTGGCCAAGTTGATCTCCTAACCTGTTTGTGCTGAGTATTTGTTACGAATTCTCTTGACTGAATGAGGACTCATTCATTAGCATGTAGCTAACTTAATAGGCGCGCGTCGTTGCCATCCTCACCCCACATCTTACGGCGCGCGCTACTTTTGCGTTTGAGCTGTTTTGTGCCGTTGTTCGTCCATGAGGAGAGTCGTGCGGAGGCTGGTATTCATCTCCCGGTCTAATCAAATCAAAACCGCTTCATACATGGTTCAACATCCTTTGAGGAAGATAATGTTTTGTACTGGCGCAGCATAGGCTGTGCCCCCATTCCGTGAAGCAAGAACGAGCGTCTCACGCTGGAGTCAATCGCACTCATGCAGAGAAGGATTGATAAAGTCGCCGTCCTGGGCGCGGGCACCATGGGCGCCCGCATCTCCGCGCACCTGGCTAATGCCGGTGTTCCCTCTTACCTGTTTGACATTGTTCCGCCGGACGCGGATGGTCCGGTGCGCAATCGCTTCGCCGCCGCCGGACTCGAAGCCGCGGTGAAGTCGAAGCCTGCCGCCTTCTTCAAGCCGTCGCTGGACTGCCTGGTCACCATCGGCAACTTTGAAGACGACCTGCAGAAGCTCTCTGAAGTGGATTGGATCATCGAGGCAGTCGTCGAAGACCTTGAGCTGAAACGCGAGTTGCTCCGCAAGGTCGACGCCGTCCGCAAGCCGGGAACCATCATCACCACCAACACCAGCGGCCTGCCCGTCGCCAAGATTGCCGAGGGCTTCTCCGAAGACTTCCGCCAATGTTGGTTCGGGACGCACTTCTTCAACCCGCCGCGCTACATGCGCCTGCTGGAACTGATCCCCACGCCAGACGCCGATCCCGCGGCCATGCAGACCATCGCGCACTTCTGCGACCTGTACCTCGGCAAGGGCGTGGTGTACGCCAAGGACACGCCAAACTTCATCGCCAACCGTATTGGCACGTTCTCCGCGCTCAACGTGATGCGCGTAATGCAGGAGATGGACTTCAGCATCGAGGAAGTGGACGCCCTCACCGGCAGCGCCGTCGGCTGGCCAAAGATGGCGACCTTCCGCCTGACTGACCTGGTGGGGCTTGACATTCTCGGGCATGTCGTCCGCAACGCGATGGCCAACATTCACGACGAGCGTGGCGACCTCAAGCTGCCCGATTTCTTCAAGGCCATGCTGGAGCGCAAGTGGCTAGGCGACAAGACCAAGGGCGGCTTCTACAAAAAGCAGAAGGGCGCCGACGGCGAACAGCGCCTGGCGCTCGACTGGAAGACGCTGGAATATCGCCCGGCGCAGAAAGTTAAGTTTCCGTCGGTCGAGATGGCGAAGAACGTCGAGGAATTGCCGGAGCGGCTGGCCATGCTGCTCGCACCCTCCAAAGACAAGGCCAATATTTTCCTTTGGACCGTTCTCTCCGAACTGTGGACCTACGCCGCCAACCGCGTTCCCGAGATCGCTGACTCGGTCGTCGAGATCGATCGCGCCATGAAGATGGGCTTCAACTGGGAGCTGGGGCCGTTCGAGCTGTGGGATGTTGCCGGCGTCGCAAGGACTGTCGAGCGGATGAAGAAGGAAGGCAAACCAGTTGCGGCCAACGTCGAGAAGCTGCTGGCGTCCGGCAAGACGAGCTGGTATGCCGATGAGCCCAAGACCGCCAGCGGCCGCGTGTACTTCGACTTGCACAGCGGCAACTATCGCCCAGAAGAAGTTCCCGACGGCGTGTGGTCGGTCACCGTCGCAAAGAAATCGAATGGCGTGGTCAAGAAGAACGCGGGCGCGTCGCTGGTCGATCTCGGCGACGGTGTCGGCTGCATCGAGTTCCACTCCAAGATGAATGCGCTGGGCGGCGACATCGTGCAGATGATCACGCAGTCGCTGAAGCCAGGCGGCGCGGGCGACAATTTCGACGCCTTCGTCATCACCAATGACGCCGGTAACTTCTCTGTCGGCGCCAACATCATGATGCTGCTGATGGCCGTGCAGGAGGAAGAGTGGGACGAAGTTGACCTCGCGGTGCGGCAGTTCCAGAACATGACGCAGGCCATTAAGTTCTCGCCCAAGCCGGTTGTGGTTGCCCCGTTCGGCATGACGCTCGGGGGCGGGGCGGAGGTCACTTTGCACGCTGCTGCCCGCCAGCCGCATGCAGAGCTTTACTGCGGACTGGTCGAGGTTGGCGTCGGTCTTCTGCCCGGCGGTGGCGGGTGCAAGGAGATGACCATCCGCGCCATCCACAAGGCCACGCACATCCGTCCGCATGGCCGCGGCGAAAGCGTCGAACTGATGGAAGCCATGAAGCAGGCCTTCGAGACGGTCGCCATGGCCAAAGTCTCCACCTCGGCGATGGAAGCTCGCAATCTCGGATTCCTTTCGACCGGTGACAACATCACTATGAATCGGGAGCGTGTTCTGAGCGATGCCAAAGAGCGCGCCCTGGAGCTGATGCATGAGGGCTATCGCCCGCTGAGCCCGCGCTCAGACATCCCGGCACCCGGCGAGAGCATTCTGGCGACGCTGAAGCTGGGCGTGCACATCATGCGCAACGGCGAGTACATCAGCGACCACGAGGTGAAGATCGCCAACAAAGTCGCCGAGGTGCTCTGCGGCGGCGATGTCACGCCGGGAACGCTCGTCAGCGAGCAGTATCTGCTCGACCTGGAGCGCGAGGCCTTCAAGTCGCTGTGCGGCGAGAAGAAGACGCAGGAGCGGATCCAGTACACGCTGAAGACAGGCAAGACGCTGAGGAATTAAGGAGACTTTGAAACATGCGGGAAGTCGTAATCGTCAGTTCGGTGCGGACGCCGGTGGGCAAGGCTTACAAGGGAACGTTGCGGGCGACGCGTCCCGATGATCTGGCCGCAGTGGCCATCAAAGGCGCGCTGGAGCGCGTGCCGCAGGTCAACCCGAAGGAGATCGAGGACGTCATCCTCGGCTGCGCGATGCCCGAAGCCGAGCAGGGGATGAATGTAGCCCGTATCGCGTCGCTTCGCGCCGGGCTGCCGGTCGAAATCTCGGCGATGACCATCAATCGCTTCTGCTCGTCCGGCTTGCAGGCGATTGCCATGGCAGCAGAGCGCATCATGGCGGGCGGCGCAGAGACGATCGTGGCAGGGGGCGTTGAGTCCATGACCATGATTCCGATGGGCGGCCACAAGGTCTCGGCCAATCCGTGGCTGATCGCGAACTATCCCGACTCGTATCTCTCCATGGGCCTCACCGCCGAGCGCCTGGCGAAACGCTACAACATCACGCGCGAGATGGCTGACGAATTCTCGGTGCGCAGCCACAAGAACGCCATCGCGGCCATTCAGGCCGGAAAATTCGACGATGAGATCGTGCCCGTGCCGGTCAGCTTCACGACGCCGAACGGGAGCAAACCGAAGCGCGTGGACATCGTCTTCAAGATGGACGAAGGCCCGCGCGCCGACACATCCATGGAAGCGCTGGCTGCGCTGAAGCCGGCCTTTCACATGAAGGGCACGACGACGGCGGGCAATTCCTCGCAGATGTCGGACGGCGCAGCGGCGGCGGTCGTCATGTCGGCGGAGCGCGCGAAGGCGCTCGGGCTGAAGCCGCTGGCGCGTTACGTCGCGTTTGCCACGGCGGGCTATCTGCCGGAAGAGATGGGCGTCGGCCCGGTGTACGCAATTCCAAAGGCGTTGAAGATGGCAGGGCTAAAGCTCGGTGACATCGA
>CAVPFD010000014.1:0-28304 GCA_963703645.1 uncultured Acidobacteriaceae bacterium
CACCTGCATGAAGCGGGGCTTCGAGCCCGGCTCACGGCGATGACCGACGAACCCGCCTCGGCTGACGGCTGAGTGTTGACGGCTGAATGCTAGAACGTCCTGATGTACTCGATGAGCGCGCGCTTGTCCGCATCCGGCAGCTTGGTGCCGAAGTAATGTCCGCGGTCTTGGACGAAGTCGGGACACTTGCTGATCTTAAGCAGGTCGGGAACGAGGTTCTGCAGCACCTCGCGGGACGCGTTAGCGTCGAGATGATTGGTATGAATCTTGATCAGATCGCTTTGCACCTTCGCGATCAGCTTGATGCGGTCGAGTGCTTTGTCGTGGTCCGACAGATCGAGATCGGCGTTGGCGAGCAGATCGACTGGTGTGCCTGCTGGAATCGGACCGATGCGCAGAAATCCATCTTTCGCCAGCGACTGTAATTCTTGCGGAAGATACGGTGCAGGAATTTGGATGTAACTCTCCGCCGTCGTCTGTGGAATGGAGCCAAGGCCAAGCCGCTTGTCAGGCCAGAGTAATTTCGTGATGGCGTCGTCAAAGGCCTTCATCCGGCCAGCGACGGAGGGATCGCCGGTGTAGACGCCGATGCCGTTGTTATGCAGCAGCGGCGCGGTCGCCCAGATGCCGATCAGCGATGGCACGCGGTAATAGCCGGGGCCGCCGCCCGGGGCGCGAAACTTGCTGGTCGAGCCATCCAGCGGATGCTGCACCTCGATCTCGCCTACCGACGGCAAGGTCTTGTAGGTCTCGGATGAAAAGTTGCCCCAGACGTGACCGCGGATCGCATTGGTAGCCAGAGCGCGCGCAGCGTTGGTTTGCACAACGTCAATCGGAATGCGCTCTTCGGTGGACAGAAAGTTGTTTTCGAGGAAGTCGGGCTTCTGAACTTCCGCGCGCATCCAGTCAAGATACTGCTGCTGCGTCTTTACGAAGTCTTTCGGCGGCTGCTTGCTGGAGTGGCACTTGGCGCAATTTTCTGCGAAGACGATCTTGCCGCGCTGCAGCAGTTTTTCATCCTGCGTGAGGAATGCTTTTCCTCCCGGCGCGTCTTGCAGGCGCGGACCATTCATTTTCATCAGGAATTTCGCCAGGTTCGGAACGCGCTCAGCGGTTGCCTGAAAGTACACGGAATTCTTCTGCGCGTTGGCAACGCTGAACGGCCGTTGCGGCATGCCGCCAACGATCACATTGTGGTCCTGCAGCCATTGCTGGCTGAACTCGCCGATGCTGACGTAAACCCGGCTCAGCGCGCCGACGATGCCAATTGAGTCTGCGCCATCTTTGAGTACGTGCGGCACTCCCATGCGACGTTGCTCGCCGGGAAAGTTCAGCGCGCCGCCGGTGATCTCCTCTTCGTGCGCGACGGTCAAGCGCGCCGGAATCGCGAAGATGGGATTCATCTTGCTCGGGTTGTTCAGGTTGTCAGTCGCAAGGAACGACGTGTCCACCGTTCCGCGCGGCCACGAGTGAAATAGTTGATACGCGTAGCTGTCGGGTCCGGCGCCGTTGCCGAAGATGCGGCTCGCATTGAAGTACTGGTTGCCGATGGTCGACGACAAGTTTTCCCACTTCGGCTTCCCTGGGTCTTCAGGCGGATTCACCGGATTGAACGATACATGACAGAAGCCGCACGCCATTCCGACGACATAAGGCCGCACCAGTTTGGGATCGTTGTAATAGTTGGAATCGGTGTAGTAACGATTGGCGTCCCAGCGCTTGCGAGCTTCGCCGTCAAACTTGGGATTCGGATAGACGCGCAGCCCAACAATACCTGAAGGTCGTCCGTACACATTCGCGTCAACGCCATCTTCTTGGGCCCCAGTGTCAAGCCACAACCCATACTCATCAGGCTGCCTGGACTGCTCGAATCCCGGCTGATTCACCAAGCCCATGTCGCGGAATCTTGTGTTGTGCTGGCGGGAATCGATGGTCTTCAGCAGATCGCTGAGACCAAAGGCTTGCTGCGCCATGCGGTCCCAGAAGGTCTGGTCGCCGGCGGTCCACAGCAGCCACGTGTTGCGGCCTTTGGTCTCGTCGTCTGTGAGCGCGATGCCGCCATCCATCGCATCAAACGCGTGGGAAGTTGTTTGCGGAAAGTCGGCAACGGTCTTGCCGGCGACCTTGGCGTCATCGATGATCGCGGGAGCACGCGGCCGAAGGAACCAGACCGCGACGATAACTCCCGCGAGGATCAGAGCACCGGCCCACAACCAGACCTTCTTCATGGCATCCGCACCGCGGCCACGGTCAACAGCAACGGCCTTGCACCAGTTTACCGCCGCCTAGAATGTCTTTAGGTACTCGATCAACGCGCGCTTGTCATCGTCGCTGAGTCCGGGCTCTTCCTTGAAGTAGCTGGTGCCAAAGTAGTGGCCGCGATTGACTACGTAGTCAGGGCACTTACTTAACTGCAGCAGGTCCGGAACCAGATTAGCGAAGACCTTGTTGGCCTGCTCGTCGCTCGCGCCAGCTGGCAGCGAGGCTAGGTCGTGCTGTGCCCTCAGCAGAAGGTCCAGGACCTTCGCCTGGTGCTTCGCTTGTTCCGCCGGATCTTTCGCCTCGCCCAGCAGGTCAAGACTGGCGAGCAAACCGATCGGCGTACCCTTGGGAATCGGTCCTATTTCCACGCCACCTTCGCCAAAGAGCCACGGCAAAAAGCGGTGTCCAAAGCCCAACAGAGGCTTGAGGAAGTCGGGAAGATAACCGGCCGGAACACGAACATAGCTGGTGGCGGTTGTGCGATCGATGGTGCCCGGAATCTTGTCGCCGAGAACTGTATCTTTCTTCCGCTTCTCGGGCCAGAGCATCTGCTCGATGGAGTCTTTGAAGGCCCCGATGCGCGCAGCGACGGAAGGCTCGGGATCGAACTTTCCAACGCTATTGTTCAGGAGGAACGGCGCGGTGGACCACACGCTGATGAGCGACGGCGGACGCGTGTAGCCGCGGCCTCCAGCCGGCATGTCGTATGTGCTGGCTTCGCCCGTGAAAGGTTGGTACACGGTGACGCTGCCTACGGGCGGAAGATCTTTATAGGTTTGCGACGAGAAGTTGTCCCAGATGTTTCCACCAAGCGCATTGGTCGCCAGCGGACTACACGCATTCGTCTGCAGCAAAGTGACAGGAACGCGCTGGTCAATCGAAAGATAATTATCGTCCAGGAAATCGGGTTGCTGCACGATCTTGCGCATCTGCGACTTGAAATCTTCAGTCTTCGTCCAAGCCCAATATTTGTTCCAGCAATCCAGGTAGTCCTTGCCCGAGCAACCTCCGAGATCGACTCCAGTCGGCGGCACGGGACCCTTGCTGGAATGGCAGCGAGCACAGCGCTCGGCAAAAACAATCTTGCCGCGCTCGAGTTGGGCCTTGTCCGTGGTCAGATAACCAGCGCCGCCCGGCGCATCCTTCAGGTGGTGCGGCGCCGCGACCATCTTGTTAAGGAAGAACGTTGCCATGTAGGGCGTTTGCATCTGGGTAGCTTCCCAGTAGGCGGAGTTCTTATTGGCGACGACAATTTCGATGGGCGTGATCGGCTGCCCGCCAACCAGCGCGCGGAAGTGCAACAGCCACTCCTCGCTGAACAACCCGATATTGATGTACACGCGATTGAGCGCACCCAGAACTCCCACAGAGTCAGACCCGTCTTTGAGGACGCGGGGCGTCCAAACCGTGGCCGGCGCCTGGAAGTATTGTGTCAACGGGCCTTCGTGAATGTAGTCATTGAGCTGCTTGTTGTTCAAACCGCCGCCCGCAAGCGTCTCTTTCCCCCAACTATGGGCCACTGCCATGCGCGCCGGCAGCGCGTAGAACGCGTTCATAGTGCGCGGGTTGTTAATGTTGTCGCTCGAGATGAGCGAGGTGTCGAGCGTGCCCGGCCGATACGTACGAAAGAGCTGGATGGGAAAACTGCTGTCGTCGGGGTCCCACTGCAAAATGCGATCCGTCCAGAAATACTGCGCGCCAACGATGGAGCTCAGGTTTTCCCACTGCGGGTTCTCGGGGTCGTCGGGAGGGTCGGTTGGGCTAGGACCGACATGGCAGAAGCCGCATGACATGCCGACGCGATACGGCCGCACCAGGTTCTTGTCGTTGTAGTAATTCGGGTCTTCGTAGAAGCGCTTCGCGTCCCATTTCTTGGCCGCAGCTTCGTCAAAATCGGGATTGGGGAACAGGCGAAGTCCCACAATTCCCGTGGCATAACCGTAATAGGAACCTACGGGAAGATTTTTGCCGCGCGCGCCGATCTTTACTCCCGGATACTTGCTGTCGCTCTCGAAGGGATCGGGCGGGCAGCTTGGATCACGCTGATCCAGCCACAGGCCGTAGCGATTGGGATCAGGCCCGGTGGCCTTCCTAAAGCATGGCTCATTCACTACTCCGAGATAGTGCCACCGATTGTCGCGACCGCACGGCTTGTTGGCTGTTATGGGATTAGCACAGTCAGCTTTGAATTTGGGATCGGGATACGAGGAAATCGTCTTCAGAAAATCGAGAGTGCCGACGCTGGTCAGCGTCAGCGTGTCCCACATCTTGTCGTCACCGCCAGTCCACACGATCCACGTATTGCGGCCCTTGACTTCCTCCTGGCTCAGCGCGATGCCGCCGTCCATCTTCTGGAAGTAATCCTCATCGGCGGCTGGAAATGAAGACGCCGGACGGCCAGCAAGCCGGGCTTCGTCCTGGACGTGGCCGGGCTGCGGGCCCTTGCTGCAACTGAGCATCGTTAGCGAAAGCAGCAGGCCACCCCACCAGAACCAGCGACCTTGCGACTTAGTCATCAGGCTCCGCTCCTTGCGGGAAATTTCAACCCACTTGACCGGGCAAGCGAGCACGCCGCTCCGAGGCACCTCAAGTGGGCGACGAAGATTCGGTTCGGCACCAAGGGATTATGGTGGACAGGTTTACCGAGACTTCGCCCCCCGCACACGGCAGTTCTTGATTCTGAGCACTATAACGAAACCAAGCCGCCACGACCATAGCCTGTTGGTGGTGACGTTCGCGGTGAGATTTGTGTTTCGGGGTCCGATGCCCAGTGTCCGATAATGAGTACCCTCCCCCTTGCCCTCCCGCGTAGAATCAGTAACTTGGGCAACAATTGCTCGCACTTAATAGATTCGTAAGGACTTATAGTTACGTAATAGAGGCAGAAGGACTTACAGAACATTGGCCCCGGGCTAGATGAAGCTGTTGGTCATGAACGGCCGGGGACATCCCCTGAAAAGAGCCGCTACCCCCTCCCCCTGCATTGTTCTTTAGAATCATCAGGTTGGAGAGATTTCGCCGGTAAAATCTTGAGCCGCAAGCACTTATTGCATAATCCTGATTCGAAAAGACTTACGACCGATGACCTTGCCAACCCACTGTTCAACCGACAAGTGGCTACGGGGCTTCGCCACCGCATGTCAAAGACACAATCCAAACCTGCACACTGGGTGCGGCCTCTCAGGACACAACAACCCTCTCCTCGCCATCAGTGATACCGCGCCGCGCCGGAATCCACAAGGAAGCAGGTCACGATCGCGTGTGATGCTGTAACAGCTGCCCGGACAACCTATGATAGGATATGTACATATTGTGCATATAGTAAGAACTTCTGTCCATTAAAGGACAAGAATGCTTTTCGAGTGGGACGAGAACAAGAGACTGGCGAATCTCGCAAAGCACGACATCGATTTTCAGGATGCCAAACGGGTTTTTGACGGGCCGGTGTTCGAGAGAATGGAGAGCCGTCACGGTGAAGACCGCATATTCGCTATCGGTCTTATGGAAGACATTGAAATCGTAGTGGTCTACGTGATGCGCGGCAAGCGGCGTCGGATTATTTCAGCCAGGAGGGCACATCGTGATGAAAGGCAAGATTACACAAACCACCTCAGGAGCGCGGGCCAAGGGCAAGACTGACTTCAAACGCTTGCGCGCGATGCGGGATGCGGACATCGACGACTCCGATATTCCCAAGCTGGGTAAATCGTTCTGGAAGGCCGCGAAGCTCACCATGCCGGAGCCCAAGGACCGCCTGACGATCCGGGTTGACCATGATGTGGTGGAATGGCTCAAGAAAAAGGGCAGCGGCTACCAGACCCGTATCAACGCCATTTTGCGTTCCTACATGAAGGCGCAATCGGATGAAGGCACGGACCGCCAGACATAGGGGATGTTATGTTGTAACAGGCAGAGGCAGTCTTCTCCCAGACAAAATCCCACCCAAGCGAGGGAAGCTTGGGTGGGTGCCAACCACCTGCTTCGAGCGTACAATCCGGGCCATGAAAAGATCGGAAATTGTCACTGCGCTTGTCGCCGTATATGGCGCTGTGTTATCGACGATTGCCATCGTGAAGCAACTTGTAAGTGATCGGGTTAAAGTTAAGCTGACTGTGAGCCGAAACATGGAAATGGTTGGCGATCCTCGATACGATGGAATGACTCTAACCATTTTGAAAGTGACCAACGTCGGTCGCCGGCCTGTGACTATTACAACGTTTGGGGCGATCCGACTCTATCCGAATACAAATTTCGTCGCCGTCGATAGCCGACCACAATTGCCCCACGAAATCACCGAGGGCAAATTCATCACCAGCATCTGGGATCAGGCAGACCTAGACTTCTCGACTATCGACTATTGGGCAGCGTGGGATTCGCACGGAAGAGTGCACAATCTGCGAGAAGCGTCGTGGTTTAAACATTGGAAGTCGACATTCCAGCTTAAACGGGAATTCCACAAGAAGAAGGCGCAATCGGTGGCAGCAAAATAGGACTGCCCGGTACTACAAATGCCCGCTACGAAATCCATCATGCACCCAATGTGCGTTCGATGCGGGCTGCTTCGCAGGGCTTGGGTAGGCTCGATCTCGAAATCTGAAGACGCAGGTGCGATAAGGCCTGAGAGTTACAAGGTTCATGCCTGAGCACGCGAATCCCGTTCTTGAAATCTACCCGGAATCCTCGTTCTAATGTTTTTCTAATGATGAGATTCAGGTCGACGGAGTACCACGGACGGATCGGCCAAACCATAGAACGAGTGCTCTCCGAATACTCTCTCAATCTCATCCGGGCTGATACGAACGACTTCGCAGTCCAACTTTGGGATAACGTCGAAGCATGCATGAATGCCTGCGACTATGGGATAGCCGTTTTCGAGCAGATCGACGAGCACGACATTAATCCAAACGTCAGCCTGGAACTCGGTTACATGCGTGGCCAGGGAAAAAAATGCCTCATTTTGAAGGAGCAGCGGTTACCGGCGCTCCAGACGGACCTCTCAGGATACCTGTATTCAGAATTTGATGTGTTTCAGATTGACAAAACCATAGAGGATCAGGTTCGCCGTTGGCTCCGAGGTATTGGAATCGCCAAGAAGTCGAACGAGCGCCTGCTTGTTTTCGTGAGTGCGGGGGGCACGTGCCGATGTGCGTTGGCTAAAGCAATCACCGAGGCCTTTTTGGAAGTTCATCCTCCCTCCTACCCTCTTCGTGTGCTTGCGACCGCGATGTTCGAACCTAGCCTGAGTGGTGCATCCGAGCACGCCCGAAATGCCATCAAAGAGCTGTTCGGTAGAGATCTTCTCGCCGGCCACCGGGCTATGCGCCTTACTCCGACACTGGTAGGCGAGGCTAATCTCATTCTCGTCATGGACCGCGCAATATACGATGTGCTGGAAACAGCCGGGCCGCCCAATAGTCTAAACAGCGGAGATTCTCCCAAGGTTTATGTGCTGAAGCCTTATTTCGGCCTCGCCGGCGACATAGCAGACCTATTGCCCCACCGCGACAGGAGTGATGCCAATGAGCTTTATCTCAGCACGGCCAAGGAACTCAAATCCATTCTTGAGCAGCACCTCGACGACGTTGTAAAGGCGCTGGACCCACGGCAGGATGGTTCGGTCAAGCACGCTCAAATTGCAAAATAGCTTTCGTCAGGGCGATCCTGTTCTAGCCCGAGTTTGGATAGGGGCGTGCCAGTTCAAGTTGGACTCACAACTTCTCGACCGCGTCGCTAACGCAGTCGCACAACGCCCGGCGGCTGCTTACCAGAGCGGAGAAGTGGCCTGCGGGAATCCAGCGTAGAGTGCTGCCGGGCCAATGCTGGTGGAGGCGTTCGGTCTCGCTGCGCAGCACGTAGCCGTCGCGCTTGCAGCCGGCAATGACGGCGGCGTCGGGGCGCATCGGGGCAGGGAAGCAGGTCACGTCGGCCACGGTAAACAACTGCAGCAGGCGTTCACGCGCCGCGGCCTGCTGCGTCGCGCCGCCCAGGGCAGCGCCCAGCGCGCTGAAGTCCACGCTCCACGACAGCAGTCCGCGAGTGTAAACGGCGCTGCCAGAGGCGCCGGCGGCCATCGCGGCGCAGGCCAACGGGAAGGGTGACACGGCGGCGGTGATCGCGGCCATGTGCCCGCCCATGCTGTATCCGGCCACAGCAACCTTCGGATAATCACTGCGCAGATGCTCCAGCAGGGCACGCGCCTCCCACACCATGCCCAGCACCATCAACCCGTGATCGCTTACCGTGATGAGCGATGGGCCGCCGCGGGTGCGGCGCAGGCCGTAGAACGGGTTCTCCATGAAGTAGAGGTCGATGCCGCGCGCGGTGAGCGGGCCGAAGACGCGCTCGCGCACCTGGTAACCCTCGTCGCGCGAGGCGGCCAGGATGACGACTGCGGCGCTGTTGCCTTCGCGCGTCCAGGCGCGAACATGCGCCGTGCTCGCGTCTTTGGGGAGCAACGCCAGAGGGGAAGGGAATGCGCCGTCGCGCCGCGCGATGCCTCTGTGCTGGCGGGCGGAGCCCCAGGTGACGGAAATGGAGGAAGGCGGATCGGCGTAGGAGACGTGGCTTGTAAGCGTGGTCAGAAGCGACTCGTCACCCCAGCCATGGGAGAACAGCTTCGACCAGCGCGACATCACAGCGATGAGCAGGTCGAGCGGGTGGGCTGCGGCGATGGACATATCGCCGCCAATCCCGGTCGCGCGATTGGCAGTTTCGTCGTGCATTGGAGTGGTGAAGGATGTTTCTATCGTACACAGAAAATCGGGAAGAGCTGAAGGAAATCGTTCGCGTGTCAGGTCAAAGACCTCGCGCGCCCATTTTGGGATTCAGCGCAATCGCCAGCTCAAGGTGGTTGACGCGCCGCTAGTTTCCGCAGGATAGGGAAAGGCCTCGGCAGAGAACTCGGCTTCCCGCGCGAATGGCGACGGCGAAAGAGAATAGGTTTCACCCTGTACTTGCAATCGGATCGTTTCGCCGGTTGGCGTAATGCGCCGGGGAAATTCGACGCTCTCCTCGGAGCCGCAGCACAAGTAGAGCGAGAGAAGATCGCAAAACTGGAGCACATCGGTCCAGTACTCGACTTCCTTTTCACTGCGGCTTTGCAGAGGCATCAGGCGGCGCTCGCGCTCCTCTTCATTCGCGATGAATTCTCGAACCTGCTGGCTGTGCTCGTCGGAGTACGTGCTCTGGCTCATGCCGAACTGTCCGATTCGCCGGAAGTGTCCGCTCACCATGAGGCCAGCTATTGGAGCAACGGCCTCGGCCGCCTCGATGGAGCCACGCCAGGCACGCAGGAAGTCTTCGGCCTTGATCTCGAGAAACGAAAGTGGCTTGCCTTCTGCGTTCAGGGCAACACCCGCTTCAGAATAGTGGGCGGCGGTTGCCCGTAGTCGCTCGCGGCCGCAGTCGAAGTCGAACCAGCCTTCGTCATGCAGGCTGATGCCGCGCACGATGTCGTCGGCCGCAGCGGGCGCGCCCGGAATTACGAACCGCTCGGCGATCTGGCCCGCCAGACGGGCGTGGTCGGGTTGACGCACCAGGTGGTACTTCGCAGCGTCGGTCTTCTGGGTGCGGGCGACCGCCTCCCACGTGGAGACGAGATTGCTTGCCGGTGGCTCAGGTGGGCATTGGGGCCGAAGGATCAAGCTTACCTTCGGCGCGCGGCACGGGCACGCTTGGCCGTTGCCGCACGGATGGGGCCGGTTCCGGTTGGTGGCTTGCGGTGGCCTTCGACCAACTGCTTCAGCACGACGGCGTTGTTGTGCTCCTCGTTCTTGGACGCGTACAGCAGGGTGAGATGGCGGCGCTTCGCTTTCAGATCGTAGAGCTCTTGCAACGCGTCGTGAGCCGCCTCGTGCGAGAGTTCCTTCAGGTATCGTTCGCGGAACTTGCTCCACTGCTGAGGGTGGGCGTGGAACCACTTGCGAAGTTCGTCGGAGGGGGCGAGGGCCCTCAGCCAGGCGTCGAGGGCGGCGTCCTCTTTCGTCAAACCGCGCGGCCAGAGCCTGTCCACGAGCACGCGGGCGCCGTCCTGGGGCGAAGCTACCTCGTACACGCGTTTGAGAGCGACGGTCACGCGCGGTATATTCTAACTCCAAAAGGATGGAAAACGGCCGGCTGGAGAGGCTTCAGACCCACAGTTCGGCCATTGCGATAAAGTAGAGTTGTTAGAGTCAGGGAAGCCACGTTGAAGCCAAAATCCTCGCGCTTTTTTTTCTTACCTGCGATTGCTCTCGTCGCCACCACTTTTTTCATTGCTTGCGACAGCGAACCGCGCAAGACGGACGCGGAGCTTGGGCTCAATCAGGAGCAGGCCTATGGACGCCGGGTCTACGATGCGCGCTGCGCCGAGTGTCACTACGCTTACAGCACCCGCAGCCTCCGCGGCCCCAGCCTCGCTGGGCTACTCAAGCGCCCCTACATGAAGAACGGCATGCCTGCGAACGACGACCGCGTGACTGACATCATCCTGCTGGGCCGCGCCAAGATGCCCGGTTTCCAGCAGAAGCTGACGCCGCAGCAGCTTGAGGGGCTTATGGCGTATCTGCATACGCTGTAGCCGTCACCTCTCAGCCATCGGCCGTCAGCCATCAGCCATCAGCTTGCTCCTTCCAGGGAATCGCATCAAGACCTACAAGAGTGATTTGAGGGCTGGCAGCGGAACAAGGAAGCCGACGGCTGATAGCTGATGGCTGACAGCTTTCCGCAACTTGTACAATAGACGCATCTCATGGCCGCCGCAGCCCAACTGATCCAGATTGATGTTGCGCCGCACCGCCCGTCCCCCAGACCGGAGTGGCTGAAGGCGCGCGCGCCCGTAGGCGAGAACTACCACAACTTGAAGACGCTAGCGCGCAAGCTGGAGCTGCATACGGTATGCGAGTCAGCGCATTGCCCCAACATCGGCGAGTGCTGGAACCACCGCACGGCGACGTTCATGTTGCTGGGGAATCTGTGCACGCGACGGTGCGGATTTTGCGCTGTGCCCAAGGGGCGTCCGCGGCCTATCGACTACGATGAGCCACGTCGCGTCGCGGAAGCGGTGGAGACGCTCGCACTGAAGTTTGCCGTGGTCACAAGCGTCAATCGGGACGACGACAATGTGGGTGGGGCGCGCGTGTTTGCCGAAACCATTCGCGAAATCCGCCAGCGCGTGCCCGTTTGCCGCGTTGAGGTACTCATCCCCGACTTCCAGGGTTTGGAAGAGCCGCTGCAAATCGTAATGGATGCGCAGCCCGACATTTTGAACCACAACACCGAAACGGTGCCGCGGCTTTATCGAGTGGCCCGCTCGGGCGCGCGGTACGAACGCACACTGCGCCTGCTGCAACGTGCCAAAGAGATAAATCCGGCGATTCCTACCAAAACAGGCGTCATGGTTGGCTTGGGCGAGACCACGGACGAGTTGCTCGAGGTCTTTCGCGACCTGGCAGCGCGCAATGTGGACATTCTCACCATCGGCCAGTATCTCCGGCCGTCGAAAGACCACCTGCCAGTCGCGCGTCTCTACCCGCCCGATGAGTTCCGCTTCCTCAAAGAAGAGTCGCTGAAGATGGGTTTCCGCCATGTGGAATCCGGCCCGCTGGTACGCTCCAGTTACCACGCCCACGAACAGGCGGATGCGGGAACCGCCGGGTTTGAATCGGTTCAGTAATCTCTCCCCGATAATTGTCCTGTCAGCACCCGTAGTCATACTGAATTGAGATTGGGATACTTTTGCTATATAGTATTACCATGAGTAATATTGAATACGCCGCCGTAAACGCGAAGGGTCAAATTGTTATTCCCGCCGACATTCGCAACCGTTTCGATATCCGACAAGGTACAAGGATCGCTTTCGTCGAGGACCAGGGGCGTTTGTTCATACAACCGGTCACCGATGCTTTCATCGAAAGTATGCGCGGTAGCTTGGCCAAGCGAGGCATGCCGCCGAAGCTGGAGCGCAGCTCAGATCGGGAGTTCGCATGAAAGGGCACGTGCTCGACGCGAACGCCCTGTATCGCTTTCTCATGAACCAACCAGGCGCAGATGTAGTAGAGGCTTTGTTTAAGCGGGCTCGAGACGCTAACAACACCCTGCTGCTCTCGGTGATCAATTGGGGCGAGGTTTACTACAACATCGCGATGAAGAAGAGCTTCAAGGAAGCGCAAGAATTTATGGGACGGGTAAGGCTCTTGCCGTTGAGCGTGATCGATGCTGACGAACCGATCACGGAAATCGCCGCCCAATTCAAAGCAGGCTATGGGTTGCCGTACGCGGATTGCTTCGCAGCGGCGATCACTGGAAGAGGCAATATCTTAGTGACCGCCGACGTGAAGGATTTCAAGAAGATTCCTTGGTTGCAGCTTTTGCCGTTGCCGCAGCACAAAGCCTGAATCGAGATCGGAAGATTGTCCTCACTTACGGGAGCCTACCAAGTCACCCCCTAACGAAGCTCTTCATCCTGCGCAGTAACGACTCCGGCGCTTGTACATCGAGATCAACGTAGCCGTTGCGATACTCGCGCCCATAAACCAGAGCCTTGGCATCGAGGGTCGCCAGCGCCTTGCCTTCCGATTGCGGCACCCGCAGATGCACCCTCCGCACAGGATCTTCCACGATCTGTTTATCAATCTGCTGCAGCAGCCTGTCGAGGCCAATTCCCTTCGTTGCCGAAACGTGAATCACGCTGTCAGTGTCGCGTAGACTCTCTTGCTTTGTCTCCGGCAACAGGTCGACCTTATTCATGACGTAGAGCCGCGGCTTGTCTTGCGATTCCAGTTCACGCAGCACCTCTTCCACCTGCGTCTGCTGCTCGCCGGCGGTCGGGCTGGTGACATCGGCCACATGCAGGAGCAGCGAGGCCCGTTGCACTTCTTCCAGGGTTGCCCGGAAGGCCGAAACCAGTGTGTGTGGCAGGTTGCGGATGAATCCGACGGTGTCGGAAAGTAACACCTGCCGACGAGACGGCAGCGTCACACTCCGCAGTGTGGGATCGAGGGTGGCGAACATGCGCGCACTCTCCAGCACGCCGGCCTTGGTGAGAGCGTTAAACAGCGTTGATTTGCCGGCGTTGGTGTAGCCGACCAGAGCAATGGTGGCGACCGGCACGGACTCACGCCGCTGGCGTTGCTGACCGCGAATCCGGCGAACATTCTCAAGCTGCTCCTTGACATGCCGGATGCGCCGGAAAATTTTGCGGCGGTCAGTCTCAAGCTGGGTTTCACCCGGGCCACGTGTCCCGATGCCGCCGCCGAGCTGCGACATTTCGACACCGCGCCCCGCAAGGCGAGGCAACAAATATTGCAGTTGGGCGAGCTCAACCTGAAGCTGGCCTTCGCGCGTGCGCGCGTGTCGCGCGAAGATATCGAGAATGAGCTGGGTGCGATCAATGACCGGCGCAGCAAGCTCACGCTCCAGGTTGCGCTGCTGCGAAGGGGTCAGTTCGTGGTCGAAGATGACAAGATCGGGAGCGCTTGACGCCACTGCGCCCTTCAGCTCCTGGAGCTTTCCGCTGCCGATGAGTGTGGCGGGGTTGGGTTTCTAACGTCGTTGCAGAAACTCGGCGATGACCCTGCCGCCTGCGCTGGTGGCCAGCTCGCGCAGCTCTGCCATGGATTCTTCCGGCGAAAACTCGCCACGTACTTCGAACTGGGCGTGTAGCTGGGCGGACGCCGCATTGCGCGCGATGCGCGCACTGGGTAGAACTTTCCCTGAAGGCTCCGGGCGGCTCCCGACAGTTGCAGGCGCATCGGCGCCTGCTTGATTGCTGGCAGCCTTCGGCTTCGTTGTTGGACGCCCGAGGAGTTCCACTCCTACGAGGAATATGCGCTCCGGCCTGTTCCGGCTGGTCGGCAAGGAACGGCCTTTCGTCCCGGAATTGATGCCGCCAGCGCGCGAGATAGACTAATCCTCTTGGGGCGCGTTCGGGCGTTCGCCAGTCGCGGGAGATGCCGACTCGCTGGCGGGGCGGTGCTCAAAGTGCTTTTCGGCATGAAGAGAGCGAGCCATCACTACGGTGGATATTGCGTGTTTGAAGATCAACTGTTCCTGGTTGTTAGTTTCCAATACCACCGAATATTTGTCGAAGGAGCGGATTCTTCCGGTCAGCTTTACTCCGCTGAGGAGATAGATGGTGATGATGCACTTGTCCTTGCGGGCTGTATTGAGAAACGAATCCTGGATGTTCTGTGCTGGTTTGACTTCCATGGGTCCTCCCCGGCAAACGTGCAAAAAATATCCGAACCCCAAACATCGTGGCCCCTGACGAGTAGGGTCTGGCGACGACGCCGACCGCATCCGGTGACTACCGCGCCAACGCCGGAAGCGCGACCAAAGTGTTAGCCCTCTAACGATAAGGCGCTTGCGATGCAATTTCAACTAAAACAAGCACATGGAACCGTGATGTAGAATTCGCCCACTGCTCTAGAACCGAAGTGCAATGGCAGTAAGGCCATTGAATACCAGACTTTGGAGGCAAAATGATTATTCCACTTATGGGCTTGTTTGCCGCCCCGCAAATCGATTTTCCCGGCGGCGAAGCCGCTGCCCTCATGATTCTCCGGTGGATACATTTGGTGACCGGCATTACCTGGGTTGGGCTGCTCTACTTTTTCACCCTCGTAAACATGCCGTTCATCCAGGAACTTGACGCCAAGTCGCGGGGAATTGTTGTCCCCAAGTTGATGCCGCGAGCCTTGTGGTGGTTCCGTTGGAGCGCGCTCGTAACCGTGCTGGCTGGAATTGCCTATTGGATGCACATCGTTGCCACGGATGCCCGCTCGGCAACGGTGGCCGGGGAAGCGGCGTCGCCGGGGAAGATGTTTGGTAGTTTTTTTGTGCTTTGGACGCTGGCGTTTGCCATCGAGATGGGCGTACTGATGTCCCCGGCGGAAGCGCTGCGCAAAGGACCGGTGTTCGGCGTGATTGTCGGAGTCGCAGTCGTTGGGGCAGCGTACATCTTTCTGGCGCTAAACCAGAATGGCTGGGAGAGTAACCGGGCGCTAGCCATCGGAATCGGCGGAGGCCTGGGCTGGTTCATGCTGCTGAACGTTTGGGGCCTCGTCTGGCGCATGCAGAAGAAGATGATTCGCTGGATCGAAGCTAATGCCACCCAGGGAACCGCCATGCCGCCGGAAGCCACAAAGTTTGTGAGGCTCACCATGCTTTGTACCCGGCTGAATTTTGTTCTGTCGTTTCCCATGCTGTTCTTCATGGGCGCGGCCAGCCATTACGCCCTTTTTCCCGGCAGGTGAGGACTGAATCAAGGGCGAAACTCGGGACCGGGCTACATAGCAATCCCACTGCTGGCTGCCTGGTCCGATGCTCGCCACCTCGTCAAAGGTATTGGCGAAGATGGGCATGCTGTTCATCGTTGAGTGATTCTTGGGTTATTGTGTATGAGCATAGCGCCTCGTAACTCAGTAGCGCCGGAAGATGCCCCTTACCGAACAACGCATGCTGGCTGCAACACTTGTGTTAGCGGTGTCAGCACTCGGGCAAGAAGCAATGGGTCAAGCAGCGCCATCTGTGACTCGGGAACAAGCGCCGCTGGTGCAATCACCGCCATCGGACTTCCTTTCGCTGGAGAATCTGCCGTCACGAAATCAGAATCCTTCGTTGTGGTTGCCAGCGCCCGAGGTCTCGTGGTCTCCCCAACCACTGTTTGACTTCAAGGATTCCGACATCAAGTTCAAACTGGGGAGCTTGATGAGGGTCCTTCGGGACAGTGGACATGAGGGCTGGGTATTGGCCGCCTATCCCGACCCCAAGACCAGCCGGCCTCTGATCGGCGCGGGATTCGGTCTCGATGTTATGGCGATGGAGCACATCCAGCGCGATCCCCTCAATCCCCATGCGTTCCTTGAGCCCTCCAGCGCCCAACTGTGGCAGGCTGCGGGGCTTGACGAGGAAAGGTTGCGGAGCATACTCGAACGGTACGATCACGATCTCAAATCCTGGAAGAAGAAGAATTTCCGCAAGAAGATCAAGGCGCACGCGCTGCCACCGGGAGTGACCGACGAAGAGGCCACGCGCTTGCTCCGTATTTCCGCCATACAAGCCGTCCACAACGCGAGGGCCTATTGCCGCCATTTCGATGACCTGAGCGGGACCCAGCAGATGGCGCTAAGCCAGCTCGTATTTCAGATGGGAGTGAATCTCGAGGAGTTCGTTGAGTTTCTTGGCGCGCTTAACAACGATGCCAGCCACAGCGATGCGGCGCAGCCCGAGAGCAACACCACCGCAGACGAAGGCGGGCGCTGGAAGATGGTTCAAACCACGCTTATCCAAAGTGACTGGGCCCGCCGCTACACCACTCGCGCCGTAACCGTGATTGCGATGTTTAACCCGGACTACGGCGAGGATCCGGGGAAAGCGGAACGTCAAGTGCGGGATGCGATTCGTCCCCCAGCCAGGCACCATCGCAAGAAGCCCCACACCCAATCTGTCCGGGCCGGCAACGGCCCCGCGCCGGGCCACCAATACGGGCAGAACTAATTTGATCCCTGTTCGGCGCGATGCAGGCTCGCGGGTACAGCGTCCTTTTATCCACCTGCGTGGCAGAAAGACAGAGCCACATGGCCTACGGTAAAATAATGCAGTTACCCGGCGAGTAGAGTTTGGCGCTCAGCGCCCGGAGTCGGTCTAGAGCCCTCAGAAAACAGGCTGCCGGCTTCGATCACCTGTTTTACTCCCGCAATCGGCAGTCATTTCGAGAACCGCAGATGATCGCGGCCAAGTCCTTTACTGTTCAGGAGAAACGAATGGCGAAAGTTGCAAAGACGGCTGACCGTAAGAAGGTCATGGATACCACCAAGAGCACGGACTGTCCGAAATGTGGCAAGCCGACCCGGGTCGTGAAACGGGTTAAAGACCGAGAGCGCGACATTCCGGGTGGAATGTACATCTCGTGCTCGGCGTGTGAGTTTTACGAGAAGCTGTAACTGACGGGCCGCCTGCATCCGGCGCGCAGAGATTCGCCGAAAGCACAAAGGGCCGCATCAGTCCACTTGCGGCTTTTCCTATTCGCGAACGCCCGTTGCCAGGGTAGCAACGGCTGCTTCCATCTCAGCTTCAATCCGCTCAGCAATGTCACGCCTCCACTCGTCCTCCCAGGCGCTGCGCTTCCTCATGTAGTGCTCCATCCGGGTCAGAGGATCGCTGCCACGGGATGAGTGGGTGTCGCAATCAAGCATGGTAGGTCCTGCTCCGTTCCGGGCGCGATGGATGGATTCCTGGGTCACCCGCCAGACCGCCACGGCGTCACCGCCATCCACGATGACGCCAGGGAATCCGCAGTCCCGGACCATGAAGCTTACCTTTTCGAGCGCGGGATTCTGTTTGGAAGAATCGGGTTGGGAAGCGAAACTTCTCTTCAGGACGTAAATGACCGGCAACTTGTGAATTCCTGCGAACTTGATTGCCTCATGCCAGCGCTCGGGAGCGAGGTCCTCGTCAGCGCATAGTGCGAGCACCACTCCGCGCTTCTTCTCCAGTCGCTGGGTGAGAGCCAGACCAGTGCCGAAGTTGAACGGATGAGTGGACACCGGACTGCCTCCTGGGAGTTCCGCGGAGCTAACAGGAGTTCCGCTCTGGGTTGGTACCAACAACATACCGTCCAGCCACACCGTCCGGGCAACCTGAGTGGCCAAGCTGTTGTGCGCCGCCACGAAGGCGTCGCCCGGGCCCAGATCCAGGGAAGAGCCAACGACGACCGCCTCGTCGCCAACCCCTAGAATGCAATTGTCGATGAGGGCCGCACCACCTGAGACACTCGGTGCGCGTTCGGCCAGCATCCGGAACCTCAGCATGGAAGCATACAAGCGACGCAGAGCATCGTGCTTCGACAGTGGCACTCCGTTGCCGTTCGCTGGTTGCGCGGCTACCGGCTTCACATGTCTTGCTGCAGCTTTCTTCTGTCGTTTAAGGGGATGAGTTTTGTCCTTGGTCACATGCGTCACTCCGGATTCGTCATTCTATCGCAGAAGAAATTTGCGCCGCCCAGACTCAGGGAATGGTCAGCTACGGTTTTCAACACAAATGTGCATAAGTTTGTGGAAAAGGCCCGTTGCAATCTGCTTAACCTCTTCGGAATTCGAAACGTCTAGCACAGTGCCCTGCCGAAGGTGCGGAATGAAAACTGAATCGTCATTCATCGCACATCGAATGTTCTGCCGAACCCGTGCTAGTCTGGCGGCGTGAAGTCGCGGCTCGACAAACTGCTGGTGGAGCGCGGGCTGGCGCCGTCGCGGGAGCGCGCGCAAGCGCTCGTTCTTGCCGGGCGAGTTCTGGTGAACGAGCAAAAGGTGGAGAAGGCCGGCGCGAGTGTCGAGAGTGACGCGGAGATCCGAATCCTCGGCAACGATTTGCCATTTGTCAGTCGTGGCGGGCTGAAACTGGCGCGCGCGCTGGAGCATTGGCGGATCGACGTCAGGGCAAGACCTGCATGGATATCGGCTCGTCTACCGGCGGCTTCACCGATTGCCTTCTGCAAAACGGCGCCGCCAAAGTCATCGCAGTGGACACCGGCTATGGGCAGATAGATGCGCAGTTGCGCGCTGATCCTCGGGTCCGCCTGCTGGAGAAGACCAACGCCCGTTACCTCACCTGCCCGCAAGTCTGGCCGCCTCCGGCGCAGCCGGAGCACGTGGCGCTGGTTGCCATGGATGTTTCATTTATCTCTGCTACACTCGTCCTCCCAGCGGTGGTAACGTGCGTGCGGCAAGTGCGCCTCCCGATGGTTTTGAACTGGTAGTGCTGGTAAAACCCCAATTCGAGGTTGGCCGCGCGCAGGTCGGGAAGGGAGGTATCGTGCGCGATCCACAGGCTCATCAGATGGCTGTCTCGCGAGTTGCCGAAAGCGTGGAAGAACTTGGAGGTGCGGATGTGGAAGCATCGAGTCTCCGATCGTCGGGGCAGAGGGAAACCGGGAGTTCCTGTTGCATGCCCGCTTTGCTCATCCCGCGTTACACTGACGCAGTTGGACGAAGAGTACATGAAGTCAGTCGCGATCATTTCGAAGCCGTCGAAGCCCGAACTGGCGGCCATTCTTGCCGGAGCTGCTCTCGTGGTTTCGCCAGCGTGGATACCGGATTTATCTCGACCAGGAGACGGCACAATATACCAATGGGGACGAGGTCTTATCGCGGACAGGCGATCGGCGAGAAGCACCCGGATTTCGCGCTCGTGCTCGGGGGCGACGGTACGTTGCTCTCCGCTGCCCGCTCCGTAGCGCACGAAGGTGTTCCCATCCTGGCGGTTAATCTTGGCTCGCTGGGATTCCTCACGGAAGTTCCTCTTGCCGAAATGTACCCCACGCTGGAGGCGATCGATGCCGGCGCCTGCCCGAGCGAAGAACGCTCGGTGCTCGATTGCAGCCTGATTCGAGATGGCGAGTGCCTGGCGCATCACTTCGCGCTGAACGATGCGGTAGTGAACAAAAGCGCCATCGCCCGCCTGGTGGATTTCGACCTCGTCATTGATGGCATCTTTGTTTTCAACTGCAAGGCTGACGGCGTCATCATTGCTACCCCGACTGGCTCCACGGCGTATTCCCTGGCGGCAGGCGGTCCAGTGCTCATGCCGTCCGTAACCTCTTTCGTGGTGACGCCGGTTTGCCCGCATTCGCTTACTCATCGGCCGCTTGTCGTCACGGAGAAAGCTCACGATCGAGCTTCGCGTGGAGACCGACGGCGAAGAGGCATTCCTCAGTATCGATGGACAGGTGGGCGTTCCGGTCAAGCACGGCGATCGCGTTCTCTGCCATCGGGCGAGCCACACCGTGAAGCTGCTGAGAATGAAGAAAACGTTCTTCGCCGTACTCCGCAACAAACTGAAGTGGGGACAGCGTTAGAGCCCGGCTGTAATCCCTAAACTACTGTGACGCAAGTCACAAACATTCCGCCAATCGACCAGCTATCCTGAATTTCGATCATCAAGGTGAGACTTGCGTCCTCTCAGATGTTTCGCCAGCGTCAAGGTGCTGCGCTTTTCTTGACTGGCGCTGTTGGCGAACTGGATAATAAAGGGTTTGCTTATACGTTTTGCGCTTATAAGGAGTTGTCTTCGTGGCTTCCTCGGCCAGTTCTATTGACACCAGTTCGACTCGAATCGCTAAAGGAGTAGCTCCCCTCCGTGCCGGTCAGGGCTACTCGTTTGTTTTGCGCAGGTTGCATTCGCTGTCGGGAATTGTCCCCATTGGCGCCTTCCTGGTTGAGCACTTCATCTCCAATTCGGAAGCCACCAACGGCGTTCAGGCCTACAACGGCACGGTGAAGTTCCTGACCAGCCTGCCGTTCGTGCACGTGATGGAATGGGTGTTCATCTTTATCCCCATTCTGTATCACGCGCTGTACGGCATTTACATCTGGTATAGCGGCGAGTCGAACGTGAGTGATTATCCCTGGGCCGGCAATTGGCTCTATACGTCGCAGCGCTGGACAGGCATCATCGCCTTTATCTACATCCTGTATCACGTCATTGATATGCGGTTCACGGGCGTACACCTGATGGGCGGCGGTTATCAGTACGCTTTCTCCAAGGTATGGTTCGACTTCCAGAGTCCGTGGGTGGTGGCGTTCTACGTCATTGGAATTATTGCGGCGTCGTGGCACTTTGCTTACGGCGTGTGGCTGTTTGCCGCCAAGTGGGGAATAACGGTGGGCGACCAGGCGCGCCGCAAGTTCGGTTTTGTTTGCTTCGGTCTGGCTGTCGTGCTCGTCGGCATCGGGCTTTGGACAGTCACCGGCTTTGTGAGAACGCCGGCCGACCAAGTTCCCTGGGTCGAGCATGACTAGCAGCAGGGATTAATAAGACTTCCTATGGCACATCCTAAGATCATCGTTGTGGGTGGCGGACTGGCGGGACTTGCAGCCACCATCAAAATTGCCGAGATGGGCGGTCATGTTGACCTCTTCTCGATCGTTCCGGTCAAGCGGTCTCACTCGGTCTGCGCCCAGGGCGGCATCAATGCCGCCAAGAACCTGAAAGGCGAAGGCGACTCCACCTGGCAGCACTTCGACGACACCATCTATGGCGGCGACTTTCTCGCCAACCAACCGCCGGCCAAGACGATGTGCGACATGGCACCCGGCATCATTGATCTGCTCGACCGCATGGGCGTCCCGTTCAACCGCACGCCCGAAGGTCTGCTCGACTTCCGCCGCTTCGGCGGCACACTCTATAACCGCACGGCGTTTGCCGGCGCCACCACGGGCCAGCAATTGCTGTATGCGCTCGACGAGCAGGTTCGCCGCTACGAGGCGGAAGGCAAGGTCACTAAGTACGAATCGTGGGAGTTCCTCTCTGGCGTCATCGACGACCAACGTGTATGCCGGGGTATCTGCGCTATGGATTTGCGCAGCATGGCCGTGCAAACGTTTCCGGCCGATGCGGTGATCATGGCGACTGGCGGTAATGGCGCCATCTTTGGCAAGTCCACCAACTCGGTCGTCTGCACGGGATCGGCGCAGTCGGCGCTCTATCAGCAGGGTGCGTACTACGCCAATGGAGAATTCATTCAGGTACATCCGACCTGTATTCCCGGGGAAGACAAGCTGCGGCTCATGTCGGAGTCGGCCCGCGGAGAAGGCGGACGCGTTTGGGTGCCTCGGCAACCGGGCGACAAGCGTAATCCCAAGAGCATTCCCGAGAGCGAGCGCTGGTACTTCCTGGAGGAGTGGTATCCGAAGTACGGCAACTTGGTGCCCCGCGACATCGCGACCCGGGCCATCCACAAAGTGGTTTACGAGCACAATCTCGGCATTGACGGCCAGCCGATGGTCTATCTCGACCTGACGCACATTGACCGCGCCACGCTCGACCGCAAGCTGGAGGGCATCCTGGAGATTTACGAGAAGTTCGTCGGCGACGACCCGCGCGACGTGCCGATGAAAATCTTTCCCGGCATGCACTACACCATGGGCGGTTTGTGGGTTGACTTCGACCAGCGCACCAACATCGAGGGGCTGTACGCTTGCGGCGAGTGCGACTACTCCATCCATGGCGCTAACCGCCTGGGCGCGAATTCGCTGATGTCGTGCATCTATGGCGGATTCATCGCCGGACCGCATGCAGTCCAATATGCGCACAACATCATCAAGAGCGGACATCACCCGGCCGAGCATGTTTACAACTCCGAGCGCAAGCGGCAGGAAGAGATCAACTCGCGGCTGATGAACAACGACGGCACCGAGAATCCGTTCCTGCTGTGGCGCGAGCTCGGCGACATCATGACCAAGAACTGCACGGTCATTCGCTACAACAAGAATTTGCAGGAGACCGACGTCAAGCTGGTGGAGTTGCTGGAGCGCTACAGCCACGTGAACCTGAGCGACCGCTCGAACTGGGCCAACACGTCGTTCGTCTTCGCGCGGCAGCTCTACAACATGCTGCAACTGGCGCGCGTGATCGCCCAGGGCGCGGACTTGCGCGACGAGTCGCGCGGCGCGCACTACAAGCCCGACTTTCCCGAGCGCGACGACGCCAACTGGTTGAAGACGACGAAGGCATACTTCGCCGCCGATGCCGACGAGCCGCGCTTCGAGTTTGAACAAGTGGATACGTCGCTGATCAAACCTCGACCGCGGCGGTACGACGCGGCGACGTAAGTGCAGGGGCCAGTGGCTAGTGGTCAGTGGCTAGTGATCAGCATCCGGTGGAGGAGCCGGTCTTTAGACCGGCGTCCAGGAGATTTTATTTATTGGGGCTTTAGCCCCGGACGAAAAGCGAAAATGGCGAATTCTAAGACTTTAATCATTAAGATCAAACGGCAACAATCTCCCGAGTCGAAACCGTACTGGGAAGAGTTCGAATTAGCATACCGGCCGGGAATGAATGTTACCTCCGCACTGATGGACATTGCGGCCAAACCGATGACGCGCGACGGCAAGTCGACTACGCCGGTCACCTACGACTCCAACTGCCTGGAAGAGGTCTGCGGTTCCTGCGCCATGCTCATCAACGGACAGGCAAAGATGGCGTGCTCGGCGCTGGTGGACCACTTCAAGCAACCCATCACACTGGAGCCGTTCTCCAAGTTCCCCATCATTCGCGACCTATCGGTCGATCGCAGCGTGCTCTTCGAAAACCTGAAGCAGGTGAAGGCGTGGGTACCCGTGGATGGAACCTACGACCTGGGCTCTGGCCCGCGGCAATCGGCAGAAATGCAGGAGGAAGCTTATCCGCTGTCGCGCTGCATTTCCTGCTGCTGCTGCATGGAAGCCTGTCCGCAATTCAACGAGAAGACGGGTTTCGTCGGTGCCGCAACGATTTCGCAAGTACGGCTGTTCAACACCCATCCGACTGGCAAGGCCCTGAAGGTTGAGCGTCTGCAGGCCCTCATGGGCGACGGCGGCATCCAGGAATGCGGCTACGCGCAGAACTGCGTCGAGGTGTGCCCCAAAGATATTCCGCTCACCAGGTCCATCGCCGATGTCGGCGGCCAGGTGATGTGGCAGGCGATTAAAGACTTCTTCAGAACCTAGGCTTTTCAAGCCGGACTTACGGGTCCAAGCTTCGCCAGCTTCCTGGATCGAGAAATGGAGTCGCGTCACAGCGGCTCCGCCGCTTTGCTGTCCCCGCAAAAAAAAATCATTTGCATCCCGTGTCCCTTTAGCGAGACAATGTGCGGACTCAGGCCTTAGCGAGGTAGCTGTCCAACTCACGCAGCTACCGTGGGGATTCATGGAAGCTTCGTCGCACGATGTTCTTCTCGTGGGAGGCGGGGGTGCGGGACTACGCGCCGCCATTGCGGCGGCCGAAGTCAATCCCCAGCTCAGCATCGCCGTTGTTTCCAAGGTTTATCCCATGCGCAGCCACACGGTTTCTGCCGAAGGCGGCGCGGCCGGTGTGGCCAAACCCGACGACAGTCTGGACGAGCACGCCTACGACACCATCTCTGGCGGCGACTGGCTGAGCGATCAGGACGCAGTGGAGGCGTTTGTCAGGGAAGCGCCGCAGGAGTTGCTGCAGCTGGAGCACTGGGGTTGTCCGTGGAACCGCGAGCCCGATGGGCATATTGCGGTGCGCGCTTTCGGCGGGATGAAGAAGCGCGCGCACGTGGTTCGCTGCCGACAAGACCGGCTTCCACATGCTGCACACGTTGTTCCAGACCAGCATGAAGTACCAGCCCATCACGCGCTACGACGAATGGTTTGTTACCAAGCTGCTGGTGGACGATGGCCGGGTGCAGGGCGTGGTCGCCATCGAGTTAATGTCGGGCAAGATCCAGGCAATCCTGGCGAAGGCGGTCATCCTGTGCACTGGCGGCTGCGGCCGCGTCTTCCCGTTCACCACGAACGCCGCCATCAAGAGTGGCGATGGCATGGCGCTGGCCTATCGCGCGGGCGCTCCCCTGAAGGACATGGAGTTCGTGCAGTACCACCCGACCGGCCTGCCGTTCACGGGCATTCTCATTACGGAAGCCGCGCGCGCCGAGGGCGGCTACATGCTGAACAAGGACGGCTACCGCTATCTACAGGATTACAACCTGGGGACCCCGGAGCCCAAGCCAGTGTTGCGCTCGATGGAACTGGGACCGCGCGACCGTCTGTCGCAGGCCTTTGTCAAGGAATATCAGAAGGGCCGAACGATTGAGACACCGCATGGGCATCGTGGTGCATCTCGACCTGCGGCATCTGGGAGAGAAGCTGATCAATGCGCGGCTGCCGTTTGTGCGCGAGCTGTGTCTGAAGTACCAGAACATCGATCCGGTGACGGAATTGGTTCCGGTGCGTCCGGTGGTTCATTACATGATGGGCGGTGTCAGCACCGACATCAACGGTGCGACGCCACTGCGCGGTTTGCTCGCAGCCGGCGAAGTGGCGTGCGTGAGCATTAACGGCGCGAACCGGCTTGGGATCGAATTCGCTGCCGGAGTGCCTGGTGTTTGGCGCGCGGGCGGGCAAGGCTGCGGCAGAGTTTGCTTCCCAGCAGAAGCCCGCCAGCGGAGCAGTTTTGGCGCAGGCACTCGATGAGGAGAAGCGACTGGAGTCGCAGTACCTGCGCAAGAACGGCGGTCGGGAGCGCATCGCCACCATTCGGGTCGAGATGCAGACGACCATGGAGCAGAGCGCCGGGATCTATCGCGACAGAGCATTGCTGACCGAGGGAGCGGCCAAGTTGCGCGAGCTGCAGGAGCGATATGCGGACATCAATCTGGATGACCGCAGCCGCACCTTCAACACCGAGCTGGAGGCGGCACTGGAGCTCGGCTTCATGCTGGATGTGGCGCAGTCGATGGTACAGTGCGCGCTGCATCGAACGGAGTCGCGCGGCGCGCATCAGCGCATCGATTATCCCGATCGCGACGACGGGAAGTTCCTGGCGCATTCGCTGATGTATCGCAACGCGGACAGCACCTCGCGAGTGGAGTATTTGCCGGTGACGATTACCCGCTGGCCGCCGGGCGAACGGGTTTATGGGCAAGCGAAGGAACATGGCGAGACAATGACGGCACAACGGACCAAATGATGGCTGACAAGATCATACTCGAGATCGCGCGCTACTCTCCCGAACACGACCACGAACCGTACTTCCAGAGCTTCGAGGTGCCGGTTTACAAGGAATGGGTCGTGCTCGATGCGCTCAACCACATCAAGGACAACGTGGATGGCACGCTCACCTATCGCTGGTCGTGCCGCATGGGCATCTGCGGCAGTTGCGGCATGATGGTGAATGGCGAACCCAAGCTGACCTGCGCAACGTTTCTCTCCAGCTACGCGAAGAACGGCAGCAAGATTCGCGTCGAGCCACTGCGCTACTTCCCCGTCGTGCGCGATCTGGTCGACGGAGCTGAGCGACTTCCTGGTCAAGCTGAAGAAGGTGAAGCCGTGGCTGATGCCCAAGGACGAGCCGCCGCTCGCGCAGGGCGAGTTTCTGCAAACGCCGGAGCAGGTGGACCGCTACAAGCAGTTCAGCATGTGCATCAACTGCACGCTTGTGCTATGCGGCTTGTCCGGTTGTGGGATTGGATCCGGTGTTCGTCGGGCCGGCGGCGATCGCGCTGGCGCAGCGCTACAACATGGATTCGCGCGACCAGGGCGCGGCACGAGCGAACGGCGATATTGGCTCATCCTGACGGCGTTTGGGGCTGCACGTTCGTCGGAGAGTGCACGCGAGTTTGTCCCAAGCACGTGGATCCGGCAGGCGCGATCCAGCAGTACAAGATCGCGGCGGTGTTGGACTGGCTGAAGTCGTTCGTGACCCCGAGAGGCACTTGATGATGACCACAGCGAATGAAGCAACGACCAAGGGGGCGGCGAGCTACACGCCGTTTCATCCGCGCTGGTACAGGCCGCACGTATCGGTGTATTGGTGGCTGGGCGAGCGGCACTACCTTAAATTCATTCTGCGCGAGCTCAGCAGCGTCTTCGTCGCAGTGTTTGTCATCGAGACTCTCTTCATGTTGAGCGCGCTGCGCGACGGGCCCGGGGCGTATGCACATTTCCAGCAGTGCATGCACAATCCACTGGTCATCGTGCTCAACATCGTCAGCTTCCTGTTTGTTGTGTTTCATACAATTACCTGGTTCAACCTGGCGCCCAGTGCGATGCCTGTGCGCATGGGAGGGAAGCGGCTTCCGGGCGCATTGATCGCGGCTCCAAGTTACGTTGCGTGGATCGTAATATCGGCGTTTGTATGCTGGTTGGTGTTGCGGTAATTTGAGGCAGAGCGTGGCTAAACCGTCGAACGAGGCTTTCTTCTGGATGCTGTTCAGCGCGGGCGGGATGGTTGCCGCTCTCTTGATCCCGGTGCAGCTTTTTCTGTTCTTCGTCGCGTTTCCGCTGGGATGGCCGCAGGCGCCGAGCTACGACTATCTGCTTTCGCTGGTGCGAATGCCGCTGGTGCGGATCTATCTTTTCATTCTGTGTTCGCTTCCACTTTTTCACTGGGCGCACCGTTTTCGTTACACGCTCTACGACGGGCTCAAAGTAAAGCATCTTACCGGGCTGATCTTCGTTCTATGTTATGGAGGAGCTATGCTCGGAACAGCGTCGCAGCGTATTTGCTCTGGACGATTTGACGTTGGGGAGGTTCTCGTGGAACTGAAGTTGAAAATGATTTCGAAAGGATGGAATTACCGAGGCCATCTCGAAGGCTGAACACTATCGGAATTTGCACGAGCCGGAAGAGTCCGAGTCGATTTGCCACGACATCCTCGTCTGTCGATCCTGAGAACCAGACCGCGCTGCGAATTCTGGGCCTCGCCATCACCGACGAGTTTACTGGCGAGTCTTCCGACCGATATTCTGAGGCAGAGAATGTGTTCCAGCGCCTCACGGATCCCTACGAACAGCAATATTGCATCGGGCTGCTGTGCGAGCGGCAAGCTAAGAATCAAATGCGCGCCGGCCGTCCGGCACGCGCCGTGACCGCGCTGTTCCAAGAGGCCATGCGGCATTTCGAAGCGGCGGAAAAGGTTCATCCGCCCAAGAACGACGACGCCATGCTTCGCTGGAATCGCTGCGCGCGCCTGCTGGAGAAATTTCCCGCAATCGAGGCGCCGGAGCCGCACGGACACTTCGAGGACCACGACACGGCTACCAGTCTCAGCCTCTCCCTGGAGTGCCAAAGGGTCGAAGTAAGCGGCACGTTATGACCCGTACTGTGAACGCACGTCGCGCCACGCGCTGACGCTGCGCCGCTCGACGTCCTCGGCGAAGCCTTCTCCCAGTTTCTGGAGCGCTCCGAAAACCTGCATGCCTTTCTGCAGGTAGTCGGGGGCGTTCTCCCATACGGCTTCGAACTTCTCCGGATACTCGGAGGCCAGCACCGCCAGGCCGGCGGCGGTAAATGCCATGCCCAAAGGACGGCGACCCGTCACGACCAGCATCGCCCCCGCGCCGATCGAACCAAATACGACTGCCTTCTTCCAGCTCTGCATGTCTCCCTCACCATGTGCGCTCGCGACCCGCGCAAAAGTTAGTGTTGTTCTGGCATGACGTGGTTGTATCCACAAAACGCCTATTAGCGCAAACGTCATTCTACCTGCTTGGCTCTTGCGGTTTGCGAAGCCAATATCGAAATAAGGGCCCTTCCACTGGTTCTTTAGAATCATGTGGTTA
>CAVPFD010000015.1:0-10052 GCA_963703645.1 uncultured Acidobacteriaceae bacterium
AGCGGACACACGGAGGGGTTCCAACGTCACTCGGAACTTCGCCGCGCCGCAAAGTAGAATCAATCGTCAGGCAGAACCCAAGTTGACCACCACACGGCCAGCACCCGATTCCGCGCTTCCCGCCGACCGGCTCTTTGACGCTTTCGAGAACCTGATGCCGTTCCGCGTGAACGACATTCTGCTGGTCTCCAGCCTGTACGATTCGTTCATCCTGCGCGAGGACGGCCGACTCAACGAGCTGCTGATCCGCGAGTCGCTGGAGCTGGAGCAGCACCAGGTCCCGGGCATAACCCACGTTTCGAGCGGAACAGACGCGCTGGATCTGGTGCGCTCCCAGCCGCGCTTCAACCTCATCGTCACCAACCTGCAGATTGTGGACATGGACGCCGCGCAACTGGCGCGCGAGGTCAAGGCTGCTGGCCTCAACGTGCCCGTGATCGTGCTGGCCTACGACTACCGTGAGATCACGAACTTCATCGCGCGCAATCCGCAGACTGGCATCGAGCGCATCTTTCTGTGGCAAGGCAATGCTCGCATTCTGATCTCGATCGTGAAATACATCGAGGACAAGCGCAACGTTTACCACGACACCAAGGCGATGGATGTTCCCGTGATCCTGGTCGTGGAGGACGACATCCGCTATTACTCCTTGTTCCTGCCAGTGATTTACACGGAACTCATCACTCAGTCGCGTCGCCTGCTGAGTGAAGGCATCAATGTTGCTCACAAGCTGGTGCGGATGCGCGCGCGGCCGAAGATCCTGTTGGCTTCGGACTACGAGGGTGCAGAGATCGAAGCAAGGAGATACCGCGATCACCTGCTGGCGGTCGTCTCCGACGTGGAGTTTCCGCGCCAGGGGATCATGACACCGGCGGCCGGCTTTGCGCTGGCACGCACCATACGAGCCCTCGTTCCGGACGTACCTATCGTGCTGCAGTCCAGCCACAACGAGTTCATGGAGCGCGCCCACCAGGAGGAGTTCGGCTTCCTGCAGAAGCGCTCGCCCACATTGCTGGGCGACTTGCGGCACATCATGACGGAGCAAATCGGCTTCGGTGACTTCGTCTTTCGTCTGGCCGACAGAACCGAAGTCGCTCGTGCGTCCGACCTGAATGCTCTGGAGACGCAACTGGCAACGGTGCCGGCCGAAAGCATTGCCTATCACGGAGCGCGCAATCACTTCTCGCGCTGGCTGATGGCGCGCACCGAGTTCGCGCTGGCCCAGAAGCTCCGGCCGCGCAAGGTCTCCGACTTCACGGATACCGAACACCTGCGCCGTGACCTGATCGAATCCATCGCCGAGTACCGGCGCGAGCAGAGTCAGGTGCTGATCGGCGAATTCAACCCCGCGACCTTCCAGCCGTCGGAGGCATTCTTCCTGCAGATCGGCGGCGGCTCGCTTGGGGGAAAGGCACGCGGACTGGCCTTCATACGCCACCTGCTGCATCAGCGGCGTATCGGACACCGTTATCCCAACATTCGTGTCGGTGTGCCGGCGACACTGGTGCTCACCACCGAGGTATTCGACAGCTTTCTTCGCAGCAATGAGCTGCTCGACCTCGCATTGCACGGCACGGATGATGACGAGATCGTCCGCCGTTTTCTGGAGGCAACGTTCCCGGTTTCCCTGATTGACAAGCTGCTCGGGTTCTTGCAGGAGGTGCATTATCCGCTCGCCGTGCGCTCGTCGAGCCTGCTGGAGGACTCACAGTATCAGCCGTTTTCGGGCGTATACGAGACCTTCATGCTGGCCAACCACAACCCGGACATCCAACTGCGGCTGGAGCAACTGCTGGAAGCGATCAAGCTGGTTTACGCGTCTACCTTCAGCCAGCATGCCAAAGCTTACGTGCGCGCAACGCCGTATCGCCTGGAAGAGGAGAAGATGGCGGTGCTGCTGCAGCAGGTTGTGGGTACGACGCACAGTAACCGCTTTTACCCCGATTTTTCCGGCGTGGTGCGTTCCCGCAACTTCTATCCGCATCCGCCGATCAGAGTAGAAGACGGCTTCGCCGCGGTGGCACTCGGGCTCGGACGGGCGGTGGTTGGAGGCGGCAAGTGTCTGACATTCTGTCCAAGATACCCGCAGAACCTGGTGCAGTTTTCGTCTGTGGATGACATGCTGACGAACTCGCAGACCGAGTTCTGGGCGCTCGAACTGGAGCACGCTGCTCGCGGCGGCGATCGTGCGGCTGACCTGCGCGAAGCTCCTTACCGGCTCGACGTTGCGGAAGCCGACGGAACTTTACAGATGCTTGCATCAACGTACTCGATCGACAATCACGCCGTCTATGACGGGCTCAGCCGGCGCGGGCCGCGCATTGTGAGCTTCGCTCCCATTCTCAAGCACGGAATGTTTCCGCTGCCCGGAATCCTGGACCAACTGATGCGCATCGGCGAAGACGCGCTCGGACGTCCGGTTGAGATTGAGTTCGCGGTGCGGCTGCCACGGCTTCCCGACGAGCCGGCTGATTTTGGGTTCCTGCAGTTGCGGCCGCTGGTGCATGTCGCGCGAAGGCGAGGAGATTCGCATGGACGAAGTCGAGCCGGCGCGCCTGGTCTGCCAAAGCTCGCAGGTTCTGGGACAAGGACGGGTTGCAGGACTTGCGCGATGTTGTCGTAGTTGACTTCCATCGCTTCGAGCGCGCTCGCAGCTTCGAGGTGGCCCAGAGCGTCGCTCACTTCAACGCCCAGCTCAACGAGAGCGGCATGCAGTATCTTCTCATCGGCGTTGGGCGCTGGGGTTCGACCGACTCGTGGCTCGGCATTCCGGTTGCGTGGGACCAGATTTCCGGCGCTCGCGTCATTGTCGAGTCGGGCTTCCGCGACTTTCGCGTCGTGCCGTCGCAAGGCAGTCACTTCTTCCAGAATCTCACCGCATTTCAGATCGGCTACTTCACCGTCAATCCTGACGCGGGAGAGGGCTTCGTAGATTGGGAGTGGCTTAACGCGAAACCGGCCGTCGGAGAGCACGGCTGCGTGCGGCATTTGCGATTCGACAAGCCCTTCAAGGTCCTGATGAACGGCAAAACCAGTGAAGGCATAATCTTCAAACCGGAAGGCGAGGAGTAAGGAACGACGCGAGCCTCGGCGTTCCTCATTTCGGGCGTACTCCGCGCTGGTTATTGGAGTAAGCCGTAAACATCCACTTCATTTTGTGCGCCCACAAATACCAGGCCGTCGGCAACTGTCGGGACCACAAACTTCACCGCGGGTCCGGCCTGATCGCGCGTCTGGTTCAGGTTGGAGTTGTACAGTTCGTTGGCGAGGTTGGTAGCATCGTAGGCCCGCAGGACGGCATTTCCGCCGTTCTGGTAGTCGTCATTCTGGATGATCCAAACAATGCCATTTGTAGTACCACTGGACGAAACCGACGGCGTTGGTCCGGGAAAGTTGAAGGTTTCAGGGCTGGCAGAAATGTATTGCGGCTGAATCCGCTGAATCAGGGGATTGAAGTAGAAGGCCTCCAGCGGCGCGAACTCGCCTCCGATATAGAGAGTGTTGTTCCACATCGCGGGCGCGCCCCAAACTCCGAACGGAAGAATCTCCGGCAGAGTCTGCACGATCTGGTTATCACCGGAGGGATCGAAATGGCCCATGTTGTCGCGGTCCACCAAGTCGATGGTTCCTTCTTTACCGACCTGAACCAGCAGGTGCGGATACGGCGCGCTGGGCTGATCAGGCAGCAGCAGAATGCCGCCCGAAGCCAGATCGGTATCGTACTGATTCAGCATCGCCTGATCCCAAGGTGTGAAGTAGTCGGCCACCATAGGTCTGATGCCAGCCCAGGAGAGGCGAAGAATACTGTCACCGTAATCGATGCCTCCGACATTCACGTCGAAGTATCCATTTCCTGTCGCGACATAGATGTTGTTGACGGCATCGATCGCCGGGCCCGAACCGCTCGTCCAGATTCCGCCATTGTAAGCGTCAGGAGTGGTGACAAACACGCCATCGGGCCGCATCGAACCTGCGTCAAACCCCATGACGTAGCCGTGAAACGGCGCGATATCACAGTGCGCAGCCCAAGCAACGAACACCACGCCGTTTGAGAGCGCCAGCGCCGACCGTTGGTTCTGCAGCAGAGGATCGAAGTGCAGATATCCATCGACCGATCCTGAACCGGTGCCGGGCGTCGTGGCAGTGATAGGCGCATCGAAGAAGAGATCGCTCAGGTTCTCGTTCCCGGTTTGTATGTTCAGAACATGCATCCGTTGATAGAAGTTGACATTGCCTGCGGCGGTTTCCTTTGTCTTCGCCACCACAAACAGTTCGTGCAACCCCAGGTCAATCACCGGCGTTCCTGTGATTCCAACCTCTGGCACAAGATCAGTGCAGTCCAAATCGTCTTTGCTGGACACGGTGTCAACCTGGCGATCGCCGAAGGTGCCGATGAAGCTCTTGTTCCAGAGCTGGTTGCCGGTTTTGGCATCGAAGGCATAAACCTGATCATGCTCGGTCGCAACGTACACGACGTTGTGGACAATGCCATTGATGCTGACGCCCGGAACATAAAGCGGCTGCGCATAAACGTATCCTTCAACCGGCAGCACCAGCCGTTTGCCAAACCTCACCTCGTTAACGTTCGACGGCGTTAGAACGGTTTCGTGCGCATTCACTCCGCTGCGATAGTTGTCGTTGTGGTAAGTGGTGACAGCGGTTTGTCCGGCGGCGGAAAGCGAGAGCAACAATACCAGCGACACACGCACACTGAGAGCAGAGCGGAGCAACCGGCTCTTCATGGAAGGCAATCTCCTGGAAATGGATCTGAACTACGAGTGGACGAAGAAGGGGCGAGCGAAATTATCTCGCAGAACATATTTGCGCGCAATCAAAAATTGATTCTCAGGCATAACACTACTACCACAATGTGGTACTTCACTCTCTGCGCCGGTGGTGTCAACCTTCACCTAGCGGGCTTGCTCATCGCGGTGTCGAACGCTACACACTCAACCACCTCATGGTGTCAGCTCCCACACGACGCCCACGCCGTAGCGTCCACAGAATTCGGTGGCACCATAGATATTGCCCGCGGAATCCAGGACAGGCGCCCCCTGAGGCGTACATCCATCGGTTCCAAAGTCGTGCAGTTCGGTGTACGTCCAGCCACCGCCGCTCGCGGGTGAAAGCTCAAAGAGGAAGCCATAGTTATTCGGACCGCCCCAGTTGGCTACACCGTAAAGATTACCGGCAGGATCCATGGCTAACTGCCAGGGTC
Organism: uncultured Acidobacteriaceae bacterium; assembly: GCA_963703645.1. Taxonomy (GTDB): domain Bacteria; phylum Acidobacteriota; class Terriglobia; order Terriglobales; family Acidobacteriaceae; genus Bog-257. Next base: position 5,219 of record CAVPFD010000015.1, read on the forward strand.
CAAAGTCGTCGACCGTGGCTGTGGGGAAACTATGGAGCACGGTGAAGGTCCAGCCGCCGTTTGACGGAGACATCTCCCAGACAGTCCCGCCATTATCCGGGCCGTAATCTTCGGTTATGCCGTAGAGATTCCCGGCCTTGTCCCGCAACAGGGGCCCGGGCCAGCCTCCGTCAATGCCTTGTTGAAAAGTATGGAGCGTGGTCTCCGTCCAACCTGTTTGTGAAGGCGTCAGTTCGTAAACCGTCCCACAGCCGTAGCCGAACCCGCAATCTTTGTTGCCGCCATAGGCCGCGACACCGAGGATGTTGCCCTCACCATCGAACGAAATGCCGCGCAGATGAGCGCCGTCGCTGCCACCCGTAAAGCTATAAAGCACGCTTTCCGTCCAGCCACCACCCGAGGGTGTTAATTCATAGACAACGCCCGAATTCGCAGGGCCGCCGTAAGTGGCGGCGCCATAGATGTTTCCAGCCGCGTCGAAAAGGAGGGGAACGGAGCGCGTAGGATTCCCGCCGTCGTTGCCCCCGGTGAATTGGTACAGCACGTTGTAATTCCATTGAGCAAACACGGTGGACGGCGCAGAGGGAGCGGGAACCGTATTGAAGACGACACCGTTGTCGTACTCCCCGTTCAGATTTGTAATGCCATAAAGACTGCCATTAGGGCCGATGGCAAGCTCACCGGGGTAACTGGGAAGGTAGTGTTGCTGCTGAGCCGGGAAGATGTAAACCGGGTTCAAGACCCAGCCCGAGCCTGCTTTCCTCAGCTTATAGATCACGCCGCAGCCAGGCGGTGGTCCGCCTCCGCCAAAGCGTTGCAGGTTGCAACTCTCGTCGCCGCCGTATTGAGTGGTGCCATAAAGATTTCCCGCTCGATCCATGGTCACGCCGGCGCCGGGCTCGGCTCCGTCAGTCCCGGCGAAGTTATGCAGCACGGTGAAAGTCTGCGCCTGTGCAGCGGGCGGAGCGACAACGATCAGCACGAACATGATGCTGACCGCAAAAGCAGCCGCTGCCGCTCGTGAGTTGGTTGTCAAGCTTCGGGTCTGGTTGTGTTTTTCGTGCGTCATGATGGCCCTCCTGATTTCGCCAAAATCATCGAGTCTTTTATGGCGTTATCTTCCAGACGGCGCCCAAGTCGTACGGGCCGCAAAACTCGGTGACGCCATAAATGTTGCCGGCGGCGTCAAGCACCGGTGCACCCTGCGGTACACACGCGTCAGATCCGAAGTTGTGCAGGTCGGTGTACGTCCAACTGCCGCCGGAAGGCGTGAGTTTGAACGCGTAGCCATAGTTTTGGTTCCCGCCCCAATTGCTTATGCCGTAAAGATTCCCTGCAGCATCCATGGTCAGTGGATAAGGGCCGTGATCGTCCACGGTCTGGTTGGGAAAGCTGACCAGCACGGTGAAGGTCCATCCGCCGTTCGATGGAGACAATTCCCAGACGGTGCCGCCGCTAGCCGGGCCGAAACCTGTGGTCAGGCCGTAAAGATTGCCGGCTTTATCCATGATGGGAGGGCCGGGCCAGCCTCCATCCGTACCCTGTTGAAAGATGTGAATTGTGGTTTCGATCCAGCCCGACCCCGACGGTGTCAGCTTGAAGACGGTGCCGCAGCCGTAATTGAATTCGCAATCCTGGTTGCCGCCGCCACGCAGCGCGGTCCCATAGATGTCGCCGTCATTGCCAAAGATGATGCCCGAGGGATGGGAACCGTCGGTGCCGTTGGTGAAGCTGTACAGAATGTTTTCCTTCCACAGATTGCCGGAGCGAATCAGTTCGTAAACCGTTCCGTAATTGTCGGTCCCGCCCCAAGCCGCGGCGCCGTAGATGTCACCCTGGGCGTCGAAGAGGAGCGGAGCCAGCCGCGAGGGATTGTTACTGTCGGTCCCGCTGGTGAACTGGAACACCAACTTGTAATTCCAGGGAGCGACCACCGAGACGGGCGCATTGGGAGCGGGAGCGAGGCTGTAGATGTTGCCGAAGGTGCCGAAGCCGCCCAGGTAAGTCATGCCGTACAAAACGCCACCGGGCCCGATGGCGGGGATGCCGGCGTAAGGGGTAATGGTTTGCTTCGAACTTCCGAAGAGGAACAGCGACTGCACGATCCAGCCTGAGCCCGCTTTCTTCACCTTGTACACCACGCCGCAGCCGGGAGGCACACCACCGCCGCCGGCCTCCAGCCCGGAACAGTCCTCCGTGTCGCCTCCGTAAGGAGTGGCACCGTAAAGATTACCGGCGCCATCCATGACCAGACCGGATTGCGGCTGCGAGCCATCATCACCATTGGTGAAGTTGTGCAGGATGGTGAAAGTCTGCGCCTGTGCAGCGGGAGGAGCGACAACGATCAGCACGAACATGATGGTGAGCGCGAAAGCACGCCGCTGCCGCTCGCGAAGTGGTTGTCAAGCTCCGAGTTTGCTTCTGTTCCTCGTGCGTCATGATGGTCTCCTGCCTTGCCAAGTCATCCAGCGTGCCACGTAGTTTGGCTGACAACTGACCACTGGCCACTCACAAACTGCTTCACGGCGTGAGCTCCCACACCACGCCGCAGCCCACATCGCCGTCGTAGCAATTATGACCGCTGCCCCCGATCCAGGTTGTCCCGTAGAGATTGCCCTGGTTGTCCAGTGCAACGCCGCCGTATGGCTCACCTCCATCGGCGCCGCCCGTGAAGTTGTAGAGATCGGTGTAAATCCAACCACCGTTGGAGGGGGTCAGCTTGAAAATCGTGCCGCAGCCATAAGTACAAACTCCGCCCACTATACCTTCATAGGAAGTGGTGCCGTAGAGATTGCCGGCCTTGTCCATCGCCAGACTGCTCACGAAGCCAGCGCCTTCAAATGCCGAAGGGAAGCTATACAAAAGCGTGTACGTCCAGCCTCCGCCGGAGGGACTCAGTTCGTACACGGTGCCGCCATCGTCGTTTCCGTAGAGGAACCATGGAGTGGTGCCGTACAGGTTCCCCGAGCTGTCCATAATCAGGCTGGTTTGCGGGTTGCCCTGATCTGCCCCACCCTGGAACTGGTAGATTGTGTTCTCCGTCCAGCCCTCTCCCGATGGCGTCAGTTGGTAAACCGAGCCGTACCCTGCGCCAAATCGCGCCGTGCCGTAAAGATTGCCGGCCGGGTCGAATATAACGCCCGCAAGGGGCTGGGCAGGACCGCCCTCACCGAAGGTGTAGATGATGTTTTCCGTCCAGCTACCGTTGGAAGGCGTGAGCTCATAGACCTCACCGGTGTTGTATCGGCCGCCGTAAATTGTGGTGCCGTAGAGATTTCCCGCCTCGTCGAACGTCACCTCGCTCTGAGGAGGGTATCCAGTGCCTTGGTTGAAGCTAAGAAGCACGGTTTCACGCCAGGGGCAGAGTGCGGCTTTACAGGCTGCCGCCGGCGGTTGCAGGTTGAACACCGTGCCCACTCCGTACGGGAACTCAGTACCGCCGCCTTTAACGGTTGTCCCGTAGAGGCTGCCATTCGGACCTATGGTCACTCTGGCCACTGGTGTGTCCCCGTCGTTGCCTCCCTCGAAACTGTACAAGGGACGAAAAATAAAGCCAGAGCTCGTACGCTGCAGCTTGAAAACGCTGCCGTAGCCAACACCTCCGTTCTCAGTCGTCCCGTAGAGATTGCCGGCCGCGTCAATGGTCAAGCCGGCGAATGGATTGGCCCCGTCCGGTGGAGGCCCGCCGAAGTTATGCAACACGGTGAGCATCTGAGCGTCGACGGCTGGGGTCGCGGCGACGAACATGACGAGTAGCACCAGAGCGGCGATTGCCATCCGGGATTCGCTTGCCACGCTGCAAACTTGTTCGTTGTAGTGCATCATCATTCTCTCCTTGTCCAACTTGCGGTCACTGGCCCCGGTTCTACGGCGTGATCTCGAATACGACGCCGTAACCCGTCTGTCCGCCCGATGCTGCCGTCCCATAGAGATTGCCGGCGGAGTCGAGAACCAAACCGTCGTAGGGATTGGCTCCGTCAACGCCCCCGTAGAAGTCGTGGAGACCGGTATAAACCCAGGAGCCATTTGAAGGCGTTAACTCGAAAACGGAACCAGCACCATAAGCGCCGTCGTGCAACGCTGCGCCATACAGATTGCCGGCCTGGTCCAGCGTCAGCGGGCCCCATGGGCCGCCCTGATAGGGTCCGGTCAGGCCATAGGCAAGGGAGAAGGTCCAGGAGCCGTTGGAAGGCGTCATTGCAAAGACCGTGCCGCCGCCGCCCCGCCCGTAGCTGGAGGTCGAGCCAAACATGTTTCCCGAACCGTCAAAGCTCAGGCCGGCAAAGGGAAATCCTCCGTCGTTGCCCCCAGTAAAGGCATAGAGGATGCTCTTCGTCCAGCCCGATTGCGAGGGCGATAACTGAAAGACCGTGCCGCAAGTGTAGACGCTGTCGCAAGTCGAATAGCCACCGGTGGCGGTGATGCCATAGAGGTTGCCGGACGCGTCGGGGATTACTGGGCCTTGGGGATTCGCACCATCTGAGTCACCCATGAAGGTGTAGATCACGTTTTCTGTCCAGCTTCCATTCGAAGGCGTCAATTTATAAATCACACCGCAGCCGAAAGCTGCGCAGTCGCCCCCGAAATAACCGCCGGTAACGGTTGCGCCATAGAGATTGCCGGCCTGGTCGAAAACCAGATCGCCGCTGCTGGGCTGGCCACCATCCGCGCCTCCGCTAAAACGGTAAAGCACGGTCTCCGTCCAGGGACAGAGTGCGGCCTTACAGGCTGACGCTGCCGGTTTCAGGTTGAAGACTACTCCGCAGCCCTCTTCAACCACGCACTTTCCTTGTCCCCCTGTCAGGGTGGTGCCGTAGAGAGTGCCATCCGGACC
>CAVPFD010000016.1:0-43562 GCA_963703645.1 uncultured Acidobacteriaceae bacterium
AATCTCCTTGGATTCAGGGCTTGACAAGGTTCTGGTGTGATCGTTCGCTGCAGGCTGCTCGGATCCACGCGGCGAGATGCGATCTCCTTCGCGGGAGCTCAATCGAGTGGAGTCACGATGGATTGATGGGCGTCGATCCTCTCCGCCGATTAGGAGATCAGCGTAAACACACAGGTGCCGGACCCCCAACCTAGGTCAGTTTTAGGCGGGGCGTGGATCTCAGACTAGGCACTCACAGTTGAAACCGCTACCGCGGAGGGGCGGAGTGGTTCGCCAACACCCATTATGTGCGCTGCGTCACCGACAAACCGCGCCGGGATGCGCTACGCTGTGCGCGATAGGGTCGTTGTTCCCGCTCGCGATGACGAGCAGCGCTTGTACCGCGCGCCGCTCCAGCGAGGGGAGACCCTTAAGTAAATAAACCGAGCAGGTCATCGTAACTGAAACGAGCCCTGCGGCCAGGTCCACGGGAACCTGTCGCGGGGTTTTGCATGAAGGACGACGGATCATCGGAGAGGGAAGAAGCTAAGTGAGGGAAACAAAGAGCTTACTTGTAAACCATTTGGACTCAAGAAGATGCCGGGGAAAAGTCCGTAATCTGATGATTCTAAAGAACCGGCGGAGAGGGGGTGGGGTATGAACTAGAGTCATCCGCCGGGAAATGCAGATCCCCTTCGACAAGCTCAGGGCAGGCTCTCGACTGCGTTCGGTCGCCTGCGGCGGCCTCACTTCGCTCGGGATGACGATTCATATGTTTGGGGCTGAATGCCCAGGGCTGTCTCGGGAAAAGCAGGTCCCTCGACTCCGCTCGGGATGACACCGGCGGACAAGCGAACAGGGAGCGAATCGGGTTAAAATGACGGCCTGAAAATTGGAAGTTAACTTAAGGAGAAGAACTATGGCAGTCAAACCAATTCCTGATGGCTATCACACCGTGACGCCCTATCTGACGGTGGCCGATGCGGAAGCCCAGATCGAGTTCCTGAAGAAGGCCTTTGGCGCTGAGGAAAAATATCGCCACAGCGACGACAAAGGAAGGGTCAGCCATGCGGAAGTACGCGTGGGCGACTCGCTGGTCATGATTGGCCAGGCCCGTGACGAATGGACGCCCAGGCAGGCCGGTTTTTACCTTTACGTGGAGGACGTAGATTCGGTTTACAAACGAGCGGTAGCGGCAGGCGCGAAGTCCTTGCGGGAACCTCGGAACGAGGCTTATGGCGACCGCAGCGGCGGCGTCGAAGATTCTCAGGGGAACCAGTGGTGGATTGGGACCCATGTCGAAGACGTCTCACCGGAAGAGATCGAGCGTCGCTATAGCGAGCTCGCGAAGAAGCAGCTAGCCACAGCTGGGGCGGAGAAGTCGAAGTGAGCTGAGATCTGCGCGGAACCTGTCCGTTGCGTACCTGCCAATGGCAGGTTCCCGCGCCACTCTGTCTTGAGCTCCGGTGCTATAATTTTGGTTTGCCCGCGCTGTTTCCACGCAATCGGGTGCGGACACTTCGCTGTGCCGGCGGAACGGGCGAGGCAGCCATTTAGTACTCATCCGACGTTAATCATCTGAGGTCTCTCCATGTCAGGCCATTCAAAATGGGCAACCATCAAGCACAAGAAGGGCGCGCTCGATGCCAAGCGCGGCAAGATCTTCACGCGGCTAATAAAGGAAATCACCATCGCTGCCAAAAGCGGTGGTGATCCGGAGAAGAACCCCCGCCTGCGCGGGGCGGTTGCGGCCGCGAAGGCCGAGAACATGCCGGCCGACAACATCAAGCGCGCCATCCAGCGCGGCACCGGCGAGTTGCCCGGCGTCTCCTACGAGGAAATCACCTTCGAAGGCTACGGCCCCGGCGGCGTTGCCATCCTGGTCGAAGTTTCCACCGACAATCGCAATCGCACTGTAAGCGAACTGCGCCACGCGTTCTCGAAGAATGGTGGCAACATGGGCGAGGCTGGTTCGGTGGCGTGGATGTTCCACAAGAAGGGCGACATTATCGTCCCCAAAACGGCGGCAAAAGAAGATGACCTGATGAACATCGTTCTCGAAGCCGGCGCCGACGACCTGAAGGACGATGGCGACACTTGGGAGATCCTGACCGATCCCTCGGTTTACGAGACGGTGCTGGAAGCGGTGAAGGCCGCCGGTATCAAGCCCGATGTGGCAGAAATCGGGATGGTGCCGCAGAACTACACCAAGCTGGAGGGACATCAGGCCGGCACGATGATTCGTCTGCTTGAAGCGTTGGAGGACTCCGACGATGTGCAGCACGTGTACTCGAACTTTGACATTGATCAGAAGCAACTGGAGGAAGTGGCGGGATAGGGAAGAAGCAACTAGCAGCTACCAAAACAGTAAACGACCGCTCTCTGTAGCGGTTGTTTTCTTTGATGAAAATTTCTCTGTGTCTCCGCGCCTCTGTGGTTTCCGGAGCCGCAATTTACAATACCTGCAGCATGAAGCTTCCCAAGAACGTCGCGTTCGTTCTGCTCATAGCGTTTGCAATCTTCCTCACCGCTTGTGGCAAACAAGAACAGCAAACTGCCTCCGCGTCATCGTCGGAGATGAAGTCTGCTGCTCCGAGCGCTCCCGCTAATCCTGCGCCGACAACAGTTGCGGCTGTCGCTGACAGCTCTGCTCCCAAACCTGACATCAACGGCAATCACGTCATGCAATACGTGAAAGAAGTAGTCGCAATCGGCTCGCGTCCAGTCGGCAGTTCCGGACACGCCAAGCTGGAGCAGTACATCCTGTCCAAGCTCAAGGGCGTCGATGTCGAGCAGGATAAGTTCATGGCGCAGACGCCGGTCGGCAAGTTCCCGGTGAACAATATCATCGCCAAGTTTCCCGGCCGCAAGGACGGAATTATCGTGGTTGCCGGACATTACGACACCAACTATCCGCTGCCCAAAGCTTACGTCGGCGCGAATGATGGCGGCTCTTCAACTGCGCTTCTGCTGGCTTTGGCAGACGAGTTCCGTGGCAAGGAGCGCGACGGCTACAGTGTGTGGCTGCTGTGGACCGACGCGGAAGAAGCGTTTGTCACCTGGAGCGACAGCGATAGCTTGTACGGCGCGAAACACCTGGCGCAGAAGTGGCAGCAAAACGGCACGTCAAAGAAAATCAAGGCCTTCATCCTGGTGGACATGATTGGCGATGCCGATCTCGACATCCAGAAGGAAACGAGCTCGACACCGTGGCTGAGCGAGTTGGTCTATCAGGCGGCCACCAATCTTGGCTACCAGTCACACTTCTACGAGGTTTCGGCCGGCATTCAGGATGACCATCTGCCCTTCCTGAAGATTGGCGTGCCGTCGGTGGACATCATCGACCTGGATTACGGCTACAACAATGTTTATCACCACAGCGTGCAGGACACGCTGGACAAGTTGAGCCCGCAATCGTTGGCGATTAGCGGAGACGTGGTGCTGGAGACAATCCGGCTGCTGGACGCCCGGTGAACAGTTTCTATTTCAGGCCGATGTAGATGTGCACCTCTGCGTTGTTGGGATCGGAGGCGCGCTGGTCGTAGATTTCGAAGTCGGCGCGATATGCTCGCTGGCCATTTTCCGGCGATTGGTAGTAAGCCCAAATCTGCTTCCAGGTTTCGACGACAACTTTCGCGACCGGCCCACGGTTCGAGGTGAAGACAGCATATCGTCCAGCAGGAACAGTCTTCACGACCATGCCGTCCGGTAACACCGGGTCTGGAATTGGTCTAATCTTGGCCCCCAAAATAAACGTGTACTGGCCATTCGCATCGGTGGCGTAGTCCGTGTAGACGGCGATAATCGACTGGTCAACTCGGTCAGGAATCTGATTGAACAAACCCTGGCTAAGAAATTGCTGCCACAGCTTGCCGATGATGGCACCTGGTCCGGACTCCTTTGCATTGTTGGTGCTGGCTTCGATCCCGACCACCTGAAACGATTCCTGGTAAACGATCCGTGGCGTCAAATCAACCCCCGCAAAGGCTGCGTACACGGCGAAAGCAACCGTGAAAGCGACAAGCGAGACATTCACGCACCGCGAAAGCAGCGAGTTCATAGGACGATGTGCATTCTACAGGCAAGGGGCGCACTGACGACGCCAATGCCAATGCGGAGCGCAGACGTGAGCCGCCTGTCGCTATATTGACGGATGGATGGCGTTATCATTCGGTTGTATGGCCAACTCTGGCAAAGTTCTGCGAATTACACTCGGCGAACGCGCCCTTGTCATAACGGGACCAGGCGATATCACCCGCGAGCAGACCGATGCGATCGTGAATGCCGCTAATTCCTCACTCCTCGGTGGAGGTGGTGTGGACGGCGCCATTCATCGCGCGGGCGGTCCAGCGATTCTGGAAGCCTGCAAGGAAATTGTTGCGCGCATCGGCCGGCTTCCCGCGGGACAGGCGGTAGCCACGCCGGCTGGGCGTCTGGGCGCACGATACGTCATTCACACCGTCGGTCCGTTCTGGAGCGGAGGCAAGCGCGGCGAGGCCGAGGCTCTGGCAAGTTGCCATCGCGAATCCATTCGCGTCGCCGACGAGTTACATCTTGCGTCAATCGCATTCCCGGCGATCTCAACGGGAGCCTACGGATATCCGGCCGACGAGGCTTCGCGAGTCGCAGTGAGCAGCACCGCTGACGCGCTACAACGAGCGGCACACCTTCGTGAAGTGCGGTTCGTGCTGTTCGACTCACACACCTTCGAGCATTACGCGAATGCGGCACGGTCACTCGACACGCCAAGCTAACCAAGCAACTTTTCATGCAGCCTCAGGTTTATATGAGCTGAATCATTCCAAGGGCGCGCATTCATGGTTAGATCACGTCAGAACCATCGCAGCAACATCCTTTGTCGACAACGACGATTGCGCTGGATGGCCGGGCTCCTCGTGCTTCTGGTCGCGGGCAGCCTTTACGCCAGCAAGAAGGCGAAGAGCGCCAGCATGGATGAGCCGAGGCGCGCGCTCCACGCCCTCGATCGCCTGACCTTCGGCCCGCGCCCGGGCGACGTTCAAATCATAACCGCGATGGGAATTGACAAATGGATCGAGTTGCAGCTTCATCCTGAGAAGATTGACAACAGTGCCATGCAGGCGCGACTGGCCTCCTATCGGACGCTCACCATGAGCAGCCGCGAAATGCTGCTGGAATTTCCACCCAATCCAGTCGTGAAGGCGGTGATGGACGGAAAGTTGCCCATGCCCCATGATCCATATCGCTACGCCATCTATACCGCCGCTATCGATCGCTTGGAGCAAAAAGAGGAACAGAAACAAAACACTGGCGGCGCGAACGCCGAGGCTAAGCCGCAGACTCTCTCCGGTTCTAATTCCAGCACGGTAAATACCGCTGATCGTGCCCAGCGGCGTGACGACCGCCGCCAAGCGCACAGCGTGGTGGACGATCTGGCTTTGTTGCCGCCTGACGTGCGTATGCAGCGAATCCTGGCGTTGCCGGTGGCGCAGCAACGCGATCTCACCCAAGGAATCTCTTTCCAGAAGCGGCAGGCGTTGCTGGCCGGGCTATCTCCCGAGCAGCATGAGACGGTGCTGGCGCTCAACAACCCAACCGCGGTGATCAACAATGAAGTGCAATCGGCCAAGCTGCTGCGCGCGGTTTACAGTAACCGGCAACTGGAAGAAGTGCTCACCGATTTCTGGTTCAATCACTTCAATATTTTCATCGGCAAGGGCGCAGACCATTACCTGGTGACAGCGTATGAGCGCGATGTAATTCGTCCACATGTACTGGGCAAGTTTAAGGACCTGCTGGTGGCGACGGCCAAGAGTCCGGCAATGCTGTTCTATCTGGACAACTGGCAAAGCGAGGGACCGGACTCCGAAGCCGCGCGGGGTGTGACGGCTCGCGGCCGGTATGCGGGCGCGAATGGGCCGTTCGGGCGCCCGGGCGTAATGTTTCCTTTGCCGCACTCCGCGCAGCGGCCGCCGAACGCCCAGAACAATCAACAGAAGCGCCGCAACGGCCTGAACGAAAACTACGCACGTGAGCTAATGGAGCTTCACACGCTGGGCGTCAATGGCGGCTATACGCAGCAGGACGTTACTCAGGTGGCGCGCGTCTTCACCGGCTGGACCATCGACGAGCCCGATCAGGGTGGAGGCTTCATCTACAGGCCTCGCCTGCATGAACCGGGACAAAAGGTGGTGCTCGGGCACAAGATCAAGGAAGGCGGCGAGAAAGAGGGCATGCAGGTGCTGGAACTTCTCGCGCGCCATCCCTCCACCGCGCGCTTCATTTCTACCGAACTGGCACAACGTTTTGTCTCCGACGATCCTCCGCAGTCGTTGATTGACTCGATGTCGAAGACGTTCCTGAAAACCGATGGCGACATTCGCTCCGTGCTGGAAACCATGTTCCGTTCGCCGGAATTCTGGGCTCCGGAGGCGTATCGCGCGCGGGTGAAGACGCCGTTCGAATTCGTGGTGTCTTCGTTGCGCGCCACGCAGGCCGACGTCACCGAACCGCAGCCGCTGCTGGCAACCCTAAACAAGATGGGCATGCCGCTATATGGAATGCAGCCGCCAACCGGCTACTCGACCAAGGCCGATGTCTGGGTCAACTCGGCGGCGCTGTTGGATCGTATGAACTTTGGACTCGTCCTTTCGTTGAACCGTTTGCCAGGGACGAGCTTCGATCTCTCGCAGCTCCTGAACGGAGCACAGGTGGACGACGCCGATCCCTACCAGGTGCAGCTCAAGCTGGAGCAAGCCCTGGTTCCGGGTGACATCTCGAAGCAGACGCACCAGACGATCGAGGAGCGCGTCGTCACTCCGCAGGCGATGGCGCAGTTTGATGATCCCGCACATCCAGCGAATGTCAATGTTATTGCCGGATTGTTGTTGGGCTCGCCGGAATTTCAGCGCAAATGAATTGAGCAACCTAATGAGCATTACGCGTCGGGCATTCCTGAAGGGCGGAGCGATGGCGGTAGTCGGTACCACGGCGATTCCGTCCTTCCTTACCCGCGCCGCACTGGGGCGCAGTCGAAGCCGGCTCCAACAATAAGCGGCTGGTCGTCATCTTTCAGCGCGGCGCCGCCGACGGTCTGAACATCGTTGTGCCGCACGCGGAGCGCGCGTATTACGCGATGCGGCCCAGCATCAACATTCCCCGGCAGCAGGTGATTGACCTCAACGGCTTCTTCGGGCTGCATCCCTCGCTGGCGCCGCTCAAGCCGCTGTGGGACCAGCGTCATCTCTCCATCGTGCACGCGGCAGGATCGCCTGACACCACGCGCTCGCACTTTGACGCGCAGGACTACATGGAATCAGGGACGCCGGGCGTGAAGAGTCACCAGCGATGGCTGGCTGAATCGCACGCTGCAATCGGAGCCTGCCGCCGCGGACAGTCCGTTTCGCGCCATCGCGCTCGGTACTTCGCTGCCGCGCATTCTCGCCGGCAAAGGCGCCCGCGGTTGCGGTGAGCAACGTAAGCGGATTCGGCATTGCCAACGGAAATCCTGCGGCCGCGCCGCTGGGCAACACCTTCGAAGCCATGTATGCGCAGTCAGTGGACAGCGTGCTGCACGGCACCGGCCGCGAGACCTTCGAAGCGGTGAAGATGCTGAAGTCCGCCGATCCGCAGCGCTACACACCGGCGCCGGGCGCGAACTATCCGCATGGCCGTTTTGGCGACGCGCTACGACAGACCGCTCAGCTCATCAAAGCGAATCTCGGTGTGCAGATCGCCTTCACCGATATCGGAGGATGGGACCACCACGTCAACGAAGGCGCCGCGGAAGGCCAGCTTGCCAACGTGCTGCGCGAATTCTCGCAGTCCATCGCGGCCTTCTGGACCGACCTCGGCCCGCTCGCCGAAGACACCTGGTCGTGACCATGTCGGAGTTCGGGCGCACGGCGCGCGAAAACGGCAATCGCGGCACCGACCACGGACACGCCAACGTCATGTTCGTCCTCGGCGGTCCGGTGCGCGGCGGCCGCGTTTACGGACGCTGGCCCGGCCTCGATCCATCGCAGCTCAACGAAGGCCGCGACCTGGCGCTCACCACGGACTTTCGCCTCGTGCTGGGTGAAGCTGTAGCGCGCCACCTCGGCAACACCAATCTGAACTCCGTATTTCCAGGCTTCGACAACTCGCAGCAGGCGTTCTTGCGATATCTGGGTGAGGCAGCGTCCAGTTTTCTCCGGCACACGACGGGCGCCGCGCTGAAACATCGCTCGGCCACAATCCGCCGCCCGCTGCTTCTATAATCGCTGCATGGACGATCAGGATTTTCGCCGCCGCGTGGACACCGCATTCGAAGAGCTCAAGCGCAGCCTTTATGCCGCCGAAGGCGAGGCCGATATCGAAGTAGAAGACAACGCCGGTGCGATTAACATCAGCTTCGACGAGCCGCCGGCTAAGTTCGTAATCTCACCCAACGCTCCGGTGCACCAGATCTGGATCTCGGCGCTATCCACCAGCTTCAAGCTCGACTGGTCCGACGAGAAGAACGACTTCGTTCTAGCAAAATCCGGAGAGGTGCTGAAGCAACTGGTGACACGGCTGATCAACGAACAACTCGGCGGAAAAGAGGTCACCCTGCGGTAGTAGTCGCCAACGGAACTTACGCCGTTACCGTCTCGGTCTTCAGCTTCCGCTTCAGGTCAGCGGCAATTAGCTGCCCGTGGAAGCGTCCGTTCTCGATGAAGATCTCGCTGGTGCGCATTCCGGCCACGATGACCCCCGCCAGGTAAATGCCGGCGACATTGCTCTCCAGCGTCTGCGCATCAACGACCGGCCGTCGGTCGGCTTCGCCGCTTACCTTGATGCCGAGTCCGCATAGAAATTCGAAATCGGGATGGTAGCCGGTGAGGGCGAAGACGTAGTCGTTTGGCAGCGTGACGTCGCCCTGGGGCGTGTCGAGCACCACATGCTCAAGCGTGATCTCACGCACTCGGGTGTTGAAGTAGGCCTTAACCTGGCTGGCTTTGATTCGGTTCTCGATGTCGGGCTTGATCCAGTACTTCACCGAGTTGCCGACACCGGGCCCACGATGCACCAGCGTGACCTTTGCTCCGTGACGCCATAGTTCCAGCGCGGCGATGGCCGCGGAATTCTTCCCTCCAATGATCAGCACATTCAGTCCGAAGAACGGATGCGGCTCGCGGTAGTAGTGCATGACCTTGGGCAGTTCCTCGCCCGGAACGTTCATATAGTTCGGGCGGTCATAATAACCCGTGGCAAGGATGAGCTTGCGGGCGTGGTATTCCCGCTCGCGCCCGTGCAGATTGGTTGTGTGGACAACGAAATTAGTGTCGCTGCCTTCCACCATCAGCACCGGCTCGTATTGCCGCACGTCGAGTTGATAGTGCTCGGCGCATTTGCGGTAATACTCCAGCGCTTCCTGCCGCGTGGGCTTCTGATTGGGACTGGAGAATGGAAGGTCGCCGATCTCCAGCAGCTCAGGCGTAGTGAAAAACGTCATGTTGCTGGGATAGTTAAAGAGTGAGTTGACCAGACAACCCTTATCGATGTTGGTTACGGTAAGCCCGGCGCGCTTGACATCAATGGCGCAGGCCAGCCCAGTGGGTCCGGCGCCAATGACAACGACATCGAAAGAAAGGCTCTCCACCATTCAGCAAGGTCCGGGTTGCAGCTACTTGTTCGTCAGGGCTTCCACGCCGGGCAGCTTCTTGCCCTCGAGGAATTCCAGCGACGCGCCGCCTCCGGTGGAGATGTGCGTGATCTTGTCGGCCACGCCGGCAGCCTTCACGGCAGCCACGCTGTCGCCACCGCCGACGATGGAGATCGCAGCCCCGTTGTCGGCCACGGCATGTGCAATCTTCTTCGTACCCTTGGCGAATGCCTCGATCTCAAAAACGCCCATCGGCCCATTCCAAACAATGGTGCGCGCGTCTCCGATTTCTTCGGAAAACAGCTCCACTGATTTCGGTCCGATGTCGAGCGCCATCATGTCATGCGGAATTGGTTTGCCTTCGCCTATCTGCTGAATGCGAGCATCGTGCGCGACCTTGTCGGCAACGACGTGATCGACGGGCAGGAGAAACTTCACGTTGTGTGCCTTGGCGTCCGCGAGCGTTTGCGCGGCAAGATCAATCTTGTCGGGTTCGAGCAATGATTTACCGATCTCGTGGCCCTGTGCTTTAAGGAAGGTATAAGCCATACCTCCGCCGACGATAAGAGTGTCCACCTTGCCCAGGAGGTGTTTAATGACCCCAATCTTGTCGCCCACCTTGGCACCACCGAGGATCGCGACAAATGGCTTCTGCGGATGTGAAAGAGCCTTGCCCAGATATTCGAGTTCCTTTTCCATCAGCAGGCCGGCCGCGCTCTTCTCCACGAAATGCGTGATGCCCTCGGTCGAAGCGTGGGCGCGGTGCGCCGAGCCGAACGCATCGTTCACATAGAAATCGCAGAGCTTGGCAAGCTGCTTTGCAAAATTGGGATCGTTGGCTTCCTCTTCTGCATGGAAGCGGAGGTTCTCCAGCAGCAAAGACTGCCCGCGCTCCAGCTTTTCGGCCATCTCTTCGGCCTGTACTCCAATACAGTCGGGAGAGAACCCGACATTCTCGCCGCGTCGCAGAGTATCGTCGAGCAAAATGCGCAACCGCTCGGCTACCGGCTTCATGCTCATCTTGGGATTGGGCTTGCCTTTCGGACGTCCCAAGTGCGACGCGAGGATAAGCCGAGCCCCGTGGCGCAGAGCGTATTCGATGGTGGGGAGCGTTTCCCGAATGCGGGTGTCATCCATCACGCGGCCATCCTCAAGCGGGACGTTGAAGTCTACGCGCATCAGGACGCGCTTATTGTTCAGCGGGAGATCACGAATCGATAATTTCGACATAGGATTCGACCTTACTGAATACTACCGAAGTCGCCAATCATTAATCCGATGGTGATCAAAGGGCACGGCCGGAGCTATGCCCCGCTCCGGGCCTCACCAATACTACAGACCCTTGCCGGCCATGTAGTGAATGAGGTCGCGGACACGGCACGAATATCCCCATTCATTGTCATACCAGGAGATCACCTTCACGCAGTTGCCAGCCACGACGCGCGTCATAGGTGCATCTACGATCGAAGAGCGCGGGTCGCCGCGATAGTCAATCGAGACCAGTTCGGCAGTTTCATATCCCAGGTACCCCTTCAGCGGTCCCGATTCGGACGCCGCTTTCAGGGCGTGATTCACTTCCTCAGCGGTGGTTTTTTTCTCGACAAAGACGACAAGATCCACGACGGAAACATTTGGCGTCGGCACGCGCATGGCAAAGCCATCGAGCTTGCCCTTAAGATCCGGAATGGCCAGATAGATCGCCTTGGCCGCACCAGTCGAAGTCGGAATCATGGAAAGCGCGGCAGCGCGAGCGCGGCGCAGGTCCTTGTGCGGGAAGTCGAGGATGACCTGATCGTTGGTGTAGGAGTGGATCGTAGTCATGGTCCCGCAGACGATCTTGAAATTGTCATTGACGACCTTGGCAATCGGCGCCAGGCAATTCGTCGTGCACGATGCGTTGGAGATAACGTGGTGCTTCGCCGGGTCGTATTTGTCCTCGTTGACACCCAGCACGATGGTGATATCTTCGCCGGTCGCCGGAGCGGTAATGATGACCTTCTTCACCGGGCCGCGAATGTGCTGCTTCGCCAGTTCCGCTTTGGTGAACTTCCCGGTGGACTCGATGACCACTTGCGCACCCACGGACGCCCAATCCAGTTTGGAAGGGTCTTTTTCGGCGAAGACGCGAATGTTCTTACCGTCGACGCTGATGGCGTCAGCGGTGGCCGAAATCTTGTTGGGCAGATTGCCGAGGATGGAGTCGTATTTCAGCAGATGCGCCAGGGTTTTCGGATCTGTGAGATCGTTAACGGCAACGAAATCAAGGCCGCCATCTGTAAGCGCTGTGCGAAGAATGTTGCGGCCGATACGGCCGAAGCCGTTAATACCAACTTTAATAGCCATAGTACCTCGTGAACAACAGGATTGAACACAATGTATCGGAACTAGATCTCACTGCACGAACGAGCTTTGCCGTGGAACCAAAAATCGTAGCACCCGCAGCAGCAGTAGGCAAAGGACGTAGATCACAATTTCCGAGCGACGCTGAGAAGATTATGAGCGAATTGCTCCCAACTAGGCAGGCGTGTTACAAGTGCAACATGCGCAGATGGATGCGCGACCGCGGTAAGCGGCGCAAACAACAACCAGCGGAGAAGCAAGGGCAGGAAAACCCCGCTCCCTTGCAGCCGAAGTTTCCAGAGCCCACGCTAGACGAAGCTGGAGGTCATGAACCCGATTTGGAGGCGCAGGCTCCGGAGCCGGAGCAGCAACCAGAATCGGGCGAATCCCGGCCTGAGGCCCAGACCGCCAGTAGTGGCGAAGAGCCCGCGCAGCAACCGTTTCGACGCGATCGTACACGCCGTCGAGGCCGTCGTGGTCGCGGCAACCGTCCGCAGACCCAGGTCCAGGCGCCAGCGCTGCCGCGGCCTGGAGGCCCGACCGGTGAGGCCGCCGAGGCCGGTGAAGCCATTGACTCCCCGGAGCCAGCGGGAGCTGCCGAAGCCCGGCCAACTCAGCCAATCAGGAAATCGAAAGGCGCAGTGGTGCTCTCCATTGGGTTGCCGGGCTCGGGCAAGAGCACCTGGTTCAAGCGCCACAACATTCTTCCACTGTCCAGCGACATGGTCCGTATTCTGCTGTTTGACGATGTTACCGAGCAGCGCTACCAGGACCTGGTCTTTTCCACGCTGCGCTCCATGTTGCGTGCGCGGCTGCTGGCGCGGCGTCCCTGGAACTACGTTGACGCGACCAACCTTTCTCCTCATGAGCGTCGCAGTTGGGTGAAGCTGGCGCACGACTTCGGATACGAGGCGCACGCTGTCTTCTTTGATGTGCCTCCGGAGGTCTGCGTCGAGCGCAATCGGCGCCGCGAGCGCAACGTTCCCGAGGATGTTATGCAGCGCATGGCCAACAAGCTGCGCCCCCCGAAATTCGAAGAGGGGTTCGCAAAGATCACGGTCGTGCGGCTGAAGGGGAAGGGAGACGCGAGCAACGTTCCCGAGGAGCCGCGTCTGGAATTGCCAATCGAACCAGACGAAGGCGAACCGCCGCGTCCGGACGATTTCGAATAAATTCCTAGCAAAATCGAGATGACAAAGCGGCTTGCAAAGCCGCTTTTTCTGTTTTGCTATCGGTATGGTGAGTTCCGCGATGTTTTCCTCGCAAAGCTAACGTTTGGTAGCGGGGTCATAGCACTAAAGCACTACTATCCAACGTTTTGAATAACCCCTGAGCTCCGAACGATGTGCTAACATCCTCGCGAACTCGCAGGTACCTCTTCAGCCTGCTGATACTCATACTTTTTCCGGGAGGAATCTAGCTATGCAAACGAAGATGGACGCACTGATGACGGCGGGTTGGAACGGGCTGATCGCCCTTGGCATATCAGTCTTGGAAGCCATTGCGCTGTGGATCGTCGGTCGCTGGCTAATCGGTTTTGTCATCAGACTCATCGGCCGGGGCATGACCCGTCAGAAAATCGATCCCACGCTGATCCGCTATATGCAGAATGCGATCGGTGCCATCCTTAACATCGTACTGGTCATCGCCATCCTCGGCTTCTTTGGGATCCAGACGACGAGCCTGGCAGCCCTTATCGCGGCGGGCGGTGTGGCCATCGGTCTGGCATGGAGTGGATTGCTAGCCAACTTTGCCGCGGGAGTATTTTTGGTGATCCTGCAGCCGTTCAAGGTTGGCGATTTCGTGACTGCGGGCGGCATCATGGGTACCGTGCAAGAGATCGGGCTGTTCGTGACTTATATAGACACGCTGGACAACGTGCGGCATATCGTTGGCAACGGCAAGATCTTCGGCGACGTCATCCAGAACTACTCCGCCAACGCCTACCGCAGGGTGGACCTGACCGCCCAACTGGCACATGGAGTGGATGTGCACGTGGCGATGGCGGCGCTCAAGAAGGCCCTGGCGGGCATTCCCAACGTTATGACCAATCCTGCCCCTGACGTGGAGATACTGACCTTCAACCTCGCAGGGCCAGTGCTTGCGGTGCGTCCGTACTGCAACAACAAGGATTACTGGCAGGTGTACTTCGACACCAACCGGCTGATTAAGGAGACGTTTACCACGGCTGGCTTCGAAGTGCCCGAACAACATTACATGGTGCGGACGGCTGCAGCCGGTGCTGCCGCGGCTCATTCTGCTTAGCCTGAACTGCCAAAAGGGACGAGCAGAGCGGTCGTGCGCCGCTCGTCCCGGGGTTGTTTAGCTAGGCGCACTGCGTTCAAAAAAATTTCTGTTAATGCTGGTTACAGTTGCATTTGCCGCTGAATCGGGGACACAATAAGGCTAGCAGAGTTGTCTGGGCGTGAAACCGAACGGATTGCTATGCTGTGTCGCGCGTGTCATTGCCCTTCGTCCGAGAGTTTGACTTGCGTGATTGTACAAGGCGTGCATCTGCTGGATCGGGCTCGCGACGACGTTGTCGAGCTCGGAGTGGGAAACAGAGGACGGAGGGTAGTATGGGGCTAAGGTGTGCCGTAACAGGGCTGATACTGGCTCTGCTTACAGGTGGCGAAAGTGCAGTTGCCAATAATCCGCCGGGTTCGGATGCGTCCGCCGCTACGAAGTCCTGCAACGTAAAGAATGCGCCTTTCTCAGCCGACGTAATCACTCAGTACGATCGCACTCTGGACAACGGCGGCCATATTCATCGCGAGTCGCGGGGCAAGATTTATCGCGACAGCTCGGGCCGGATGCGCACGGAGAGCGAGTCATCGGCCGTTCAGCCCAGCCTCGAGAAGATCCGACCGTGTCACCATCAGCGATCCGGTGCAGCAGGTCATGATCTACCTCAATCCCAAGAACAGAACAGCCACCATCATTCATTTTGGCGATGTTGCTTCGTCGTCACCATCTACGTCGGCGAAGCAGTCAAAAAAGAAGGACAAAGGAAAAATCCGCATCGGAGGTCAGCCGGGGATCGGGAGCGGACCGGCGGATTCGCTCGGCGTGCCGCCGGTGCCCGCCGGACAGGGAAACGGTCCTTCCAACCCATCAATTCCTGCGCCGGGCGCCACCAGCTCCAAGATGGACGGAACGATTTTGAGCAGCACCGCCGGCGCAACCATCGTACCTCTCGGAACCAAGCTCATCGAAGGCGTTAGCGCCACGGGCACCAGGACCACAAGGACCATTAATGCCGGTACAATGGGCAATGACGTGCCAATTATCTCCATTAGCGACACCTGGGTTTCCTCTGACTTGAAGGTAACGGTGCTGACCGAAACCGACGATGGTCAGGCTGGCCACAGTACAATGAAGCTAGCCAACATTGTTCGCAGCGAGCCCAGTGCGGCGCTGTTCCAAATTCCGACAGATTACACGGTGAAAGAGAGCACTTCGACGGCAAGTGCCAAGCACTAAGGAGCGCACGATAAACTGAATGGCTGACCTCGATTTCTCGCCCCCCGAAGAGCTGACGGTTTCTCTGTGGCGCTCGCTGCTGCTGCATGTTATCGATCGCGTTGCGCCCGAGCGTCTGCCGCCTCTCAATTTGACGTCGAAGCCGGTGGAAGTCGGCATCCTGATGGGCGAACTGCTCGAACTACCCTGGTATCGAACCGTCTTCAGCAACCTGGGCGACGTCATTTCTCCTGAGATCCTGCCACCGCTGCAATTGGAGTCGAGGCCGGTGGACGTCGGTGAACTCCTCGGCGATGACCTAAACCACGGATGGTGGAATTCGCTGCTCGGCAACATCCGCGACCGCATTGCGCCGCAGAAGCTTCCACCACTGCAACTCACTTCGCATCCGGTTGCAGCGTTTGGCGCAGATGCCAGCCTGCAGATTCTGGACTGGTCTTCGCTCATCAGTAGTCCAAAGGTTTTCTTGCCTGACGCGCCCCAGTTTCCGTCTTCCGTTGCGAGCTTTCAGCAAGCCGAGCCGCAGGCAGCAACCGTTGTGCCAGAGCGTCCCGATTTGCTAGCAACGAGATTGCAGTTGACGCGCGATCTTGGCCGCACGCGCTTCCGCCGCCGAATTTGGATTGGTCTCGCAGCCGCAGAAGCCATCTTTTTTCTTGTTGCGCTGTTCAAGTTCCAGTAAGTTGGGAGCAACTGTGAATCTCAAGACCAGCTCGCGATTGGTGAACGGGGTTGTCATCGTGGACATCGTCGGTGAACTCAGACTGGGCGAGGGAACCGGCATCCTGCGCGACGTCGTCCGCGATTTGTCGAGCAAGGGTTATAACAACATCCTGCTGAATCTCGCCTCGGTCCGCCACATTGACAGCGCGGGCGTGGGCGAACTGATGAGCTGCTTCACCTCAATCCGCAATCAGGGCGGTCATCTCAAGCTGATGAACCTCAACAAGAACGTCCACAACCTTCTGCAGATCACAAAGCTTTACACGATCTTCGAAGTCGAGGAAGACGAAGGCGCGGCGTTGAAGTCGTTTCAATAGCTCTCAGCCGTCATCCTTCAGCCGTCTGCATTCAGGGAAAAAACCGCCGATTTGAGTAGTCTCGGATCGGCGAAGTGCCGCTGCGTTACGCCTAAAGCTTTTCCTTCACACCCATCCATAGAATCAACAACTTAGAGATGAACACCTGCAAGCATTTGATTCTACGAGACTTGCATGTATCCATTTGTGCCCCAATGACTTAGGTATGAAAATGCGGTGTTTTTCAAGGGAAATGTGTTAGTCTAATTAGCTAAGTCAGGTAAGCTAACATGCCAGCAAGTGAGACTAAGCTATTGTCAGTTCGATTGCCGGAGGCCGAAAAGCGCCGCATCAAGGTCCTGGCGGCCGGCGAGGGCCTGACCATCAGGCAAGCCATCCATGAGGCGTTCGACGCCTGGGTGGCGCACCTGCAATCGCGAGGACGCAGTCCCGAGGCGGCGCGGAGTGCATCCGCCACCGGGGACGCGGGGAAGCCGAGCAGGCCAAAGCGTGCCGCGACACCCCAACACGACCAACGCCCGGTCAGCGGAAAGCCTTCGTCGATGCCCGGCAGCGGTCAGGTCCCCAACCTCGGGGCATCTTCACGAGGCTGGCTCGTCAGGGCGGCGCAGTTGGACTGGTCAAAATGTCCGGCGGTGGAGAGCGGGCAAGGAAAAAGCGGCAAAATCTGGGTGCTTCGCGGGACGGACGCGCCGCTGGCTGAGCTCCTCCAGGCCGTTGCCGAGGGCCAACCGTTCCTGGAGATCGCCGAGGTATTCGAAATCACCCTGCAACAGCTTATCGCCATCCTGCAGTTCGCGGCTGTGGGTGCGGCGCCTTCCTTGTCTGGCCGTTAGCCAGTTGTCGCGTGGCCGCCCAGAATCCTACTCTGCCCAGGTCAGCGTCCGAAGACGGACGCGGACCTGGGAAACGGGGCGGGCTCAGTCCATCGAATCCTCTGATCATGTCACGCATTTCGTGATCGGCGAGAATTCCGTCGCGCGGAGCGCGACTGGGGCCGACTCGCTATGTTTGCCGCTACCGACTGTTCGCGGTGCCGCCGGATGGCAGGTGTTACACTGCGAAGTTTTCCGGCACAATCATTCCATGGCGAAAATTACTGGTTTCGAATGCAGTCGATGCGGCGAGAAATTTCCTCCCCAGCTTGCGCCTACGATTTGTCCTAAGGATGGCGGGCCACTGTATGTCCGCTACGATCTGGCGACGATTCGGCGCGATACGACTCGGGAGTCTGTGAACGATGGGCCGAAGAGCATGTGGCGCTACGCTGCGGTGCTTCCTGACGCTGAGCCGGTGACGCTCGGCGAAGGGCTTACTCCGCTGTTGCCGAGCCGGAAGTATCCCAACCTGCTGATCAAGGATGACGGGCTGAATCCAACCGGCTCCTTCAAGGCGCGCGGCATGAGCGCGGCCATTACCATGTCGCGTCACTATGGACTGAAGAAGCTGGCGGCGCCCTCGGCGGGAAATGCCGGAGGCGCGCTGGCGGCCTACGCCGCCGCGGCCGGACTCGAGGCGTTTGTCTTCATGCCGCAGGACGTGCCCATCGCCAACCGCCTTGAGGTCGAGGCCAGCGGCGCGCACCTCACGCTGGTGGACGGCCTGATCAGCGATTGCGGCCGCATGGTGGCCGAGCGCAAAGAGAGAGAAGGCTGGTTCGACGTCTCGACCCTGAAGGAGCCGTTCCGCGTCGAGGGCAAGAAGACGATGGGGTACGAGGTGGCCGAACAGATGGGATGGAACTTGCCCGACGCCATCATTTATCCGACGGGCGGCGGTGTTGGCCTGATCGGGATGTGGAAGGCATTCGACGAGATGGAGGAGCTGGGCTGGATCAAGGGCGGGGAGCGGCCGAAGATGATCTGCGTGCAAGCGGATGGCTGCGCTCCAATCCCGAAAGCGCTACAGGAGGGGAAGCCGGCCTCCGAGGTTTGGCCGGACGCGCGCACCCTGGCTGCTGGTCTGCGCGTGCCGAAAGCTTATGGCGACTTCATCATTCTCGACATCGTGCGCAGGAGTGGTGGCACGGCCGATTGCCGTCAGCGATGACGACATCATGGAAGGCGTGAAAGAGCTGGCTTCGAGCGAAGGGATCTTTGCCTGTCCCGAAGGCGGCGCTGCGCTGGCCGCGTACAGTCGTCTGCTCAGAGACGGATTTCTGATGGCCGATGACCGGGTCGTCCTCTTCAACACCGGCTCGGGATACAAGTACCTTGACGTGTTCGCGAAGTATTGGGGCGTGGAGGGGTTCGCTACCTCGAAGTTGCCGGTGTCACGCAGTATTGGGGGCATCATTGGGCCGTACTGAGGATAATTGGCAGCCTGCATTCTGCACGTCGGCAAACAACCACTGAATCGGTGCGCACCGTAAGGGAGTCCAACCTAGAGCCTGCGTTTGTATTTTGGCCGGAAGCGAGAACCAGGGTGCTGAACGCATAGCGCTGCCCTACAGGAGACGCTGCCCTTGCGAGACTTTCATAGCTTGTCAGAAAAAGAAATCCTTGCCCTGGCGATCTCGCTGGAGGAAGAGGACGAGCGCATTTATTCCGACTTTGGCGAAAGCTTGCGGGAGAACTTTCCCGGCACCGCGCAGATATTCGAAGAGATGCGCCAGGAAGAGATTGGGCATCGCCGCCGGCTGATCGAGCTGTACAAGCAGAAGTTCGGGGAACACATTCCCCTGATTCGCCGCCAGGACGTGCGCGGTTTTGTGCAGCGCAAGCCGATCTGGTTGAACACGCCGCTTCGCCTGGAGCAGATTCGCGGCCAGGTCAGCGCCATGGAAGTGGAGACGCGGCGCTTCTATGAGCGGGCCGCGGCGCACGCGCAGGACGCAAGCATCCGACAGTTGCTCGACGATCTGGCGGCCGAAGAAACGACACACGTTGAGCGTGCTGCCGAACTGGAGAAGACCGAGCTCAAACCCGAGGTCCGCGAAGAAGAAGACAAGGCCAAACGCCGGCTCTTCGTGTTGCAAATCGTGCAGCCGGGTCTAGCGGGCTTGATGGATGGCTCGGTTTCTACCCTGGCTCCGGTGTTCGCGGCGGCGTTTGCAACCAAGAACACATGGGACGCATTTGCCGTTGGCTTGGCTGCATCCTTGGGCGCTGGCATCAGCATGGGCTTCGCCGAGGCGCTCTCCGATGACGGCAGTCTGACTGGCCGCGGCACTCCGTGGATCCGCGGTCTCATCACCGGATCCATGACAGCGCTAGGCGGCGTTGGCCATACCCTGCCGTTTCTTATGCACAACTTTAACGCCGCCACCACCCTGGCCATTCTCGTGGTGCTGGTCGAGTTGGCAACCATTACCTGGGTGCGTCATCGATTCATGGACACTCCCCCGCTCTCCGCTGCTTTGCAGGTGGCGCTGGGCGGTGCGCTGGTGTTCGCCACCGGCATACTGATTGGGACTTCCTAGCCGTGCGCGGTCAGGTTGTCATCATGGAGTTGGTCTTACTCTGTGCGGCCTGCACCTTTACCACGCAAGTTCGCGCGCAAACATATCTCGGGATGGATCGCAACGATTATCCCGGCGACGCAAACATGGCAGCGCTGCACAAGACGTTTGCCTTCACCGGATACTGGCTGAACAATCCGCCGGGTTCGAACCGCAACGCCTGGCAGGGCAAACGCAAGCAGCTCCAGCAGATGGGCTACGGGTTCCTTCTGCTGTTCAACGGGCGCGAATATCAGCAGCTTAAAGCGTCCGGCAACGCTGCCCGTGTCGGTACGAACGACGCCGCAGTTGCCGTCGAAGCTGCCAAACGAGAAGGATTCCCGAAGAACGCAATTATCTTCCTTGATCAGGAGCAGGGTGGGCGCATGTTGCCGGAGCAGCGCGCCTACATCCACGCCTGGGTTGATGGCGTGGTGCGAGGCGGTTATCGCGCAGGCGTTTATTGTTCGGGCATCGCATCTCGCGAGTCCGGCGGCGCCTCAATCATCACCGCGAACGACATCCGTGAGCAGGCCGGCGGCCGCGAGATTCATTTCTTTATCAGCAACGATGAGTGTGGCCCGTCGCCGGGCTGCGTATTTCGCAAGCCAGCGCCCAAGCCGTCACAAAGCGACGTGGCGTTCGCCGAGGCCTGGCAGTTTGCGCAGTCACCACGGCGGCCAGAAATGACCGCTGCCTGCCGCCAAACCTACGCGCAGGATGGTAACTGTTATCCGCCCGGAGCGCCGCCGGCTTCAGGGCTGCACGTTGACGTGGACACGGCGAGTTCGCCGGATCCGTCGCAAGCGGCAACTCAGTAAATGCTGTAGAGGAGTCCTTCGACTCGCGTGCGCAAAAGCGGCGCAGGCTCTCTCGGGAGGACAGCGCGTGATTTACATCGCTTTGACGAACTTGTTCTCGCCATCGACCAGCACTGCGCTGGCGTGAATCGGCGAATCGGTCAGCTCGAAGCCCATGATGATGACCTCTTCGCCTTTCTTGATCAGATGAGCTGCGGCGCCATTGATGCAGATGACGCCCGAACCCCGCTCACCGGAGATCACGTAGGTTTCCAACCGCGCGCCCGACGTGTTGCTGACCACCAGAACCTTCTCGCCAGGTAGCAGTCCGACTCGGTCGATCAACTCCTGGTCTATGGTGATACTTCCTTCGTAGCGAAGATTTGCGTCGGTGACGGTCGCCTTGTGGATCTTCGACCGTAACATCCATCTCATTGCTTGTTTTGTCCTTTACCTCAGAATGCAGCGGCGAACAGGCCTGCCACTTCGAGGTTGAGTATATGACATGAGATGCGGGAGGCGGCGTACCGGCCTCACGATGCATTGTGACTTTTGTCATTGACCTGCCGGTCAAGGTTTTCCTAGGCTACGTAGTTGGCGATCCGGTTGTTGGTCGCCGAGGTGCTCATGTCTCGTCGCCTCTTGCTCTCCCCATTGTCTGTCCTGTCTGTCATCGTCTTTGCGTGCGGTGCAAGTTATGGTTCGCAGCCGGCGCAGACTTCCAACATCGGCCAGCAATGCATTGCCTGTCACACTACAGTGACGCCCAACGTGGTCTCCGACTGGAAGTTGAGCCGCCATCACGAAGTAGGGATTGACTGCGATACCTGCCACGGCTCCGCCCACACCACGGCGGGCGATGCGGCGAAGGCGATCATCCCCACGCCTGAGACCTGCGGCCAGTGTCATGAGACTCAAGTCGCCCAATTCTCGAAGGGCAAGCACGCGATGGCATGGGCTGCAATGGAGGCCATGCCCACCATCCACTGGCAGCCCATGGCCATGACTGAAGGCATGAAGGGCTGCGGCTCCTGCCACAAGATTGGTCTCAAGTCAGCGGCGCAACTCGCGACATTGCAGAAGCAGGAGCGTTTCGGCACGGCTTCGTGCGATTCCTGCCACACACGCCACACCTTTTCGGTGAAGGAAGCCCAGTCGCCGCAGGCATGCGAGACCTGCCACATGGGCTTCGATCATCCCCAGTGGGAGATGTACTCGTCGTCGAAGCACGGAGTGCGCAACGAACTAAAGCAGCTCAAAATCCAGAGCGAGACCTCCGCCGCTCCGACCTGCCAGACCTGCCACATGCAGCAAGGCAATCACGAAGTAATGACAGGCTGGGGATTCCTGGCGGTGCGCCTCCCGCTCCCTGATGATCCGCAGTGGAAGGCGGACCAAGTAACGATCCTGCAGGCGCTGGGCGTGCTCGATCCCGGCGGCAAGCCGACGGCGCGCCTAGATGTCGTGAAAGCCGCCAATGTCGCGCGCCTCGACCAGGCCTCCTGGCAGGCGCAGCGCGACAAGATGCTGAAGACCTGCAACCAGTGTCATTCTGTGAACTTTGCAACCCAGCAACTGCAATACGGCGATGACATGATCAAGAATGCCGACCATCTGATGGCGGCGGCGATCCGCATCGTCGCCGATCTCTACAAGGATGGCATCCTGCCCAGGCCGAAGAACTACGCATATCCATTCCCGGATCTGCTGACGTTCCACGATGCGCCAACGGTCATCGAGCAAAAGCTCTTCGTGATGTTCCTCGAGCACCGCATGAGGACGTTCCAGGGGACCTTCCACGCTAGTCCGGATTATGCGCTGTGGTACGGCTGGAGCGAGATGCAGCGCGACCTGACCGAGATTCAGGAGCTCGCCGCCGAGGCGCGGCGGGTCGGGTATATTCCAAAGGCAAACGTAGACCCAGTGGCGACGCAGGCCGCGCCGCCGAAGAAGTAGAGCAAAACAACGAGCCTTATGGGCTTCGCGCCGATATCAAATGCTTCTACCCTGACGAGGGCTCAGTCGCGGCCGTGGTGTTGTGCGCGCCTTCGCGACGGTCCACGTACCACCTGCTGCCGGCCCGCTTGAAATGGAAGACGACCTTGTTGTGGGCTTCGGGGATATGGCGCCGGTCCTTCGGAACATAGGTGATAGTTTCCGCGCAAGTCCACTCTGCCGCGTCGCCATGAACGACGGGCGAGCTGTCACAATCGTCGTTTAGCCTGACTGACGCCAATCCCAGGAAAGTCGTTTTCAGCGCATCAGCTTGCGTCTGGGGAAGTGACGGCCATTCACGCCGCATAGCGTTGATATCCAGGGAATCGTAAGCTCCCTTGAATCTGGCCAGGGTCTCTGTAATCGCCTGGACGTCCGCAGGATCGGGCCCCACCGTAACACTCACCTTGGCGGTCGCGCTTCCCCCGTTCCCTTTCGCTGTCAGGACATACGTCGTTGTTTTGCCGGGCGAAATATCATGCGTGCCGCCTGACGAAACCGCACCCACGCCGGGATCAATCCGAACGTCATTTGCGTTTTGGGTTGTCCACTTAAGACTTGCGGTTTGCCCCTCGGAAATCCTCGACTGCGAGGCCGAGAACGAAGTGACCATAGGGGGAGACGGCTTCAGATCGACAACCAGGTACGTCCGGCCGCCGCTTTTCACCGGCACGACAGAGGAATATTGCTCGTACCCGCTTAAGCTAGCCTCCACCTCGTGGGTTCCGGGATCAACTTTGGTCGAGAAGATACCATCAGCGGCCGCGCTGCCGGACATCTTCTTGTCCACGCGAATTTCCGCCCCCGGTTTGGACTTGACCGTCAGATAGGTCTCAGCAGCTGCTGGCGCTGGACCTTTCAACGCCACGAGCTTGAAGGTGGCCTTATTCTCTTTATCGGCGAGGATTTCGACTGGTTGCTCCGGAGAATCGTAATAGCCCGGTTTCTTGAGTTGTACTTTGTAAGTGCCTCCGTCCAGCGGTATCTTGGTGGCGTCGTCTTGCGTCGTAACACCCTTTAATTGTCCATCCACCAGAATGTCCGCTGCCTCAACGTTGCTCTGCACCAACAGCGTCCCCTGTTTGGCGGCGGGCGGTGGCGGCGGCACGAGACTCATGGTCGCGGCAAGGTTCTTCCATTCGCCGCCCTTCACCTTGACGGCGGTGGAATAGGGCTCGTGCTCCTTCAGGGTCAACTGTACGGAGTGGCTACCGGGAGCCACCTGTACGGTCAGCGTCCCATCGGGCCCCACCGTATCCGAGTCCTTGTCATCAATCAGAACCAGCGCACCAGGGTTGGCTTGTATCTTCAAGTGAGCGACCGCTGCAGTGGTGGTTGCAACTCGCGACCACCAGGCCAGGCTGGCCGCCAGGATGATGGCCAGAACTCCTGCGCCGAGAACCAGAACTCTCCTCCTGCGGCTCGTTGGCGGCTTCTGCTCTGCTTGAGATGCGGGCCCCGGCGGCACGAGGCCAGCCTGAGGCAGGGTCTGGGTCGATTCATCGCCCCTCACCGTCCAGGTGGGGGAAAGATGCGAGTCACGCCTGACCCGCAACAGGTCGGTCCGCAGGTCCGACGCAGTCTGGTAGCGGAGATTGGCGTCCTTCTCCAGCGCCTTATTGATGATGGACTGCAGTTCGGGCGGCGCACTTGGGTTGAACCGGACTACCGGCAAAGGATCCTTGTGGAGGATGGCGTCAACTGTCCCGGCTGAGGTGTTGCCCTTGAAAGCCTGCTTGCCGGTAACCATCTCGTAGAGCACCGCGCCAAAGGAGAACAAATCCGTGCGCACATCCGAGGGTTCTCCCAAAGCCTGTTCCGGCGACATGTAGACGAGAGTGCCAACGGCCGCACCTGGCATGGTCAGGTCGTCCCGCACAACCACGTCCTCAGGTGTGGTGTCTCCCGCCAGCGTCTCCAGCATTCCTCTACGCGCCGGACTAAGCTTGGCCAGGCCGAAGTCGAGTATCTTCACATAGCCCTGGGTGGTGACGAATATATTTGCCGGCTTGATGTCGCGATGAATAATTCCTTCCGAATGGGCCGCATCGAGCCCGGTAATAATTTGGATTGCAAATTCGACGATTTGGTCAAGCGGAATTACCCCACTCAAGACTCGATCTCTCAGAGTCTGGCCCTTCAGCAGCTCCATGGCGATGAAACGATCGCCGTTGAACTCGTCAATCTCGTAAATCGTGCAGATGTTGGGATGATTCAGGGCGGAGGCGGACCGGGCCTCCCTTTCAAAGCGATAGAGCGCAACAGGATCACGGGAGTATTCACTTGCCAGGAACTTCAGCGCCACTTTCCGGCCAAGCTTCAGGTCCTCGGCGGCATAGACCACCCCCATTCCGCCGGAGCCCAGCTTCTCCAAGAGCCGGTAGTGCGAGATGGTTTCGCCTGGCATGTGAAGATCCGTTGCGCGAATGTTAGCCGTGGTTCTGAGACGGGTCAAGAGTTGGGTCTCTCAACTTGGCCGTTCAATGCGCCCGCCTCAACTGATTCGTTCAGGGTAAGGTCGGGACATTGCTCCCTGGTGCAGGAAGCTACCCGCTAATGGCTTTTCAGGAGAGTCAGGACAGCGGTTTCCCTCACGGATGACTCGTCTTGGGAAGAGGAATGTCTCAGGCGTGATGCAAGAGCTTGTCCCGTCTTCGCAAGTCGCTAGCTGGCAGCATTTTAGGTTTCCCTAGGGCGACTTGCGAATACTGGCACCTTTGTGCCCACACATAGAGGCTATTTACATCGAAATAGTCTTGAGCATACTATTTGCCACCTTCTCCCACTGCTAGACCGGTGGAGTTGTGGTTCAGAGCCGGGCAGAGCTGGTGCGCCTTCAAAGCCAGTCTATGAGATACGCTTTGACTTCGTTGTCAAACTCCTCTTTTTGTCCTTCGCGAAAACTGGTTGGCCGCGCTTGCTCGACCGTTCTGCCTGCCGACAGTTTTTCTTCCGTATGCCGTCGCTCCGAATCGGGGCATTCTGCTGTCGTTCGCCTTCGAAAGGAAGCGCGATGAAATTTCTCCGCCTAATCGTCACAGTTGGCCTTGCCACGGCATTTGCATTTTCTTGTCCGCCAGCGAATGCGCAGGACACACCGGCAAGCATCCAGCAGAAGCTTGAAGCAGAGTACCCGCTCACGAAACCCACCGCCGACAAGACCGACATTGTCACCGCAGGCGCAGTGCTGGTGCTGGAGAAAGACAACCTGCTCATGTTTACCGTGACGACACAAGTCCCACCCCAGAACACCTATAAGAATGGGAGGATTTCCCATGGCGTCTTCGATGCGGCGAAGAAGTGCAAGTTCTGCCCCTATGTGCCCGGGGTGTCAACGGTGACATCGCAAGTGCCTAACGTAGACCAGCGAACCTTCGTGGCGGGAGAGAAGTTCTGGGTGACGAAGATCGACGTGGAGAGCGATGGCGTGGTTTTCAGCCTGTTCAGCGATCCTTATTCGGACGTGCGTTATTACGCGAACCTTAAATTTCCGTTTGTCAAAGGTTCGATTCCTCCTGCCGATCAGGTGTTGAGCACCGTCGCTGAAGTTGTCAAAGTTCAGCCCTCAGACGACTCGGCTGCGTCGGGTGGCGATCCGAAACCTAAAGGGGCGCCTCCGAGCCAAACCGCGCAAGCTCCCAGCCAACAAGTGTCGCAAGGGGAAGCGCAAACGATGGCACCGATCGCGCCTCCTCCGCCACCTGCGGATGCGCCGCCACCGGCCCCCAAGACGATTGCAGTCGGACAGACAAAGGACCAGGTTGTGGCAATCTTCGGGCAGCCGACAAAGGTGGTCCAGCTAAAGGCTAAGGAGATCGATGTTTATCCCGACATGAAGGTAACGTTTGTTAACGGCAAGGTTACTGATGTTCAGTAGCCTGTTCAGCTGCCAATGCCAGGAGATCGACAAGGCCACGAAGACAGAAGAGGTTAGAAGAGGAGATTGCTTTGTATAGCCAATTCGTTCGTCCACTTAAGTCCTACAGATATCTGGCAGTAGTCATTGTGGTTCTGGGGTGCATCTGCCTCGCGGTGGCCGGAGACACCAAGAAGGCGTCGTCCTCGGGATCGGCGGCCAAGCCGGCCGCCGCCCCAGCTAAGCCTGCAACCGGCGCTGCGAGCCATCCCGCCTCGGGCGGTGCAGCGACCCACGGCGCGTCCACGAGCGGCACTCATGGGGCAACCACCAGCGGCGCGACGCATGGGCCAACCACCAGCAATCCCGGCGGAGCAAAGACAACTACGACCACCGGCTCGAGGACCACAACTTCGGGGACAAGGACGACGACAGCTTCAGGGACAAAGACGACCACAACTTCCGGGACAAGGACGACGACGACTTCTGGCACAAAGACCCCGACTTCCGTAAAGGGAACGACGCAGCCTACCGTCAAGGGTCCTGCGACTGGGGGCCGCACTGGAACCACGGCCGCAGCATCTCGCCCCGTTCCTGCGGGTAGCGCAACCCACACGACCGCTAAGGGCAACGCGGTGACAACACGTCCCGGCGGTAAAGTCAGCGACGTGCACGTTGCGAATAAGAACATGGACATTCATCACGGGCTGAACGGAAACCGCCGGGTTGAGACGGTACGAGCTGACCATTCCCGCGTCGTCGCCGAACGAGGAGGGCGGGGATACGTTGAGCGCGGCTACAGGTACAATGGGCGCGACTATGGCCGTAGAAGCTACTACTACCATGGCCGCTACTATAACCATTACTACCGGGGATATTACTACCATGGCTACTACGCGCCAGTGTATGCTCCCGCTTATTACTACGGGCCTGCATATTACGGGTGGGCTTACAACCCATGGCCTGCGCCAATCGTTTACACGGGGTGGGGATGGTCGGCATATCCCTGGTATGGATATTACGGTCCTTATTTTGCCCCTTATCCCGTATACGCCAGCGCCACGTTCTGGCTGACTGACTACTTGCTTGCGAAGTCTTTGGAAGACTCTTATCAGCAACAGGTTGACGCTCAGGTTGCTGCTACGGCACTTCCTCCAGGACAGACCGTCATGACTCCGGAAGTGAAGGAGATGATCTCCGAAGAGGTAAAACGCCAGATTGCCTTGGAGAATGCCGAAGCTCAGCAGAACGCTCAGAACCAGGAGATTGACCCGGCATCCAGCGGGATCGGCAGAATGCTGAGCGACAACCAGACGCATGTGTTCATTGCCGGAAGCGATCTCGATGTGGTGCAGACCTCCGGTCAGGAGTGCGCGATCAGCCAGGGAGATGTGCTGGAAGTGACATCAGCACCGCCAGCCGCCGCCACCGCCGCCACGGCGACAGTGCTGTGCAGCAAGGGCGGAAAGGAATGTCCCAAGTCGTCTCAGGTGAACATTGCCTTTACTGACCTACAGGAAATGCAAAACCACATGCGCGCCAGCATTGATCAGGGCCTGTCAGACCTGCAGTCGAAACAGGGACAGGGTGGACTGCCGTCTGCGCCTCCGTCTGCCCAAGTGAAGCCGGTGCAGTCTGCTTTTGTTGCGGCTGCTCCTCCTGCCGAGACGAATGTCGCTGCCGACATCACCCAGCAGTCGAAAGAGGCAGACCAGGCCGAAAAAGAAGTGGCCATGGAAGCACCTGCCTCGGGCGGACCCAATCCGGGATCCGTCGAGGGTGGATC
The DNA here is from genome assembly GCA_963703645.1 of uncultured Acidobacteriaceae bacterium. Taxonomy (GTDB): domain Bacteria; phylum Acidobacteriota; class Terriglobia; order Terriglobales; family Acidobacteriaceae; genus Bog-257. The sequence goes on from CAVPFD010000016.1 coordinate 28,323, forward strand.
GCCGGCTCCTGCTCCCGCTTCTGCTTCCGCGAAGGCCCCGGTCAGCATCTCACAGGGTCAGACCGTGGACGAAGTTGTCGCACAACTGGGGCAACCCAAGAGTGTGGTCGATCTGGGAGCGAAGAAGATTTACGTCTATCCAGATATGAAGATAACTTTCAGGGCAGGTAAAGTAAGCGACGTTCAGTGAGTGCTAAGAGCGGGCTCTTTAGCTACCTTTCTTGGGGGGCGGACAATGAGTCCGCCCCATTCTCTTTTCAAGGTGTCTGCTATTCTACATACGGTCATCACTAAAGTGCTGCAACATTCTTACATTGCCAGAGTAAGAACTTCACTTTCTAAGCTGCACTCAATTTCCTTAGCCTCAGGCTAATCTGTTTGTTTAGCTGGCCGTTAGCAGCATTCTTATATGGGGCCACAGACGTGCATAGTTCGCCAATGCCAGACTGAACCATGTGCTGCTCTGAATTTTGAAATAAGACTTCACGGCCCGCAGTAAGTAGAACTCCCCACGAATGTTGAAGTATCTGGCAACCCTGTTTGTAGGCAGGGTATAGCTCTGCCCGGCACAGTTTCAGTCCTGAGCAAACCTCGACAAGCTAAGGAGACTACCTTGATGCAGCCTAGCATTCTGCGCCGTATATTCTCGCCCTGTGAATGGGGAATTCTGTTGCTGCTCGCCGGATTCATGGCGACTTCGGCCCAGGCACAAACCGGTTACTGGCACACAAGCGGAAATCAGATCCTGGATTCCACCGGCAAAGCGGTCCGTATTGCCGGAGTCAATTGGTATGGCTTCGAAACCACCGACGAAGTCGCTCATGGACTTTGGGCCCAGGATTACCACTTCATTCTGAATGCGATCAAGAGCAACGGAGACAACGTTGTTCGTCTTCCATTTTCCAACCAGATGGTGGAGTCGCCCATCGTGCCCAACAATATCAGCTACTACAACAGCAGTGGCCCGATTAACACTGACCTGAAGGGCCTAAATTCACTGCAGGTCATGGACAAGATTGTCGCCTATGCCGGCCAGATCGGGCTGCACATCATTCTCGACAACCATCGCTCTGAAGCTGGCAACAGCGCTGAAGCCAACGGCTTGTGGTACACGTCGCAGTATCCCGAAAGCGCCTGGATCAATGATTGGGTGTCGCTTACCCAGCGCTATCTCAACAATTCCACTGTCATCGGAATGGACCTCCGCAACGAACCGCACAATGACCAAAGCGGCGGCTCGTGCTGGGGTTGTGGCTTGACGCAGTACGATTGGCGCCTGGCTGCGGAACGCGGCGGCAACGCTGTCCTTGGCAGCAATCCCAATCTGCTGATCTTTGTGGAAGGCACCGACTGCTACAACAACGATTGCGACTGGTGGGGCGGCAACCTGGAAGGCGCCCAGTCCTACCCCGTCGTGCTGAACACCGGGAACCGGCTGGTGTACTCAGCCCACGATTACGGCCCGAACCTCTACCAGCAGCAATGGTTCAACGGCAGCACTACTTACTCCAGCCTGGTTGCAGTTTGGACAAAGTTCTGGGCCTACCTGAGCCTCAACAATGTCGCTCCCGTGTGGGTGGGAGAATTCGGCACAACTAACAACAACAGCGATATCGAGAGTAGCTCACCGGGTTCGCAGGGTCAGTGGTTCCAGAGCATCGTAACGTTCATGCAAAACAATTCGCGGCTGAACTGGAGCTACTGGGCCCTGAATGGGGAAGACAGCTACGCGCTGCTCGATGGCAACTACGATTCGACTCCCGTCAGTCAGTTGAAGCAGCAACTCCTGGCCGGTATTCAGTCCGGTGGCGGAGACGGAAGTTGCCAGAGCGCGCCTTCGGCCCCGACTGGCTTGACCGCCGCAGTGGTTTCCTCCAGCCAGATCAACCTTACTTGGGCGGCCGTCAGCCCGCCGCCAAACTGCAGCGTTACGTACAATCTGTACTCCAGCACCGTCCAGAATTTCACCCCGTCGTCGTCGAACCGGATCGCCACGGGTCTGGTTGCGAACAACTTCTCGAATACGGCCCTGAGTGGCTCGACCACCTATTACTACATTGTGAGAGCGGCTGACACGGCAGGCGAGTCGGGCAACTCCAACGAGGCCAGCGGCACTACACAGTCCGGTGGAACCAGCAATTGCCACATTACATATGTTGACCAGAATGACTGGAAAACAGGCTTCACCGGTAACGTCTCCATCAAAAACACAGGTAGTTCGCAGATCAACGGATGGACCCTGACCTGGACGTGGTCGGACAATCAACAGATCACGACGGCGTGGAACTCCAACTACACCCAGAGCGGGCCAAACGTGACCCTCACCAATGCTGCCTGGAACGGGACGATCAGCCCCGGCGGCACGCTATCCGGCATCGGCTTCAACGCCAACTACAGCGGAACCAACAATCCGCCAACGGTGTTTCATTTGAATGGCGTGCTGTGCCAGTGACAACCAAAGGAAAGGCCCGGCCTCAGCCGGGCCTTCGGTTCCGAATTGCAACGGTTACTGCTTCGTCGCATCGCCTTTCGTGGTCCTGTCCTGAAGCTTGTCTTCAAACACGATCTTCATGGTCTTGCCGTCAGGGGACACGGTCATTTTTGAGATGTATATGATCTTGCCATCGCGCTTATCCGTTTCTTCCAGCGTGTCCTTGCCGTGCATCTTAACCGATACGCTGGTGATTCCCGGATCACCCTTGTAGAGCGCGTCGGCTCCGTCCAGCTTGGCGGTATAGGACTGGCCGGTCGGATTGGTCATCGTTACTTCGTCGCCGGTGATCTTAAAGCTCCAGAGAAGGCCGCTTTCGGTTGATTGTTCCATTTTCTCCGCTCGCCAGGAGCCAGAGATCAGGTTCGCGCCGGATGGGCCGCTTTTGACTCGGGTCATCATGAATGTGCCGGTCTGGGTCCCGCCACTCGGCTGGCCCGAATCCGTCCAGTTGACGGTCAAGGTCTTCCCATCTGACGAGATCGAATCCTTCTCTGTGCCGACCACTTTCCCGCCTCGTTTGGTCGTCATCTCAACATTGTGGTCGTCAACAGCCTTGACGCTCATGGTGTCAAAGTAAGGATGGCCAGTGACCGTCTGGTCCTGACCGTCGGCCTTAATGCTGATCGCCGGAGCGCAGGTCTTGCAATCGTACATGCCGTTTTGAAGCAAGTACTCATCTGGCTTCTTGGAAAACTGGAGACTACTCGGATTGAACTTCCACGTGCCGTCGAAGGGACTTTGGGCGGTCCCGACGACCGGAAGCAGCAACAACACAAGCAGGGCCGCTAAAAACAACTTTTTCATGGATCAGCCTCCATCGATTTGATTCTGCGGGGAGGAATTATATAGGAGTTGGACGGTGTAGGCTGGATTTTTCAGGCTTCCGGTAGTGTCTGAAATGCTTTTCAGACACTACCAGGCTTCCTTAAGGGCTCTGGCTGCCTCCGGGATTGAGATACTTCACCAGCAGCACTTCGTTACCCTTCTCACTGTAGACGAGGTCGTCCACCAGGTGTTTGGCCAGCATCACGCCGTAGCCGCCGGGGCGCATCCCCTGTTTGTCACGGATTGAGATGTGTGCGGTGGGGTCTTCGGGAGGATTGCTGACCGCCGCGTGGCGTATTTCTTCCAGCGCGAAACCCTGTCCTGGGTCCTTGATGCGGCACATTACCATGTGACTGGTGCGAACGTAGGAGATCTCCACGTACTGCGTGGGATCAAACTGGCCGCCGTGCTCCATGGCGTTGAGCAGCATCTCGCGGAAGGCAGTGCCGACATTTCTCCGCTCATCATCCGGCAATTCGAGGTCGGTGATCTCACCCATGAAGTGCAAGAGGCGGTCGGCCGCCTGAACTTCGCACCGCACATGCAGTTTGATCCACTGCGGCGTCGCAGAGACAATTTCTATGCAGTCGTCCCAGGCCGGAGAGTCTAATGCCATCTGCACGATCTCGCCGAGGGACTCCATCGAGAAGGACTTGGAGAGGTATCCGAAGGCATATTCGCGCATGGATGCGATCACATCGGCCGGCGTGCTCTCATCCGTGAGGATGATCATGCGGGTGTGCGGGCGCACGCTCCGTATTCTGCGCAGGAACGCAACGTCCTCGCTCCCCGAGGTGTGCCTGCCGGTAATGATCAGGTCGAAGGCGCGCGACTTGGCCAGCAGAAACGCGTCATCGTTTCCCAAAACCTTTTGCAGGCGCCAGCCCTCGGGATCCAGGATGCTGCAGAGGGCGGACTCAACCTCGGGGTCGGCGCCGATCAGGAGCGCCGTTTTCGGCAAACCTGCGGGCGCGGAAGATGGAGTTGCGGTCATGGCGTTTCCGTGAGTCGTCGTCCTGCTGACGAAAAGATCACATTGCGTTTAGACGGTCATTGTACTTTCCAGCATGGCGGAGAACACGTTAAATGTCATCGAATCATTGCCGCTGAAGGTCCTAGTCGCCATCCGAGGGCCAGCAGGCCGAAAGCGGCCAATACGATAAGTCGGGGCAGTTCAGCAGCTCGACCTTCTTGAACCTCTCCATTGCAGAAGATTGTAGAGCAAGACGGGACGACGATCGCTCGAAGGCGACCCTGTATAATCCGTCCTCCTATGCGTGACTACTTCGCGCTCCGCACATCGTGGAATCTAACTCCTAACCGTTACACCGAGGCACTGGAGGAGCACCGGAGAACAGGCAGGGAAGTGCTCGATCTGACAGCGTCGAATCCCACAACCATCGGGTTGCGATACCACGAAGAGAAACTGCTCGCGGCGCTGACCAACCGCGCGGCGCTGACTTACCAGCCACAACCTAAAGGCCTGCTCTCGGCGCGCGAGGCCGTTGCCGCCTATTATGCCGAGCGGGGCAGCCGCGTTTTGCCCGACGACCTCATTCTGACCACCAGCACCAGCGAGGCGTATTCGTTCGTCTTCAGGCTGCTGTGCGATCCCGGAGATGCGGTGCTGTCGCCGGTTCCCAGTTACCCTTTATTCGATTTCCTCGCTGATCTGCAGGACGTGAAACTTGTGCCCTACGAACTGGTGTACGACCACGGCTGGCAAATCGACATCCATTCGATACAAACTGCAATCGACGGGGCCGCCGCGGCTGGTAACAAATGTCGCGCGGTGCTTGTGGTCCATCCCAACAATCCCACCGGTTCCTACGTGAAGCCGCACGAAGTCGACGGGTTGAATCAGCTTTGCACTTCAAGTCACATGGCCATCATCGCCGACGAAGTGTTTCTCGACTATTCGCTCGAGACAGGGCCACCGCTGACCTTCTCGTCGAACGCCGAGGCGCTGACCTTTACCTTGAGCGGTCTCTCCAAAATCTCCGGCTTGCCACAGATGAAGGTCGCGTGGATCGTAGTCAGCGGCCCCGCAGCTTTGAAAGCTGAGGCATTGCGCCGGTTGGAAGTCATCGCCGACACCTATCTTGCGATGAACGCTCCGGTGCAACAAGCCGTCCCGGTGATGTTGGACGAGCGGCACGATGTCCGTCGCCAGCTCATGTATCGCATCCGTGAGAATCTCGCGGAGTTGGATTCGCAACTGGCGGCCCAGAAGCTGTGTCAACGGCTTGAGGTCGAGGGCGGTTGGTACGCGGTACTACGGGTCCCAGTGACCGGTTCCGACGAAGACCTCGCTATCCGCCTGCTGCAAGAGACGGGGGTGCTCGTGCAACCGGGTCACTTCTACGATTTTCCGGCGGAAGGCCATCTGGTCCTCAGTCTGATCCCGGAATCACAGGCCTTTCGGATGGGAATCAGCCGCATCCTGCAATTCATTGCGACCACGAGCGGTTAAGCGTATCCAAATAGAATCGCCGGCAAACCTTTTCCCATTGTGGGATAGCTCGGCGTTATAATTACACACCGTGCTCAAGTACTCCATCGTCGTACCCTTCCACAACGAAGAAGAAAACGTCACCGAGCTTTACGACCGCCTCAAAGTTGTGATGGAAACCGCCAACGAGCCGTTCGAGCTGGTGTTTGTGGACGACGGCAGCGACGACAATACTTTCTGGATGCTGCAACAGATCGCCTCTGTTGACCGGCGTGTGGTTGTAGTCAAACTACGTCGCAATTTCGGGCAGACCTCGGCTCTGGCCGCGGGTTTCGATCACGCCGCGGGTGACTACGTCATTGCCATGGACGGCGACCTGCAGCACGACCCCAACGACATTCCCGTGTTCCTGCAGAAATTGCGGGAGGGATACGACATCGTCAGCGGCTGGCGCAAACAGCGCATCGACAACTTTGTCATGCGGCGTGTGCCCTCGAAGGTTGCCAACTGGCTGATGGCCAAGCTGAGCGGCGTTGAGCTCCACGACTTCGGCACCACCTTTAAGGCGTATCGCCGCGAGGTTGTGCAGGAAGTGCCGCTCTATGGCGAGCTGCACCGCTTCATTCCGGCGCTGGCGTCGGCATACGGCGCAACCATCTGCGAAGTGCCCATCCGCAACGTAAACCGTGAGCGCGGTGAGTCGCACTATGGAATCTCGCGCACCTTCCGCGTGCTCTTCGACCTCATCACCATCCGCTTCCTGCTCAAATACATGTCTCGCCCGCTGCACTTCTTCGGCAGCATAGGTATGTTTGCCATGCTCTCCGGCGGAGGCGTCGGTCTGTGGCTGGCAGCCGAGAAGATCCTCAACCCGACTTGGGACGTGATGGAAGAGCACGGGCCGCTGGTGGTCTTCGCCGCTGTGCTCATCCTGGCCGGCATCCAGTTGCTGGCGTTCGGGCTGCTCGGCGAGATGCAGGTGCGCTATCACCACGAGCCCCGTCGCGCTCCCTACGCCCTCGATCGTGTTTTGCGAGCTGAGGAGCGCGAGCGCTCCCGGCACTCCGAGTAAGGCCGCTTTTCGCTCTTCGCTTTTGGCCTTTCGCTATTCCGGATTGAATAAGCCAGTGCCGACGAGCTCCGGTGAGGTCTGCGCTCCTGCAGCCTTCCGATTCTGTGAGCATCTATCCCAGATACTCCATTCAATTGACGAACAGCGAATAACCGAAGAGCGAATAGCGTGTCCGATAGCAACATCCTACCGAATAAATCTCACCACGTGCGCGGCTACGTCTTCATCGCTGCGGCGACATTCTTCTGGGGGCTCTCGGCTGCCATGGGACGCGCTGTTTTCACCGGCAGGTTGCTGGGCGGCATGCAGGCCCTCCGTCCCATTGATCCTGTCATCCTGGCGCAGAGCCGCACCACGCTTTCCTTCCTCGTGCTGGCGCCCATCCTTTTGCTGAAGAGCCGTTCTACGCTGCGCGTCCCTGGCAAGTATCTGGCGCAGTTCTTTCTGCTGGGAATTCTTGGCGTCGCGGCTTCCAACTTCTTCTACTTTTACGCCATCGAGAAGACGACGGTGGCGCTAGCGATTGTCCTGCAATACGTCGCGCCGGTGTGGGTGCTGCTCTACATGCTGGCGCGACGGCTGCAGCGGCCGACCGCGCGGCGCATCAGCGGCGTGATATTGGCCGTTATTGGCTGCGGCCTGGCCGTCGGCGGAATCGCCGCGCAGCGCGGATTCCCCTGGCTGGCGATTTCCGGCCCTCGCTTCGACACCCTGGGCGTCATCGCGGCGGAGATGGCTGCCATCTCGTTCGCCTTCTACAACGTTTACGGCCAGCACCTGCTGCAACTCTACGACCGCTGGACCGTGCTGCTGTACGCGCTGCTGGGCGCAGCCGTTTTCTGGCTCATCGTGAATCCGCCGTGGAAGATCATCGCCCAGCATTACAGCAGCGGACAGTGGCTGTTCATGGCGGTGTTTTCGATCACCTCGATGCTGGTCCCGTTCTCCCTGTATTTCACTGGGCTGCAGCACCTCGATCCCACGCGCGCCATCGTGACCGCCTGTCTTGAACCAGTGTGGGCGATTCTGCTGACTGCGGTCATCCTCGGCGAGCTGGTTTCGCCGATGCAGGTGGTGGGAATCGTTGTGGTCTTGTCGGCGACAATTCTGATCCAGCGGCCCGAACGCAAAGACCGCGGCGAACCAACGATCGCGGTTGAGCCGATCGAATAGCAAACAACGTGGAGCTTCTAAATTTCCGCAGGCCGGGATCATTCGTATCGCAGCGCGATCAGCGGACTGACCTGCGTTGCGCGGCGCGCGGGCACCAGGCAAGCGGCCACGCCAACCGCAAGCAACACGAAGATCACGCCGAAGAACGTTAGCGGATCGTTGGGAGAAACACCCCAGAACTGACTGGCGACGAGCCGGGTGAGCCCTACGCTGGCAATCACACCCAGGACGATCCCAAGTCCAATCAATCGCAGTCCCTTCCCCAGCACCATGTTCAGGACGTTGCTGGCCGGCGAACCGAGGGCCATGCGGATTCCGATCTCATGGGTCTGCAGCGAGACCGAGTAGGCCATCACACTGAAGACCCCAATCGCCACCAGAACCAGGCCGACGGTGGCAAAGATGCTGAGCAGTACCAGCCCGAACTGCGGCCCCGCATAGGAGAACTGTTGCAGGTAGCCCTCGAGCGTCCCCGTCAAAGTCAGAGCAACATTGCGGTCCACCGACCAGATTTCGCGGCGCACACTCATCAGCATGGAGAGCGGCTCAACCGCAGTTCTGATCAGGATTCCGCGCTCCCCCGCACCGGTGACGGTATAGGGGAGGTAGGCCTCAGGGGCAACCGCTTCCTGAAGGCCCCGATTCTTCGCATCGGCGACGATGCCGATGATTTCGAAGTACTGGTCCTTGGGAGACTGCGGCAGGCGATCAAACAGCTCGAACTTGATCTTTTGCCCGATGGGGTCGTCTTTGCCGAAATAAGTGCGGGCCAGCGTCTCGTTGACCACGGCCACAGGCCGGGCTGAATCAACGTCGGTTTCCGACAGCAGCCGCCCGCGCAACAGATGGCGTCCCATGGTCTTGAAATACCCTTCGCTACACAGTTGGAAGAGCGTATCCCACTTCTCGGAATGGGTCTTGCCGGGAATCACGACGTCGCTTTCCGGTCCGCCATAGGGTGGCAGCGAGGAAGTTTCGGTTGCCGCGATCACCCCGGGCAGCGCTGACACGCGTTGCAACACCTGACTGAAGAACAGCTTCTTCTGCGCCGCGGTCTCGTAGCGGCCCTTGGGCAGCGGCAGCCGTGCCACGAGAATGTTGACCGGGTTCAATCCCAGTTCGACATGCTGCAAAGCGAGCAGGCTGCGCATCATCAGGCCGGCGCCCACCAGCAACACGATCGACAGCGCGACTTCGGAGACGACCAACCCCGAACGAAACTTGCCGTGCCGGAAACTTGTGTTGACGCCCTTTCCGGTGTCCTTCAGCCGCCCATGCAGGTCGCCGCGCACCGCATGAATAGCAGGAGCAAGACCGCACAGAATCGTGGTCAGGAAAGTAACGCCGACGGCAAACAACATCGCTGCAACGTTCAGCCGCAGCACCGCCTCCGCCGGAATCGTGTGCTCCGGCATCGCGGCAGAAACGCCTTTGAGTCCACTGTAGGCGAACACGCAGCCGAGCAGACAGCCTCCCGCCGCCAGTAAGAAGCTTTCGACCAGTAACTGACGGACCAGTCTCCCGCGCGTCGCGCCCATGGACGCACGAATCGCAATCTCCCGTTCCCGTGCGGTGGCGCGCGCCAGCAAAAGGTTGGCCACATTACTGCACGCGATCAGCAGCAACATGCTCACTGCGGCCAAAAGGGTGTAAAGAGTTGCCCTGAAGTGTCCGACCACACTGTCGGTCAGGGTTTTAGAGACAATGGAAAACTTCGTGGGATATTCCGCGGGATACTGCTTGGCAAGTCCCCGGGTGATGACCTCGAAATCGGAGGCGACCTGTCGCAGGGTAACGCCCGGTTTCAGCCGGCCTAGAGTCCACAGATACGTCTGCTGATTCGCGGGATCGCTCCGGTTCAAGACCAAGGGGACCCAGATGTCGGCATCCCACAACAGAAATCGCGGCGGCATGACACCCACCAGGGTGCGGGCCTCGCCATTCAGCACCAGCGTGGTTCCAACGATGCCAGGATCGGCATTGAACTCCTTCTTCCACAACCGGTAGCTTATGGAGAACACCGGCGGCGCACCCGGCTTACCGTCGTCAGGAACGATGTTCCGGCCGAGCAGCGGTTTCATACCCAGCATCTCGAAGGAGTTGGCGGTCACCGATGCGCCGGTGAACTGCCGGGTGCTTTCCTTGTCCTGGTACAGAACGTCGAGCGGAGCAATCCCCAGCACCTCATCGAAGACGTGGTTCTGTTCGCGGATGTCGAGAAATTCGGGAACGGTGTAAAAGGTCCTTCCGTCGGAGTCCGGCTTTGTGACATCGTGGAGGTACACCCCCGCGAGACGATCGGCATTCCTGTAGGCAAACGGTTCGATCAGGACATTCTCAATGACGCTGAAGATGACCGTGGTGGCGCCGATACCGAGAGCGAGCGCGAGGATGGCCAGCAGAGCGAAGCCGCGGTCCTTCTTTATGCCGCGCAGTGCGAAGCGAAGATCCTGCCAGAACCAGTTGAGTCTCTCCATGCGTTCCCCTCGCTACATCAAGGTACGAGGAGGTAGGGACCCCAGTTCCACAAAACTGCATGATATTCAATTCCGATTCGGGAGCTTGTGGAGTTACGGACAGGGGTCGAATCGGTAAGGAAGATAAACCGGCTCCCAGACATTGGCGCGGATACGTGCTTCCAAGGTTTGCTCGTCAAACGGGCCCGCAATGCCATCCTTGATCGCCTGAAGTGCGACTGCCCTCGCCACCGCGAATGACACCGAACGAAGTTCCGAGACTGGCGGCAACAATCGTCCCGACTTACTGCGCCGCGCGGGAGAAAGTTCGGCGAGACACCTGGCGGCGGCCATGAACATCGGGTCGGTGACACGCCGGGCGTTTACCGACAGGACACCCAAGCCCATTCCGGGGAAGATGTACGAATTGTTCGTCTGATCGATCGGCACTTCGCGACCGTTCCAGTTCACCGCAGCAAAAGGGCTGCCGGTGCCGATGAGAGCGCGCCCGTCCGTCCACTTCAGCAAGTCCGCCGGCGTAGCCTCCGAACGCGAAGTAGGATTTGACAGCGGGAAAATTACCGGCCTTTCGACTGAGGCGGCCATCGCGCGGATCACCTCCTCGGTGAAAGCACCCGCTTGTCCCGAGACCCCGATGAGCGTCGTTGGTTTGGCATTCTTCACCACATCGAGGAGGCTGATGCGATTGGTATCCGATAGTTCCCAATTCGCGACCGCCGCACGAGGCTGCACAAATAAGTGCTGTGCCGGAAGTATTGTCGTCATGCCCTTCTCCAATAACCCGTCTTTATCGACCGCATAAAAATGGTGGCGAGCTTCCGCTTCGCTCACGCCGGCGTCCTTCATCGCGGTAAGCAAAAGCGAGGCGATGCCGATGCCGGCTGATCCTGCCCCGAAAAGCACGATGCGTTGCTCAATCAAGGGTATGCCGGTAACGTTGATGGCGGCGAGCAGGGTTCCCGCGGCCACGGCAGCTGTCCCTTGTATGTCGTCGTTGAAGGTGCAGAGCCGGTCGCGATAGCGCTCCAGCAATCGTCCCGCGTTGCTGCCGGCAAAATCCTCCCATTGCAATAGCAGATTGGGACAGCGCGCAATCACGGCGCTGACGAAGGCTTCGACGAAATCGTCGTATTCGGCGCCGCGCACCCGTTGGTGACGCCACCCGACATAGAGAGGATCTTCGAGGCGCTCCGTGTTGTCGGTGCCCACATCGAGCAACACCGGCAAACATGCCTGCGGGTGAACGCCGGCGCATGCGGTGTAGAGTGCGAGCTTGCCGATAGGGATTCCCATGCCTCCCGCACCCTGGTCGCCGAGCCCGAGAATGCGCTCGCCGTCGCTGACCACGATCGCGCGGATGGCGTCATAGCGGTGATGCGTCAGGATCTCGGGAATTCTGCGCTGGTTGGGATAACTGAGAAATAGTCCGCGGGGCTTCCGCCAGATCTCGCTGAAACGCTGGCATCCTTCGCCGACCGTCGGCGTGTACACCAGCGGCATCATCTCTTCAATGTTGCGCACCAGCACGGCGTAAAACAAAGTTTCGTTTGTGTCCTGCAGGTCCCGCAGGTAGGCATAGCGTTCGAAATCAGTTTCGAAGTCACGCAGCGCCTTAAGCCGCCGCGCTGCCTGATCTTCAAGATTGCCGACATGTGGGGGAAGCAATCCGTGCAAGGCGAAGTCGGTGCGCTCGTTTTCAGTGAACGCAGTTCCCTTGTTCAGCATGGGAAAGTTAATCAGGTCAAAGCCGGAGAGCCCGGTCTCCAGAACCCCCTCGGCTGTGATGCGATATTTCATCCCTCTCCACCGGCCAGCGGCTTCCATATTGTTCCACAGTTCCTTTCTCGAAGGTGGCCGAAGCCGCCCGCCGCTTCCGGTGGATAGCCGGGAAGGCCCCGGCGTCGCCACGTCCAGACCTTGGGTTGGGGTGGACCCTGGCCTCAAGCCCTGCGCCTAAGTCCAAGAGTCGGACGCTCGATTCCCCGCGGGTATATATTGTTGGGCTGTTGGACGGAAATTCCGGTTAAAGATTCTGGATCATGTCAACGACTCAGCGACGCGGGAGATACGTATGAAAGGGAAGAGAATTTATAAGAATTTGTACTTTCAGGTATTGACGGCGATCGTCCTGGGTGCTCTGCTCGGGCATTTCTATCCCGAAACCGGCGCGGATATGAAACCGCTGGGCGATGGCTTTATCAAGCTCATCAAGATGATCATCGCTCCGATCATCTTCTGCACCGTCGTAACGGGTATCGCCGGCATGGAGGACATGAAAAAAGTAGGCCGGGTGGGCGTCAAGGCGTTGCTCTATTTTGAGATCGTTTCGACCCTGGCCCTGGCAATCGGCCTGGTGGTCGTCAGCGTAATTCGGCCCGGCGTGGGCATGAATGCCGACGTTTCCAAGCTGGATACGAAGGCGTTGGAGACCTTCACCGAAAAGGCGCATTCGCATAGCACGGTCGACTTCTTGATGAATATCATTCCCAACACTGTAGTAGATGCCTTTGCCAAGGGCGATATTTTGCAGGTGTTGTTCTTTTCGGTCCTGTTTGGTTTTGCTCTCTCCATGCTCGGTTCGCGCGGCAAAGTGGTCTACAGCGTGATTGACGAGGTTGCGCATGTGCTGTTCGGCGTGGTGGGAGTCATCATGAAGGTTGCGCCCATCGGCGCATTTGGCGCTATGGCCTTTACCATAGGGAAATTCGGTCTCGGTTCGCTGAGTAAGCTAGGCATGCTGATGGCCAGCTTCTACCTGACCTGCCTGCTGTTCATCTTCCTTGTACTGGGCACTATTGCCAAACTGTGCGGCTTCAGCATCTTGAAGTTTCTAAAGTACATCAAGGAGGAGTTGCTGATCGTGCTGGGAACCTCGTCTTCGGAGTCAGTCCTGCCCCGCATGATGGCCAAATTGGAGAATGTGGGCTGCAGTAAGTCGGTGGTAGGTCTGGTAATCCCGACCGGCTACTCCTTTAACCTTGACGGCACTTCTATCTACCTGACCATGGCCGCACTCTTTGTGGCCCAGGCTACCAACACTCGGCTTACGTTCATCCAGACCCTCACTATTCTCGGCGTGCTGTTGCTGTCATCCAAGGGAGCAGCCGGCGTTACCGGCAGTGGCTTTATCACGCTAGCGGCTACTTTTGCCGCCGTACCTACGATTCCGGTGGCTGGCCTGGCTCTCATTCTTGGTGTTGACCGCTTTATGTCTGAGGCTCGCGCCCTCACCAACTTAATTGGCAATGGTGTGGCAACCATGGTGGTTTCCCGATGGGAGGGCGAACTCGACACGGAAAAGATGTCACAGGTTCTAAATAAAGAGACTGAAGCAGAAGCGGAGGAGCCGGAAGCCATTCTGGAGGGTCTGGAGACGCCCAAAGGCAAGGCAGTAGGCGAGCAGGCTTGAGGAGTTTTCGCGGCGGAAGGAGTCACCACCATGCTTGATCATCTTCTCTTGGGCTGCCGTGACCTCGACCAGGGCATAGCATTCGTGGAAAGGCACATCGGCGTTAGACCGGCTATGGGCGGAGTGCATCCGGGACGCGGCACACGCAATGCGCTATTGTCACTGGGACCGCAACGTTATTTCGAAGTGATCGCGCCGGACCCGCAGCAGAGCGGCGTTGCGTGGGGTGGAGTGCTCACCTTTTTGAACCAGCTACCGGCGCTGTCGGCCCCGCAGCTCATTGGCTGGATCGTGCAGACTTCAAGCATCGAGGCGGTAGCGGAGAGACTGCGTAAGAATGGGGTTGCGTTTCAGGGTCCGATACCGGGCTCGCGCGCTCGTCCTGACGGTCGCGTCCTGCACTGGCAAACCCTTCATCTCGACGACGACCGCAACGGGCTGTTGCCGTTTTTTATCGAGTGGGGCGCCGAGTCCGTGCACCCCTCTGTCGATGCTCCGGCGGGTTGCCGGTTGGAGAGCTTCGCGGTAGTCAGTCCCGATAGCAATACCCTGTCGGCACAGGTTCGGAAGTTGGGAATCGATATGGAGGTTGAACAGGGCAACACGGCCCATCTCCGGGCCCGGATCATCGGGCCGGGCGGTGAGCTGAGGTTGGGAAGCTGAAAGGGGAGTTTGCCCAGGCTCTAATTACCTCCGTTTTTGAAAGCTGGGGACTATCCCAGTAAGTTGCAACTGAAACAACGTGGAGGTACAGGCGATGAAGAGAATTCTGGCATTCCTACTCGTAATTGGATTGTCCTCATTCGCAGTTCTGTCGCACGCTGCCGATCGAGACGATGCAAAGGCTCTGGTCAAGAGCGCGGCTGCCTATGTGAAGTATCAGGGAAAAGAGAAGGCGCTGGCAGAGATCAGCACGCCCAAAGGGATGTTTGACAAGGGCGAACTCTACGTATTCGCGTACGATCTTCAGGGCGTCATGCTTGCCCACCCCAAGAATCCATCGCTGATAGGGCAAAACTTGATCAACATTCCGGACACCGAAGGCAAGCTGTTTCGCAAGGAGATCGTGGAAAAGGCGAAGTCACAAGGCTCCGGATGGGTCGATTATGTGTATCTGAATCCGGAAACAAATAAACAAGAGCATAAGACAACGTATTTCCAGAAGGTGGGTGACATCATTTTATGCTGCGGGGTGTACCAGGATTATAGCCATGGAGGAGATTGAGCCCAGCTTTGTCGCCAACCTTGTTTTGAGAAGTATCTTCTATAGCATCGTCAGTCGAGTCTGTGGGAACTGATCCACGAACCAAACCAGGTGCAGCAGCTTCGGTTGTGATG
>CAVPFD010000017.1:0-13921 GCA_963703645.1 uncultured Acidobacteriaceae bacterium
CACCCGAATAGGCCGCGAAGTGGAGTTCCGCCCTCCGCTCGCGTAGGATGGGTTAAGACTCCTCCCACGTATGAATCGAGTTCTCACGGGACTTCTTCTCGTCTTCCAGCTCACGCTACTTACGGCGCAACAAACGCCGGCGAGAGGCGCAGCCCAAACTCCTCCCACAAACAGTGTGGTCCCTGAGGTGGCGCCCGGGCAAAGCGGGACGGCCCAATTGCCGCCCCCCCGGGACTACTCGCAGGAAGCCTACGTCGTCGAGCACTATCACACCACCATGCGCTTTGAGAATGACGGGACCGGCCACGAGCAACTCGAAGCCCGGATCAGAATCGTGAGCGAGAGTGGGGTGCAGGCTCTCGGCCAGCTCAAGATGGGATACAGCGCGCTCAGCGATAAGCTCGACATCGCCTATGTTCGGGTCCGCAAGCCCGACGGCTCGGTCGTGACCGCCCAGGAATCGGCCGTACAGGACCTGAGCGCCACTCCCAACGCTCCCGTGTACACCGATTATCACGAAAGGCACGTCAGCGTACCGTCGCTGCGCCCGGGAGATGTGCTCGAGTACCAGGTGGTGCGCACGATCGTTAATCCTTTGGCGCCTAACCAATTCTGGGCCAACTACAACTTCAGTGAGACCGGCGTGGTGCTGGACGAGCAACTGGAGATCAATGTTCCCAAGGCCCGTCACCTCAAGATGAAGACCAAGCCGGGCTATGACCCCAAGATTACGGAAGAAGGTGACCGGCGCATTTACCGCTGGACCCATACCCACCAGCCGAGTGGAAAACGGCAGAGGCCGCCCGATCCGAACCAGCCACCTTCGGTACAACTGAGTACCTTTGAGAGCTGGGAAGACGTAGGCGCGTGGTATGCCTTTCTGGAGCGCTCGCGCCGCCAGCCGGACGATGTGATCACAGCCAAGGCCGCGGAACTCGTCCAGGGCAAGACCAGCGATATGGACAAGGTGAAAGCGCTGTACGACTATGTCTCGCGCAACATCCGCTACGTCAGTCTCTCGTTTGGGCTGGGCCGCATCCAGCCGCATGCGGCCAGCGAGGTGCTGGCGAACGGCTACGGCGATTGCAAAGACAAAAACACCCTGCTGGCCGCCTTGCTCAAGTCACAGGGAATTGAGTCTTCATCGGTGCTGATCGGCGTTCAGCGCAAGCTCGATCCCGATGTACCTTCTCCCTCGCAGTTCGATCACATGATCACTCGTGTTCCGGTTGGAGGTCAGGAGATATGGCTCGACAGCACCAGCGGCGTGGTGCCTTTTCGCATGCTGATGTACCAGACGCGCGACAAGCAGGCGCTGCTGATCGTGCAAGACGGAAAGTCGGGCCTGGTGCGGACTCCGGCTGACCTTCCGTTTGAGGCCTTCGATCGGACGGAGGTTAACGCCTCTCTGAACGAAAGCGGAAAGCTAACCATGCAGACCCTGGCCACCACGCGTGGTGACCGCGAGGTGGGGTTCCGCTTTGCGTTGCGGCAGATACCAGGCAATCATTGGAAGGACCTGTTCGCCAATCTGCTGCAACGAGCTGGCATCAAGGGAGCGGAGATCAGCAACCTGCAAGTCAGTGATCCCAGCGATGCCGACAATCCTTTGCGCATCAGCATGGACGTTTCTGCCAGCAACTTCTTTGACTGGTCAGCGCCAGAATCGAAGATCAAGTTGCCGTTCATGCAGATGACTCTCGGTGGGGAGCCGGGAGTCGATGACGACGAAAAGACCCCGGAAAAGGTGATCAAGATGGGTGCGCCATCCGACACCCAGGTTGAGGTGCGCCTGAAAGTGCCGGAGAAATTCACTATCCAGTCCCCTATTGGAGTGGATGTCCGCCGCGATTATGCTGAATACCGCTCCAGCTACAGAGTCGAGGGCGGCCAGCTCACATCCGTTCGCGAGCTGAAGCAGTTGGTACGGGAACTGCCTTACGAGCGCCTGCAGGACTATCAGGCGTTTCAGCGTGCGCTGGCAGCCGACCAGGCGCAAGACATTTTGTTGGAGAACAATTCACCCGGGACCGCCGGAGTCAGCGCCAACCAGTCAACCGCCGATCTGAACGACTCGGGGATGCAGGCGCTTAAGAACAACAACTTCCAGTTAGCGGTTGAGCTGTTTCAACGCGTAGTAAAACAGGAACCCGGTCATAAATCGGCATGGAACAATCTCGGCCGCGCCTACATGGGACTCAACCAGAACGATCAGGCAATCGCGGCCCTGAAAAAGCAGATCGAGATCAATCCTTACGACCAGTATGCGTACAACAATCTGGGAGTGGCCTACGAGGCTGAGCTGAAATACGACGACGCCATCCAACAATTTCAGAAGCAGTTGGAGATCAATCCGCTTGATCCGTTCGCTCATGGCGGCCTGGGTGAGTTGTATGTCAAACGGAAAAAGTTCGCGGAGGCGATACCGGAGTTGGAGAAGGCCGTAGCGCTTCAGCCCCAGAATGCATTGCTGCAAATTTCACTGGGCCAAAGCTACATTGCGACCAACCAGACCGAGAAGGGCATGGCAGCCTTTGAGAAAGCCATTAGTCTGGCTCCCGTGCCCGTCACCTGGAACAACATCGCCTATTCGCTTGCGGAACAGAATGTGCAACTGGAACGTGCGGACAAGTACGCCGATGCAGCCATCAATGCGGTGGAGACGCAACTGCGCGACATCAATCTCGACAATCTACGCTTTCAAGACCTGTTGACGGCCAGCTTCTTATACAACGTCTGGGACACCAAAGGATGGATTGAGTTCAAGCGTGGAAACCTGGATCTGGCGGAGAAGTATATTGCTGCCGCGTGGCAGGCCAGCGGCAGCGGGAACATCGGCGAGCACCTCGGCGAGATCTACGAGCATCGTGGTGACCGCGACAAGGCGATTCACTACTACGTGCTCTCGCTGGCCGAGAAAAATCCCGGTGATTCGGCGCGCGCGCGTCTGACGGCGCTCGGCATTACCAAGGGGACCGAGCAGATGGTCGAGCAGGGCAGGCGTGAGCTACAACAGCAGCGCACGGTTTCGCTCAATAAGTCTGACCACGGCACTGCAGAATTTAGCCTCCTCATTGCACCGTCGAAGGTCGAGCAGGTGAAATTCCTCAAGGGGGACGATTCACTCAAGGGATTTACGCAGCTCTTGCAGAGCACTGCGGTCGGGATGAAGTTTCCACCGGACTCATCCGCGCATGTACCGCGGCGCGCTGTGGTGTCCTGCGGAACGCCCCAGGCCGCTTCGAACGCGAAGACAACAAAGACCGCCAAGATGAACGCCACGGTCATGATGTCAGGCAAGCCGCAGACGGTACCCGGTCCCTGCACGCTGGAATTTCGCCCCGCCGATTCGGTGCGGACCTTGGATTAGAATATCGCCCGAGGTGCAGACACCATGGCTGATTTACGCTACCCCATTGGCAAGTTCGAATGGATTCCGCCACAGAATGAAGAGCAGATGGCCAAGCGCCGTGTGCATTACAGCGATGTGCTTGCGAAGCTGCCTTCCGACATGGCTGCTGCGGTGAAGGGGCTCAACGCCGAACAGCTTGACACTCCCTATCGTCCTGAAGGCTGGACGGTTCGCCAGCTTGTGCATCATGTCCCCGACAGCCACCTGAACGCTTACGTGCGCTTTAAGCTGGCGCTCACCGAGGACAACCCGACCATTAAGCCCTACGACGAAGCCAAGTGGGCCAATCTCCCCGACAGTTCAATCACGCCCGTCGATGTGTCTCTGCAATTGCTGGCAGCGCTGCAGGAGCGCTGGGTTGATCTGGTGCGATCCATGCCGCCGGCGGACTTCTCTCGCACTCTATTGCATCCCGAGCGCGGAACCCTGACCCTCGACCAGATGCTCGCCATGTACGCGTGGCACTCTGCCCACCATACCGCGCACATCACCTCACTACGCCAGCGGATGGGATGGAATTAGTGCAGTTCGTCAGCGCACCAGTACTGCGATAAGAATATCTTCGTGGGATGAGCGCACGTGCTCGTGCGATGTGCGCATCCTTTTCTAATGTGAGCTGCGACTGCGCATGTGTGCAGCGATCAGGCTAACTTTGCAACCTGAAGCTCGTCTCATTCGCGAGGCGATCGACGAACTTTTGTGTTGCGTCGGACGTATATCGCTAGGACACCGAAGGAGAGGTGAGACCGCCGGCTCCTAAAGCGGACACCTCGGGATATCGGGGTCAAACAGAATGTTTCGCCAGCGGTTTGGCGGCCCAGGCGAGACAAGTTCAAGGGAGGCTTTGGAAGGTTCCCTGTTGCTGTTTGGCCCCGGAGCGACATTCTATGCAACTTGGCGGGAAACGCAAGTGTTTTCTGCCAGGCGGGCCGCCAGAACGAGTGAAGGAGATTGCAATGACTCGTATGCTGGCTCGTGTAGCACTGCTAGTGTTCGCCGTAACCATGTCCATCAGCGCTTTTGCTGGCTCCTCGAAATCCGAAACCCTGACCCTGTTGCATGATGCGCAGCTCAACGGCACCACGATTCCTGCCGGTGAGTACACCGTGAAGTACGACGCCAATGGGTCAACCTGCCTGGTGAAAGTGATGAAGGGCAGCAAGACAGTGGCGACCGCTAACGGGGAATTGAAACAGCTCGCTGGCAAACCGCAGCACGATCAGGTTGTACTGCAAAATGACACCGGCAGCCTCCCTGCGGTCAGCGAGATCGACTTCAGCGACAGCAAGACCGCTCTCACTTTCAGTCCGGGAATGAGTACCACTGCGTCTGGAAAGTAGGGCCCTCTGAGTGACCTGAGGGAGCCCCTTTCGGCTCCCTTTTTCATTACAGACGGCAGTGTGCGAGGGGCGCGGTCTAAGCCGGAACCGCAGCCATCCGTGCCGGCTCTTCATGGAAGCGCACCGACACCAGCTTTGAGACGCCCGGTTCCTGCATGGTGACGCCGTAGAGCACCGGCGCAATGCCCATCGTCTTCTTGCTGTGGGTGATGATGATGAACTGGGTCTGCGAGCTCATCTCGCGCACCAGCTCGGTGAAGCGGCCAATGTTGGCCTCGTCGAGCGGCGCGTCCACCTCATCCAGAATGCAGAACGGGCTGGGCTGATACTGGAAGATGCCAACCAGCAGCGCCAGCGCTGTCAGCGCCTTCTCACCGCCTGAGAGCAGCAGTACATTCTGCAGCTTCTTGCCCGGGGGCGAGGCGACCACGTCGATGCCGCTTTCCGCTGAGTTCTCCAGGTCGGTGAGACGCATGAACGCCTGTCCGCCGCCGAAGAGCTTGCTGAAGGTCTGGCCGAAGTTCTCGTTGATGACGGCGAAGGCTTCCTCGAACTTCTGCCGCGAGATCGTGTCGATTTCCTTGATCGTGTTCTGCGTGTTCTCGATCGATTGCAGCAAATCAAGCCGCTGCGTTTCCAGGAACTCGATGACGCTGCGCTGTTTCCTTGTATTCCTCCAGCGCCATCATGTTCACCGGGCCCATGTTGTCGAGCCGCGTGCGCATGTCCCGATAGGCCGCATCTTCGTTCGCCAGCTCCTCTGCGGAGACGCGGGGCAGCGATTCGTCCGCCACGAGTTCATGCCGTTGCTGTCCGAGCTCCTGAATGCACGTTTCGGACATGTGCTGCACATCCGACTGTACGCGGGCCTGCGCCGCCGAGAGTTCACCGCGCCGGTCGCGCGCAGCATCAAGCGCCTCCCGTGCCGACTTCAGCGCCTCCTCCAATTCCACCAGGCGTATTCGAACGGCCTGCAACTCTTCGTGCAGTTCGCGGTCAAGCGTCTGCGCCAGCTCGCGTTCGGAAGTCCACTCAATGGCTTGTTCAGCCAGGCGGAGATTCTCAGACGCGCGCTGCTGTTTCTCCGCCGCAGCCGAATCAAGTTGCGCCTGCAGCTTGGCAAGATGGGCCGCGACCTCGGCGACCATCGCCTCAATGCGCTGCACGGTAAGCACCGCTCCCCGGCGACGTTCTTCGAGGGTGGCTACCGTGGCCCGCACTTCGCTGGCAAGCTGCGCCGCTTCATCGCGACGCTGGCGCAGCGACTCGAAGCTGCTCTGTGCAGCCTGCATCTCGGTCTCGATCCTGCGTTGGAGCTCTTCATGCACTGACAATTCGCTTCGTTGCCCGGCGACGAACGCATCTTGCTCGCAACGTTCTTCCCCCACTCGATGCAACTCCCGCTCATAGGTGGCCAGCCGCTCTCGCACCCGCGTCATCTCGGTTTCGAGCTGCTGCAGCGTATGGCCCGACGTCATGGCTTGCCGTTCCGCTTCCCGTTTCTCGCCTTCCAGTCGCTCGAGTAAGCCCGTCAGTTCAGCGATCTCGCGACTGAGAGCAGCAACACCAGTCTCCTGCCCGGCCATGGCACGCTCCAACTCGCCCATGGCGTGCAGTACTTCGCGAAGCTCGCGCTTCATGGAGAGCGGCCCCTGGCTGCGCTGTTTGCCTCCGGTGACGGTGACGTTGTGGAAACACTCACCCGATTGCGACAGGAAGAATGCATCGGGATTGTCCAAGGCCAGATCGCGTCCAGCGCTCTGGTCGGGCACGATATAACCGTTACCCAGCTTGGGCAGAATCACTTCCAGCGATTTGCCGAAACCGTTGAGCACACGAATGCAATTCTTGAGTGGAACTACGCTGTCGCCGTGCGACACCTGGTGTAAAGATTCATCCTGTACGAACGAGAATCTTGCCTGTGAGTCTTCCGGGTGGACAAGGAAAGTGGCACGGCCGTCCACATCGCTGCGCAGCAGGCGCAGCCCCTCATCGGCCGCATCCCACGACTTCACCACGATGTAAGTTCAATTCCTCACGGAGGAAGTCGTCCACTACGTGCTCGTAGCGGTCGTCCACTTCGAGAAAGTCGGCCAGAACGCCCACGGGCGCCAGTCCATCTCTCATCGCGCCCGAGGTGAACAGGCGGCGCACCGATTCGGTGGCATAGCCGTGCTCGGTGATGACCGCTTCCAGTGAACCTTTCTTGCCCATCGCGCCGGCGTACTCAGCGCGAAGTGAATCCAGCCGCCGCTTGCCTTCAGTCTCGGCGGAGCGCTTGGCTTCGAGCTGCTGGCGAATCTCGATGAGTTGCTCCGACAGGGCGTTCACCCGTTGGGACGCCGACTCGAACTCCAGTCCGAGTTGTCCGCGTTGTCCACCAAAGCTCTCGAGCTGCTGACCGGCAGTTGAAGTTTCTTCATGCAGCCGCTGCGCTTCACGATCGAGCGCCGCCACGCGCTCCTCAGACTGCGTGATGCGATTGCGCACCCCGGAGGCCGCGGAGATGGCTTGCAATATCGCGTCACGCCGCTGTTCCTGCTGTCGTTCCACATCCATCAGCAGCGCAGAAGTTGCCGTGGCTTCGTGCTGGCGCTGCTCCAGTTCCTGCTGTGCGCCGGCAACTTCGATATTGGCCGACTCCAGAGTGGAGCGGTTCGTTTCCAGTTCCTGCTGCAAGCGTTTCAACTGCGCCTCAGTATTGCCGACCTCGGCTTGTGCTCCAACCGAACGCGCGTCCAACTCAGCGCAACGCTCCTCATTCGTGCGACGACGCTCTGTGGCCCGGTCAATCTCCAATGTCAGGCTGTTTAGCTTCTCGCGATTCTCCTGCGACTCGCGCTCGATGGCGTAGCCGCGTCGCGTGCGATCGCCGTGCTCGCCTTCCATGTGTTGTACAGCTGCGCCTTGGGCGTGCAACTCCTCTCCGATTTCAGCGAGTTGCCGGTCTAGCGATGACGCCTCGGCATCAAGCTGTGCAAACTTGCTCGCCAGTACCACGCGCAGTTTGGCGCGCATCTCATCGCGCAGCTTCGCATAGCGCTCGGCCTTTGAGGCTTGGCGCTTCAGCGAATTCATCTGGCGGGTGACTTCGTCGAAGATGTCGTTGATGCGCGCCAGATTTTGCCTCGCGTCCTCCAGGCGCGCCTCGGCCAGCCGTTTGCGGGTCTTGAACTTCGTGATTCCTGCGGCCTCCTCGATGATGGCGCGACGGTCGGTCGGCTTGCTGCTGAGAATCTGCCCGATGCGTCCCTGCTCAATAATCGCGTACGACTCCGGCCCCAGCCCGGTGCCCATGAAGAGGTCCTGGATGTCGCGCAAACGGCACAGCTTGCCGTTCAGCAGGTACTCGCTCTCGCCGGAGCGGAACAGACGGCGCGTGATGACGATTTCCCCGGCCTTGAAGGTACGCTTGAATTTGCGCCGGCGAATCTTGAGAACGACGTGGGCAGCGGCGGAAGGAGCAGTGCCGTCGTCCGTTGGGTGCCCCACCCTTCCCGCCGCTTCGGCGGGAGGGTGGGAGAAAGAAGACGCTTCCTCTTCCTCAGTCTGGCCGGGGCGAACTTCCTCAGCGTAACGCTCGGCCTCTTCGGCGCTGACCGCGCGCAGGGCCGACTCATCCCACTCATCCGGCATGTTGTCTTGAACATCAACCTCAGGTTCGGCAACGTCGCCATACACTTCCGGATCGACCAGCGTGAGCGACACCTCCGCCATGCCCATCGGCTTGCGTTCGCGCGAGCCGACGAAGATGACATCCTGCATGTTGACGCCGCGCAGCAAGCGTGCCGACTGCTCACCCAACACCCACGAGATGGCGTCGGAGATGTTCGATTTGCCACAACCGTTCGGGCCAACGATGGCGGCAATGCCATCGCCCTGAAATCGCAGATCGGTGCGGTCACAAAACGACTTGAAACCGAGGATTTGCAGCTTCTTGATTTTGAGCAATGTTTAACTCCATTCGGGGCCGCTTGGTGGAGCGGGTCTTCAGACCCGCGTCACGCGGCCTCCCTCGAAAGCCAGGGGCTTCAGCCCCTCTATGCCCGGGTAAAGTCCCAGAACAAAAATTAGCAATCGCAACGCGACGCTGAAGCGCCGCTCTACCACCCGGATCAAAGCAACTTTACCGTCGAAACGGGGAGGGGTCAAGACATAAACCCTACATTTTGTGCCCCTATTGTGGAAACCACATCATATTGCACCCTGGATGCAACAATCGCGCGGAAAGTTGCAGCGGTGAGGAAAGACCGCGAGGCGGGAAAAACGCAAGAGCAAGTAAGAGTTTAGCGAGAGCCTGTATCTGATTCAAGGGCAAAAGGTTGGGAGTATCTGGAAAGTACCTGTTTGCGCCAGTCGAATTCTCTCAGATATTCATCCGATCAAAAGCGGGAGAGCCCAAGCCCTCCCGTCGTGGTCACTAATTGCACGTCTCTTACTTCCCATCTCCCAATATCTGGAAGAATCGGATGATCGACTCAATCCCGCGATAGAAGTTCGGGATGTGGAACTTCTCATTGGGCGCGTGCAGATTGTCGTCCGGCAGGCCCATGCCCATCATAATGCTGGGAATCTTCAGGTCCTTGTCGAACTGAGTCACGATAGGAATCGAGCCGCCGGAGCGAATGTACACCGTGTCTTTGCCGAAGACTTCGTGCATGGCTTCAACCGAGGCGCGCGCGAACTTGTTGTCGGTGTTGACCACGCAGGCCGGACCTTTACTGTGCACCTTGATGTTGATCTGAATTCCCTTGGGTGTCAGCTTCTTCACGTAATCGGTGTACTTCTTCAGGATGTCGTCCGGGTTCTGATTGGGCACCAGGCGCATGGAGACCTTGGCTGACGCGCGCGCTGGAATCACCGTCTTTGCACCGGGTGCAACGAAGCCGCCGGGCATGCCATGCACCTCCAGCGTCGGGCGCGCCCAGGTGCGATAGAGCACCGGGTATCCTGGCTCGCCGGTCAGCACGCTCGAACCAACTTCGGCCTTGCGATACTCCTCTTCGTTGAATGGCAGGCTGGCCCAGGCTTTCAGCTCGTCGTCAGTGGGTTTCTGCACGGCATCGTAGAAGCCGGGGATAAGGATCTTGCCATCGGCATCTTTCAGCTTGCTGATGATCTCCACCAGTGCGAACAGCGGATTGGGAGCGGCGCCGCCGTAGACGCCGGAGTGCAAATCAGTCTTCGCGCCCTGGGCTTCAATCTCCGTGTACACCAGCCCGCGCAGGCCGACGCACAACGTCGGCATATCGGGCGCGAAGAGCTCGGTGTCGGTCACCAGCGCAAAGTCGGCCTTAAGCTTCCCGCTGGTGGCGTTCTTAAGGACGTATTCCTCGATGCTCTCGCCGCCCACTTCTTCTTCGCCCTCAATAAGTACGCGGACGTTGATGGGCAGCTTGCCGTCGCCGCCCTTGAACAGTGACTCGAAGGCCTTGAGTTGCATCCAGAGCTGGCCCTTGTCATCCACGGCGCCGCGCGCGTAAACATTGTTGTTGCGCTCCGTCGGTTCCCACGGCGGCGTGGTCCACTCGTCGAGCGGCTCGGCGGGCTGCACATCATAGTGCGCATAGCAGAGGGCCGTCGGCTTGCCGGTGGCGTGCAGCCAGTCGGCATAAACCAGCGGATGGCCCTTGGTCGGAATGATCTCAACGTGCTCGAAGCCGATGCGCTTCAGGTCGTTGGCCACGACATCGGCGGCCTTGCGGACATCGTCTTTGTGCTCTTCGGCGGTGCTGACGCTGGGAATGCGAAGCAAATCTTTCAGCTCGTCGAGAAAGCGCTTCTGGTTCTCGCGGGCGTAGGAAACGGCGGAGGAAACGGCTGTAGATGCCATAGGGAAAGTACTCCTTCCAAGTAGAACAAATGAGGATGGGCAAACATCAAAGTATATCGCAACGGAAGGTGTGACTGACGTGTCCGAACCCCGCTCCCGAATGTAAATGCGCGATGAATTTCTCGCCAGAACTCGGCAAATCATGCTGCGTTTGCCCGTGCCCCGCTTCCATTCCCGACTCATCGGTGATAGTTTCGGTTTCGCAACTCCATGGCAACCCTTACGAATGCACGAGCCCATGCCCGGCTCGCGTCCGGTAGAGGCGAGCAGCAACAACACCTACGACTTGATCGTCGTCGGCAGCGGTCCCGGCGGGACAGAAGGCCGCCATCTGCGCGGCCAAGCTGCGCAAGAAGGTTGCGGTCGTCGAGCGCAAGCGCACCATCGGCGGCGTGTGCGTCCACACCGGCACCATCCCCAGCAAGACCTTTCGCGAGGCGATCCTGTACCTCAGCGGACTGCGCCAGCGCACCTTCTACGGCCGCGGCTACGCGCTGAAGGAACACATCTGCGATGCAGGACCTGGTCTTTCGCTCCGATGCCGTCATGGCGCGCGAGATCGAGGTCATCAAGGCGCAACTGCGCCGCAATCGCGTGACGGTGTACGAGGGCAATGCGCGCTTTCTCGATCCGCACACCATGGAAGTCGCCAGCGAGGACGGCTATCACCCTGCTGCGCGGCGACAACTTCGTGATCGCCTGCGGCACGCGGCCGGCGCACGACGCAGCGACATTCCGATCGATGGCAAGCGCATCTTCGACTCCGACCAGGTGCACGAGCTGGAGGAGCTGCCGCGCGAGTTGATCGTCGTTGGCGCCGGCATCATTGGCCTGGAGTATGCCTCGATGTTCGCGGCGCTGGGCGTGAAGGTGACGCTGCTCGACCAGCGGCCGACCCTGCTGGACTTCGTCGATCGCGAGATCGTCGAGAGCCTGTGCTTCCAGCTTCGGCAGCTGGGCACGGTCTTTCGCCTGGGCGAGAAAGTCGTGTCGGTTGGCTTCGACGAGGACCGCGATCGCGTCTTCGCCAAGCTGGAGAGCGGCAAGACGGTCCACGGAGCGGCGCTGCTTTACGCCGTAGGACGGCAGGCGAACAGCGACCAGCTCAACCTCGAGGCCATCGGCCTGGTGCCCGACGGACGCGGCAAGCTGATCGTGGACGAGAACTTCCGGACCTCGGTGCCGCACGTCTATGCCGCGGGCGATGTCATCGGCTTTCCTGCGCTGGCCAGTACCTCGATGGAGCAGGGAAGACTCGCGAGTTGCCACATCTTCGGCGTGCCCGGCAACATTCCGCCGAACCTGATTCCGTATGGCGTCTATACCATTCCCGAGATCTCCATGGTAGGCGCGACGGAGGAGCAACTCACGCGCGACAAGATTCCGTATGAGATCGGCATCGCCCGCTACGCCGAACTCGCCAAAGGCGCAGATGCTGGGCGACGACCAGGGATTGCTGAAGCTGATCTTCGATCCGGCGAGCCTGAAGCTTCTCGGCGTGCACATCATCGGCGAGCGCGCCGCCGAGATCGTTCACATCGGGCAGGCCGTGCTCGCGCTGGGCGGAACGATCGAGTACTTCCGCGACACCGTCTTCAACTATCCGACTCTGGCGGAGGCCTTCAAAGTCGCAGCGCTGGACGGGCTGAACAAGCTTTGAAGGCGCACCTTGAGAGCTTGCCCTCAGTGTGCATGAGCCTGCGGCCCATCTATGCGGATGAAAATTAGAATTGTCATCCCGAGCGCCGGGCTCCTCATCACGCGCCGGTTTTGCGCGTGATGGGGTGGTCGAGCGCCCGCCTTTCTTTCCGACCCGCTTCGGGTCGGGCGGGCGCGAGTCGAGGGACCTGCTGTTTGCTTGAACCGCCCTCGTCCATGTTCTTCGACCGAGCTTGCAACCCACCACGATCTTTGGGATTTGGTCATGTCATGAACCTTATGGTTTGTATCAGGGCACGACTTTAGTCGTGCCGAAAAGCTCATCTTTGTCATCCCGACGGAGCGCGAGGGAGCGTTGCGACTGAGCGCGACTGAGAGATCTGCTTTTTCCTGACGGGTCATGCAACAATCTGTTGTACCCTTTTGCCATGACTTTGGAAGAGTTTCGCAATTCGATTCACCACGATAATCCGCCCGCGGAATTGGACTCTGCGCTGACCGGCTTGTGGTGGGACGCCAAGGGCGACTGGACCAAAGCCCACGAGTCGGCGCAGCAGGACGAAGGTCCGCGGGGATCGTGGGTCCACGCCTACCTGCATCGCAAGGAAGGCGACGCGTCGAACGCCGGCTATTGGTACGGACGCGCGGGCCGGACTGCTGCTACCGCCCCGCTCGCGGACGAGTGGACGGAAATTGTGAACGCGTTGCTTCAACCCTGGTAGAGCAGGCCTTTAGGCCAGCGTTACCCGCTTCCTACTCTCTCCCGTGGCTTCAGCCCCGTGACTACGGGCTGAAGCCACGGGAGTCATTTGGGTGCTTCTGGACGCGGCGCTGAAGCGCCGCTCTACCCGAACAATTCAAGGGATACAGTAATCATGGAACTGCCCTAGACGATCGATGAGCCCGGCTCCATCGCTGCTTAACCCCCGCCAACGAAATGCACAATCTCCATCCGGTCACCGTCATTGAGCTGCGTCTCCGCCCACCGGGCCCGCGCCACGATCTCGCGATTGAGTTCCACGGCGACGCGATCTCCCTTCATTCCCAACTGCTCGATCAACTGCGCCAGCGACAGCGGGTCATCGAACGCCTTCTCGTCGCCGTTGATAAACAAGTGCATGCAATCAATGTAACTCAACGGAAACGACGGGGGATGATCCTCCTTAACCGAGAATCCGTGACCCGTTTTGTCGGGATGATCGGACGCGAGTTCTCGGCGAACCTGCGGTGCTCACGCTCCGCCTCGAGAAGTATCGCTTTACAACGCCTTCGCTCCTAATCGAAGGCCTCTTGGGCCCGGCGAAATCCGGTAGCCAGAACGACAACAACTTTAGTTTGAGACAGCGCCTCAAAGGCATATGCAAAATGACCGATGAAATGTTAAGCTGCAATCAGTAACGTATATCGAGTCGAGGCACATCTCAATGACCGTAATGGATCAGACTTTGCAAGGTGTCGTGTTACAGAAAATTCGGGAGAAGCACCTCCGCCCGACCGAGTTGATTCGAGAGTTGAGCGAAGAAGCGTATGCCCGAGAAATTGAGAACGCCCTTTCTGATCTCATTGAGGCCGGGAGTGTTGTGTTCGGCTCAGACGGTATCCTTCGGACGACAGAATCTTTGGCAGTCGCCTCCTAGCAATACTCGAACCTGAAAAGTTCGAGCAAATCAGACATCA
>CAVPFD010000018.1:0-22793 GCA_963703645.1 uncultured Acidobacteriaceae bacterium
CCCAATTGTTCCTTTCCTCGCGCCGATTCCCGTTCTGGGATAAACTTGTGCGCGGCGCAATCCGATAGCGACTGTGCGCCGTACATCATGCGGGATGGGTCGGCTCCGCGGGACGGACAGGGACGCTAGGCCAATAGATCAACCCGTTGGCGGCACGTGGTTTCGATTCATACTTTGACTTCGGAGATTTGAACCGGCGATGAAGGCAAGTCCAAAAGGAGATTCGACGATGGTAAAACGAGTGCTATTAGTGGTTGGGCTCTATCTCATCGGTATGACGATGCTGGCTGCCGCGAAGGACATGAGCTGGGACGGCTGGATCAGCGATTCCAAGTGCGGCGCCAAGGGCGCCAATGCCGCGCATGCCGCCTGCGCCCAGAAGTGCATTGACGCTGGGGCAAAGCCGGTCCTGGTCACGGACAAGGACCAGAAGGTCGTCAACATTGCAAATGCCGATGCCGTGAAGGGCCATGAGGGACATCACGTGCAGATAACAGGCAAGATGAACGACGACGGCTCGCTGCAAGTGGCCAAGGTGACCATGCTCAAGGACCAGGGCAGTAGCAAGGGCAACGCCATGAACGACATGCAGCACTGAGAGATGCTTGCGCTACCCGAAAAGGACAAGGGCGGCCGATGGCACGCCCTACTTTTTGCTTGTCATCCCGAGCGAGCGCAGCGAGTCGGGGGATATACGCTTCGTTCTGCGACTAGTTACGTACTACCCCTTCCAGCGGTGAACTCGCAGTCGCATACAGTTTCTTCGGCATGCGGCCCGCAAGAAAGGCCTGACGTCCCGCGGTGACGGCGTTCTTCATCGCCTCGGCCATCAGCACCGGATCCTGCGCTCCGGCGATGCCGGTATTCATCAGCACCCCGTCCACGCCCAGCTCCATAGCGATGGTCGCGTCCGACGCCGTACCCACGCCCGCGTCCACGATGAGCGGCACGTCGGTGATCATCTCGCGCAGAATGCGAATGTTGGCCTGGTTCTGAATACCCATGCCGCTGCCGATAGGCGCGCCCAGTGGCATCACCGCGCTCGCGCCGGCGTCAATCAATCGCTTGGCCACAACGATGTCGTCGGTGGTATACGGCATCACGGTGAAACCTTCCTTCACCAGCACGCGCGTGGCTTCGATGGTGGCCTGTACATCGGGAAACAGCGTATCCTGGTCGCCGATGACTTCCACCTTTACCCAATCGGAGAGGCCAACCTCGCGGCCCAGACGCGCGGTTCGGATGGCGTCATCGGCTGTATAGCAACCTGCGGTGTTGGGTAGCAGAAAATATTGCTGAGGATCAATGAAATCGAGCAGCGACTCTTTGCTGCGATCAAGGTTGACCCGCCGCACGGCGACGGTGACCATCTCCGCGCCGCTGGCTGCGATGGCGCGCGCCGTCTCCGGACCGGATTTGTATTTGCCCGTGCCCACAATAAGACGCGAGCGAAACTGCCTGCCTGCGATTATGAAGGAGTCCATGGAGATATTGTAATTCCATCAGCGCAATCAATATGTGATGTGCGACACACTTGCGATTAAGGGGATGCTGAGTGCCGCGGCCGACTATTTCGCGCTCGCCTTCTCTGCACGTTTGGTGCGCTGCGCTGGGTGGACGAACCAGGCGATGCCGATGCTCACCAGGTACAGCACGATCATGGGCGCGGCGAAGATGCACATGTTCAGAATGTCGGTGGTCGGCGTGATGATGGCCGCAATGATGAAGATCACCAGGATCGAATAGCGGAAATTGCGCCACATCCAGCCCGCGGTCAGGATGCCCATCAGCGCAAGAAAAAACACGAGAATCGGCAGCTCAAACACAATCCCGAGGCCGGCGATGATGGTCAAAAACAGGTCGGTGTATTCCTGAATGGTGATCATCGGGGTGAACTGGCCGCTGAAGGTGATCAGGAAGTCGAGTGCCGCAGGATAGACCATCTTGTAGCCGAAATAGCCGCCCGCCAGAAACAGCCCCACGGTGCTGAACATGAACGGCATCACGTATCGCCGCTCGTGGCGGTAGAGTCCCGGCGAGATAAATGCCCACACCTGGTAGAGCACGAGCGGCGAGGCCACGAAACAGCCGGCAAGCAGCGATACTTTCAAATACATGTTGAAGGGATCAGTCGGGTTCAGATAGACCAGCTTCTGTTCCAGGTGGTGGCTGGCCAAGGCCTGCATGATGGGCTTTTGCATGAGCCCGAAAATCTGCTCATGATACCACCAGCAGACGGAGAAGCCGCCCACAATGTACAGCGCGCTATAGATGATGCGGCGGCGCAACTCCTCGAGATGCTCAAGGAAGCTCATGCCGGTCATCTCTTCGGAGCCGCGCTTCTGGGCATTTTCCACGACTGGGCTTGGCATCGCTTAGTCGGTGCTCGCAGAGGGCTGCGGCTTGGCTTCCGCGGTTTCGCCGGAGTTGGGGCCGTGCTCGGCCGCGGAGATGTCTTCAGAGCTGCCGCGGCTGACGATGCCTTGCGCGGGCACGATCGACGGTTCCGCAAGCTGCGGTTCGGGCGGGAGGATATGCGGAGCTTCTTTCTGCTTTCTTTGCGCGCTCCTCCAGTTCGATGTTCATCATTTCGGTTTCGAGCTGGTTCTTGAATTCGTTGCTGGCCCGCTTGAACTCGGCCATGTACTTGCCAAGCTGGCGCGCCAAGCCGGGGAGCCGTTTGGGGCCGACCACCACCAGGGCCAGCAGAAAGATGAAGATCATCTCTGGCATGCCGAGATTCATGGCTTCATCATAAACCAGTGGGTAGTGGCCAGTGGATAGTGCTTAGTATCGCCCGCCCGAGAGTTGGTAGTCCGCTTGCTACGGTTGATGACAGCGGATATCGAATTACCGCTGTTACTTGACACCGGCCACTGGGGCTCTCACCACGTTCCTTACGGTACCACCACCACCTTGCCGAACTGCTCGCTACTAGCCAGGTACTCGTGCGCGGCGCGAGTTTCGCTCAGCGGGAAGGCGCGGTCCACGACTGGTTTCAGCTTGCCCGCAAAGACGTGCTTCAGGACTTCGTCCAACTCTCCCATCGCACCCATGTAGGACCCCAGCAGCGAGAGCTGACGCGAGAACAGGAAACGCAGGTCGAGATTTCCCTCATAGCCTGTGGTGGCTCCGCAGGTGACCAGTGTGCCGCCGGGCTTCAGCGACTTGAGGCTCTCTTTCCACGTGGCTTGGCCGACGTGCTCGAAGACGATGTCCACACCGCGTTTGTCCGTGATGCGCCGCACCTCGTCGCCAATCTTCTGCTCGTAGTGGTTGATGGCGTGATCGGCGCCCAGCTCGCGCGCCCGCTCCAACTTGCGCTCATCCCCCGCTGTGGTGATGACGTAGGCCGAAAGCATCTTGCATATCTGGATTGCCGCTGAGCCCACGCCGGAGCCTGCGCCCAAGACCAGCACCGTCTGCCCCGCTTTCAGTTGCGCGCGCCCGACCAGCATGTGCCAAGCGGTGAGGAAGACCAGGGGCACGCTCGCCGCCTGCACAAAGTCGAGGGTATCGGGAAGCGGAATGACATTCACGCGTGGAACGGCGATCAGCTCGCAGTCGCCGCCGTCCACCCCATTGCCCAGCACGTTGAACCGCGGGCAGAAGTTGTGACGTCCCTGATTACACTGCTCGCAGTGGTTGCAAAAGACCATAGGCGCCAGCAGTACGCGCGCGCCTTCGTTCAAGCCGCTGATATATTCGCCGCACTCGACGACCTCGCCGGCGATATCGCTGCCCAGGATATGCGGCAACTGCACACCGGGCAGTCCTTTGCGCACCCACAAGTCGAGATGATTCAGCGCGCAGGCGCGCACCCGAACCAGAACATGGTCCTTGCGGAGTATGGGCTCAGGAATGTCTTCGTACTTCAGTACTTCGGGGCCGCCAAACTCATGAATGCGGATGGCTTTCATTGGGACCTCCTAATGCATACCGAGGCAGACGTGATTCGAGGTGGAACGAGTCGCCATCAGACTACGACAGAGCTCCAAGCCATTTTACGGGGAGGTGGGCCGCGAGGGTATTGGCCAGCCTTTCATCCGCAGTGACGAGCTGGGCTCCCGACTCGATGGCGAGAGCGACGTACAGGCTGTCATACACGGTGCGATCAAACGTCATGGCGATCCTTAACGCCTGCTCGATGAGAATATCCGAGCGAACAGTCGGCAGGCCGCGCTCCCTCAGCTCTGTCAGGCTGCCATTGGCGACTGCACGCGTACACCTTCCGACCCGGACTGCCTTCCAGAGGACGTTGCCGAATTCTGCCCAAAATAGATCCGGGACAACGAATTGAATCTGACCCTTTTGATATTGATCGAGTAGGCCGAGAGCGTGCTCCAGGAGTGTTTCGTCTTTTGCACGGAGCGACCATTTTGCAGCTACGCTCACGTCGATTACAAACAGGCTCACCTCGACCGGTCCTCACGCTGCATCTCTTCTGTCGAAGGGAATGGACCTGGAGATGGCGAGGGCTGCGAACGCAGACGTTCCAGGCGGCGAACAAATTCCCGCCTTGCCTTTAACTCGCGGGCCGTGGGAACGTTTTCCTCCAATAGCGTGAGGACCTCAGCCGTGATGGATTTTCGGTGCTTGCGCGCCTGTTCGCGCAGGGCTTCGTACAACTCATCGGGCACGTTTTCGACGTATAGCGTAGCCATAGGCTTTTCCTAGGAATATCCTAGCACACCAGAAGTCGCCCGGGAACCTCAATTCCAGCCGGTGCGCTTCGTCGTTATACACTGCTGTGAGCACACGGAGGGAACCATGCCACGACGCATCACACCGCGCCAACCTTCGCGGAGCGGGCGTCAGGAAAAGGTCGCCCGAAGGCCCCAGCGCGTGCAGGCACGGGTCGCGAAACGATTCGCGGTCTTGAAGAAAGTTGCGAAGGTTGCAGCGCCCATCGTCGGACGAAAAGCTTCAGCGAAGGGAGCTGCCAGCAAGACCGCGAAAGGCGCTCCCAGGGGCTACAACCCGCTCGCGCCCGATCGAATCAGTGAGATCCTGAGGCGGCTCGACGAGCGTTATCCTGCTGCCACCTGCGCGCTGCATCACAAGAGCGCTTGGGAGCTGCTGGTAGCGACCATTCTCTCGGCACAGTGCACCGATGTGCGGGTCAACATGGTCACGCCCGTGATCTTCGCGAAGTACCCAACCGTCGAGGCGTTCGCAGCCCTCAAGCCCGAGGAACTCGAGCCCGACATCCGCTCCACCGGATTCTTTCGCAATAAGTCGAAGTCCGTCGTCGGCGCAGCACGCAGGCTAATGAGCGAGTTCGGCGGTGAAGTTCCGCGCACCATGGACGAGCTGCTGCAAATCCCTGGCGTGGCGCGCAAGACGGCCAATGTGGTGCTGGGGACGTGGTTCAAGATCGCCGATGGCGTGGTGGTGGATACGCATGTGCAGCGCATCGCGCGGCGCTTGGAGCTGACGAAGAACGATGACCCGCAGAAGATCGAGCAGGACCTGATGCAGGTGATTCCGCGCGACAAATGGATTGTCTTCGCCCACCAGATCATCCTGCATGGGCGGGCTTTGTGCATCGCCCGCAAACCTAAGTGCTCCGATTGTCCGCTGGAAAACCTGTGCCACGCCGCCGACAAGACGTGGAGCACGGTGGAGATTCACAAGAGCGCGAAGCCCTGAACTATTGCAAATGCTTCATGTGGAATGGGACCTCGACCACAGCTTCAAGCGCAACTGGTGCGCCGTTCTTGGTGGCTGGCTGGAAATGCCATCTCGCCAGGGCGCGCATCGCGGTAGCGTCCAGCCGGGAATCCAGGCTGTCCAGCACCTTGATGTCGTCTACCGTTCCGTCAACGCGGATCACGGCGTAGAGCGTGACTTTGCCCTCCACCCGGTCGCGCAAGACTTCGGGCGGATACGCTGGGTCCACCTTCAATGTCGCCACGGGCGCCGAAATCGCACTCTTGTCGTCAGTCGGCTTCAGCTCGGCAAAGTGAATGATCCAGCTTCCGGTCATGGAAGTCAGGTTCGGCATGTTCATGATCAGCTTGTAGTAGTGTCTGGAACCGAAGACCCGACGTTCGATGGAGAGATCAGGATCGTCTGACAATGCAGGAGGTGGCGGAGGTGGCTGCCGGTCACGGATGCTCGGGATCGAAGGCTTCATCGCAGCCGCGATCATCGCTTTGCGCGCGTCAGCATCTGGATTGCCGGCAGGGGACTTGGTTGGCGTTCCTGCCACCGCAGACGTTGTCGCGCCCGGCGGCGGCGCACCGACGCTAATGCCCGGAGGCAGGCCGTTTCCGCCGCCACCACCATTGCCCGTTCCGCTGCCATTAGCTGTGCCTGTGCCGTTACCAGTTCCGGGAATGTTGGGAGTTCCCGGCGCGTCGGGTTTGCCCGCCGGCGAGGCGTGAAACTCTCCGCTACGATTTCCGTTAGGCACGGCGATGGGACCTGTCACATCGGCGGGGTTGAGTCCCAGCGCAATCAGTTGGCCCTGGCCTTTGGTCGATCTCAGGCCCTGTACATTTGGCGGCGGACCTGCAGCCGCGCCTTCGGTAATAGTTTTCGACGGATTGTCGGTCGCGCCGCTGGCGCGTTGCGCCGGAACCGGCAGCTTGGGCGCAGCCACCTGCGGCTCCAGTTGCGCCATGTTGATTTGTCCAGTCTTGAGCTTCAACTGGTCAGGCGTCAGAGCGGGTTCCACAACCGATGGCTGCAACTCGGGCGGCAATTGCAACTTCGGTTTTACTTGAGATACGTCGGCGGCCGGCCCCACAACTTGCGGGTCAAGCTGCGGCACCTTCAACTGCGAAACCGAACGCGCCGAGGCGGCAATCGGCTGCGCCGCAGGGACGGCCGTCCACGCCACAATGTTGGGCAGCGGCACATCCTGCTTCAGCCTGACTTTCGGCGGCGCTACGATGGTCTGATGATTGTTGTCAGGTTCGGGCGGAACGGACAGGATCTCCTGCTTCGCCAGCTTAGGCGCGCCCTTGCGCGGCTTTATCTCGCCCTTGTTGCCGGTTTGGATGGGCGGCAAGTACTCACTGACCGGGTGATAGTCGATTTTCGCGTTTTCGAAGGGCGATTGCAGCCGCGGCGCGTGCCGGAACAGAGGAATGGTACACACGATGTAAACCGCGGTTATGAAGGCAATATGGCCGGCGTAGGATTCGAAAAACCGCTCACCGTCAATCCCGGTGCGGATAAAGTAGCCCGGACGGAGCGGGACAGGTTGCGCTGTAGTTTCGACCGGTGGCGGTTCGCGGCGGAACAGCCAATCGCCCAGGTTGCGCCGAAAGGCGCGGCCCCACGGCTCCAGTTCGTACAGCAGTACTGGAGCGTCGTGCGCGGAAACTTCGCGCGGGGCCTCAACTTCGGTGGCGTCTGACATCATCCTATGCCGGGCGGGCGAATAGTCGGATTATAGCGGAAATTAGCGATAAGAACCGCTGCCGTCGTGCCTTGATTTTGTAATCCGGCGCGGACATGTAATCATGTTCAGCGGGGTGGGGATGAGAGTTGGTAAGGGTTCGCTTTCGAGACTCTTCGTGGTGGCGCTGGTGACCTTCGTGGTGGTGCAACCGCCACGTTCCTCCGCTTTGGAGGCTGGCGCCAAAGTGAGCGATGCGGCCGACGATCCCTCAGGCATGTATTCGTTTTTGCGTGAAGGCGAGTTCGTGCAGCTCACGCTGGAAGATGGGAAGGTCTCCGGCTACGTTTCCCGCTTTGGCGACAGCGACAGTGACAAAGGCACCTTCATCGATCAGTTCTTCGACAAAGCATCACTCGATGGCGATCACCTGTTGTTCACGACCAAAACAGTGCACGGAACCTGGTATGAATTCACGGGAGTCATCACAAAGACGCCAGGTAAGCAGCCCGCCCAGGAAGGCTATCGCGTCATCAAAGGCACCCTGGTCCAGCACATGACCGACGCCAATAAAGTTGACAAAATTCAGCGGCGCGACGTGGACTTCAAGTCATTTCCTCAGGACTTAAGCAAGCCGTAGGACTGGTTGTCAGTGGCAAGTTGTCAGGCCTTACTGTGCCAATACTTTCTCCGCCACGCGCTGTGTCTGCTCAAAGTTCTTGGATAGCAAGCTGGCCTTTTGCATGGCCGCCCGAGCTTCGTCCTTGTGACCACTTTCGTCCAGGGCGCGTGCCAGCAGCACATAGACCCAGTCGAGAGATTCGACCTTCAGCGCATTGGAATATGCCGGAATGGCGGCGTTGAGATCCCCCAATTTGTGCGCCATGATCCCCAGACCCAGCCACGACTCGCCATCGTTGGGATTCAGATCCACGGCCTGTTGGAAACTGTCCCTCGCGTTACCGTAATTCCCAAGCTGGCGATA
The DNA here is from genome assembly GCA_963703645.1 of uncultured Acidobacteriaceae bacterium. Taxonomy (GTDB): domain Bacteria; phylum Acidobacteriota; class Terriglobia; order Terriglobales; family Acidobacteriaceae; genus Bog-257. Next base: position 8,337 of record CAVPFD010000018.1, read on the forward strand.
CGCATGACCCATGTTGCGGAACGTCTGCGCCCGGGTGCGAGCATTCAGGCGAGCTGTGTTCTGCGTCATGTCGATCACTTTGTTGTACCGATCGATAGCACCGAATCAAGTCGCCGTGTCCCTGCTCGTAGGCCCCGATGTTCAGGGTACTGTCGGCGTCGGAAGGATTGATCGCCAGCGCGGCCCGGAAATGCAGCAGGGCCAGTTCTTCCTGGCCCATGTCGAGCAGGGCGTGGCCCAGGTTGTTCTCGGCAACCCAGTTGTCAGGGTTGGCCGGCAGGCCTGTGACTGCAACGCCACCACGCGCGACCATAGCTTGACATTTTCGCTCCAGTAGTCCAGTTGGTGATGCGAGACGATTGCCAACACCACTAACATAGCCGCGCTGACTCCTGCCTGCCAGGCGGCAGACACTCGCCGTTCTGCGAGCCAGTCGGCCAATCCCCAAACGGCCATGATGAACAGCCCGACAAACGGCAAATACGCATAGCGGTCGGCCATCGCCTGTACGCCAACCTGTACCAGCCCGATCATGGGCACCAGCGTCCCCAGGAACCACAGCCAGCCGACCAGGAGATAACGCCGCCGCTTACGTTCTGCGACAGCCAGAGCGGTGATTGCCAGCAAGAGAATGAGCGCCGTCAGTACCTGCCAAATCTGCAGAGAACTTCCGGGATGCGGATACAGCAACGACAATTGCGAGGGCCAGAGCGCCTTACCGAGATAGCGAGCGTAGGAAACGATCGCGTTCTCGACGCGAATCGGAAATGGCTGCCATTGGAGACCACTCATCGCGCCGGCGCTCCGCTGCGCTAGTAAGGTGACGACGGCGCTGGCGATGGAAAGCGCCAACAGCGGTAGCTTCTCCAGCACCAGCCAGGAGAAGCCTCTCGCCGGCATGGCGGTCCGAGCTTGAGCGGATTTGTCTGGGGCGAACATGCGGCCTAGCGGCCAGTAATCCCAGAGCAACAACACAAACGGCAGCGTGATTATCTGCGGTTTGGACATCAGTCCCAGAGCGAAGAGTATGACGACGACCGAATACCGGCCGATCTGTCCGGCCTCCAGTCTGCGACGCGAAGGTCGAGGCAAGCATTGCGTGTACCAGCGATAGGCGCCTAGCGCGAGCAGAAGGAACATCATGCTCAGCAGGTTTTTGCGTTCGGCGATCCATGCGACGGACTCAATGTTGATGGGGTGCAGCGCAAGCAGCCCCGCCACCACGGCACTGCGGCCGACATACCCGGTCGCCCGCTGCAACACCCAGAAAAGCAGCAGAACGTTCAGCGCGTGCAGGAGCAAGCTTACGTAGTGATGCCCCGCCGGATTGAGTTGGAACAACTGGTAATCCAGTGCGTGGGATAGCCAAGTCAGCGGATGCCAGTTGGAGGCGTCGAAGCTGGTGAACGCCCAGGCCACCGTCGTCCACTGGAGTCCGGCGTGGACATGGGGGTTGTACACGATGTACAGGTCGTCGTCGTAATTGAGGAAGGGATGACCGCCGACCGGGTAATAAACGGCCAGCGTCGCTACGACCAGCAGAAAACTGAGGAGCAGCCGCTGTGTCGTCGGCGAGCTGGACAGGCCGGCGTGGGCAGGCTCGACTCTCTTGCCTCCTTTGGTTTCCACCCCAGCCGAAATCACCCCGGCGTCTCCATCTCGCGGGCGATTATATCCCGGCCGATTTTGCTGCGGCGGCACGTCGACGGATCACCAGCTAGATAACGAAGATCCTACTTCGCGCCCCTGCTCTTCGCGGGGTGAGCCGACATCCTTTGTTGCAGAGAGGCAACGTGGCCGTTTTCCATCTCTGCCAGCTCGCGATAGAGCTGGCGCAGCGGGCCTGGGTCGCTCTTTTCCACCAGGCCCGCATAGTACTGCTGGGCGCTCCGTTCAGCGTTGAGCGCCACCTGCAGGGCACGCTCGCGAGCGCTGACCTTGTTCCTCTCCGGAGCCGGGAAAAAATCCACCTGTTCGAGCCGTGGGACCTCAATCAGCTCCACTAGGTCTTCTTCCGTCAGGCTGCAACTGGAGGTTCCGAAGCGCTCCAGATACAGGCCCTGGAGCCTGGAGCTGTGGTCCTTTTCTTCAATCGCCATTTCGCGGAAAATGCCCGCGATAACGACGGACTCGCTATCGGCGAATTCGGCAAACATCTCCGCGAATTGCTGGTAAAGCTCGGCGTTGCGTTCCTCTATGAAGATGGCAACATGCAGGGCTTCCTGAGGGTTGAGGGTGGCGAAACTCCGTTTCATGCTGTGCTCCGGGAGACGGTAGTCTGTTGCGAAAATTGTATCGATAAAGGCACACAGCTCAACTTGAAAAGAAAAGAAGTTTCGCGACTGAGTTCCAGAATGGGAATAACGGGGCGGGATGTTTATTTATCCGACAGTCTGTTTGGCTTGCTCAGGCGCTTGTTTGGCCCTCTCGGCTTCGATCCGCGCAATGGTCCGCTTCAGCCAATGCTTCACATTCTCGCGCAGCTCCTCTTCCGTCTGGCCAGAAGTGGCGACCGTAACGTCTTGCCGGTTCAGCGGAATGTGATGACACGGCACATCCTCCGTGCGGTACTCCTCAGGTACGAAATCCCATAGTACGCACTCGTGGCAGGCATGCGGCCGCGTGGGATCACCGTGGTTGGGGCAGGTCAGCGAGTCTTGGAAAATGGAAGCGGGTCCCCACGGAGTGCTGTACCAATTTCCATATCCTCCCTGCTCCAGGAAGTTGAGTTCGTAGCGCATTACCTCAAGCACGTCGCGTTTGTCTTCCGACATAACCCCTCCAACTGCCAGGCGATCTTTAATCCGCCTACCATCCTGCTGCTCCGATTGTGAGCCGGGAGTGCACCAACAGGCTGTGACGCAGCTCACGTGTGGGTGTGATGCGTGCAGGTCAGGTCCTACGATTGCTGACTGCTCGCTATTCGCGCTTGTGGTTTTTCTTGATCTCCACATTCAGCCGCTTGATTTTCTGGTTCAGGGTGGAGAGTGGGATGCGGAAGCGGTCAGCAGCCTCGGTCTGATTCCAGTTGCACTTCTCCAGCATGTCGCTGATGATGCGGCGCTCGCAGTCTTCGATGATCTCGAACAGGGAGGCATCGGGCGGATGGTCCATGATGGCGAATTTGCTGCCTAGGCCGATCAGGTTGTCGGGCAGCAAATCGACGGTAAGGTTCGGCCCTGTGGCCAGCACTACGGCGCGCTCGATTACGTTTTCCAGTTCGCGCACGTTGCCCGGGCCAGTCGTAGTCCATCAGAGGGACGAAGCGCTTCGGGCGTGAGCCGTAGTGGTAGCCGGGCATTCTCCTCGGCAAACTTGGCGATGAAGTACTCCGCCAGCAGCGGGATGTCGTTCTTGCGCTGGCGCAGCGGAGGCAGATCAATGGTGATGACGTTGAGGCGGTAGAACAGGTCTTCGCGGAACTCGCCTTCCTTCACCTGCTGCCGCAAGATCGACGTTGGTCGCCGCGATGATGCGCACATCCACCTGGATTTCGTTGACCCCGCCCAGGTGCATGAACTTCCTGTCCTGCAGCACGCGCAGGATCTTGGCCTGCGTCTCCAGATTCATGGTGCCGATTTCGTCGAGGAAGAGCGTTCCGCGATCGGCAACCTCGAACAGACCCTTTCTTGCTGGCGATGGCGCTGGTGAAGGCGCCCTTGACGTGTCCGAAGAGCGTGGACTCCAGCAAGTCGGCAGGCGTGGAACCAGTGTTCACCGGCACGAACGCGCGGTCCTTGCGCGGGGAGTTCATGTGGATGGCTTTGGCGATCAACTCTTTGCCGGTGCCGCTTTCGCCCTGCAGCAGTACGGTCGAGCGGCTGGGTGCGACCTGCGCCACCAGGTCGAAGATGCGCAGCATAGGCTCGCTCTTGCCGACGATGTGCTCGAAGTTGTAGCGCTGCTTGAGGGCCCGCTTCAGTTGGATGACTTCTTCTTCAGCACGGCGGCGGCCAACGGCGGTGCGCACGTCGGCCAGCAGCTTTTCGTTGTCCCAGGGTTTCTGGATGAAGTTGGTTGCCCCGCCCTGCATGGCATTGACAGCGTTCTCCACCGTGCCGTAGGCGGTGATCATGATGACTGGCAGCTCGGAGTCGCGTTCGCGGATGTCGCGGAGGATCTCTATGCCATTGCGCTCCGGCAACGCAAAGTCCAGCAGCACCAGGTCGAAGGGACGATCGGCCAGGCGGGCCAGTCCTTCGTTGCCGTCGCTCGCTGTTTCCACCTCGTAGCCTTCGAGTTCGAGCAGGGTCTGCAACGACTCGCGAATGGCGGCCTCATCATCGATGATCAGCACCGAGCCGAGCGAGGCGAACTCTTCGCGACCCGAAGCGATCCGGCTGACCGCTGTCTTCAGGCATTGACCGCCTTCCTCACCATGGGGAATTCCATGGTGAACGTTGTGCCCCGACCGGGTTTGCTGTCCACGCGGATCTTGCCGGCATGTTCCTGAATGATGCCGTAGGTCACGGACAGTCCCAGCCCGGTTCCGCTGCTGTGGCCGGTCTTGGTGTGCGGCTTGTTCTTGGTGGTGAAAAACGGATCGTAGATGCGGTGAATATGTTCCTGCGCAATACCCGTGCCGGTGTCGGAAACCACCACTTGCACGTTGTGACCGTTGTTGGTGCTGATGATCAGCGTGCCACCCGAGGGCATGGCGTCTTTCGCGTTGAGGAACAAGTTCAGAAACACCTGTTGCAGCTTGCCGGTGTTGCCGTGAATCGGCGGCAGCTCGGTCTGCAACTCCTGTTCGACCTTGATGCGCGCGGTCTTGAACTGGTGGTCGAGCAGCGTCAGGGTGTCCTGGATTACGCGGTTCAGGTCGACGTTGGTGAATTCAGCGCTCGAGGTGCGCGAGAAATTCAGCAGGCTGTTGACGATCTCCGAGGCGCGGAAGGTCTGGCGCGTAATCTTCTCCAGCAGCGCCGATTGCTTCTCATCGCCATGCACCTGCTTGGCCAGCATCTGTGCGTAGCTGGAGATCACGGCCAGCGGCGTGTTCACTTCGTGCGCAACGCCCGCGGCCAGCAGGCCAACGGACGAGAGCTTCTCTGCCTGCGAAAGCTGCGACTCCAGCTCGATGCGCTCGGTGATGTCGTCCACGATGATCAGCCGGCCGATGACGCTGAAGTCCTTGCTGACCAGCGGCGCGATGGCGATGTTGGTTACACGCGTCGTCAGCCGCGGTCGTGCCCAGCCGGAACTTGTACAGGTTGTGAATGCCCGGAGCCTGGCGCACCCGGTAGTACTCTTCCAGAAATGCCGGAGGCAGGACAGCCGATAATGAACGGCCGAGCGCCTCGCGCCGCGGCAGAGCGAACATCACTTCCATCTGCGAGTTCCACGACTCGATGCGGTCTTCCAAATCCACCGCCAGCACACCCACGCTGATGGACTCGACTATGTTCTCGTTGAACTCCTTTAGCCGCTCGTACTGCCCGGCCTTCTGCTCCAGCGATTTGTACAGGCGGGCGTTCTGCACCGCGATGCCGATGTAGCCGGCCAGCGTCTCCAGCAGTTGCACGTCTTCGCTGGACAGGAAGTCGCCTTCGGCCGTCTTGCCCAAACCGAGCACGGCGATCATGCGGTTCATCACCGTGCAGGGAATGTAGTAGTTCAGGTCCAGCCGGCGGATGGCTTCCCGCGCAGGCGGTGTCTCACGCACGGCGTGGTGCGGTGTTGTCAAAGAACAGGTGGCCTGCCTTCCATTCCGGCCGCTCCACGTGCAGGAAGTCGAGATTCAGTCCGCCGGTGTTGGCAATGCCGTACGACTTGGCCAGGGAGAACTGCTCCGGATACTCGGGATTCGACAGGAAGATCGCCAGCCGGTCCACCAGCAGCGTCCGCGACAGGCGATCGACGATGGAACTCAACATCTTGTCGAGGTCGGTCTCTGAATTCAGGTCGCGGCCAAACTCGATGAGCGTCTTCCGGTAGTCGTAGCGTTTGCGGTAGAAGAACTTGTCGAGATATTCCTGCACCCAGTTCTTGAACGGATCGAACAGCAGCGCCGTGACTGCAATCGCGAGGATCAACCCGATGGGTCCCGCGCTCGGGAAGTTCTGGTGGAATAGCTCCGACGCAACACCAACCGCCGCGAAATACGCCGCCGTGATGGCGCCGGCCGCGATGGTGTACGCCATGCCGCGCTTGAAGATCAGGTCCACGTCCATCAGACGGTAGCGGAAGATGGCATATCCGAAGGTAAGCGGCAGGAACACCAGCGACAGCACCGAGACCTTCATCGCCAGAGTGGGAATGCTGCCGGACAGATACGGTATGACGTAAAACACCGTGAAGGGCGCCACCGCGAGAATGGTTCCGCGGGTTACCCACTTCATCTGCTGGCGCAGGATGAACGTCTCCGCGCTCCGATAGCTGTGCCACAACACGAAGGCCGCCAGCACAAAGTAGGCAGCCAGATACGACATCGAGACACGATCGAGCGTCCAGCGAAGCTGCTCGCTCGGCTGGAACCAGGCCACAGCTGAGATTTGCGCCGCGAGAAGCAGCATGCCCGGCACGTACACCAGAGGAATCAGCCAGGGACGCCGGATCACCAGTCGTTTGCGCTCCGGAAACACCAGCGCAAAATGCAGGAACAGCGCGGGCTGCAGCAGCCACGCCACTACGTTCGCCCAATAGACAATCCAGTCGAAATCGTTCAGCTTGCCGGTGTAGTGGAAGGCGTAAAAGATGAACGAAACCAGGCAGAAAATGTAGAAGTGTGTACTCTCGCGGAGCGGTCCAGCGTCGCAGCAGAACGTAGAGCGCCGATACCGAGGTACACCAAAGCGATCAGTCGCAGACCGCCGTACAGCGTACGATCAGCGGGCACCAGAATGACCGGGGCTTCCAGCGGTACGCCGTGGCGCACCAGCGAGTAGTTGGCTTTCGACCACACCCCGACGCGATAAAGCTGCCGTTCCAGGCTGCCAACGTTGCTGACTTGGTGCTCGTCAACCGCCATCAGGCGGTCGCCGTGCTTGATGCCCGCCTTCTGCCCGGGACCATCGACGTCTACGCGCTCGGCCCGCAGGTGGCCGTCATCCTCCACCCACCAGACGCCGTCATCGGGGCGTAACGAACTCGTCGCTCTTTCTGGAAATTGATCCCGGCGAAGACGACGGCCGCAACGCTGAGCAGCGCCAGGAAGACAGCGAAAAATCGCGTTTTGCAGATCGCTAGCCATCGGAGCAGGTGGCTGATGGAATTGGCGCACGGATTTGGCTGCACCCATGTGCCCGGGATGAGTGTGCAACTTAGATGCCACGGACTCTACCACCTGCAACCTGCTAAACCTTGCGCCATGAGCGGTTTCCAAGATTATAGAACATCGAAGGGGCAATCGATATTATTTTTGGGATTTCGCTGTGGAATTCAGAAGAAATGGTTATTACTAAAGTGTCGGTTACCTTGGTGCCATGTAACGCCTCAGAAACTCAAGACTTTCTATTTATCATACGATTCAGAAATCCGGAGCTCCTAGTTCCAGTTTTCTGGCACCCCCGGCGCTTTCCGGTGATCGCCGTCTCTCCTGTGTGCCGGAGACTGAGACTCAGACGACAGGATCAATCGGTGCTTTCGTCGCAGTCTCACATTCATCTCCACTCGCTACCTCAACTCAGTACTCACGCTGTTCCATTTCGGGCTATCACACTCACCGTGTGACGGCTGTGCTTGCGCCATTCTCCAGCACGATTACACTGGGCCCAGAGACGGATTTATCGCCTGCATTTAGTGTTTAAGTCAGAACGCAATCGGAGGCACGTTCAGCCGTGAGCTGGTAAGTGCTAGATGCTCATTGCTTATTGAACGTGACCAACATTTCCGGGCGCACCGCCCGCGGCACTCTTGCAGGAGGCCATTATGCACCTCACCAAAGTTAAGGAATTCCTTGATGCGAACGCAGTGAAATATGTCGTCATCTCTCATTCAAAGGCCTACACGGCGCAGGGGATCGCGGCCGTTTCCCACATCTCCGGCAAAGAACTGGCCAAGACCGTAGTCGTGAAGCTTGACGGCGCTTTGGCCATGGCGGTCCTGCCGGCCTCGTACCAGGTGGACCTGCAGGCTCTGAGGCGCGCCACTGGTGTGCAGACCGCGGAACTGGCTAGCGAGCGCGAGTTCAAGCAGCATTTCTCTGACTGCGAGACCGGGGCCATGCCGCCATTCGGCAATCTGTACGGGATTCCCGTATACGTGGATGAAACCCTTACGGAAGATCGCGAGATCGCCTTCAACGCCGGCTCGCACCATGAGCTGATCAGGATGGCTTACTCAGACTTCGAGCGGCTGGTAGGGCCCGAGGTTATGAGTTTCTCATCAGCGCGAGGCGTGGCCGTGATGGTGTAATGCGGCGTCGATTGCCCGGGCAACAAAATGGCGTGGGAGTGGCTGCGCGTTAGAGCCGGTCATTGCATGGGAGTTTCTGTCCCGCGTTTTGCCGGGACGACATTATGACTAAAGTGAACGGAATTGGCACCCCAATCGGGTACACCCTGGCAAACTCGCTGGATCCTCTGCCGTAAAGGAATCGGCGCCCTCACCGGGCGCGCTGTGCTGCAGCGCGCCCTTTTTCGCACAGATCTTCCGGGGATGGTTACCGAAGCCTTGGGCGCAACCTCGCATCGATGCCATAAGCCACAAAGCCGGCGACGACCAGAACTACTCCGAACATCAAGCTGCTCATCCCGAGAATCCGTTCGTGATCACCGCGAACCACAGAGAAGACCAGCAGCAGCATGGGCAAGACACCGAGAAAGGCCGCTCCGAAGATGCCTCCCGGGACCTTAAACGGACGCGGCAGACTGGGTTCGGTGACGCGTAGTACCAGCAGCGCTAGAAACTCGAGAAGCAGACTCCCACCATAGATCAGCACATCAAGTGTGACCAGCCGCTCGAACCCCAGCCCGAGACACAAAGCCCATCCGGTCGCGAGCACAACAATAGAAACCCATGGCTCCTTGCGCTGATTCACTCTGGCGAAAATTCCGGGAAACATTCTATCCTGCGCCATTGCATACGGCAGCCGCGAGTAGCTCATCACCAGGTCGTTGAACATTCCGAAGGCGCTCATCATGCCGCCAAGCACAAGGCCAATCCGCAACAGCGGTCCCCCGAGCAGGCCCGCGATATCCGCCCATGATCCTGTCTCCCAAGCGGACGAGCTGAGGTGCGTCACCGCTACCGCCGCAACTGGCAGAACGTACGTAATGGCCACCAGAACCACTGCCGCCACCATGGCGCGCGGATACGTCCGCTGCGGTTGATCCACTTCAGCCGCGATGGTCGAAGCGTTGTCCCATCCCATGTAATTCCACATGGCGATGAGCAGACCGCCGACGATGCCCACGTGCGTAGTAGTGGGCGTAGTCACGGCATGCGCCAGCGCTCCGTACTTAAACGGGGACAATATCACGATGATTGCGAATGGAGCAGAAAGCAGACAGAACAGCCAGATGGACGTAGTTGCTACAACTTTAATGCCCGCGATATTCAGTCCCGCGCAGACGGCTACCACCGTCAATCCCACGAGCACGCTACGGTAACCCACTCCAAACCACGGGAAAAGACGTGTGAGGTACAAAACAAACAGCGTGGGGTAGATGGCCATGTCGAAGACACTGGCTGCTAGCGACAGCCACGCCTCCTGAAATCCCCAGCAGTTGCCCATGGCGCGGCGCACCCAAGCATAGTAACCACCCTCCTGGGGCAGAGCACTGGCGAGTTCACCAATCATGAGAGCTGTCGGCAGACTCCACAGGACAGGAGTCAGCAGCAGGATGAAAATCGCTCTTGCGTAGCCTGCCCCATGCACGATGTCTTCAGTGCCATAGGTGCCGCCCGACACCATGAAGAACGTGACGATAACCAGCGGCCAGAGCGTGAGCTTGACAGATTTTCTTTCGGAGTGGCGAACCTGGCGGGACAGGATCATTCGGTTCGGTGGAAACGTCAGCTAAGGACAATTTCTATGGCTGCCCCCTCGGGCGCGATCAGCTATGGCGGAACAATCTCCCTCTAGCATTGCAAACTATGGTGGCTGGACGGGGCGCTCGTTCGGCAGAAGGGATGAAAATCCTCGAACACCGCTCCGCCGAATACCACCCGAATGCTACCAAACTGACGGTGGGAGACTTATGCTCGAGTTCCGTGCCCTCCCGAGATCTGGCGTACTTTGGACGCGGTAGTGCCTCTGACGCAGCGATCAAAAAGCCACCACGACTCTGATGGCTACGGAGCAGGAACCACCGTATAGTGCACGCCATTCGCACCATAAGCTGGGGTGAACCAGGTATTGCCGCACAAATAGTAAGTTCCTCCGCCGGCAACGTTGGGCGTGATACAGCCCGTCGGTAACGCCCCATAGACCGCGCCCATCTGATACGCGGCGCCAGCCGTGGCTATGTTCGCATTCGCCGCCGCCGCGTTGGCGTTGGCGGCCGCTGCATTCGCGTTGGCAGCAGCAACGTTCGCGTTGGACGCGCCAGCGTTATAGCCCTGAGCGTAGGCATTTTGCGAAGCGGCAGCACTTTGCGAGGCAGCCGCGGAGGATGCTATGGCTGCGCCAGTAGCCACTCCGACCGCAGCGCCCACGGCAGCGGCGCCCGCAGCCGAACCGTAGCCGCAGTTGTAGCAGCCTGCTCCGTAGTAGCCCACGGTGGTAGGCGGATGATACGGATAGTACGGCTCGGGCGGATGGTAGGCCGAGGCGTAGGCGGTCGATCCGGACGGGTAGGTGTGGTACGCCCCCTCTCCGTAGGCGCCGGAGGTCGTGCCGCCATAGGTGTTGGTGTGGGTCGCACCGTAGCCGGCCTCGCCTGAAGTGGTGCCGCCGTAGGCGTTGGTATGGGTTGTACCGCCGTCGTAGTTATGCGAGGTGCTGCCGCCGTATTCGTTGGTGTGCGACGAGCCCTCGCCGTAGGTGTGCGAAGAACTGGTCCCGTAAGCGCTGCTGTGGCTCGTGGATCCATAGCTGTGCGAGGTGCTGCCGCCGTAGCGATTCGCGTGCGAGTAAGCGGATGCCGTCTGAAACGGCAGCAGCGTGATCGCCAGACCGACCAGGCTAACGATGATCTTGTTCATGATGCATCCTACCTCTTCATTGCTGTGCTTTTGGTGGCTTGCTTTTCGCCGGAGGCTTGGCGCCCGGCGACGGCTGCGGATGGGGATGAGCGAACGGAATGTGCTTGGCGTTGGCGGCGTTCGCCGGCGCAAATGCGTCTGCCGGGACGGCAAGGTCGAGCTTCCAGTCGGAGAGTAGTAGATTGTGCCGCAGTTGCGCCGGATCATTCAGGTAAATTGCATGGATCGCTCGCGGCAGTTTGTCTTCGGCCCCAATCCACGCCTCGATAAACACTCCATTGTCGACGTAGGCGACGATGTCGGTCGTTGTGTCGCCGACGATATGCGATTGGCCGATGTAATAAGCGAGCTTCAAACCTTCTGACATGTCCTTGTAGGGATCGGCAACGATCAAGTCGTCAAAAGGAAAGTAGGTTCCGGACAAGCGATAGGCCGCCTCCATGGCTGCGTCGATAGTGGGCGGCGCGTCGGCACTGGCAATCAGATTCTCCGCCGATGCGAAGGCCGTCATGGTCTTGCCGTTATAGTAGAACTCGGAGACAGGACCATCCCCAAGCGTGATAACCCGCAGCTTGTCGGGGCGCTGCAGGGTGACTTCGAACTTATTTGCGAAGACGAGCGGATGCCCCTGACGGCTGGGGCTTTCATAGGTCTCCACTGCGGTGAACGCCATACTGTGAGCCGCGGCCAGGCGGTCGCTGGAGGCCTTAAGGACCGCCAGCGCCTTGGGTTCGAGGGCGGGCGGGGCAGCAGTCGGTGCCGGTTTGGCTGGAGCCGCCTTCTTCTTCGGCTGCTGCGCGGTTTGGGAATGAGCTGCCCCGGCCAGGAAGAAGACTCCAAGTACAAGCAGCAGGGGCCACCGTGGGAACTTACCAGTCATCATGTTGTTCCTCCAGGAACGAGGCCGTCGCTGCTTAGGGAATCATGCCGCATTCGAACATTTTGTTGGCGATGGGAGCGGCAACCTTGTTAATGAATGCCGCGCGCATCTGGGGATCGCCCTTCAACAGGTTGATCGCGTTCTGTTCCTGCTGCGTCGGCGGGGCCTTCTGTGACTTCTTCTCCCACAGTTGCTCGCAAGTGGAATTCTGATACTTCTGGATGACCTTGTTGGCGACCATGTCCATCATCGGGTATTGCTGTGCGTTGCCGATACACACGTACAACAGCGTGAGCATCAGTGCAAACAGGTATTGACGTTTCATCTGCATCTCCTCGTCACAGTGGTGGGGTCCCTCAGGTCACCCCATGAATTCCATTACCACTGTATCACCGGCCCTGTCGCTCTCGGAACGGATTCCTGGCTTGGCAACGGCCGGTAACCTATCAGCAACACGGAGAATGTCAACGGGAACTAAAGCCCTTGAAACAAGGATGGCGGCCGGGGACGAGATCGAACCGCCGACGCCAGCCTTTTCAGGTTTAGTTCAACCTGAACCTACAACTACATACAGGTTTGCGGGAGGCTGCCAAGTACCTGCAAATAACGTGCACGCCGCGACAATCCGGGGCTGGGATCATGGGCTGAGTTATACCCAAGCCTAGTGAGGCAATTCCGCTCCCAGGCGTTTTCGACAACACGCGAGGTGAGAGTCGGCGGGAATGCCAGACCCGAGTCGATTCTTGCGAACATCCGGTGAGCGAGCAATTCTGACCAGACTCCGACGACCTGATCGTTGGATACTAGTCAGTGTAAGACCCTACATTCAGGCAAGGAAATTTCCCAAACCATACCTTACCTGGTTGCAGACACACAAGGTGTAAGGAGTTCCCGATGAATCTCAATCTAATGGATCCAAAACTGATCGCTCTCGCAGTCGCGCTGGTTCTCGTAATCGTCGTGGCCGTTGCGCTGTACGTGCGAAAGCGCAACAACACCACGGCAGAACTACGCGACCGTTTCGGGCCGGAATACGACCGGGCGGTTCGACAACATGGGTCCGAACGCAAAGCTGAAGCCAAGCTGGCGGACCGTGAAACACGGGTTCAAATGCTGAAGATCCGCGATCTTGACCTAACCGAGCGCGAACGCTACTTGGCCCAATGGAAGGCAGTGCAGTCGCGCTTCGTGCGGGTCGTCAGCCTTGAGCCGAAGTAACCAGTAAACGCGGTTCACGGCGTTCTTCATGATGAGCTTCATTTCGTCATCAGAGATCCGCGAATAGCCGGTTTTGCCGTTGCAAGTGGGACAAGTTTTGCCGGCGTGCACGTCCTCGATCGGGCCGTTGCGAAACGCCAGGACGACGATGGCTTTCGCTTCACGGATAAGATCGCTCTGATCGGATTTTGTTGTCATTTCGAGTGCGCTGCTTTCAACCTGGGCTACACTACCAAAAAACGAGCTGCGGGTCGAGAATCTCGCTCCAGATCCATGCCATGTCCTTTTCGGCCGGCGCACTTGCGACAAGATTGGGCATGCCGTCGTCAAAGCTCCAACGGAGAAGAAGCGCGGATGCTCCATATCCCGCTTGCAGACACCGCGCCGTCGCCCTAAGCGCGCCCAGCAGCGCTTCGTCTTTTTCCTCTTCGGTTTTCCTGTACTTCAGAAACCATCCGCTGCCGGTATCGGAGAGAACCTCGCAGAATGCGCTATTCGCCCTCTGTGAAGCGTGGGTCAGGTCGCACAGGACCGAGTGCAGACCCCCGAAGAAAGATTTCCCCGTGGCCTCGGAGGTGCCCGCGAAAGCCTCAAGCGAGGCGATAAATTTCGAGGGCTTGGTGGGTCGCTGGGCCGTGACTTCAGCCAATTCTTCGAATATCGTATCTTCGGGATTGGTCAGGCACGTTCCAAAAAGCATCCTGGGAATCAATTCGCGCATCTTGTCCCAGGACCGGCTCTTGTAGGCGCCGGTGAGCGCCTCCAGGTGAATACGCTGCTCGCGCGGCGTGTTCAAGGATCGCGCGTTCAAAGAGTCCCGCAGCAATCAACTGATTTTCTGCGAGAAGGTCAAGGCACGGACCGGTCAAGCTGCCGAGCCTCACAATTGTTCCGTAGGCTACGTGTCTTGTCCATGCGTCGAGATGCGGGGCCGTAATCGCGGCAAGCGTCGCCGGGCTGTCGAGGCCGTGGCTGACCAGTTGTGCGACTGGTTCGAAGAATGGTTCGAATGGAATTGAAGCGACGGCGGCTTCGATCCGCCTGAGACTTGCAACCAGTCGCGCCCAGTCTCGTCACCTACATGACCTCACAGGGTCATCTGTTGGTCGCGGCTGGATCGCTGTATTCGACCGTCATTGCGGTGGCGGTGCCGGGCCGCATTTTGTGGGCCTGGGTTGGCGGCTTCTATGTCGCGCCACACTCGTCCTGCAAGGGTTGGCCTTCGGCATGGCTGTCAGCATTGGGCTGCTTGGCGCGTTTACACCGCATTG
>CAVPFD010000019.1:0-7500 GCA_963703645.1 uncultured Acidobacteriaceae bacterium
GCGATGGCGCGTCCAACCTGCTCATCTACAAGCCGAGCATCAAGTACATGTATAAGGAAAGTGAAGCGGGCGGGCAGAAGTAAAAGGTAACGGGTTATCCGGAGCGACGGCTTGAGCCCAGGGGTTGGCTGATAGTGCCGCCCGGACGCGGGCTGAAGCGCGCTTAGCGTGCCTGTGAGCCCGGCGACCATCGAACCGCTCTATGACTCGACCTTCTTCCCCGCCATCAGTTTCTTGCGCAGGTCTTCTCGTTAGTGGTCCGTCATGCCTGCGATGTAGTCGCACACCACGCGCGCCAGGGGTTCCTTCTTAGCTTTGTCGCGATAGCTCTGCGGCAGCGTCTCGGGGTGCGCAATGAGGTGCTCGAAAACCTGGGTCACGACCTTCTCCGCCAGCCGCTTCCGGTTGCAGAGGCTTGCAGTTGTAGAGCGCCTCGTAAAGAAAAATTCTTGGCCTCGTGGCGCTCTTTTTCCACTTCCGGACTGAATCCAGCCAGCCGCCCAGGACAACGACGCAAATCGTCGAGGCTGCCTACGCCCGCCTGCTGCGCGCGTTTCCGCGTGTTTTCGATTAGGTCGGTGACGAAGCAGTTAGCACGCGCTTCAAGGCCTCGTTGAACTTCAGCTTCTCAGGCGCGTCAGGATACTTTGCGTCCGCCTCGGCGTAGTACGTCTCAAACACGCGGACGCGCTGCCGAATCTGGGGAAGCTGCAGTAGCTTCGCCTCGTAACCAGTCGTCGAGATCGGCGGTGCTGTAGGCGATCTCGTCAGTGAGGTCGATCAACTGCGCCTCCAGCGGCGGCCGCAGGTCGAGGAGATATTCCGCCAGCTCAGGATGCTCGGCTGCGCTGTAGTCGTGCGAGTGCTTGATGATGCCTTCGCGCACTTCGAAGGTCAGGTTCAGCCCGGAGAAGCCGGCGTAGCGCAGCTCAAAGTCTTCAACAGTGCGCAGCGCTTGCAGGTTGTGATCGAAGAATTCGCCATGCTGACGCATCAGGTGGTCCAGCGTGCGCTCGCCGGCGTGTCCAAACGGTGGATGGCCAAGGTCGTGGACCAGCGCCAGCGCCTCGACAAGATCAACGTTCAGGTTAAGCCCTGCCGCGATGGTGCGCGAGATTTGCGCGACCTCGATGGTGTGCGTCAGACGGGTGCGGAAGTGATCAGAATAGCGGCGGGTGAATACCTGCGTCTTGTTCTCAAGCCGGCGGAAGGCCCGCGCGTGGATGACCCGGTCGCGGTCGCGCTGAAAAGGATTGCGATAGGGATGGGGCGGCTCTGGATAGCGGCGCCCGCGCGAATCCTCCACGCGAACCGCGTAGCTGGCGAGCATAATCGAAGTGTAGCAGCCCGGCGAAGAGCTGGATCAAATGCAAGGGCGCGATGCAGCTTACTGTTTGCCGGCGGTTTGCTTGGCCAGCTTCACACGAGCGCTTTCCAGTTCTTTCTGCACCTTGGCAACGTCGTCAGGATCCACGTCGGCAGGAACGCTTTTGTTCCACTCTTCCAACGCGCGCTCAAAATTCGTCGCAGCCAGCTTCGGGCGACCGGTTCGCTGGTACAGCTCACCCAGGTGCTGATGAATAGTGGGGTCGTTGCCAATCCGCTCGGAGGCGCGACGCAGGTTCTCTTCCGCAAGGTCGTAGTTGCCAACCTTGTAGTACGCCCAGCCCAGCGAGTCGAGGTATGCTCCATTCTGGGGATCGAGTGCCACCGCGCGGCGAATATATCCCAGTGCCTCCTCGACGCGGGTGCCACGATCGGCCAGCATGTACCCCAGGTAATTCAGCGTCATGGCGTTTTTGGGATCATCGGCCAGCACCTTGTGGAATGACTCTTCGGCGAGATCGTATTTCTTCTGGCGCTCATACATGGAGCCCTGGACGAAGAGGACGTAGTCTCTGTCCTCCTGTTTGGTGGCGAGTTCCAGGGCTTTATTGATGTCCTGTTCCGCTTCCTTCCAATTCTTCACCCGGCTGTTCATCTGTGCCAGGGCGATGTAAACGGTGCGATCCTCCGGAGTGCCCTTTAGCAACGCCTTCACGCTCGCGATGGCGGCATCCGCGTTGCCCATGTCGGCCTGTTGCGAGGCCGAAACCATCTGCAGATCGCGGTCCTCGGGGAACTTTTTCGCGGCTTCCGCGGCGACATCTGTGGCCATCTGCCACTGCCGGTTGTCGCGATAAGTCTCGATGATCTGCTGGTACCCGCGGATGGCGTTATCGTCGCCCAGGTCAAGCATCTTGCGGAAGGTTTCCACAGCAAGCTGGTGCTTGTTGGCCTCGCGATAGACCGTACCCAGACGCTCCAGGAAAACGGCGCGGTTGTTTTTCTCCGGCACGCTGTACTGACCGTCAGCATGCTCGGTCTTCTGCAGAAGTTCGTTCAGACTCGTAATGGCTTCATCGTACTTGCCCTGCGCTTCGTCGATAACGGCGATGTTGTACTGGACCTCTAGCGAATCCGGGATGACGGAGTTCGCTTTCTTCAGGGCGTCCATCGCCTGGTCGAACTTCCCATTGCGGCGGTTGATCTCGGCGATACGCATGTAGGTCTGCGCATCGGACGGATCTGCATCGGCGATCACTTTGTACTGTTCCAGCGCCGCTTCGGTCTGGCCATCGTTCATCAGGTTCTGTGCCAGACCACGCACGGAATCCAGATTGTCATGGTCAAGATCGGTGGAGCGGCGGTACGCGTCGATGGCTTCCTTGTATTGCTTTTGCTGCTCGTAGGTGTAGCCCAAAGCCGAGTAGAGCTTGGCAGTGCGGGCCGTCTCGGGAATCGCGTTCAGCACCTGCAGTGCGTGCGCCGAATCACCTTCCTCGTTGTATAGGTATGCCAGGGTCGTGACCGCCTCTTCAGAGTCGGGCGCGATCTTTACCGCCGTCTTGAACTCTGCTTCCGACTTCAGAAGCTCGTTGTTCAGGCGGTACAGCCGGCCCAAGAGGAGATGATCTTCCACACTCTTGGGATCGAGCTTGACCAGTTGCTCGTATTGCTCGATAGCCAGCTTCAGGATTTCCTGCGATTGCGTACCTGCCTGCATGTCGCCCAGCGAGCGCAAGTAAATGCGTCCCAGAAGCCGGTGGGCCTCGAGGTTGTTGCCATCGCGCTTCAGAATGTCCTGCGCCTCGAGGACAGCGTCGCGAATGCGGCCGGTCCGGGCGTACAACTCGGCGAGAGCGGCGTTAAGGTAGTCGGAATCCGGGTCGTTCTCAATGGCGAGACGATATTCTTCAATCGCCTTGTTGGCGTAGTCGGAGCGGCCGTACATCGAGACCATCTCCTCGTAGATATGCGCCAAAGTGAAGTGGTAATAGGCCGCAGCCTGGTCCGGCTCTTTGGGAGCCGTCTGCTCCGTCTGATCAGGAGCCGCCGCTGGCGGCTGCCCGGGCGTCTCCGCCTGCGGGCTTTTCTCCAGCACCGGCGAGACTACTGTAGGCGTTACATCTTGCGTGGGAGGAGGATTTTGCGCGACTCCGCTGACAGAGCCTGCCAGTAGCAACGCCAGGAATGAAAGATGGACGCGATTTGGGATCATTAAGGAACCAGCCACTCAAAGGCGATTAGATGCCCTGCACCCCGCCTCAGTCTTCTTATTTTAGACGTTCTCGGGCCGCGATGGGAAAGTTCCAAACAATTCCCCTGCCACGCCGACTCGCCTTCGCTTCGTGCTTCGAGTTTATATTCAAACACCGGAAGTGGTTGGACGTAGCGTGGCTGGAAAAGTTAAAGCAGGTCAGAACGCTTTGCATCGCACCACGCGCACGTCAGTGCGCCTCAGAAACGTAATTCGCGCAGCGTTTTGTGAGTCACACCTTTGCGGAGCGATTTCCGGACAGCCATAGCGAAATTACCCGCTTGTGCCGATTTCTACGCGGATGCTGCCGACGAACCGAGCATGCTCCGTTGAAAACACGCGAGTTACTTACTGTCTACCTCCCGTTGATGTTTGGCAGTCCAGCTGTTACAGAGGGTATATGTCGTCGCCTGCATCGCGGGCGTACGGCCTGTTACGTGTCAGGTCTTCGAGGATACAAGAGGAGTCACTCTATTATGAAGATTCGCATTCTGTATGCCCTGATAGCAGCCAGTGCTTTGATCTTGCCGGCACTCGCGCAGCAAGCTCCTGTCGATAGCCAGCAGCCAGCTGCATCGGCATCGCCGTCGCAGAGCACTTCGCAGCTGTCTTCCGCTGAAGCCACCGGTTCGACGCAGAGCTCGCCATCGCCCAGTCCGAGCTCGGATCAGAACCTCTCCGCGCGGCAGCCGCTGGAGCCTGAGTACCATCAGGGTTTCTGGGGCAAACTGAACCCCTTCGCACGCAAGAAATACGTGCAGCGCCAGCTCAGCCCAATCCGCAATCGCGTGAACGAGCTCGATGATCTCACGGCTGCCAATGCCAAGGACATCAAGGACGTTGACGCTCGCGCTCAAGAAGGCATTCGCATGGCCGACGCCAAAGCCACGCAGGCTGACCTGCACGCCGTTGATGCCGGCAACCGCGCGCAGCAGGCGAACGAGACAGCGACGCAGGCCAGCAGTCGCTTGAACACGGTCGAGCAGGTCGTCGGTAACATCGACCAGTACCATCCGGCGGCGCAGACAGAAATTCGCTTTCGTGCCGGCCAGACCGCGTTGAGCCCCAAGGCCAAGCAGGCCCTGGACGACATGACCTCCGACCTGAAGGATCAGAAGGGCTACATCATCGAGGTGCAGGGCTTCTCGCCGTCCGGAGTCCAGAGCTCGCAGGCGATGGCGAATTCCGTGGTTCGTTATCTGGTGGAGAAGAACCAGGTGCCGCTGTACCGCGTTTTCGTGATGGGCCTCGGCAACGCCAAACTTCCGGCGACGGAGGATGGTAGTGCCAAGGCGGCGCACGGCAACCGGGTTGAGATCAGCTTGCTGAAGAACGATATTGACCAGCTCGGAACGACTAACGAAACCGCAACCCCGGGCGAGATGGGGGCCGCAGCACAGAGTGGTACCCCGGGCACATATTCAAGCTCGATTCCTACGACACAACAGCAGGCGTCGAACAAAACAAGCGTGAATTCAGCTCCGACGACCGCGTCTCCTCAACCCTAACATCAGAGTTGGAGTCGGGCGTTAACTGAACCCCTCGTCGAGACGAGGGGTTCTTTATTGGATTCGGAGCGCGGGACCTATTTGACCGCCTTTCCCAGCGTCTCCGCACGGAAGGTCCGTTCGTCCACACGATGCAGGCGCTTGGACACCCCCGGCGGCAGCAATTTGTAATGGTGAATGTCGAGCAGGTGATACACGATGAACCAGATCGGCTTCTCGGTTGTCATCCAATGCTGGGCATCGAAGCGCGCGAGGTCCACTGGACGGGAGAAGGTCCGCAGCGAACGCTCGCCGCGCATATTGAAGTAGATGTTGAAGTAGCTCATGGCCAGTTCGCGCAGCGAACGGTACACCGGTTCGCGGTAGCGGCAGCCCGTGTAGTTTGACTTGGCGACAGCGCCCCACAGTCCTTTCTCGCGATAGACCGCGAGGACGTGGTCGGTATCGTGCTCGGCCTCGAAGTCCACGATCAGCGGCGGATGTCCGTTCGCGCGCAGGGCCGCGGCGCCGAAGATCGCTCCCTCCATGCAATGGAACGTCCCCTCGCGCAGCACCCGGCGCGGCGACCACGCAGTATCGGCGAGGTGATAAGGCATGTCGTCGAGGAAGCGCTGAATGCCGTAGGGGTCCTTCAAGCTACGCAGCTTGCGTAGTTCTGCAGGGGTAAATCCGAGGTGGTCGCTGTTCATAGAGGGACGGAATGAAGTGTAGTGTAACCGCCGCGCAACCACAAAGTTCGAGGCGAAGAATCGCTCCCCTGCCTCCGCGCATCTGTGTTCTATTCGCGGTCGTTTAGACACGCAAAGCGGAAAGGAAGCGGATGGCAAGTACGACCGTCGCTGGCGCTGGGGGCATATCGATGTCGCGGCCTGCCGTCAGCCCGTGGCTGATCGCAATCTCAGTCATGTTGGCGACCTTTATGGAGGTGCTCGACACCTCCATCGCATCGGTCGCCTTGCCATACATCGCCGGCAGCCTCTCGGCCACGAATGACGAAGCCACCTGGGTGCTGACAAGCTACCTGGTTGCCAATGCGATCATCCTGCCAGCCAGCCCGTGGTTTTCGCGGAAGTTCGGGCGCAAGCGGTTCCTCATTTCCTGCATCATTATCTTCACGGTTTCTTCCTTCGCCTGCGGCGCCGCGACGAGCCTGGGAATGATTCTTATTGCCCGCGCGATTCAAGGCGCAGGGGGCGGCGCTTTGCAGCCGCTGTCACAGGCCATCCTGCTGGAGAGTTTCCCGCCCGACAAACGCGGCATCGCGCTGGCTGTCTTCGGGCTCGGCGTGGTGGTGGCGCCGGTTCTGGGGCCCACGCTCGGAGGCTACCTCACCGACACTTACTCGTGGCGCTGGGCGTTTTACATCAACATCCCCATCGGAATCTTCGCGGTCTTGATGATCACACGCTTCGTCGAAGACCCCGAGTACATCCGCAAAGCTGTGGCCGGCAAAATTGACGCCATCGGACTGGGCTTGCTGGCATTGTGGCTGGGCTGCCTGCAGATCGTCCTCGACAAAGGGCAAGAAGACGACTGGTTCGGCGCCACTTGGATTCGCTGGGCGGTCGGTACTCTGGTGGTGGCACTCGTCTTGTTCATCATTCGTGAACTGAGGGCCGAGAAGCCGCTGGTGGACCTCCGCATTTTCCGACAGCGCAACTTTCGCCTGGGATGCATTCTCATCGCGTTGTTTGGCGGCGCCCTTTACGGCCTCGTCACTCTCTTACCGCTGTTCTACCAGGAGTTGCTGGGCTATACGGCTTACGCGGCAGGCTGGGCGGTGAGCCCGCGTGGCATCGGCGCCATAATCGCCATGCCCATCATCGGCGTTTTGACCAGTAAGATTGACAATCGCTGGCTCATCGCATTCGGCTTCCTGATTTTCGGCATCAGCAGTCTGCGCTTCGGGCAGGCGGACCTTGAGATTTCCCAATGGTCATTTCTGTGGGCCATTATTCTCAGCGGCTTCGGCATCGGATGCATTTTCGTGCCCCTGTCCAACGTGATATTTGCTGGCCTGCCGAACGAACAGGTGGGCAACGGCACCGGCCTTTATAACCTCTTCCGCAATGTGGGCGGCAGCATCGGAATTTCCATTGTGAATACAATTGTGGCGCGACACGCTCAGTTGCACCAGAATGAGCTGGTGCGCTCCATCGTGCCCAGCAGCGTAGCGGTGCAGAACCAACTGCGCTCACTGGAGGCGTACCTGCAAGCGCAGGGTAATAGCCCGGCGGACGCCATGCAGAAGGCCTATGCGCTCATCAGCCGCCAGGTGCAGGCCCAGGCAACGCTCTGGTCCTATGTTGACGACTTCCGCTACATGGCGTTGATGTGCTTCGCCTGCATTCCGGTCGTATTTCTGCTGAAGAAGGCGGTCGCCCGTCGGGGCGCACAACCGGTGGGGCACTA
>CAVPFD010000019.1:12500-41242 GCA_963703645.1 uncultured Acidobacteriaceae bacterium
TTAACCCCGTAACTTCGGGAGAAGGGGTGCCCCGCTAGAGTGCAAGCTCGAGGGGGCCGCAGTGAAATGCGCACGGCGACTGTTTAACAAAAACACAGGTCTCTGCAAAGTCGAAAACGACGTATAGGGGCTGACGCCTGCCCGGTGCCGGAAGGTTAAAGGGAGAGGTCAACCGCAAGGTGAAGCTTCGAACTGAAGCCCCGGTGAACGGCGGCCGTAACTATAACGGTCCTAAGGTAGCGAAATTCCTTGTCGGGTAAGTTCCGACCTGCACGAATGGCGTAACGATCGTGCGACTGTCTTAACGAGCGACTCGGCGAACTTGTAGTACCGGTGAAGATGCCGGTTACCCGCATCTAGACGGAAAGACCCCGTGCACCTTTACTATACCTTCACTATGAACTATGGCACTTGCTGCGCAGGATAGGTGGGAGGCTTTGAATTCAGGCTCTCGGGCTTGGAGGAGCCAACGGTGAGATACCACCCTGCGAGTTCTGTGGTTCTAACCTATCCCCGTGAACCGGGGAGGGGACATAGTGAGGCGGGTAGTTTGACTGGGGCGGTCGCCTCCTAAATTGTAACGGAGGCGCGCGAAGCTACACTCAGGCTGTTTGGAAATCAGCCGTCGAGTGCAAAGGCATAAGTGTGGTTGACTGCGAGTCCAACAAGACGAGCAGGTGCGAAAGCAGGCCTTAGTGATCCGGTGGTTCTGTATGGAAGGGCCATCGCTCAACGGATAAAAGGTACGCCGGGGATAACAGGCTGATCGGAGCCAAGAGTTCATATCGACGCTCCGGTTTGGCACCTCGATGTCGGCTCATCGCATCCTGGAGCTGTAGAAGGTTCCAAGGGTTAGGCTGTTCGCCTATTAAAGCGGTACGTGAGCTGGGTTCAGAACGTCGCGAGACAGTTCGGTCCCTATCTGATGTGGGCGTAGGAGATTTGCGAGGGTCTGTCCTTAGTACGAGAGGACCGGGATGGACGAACCTCTTGTGTTCCAGCTGTCATGCCAATGGCACGGCTGGGTAGCGAAGTTCGGTTGTGATAAACGCTGAATGCATATAAGCGTGAAGCACTCCTCAAGATGAGATCTCCCAACCCGTAAGGGATATGAAGGGCACACGAAGACTACGTGTTTGATAGGCTGGATGTGAAAGTGCAGTAATGCATGAAGCTTACCAGTACTAATCGCCCGTTCGGCTTGACCATAAAATTTACTCGGCGCATGGCTACCCCAGTACGATGTCGCGCAAAAATCGGCGCGTCCTAGGGAGGCCCAGCGCGCGGCGAACCTGCCGCACGTGGATCTCGACGGAGATCCAAAGCCCTGTAACCCCAATTGCTATTCAGTTGTGAGAGTTCGCCCCGCCGGTCGTGCGAAGCGGACTTGAAAGGGCACGGCTTCAGCCGTGCCGTCAATCGCTTCCCTTTCGACGTTCGGGGGCTTTAGCCCCGGATCGAGCGGTGATGTTCTTTGACATTGGCGTGATAGAGATCCCTCGCTGGAAAGCGCTCGGGATTTCGGCACGAGGCTCAGACGCCTCGTAGACGCCTCAAGTTGCCGGTGATCTTACCGCGGGGGAAATACCCGTTCCCATCCCGAACACGGAAGTCAAGCCCCGCCGGGCCGATTGTACTGCACGCGAAAGTGTGTGGGAGAGTAGGTCGTCGCCGACATAAATAACAGCCACCTGGAGAAATCCTGGTGGCTGTTTCCGTTTGAAGACGATTCCTGGACCCGGAAATCAGCCATCCTCACCCATCTCTTCTCGCAGCACTCCGCCATCGGGATATAATCTCTGCCGCAGCACCTTCGTCGAAAGAGGTTCTGATGCTTTCATCAACAAATTTCTGGATGTGTTTTGCCGGGCTTATCTATCTTGTCGCCGGAGTTTTTATACTTCGAAAAGAGATCAGCGCGGCTCGCGGCTGGGACAAGCTCATCACCCTGGGCTGTGTCTTCATCGCCGTTCCACTCGCGGTATTCGCGCCCGAGCATTTCCGCGGCCCCGAGTTTGTCCAGAATATGGTCCCGTCCTGGATGCCGGCGCACTGGTTCTGGCCGTATTTTGTCGGATGCGCGCTGCTCGCAGCCGCTACCAGTCTTACGGTGAGGAAGTTCGTACGCTTGTCGTCCACCCTGCTCGGATTGATGTTCTTTCTATTTGTCTGCATGATTTATATACCGTTTGCGCTCGCGCATCCCAAAGATCGATTCGCGTGGACCTACGCGCTAAGAGATCTCTCTTTTGCCGCAGGCGCATGGGCTCTCGCCGGACTGCATAGTCGCGCCTCGTCGCCGCAACTATCGAAATGGATGATTTTGTTTGGGCGCATCGTCATAGCGATTGCTGCGATCTTTTATGGCGTACAACATTTTCTTCATCCCGAGTTTGCGCCCGGCGTTCCTTTGGAATTGATGATGCCATCATGGGTTCCATTCCCCAGCGTATGGGGATACCTCGCTGGAGCGATCCTGCTGGCCGCTGGAATCGCCCTGGCCCTGAACAAAAAATCTCGCATAGCCGCAGCCTCGATTGGCGCATTAATGACCGTCCTCACTCTATTCCCATATCTGCTGATTTTGGTCCTCGCCCACGGCGCGCCGGAGATCAATGAAGGGTTAAATTACGTCGCCGACACATTGCTCTACGCCGGAGCAGCACTCGCCCTGGCATCGGCATTGCCGCGCGATCCTGATCGCGAGGTACCTTGACCTCAGTCCCGCCCTGCGGGAAGAAACAGGATAGCCCAGCATGAAGCGCCCTACCGGGGTCCTCAACGAGCACCGATGTTGTGCTCGTCGGGGTGGTTGGGCGCGGAATGCTGGGTAGGCTTTCAATTGAATCCATGAGCCGCTTCAGGGGGCGGCAGAGTCTTACGTGCGCTGAAACCTGTTCCCACCCTTCGCCAAAAGCTGGCGAAAGGGTGGGGCACACGGCTGGAACGTCAGAGAACTACCTGTTCCTCCAGCGGAGGGAGAAGTGTTTTCTCTTGACATCCCCTTTTATAGAACCCGGCGTGGACGTGAAACGACTAGCGAACTGCGGATCTCCGCCAACAAGCATGACGCAAGGGGCTGGATGTCAGAGAACTATCCTTTTCTCCAGCGAAGGGAAAAGTGTTTTCTCTTGACATCCCCTTTTATAGAACCCGGTAAAGTACCCACCCAACCGAAAGATGGTTGGATGGGGCGCCCCCACGATCGGTGGTGGGGTCATCCCGTCCCAATCGTGGGGAACGAATCGGTCCTACGGCGCGAAATAGCTTGAGATATCGATGATCAGTTGTGTCAGGTTCGATGCGTAGGCGTCGATCGAGCCGTTGTTCGTCGGCACGATCGCCATGTTCGAGGTGACGGCGCCATCCAGCGCGTTCAGCGTCGCCACATAGGGCTGCATCGTACCATCCGGCCACAGCGTCAGGTATCCCAATGGACCCGACGGCACCACCGTGGCGTTGAAGACATAGGCTTGCGCCGTGCTCGGCGGAGCACAGACACTCCCCACCACATCGACCGTTAGCTCGCCCACGAACGCCCCGTTGCCGTTGCGCGTGTCCAGCACGCGGCAGGGCGCCGTCGGATACAAAGACAGCGCGCTCTGGCCTCCCGGCGCTGCAAAATAGCCGTTGATATCGATCACCAGATCGATGTCGTTGCTGGGATAAACCTCGATATCCCCGTCCGGTTCCAGCCGGCACGAGCGCCGCGTTGGCAACCACCGTGCCGGTCGGCGCATTCAGCGTCGAGACCAGAGGCTGCGACTGGCCAGTGGGCCACACCGTCATGTAACCCAGCGGAACATGCGGCACCGCCGTGAAGTTGAACGAATACGCCTTGGCGCTGTTGGGAATCTGGCAGTTGCTCTTCAGGATCGGGAATTCCCGCGCCTCGCCGCCCGGCATAAACGGGGGCCCTAAGCCCGAGGGCTGGTTCGGATCGCGCGTATCGGCCACTCGGCACGGCGTCAGCGTATAGAAAGCCAGCGTGGATGGGCTGACGGGCGCGAAGTAGCCGTCGATATCCAGCACAAAGTTGGTGGTATTGGAGGCATACACGTTGATCGCCCCGCCCACCCCGGCTGGCACGACGGCGGCGTTGGCCTTTACCCGCCCGTCCAGCGAGTTCATGGTGGCCACCAGTGGCTGGTTTTCGCCGGCCGGCCAAATCGTAAGGTAGCCCAGCGGACCCTGCGGCACCACGGCGGGATTCAGCGAATAGGCCGCTGCGGAGGAAAGATCTGCACAGCCCATCTTTTGAGCCAACTGCGGAAGATTGAATGTCTCATAGGTTCCGCCCTGAATCGGACCACCGCTGATGCGCGTGTCCACCAGCCGGCAGGGTGTCACTGGAACGAGTTGCGCAGGGCCCGACAGGCTGAAGACCGCTCCGTAGCCATGGCTCCCGCCCCCGAACGTCGTCCCGTAGAAGTTCCCATCGGTACCCTGGATTAGCGCCGCGTAGGGATCCTCTCCGTCGGAGCACCCGGTTTGGGAGCAGAAAGTGTAGATTGTCGCTAGTGCGCCACTCAAATTCATTTCGTAGATCGTCCCAGCGCCTTTGCGGCCCCCAGCCGAGGTTGTCCCGAAGAGGTTCCCATCGGTGGCCTGGAGCAGCCCTGCGGTGGGGCCTTGGCCGTCCAGGCACCCGCTTACAGAGCAAAAGCTATACAACGTGGTTAGCGCGCCACTGGTGGTGATTTTGAAGACCGTGCCATTGTTGTTGTTCGCCCCGCCAAAATTGGTGGTCCCGTACAAGTACCCATTGGTCGCCTGGATCACCCCCGCGTTGGGGGTCTGGCCGTCCGTACACCCGCTTTGCGCGCAGAAGCTGTACAGTGTCGTCAGGCCGCCGCCGGCAAATGCGAACACCGTGCCACAACCTTCTGTCGCGCAGTCATTGTTGTGATTGGCGCCACCGGCCTGGGTTGTCCCGTAGAACCTCCCATCGGCGGCTTGGATCAAATTCCCCGAGGGGCGTGCGCCGTCCGGGCAAGGGTTTTTATCAGGGCAAAAGCTGTACAGCGTCGTTAGCGCCCCACTGGGGGTGATTTCGAAGATTGCCCCATAGCTGTTCTTCCCGCCAAATAGGGTAGTCCCGTAGAAGTTCCCATCGGTGCCCAGGAGCAGTCCTGCGTAGGGTTGGGAGCCGTCGGCGCACGCTTCCAGGTTGCAGAAGTTGTAAAGCGTCGTCAGCGTGCCACTCAGCGTGATTTTGAAGACCGTGCCACGGTTGTTGGCTCCGCCATACCCGGCCGTCCCGTAGAGGTTCCCGTCGGTGTACTGGATGAGCCCGCCAACGGGGAGTGCGCCGTCCCCGCAGTTTGGTTGCGAGCAGAAACTGTAAACCCAGACCAGCGTTCCGCTCGGGGTGATTTTGAAGACCGTGCCGTCGTTGTTGGCGCCGCCTGAGTATGTGGTCCCGTAGAAATTCCCATCGCTGGCCTGGACCAGCCCCGCGAACGGGTATGCGCCGTCCGCATTATCAAAGCTGTGCAGCGTAGTGAGAATTTGTGCAGGCGAGGCGATCACTACTGCGGCACAAAACACACAGACGATGCAGACCTTTTTCGATACGCTAAATTTCCCCACACTGCCTCCTTTGCGGCCTCGCCTGGGTGACAAAACTATAAAGTCCGGAAGGTCGTTCGTCGGTGGAAAAACCTGGAGAAGAGGGACACGCCAGAATCTCCATTTTGTCCCCGGTGATTGGAATTGTGCACTTCTTCACAGAGGCAAGCAAGCTATTTCTCCACATTCTTCACCGAAGGGCAGCCGCAGGAGATTCCTTTGCTGGTCGAACTGCGCGGCGAGCTTTGCAGGCCGCCCCACCCTTGTCCGCGACTGTCGCGGACAGGGTGGGAGCTAACGGAACCTCTAACAGCTATTGCGGCTACATCTTCGCCGGAGCGGCCCCAGCGAGTGTGTATTCGCCGCTGCACGAGTAGTCCAGGCTGCCATCGGCGGCGCCGGTTAACTTGCAGGTGCCCGCGCCTTTAATCCCCTTCATCTTTCCGGTGCCGCCTGCAATCTGGTACTTATTCGTTCCGCTCTGAAACACGCCATCTTTTGTGGTCCCGGTGGTTTGATAGTTGTAGAAAACCTTGTCGCCGCTATCGTACGTTTCCACAAAGACGCCCCAGGTCTTGACATGGTTTCCCGCAGCGTCTCCATGCTCGGAAAACGCGCCCTCTTTGCTGATCGCGCCACCGGTTTCCCCCTTGGGGGCGCACTTTCCCTGCGCCAGCGTGAACATATGGCCCGGCTGGTCACCGGCAGGGATACTCTGCGTGACGTCAGGCTTGGCACACTTGCCGGATATCGAGTTTTTGGTTTGCGCAGAGGCCGTCGCAACCACCAGAGCAAACAGCACACAGACACACAGGGTCCGGTATTTCATTCGCAATCTCCTTGTTGGTTTTTCTGGATACGCGCGACATTGTACGCCCATCTCGCCGATTCGCAACCCGTAAACAACTTTGGTCTGGCATCGGTGTATCCACAACGGTGGAGCACGCCTTCCCAGACGTGCATAATAGGCGTGCGTGTGAGAAAGGCTGCTAAAGCCCGATCTCTTCTGCGGCCCGTTCGGCACGACTAAAGTTGGCGCCCAGAACCAGGGTGCGAACGTGGGCGCCAAGCCCCTGATTCTGCGCTCTAAAATTAATGGCACACGCGCCCGGATGATGTAAGATACCCCGACGAAAGGGTGACCACCCCCCGGGTACCTCCATGAGCCTAGCTGACAAAGTTGACGACATTCTCGCGCAGAAAACCGGCCACGCCGTTTTGTCTGTCACACCCGAGCAGTCGGTGTATGAAGCCATCGAGAAGATGGCGCAACATGGCGTTGGGGCGTTGCTTGTGATCTCCGAGAACAAGCTGGTGGGGATCCTCTCGGAGCGCGACTACGCCCGCAAAGTCATCCTCCAGGGCCGGCACTCGAAAGAAACCGCGGTGAGCCAGATCATGACCAGCCCGGTGATCTTTGTCACCCGCCAGCAGACGGTCGACGACTGCATGGCCATCATGACCAATCACCGCATCCGCCACCTGCCGGTCCTGCAGGGCGATGCGGTCGTGGGCGTGCTATCCATCGGCGATCTGGTGAAATGGATCATCTCCGGCCAGCAACACCACATTGAGCAACTGGAAGGCTACATCACGGGACGCTATCCCGCCTGAGCGGGGTTCGCCGCCCATCGTTCCATGGCTTAGGAACCCTTCGCAGTCGAATCGCCATGGTCATGCCGGTCGGGCACGCCACACATGCTGGCGGTATTGCCCTCAAAATCGAACTCGATGAGCACAGCTGGTTCATTGCCCACTACCCATCCGTCGTGTCCTGGCTCGATGACGACCGCTTGCGGCGCGGCGAACTCCATTCGGCAGCCGTCGGGGAACTCGATGTGGATCTGACCGTGGGCCAGAAATCCGACGTGAGCGTGCATACAGTAATCGGTCGCTACAACGGGCTTAATGTGAGTTGACCAGTGGAAACCAGCGGGATAGATCACGCGCTTGATGCGGGCTGCGCCGGCACGCGTGATGTCGATCTGGACTCCGGCGATTTTCTGCTGCTCGGTTCCATCCATGGGTGCAAGGAGAGGAAGGCTGGCGCTCATAGCAATGTCCTCCGTATGTGTGGGTGTGGACTGCGTTGCAAATCGTTATAGATCGCAAGCGGAGCCGCCCTCACGCATCCCTTGAGGATACAGCAGGACGTTCAAGCGCATTCGCCCGGCGCGAAGGTCCGCAGGCGCACTTTGCGTTACTCGTACCTCAGGGCTTCCACCGGGTCCAGCCTCGATGCGCGCAGTGCCGGCACCATCCCGCTTGCCACTCCTACCACCAGGAGCGCAATGGCCGAGCCCATCACTGCCAGCGCCGAAACACGTAAGTGAATGTCGCCCCTGCCCGAAGTATCTTCGAAGAGCGGTCCGAGCATCGGCAGGGTGGGAATCACAAACGAGAGCAGGTAAGACAAAGCGATACCGATGACGCCGCCAAGCAGCATTAGCAGCATGGTCTCAGCGAGGAACTGAAACCGGATATGCCATTTGCGCGCACCCAGCGCGCGCCGCAGGCCGATCTCGCGGATGCGCTCATCCACCGAGACCAGCATGATGTTCATCACCCCGACCCCTCCAATACCCAGCGTAAGCGCTCCGATGAACATCAGCAGCACTTGCAGTCCGATGGTCAGCCCGTCGATCACAGGGCGGAATTCCTCGCGCCCAAACATCTGGATGGCCTTCTCGTCGGTGGGCGAAAAGCCCTGGCGCTCCGCGACCGCGGCCAGCACCTGCGCCTTGGCTTTTTTCTCGAACTGGGGCGCTATTGGCGTGAACACCATCACCTGCGGGTAACGAGTGTTCCACAGATCGCCCGCAGTGGTGAGTGGAATGAATACCGACCGGTCATCGCTGGTGAAGTAGTTCGAGAGTTGCAGCTTGCGATCCATGACACCAATCACGGTAAAGCGCATACCGCCGATTTCGACGGTTTCGCCGAGGGCGTTGCGCCCGCTAAAGAGCTGGTCCTTCACCCGGTAGCCGAGGAAGACCACGCGCCGGCGCTCAAGCTCATCGCTGGAATTGAGCCAACGTCCTTCGGCGGCATTTTCGTTGCGCATCTCGCCGTACTCGGCGCAGACGCCCCGTGTTGCGGTATTGACCAGGCGATCGGCGAAGGCCACGGGCAGGAACTTGACTGCCTCCAGGCACGCCTGTTTCACCATATTGGCTTCGTTGCGGACGGCCTCCAGGTCAGCCAGTTCGAACTTTACGACTTTGCCGGCGCGCTGGCCGCCCGGCTGTTCGCTGGTTTGTGCCGGCCACGCGATCACCGTGCTCTTACCGAAGGCGTTGAACGCCGTCACCAGCACCGTGCGAAAGCCGCTCCCATACGCGATAAGGAGCGTCACCGCAACGATTCCCCACACGATGCCAAGCATGGTGAGCAGGCTGCGCGTGCGGCTGCGTCTCAGCGCCGTCCACGATTCCCCGATGATCTCCTTCATCATCGCCAGCATCAGCCGCCTGCCTCGTAGCGCAAAGCTTCAATGGGATCGATGGATGCTGCCTGCCGCGCGGGATACATCGCCGCCAGGATGGCAACAATTCCCAGCAAGCCAATCGACAGCAATCCCGACTGCCAGGTAGGCAACAGCCCAGCAAAAAATTGCGGCATGGGCAGAAGATTGAACAGCGCACAGAAGCCGAAGGAGATGCCCATGCCCAGGCCTCCGCTGACAAACACCACAATGATGGTCTCGACGAAGAACTGCATCATGATGTTGCGCGACTGCGCGCCCACAGCCTTGCGGACACCGATTTCCCGGGTGCGTTCGCGCACCGCCACCAGCATCACGTTCATGACACTAAGCCCACCGAGGAACAGCGTCGTCAGGCCGACTGCGCCCAGGAAATACTTCATGCCGTCAGTCATGGTCTTGAAAGCCTGCGCTTCTTCGATGGTGTCCCAGATAGCAGCGGCCTCCTTGTCGTGCGGATCGAACCCGTGCAGCCGGCCCAGTGCAGCCCTGATCTCTCCCTTGCAGGCCTCGTGCTGTTCCACCGATTTCGGCGTCACCAGCAACTGGTCTACTCCATGCAGCGTCCATGGCGGCCTATTGGGGAAATCCTCGTGCATTGCCGAGTAAGGAACATAAATTTTGTTGATGTCGAAGCCGTCATAGCTGGAGTCCTGGTCTTTGGTTTTCATCACCCCGATAACTTTGTACGGGATGTCGTTCAGGTAGATGTTTTCGCCGACCGCATTGCGGCCGCCGAACAACTGCTTCTTCACTTCCGTTCCGAGGAAGGCGACGCGACGTGTCTCCTTCAGATCGCCCCAGTCGTAGAAGCGTCCATCTGCGACAGTGATGCTACGGATGTCCTGGAACGGAGGATAGGAGCCGGTTATGGTCTGTGCGCCGGCGTTGTAATTGCTGTGAATGCGGGCGCGGCTGGTTTCCAGCTCCGGCAGCACCCACTCACAATCGGGAGAATCCGCCTGTACGATGGGAATGTCGCTGTCAAGATATTCAATCTTGCGTCCGGCCCGCGTCCCGCCGGCCTGAAGGCTGGTGCGGCCGGCGAAGACGATCATCAGGTCACGACCGAAATTCTCTGAAACCTTTGCCTGGCCGACCCGCAGACCCTCCCCGGCGGCGACCATCAGCACAATGGATATAACGCCCCACGCGATACCAAACATGGTCAGCGTCGTGCGCAGTTTGTGCGCCCAGAGGGTCTGAAAAACATCGCGAAAGAGGTCGCGCAAAACCATGACCGTTTGCCGGCCCGTGCGTTTGGACGTGGTTCCGGCCAAGTGGTTATACGCAAACAGGCCGGACACAGTTCATCGCATGCGGATACTGCGAGACGGCCCTGCGACGTGAAACCAGACCGCCGCTGCAGTCCCGCATTCGATACGCTGACTACGCCAGCAGATGTCGATGATGGCCGAAGCCGTTCCCGCCCAACGTGTCCGCGTCGAATCGGTTGACATCGTTCGGGTCTTCATGATTCTCATGACGCTGGACCATGTCTGCGAGTTCCTTGGCAAGTCCGGCTTGGTGCTAAACTAAATATGACCTCGAAACCCTTCCGGTCCGCCTGGATTGGACTCACGACTCAGTCGGGACGTGGCTCAGCCTGGTAGAGCACTCGCTTGGGGTGCGAGGGGTCGGCAGTTCAAATCTGCCCGTCCCGACCAATCAACAACGTACGCGGTTTTCCTCCATTTGATGAATACTTGCCTGGAGGGAACGATGTTAACCGCGTTTTGAGCAGTTCATCTGCGAACGGAGCAGGTGCTGCATAGCTTCATCGGCAATGCCACGGGACGGTATTTGAGTTGACGCCCGTTGATCCGTGTTCAGGTGTGATCCCCGATAAGGTTGATGTGCTCCCCGCGGCTGGCTCATGCTACTCTCTTCCGCATGAAAACTCATAGATTATTGCTTCTGTCGCTTTGCTTTGGCGGCCTCGCACTGGCCCAGGACACGAAGACGGCTACCACCGCCAAGTATGGCCCTACGGTCGAGATAACGGCTGAACCGTCGCATCACCTGAAGATCGACAATCCATACATTCGCGCCTTCTATGTCGAGGTGGCGCCACAGCAGTCAACTCTGATGCACCACCACGGTTACGACTACATCGCTGTCGTGTTCGGCCACTCTGAGATTGACAGCATCACGCCTGATGGGACCGTGAAGCATGTTGTGTTTGAGGATGGCGCCGTCGGCTACACTCCGGCGGGGCTCACTCATGTCGCCACCGATCTGGCCACCACGCCGTTCCGCAATGCCACCATCGAGTTGCTGCAGAACCAGGGTCACCCGGTGTGCGTGAAGAATTGCGAGAACGATCCACGGGCCAAGGACTGGCCGCCGCTGACCGAAGAGTCGAAGCTGATCGGCTACGGCGACAACTTCCGCATAACGCTGGCGACCATCAAGCCGAAACAGACGGTGTCAACCGACGAGCCATTTCCGCACCTGGTCATCTTGCTGAGCGACATGACTGTGCACACCGGCCCGGAGGGAAGCGGTGGCGTGGACTTCAACCAGAAAACCGGGTACATGATGTATCACAACGGCCATCCTGACCACGGCCTGACAAACATGGGCGACCAGGACGTACGCCTGGTGGTGGTGGAGTTCAAACGTGGGAAGGAGTAGTTACTGGCCCCTGGCTCCTCATCGCACTAATTTTGTGTTGCCATTCCGACCGTGGACTTCAGCCCGACTAGAGGGTCCTGTTTTTTCGCAGTGTAAAACCGCAAGTGCTTTCGCTCGGGATTCTCGGCTACGACGCACGATGACACGGAAACCTTATCCCTGCGACAGTGTTGTCTCTATCGAGCAGGAACCGCACCATCATCTCGTAATCGCGAATAACTTTGCGCGTGCGTTTGCGGTCGAGATTGCGGCCCACGATCGGACTCTATGCCACCATCACGAGCATGAGTACCTGATGTACGCCGTGGGCGATGCGCAAATCGTCAGCGCGCCGCGCGACAGCGGGCCCAAGATACACAACTATCGCGACGGCGACTGCGAGCTGTCGCCGCCAGGTCTGGTGCACGTCGTCGAGAACCTGCAAAGCACAAAGTTTCGCAACCTGTTGGTGGAACTGCTGCGATTGCCTGAGGGCTCGCCAACCTTCTCGTCCGCTATTGGTGAGTGGGCGGGCGGGACATCCGGACATACCGATACCAGCACGCTCTTCGCCGATGGTCGCGTGTCGGTTCTCCTGCTGGAAATGGAGAGCGATGCAGAGGTCGAGTTCTCCGGACCTGCAATCGTGGCATCGCCATATGAGAACGAGGTGGAAATTACCCTGGCGCAGAAGGCCCGTACCCTTGTGGAGTTCACGGACCTGGCCTGGATTGATCCCGAAACCCAAGCAAGCTTGCGTAATAAAAGTACCCACTCAGCGAAGGTTGTGTTGATCGCTCTGGGGCGAAAATAACTACCCGGATTGCCCGCGTTCCCTGAGATCGAGAGCCGGGGTGTAACGTCCCCTGAAGGGACCCAGGTTTTCTACAACGTCCACCCGGCGCTGGTTACTGGGCTGAACTGAACCGTCCCGCCAGGCGTCACTTGCGGCATGGTCATTCCCGCCGTGCCGGTTCAGTTTCCGATGCTGCCGGCTATTCGCCCGTCAGCGCCTTGTACTGTGCTGCCGTCAACGGCACCACTGACAGCCTTCCTTGGCGCACCAGGGGCGATTCGGCGAACAGCCGGTTGGCTTTGACCTCCGCCAGGGACACAGGCCGGGAAAGCAGCTTTCCGGCCTTGATCTTCACCACCGGATTTCGTGGATCAGCCGCATCAACGGAAACCACCGACCCGGTGCCGACGGCACTCTTGTGATCCCCGGTCTCGTAGATGACGAGGCGATCTCCCGGCTGCATCCCCCGCAAGTTCCTTAGCGCGACGGGATTCGCGACGCCATCCCAAATCGTCATCTTGTCCCGCTGCAGATCGGCAAATGAATACTCCGAAGGTTCTGTCTTGAGCAGATAATCTTTGGCCACGATGACCTCCACATGTTCTGTCCAAATTCTACTTGTCTTGCATGCCGTTTCTACTTCGCGTTTTCTCTGTGCGTGCGCAAGTAAGCCTGGGCGAGCGCCTCCGCAATCGGTTGGACCTTCACCTCATCGGTATTGGCCATAATGGCCACAGCGAATCCACGGTCAGGCAGCATCCATAGCACACTGCTGCAGCCCTGTTGCCCGCCGGTGTGCCCCACCGTGCGCACGCTATTCTCCTCGTGCACGCCCCAACCATAGCCGTAGCCGGTCAGCCTGCCATCGGAGGTTTTTTGCGATGTCCACATCAACTGAGTGGTCGAGGAGTTGAGCAGGCGTCCGCTCTCCAGGGCGATGGCGAAGTACGCCAGATCGTCGGCAGTTGCGACCAGCCCGCCGCCAGGGATCTTGTTACTGGTATCCACGAAGACGGAATTATGCAGCGTGTGGTCCGCGGCAACGGTATAAGGACGGCTGCGGTGCAGGATGATGGCGAAGGCATCGTCGGTTCGCGTTGATGTCATGCCCGCAGGAGCGAGCACCAGTGTAGTGAGCGCGCTGACGAAGTCCTCGCCGCTGGCGCCTTCAATGACGCAACCCACCACGTCGTAGCCGAGGGTCGTGTATTGCATCTTCGTGCCCGGCTCGAACAACAAGGGGTCGTTGGCGAACATTTCGAAAGCATCGCTGACATGCGCGTAGTGCTTAGTACCGAGGAAGTCGCCGTTGTCGAGCTTGTAATGCCGAATGCCCGATAGGTGACCCAGCAACTCGCGCGTTGTGATGGTCCATTGCTTGGTGGGGAACGCGGGGCAATACTTCTGCACGGGAGCGTCGAGGTCGAGCTTGCCCGCCTGGTACAAGGCCATCGCCGCCGTCGCAGTCATGGGCTTGGCGATCGAGCCGGTGCGAAATCGAGTCGCCGTGGTCGCAGGCGCCTGGTTCTCGAGGTCGGCGAAGCCGTAGGCGCGCGAGAATGCGATTTTCTTGTCCACCACAATGGCAAGGGCCAGTCCCGCGATGTTCTGCTTTTTCATCTCTTCCTGGATGAGCGAGTCGGCCTTCTGCGCCAACATCGCCCCCTCGTCCTGGCTGACGGCGAGCGCAGAACAACACAGCAGGAGCCATACACACAAGGCGTTTGTCAGGAAGTTGAACGTAGCGCGCATAGCATCACACCTGAATCAAGGCTTCGAAGCCGGAGCACCCGAGGCCGTCGCCGTGGGGCAGTAGCATTTCTCGTACGCCGCGAGCGAGAGTTCCCCGGTCGCGCAGTACAAGCCACGTACCGCGTCGGTTGGCACGATGGCGGCGGAACTGGAGACGTTGTAAAGCTTCAACCAACGGTCGCGTGCCGTCTCGGTCGTCTGAATCTGACTGTAAATCGCTCCCATGCTCGCCAGGTCCAGCCGCCGTTTTCCCCATTCGCGCGAGAACGTGTATTCCTTCTTCCACCGTCCGCGGACCTTGCTGCTGGCCCGCCTGAGATTAGTCAGATAGTAGGTGGACTGGTCGGCAGGCAAGCCATCACGGTCGAAGGTCACAATACGAAAGGCGGGATTCTGGTCGTACACTGGCGAGACCGCCGGGTCGACCAGCACGAAGGCCTTGTTAGCGCCTGCTGCGTTCACCAGCCTGAAGTCGTCATTATGCGTGTGGCCGGCAAAACTCGCGGTCACCGTGCCTTGAAATTTTCCCAGTAAACTGTCGAACTGCTCGGTCCAGGCCGGAACCCACATGGGCACAATCGTATCCGCACATGAGATGTTAGCCGATGCAGCGGTTGCTTCCGACGCAGCCGCCTGTCTCTGCGTCGTCGTATAGCCATCGATGCCGGGCGGGATATGAAACATGAGCCACACCGTTTCGTTCGCCTCTTTTGCCTCTGTGAGGTTTGACTCCAGCCATCTCATGAGATCGGTGGCCGCATTGGAGGACACCGCGGCGCAGTCCTGGCTGAAACTCGTGGAGTGATAGTTGTTAGAGAAAAAGACGGTGTTGAGCGAAAGGATGCGCGCACCGGGAATGGTGGGATGCGGCACGTTATAGCTGCCCAGCGCCTTCCATTCCCCGAGGAACGACTCCTCGGCTTGGGCGAGGTCTCGCGCTACGCTGGCCGTGTCACTGAGAAATGTTCCACCCGCCTGAAGAGTGTAATTGCCACAATCTTCGTCGTTGTTGCCCGGCGTCAAAAAAATCTTCGTGTCCGGGAAGCGCTTGCGAAATTCGAAGGCTAGAAACTCGACCGTCTTCAGCACAAACGCCCGGTAGTGCTCGCGATCATCGTCGTGAGTGCTGTCACGATAGGTCTTGGGAAAGTTGTGCGCCAGCAGGTCGCCCGTGTACATGACGAACGCCGGATGGGGCAGGGTCTTGCGCATCTGGTCCAGAGCTGATTGCAACAGCCACCAGTTCGTGTCCTCACCGTATTGGCTGAAGCCGCTCGGGGTTGTGCGCTGCAGGATCGGTTCCCACTGGCTGGGGTCGGCAGCCGCGAGTTCAGCCACCAGCGTCACATCAGCCATCGGATTGAAGTGAATGTCCGAGACGAGCAGGAACTTGGAGCTCGCTCTGCCGGGCTGCGCGACGCTGGGAGCAACCATCGCAGCAACCAGCACAACCACGCAAACTAATTTCCACCGGCTGGCGTTAACTCTCACCCTAAACTCAGCAGCTTTCAGTGGGAACATCCGTCCTCAGCCCGAGGAGAATCATCCTAAATTATGAGGCCGCTCCGAGTCCTGCCACGAGACATTTTCGCCTCCTCACACGTAGTAGTAGGAGGAGACACTGGTCATGAAGCTTGCGGCATTCATTCTTATTCTGCTCTTGCTCCTGTCGCTGACCGGCTGCGCGCCCGGCCCTAACAGCATGAAAGAGGCACCCGGCGCCAAGGATTCGGTCGCCGGATTCTGGCTGGGGCTCTGGCAGGGGTTCATCGCGCCGTTTGTCTTCCTGATCTCACTGTTCAGAAGTGGCGTCAACATCTACGAAGTGCACAACAACGGCAACTGGTACAACTTTGGATACCTGTTTGGTCTTATGTGCTTCTTCGGCGGTGGTAACCGGGCGAGACGGCGAGGGTAAGTCATTGCAATGCGATTTAGGCTAGTGCTTCTTCTTCAGGATGCCCAGAATCTCCTGCAACCCCTGCCGGACTTTTTTCAGGCTATCGGGAGAGCCTTTCTTGGGGAAAGGCAGACCGGATTGCGGTTTGGCTTCCGCCCGGAGATGCTGACGCGCTCCCGCGATGGTGAATCCCTGCTCGTAAAGCAGGCGCTTAATGCGCAGCACGTTCTCGACGTCGCGCTGGCGGTACATTCGCTGGCCAGTGCTGCTCTTCACCGGTTTCAGCAGGGGGAATTCGGTCTCCCAGAAGCGCAGCACGTAGGCCGGCAGGCGGCAGAGCCGCGAGACCTCTCCAATGCGGAAGTAGAGCTTGTCGGGAATCACTGGATCTGAGGTGCTGCTGCCCTTGCGGTGCTTTTTTTTCTCAGCAGTCATGACAGAGGCACGGAGAGCACGGATGGATACTTGTAGCACGAAGACCAACCGGGGAACAACTGCCGTGGGCCGTTACGGTCAAAACTAACTGGGTCAGGCAGTGAGTATCTTACAGGGCGCGAAAAAGCCCCCGCGAACAGCAATCGCGGAGGCCAGGTTTTCAGCAAAAAATAAGCGAGGCCAATGCCTCGCCGTTACCCGTTCCCTTAGTGCTTTTTCTTTGCAGCCTTCTTGGCTTTCTTCTTGGTTGCCATTGGGTAATTCCTCCTTATGTTTTGGAACCTTCTCCCTTGAAGGTTTTGTCAACTGCCATAGCTGCCCTACATCTTGGATGAGCAGTATGTCTAACCCAAGATATTGCGGTTACTGGACGGGAATGTCAATAGATTTCTTCAAAAAAAGTATTGTGCTGCGACCGGTTTGGTGAAACGGCTAAAAGCTCGGCTCCTGGTCTTTGCGCGATTGCACCGCATTCGCTGCAAAGCCGAGACGTTTTCCCGGGGTTCGGAAGCGCTCGTCTGGCGCTTCCCTGCGAATTCAGGAGACAATCATCCAATGAGTGATTTTCGCAGCGCTCTACATCGACGAAGCATTCCGCAGCCTGCGCGGACACAAGCGCCTGGCAGACGGAGCCATCGCGCAGCTGAGCGACGAGCAGTTCTTCGCCACTCCTGATCCCGAATCGAACAGTGTCGCCATCATCGTAAAGCATCTGGCAGGCAACATGCGGTCGCGGTTCACCGATTTTCTGACCAGCGACGGCGAGAAGCCCGACCGCAATCGTGACCGGGAGTTTGTCATGCACGCCGACGCCAAGCGCGAAGAAGTCCTGAGGTCGTGGGAACAGAACTGGGAGTTGGTCTTCGAGACCCTCAACTCGCTTCATCCCGACGATCTGGAACGCACCATCACCATTCGCGGTGAGGCGCATTCCGTGCTGCAGGCTATCAATCGCCAGGTTGCGCACTATGCCTATCACGTCGGGCAGATCGTTTTCCTGGCGAAATACTGGAAGGGCGCGGAATGGAAGACGCTGAGCGTGCCAAGGGGCCGGAGCGAGCAGGTCAATGCAGCGATGCTGCAGAAGCACAAGAAGGGATAGCATCCCCTCCGGTTTTCCTGGTTGCCTCGCGTGCTAAACTTGTCGGTTTGCCCACCGTTCCTCATTCATACTGGGCTGACGCGCCGCGGGCGCCCGTCCTTTCGCCGTCCTTTGGCGAAAAGGCGGGAAACTGACTCGCAAGGAGCCGTCCTCATGCCAGAAACCATGCTTGCCGTCGTTAAGGCGGAGCCCGCGCCGGGCACGGAGATCCGCGAAGTCCC
The DNA here is from genome assembly GCA_963703645.1 of uncultured Acidobacteriaceae bacterium. Classification (GTDB taxonomy): domain Bacteria; phylum Acidobacteriota; class Terriglobia; order Terriglobales; family Acidobacteriaceae; genus Bog-257. The sequence continues at coordinate 30,378 of CAVPFD010000019.1, forward strand.
CAAACCGAAAGTTCGGACCTGCCGACGTACTTGTCAAAGTCAAGATGGCGTCGATCTGCGGCACCGATCTGCACATCTACCAATGGGACCAGTGGGCGCAGCGCCGTATTCATCCACCGCTGATTCCCGGTCACGAGTTCTGCGGCACGGTGGAAGCCGTCGGCGACGAGGTCACCAGTGTCAAGGAAGGCGACTTCGTTTCCGCCGAGATGCACGTGGCTTGCGGCAAGTGCCTGCAATGCCGCATCGGCGAAGCGCATATCTGCCAGCACGTGAAGATCATCGGGGTGGATGCCAACGGCGCCTTCGCCGACTACGTCGTCATCCCCGAATCCAACATCTGGAAACTCGACCCCTCAATCCCGGAAGAGTACGCGTCCATCCTCGATCCGCTGGGCAACGCCGTGCACACCGTGCTGGCGGGCGAGATCGCCGCCAAGAGCGTGGCCATCACGGGTTGCGGACCGATCGGGCTGTTCTCCATCGCTGTGGCGCGCGCCTGCGGAGCAACGCAGATTTACGCCATCGAGGTCAACGAGCATCGCCGCAAGATCGCCAAGCAGATGGGCCCCGACTTCGTGCTCGATCCAACGAAGGACGACGTGTACGGCGTTGTGATGGACAACACCGGCGGCACCGGCGTGGACGTTGTGCTGGAAATGGCGGGCGCACCGAGGCCATTCGAACAGGATTTAAAATCCTGCGTCTTGGTGGCCGCATGTCGCTGCTCGGAATTCCCTCCCGCCCCGTCGAACTCAATCTCGCAGAAGAAGTGATCTTCAAAGGCGCAACCGTGCAGGGCATCAATGGCCGCCGCATGTACCAGACCTGGTATCAGATGACCGCGCTGCTGAAGGCCAACAAGCTCGACCTGCACCCCGTGATCACGAACCGGATCGCAATGAAGGACTTCGCTTCTGGCATGGAGCTGCTCAAGACGGGCGAGGCCAGCAAGGTTTTGGTATATCCCAACGGCTTGCGTTAGCGAGGCTCAGCAATTCTGAGCGCGCACAACTGCAGACAAATAGCCGACTGCAATCCGGAACTCACCCAGATAACCTAGCCGAACCTGCATGCATCAGACATCTCGGACGGGAGAAATTCTGCGTCCGTTGTGAATCAATTTTTTGGCAAAAAGGAGCTTGCATGCTGTACCGGTTTGTGAGACTAACTTTGATTGCGGCCTTCGCTGTCCTGAGCTTGTATGGCACCGCCCAGGTGCGAAATGAGACCCGCCGTCCAACTGCCCCGCCTGACGTACCGAACCCAGGCACTCTTCACACGGGCAATGGCGGAATTCGTGACCTGAAGGACGGCAGTGGGCAGTTCCAACAGGGGTGGAATTACGTCCACGTTACCAATTGCTACGAATACTATTACGCGGGCACGGCGTGGCTGTATGTTTACCCTCAGGAAGGTGGTGTCATCTACACGAGTGATCCCTTCTTTCAGGGGTTGCTGGCGCCAGCCTGCCAGACAGGAAATTTCATCGGCGTCCACTTTATTGACAACAATAACGACTGGGACGCTATAGAAACCTTCAATTACATGTAACCGGCACCGACCTAAGAAACGGAACTGCGAAGCGGCCTGCAATGCGGGCCGCTTTTTTTCACGTCTATCTCGCACGCAAAAATCGAGCCCACACAATATGCTAGCGTAGTTTGGCTCGCCTACTGAATTCGCATCGCTCTGAGCAGTATGCGCTTACGGAATCGGGCATGCTTCCCTGGTTTCAATGTCGAGCGCTAGCTCACGCGGTAAAATACTGCCTCGTACTCGGAGCGTTTCATGGCAACCACTACCACCCGCACCAACCCGCTCTCCTTCCTCACCGACCAACTGAACGACCTCAAGCAGAAGGGCACATACTTCAAGCTGCGCGTGCTCGACGACGAGCAGGCGCCGGTCTGCACCTTCGACGGCAAGAAGGTCATCAACCTCGCGTCCAACAATTACCTCGGCCTGACCACTCATCCCAAGCTGCGCGAAGCCGCGCTGGAAGCCACGCGCAAGTACGGCGTCGGTTCGGGCGCGGTGCGCACCATCGCCGGCACCATGAAGATCCACATGGAGCTGGAGGAGAAGATTGCGCGCTTCAAGAACGTCGAAGCCTGCGTGGTCTTTCAGTCGGGCTTCACGGCCAATGCGGGCACGGTCTCGGCGATTCTCGGCAAGGAAGACTTCATCATCTCCGACGAGCTGAACCACGCCAGCATCATCGACGGCGCCCGGCTGTCGCGCGCCAAGATCAAGGTCTTTCGCCACAAGGACGCGGCGCACGCCGAAGAGCTGCTGAACGAGATCAAGAACGAGCCCGGCCACAAGCTGCTCATCACCGACGGCGTCTTCTCCATGGACGGCGACATCGGCGCGCTGCCGCAGCTGACCGACGCTGGCCGAAAAATACGGCGCCATCATGATGGTGGACGACGCGCACGCCTCCGGCGTGCTGGGCCGCAACGGGCGCGGCACCATCGACCATTTCAAACTGCACGGCCGCGTGGACATCCAGGTGGGCACGCTGTCGAAAGCGATTGGCGCGCTGGGCGGCTACGTCTGCGGCACGCGCGACCTCATCGAGTTTCTCTACCATCGCGGGCGGCCGTTCCTGTTCTCGACCTCGCATCCGCCGTCGGTCGCGGCGACCTGCATCGCGGCGTTCGACGTGCTGGAGCAGGAGCCGGAGCGCATCGAGAAGCTGTGGGAGAACACGCGCTACTGGAAGAAGGAGCTCGGCGACCTCGGCTTCAACATCGGCGGCGTCAATACTCCGGCGAGCGAGACGCCGATCACGCCCATCATCGTGGGCGATGGCCGCCTCACCATGGACTTCTCGCGCGAGCTGTTCAAGGAAGGCGTGATGGGAACGGGCATCGCGTTCCCGACCGTGCCCGAAGGCAAGGCGCGCATCCGCACCATCATGACCGCGACCCACACGCGCGAGGAACTGGACCAGGCGCTGGAGACGTTGAAGCGGGTCGGCAAACGCATGGGGATTCTGGCTTAGGTGATTACAAAGGTAAAGCTTCGCTTTGAAGGGGCACGCCTTCAGGCGTGCCAAACAAGCCCGGTGACCCGCTCGGCTTTAACCGCCGAGGGACTTCTTCTTTCAGAGCGGCGATACTCCTCAGGGACTAAAGCCCTGTTCTCTTGTGACACTCCACGGCACAGCTAAAGCTGTGCCCCTTCAAAACATTGCATGGAGCGGAGTTCTTCCACGATGGAGCTGGTGGGCTGTGGTTCCGCTGGCCTTCGCTTGCGTTGCGATGTCTGTTCCGCTTCTCCTGTCCCACGGCTTCTTCCTGATTGGCTTGGTCTTCGAGCGCGGCTTCGCGCTTGTTTGCCATCAGCGCCCCGAACGTTCGCTTTGGATTTTCGGCGGCAGTGTGGCCATCTGTTCGCGATGTCTAGGGATCTATCTGGGAGCGACGCTCGGTCTGCTTTTCCGGACCGCGCGCACCATCGCCGTGCGGGTGTTGATTGCCGCGACCGCCCTCAATCTGCTCGATGCGGCCACCGAGCTGGCAGGTCTGCATGGCAATTGGCTCGCTGTGAGATTCGCGCTGGGGCTTGTCCTGGGTGCAAGCGCGGCGCTGCTGGTCTCATCGTCGAGGCGGCATCTCTCGATTCACCCTTCGTAGACCACCTTCCCACCCACAATCGTCGCCACCACTTTTCCGCTGAAGCTCCAGCCGTCGAATGGTGTGTTCTTCGACTTCGAACGCGACTGCGAGGCGTCGAATGTCCACTTCTTCCTTGAATCGAAGATAGTTACGTCGGCGTGTGCGCCCTTTGCCAGGGTGCCCCGGCCTTTCAGGCTGAAAATTTTGGCGGGATTGGACGACAGCAGCTCGACAATTCGCGCCAGAGGCAGCTTGAAGTGCTGGTACAGAACGGTGATGGCAATAGGGAGTGCGGTCTCCAGCCCGGTTATGCCGAAAGCAGCGCGCTCAAACTCGACCTGCTTCTCGTGGAAGGCGTGAGGCGCGTGATCGGTGGCAATGGCATCAAGCGTGCCGTCAATGATGCCTTGAATCAGCGCATCGCGATCGGCCGCGGAGCGCAGTGGCGGGTTCATCTTGTAATCCGTGTTGAAATCGCCGACGTTCTCATCCACAAGAGTGAAATGGTGCGGTGTGACCTCGGCCGTCACCGGCAGTCCGGCCTTCTTCGCGCGGCGCACGGTCTCAAGAGCCTCGCGCGTGGAGAGATGCGCAACATGCACATGCCCTTTGGTCGCACGGGCAAGCGCGATGTCCCGCTCCACAACGCTGGCCTCGGCCGCGTTCGGCATGCCATGCACGCCCAGGCGGAAGGACGTAGGGCCGTAGTTCATCGAACAGCCGGCGGTCATCCGCGTGTCCTCAGCGTGTTGCACTACCGGAATCTTCAGCCGCGAAGCGGTGCGCAAGGCATCGCGCATCAGCCGGTCTTCGAGAATTGGCTTACCGTCATCACTTACGGCCACCGCACCCGCTCTCTTGAGAGCGGCAAAATTCGCCAGCTTCTCTCCCTGGCTGCCAATAGTCGCTGCGGCAATGGGAAAGACGTTGACCAGCGCCCCTCGCTCCGGAGACTGCATCCAGCGCGTGATCTCTGGTGAATCGTTCACCGGCACGGTGTTGGGCATGGCGCAGACAGAGGTAAATCCGCCGGCCGCTGCCGCTGCAGTACCGGTGGCGATGGTTTCCTTGTGGGCCTGCCCCGGCTGGCGCAGATGCACGTGCAGATCAATGAAACCGGGTGCGACAATGCAGCCCTTCGCGTTGAAGCTCCGCGTGGCCTGGCCCCGAAGTTTTCCTGGCGCTGCCACGGCAGTTACTCGCCCGTCGCGCAGGAGCACGTCCATCTCCTGGTCCATGCCGCTCGCCGGATCGACGACACGTCCGCCTGCAATGAGCAAGGAGTCCATACCTTTCATTGGGCGCGCCCCAGCAGCATGGCCAGAATCGCCATGCGCGTCTTCACTCCGTTGCGCACCTGTTCGTGAATGCACGACTGCGGCCCGTCGGCCACTTCGCTGGTCAGCTCCATGCCGCGAATCACCGGCCCGGGATGCATGAGGAGCGCGTCTGGCTTCGCCAGCTGCATTCGCTGCAGCGTGATCTGATAGTTGGCGATGTAATCCTCGACGCTGATGTCCTTCCCGGCCAGCCGCTCCCTCTGTACCCGCAGAGCCATGACAACGTCTGCGCCTTGCAGCGCGACGTTCAGGTCGTGGCAGACGGTCACTCCCGGCGCGATCGTGGCGGCAATCTCTGGCACAAAATCGGGCGGGCCGCTGAAGACCACTTCTGCGCCGAAGCGCGAGAGCAACTCGGCATTCGAGCGCGCCACGCGGCTGTGATAAACATCGCCTACGATCACCACGCGCAGACCCTTCAGTTTTTTCTTGTGGTTCAGCATGGTCAGCGCGTCGAGTAGTGCCTGGGAAGGATGCTGGTGCATGCCATCGCCCGCATTGAGAATCGGCACGTGAACATAACGCGCCAGCAGGTAGACCGCGCCGCTATTGGCGTGCCGGGTGACGATGGCATCTGCCCCCAGGCTCTCCACCGTCCAGCCGGTGTCAATCAGCGATTCGCCCTTCTCGATGCTGGAAGAGACCGGGGTCACCAGCGTAGTCGTGGCCCCCAGCGTTTTGGCGGCAAACTCGAACGAGGTTCGCGTGCGGGTGGACGATTCGTAGAACAGCAGCGCCACGCGCTTGCCGCGCAGCAGCTGTGACGGGCGGCTGGGGTCCATACGCCGGGCCAGCGCCAAAATGGACTCAATCTGTGCCGTAGTAAGCTGTTCGATACCCAGCAGCGAACGCAGTTGCGGCTTCATTGCTCCTCGGCCACTCGTTCGACCAGCAGCACCTTGTCGGCGCCGTCCGTCTCGTGCAGTTTCACCTCGATGGTCTCATTGGCAGTGGTGTGGATGGTGCGGCCGACGAACCCCGCCTCGATCGGCAACTCGCGATGGCCGCGATCGATGAGCACACAAAGCTGGATGCGGCGCGGCCGCCCGTGATCGAACAGCGCATCGAGCGCCGCGCGCGTGGTCCGGCCGGTGTAGAGCACGTCATCCACCAGGATGATGTTCTTGTCCTGGATGTCGAACTCCATCGTGCTCTTCTTCACTTCAGGCCGGTGGCCAATGGCGGAAAGATCGTCGCGATAAAGGGTAATGTCCAGCGTTCCGAGCGCTACGTCTGTCTTCTCGATGCGCCCCAGGATCTTCGCCAGACGCTGCGCCAGGGGCACGCCGCGACGCATGATCCCCACCAGCCCGAGGTTCGCTACGCCGTTGTTCTTCTCGACGATTTCATGCGCCAGCCGAACCAGTGTGCGTTCGATTTCGGAAGCGGAGAGAATTTGCGCTTTCTCGCGCAGGTTGGACAACCCGGTGGAGGTTTTTGTCATGCCGCTCGAATCATACGAGAAGCCTCAACCAGGCGGCAACCTTGCCTGCCCGCCAGGTGACGCAGCTCACATGGCCCGGTGACTATCGAAATTCCCGCCGTTTGCCGAACATGGAAGCGCCCAGGGCTCCCCCGGCCGCGGTGAAGATCACGAATGTAACAGCCAGCACGAGCAGCATCAGCACCATGAACGTTGCCATGCCCTGCGGAGTGTTGATCCAGTCAAACATTTGCCGCATGATCTCTTGCGCCTTGGGATCGGAGCTACCGGAGATCTGCTTCTCCATCTGCGTCTGCAAGGCGTTCCGGAATTCGCTGCCCGAGCGAAACGCCACGAACGATACCGTGACTACGACAGCGTTGACGACGAAGGCGAAAACGCCTGCCAGTGCGCCGACCTTCATCCCGATTCCCGGCGTGATCAGAGTGCCCGGCGCGCGGCGCTGGTAGAGTGCAACGGATAGCGCCCCGGCGCCCAGCATCCACAGGCAGCATCCCAGGGAGACGAAAGGAATCGCAGTGAGCACCGCGGCGCCCGCTCCTGCCAGCAGCGCACCCGGCCACGCCAGGCTCCAATGAACCGCGCCTGGCTGGGGAGGATAGGGCAACGGGCCTGACGACCACGGCTGCGTCGGTGTTGGCGATGGAAATTCTGCTGATGTGTTATATGCCGGCGGCGGAGACGCCGGCATGTTTTCTTCTGGAGGAGTAACACGGATCTGCGGGGCGCCGCAGTGCGGACAGAACGCGATGCCCTCTTCGATCAGGGCCTGACATCGAGTGCAGGGATGTTCCACCAGCCGAACCTACCAGCAGAGCTGCTGCTTGCGCAACCAGGAGAGCGGCTGTTCGCTCGTTGCTATTCGCTTTTTGCCAATCCCTATACGCTCTTCGTCTGCTCATCATTTGGGTAAGTTGCAGCGTCAGACCACCCGGAAAAGTCGAAGAGCGAAAAGCGAATAGCGGCGCTGCCTACAGCGCCCCTTCTTTCCCATGCGTTTGAACGAGGACCGTGCCAAAGCGCGTTCCTGAACCGTGGGGCTCAATCGAGACCATGTGCTCGTCTTCGCCGGTGCCGGCCTTGACCTCCCATCCATCGCCGTGGGTGCCTTTGCAGCTCAGCTTGGTGTCCTCATCGCCTTTTCGGTCAATGTGAACATCAGATCCGCCGCTGTGACCGCTGCATACCAGCACGTCGCCGAAGGTCTTCAGCTTGTCCTGATAAAAGGCCTTCACCTTTTCCGGAGGATCAGCGGTCTCGTATTCCGCGGCAACGACCTTCAGGCCGAAGCCCATGGCCCCGATATTGACATTGGCCGCGTGGTTGTCGCCGTTCTCCGCCGGGCGCAGGTGTGCCCCGGGGTAAACCGGAATGCCATTGTCGGTGGCAGCTTTCTCGTCAGTGTTGACTTTTATGTTGCCCAGGGGGCTTTGAATGTCCACCTTGGCGTTCTTCTTGTCCTTGTCATCAACATTAATGCTGCATGCGGCCAGAAACAGCGCCGCCAGAGTTGCAATCACCAAAGCGAACGAAGTCTTCCTCATCTTGGTCCTCCACTGGAAACTGGCGCCGGGCCGCCCAGGCCCGCGCCGCGATTGGCGAAGTTCGGAATGGTCACCGGCAAGTGGCCGGGCATTGGGATTTCCCCAAACATTGCCTTCACCGCACTGAGCTCCGATACCTGAGAGTTGGAGAATGTGCATACATAGGTTTGAATCTCGGGAAACTGCGTCGCAATGTAGGGATTGCCCATGGCGGCGACGACCGTCTTGCCGGCTGCGGCCTGCAACACTTCACGCAGCAGCGACGCCATGGCATCCTGCACAGTCATTGAATTGCCGATCTTTCCGGCGCTCGGCACCACATAAACTGCGGCGATTACCTTCTCTGCCTGCTGGACAGCATCCATCACCGGCTGCGTCAGTCCGGCGGCATCGCGAGGGTCGATGTACATCACTTGCGTATCCGGAATCCGCAAACGCACCTGCTGGTCCACCATTCGCCCCCAATCGGAGCGGCTGTCGTCGGTAAAGATCAATAGCAGTGTGCGATTGTGTGTCTCCGCTGGTGGTTGATACGCATTCTGCGGCGCGTTGGTTCCCGGGCGCGTGGCCTTCAGTGGGAGCACCTGATGATTGTCCCGAACCAGGGTTACGGCAGCGTCGGCAATCTGTTGGGCGGTTGCAAGGCTCGCAGGGCGGGCCACAATCTCATTCACAGCATTGATGTCCACCAGCTTTGCCTTGTTCAGCCCGGCCGACGCCTTGGCACGCAGGATCTTCAGCACCGACTCATCGATTCGCGACTCCGGAATCTCTCCGCCGCGCACTGCCTGCAGCAGTCCGTTGTAAGACCCTTCGAGGTTGGAAGGGATAAGCAGCATGTCATTGCCGGCCTTCACCGCTGCAACCGCTGCTCTGCCTGCCGCAGCCGAACCTCCTTCGGGAAACAGCTTCGTCAGGCCATTCATGTCCATCGCGTCGGTTACCACCAGTCCGGTGAAGCCCATCTGCTGCTTCAGCAAGCCGGTGACGATAGCCGGCGAGACGGATGCGACATGATCGGACGCGGGGTCGAGCGCCGGAGCCAGGATGTGCGCCACCATAATGGCATCCACGCCTGCCTTGATTGCTGCGCGAAAGGGCGGAAGCGCGATGTTCTCGAAGTAGGCTTTGTCCTGATTCACGATCGGGACCGACGTGTGTGAATCGCTGTCGGTGTCGCCGTGCCCGGGAAAGTGTTTGGCGGTGGTTAACATGCCGTACTCGTGCGCGCCCTCGATGTAGGCGGCGACCATATCGCCGACCAGCTTCGGATCTTCACCGAAGGAGCGCGTGTTGATGATCGGGTTTGCAGGATTGGAGTTCACGTCGGCGACAGGAAACCAATTCCATTGCACGCCGATGGCGCGCGACTCCTGCGCCGTGATACGACCGGCCTGGCGCGCAAACTCCGCGTTGCCCGTCGCCCCAAACGCCATCGCGTGCGGGAAGTCCGTCCCTTCTTTCAGGCGAAAGGCCAGCCCGCGCTCGAAGTCAGCGCCAAAGATCAGCGGAAACTCCGAATCTTTCTGCAACTGATTGGTTACCATGGCCGCTTCCAGCGGCGGATTCTTTTCCAGCAAGCCTTCTTCGTAGCGCACCGTCAGCCCAAAGCCGCCGAGGTGATACCTGCGCATGGTGTCGCGCAGGCGAATGTACTCCGGACTGTCCACGTTCAGGAAGCGCGCCTGCGACCAGATCATGAACATCTGGCCAATCTTCTGCTCCAGCGACATCTTCTTCAGCGACTCGCGCGCCCACTTCTCGCCTTTCTTGTCGAGATGCACCGGGCTGGGCGTTTGAAAATCGTCTTTGGCATGAGCTAATACGGCCGTGACGATGAGCAGCACGAGCAGGCCAGACCGGGTCATGACCAACAGACGATAACAGGAGCGCTGGTCAGATGCACGGATCGGACAGGCGGTTTGCGACTATGCGCCGGCACCTCGTCTTTGATCGGGAGCGATCTGGAGGTGCTACTTCCGAGTGGCACTTCATCGGCTCACGAACAGGGTGCAGGTGAACGGCTAGTTGTCTTCGACTGCTCGCAACAGGGTGGGCGAGGCCCTCACACGGCCCCCGGTACGCCTCTGAATCACGCCAAGAATCTGCTACCATGGGTCATTCGGTGAGGTGGCCATGCCCCAATATGTGATAGAGCGGGAAATCCCCGGCGCGGGGAATTTTTCGGATGCGGAACTGCAGGAAGTCGCCCGAAAATCGGTGGACGTGCTAAAGGGGATGGGATCGGAGATTAAGTGGCTGCACAGCTACGTCACCGGCGACAAGGTTTATTGCATCTACTTGGCACCGGATGAGGAAACGGTTCGCGAACATGCACGCCGCGGAGGTTTTCCGGCGAATCGGATCTCGGCTGTGCGGCGACTGATCGACCCCAGCAGCGCAGACTGAATTATCAGTCGCTTCCAGTTCGAAGAGTGGGTTCTGCGCCGGAGCTAAGCGCTTCCTGGATGGCCAGTTCTACGGGCATGGCCCAGCCTTCCATCCACGCCGTCAGACCCGCAGCATTGCCGAGTGTGCGACGCGCGAATTCCAGGACCTTCTCTAGTTTATGTTGTTCGGCGGGGGTGACCGGCGCACCCAAGCGCTCGCGCAGTGCTGCCGCGGCTCCTGCGAAGCGCAGCGATTGCACCGCATTTGATTGCGCGGCGGCGTGTGCAGCAAGACACTCGAGCACTCTTGCGATGCCGCGCTTATGACCCAGGTTCTGAAACATCTGGATGCTCTCACCGTACAGGCGACGGGCCTCGACATTGTCGCTCTGATCCCAACTAAGACCAGCCAGGTCCGACAGGGCGCTGGCGATTCCCCAACCATCCCGCGAAAGGCTAAACGCTGCCAGGCTCTGCTCGTAGAAAGAACGAGCAGCCGTCAAATCGTTGCTTTCCCGGGC
>CAVPFD010000020.1:0-164366 GCA_963703645.1 uncultured Acidobacteriaceae bacterium
AATGAGAAATCAGCACGGCTGTGCCGTGAATGGGCCGACCGTGTCGGGACCGCAACCTCGCGTCAACGCTTCGTGGCAGGAGCTATTGGTCCGCTGACAGTGTCTCTCTCGAACTCGCCCGATGCCGATGATCCTGGCTTCCGAGTGGTTACCTTCGATCAAGTAAAGACCGCCTATATGCAGCAGGTTCGCGGCCTCATCGCCGGCGGCGCAGACCTCCTCCTGGTCGAGACTATCTTTGACTCGTTAAACGCCAAGGCGGCACTCGTCGCTATCCGTGAGGTGTTTGATCAGGACGGCCGGGAGCTGCGGGTAATGATTTCGGCGGCGGTGGGGCGTGGCGGCGAGACCATGATCTCCGCGCAGACTACGGAAGCGTTTTGGAACGCGGTGCAGCACGTGAAACCACTCTCGGTGGGTCTCAATTGCTCTCTCGGTCCCGATCTGATGTATCCGTTCCTGGAGGAGCTCTCTGAAAAGGCGGACGTGGCAATCTCGTGTTATCCGAATGCAGGTTTGCCTAACCCCTTGTCGGAAACCGGATTCGATCTGGGGCCGCAGGACATGGCCCGGTATCTGGGCGATTTCGCACGGGGAGGGCTGATCAATATTGCCGGCGGCTGCTGCGGTAACACACCTGAGCACATTGCGGCTATCGCCAAAGCGCTCGAAGGTCTGCCTCCGCGAAAGTGGGGGAGGACTCTTGCTGCGGGATCCTGCGCCGCCAGAGCGAGGGAGGAGCGTGAGCTTGCTCGATAGCGTAAGCGTGGCCGATGCCACGGAGACGAAGCCCCTTCGTCTGTCGGGATCACAGCCCTTCACCCAACAGCCCGGCGTGTACATCATAATCGGCGAGCGGACCAATGTGGCCGGCTCGCCCAAGTTCGCGAAGCTGATCAAGCAAGGTAAATACGAAGAAGCGGTAAGCGTGGCCCGCCAGCAAGTCGAAAATGGGGCTAACGTCCTCGACATCTGCATGGACGAGGGCATGATCGACGGCGCCACGGCGATGACACGCTATCTCCAATTGCTGTCAAGCGAGCCCGAGGTTGCCAAGGTGCCCTTCATGCTGGACTCCTCGAAATGGGAGGTGATTGAGGCGGGGCTCAAATGCTTGCAGGGCAAGGGAATCGTGAACTCGATCTCGCTGAAAGAGGGCGAAGGGAAGTTTCGACAGAACGCCGCCGCCATTCTCAAATATGGCGCAGCCGCGGTAGTAATGGCTTTCGACGAACAGGGGCAGGCTGCGACGTATGAAGACAAGATCCGAGTCTGCGAGCGAGCCTATCGGATATTGGTCGACGAGGTCGGTTTTCAACCCGAAGACATCATCTTCGATCCGAATATCCTTACGGTTGCGACCGGCATGGAGGAGCATAGCAACTACGCGGTCGACTTCATTAACGCCACACGATGGATCAAGGCGAACCTGCCTCACGCGAAGGTCAGCGGCGGGGTCTCCAACATCTCCTTCAGCTTTCGAGGCAATAATAAGGTCCGCGAGGCCATGCACTCCGCGTTCCTCTATCACGCCATCGCTGCTGGCATGGACATGGGCATCGTGAATGCTGGAATGCTCGAGGTATACGAGGAGATTGACCCTGAGCTGAAGGAACTGGTCGAAGATGTCCTACTAAACCGCCGTCCTGATGCAACCGAGCGGCTGGTTGAGTATGGCGAAACGCTTAAGGGCATTAGCGCGGTAGTTAGTGAAAAGAAGGCGGAGGAATGGCGCAACGGCACCGTTGAAGAACGTCTTTCGCACGCACTGGTCAAAGGGATTGACACCTATATCGAGATCGATGCTGAGGAAGCGCGCGTCAAGTTTGGCCGTCCTCTACTGGTTATCGAAGGCCCGCTGATGGACGGCATGGGAGTGGTTGGTGATTTGTTCGGAGCCGGCAAGATGTTCTTGCCTCAAGTGGTCAAGTCTGCCCGGGTGATGAAGAAGGCGGTGGCCCACCTGACGCCGTTCATGGAGGCCGAGAAGGCGGCGATGGCTGCGGCAGGACAGGTGGTCAAGGCACAAGGGAAAATTGTCCTGGCAACCGTCAAAGGCGACGTTCATGACATTGGCAAGAACATCGTCGGCGTCGTCCTCGCCTGTAACAACTACGAGGTAATCGACCTGGGGGTGATGGTCCCCTGCGAAAAGATCCTCGAACGCGCCAAGGCGGAGAAGGCAGATCTGATCGGCCTTAGCGGTCTGATCACGCCGTCTCTCGATGAAATGGTGCATGTCGCCCGCGAGATGGAGCGCCAGGGTTTCAGGTTGCCACTCCTCATCGGTGGGGCAACCACGAGCCGGCGGCACACGGCCGTCAAGATTGCTCCGCACTACAGCGAGCCGGTGGTCCACGTGCTCGACGCCAGCCGGGCGGTGCCCGTAACGACCAGCCTCCTTAGTGACGACGGCAAGCCGGCTTTCGTGGCGCAGCATCGCGCCGAATACGAGGCGCTTCGCAAGGCCCACTCCGCGCCGCGTTTGCAGGTCGTCTCCCTTGAAACCGCTCGCACCAGACGCACTCCCATCGAGTGGCATGCCGAAGACCTGCCCGAACCCACGTTTACCGGCGTGCGCGTGCTGAAGAACTTTCCTCTGGCGACACTGCGCGACTTCATCGACTGGACGCCTTTCTTCCACACCTGGGGGCTAAAAGGTGTCTATCCCCGCATCCTCGAGCACGAGGAGCAAGGTGCGCAAGCGCGCCAGATCCTCACAGAGGCCAACGCCCTGTTGGATCTGATCGTTGAGAAGAACTTGATCACTGCTCATGGCGTATACGGCCTATTTCCCGCGAACGCTGTCGGCGATGATGTCGAGCTGTACACGGACGCCAAACGTGGAAATCTTCTCGAGCGATTTCACTTCCTCCGCCAGCAGTCGGACAGAGACGGCAGCGAGCCGTGCCGATCGCTCGCCGATTTTATCGCGCCGAAGGAAACGGGGCTGTTCGATCATATTGGCGCTTTCGCTGTGACCAGCGGGATCGGTCTGAAGGAGCTCTGCGACCGATTCCGGGCCGAGCACGACGACTACAATGCGATCATGGCGGAGGCCATCGCTGATCGCCTGGCCGAGGCTTTCGCCGAATGCCTTCACAAGCGGGTGCGAGATGAATGGGGTTACGGTTGTCACGAAGGTCTGAGCAATGCAGATCTCATCCAGGAGAAATATCGTGGGATCAGGCCGGCCGCGGGTTACCCGGCATGCCCGGACCATACGGAGAAGGGCCCGCTCTGGCGTTTGCTCGATGTGGAGGCCAACACGGGAATGCGAATTACTGAGTCATTTGCGATGTGGCCCGGCTCGAGCGTGAGTGGGCTCTACTTCGCTCACCCGGAATCGCGATATTTCAGCCTCGGCAAGATCGACCGGGATCAGGTCGCTGACTATGCCGGGCGCAAAGCGATGAAGGTGGTAGATGTCGAGCGATGGCTTGGGCAAAACCTGAACTACGACCCTTCGGAATAGCCCTCCGGACCTTGGCTGCCAGCGGTTATCTAGCAGGCTGCTGAAAAATCTCTGATTTTTGCTGACTCTGTCTTGCTGGGTCGCCGAGTGAGAGGGGAGAGAGTTCGTTTTAGCTTATTTCCTTCACCTGCTGAAGCTTTTTTGCGTTCAGCAGACACACTTCGGCCCTGGCTTACGCCGCCTGCATTGAGAGGTTGCGCAGGCGGACCAGGTTATAGGCCGCGCAAGCGAAGGTGAATACCCAATCCACTTTGAACAACCCACGATGTCGTACCTTCCGCAGCAGAGCAATCGTCTTGAGCCAGCCGAAACATTCCTCGATCCGTTTCCGCTTCCTTTGGCTGATGCGGTAGCCGGCATGGCGCGTCGTCCGCTGGTCGATGGCACTGCCGCCGCGCCGACCGTCGTTCTGGGCGACATGAGGTGTGACCTGCATGTGGCGGCACTCGGCGATGAAGTCGGCTGTGTCGAAGCCTTTGTCGCCACCCACCGTCACTCGCTTGGTGCCGGCAATCTGTTCCAGCATCAGCAGCGCCGTATCGCGCTCAGCGGTTCCGCTGGCTTCCCACGCCATGGCATTCACGATCAGCCCGTTGCGATTCTCCACCAGCAGATTGCCGCTATAGCTCAACTTCGCCTCCTTGCCCTCACCCTTGCGTGCCATCTTGGCCTCGGGATCGGTCTTCGACGCGTGCGTCCGGTTGGACCGCTTCTCACCGTGAAAGTTCACCGTGGGATTGCCGGCATCATCGTCTCCCGGCGGATTCTTGCCATCCTTCCGCTGAAAGCTCTTGGCTCCCGCCCAAGCTTCCAGCAAGGTGCCGTCCACCGTGAAGTGTTCATCCGAGGTCAAGCTCTGCGCCCGTGCCTGCTCCACCACCTGCGCCAGGAACTGCTTGGCTACCTCGGCCTCCAGCAGTCGGTCCCGATTTTTGGTGAAAGTGGTCGCGTCCCACACCTCCTCGTCCAGATTCAACCCGACAAACCAGCGGAACAACACGCTGTAATCGATCTCTTCCATCAGCAGACGCTCGCTGCGAATCGAGTACAGCATCTGCAGCAACTGCGCCCGCAGCAGCTTCTCGGGCGCAATCGAGGGTCGGCCCTCGCTGGCGTACATCCGGTCAAACTGCGGCGACAGTGCCCGCAGAACCTCGTCTACCATCGCCCGGATGACCCGTAGCGGATGATCCTTCCGTACCCGTGCTTCGGGCGACAAATAACTGAACATGTGGCTTTGCTGATGGTCCGTGCCTCGCATGCTGCTTTCTTAGCATACGTACGCTGTGGATTAGGAGTACTTTTTCAGCATCCTGCTAGAGTCTTTGCTTTGCTTCGGAACCTTCCAAAGTACGAAATAGAAGATTTCTGTCGCCCGCATTATCGACCGGCCGCACTCATCGTAATCACGCCCAGCTTGACCTGCCTCCTCCGCCTGTGGCGGTTGGCTGTGACCAGAATTTTGCCCAGTGGTAGTTTAGTTACGCTTGTATCTGGGAGGGCAGCGGAGCGAGAAACCAGCATAAATGCTAGCGAATCTCACTCTGCTCAAACCGCGCTAAATCATTGATTCTTCGTTCCACGAGTACTCTTAAGCAGTAGGTTGAAGGTTCGATTCATTCTGCGCTCACCACCCAACTCAACTGGCTGTGGCGACTACCTGCTTCTGTGCTGCTCTGCCGGGCCGGAGGGTGCTGTTTGTCGTGGTGATCTGGCTCCTTTGTTTCTTGTTCGCCGTCGCCGTAGAATCACACATTACCCGCCACACCGATGAGATCCAAGTCGAAGCCCACAAAGTCGCCCATTCTGCTGAGGGTCGTTCTCGCCGTCACGGCGGCTGCTTGTATTCTCGGCATTCTCCTTTGGCGGTGGTCTGCTGGAACCACAGCTAGGGAGGTCACAACGGCCCCGCCAGCGACTTACGTTGGGGCTGAACGTTGCGCTCCGTGTCATGAGGAGCAGACTAAGCTCTGGCGCACTTCCCATCACGCCCAGGCAATGCAGGTGGCAAGTGACTCCACCGTGCTGGGAAATTTCCACGATTCACGCTTTACGAAGGGTGGCGTTACGTCCACTTTCTCGAAGAGCGAAGCTAAGTTCCAGATCAATACCGAAGGCCCCGCCGGCAAGCCGCAGGATTTCGATCTTCGTTACACCTTCGGTGTTTCTCCCCTGCAACAGTACCTGGTTCCCTTCCCCAACGGCCAATTGCAGGCATTCACGGTGGCCTGGGATTCCCGAAGCAAGGAGCAAGGCGGCCAGCGCTGGTTTGACCTTTACCCCGGCCAGAAGATAACTCCGTCCGATCCGTTGCACTGGACGGGGCGTAACCTGACTTGGAATTACATGTGCGCCGACTGCCACTCGACCAACCTTCGCAAGAATTACGACCTCGCCAAAGACAGCTACGCGACTACGTGGTCGGAGATTGATGTCTCGTGTGAGTCGTGTCATGGGCCGGGTTCCAATCATGCCGCCTGGGCGCAGACGCACAACAAAGGCTCTTACGGCACAAAGGATGGTGCAAACGGTCTGGTCGTCGATCTCAAGCCAGCCAGCGGTGCCTGGTCGATTTCGGAGCCGGACACGGGAACCATGCACTGGACGGGGCAAGCGCGCTCCGGTAACGAGATCAACACATGCGCCCCCTGTCATTCGAGGCGCCACGCCATCACCAGGGACGCCGAGCCGGGCCAGCCTTATCTCGACGACTATGTGCCGAGCCTTCTCGAAGAAGGGGTCTATTACGCCGACGGTCAGATCCTAGAAGAGGACTACGAGTGGGGCTCATTCATTCAGAGCAAGATGTACCACAGCGGCGTGACCTGCTCGGATTGTCACGATCCGCACAGCGCAAAGCTCCCGCCGGTGACTTTGAATTCGGTCTGCGGCAAGTGTCACTCGCTCGCGAAGTTTGGCACGGAGCAGCATTATCATCACAAGACCGACAGCGCTGGCGCGTTGTGCGTCAACTGCCACATGCCGACGCACACCTACATGGTCGTCGATGTGCGCCGCGATCACAGCTTCCGGGTCCCCCGTCCCGATTTCTCTCTCGCCTACGGAACCCCGAACGCCTGTACTCAGTGCCACAAAGACAAGTTGAACAGTTGGGCCGCCGAGACCGTCGCGAAGTGGTACGGACCAAGTCGCAGGCAGGAAGCACAGTTCGTTGAGGCGCTCGATGCCGGCCGTCGTGGCTTGCCTACCGCAGAAAAATCTCTGACCGCATTGATCTCGGATACGGCCAAGCCCGGCATTGCGCGCGCAACCGCCCTCAATCTGCTTCCGGAATACCTCACTCCTTCGTCAGCGCCGGCAGTGCAAAATGCGCTCAGGGACAATAACGCATTAGTGCGCCGCGAGGCGGTGCGGGCGCTGGAGCCGCTTCCCGCGCAGGAACGAGTCCGGCTGGGTGCTCCGCTGCTCACGGATGCCATTCGCTCCGTCCGGATCGAGGCCGCACGGCTTCTGGCCGGAACGCAGCGCGATCTCTTGCAAGAGAGCCAGAAGACAGTGCTCGATCGCGCCATCCCGGAGTTGATCGACAGCGAACTCGCGGCGGCCGAACGCCCTGAGAGTCACGTGAACCTGGCGCTGCTCTACGCGCAGATGGGGCGGACGGGAGAGGCTGAAAGCGAGTTGCAAACCGCGCTCCGCCTGGATCCCAAATACGTTCCCGCCATGGTGAATCTTGCCGACCTCTACCGCGCGCAGAACCGCGATGACGAAGGCCAGCGGTGGCTGGAACGGGCCATCGCGGTCGCGCCCGATGCCGCTGAACCGGTTCATGCTCTCGGCCTGCTCAAGGTCAGGCAAAAGCAATATCAAGAGGCGTTGAGCTTGCTGGCGAGAGCGGCCATGCTGTTACCGACCAACGTCCAGTACAGCTATGTCTATGCGGTGGCTCTGAATTCTACCGGGCGGCCGGACGAAGCGATCGCAGTCTTGCAGCAGGCACACCAGCGCCGCCCCGCCGATCATCAGGTACTAGAGGGGCTGATTGCTTTTGAGCGCGACACAGGCAACTTGGCTTCGGCAATCGCATACGCACGACAGTTAGTGCAACTTACTCCCGACGATCCTAATGCCAAGGCGCTGCTTGCTCAGTTGTTGGAAAAGGGACGGTGAAATTCGCTGCCCGCCGGATTGAGTTGAACGGTAAGGACGGGACAACTATCCCGTGCGAAAGTTGGTCCACGAACGAAGGCAACACGAGGTTTTCGAATGCTCGATCTATCCATTTCGGGCGGCAGCTTGGTGCTGGACGTTCAGGGTGCCGAAAGACTTGGGCGTTCAAGAGTTCGCTCGAGATTCCGACCACACGGTGGTCATTCGCCTGAGGGACGAACGCTATGAGGAGCTGATCGTGGAAGTTGCAGACCCCGACGTGACAGTACCCTCGGTTGAATCGGTGCTGCCACAGCAATAGCCTTAGTTTCCTTTGCTATCCAGCTAAGTGCGGGCGCAGTGGGTAGGGGAAGCCGCAGTGAGACCTCAAGACACGAAGGCCGGAGCAGATCGCTCCGGCCTTTGAATGGCTCTAGGCGGAAACCAACGTCAGACCTTCATCTTGCGGCGTATGTACGCAGCCACTCCGACGGCACCTATCCCAAACATGCCGAGTGTGCCGGGCTCCGGAACCGTTCCCGATCCCTCAGAGAATTGGTTATAAACACCCGACACGGCAGCCTGGCCGTCTGTACCCGCTGTCAGTAAGATGTCCTTCTCGACACTCACCTCGGTGACTCCCGCGAAATTAATGGTCTTGCTTGACGCACCACCACTCGACGTCCAATTGAGAACGAGGGTGCCTTCGGTTCCGCCGCTGCAGGTCGGCAGCATACCGCCGAGACAATAAGTTTCGTCAATCGTTATCTCGCCCGTTCCGATTGCGTCGAAGCCCACCATCGCCAGCGTGAGGTCCGTGATGGGGTTGCCGCCCTGGTTCACGGTAACGGAGTATCCAATCAGGGAGTCCTGCGCAAGGATGCCGGAGTTGTTGGATACCTGCCAAGGAGCATTGAACAGGAACCCCGGGTTCCCCTGTGTAGTTATGGGGGTGACATCTACGCCATTGGCGGGGATGGCAAACCCGCCCGGGTTCGACGAGGACGAATAACTGAAAGTAGAAAACGTCTTGTCGTCAATACCGCAGGAGTATCCCGAACCCAGATAGTTATCCAGTGTTGTGGTGGGACATACGCCAGCGAATGCGGATAGACTCGCCAGCGCGACGATTAGCGCAACCGTAAGGTTCTTCATTCGTTTCCCCTCTGGTCCAACAGAGTAAAACGCAGCAAGATAAGCAATGCAATTCTCATTCCACAGCACGCTAAGCCTAACCTATTGATATTAAATACAATACTCCATAGTATTAAATTCCGGTATGCAAACTTTTGCGTAATGGGGATAAGTACACGCCCTACTGGCTTCTTGTGATCGGGCTCCCTTTTTGGGGGAACCGGAGATTCTCTGGCTGCTTCGCTGAACCACGAATGCAGTCCTGGCACTTCTGTGGGGGATACTGGGTTTGTCTCAGATTCAAGTCATCTTGCCTTTTCGGTAACATGAAAGAATCGCTGCGGCGGTTGCCCGGCATTCGCGAGACATAAAATGCGGGTCCGTTCGAACGAGGAATCTACATGGTTCCGTTCAAGATTCTCGAGTCCACGCCTTCCAAGCACCCAAATGCCGGACTTGACGCGAGTGCACTGGAAAACAGATTGAAGGCGCATCTTGAGGGAGAGGTCCGCTTCGACGCCGGAAGCCGCGCCGCCTACGCCACCGATTCTTCCAACTATCGACAGGTACCGATTGGAGTTGTCGTTCCAAGATGCATGGAAGACGTGCTGTGGACCGTCAGAATTGCGCGAGAATTCGGCGCGCCGATTTTATCTCGAGGAGCCGGCACCAGCTTGGCCGGCCAATGCTGCAATACGGCCATTGTGCTGGATTGGAGCAAGTACCTCAACCAGATCCTCGAAATCGATCCTGACCGTAAGATCGCCCGGGTGCTTCCGGGCTGCGTTCTCGACAACCTCCGCAACGCCGCGGGTCAACATGGGCTCACCTTCGGTCCCGATCCCGCTACCCACAGCTATTGCACTCTGGGCGGAATGTTGGGTAACAACTCATGCGGCATTCACGCCCAGATGGCCGGGCCAGTCTCCAATAACGTCGAGTCGCTGGACATCCTGACCTACGACGGCGCTCGCATGACGGCGGGCTGGATGACTGAATCGCAATTGGAGGAAGCGATTGGCCGCGGTGGACGTGTTGGCGAGATTCTGTCACGAATAAAGGCTCTGCGGATTTATTATGAAAGTGAAATTCGTGCGCGCTTTCCCAACATTCCGCGCCGCATCTCCGGATACAACCTCGACCAACTCATTCCCGACGAACAGGGCGTATTCAATCTTGGCCGAGCGCTCGTTGGCTCCGAAGGAACGCTGGTCACCATCCTCGCAGCCAGCTTGAACCTGGTTCAAAGCCCGCCGCGTCGCAGGCTCATCGTGCTCGGCTATCCGGACATATACCAGGCGGGGGACGATGTGGCCGAAATCGTCGAGTCCCGGCCCATCGGACTCGAGGGCGTCGATCATGAACTGATCGGCTACATGCGAACCAAGCGCATGCACACCCCGGCGCTGGCCCAATTGCCCGAGGGCAAAGGTTGGCTGATGGTCGAGTATGCGGGCAGCCACCAGGAAGAAGCGGATGCCCGCGCACATGACCTCATCGCAAAACTGAAGTCCAGATTGCATCCTCCGACCGTCACCTTTTACAGCGACAAGAACGACGAGAAAGCGGCTTGGGCGCTGCGCGAATCAAGCGTGGGAGCGGCCGCCTTTGTGCCAGGGAAACCACCGGCTTGGTCGGGTTGGGAAGATGCCGCCGTTCCGCCGCACCGGGTTGGCAGCTATCTGCGCGATTTCTCCAAACTCCTCGATAAGCATGGCCTCAGATGTGCACTTTACGGACACTTCGGCCAGGGGTGTATCCATTGCCGTATCACCTTCGACCTGAGCAGTAAAGAAGGGATCCGTAACTACCGGGCATTTGCGGAAGCAGCGGCCAGGCTGGTGAGCAGCTATGGCGGCTCGCTTTCGGGAGAACATGGCGACGGCCAGGCACGCGGCGAACTGCTGCCTATCATGTTCGGCAACGAGATCATGAACGCCTTCCGGGAGTTCAAGGGCATCTGGGATCCGGAATGGAAGATGAATCCGGGCAAGATTATCGATGCAAACCCTCTGGACACCGACCTCCGCTTGGGCGCTGACTATAGTCCATGGGAACCGAAAACTCATTTCCAGTTTCCTGACGACAACGGCAGCCTTGCACACGCAACTCTGCGCTGCGTCGGCGTTGGAAAGTGCCGCCGCGAAAGCGGAGACACCGCTGATAACCAGACGATGTGCCCGAGCTACATGGCTACTCGAGAGGAAATCCATAGCACGCGGGGGCGCGCTCATCTACTGTGGGAGATGATGCAGGGTTCAGCCATCGAGAATGGATGGCGCGACGAGAATGTCAAGGAAGCTTTGGACCTTTGCCTCTCGTGCAAGGGCTGCAAAGGCGATTGCCCGGTCAATGTGGACATTGCAACCTATAAGTCAGAGTTTCTATCGCATTACTGGGAGGGACGCCTTCGGCCTCGACATGCTTATGCCTTCGGCCACATCGACAGGTGGTCGCGGATTGCATCTGCATGGCCGGGACTTGTGAACCTGTTTTCCTCGACTCCCGGAACACGAAACCTGATTAAAGCAATCGTGGGAATGGCGCCGAAGCGCTCGATTCCGCAATTCGCTCCTGACACCTTCAAGACCTGGTGGGGCAAGCGGCCCGTGCAGAACCAAGGCCGTGCCAAGGTCTTGCTGTTCGCCGATACCTTCAACAACTATTTCCTTCCTCAGACGGCGCGCGCCGCGGTCGAGGTCCTCGAACACGCCGGCTACGAGGTTGTTGTTCCGGTGGAGCACGTTTGCTGCGGCCGTCCTTTGTACGACCATGGCTTTCTCGATGAGGCAAAACAGTACCTTCGCCACGTGATGCGCGTCCTCGCCCCTTATCTCGATCAGGGAATTCCGATCGTGCTGCTGGAGCCGAGTTGCTGGTCGGTGCTGCGGGATGAGATTCGCGGACTATTCTCCGAGCGTGAAGAGACACGCAGGATCATGGAGAATACGTTTCTGCTCAGCGAGTTTCTCGTGGAGCGGGCCGACTACCGTCCGCCACCACTTCGCATGAACGCGCTGTTGCATGAGCATTGTCATCACAAAGCGATTCTTCGCGGAGTGCACCACGAAATGCACCTCCTGGAACAGATGCAACTGCAAGTGCACTTGGTCAAGGATGGTTGTTGCGGAATGGCCGGCGCGTTTGGATTTGAAGAGACCAAGTACGACATTTCAGTCAAGGTTGGGGAGCTCGCACTCCTGCCGGCGGTGCGAAGGGCGCGACCGACGGAGTTGATCGTCGCTGATGGCTTCAGTTGTCGTGAGCAGATATCACAACTGAGCCATCGTCAAGCTCTGCACACCGCGGAAGTGCTGCAGTTGGCCCTCCATCAGGACTTCGCGGAGGGCGAGTTGCCCGAGGCACCGTTCGTACGCCAGCGTGAG
Source organism: uncultured Acidobacteriaceae bacterium (assembly GCA_963703645.1). Taxonomy (GTDB): domain Bacteria; phylum Acidobacteriota; class Terriglobia; order Terriglobales; family Acidobacteriaceae; genus Bog-257. Next base: position 12,106 of record CAVPFD010000020.1, read on the forward strand.
GAGGCATTGCGACGTTCCAAATTGCGGACCATGGCGACCTTGGGGGCCCTCGCCTCCGGCGGCCTCGCTCTGGCCTGCACCCTGCGGAGCTTCCGCGATCGGTAGGAGGTCGCTCCAACTGTTGCGCCGGAATCGTTACATTACGTTTGCCTCCAAGCCCACTGACGACTGCCACGAGCAAGAAGTGGCCATCGTGCCACGTTCGTGCTTGACGGAAGCGGCATGAATAAGGTTACCTATGTGATAACAATTTGCTGCGAAGACAGCATGCAACGCCTGTGACCGATGAGTCCCTAGCTTCCGATGTTTTTGAGCGTCTGCAGAAGGCAACGAGTGCCAACCCCGCAGAGCTGGCGGAGCTGTGCCAGCATTATCTGATTGAAGCCCGTCGAACCTTGACTCAGTTGCGCAATGCCTTGGCCGAGAAGGATGCTCCGCAATTGCGCGACCGGGCCCACTACTTGCGAGGCAGCAGTCTGGTAATCGGGGCGGCCGCGGTCGCGCGTTGTTGCGCGGACCTGGAGCAGATGGGTCGCAACTCCGAGCTCCGGGACGCGGCGGCCTTGCTGGACCGGACCGCGGCTGCTCTTGATTCAGTACAAGTGGAGTTGGCAAAACGGCTCGGACAGCCTCTGGCTCCGGTCGAGGGCTCAGCAGCATAGCTAAGAAGGACTTTCAGAAGTGGGGGAATCGTTTTGGCCGCGCCCATCAAAGTACTGATAGCCGACGATCATCCAGTGGTCCGTGTTGGTTTGCGTAACATGCTGCAAAGCGATGGCATAAAGGTCATCGCCGAGGCCAAGGACGGCATGGAGGCGCTGAACATGGTGCGCACTTTGCGTCCCGACATTTTGCTTCTTGACCTTGCCATGCCCAGGATGCCCGGCATGGAGGCACTGCGCGAATTGACCAGCGAAACCACGAACACCCGCACCATTGTTCTGACCGGGCACATCGACAAGCGCCAAATTCTCGAGGCGCTACAACTCGGGGCCCGTGGCGTCGTCCTGAAGGACGCCGTTCTGGATCACCTCGCCGCGTGTGTTCGCTCCGTTATGCAGGGCCAATATTGGCTTGAGGGTCGCCCAGTGCAAAACCTTGTCCAGGTGCTGCGCGACCTCGCAGCCCAGACTGCCTTACCTACGCGTAAGACCTTCGGGTTGACGGCCCGCGAACTCGAAGTGGTGGGCTTGATTACGGAAGGCAGCACCAATAAGCACATCGCGCAGACATTCGGCATCAGTGAGGAAACCGTAAAGCGCCACCTTACGAATATCTTCAACAAACTAGGCGTTGGTAACCGGCTGGAACTGGCGCTGTTTGCGCTGAATCATAACTTGATTCCGGCCACTGAAAGCAATATACCGCACTCCTGAGGCTCCGCCAACGCACGATGCCTCGGCCATTTACTCTTTCGCTTCTGGCACCATAAGCCACTTCCCAACATAACCCTGGCCAGCTAGGTTAAGAGCACAGGGAAACTCCCATGGATGAAGTACCCAAGTGGAACTCCGAGTTAAGCGCGGTTCCTCTACCGGAAGCGGTGCTTTGCGCTGACTGCGAGATCATCAGCAACAGTGCGGGCGAAAAGTGCGAAATCTGCGGCAGTGCCTCGCTGCTCAGCCTTGGACGCATACTTGGTGGGTGCATTGAGGGTGAACGAGCCACTCTTGTGCAGATGGACCGCAAGAGCCTTCGCAATGGATTTACCGTGTTGGTGAACCCCGCCGCGAGCCGCACTCTACAACAGCGCCGGCGACGCTTTCGTTAGGGCAGTGTCCGGGCTCCACGTCTATCTGAAATTAGCATCCCTCACCTGAGCGGGCTCATCTCACATTTTAAGATTTTCAGCCGGCGAGGATTTCCATGGGCCACGACGAAGCCCTCCGTCAACAGCTCGCTAAAGTGATCGACTGGGATGAAGCCCACGCAGACTTTCATGCGGCGGTGGAAAGCTTTCCCGTTAAGCTACGCGGTCGTGTGCCGGCCGGCTTTCCTCATTCAGCGTGGCAATTGTTGGAACATATCCGCCTGGCGTTGTGGGACATTCTGGAGTTCAGCCGTGACGCACGCCACAAATCGCCTAAATGGCCGGAGGGTTACTGGCCTAAAACCGCGGAGCCTCCAAGCACTGAAGCGTGGGACAAGAGTGTGGCGGCCGTCATCGGTCACGTCGAGGCAATGCGTAAGCTAGTAACCGATCCTTCTCGCGACCTGTTCGCGCCGCTGCCACACGGCACCGGCCAGACGCTGCTGCGTGAAGCCCTGCTGGCGGCCGATCACAGCGCATATCACCTGGGGCAGTTGATACTCCTGCGCCGTGCACTCGGCGCCTGGCCCGAATAAGCAGTGCCTTCTTCCACTTCGATTATTTTCTCTGCTCCAGCTTCACGCTGGCGGTGATCGGCTTGCCGTCGCGCAACACCTTGACTTCGACCACCTGACCCACCTTGCTGCGGCGAAGCGCATCCGTGAAGTCGTACAGGTTGTGGATGGGCTTGTCGCCGAACTGCACCAGGATGTCGCCGGCTCGCAGTCCGGCCTTGGCAGCCGGCGATCCGGGACGAACGTCGGAGAACCGCACTCCGTCTTTTACCTCGCCGAAGTCAGGAATGGAGCCGAAGTACGGTCCGTAACCGCCTCCGCCGCCGGAGATGCCTCCCATCGGCTTGTCTTCAACCACGGTGACGAACGTCGGGTGGCGGAGCAGCCGAAGTCAGTTGCAACATCACGTCGGCAACCATGTCGAGCAGTTGCGCCGCCGAGGGCGCATTGATCTTGTCCCAGGTGTCGGACGGCTTGTGATAGTCCGAGTGCAGTCCGGAAAAGAAAAACAGCACTGGAATTTTCTTCGCCACAAACGAAGTGTGATCGCTGGCCGAATAGCCACCGGCGGAATATTCGATCTTGAAATTTGAGTTGGATTGCTTCTGCGCCTGCTCCAGAATCGCCTTGAAGGTCGAACCGGTGCCCACTCCGCCGATGTAAACCTTGTTGTCCTTGATGCGGCCAATCATGTCCATATTGAGCATGGCCACGCATTTGTCGAGCGGGAGCGTCGGCTCCTTCACCCACTCCGCCGAACCCAGCAGCCCAAGCTCTTCTCCCGAGAACGACGCGAACAGAATGCCGCGGTCGAGCTTGTCCCTTCATCGGCGCAAACAGGCGCGCGAGTTCCAGCACTCCAGCGGTGCCGGAAGCGTTGTCGTCGGCGCCGGGATGGATCTGGCCGATCTGCGAGGGCGCCAGCGAGTTGGAATCACCGCGGCCCAGGTGATCGTAATGCGCGCCGATGATGACGTACTCGTCGGTCTTGCCCGGAAGATAGGCCAGCACGTTGTTCACCCGCGCGTGCGTCGCCTCGATGTCCACCTTCACGGAGAGCTGCAGCGTCTGCGGAAAAGCGAACGACGCCGGCTTGCCGAGGTGGTTGATCTGCTGCTGGACCTCAGCCAGCGACTTGCCGGCCGCCTGGAACCAGCTCTCGGCGACGGCGTTCTTCACCTGCAGCAGCATGATGCCGACGTCCTGCGGCCCGCTTACGCCGCCGAAGCGCATGAGCAAATCTTCTTCGCCGTCGCCGAGTTTCCCGTTGATCAGCATCACCGCCTTGGCGCCGTGATTGCGCGCGTTGATCGCCTTGGTGATCAGCTGCGAATGTTGCGTCAGCCCGTGATGGCCGCTCTTCTCGCCGAAGATCTCGGGCTCATAGCGGAGCACACAGGACGATCTTGTCCTTCACATCCACGCCGGCGTAATCGTCATATTGAAACTCATCGGCGGAAGCGCCATAGCCCGCAAAGACGACCGGACCGGTGAGGGACTCCGGAGGACGAGAAACTAGCAGGCACAAAGTCCTGGTTGAGCATCAGCGGCTGTTTCTTGCCGCCGATGTCCTCGATGACGGTGTTGTCCGACTTTAGCTTCGCACCGGTCGTGACGGTGAACGGCTGCAGGTAGCCGCTGGTGCCCGCCGGTTTAAGTCCGAGCGACTTGTAGCGGTGCTCGAGGTATTTCGAAGCTTGGCCAGTCCCTTCGTTCCGGCGCCGCGTCCTTCCATGTCGGGAGCTGCCAGCGTCTTGATGTCGGTGAGATAGAGCTTGGGATCGGCCGGGCCGACCGAGGTGGTCGTCGCGGTGGCCAGCAGCGAGAAGGCCAGCACGACGCCAGCGCACCGCGGCGGATTCGAATTGCGGCAGACTTCGACGTGTACCGGCGCGACTAACAGAATTTATGTTGAGCATGGGTGAACGAATCGTACTGAGGGGGACAAGCGTGTCAACGCGAGGCGACTGGTCGCGTCCGAACCTTTCGCAGGCCATTCGGCCCGCATGGGAACTGCCTGCCGCGCCGCTCAGCACCATTCGGCAGACCTTCTCGACGTAGCTCTCGCTGAGCTCGTCGTGACGAATGAGGAAGCGCATGTAGATTGCGCCGTAGAGAATGTCGAGCACCAGATCGAGGTCCAGATTCTGAGGAAGTTCGCCGCGCTCGATTCCACGGCGCAGCGTCTTGTAGGCCTCCTGCCGTCGCGGCCGCAGGAATCGCTCGCGAAAGGCCTCCAGCAACTCCGGGATCGGACTGTCCACCGCCCATCAGTGCCGCCACAATGCGACCCGGCGGCTGCGAAAGATGCCGAGGAACTGGTTCATTTGCAGGCTCATGTCCCGGTAGACCGACCCGGTGTCGGGAAAATGCAGTTTGTGTTCGGCGCTGGAGGCGAAGGCATCGACCACCAGCGCGCCTTTGTTGGGCCACCAGCGATACACCGTCGCCTTGCCGACTCCGGCATCGGCGGCAATGGCTTCGATCGTGAGATCGGGAAAGCCGATGCGTTGCAAGCAGCTTCAGCGTACTGCGAAGAATCGCCCGGCGCGCCTCTTCGCTTCGCGGACGGCCGGGCAAACGCCGGGCGCCGTTCGATTCCTGCGCCTGCTCTTGATCAGAAACGCATTTGCCCCATGACCCACCATAGCATATATTGAATCCAATACGTACCGTATCGAATCAGTGAATTTTGTCCGTCTCTGCGGTGTAGCGCAGGGCCGTTAATGCGGCCCCGAGTGGAGTTGTTCCCGACCGATGTGGATTGTTGCACTTGCGCTTCGGCGTCCTTATACCTTCGTCGTGATGGCGCTGGTGCTCATCATCCTGACGCCGATCGTCATTCTGCGCACGCCGGTCGATATCTTCCCCGACATCAACATTCCCGTCATCAGCGTGATTTGGAACTACGGCGGTTTTGCGCCCGAGCGAGATGGCCGACCGCATCGTCACCAACTCGGAGCGCGGCATCACCATCACGGTCAACGACATCGAGCACATCGAGTCGCAGTCGGTCAACGGCGTCGGCGTGATCAAGATCTTCTTCCGGCCGGAAGCGAATATTCAGACCGCGCTGGCCCAAGTGACGGCGCATGGTGCAGGTCACACTGCGCGGCCTGCCGCCCGGGACCACGCCGCCGCTGGTCATCACCTACTCGGCCGTCGTCCACGCCGATCGTGCAGCTTGGCTTGAGCAGCAAGACGCTGCCGGAGCAGCAACTGTTTGACCTGGGCCAGAACTTTCTGCGCACGCAACTGGCGACGGTGCACGGCGCCGCCACGCCCTATCCCTACGGCGGCAAGATACGGCAGGTGCAGGTTGACCTGGACGTGCCGCGGCTGCAGGCCAACGGACTGTCGCCGGCCGACATCGTCAACGCCATCAACTCCCAGAACCTGATTACGCCTTCGGGCTCGGCCAAGATCGGACCGCTGGAATACCAGGTCGAGATGAACAGCTCGCCGCAGACGATCGCGGAGCTGAACGATCTGCCGGTCAAGACGGTGAACGGCTCGACCATCTATATGCGCGATGTCGCCCACGTCCGCGATGGCTTTGCACCGCAAACCAACATCGTGCGCCAGGATGGCGTGCGCGGCACGCTGATGTCGATCTACAAGATCGGTAGCGCGTCCACGCTGGACATTGTGCAGGCGGTAAAAGACATGTTACCGATCGCGGCGCAGTCGCTGCCCCGCGACATCACCATCAAGCCGCTGTTCGATCAGTCGCTGTTCGTGCGTGCTTCCATCAACGGCGTCATCCGCGAGGCCCTGATCGCTGCCGCGCTGACCGCGACCATGATCCTGCTGTTCCTCGGCGACTGGCGGCCCACGATCGTCATCTCGATTTCGATCCCGCTCTCGATCTTCGTGTCGGTGATTCTGCTGAGCGCTCTGGGCGAGACCATCAACATCATGACCCTGGGAGGTCTGGCCTTGGCAGTCGGCATCCTGGTGGACGACGCCACGGTCGAGATCGAGAACATCGAGCGCAACCTGGCGCAAGGCAAGGAGATGAAGCAGGCCATCCTGGATGGCGCGGCGCAGATTGCGGTGCCGGCGTTTGTCTCCACGCTCTCTATCTGCATCGTGTTTGTGCCCATGTTCTTCCTGACGGGAGTGGCGCGCTATCTGTTTGTACCGCTGGCCGAAGCTGTGGTCTTCGCCATGCTGGCCTCGTACTTCCTGTCGCGCACCCTGATTCCCACGCTGGTGATGTACATCATGCGCGGACACGAGCATCGTGCAGCCGGTCCCAAGACCATCTTCGGGCGCTATCAGCGCGGCTTCGAGCGCGGCTTCGACAATTTCCGCAACGGCTATTACCAGCTCCTGGAAACCACCCTCGAACATCGCAAGTTGTTTGCAGCCTGCTTTCTCGCCTTTTGCGTTCTCTCGATGGGACTGGTGTTCTTCCTGGGCGAGGACTTCTTCCCTTCGGTTGATGCTGGCCTGATGCGGCTTCACATGCGGGCCCGCGCCGGGCTGCGTGTCGAGGAAACCGCCCGTCTTACCGATAAAGTTGAGAAGTATTTGCGCCAGCAGATCCCCAAAGACGAGCTGGTGACCATCCTTGACAATATCGGCTTGCCTAATTCGGGCATCAATCTGTCCTACAGCAATTCCGGCGTGATCGGCAGCAGCGACGCCGAAATCCTGGTGGGGCTGAACCCAGAGCACCACCATCCCACAGCGGATACATCCGCACGCTGCGCGAGGAGCTACCGCGCCGCTTCCCCGGAGTGGAGTTCTTCTTCCAGCCGGCCGACATCGTCACCCAGATCCTGAACTTCGGTCTGCCGGCGCCCATCGACATCCAGGTCGTCGGCGCCGACATGCAGACCAACTACTTCATCGCCCAGCAGATCGCGAACCGCGTGCGACAGATCCCGGGGACGGCTGATGTCCACGTGCAGCAGATGCTGACCCTGCCCACGCTCGACCTCGCCATCGATCGCACCAAGGTCACACAAGTCGGCATGAACGCACGCGATGTGGCGCAGAACGTACTGGTGTCGCTAAGCGGCAGCTTCCAGACCGCGCCCAACTTCTGGCTGAATCCTAAGAACGGCGTCACCTACCAGGTCGCGGTACAGACACCCGCAGTACCACATGACCTCGCTGCAGGACCTGATGGGGATGCCGATCGACGATCCCAACACCCCGAATTGGCAGGTGCTAAGCAACCTGGCGCAGTTGACACCGACGGCAAAGCCTGCGGTGGTTTCTCACTACAACGTGCAGCCCGTGATTGACGTTTATGTCAGCACACAGGGGCGCGACCTGGGCGCCGTCGCCAAGGACACCTTCAAGGCCCTCAAACCATTTGAGGAGCACTTACCGCGCGGCACGCGCATTTTGGTTCGGGGCCAGGTCGAAACCATGCGGTCGTCGTTCCTCGGTCTTGCAATCGGGCTGGTCATGGCGATCATGCTCGTGTATTTCCTGATCGTCATAAACTTTCAGTCGTGGCTTGATCCGTTCATCATCATTACGGCCTTGCCAGGAGCGCTGGCGGGCATCTGCTGGATCCTGCTGCTGACCCACACCCGGCTGAGCGTGCCCTCGCTGACCGGAGCCGTCATGTGCATGGGCGTGGCCACCGCTAACTCGATCCTGATGATTTCTTTTGCCCGGGACCGCATGCGGGCCGGGATTCCGGCAGTGCAATCCGCACTAGAAGCCGGTTACACGCGTATTCGTCCGGTGATGATGACGGCGCTAGCCATGGTCATCGGCATGCTCCCCATGTCTCTGGGCCTTGGTGAGGGCGGGGAGCAGAATGCGCCGCTGGGACGGGCAGTCATCGGAGGACTGGTGTTCGCAACTGTGGCAACCCTGTTCTTTGTGCCAACCATCTTTGCCATGATTCACGGCCGCCGAGAAGCAAAACAAGCGGAGTTGAAACCGTCATAGAATGTTACGAACCGAACAAGAAGCAACTTACATGGACTCGCATTCACATCCCGAAGTTCTGGATGACGAGCGTCAGGCACCGGAGATAACGCCGCCGCCCGAGCTTCCGCCAGCCCCACCACGCAAGGCGCTGCTGTTGGTCGGCCTTGCGGTTCTGCTGTTGGTTGTTGGCGGCATCATCGCCATGCTGATCCGCCTCCACGATAACCATGTGCTGGCGGACGAGACGGAGCGCGAATCCATTCCTACGGTGGCTGTGGTTCATCCCACGGCGGAGAAGCCAGATGAAGAATTGATATTGCCGGGTTCGTTGCAGGCCTATGAGGAGTCGCCAATCTACGCGCGCACCAATGGCTATCTGCTACGTTGGTACAAGGACATCGGCAGCCGCGTCACTAAGGGCGAACTGCTGGCTGACATTGACACGCCCGAGGTTGACCAGGAGTTGATGCAGGTTCGCGCTAACCGACAGCAGATCCTCGCGCAAATGGACCTGGCGAAGATCAATGCTGATCGTTATGTGGGCCTGCGCAAGACTGACTCGGTCTCGCAGCAGGAAGCCGATCAGCAAGCCAGCGGGTATCAGCAAGCCAGGGCCAACCTCGATGCGGCCGATGCGACGGTTCGACGCCTGGAGCAATTGGAATCCTTCAAGCACGTCTACGCTCCCTTCTCGGGCGTATTGACCAAGCGCAACGTCGATCCCGGCGCCTTGATTAATTCCGGATCGACCGGCGGAGCTGCGGGCAAGGAATTGTTTGACATTGCGCGTGTTGACCCACTGCGCGTGTTCGTCAACGTCCCGCAGAACTACGCGCCGGCCATCAAGAACGGCATGGAAGCCTGGGTGACGTTGCCGGAGCTTCCCGGCGAGAAATTCAAAGGCACAGTGGCGCGCACGGCAGAGGCGATTGATCCAACCACGCGTACCCTAATGACGGAAGTAGATGTGCCCAACAAAGACGGACGCCTGCTGCCCGGCTCCTTCGGCGAAGTGCATTTCCGCGTTGGAATCAACGCCGAGAAGGTCACGATTCCGGTCAACGCGATGCTGTTCCGGCAGGAAGGGCCGCGCGTGGCGGTTGTCGGCAGCGACGGCAAAGTCCACCTGCGCCCGATCACGATTGGCCATGACTACGGCACGACCCTGGAGATTTTGGGCGGCGTGGAACTCCAAGACCGCATTGTCATCAATCCTGCCGATTCTCTCGAGGAGGGCCAGCAGGTGAATGTCGCTCCCGAAAATCAGGGAGGCCAGAAGTCATGAGCCGGATGTCCGTGGCGACCGGCATTCTCGCCAGCGGTTTGCTGGCGGGATGTGTGGTGGGGCCGAACTATCATCGCCCGCCGGTGCAGGCGCCCACGGCGTACAAGACAGAAGGCCCCTGGCGCGTTGCTGCCCCCAAAGACTCGATCCCCAAAGGCGCCTGGTGGGAAATCTTCAACGATGCCGAACTGAACAACTACGAACAGCAACTGCTCCAGGCCAATCAGTCGCTGGCCGCGGCGAAGGACCGCCTTAGCGAGGCCCGTTCGCTGGCCCGAGTCGCAACCGCTGGATACTTCCCGAACGTGAGTGCCGATCCCAGCGCCTCGCGAACCCGCTATTCAGGCCATCGTCCAGAAGTTGTTACTCTCGGCAATCCTCTCACCCAAAATACCTTTGAGATCCCGTTCTTGCTCAATTACGAGCCGGACCTCTTCGGCAAGGTGCGGCGCAGCGTCGAAGCTGCCAACGCCTCGCTGCAATCCACCGCAGCCGACCTGTACAACGTGAACCTGGTGCTCACGGCCGAGCTCGCCGCCGACTACTTCACCTTGCGCGAACTCGACGCGGAAACTCAGGTAGTGCAGGAGTCGGTCACGATCCAGCAAAAAGGACTGCAACTGGTGGAGGACCGCCACAACGGCGGAGTAGCCTCAGGGCTTGATCTGGCACAGCAGCAGACTTTGCTCCATTCCACCGAGACGCAACTCTACCTCGTCCAGCAACAGCGCGCGCAGTTTGAACACGCCATCGCCGTGCTCACGGGAAATCCAGCTTCGACCTTCAGTGTGCCCGCTCGTCCTCTGACTATCACTCCGCCGGCAGTGCCTCTTGGCGTGCCTTCTGATCTGCTGGAGCGGCGACCCGATGTCGCCACTGCCGAACGCCAGATGGCTTATGAAAATGCTCTCGTCGGAGTCGCCACCGCAGCCTTCTATCCGCAGCTCACAATCTTCGGCGGCGGCGGTATCCAAAGCACCAACATCACGAACCTCTTCTCAGCTCCGAGCGCCATCTGGTCGCTCGGCGGCGACTTGCTGCAGCCCATCTTCCAGGGCGGACGACTCCGCGCCAACCTGGCGGCAACCAAAGCCACCTACGACGAGTCCGTGGCCAACTATCGCGAAGCGGTGCTGACCGCGTTCCAGCAGGTGGAAGATGGACTTTCCGGCTTGAACGCGCTGTCGCAGGCGAGCACCACGCAGAACGCCGCTGTCGACGATGCGCGGCGCGCTCTGCAACTGGCCAACAATCGCTACGTCGGAGGAGTCACAAGCTACCTCGATGTCATCACCGCGCAATCGGCGCTCCTGACCAACGAGCGACTGGCAACGCAACTCCTCGGCCAGCAGATGGTCACCTCGGTGTACCTCGTCAAAGCGCTGGGCGGAGGCTGGGACGCCGCGCTCATCCAGAACGAGCAAGTCCATCCCAAGGCAATTCAGATCGTCCAGCAGTAGGAAGGCCGCTCTTCGCTCTTCGCTCTTCGCTCTGTCATCCGGAGAGGACTTCCCGCGACCTTGTCATCCCGAGCGAGGAGCACGGCGACGAGTCGAGAGCCTGCCCTGAGCGCAGTCGAAGGGGATCTGCGGTTCAGCACTCGCAGAAACTGCGTCCGACGATGAGAGACCCCCTCCCTCGCGCTCTTTCTTTAGAATCAGGCATTTGCACAGAATTTGGCCGCGAATAATAGAAAACAAGGGACTTATCGCATAATCTTGATTCCCAAGCACTTACGCTTTGCCCACGGTCGAGGCGATCCAATCTGTTATTGCTTGGGTGACCACCTCCCCATTGCGCTCATTCTTTAGAATCATGAGTTTGTGCAGCATTCTACCGTGAATAATAGAAAACAAACGACTTACAGCATAATCTTGATTCATAAGTACTTACTAGCTTTTGACCTCGCGAGGCCCCTTCCTGACTGATAATCATGATAAGCATGCTTATCATGATTATCATGCTTATCATCTATGGGTATCGACTGGACTTAATGTCGGCTTCTATCCACTATCCACTGCCCACCATCCACTGACCTGTCAAAGAGCTTTTCCTGGCCCGCACACTGGGTGCGGCCTGCGAAGACACAACGACCTCGTCCTCGCCATCCAGTGGTACCGCGCCGAGTCACTCACGAGCAAGTGCGGAGGTCACGTTTGCATGTGATGAGCCAACCGAGAAGACCCCAAAAGCAGAGGCGCCTCGGGTGGGGACACGCTCAAGACAGCCGGGCCAGCCGCCCAACTTCTTCAGAACTTTCTGTTCCGAAACAGAAAAAAGTCGATGCCCAATCCCTAATGGAACTCCTCGACGAAAAAATAGAAACCAACCGAATCGGGAGCCGTTGGCGTGGACTAGAATCGCAGTATGCACGTCCAGGCGGATGCGGACGATACTTGGCTCGCCCAGGTGAGCGAGGCGCTCAATTCGATAAACATGCCCATGGGGACTTGGCAGCTCGTATGGCCATTTGATTCCCGGCGAGGGTTCGCTGCAGGGACCTTGCCAAACGGCTTCTCTTAGACTGGATGACGAAATGAGCACGAAACACTATCTTGCAACATATACCGTGATTGACGGGGAGCATGAGCACAATGGACATTTGCTGATTATTGCAAGCAGCGAGGGGGAGGCATGGTCATTTGCCCATACGCTCACACATGACTTCGGCCGCTGGGATGATGAGATCGACGAGCAGCACCCCTGGTCGTATGGTGATGGCACCACGGCATCCATGCTAAGCGTGGTATGCGAGGTCGGCGAGGAGCAGTTCACATTCGCAAAAGAAGTCATGGGCTTGATGGTGTTTGCGGCTCAGCGTGGACACACAGGAGTGGAGATAAGCGGCAGGCTTCGGCCTGTTAGTTGAATTGCCATGCCGCTGCAGAACGCATCTCCGTCAGAAGCGGTCCGCAGATCTTATCGACAGCAGTTGCCATCGGAATGGCGGTCAGCCAGAGCACCACACTGCGAGTACCTGCGTTTATCTCTGCTTTGTGAAGTACCCTGTTTCGACGGATCATTCTCTCCCAAGTATCAGGCGTGCAGGGATAGGCGAGGCACACGATAACTCGGGCGGTCCGCGCAAGGTTTGCATACGCAAGCACCTGCAATAGATCGCTTCGATGCTGTTCCCGTATCATTTCTTCGATCGACATCCAAGCGTTGCCTTCTAGCTCATCCCAGTGGCGCTTGTATTTCGCATCGACGATGAGGGTTGTCGACCCCCAACTGAGCCAGATGTCAGGTACCAACGCTTTCTGCGATCCAAGGTATGGCGGTTCCCAATCAATTGGTTGAACGGTCTCCCTTCGCCTGCCAACCAGAACCTCCGCTCCAATGACCCTGGCCATGGAACGGAAGACGGTCTCGACCCAAGCCTCAAAGAATTTTTCCATTGGCATCCGCCAAGGAATCCCTTCCAAATCGCTGACACCTGCCAGACCGCGATCGTCGATCGTCCACTCGATTGCTTGCAGCCCCTCCCGAAAGTACTGAGTTCGCAGTGGCCTTTGCAGCCAGGAGGCCAGCGTGTTGGGCGACGGCAAGAATGGCGGATTATGCTGAACTCTGCGCAGAAGCTCGTTACAGAAAGCAATGAGCTGATGAACAAAACCGCCATGTTCTCGCTGCGACTCGAGGGCGCTCCGTTGTTTCTCAAGAGAGTAGCGAATTGCACCAACAAGCAGCCGATCATCCCGTAAGTCTGGGAAGGTGCAGGGTACGGGAAGAAATTGTCCCGTCGCCAGATTCCGAGTCGCGTACTGAGACCAGCGAACCGTCCCTCGGGGAGCTGACATGTTCTCGTTAACCAACTCGAAGCGTCTGCTCAAGGAGTCCAAAAGAGCTTTCAACCGTACGAGGACCATGCACGAAATCACCCAAAGCGGGACTTTGCGTTCAGAGCGCTTTAGAAGGGGCAGCTTCAAAGGAGTAGGCGCTATCCGCCAACCCATTTCGGCCAGCATTGGGCCGATACCTGGCCATGGAAATCGTGGCTGGATTACCAGTCCGTAATCGAGCATTCCGCTAGTGGGAGAGAACAGCGGAATCGCGCCTACGACATTACCCGCCTCCAGTGTGACATAGACATCCCTGCCGTCGTACAAGCGAGTGAGCCGAACATCCATCAACGAAAACAAAGAGCGGTTCTGCGTTTCGAATTGTTCCAGCAACCTTGCAGCGGTAGAGGTTGGATCCTTAAAAGCATTCCGCAACCCGAAGAATTTTACTGCTGACTTCTGGAGGAAAGAGTTGTCGTGCAGTTCGAGACAGACTTCCCGTGCGAGCTGCGGAGGCAGCAATGGCGGCGGAAATCTCCGGTAGCTGCGGGCTTTACTGGGCCTCAGAGGCTTTGTAACCATTGCAGATACGTCCGAATCTGCTCCGCGAATCCCGTCACATACCCTTGGGCGAGATACTCTTCCAGAAGGGGCCCCAAATTAACTTTAAGGCCTTCTTTGGCGGCACCTTCGTTGGATTCAAGGAAGTATGAATGGCCCGGCACCAGCGGGAATGCGTCCTCACCTGCGTGCTCAATGAAGATAGACACAATGCGCTGGAAAGCGTCTCGCATTAGCTCGCAACTGTGCTCGTCAACTACTTTCATCTGTGGCCATAGAGAAACAAATGCGAATCGCCGCCGCACTGCGACATCAACAATGGCAATACTGCGATCGGCGCTATTCATCGTGCCAAGAACTTGTAGGTTTTCTGGAAGTTCAAACTTGGTGTGGAACGGTTCCCCAAAATCATATGGCAATTCGATTTCCCGCTTCTGCGCGGATTTGGGTTCAAACAGGTAAATTGCTTCTCCCAGAATCTTCGCCAGGTCAGCACGGTTGATTTCATCTATGTGCAACAAGTAAGGAGTAGGGTGGGTTTTTTCTGCTTGCTTGGCGGATTCCATGAGGAAACCTGGCTTAGGCCTAAATTGAAGGCCCAATTGGGTTCTCGACTCTTCGGGAGCTAAGCCTCCGATGAAGTTTTCGTATGTGGTATTTGGATGAAACTGAATAGACCGCCCTGATCCGCCATACTCGTCAGATAAGAGATCTAGGGCCATCATCGTTTTGCCCGTCCCGGGTGGCCCTTGGAGAATGACAAAGCGCCTGGACTCCAACAGGTTTCGCACTTCATGGCGCGTTACAACCGGCATCAAATAACCGAACCACTTGGCTCGAATCTGCTCGCTGTCTTGTCGACAATTGCCATTAACCGGAAATCCTCGTTCCTCAAAGGTGAGATCTAAAAGCGCAGTCAGTGCCTTCTGGGTAATCTCAGGGTCCGAGTCTGGCTTGAAGATCGCGTATATCACCTTCCCGTATCTGTCGAAAACCCCCTTGTACTCGCTCCATTGTCGCTGTAGGCCATCGGGAATATTGACATCTAAGCGAGTCGGATCTTGCTTGGCCCACGCAATCTGTTGTCCCTTTCCGAACTCCTTATTTAACCAGGCACATATCGCTTGCGCTTTGCGGGCGTGCCCGGGGCGACCCAGGATCGCCTCGTCAGGAGCGAGTCCTTGTGTACCCACGACAAGCCCGACAAGACACGGCACGTCCGCGGCGGGGAAAATCACAAACGAGAAACCGCCATAAGCGCCTTTGGTTGGATTTGATGGGTGAATATAGGCTGCAAAGGGAACTCCAGAATCTTGACTCATCTCGGGAGCCCGAAGCGTGACGGATTTCTCAGCAGCTTTCGGGTATCGCCCCTCAGGACTGCCGAAGAGGGCACTAAACGCTTTGTCGTTTCGCTTGCTCCACTCGTTCTGCTGGGGTGAGTGAATAAGCTGCACCAATGGGTCGAGGCTCATAGATTTTGCGCTCCCAGGGTAAATGCTGGAACCCGGGTACACAACAGCCAAGATCGTAGTCAATGAAACGGCGTCATTCGTGGCTGGGTTATGCACCCTAACGAAGTCATCGGCCGACCGGACTTCTTCTTCCCGAAGAAGCATCTTGCCATCTTTGTCGATGGCTGTTTCTGGCATGGGTGTCCCCGTTGCGGACATGTGCCGCGTACGAACACCTCTTTCTGGGCCCTGAAGATCAAGCGCAACAAGAGTCGCGATCTAGCGAACAACAAAAAGCTGCGAAGAATAGGCATGCGCGTCTTCCGATTTTGGGAGCATGAACTTCGCGGCAACCCAAACCGATGTTTGGCCAAAATCGCAAACATTCTTTGAGGTTTGGGCACCTAACCACCGTCGCCCAGCGCAGGGCCACATCTTTCGCCTGCTTTTGGCGAAAGGGCGGGAACAAGACTCTGATTGAATGCCACCGCACAGCCCTGGTGTGCCGCCCCCTAAAGGGGGCTCCGAGAAAATGAAATCAACGCTTACCCACAGCTTCCGCGGTGGGCTAAGTAGTTTCGGCCCGCGGGGCGGGACTCGTTCGCTGGCGATTCTAAGCCGGGCGCAACACCGATGGGATGCTTGTCAACAAGGGGCAGGCCAGAACCCCAGGCCGCCAGCCCGAAGGGCGGAACTGATGCACAGCAAGAATAATGGGATACGTGTCAGATAGGGGCCGCATCAGGACCAGGGGCGCAGCCCGGAGGGCGGAACTGATCCACAGCAAGAATAATGGGATACGTGTCAGGTAGGGGCCGCATCAGAACCAGGTCGCCAGCCCGAAGGGCGAAACTGATTAGCCCACAGCGGAAGCTGTGGGTAAGCGTGCCAAATCTATTCCCGCAAGCCCCTTTTAAGGTGTCTGTGTCATAGCTGAACCGCAGAGTTCAGTGGGACGAGTGGTTTTTGTTTTTGCGATCGCGCGTGAGCGGGACCGCACGGAGTTTACAGTTTGGCTGTCGTCATACGTGCGATGTTATGGGCGATGGCGGCCAGCATCCATTCCGTAGTGACCGCGGCCAGGCCGCGACGCTGAAATCGCCCCATGCCCCGTTGTTCTTTCAGCACCCCAAACACGGGTTCCACTACCGCTTGTCGTCGTTGGTACATCTTCCGTCCCGCCGGGCTGCGCAACTTCTCGCGCAGCCGCAGATGTTCCGGATCGCGGATGGCGGTGCGCCCGATACCGCCGGCGACTTCCCCGGTGTTGATCTCGTGCGTCAGGTTCGGGTCCGGCACATACAAGTCGATGCCGCGCCGACAACACTCATGCAACGCCGCGCCACTAAAAAAGCCCGCGTCGGCGGTCAGCTTTGCGGGACGTTGACGACATTGCTTCTCCACCTCGTCCACCATGGGCACCAGCGAAGCGTTGTCGGTCGCATTCTGGGTCACCCGCGTGGCCACGATGAAATGATCGTCGCTCACCGCCATATCGGCCGTGTAACCCAGAACCCATCCCTGGCGACTGCGCAGAAAGCGGCTGTCGGGATCGGTCACCGACACCTGCTTGCAACCCCGCTTAGGCAGAGGCTGTAGCCCTTGGCGGGCTTGCTGCAGTTGTTGTTCCAGGCGCTCCTGCTCGCCGCTGCCGACACTGACTCCGACCCCTTCCTCCGGATCCTGCGCCAGCGCCTTCTGCTGGAAACGTCGCACCTGCCGCCGATCCTGCGCCCGCTGGTCGCGATCGCCCGCTTCTACATTCCGCACCCGCTGCCGAGAAGCGTTGGCTCTCACCCGCGTCGAATCGATGGCCACATGTCCCAATCGCACCAGTCCGGCTCGCCGCGCCAGTTCCAGCACCTGCGTGAACACATCGTTGATGGCCCGTCGGTGCTGCCGCAGAAACTCACTCAGCGTCTTATGGTCCGGCGTCAGCCCACCCGCCAGATAACGCAACCCCAAGTCCTCACGTATCCGCTGCTCCAGCCGCCGCGTCGACGTCAGCCGCAGACAAAATGCATACAGCCACACCTTCAACATCATGCGTGGCGGGTAGGCCAGACGTCCCTCGGCGCCGTAGGCCTGCTCAAAATGGCTCACATCCAGCGCCTCCACTACGCGGTGCACGTGAAAGCACAAATGCCCTTTGCCCAAAACATCCTTGATGTTCGGCGGTAGCAAGTACGCCTGATCCGGTTCGTACGAGAAGAATCGTGACATGCTCTCTTTGTCGCTCATCTCGCTTGTGAAAAACAAGTCCCTTCCTATGACACAGACACCTTTTAAGGGGCGGCACGATCAGACGGTTGGTTGGCCTTGATGTTCCCGGCCTGCAACATCGCCAGAAACTCCTGCTCAAACGAACGCGTTCGATGATGGGCGGGTTGGTTGGCAATGTACTGCTTCGCGCGTTCGATCTGTGACGGGCTGACGCTGAACGCTCCGTATCCTTGCTGCCAGGAGAAAAAGCGATCGGTCTCCCGCATCCATCGGCTGGAGTTTGCCTTTAGAGTTCGCACCGCGTCTGACACGGCCATATCCGGCCGGAGGACCACGAGCATATGGACGTGGTCTTGTGTGCCGCCGACGGCGAGCATCTGCATGCCGTGATTGCGAGCGATGCCTGCAAGGTAGTTCCACAAGCGGGACTGGTGGTCAGGAGGGATGAGTTGCATGCGCCGTTTGGTGCTGAAGACAATGTGGAAGATGGAACTGATGTAGCTGTGTGGCATGTTGTGTCGCCCCTAAAGAGGCTCGAAAAACAAAACGGAATGGCAACCCACAGCTTCCGCTGTGGGCTAACCAGTTTCGTCCCGCGGGGCGGGACTAACCGCTTGCATCATAGTGCTGAGAACCGGCCCGTTCCCGTCACCGACATCACCTGTCGACGTTTGAGAAGTCTCGGCGCATCAAGCAGGTCCGGAACAGCAGGTCCCCTTCGACTGCGCTCAGGGCAGGCTCTCGACTCGCGCCCGCCCGACCCGGGGCGGGTCGGGCAACAAAGGCGCTCGCTCGGGATGACAATCTAATTTCTCATCCGCATATGTGGGCCGCGGGCCCATGCGCACTCACGGCAGGCTCACCGCGCGAACCGCCGCCAATCCCTTATCATGCGCCTATGGCGAACGCGGCGGACGTCATCGTCGTCGGTCTGGGAGCGATGGGCAGCGCGGCGCTGTATCAGGCTGCGAAGCTCGGCGCGCGCGTCCTCGGCATTGACCGTTTCAACCCGCCGCACGACCGGGGCTCGTCGCACGGTGACACCCGCATCACCCGCGAGGCCATCGGTGAGGGTCGCGAGTTCGTGCCCCTGGTGCAGCGCTCCAACCATATCTGGGAGGAACTGGAAGCGGCCACGGGGCGCAGCTTGCTGACTCGCAACGGCGCTTTGATTCTGGCTTCGCAAAGCATCTCCGGCGATCATCACGGTTCCACTTCGTTCGTCGGGGACACCATCCGCGCGGCCCGTGAATTCGGCATCCCACATGAGGTGCTCGACGCGGAGGAGATCCGCCGCCGCCATCCGCAGTTCAAGCTGAGCGGCGACGAGCTTGGCTACTTCGAACCGGGAGCCGGGTTTCTTCGTCCCGAAGCTTGCATCGAAACCCAGCTCGCGCTGGCCAGAGAACTCGGGGCCGAGGTGATGACCTCGGAGACTGTGCTCGACATCAGCAATCACGGGCACGACACGGTCGAGGTCAGGACCGACCGAGCCACGTATTCCGGCGCGCGAGTCATCGTGACCGCCGGACCCTGGATCCAGCGATTGCTGAGCCCGGAGTACGCGCGGCATTTCAAAATCTATCGCCAAGTGATGTGCTGGTTTGCACTGGCCAGGAATGAGGAGCAGTATACGTCGGCGCAATTTCCGGTGTTCATCTGGATCGTGGGCAACCGGCCGCGCGACATGCTTTACGGCTTCCCGGCGCTTGACGGGCCAGCAGGCGGGCTGAAGATCGCCACCGAGCAGTATGATGCGACCGTCGATCCCGACGCAGTCGCGCGCACGGTCAGCGGCTCGGAAGTTGCCGCCATGTATGACGAATACATCGCGCCGCGGTTCCCAGATATCTCCGGTAGGTGCCTGCGAACGGAGACCTGCCTGTACACGGTGACGCCGGACGCGAAGTTCATAGTGGATACATTTCGGGATTGTGAAAATGTGGTGTTCGCTTCCGCGTGCTCAGGTCACGGATTCAAGCACTCCGCAGCCATCGGCGAGGCACTGGCGTTGTGGGCGCTGGAGCGGCCTTCACGTATTGACTTGTCGCCGTTCAGGTTGGATCGGTTCCCAAGATGACCCCGGGGTTGCGGCCATCGGTGCTTTAGGGAAATTCTGATCTAGTACGGCGAAGTCCCTCAGCGGCTAAAGCCGCAATGATTTTGCAGTGCTTACGGACGGCCCAAAGGCCGCCCCCTTCAAGAGCCAGACTTAATCAGAGTTTCCTTACGGCTGGCTCTTAGCGCTTACGGACGGCCTAAAGGCCGTCCCCTTCAAGAGCCAGACTTAATCAGAGTTTCCTTACGGCTGGCTCTTGGAGTGGGTTTGAAGATGCGGTGTCAGTTTACGGAGGACGAATTCCTGGAAGACGCCGGCGACGGCGCTCTCACCAAGCTTGATCAGGCCGTTTTGCCATATCACTCCGTGACGATCGCCCGGCGGATAGTAGGCATACGAGATGGCGCCGGTTGCGAAGGCTCCGATGACTTCGGAGTAATTGAACTGCCACTTCTTATTATCGCCCTTGCAAATCACAGCATTAGCGAGCGCGTACCCAAGCCGCGATCCAGTACTGCCGGTTCCCCGGTAGAAATAGCGTGGATCTTGTTTGAAGAGAGTCGGCAGGATGGCGCTTCCGATGAACGTACTTGAGACGACATTACCGTACGCTGCCCCGTAGCGCTTTGCATACCCTTCTACGCCTTGCCCGTATGCTCCGAATTCATCCGACGCCTGCTGAAGTCCGGCAAGAAAGCCGACGGCCACGAAGGTGAACGGGTCAATAACGGATCTCCAGGCAAGCTGAAATTTTTGACTCGGCGCGAGAGGAGCCGGATCGGGCTCGTAGGTAACATAGAAATTTGGAATGAAGCCGAAGACGCGTTGCTTTTCCTGCTCCTTGAGCTCCTCCTGCGCCACTTCATACGTGCTGCCACCAACCCGCACTTCCGTCACATTGGTGGCAACGCTCAACATAATCTCCGGAACAATGAAGGCTTGGCCCGGGCTCAGGGTTCCGTCGACCGTGTGAGCGTCGAAGCCTTCCGACGTGACGGTAAGCTGAAAGGGCCCGGGAGGGACATCGGTAAAGGAGAATTGCCCATTTTCGCCGGACAACACCTCTCGCGGTGTGGATTGGCCTTGGCGTGTGAGCTGCACTTTGGCGCCGACAGCCAACGCTCCGGTTTGAACAATTACCGTTCCGCTGATGTTTCCCGGCTGCTGAGCCGGTTGCTGGTCAGCGGCTGCCGGTCCCGTATTCTGGGCGTCAGGTGTGGCAGTTTCGCCGCCCTGGACGGACGGGGATTGCGGAGACTCAGCCACTGCGGATATGGGAAATCCGCATGAAAGCACACAGAGGCTTAGCCAGACCAAGCCTGCAGCGCCAGGGACCAATCCCCGGGCGTTTCGGCGCAGCAACATCTTGCCGGACTCTCCTTTGGGAGCACCCGTAATTAATAATTACTTGACTCTAATCGTAACATGCTCGCACGGGGGATACCCTCCGACAGTGGCCGCGTGCTGTCTGAAATCTGCGCTTTTCAGACGCTGCCGGCGGCCGCACGGTGCTCTGATCGGACCAAAGCCAGCGCCGTCACATCATTGTGCGTGGGCGGTGTGCGCAAGAACTGCTGCACTTCGGCGAGGACACTGGTGGCGATGTCACGGGCGTTCTCGCGCGAGGCGCGCTGGAAGTGGTCCTTGACTCGATTCAGGCCGAACTCTTCCTTCTTGTATGCGGCCTCCACCACGCCACGAGAGACCAGCAACAGCGACGCTCCGGGCTGCAGGGCGGCAAATGGCGCTTCATAGGTAGAAGCGGCAAATAGCCCCAGAGGGAGGCCGGTCGCCGGCAGCTCGCTGACGCCCGAAGGGTCGCGCAGGAGTCCGGGAGTATGTCCGGCATTGGCATAGCACACGGTTCCCAGCGCCTCGTTGTAACACCCAATGAAGGCTGGGCAGGAACGAACTCCCGACGACGCCCGGCGAATGGTCAGGTTCAGTTGGAGGCACAAATCCATCATGGCGTCCGCCTCGTTGACCTCAGGGTCGGCGAAGCTCTTGCACCCCAGTTCGTGGAAGGTCTGCCGCGCTGCCTCCACGATGGCATTGTTCTCTCCGTAGCTTCCGGCAACATCGAGCAAGCCGAAGACCACGCGGCAGGGGTTGGCGCGCAGGAATCCATAAAAGTCACCACCCACCCGTTTGCCCTGGACCATGCCTGCAATATCGGCGCCAGACAAGGGTGGAAATTCAGCGGGCGTCGCAACGGTTGGTGCGACGGCGCGCTCGCGTTGGAAAGGCAGCTTCATAGGAGCGTGGCAATCATAACGGAAATTCGTCAGATTGCAAACGCAGCCAGGCGCGATAGGATAGACGGGACTTGGAGGCCATTTGGCATGCGCATCGTCAGCGTTGGCGAAATCCTATGGGATGTGATTGGAGAAAATGAATATCTCGGCGGAGCGCCGCTGAACTTCGCCGTTCACGCGCGCCAACTGGGCCACGAAGTCTTCCCCTTGAGTGCGGTCGGCGAAGACGCCCGCGGGCGGCGCGCGCTCGAATGTCTGCAGGCTCGCAACATCTCCACCGAATTCGTGCAGAAGCTCCCCGGCAAGGCCACCGGCATTGCCGAGGTCGAACTCGATGCCGAAGGCAAGCCGATGTTTCGCATCGTGCGTCCGGCGGCTTACGACTTCGTTGACCTCGACCCGGTGCAATTGCGCCGCCTGGCGGAGTTGCGGCCGAACTGGATTTACCTCGGCACGCTTTACCACATGTCTGGCCAGGCGCTGGGTTCGACGCTGAGGCTGCTTGCGGCCACACCTGAGTCGCGCTGTTTTTATGACGTCAACCTGCGCGATGGCAACTGGAGTCTGGCGGTAGTGGAACAGCTATCGACCCACGCCGATGTCATAAAGCTCAGTGACAGCGAAGCGGAGTTCCTCGACGCCTCGGTCAATGCGGGAGGACAGGGATCCTCAATCGAGCACTTCTGCCGCCGCTGGAGTGAACAATACGGCTGCGAGATGATTTGCGTGACCTTCGGCGAACGCGGATGTGCTGTTTTCCATCAGGGCAAGTATTGCGAGGTTCCGGGCTTCAAAGTGCTGGTAGCGGACACGGTTGGCGCAGGCGATGCGTTCGCAGCCGCGTTTCTTCATGCCATCGACCAGGGTTGGGATGCACGCTCGACAGGCAGGTTCGCCAATGCAGTCGGCGCGCTGGTCGCCAGCCGGGCGGGCGCAACCCCCGAGTGGCGGGTGGCCGAATGCCAGCCAATGTTGAATGCGGAGTGAGTCAGGCGAGCTGTTTGAGCGCAGTTTGGAGCGCATCCATCGCCAACTGGGCGGCGTGTCCCGAGGCTGGAGGCAATCCGCCTACAGCTTCGATAACCGCATCTTTGCCGATCGCCAGCGCCTCCTCCGGCGACTTCCCTTCCGCCAGCTGCGTCATCGCCGAGGCGCACGCCATGGCAGCCACACACCCCTTGGCACGAAAACGAATCGCCGTAATGCGCCCGGCATCCATCTTGATGGCCAGCTCGAGGATGTCGCCGCAGGCAGGATTCTCGGTCCGCACGCGGATATCTGCGTCGGCCAGCTCCCCGGAGTTGCGCGGGTGCTCGAAGTGGTCGAGAAGTTGGGGAGAGTACATAGCGTGGAGATTCGCTTCTATTAGATTATCCCCCAGCCCTACCGGACGCCTGCCGCTTTTATCATTGAATAATCTTGATTTTTAGCAACTTCACATTCCGGCGCGTCGCATCGCTACAGCCCAGCGCCACGGTCACGCTGCGCGATCTGGGGCTGCTCGACCGCCTGGTTGCGTGCACCCGGTACTGCGCCGATGTCTGTCCCGAAGTTGCTGATGGCTCGCGCGTGATTATCTCTGACTCGTGGACCGCGCAAAGCCAGCAGATTCTCGCCGCCCATCCAGACCTTGTGCTGGCTTCAGTTCCTTATCAACTCGAAGCAGTCGCGGAGATCCTGAAAGCCGGTGTGCGATTTCTCGGGCTGGCCCCAAGGACACTCGCCGACATTTACGCGGACATCGCCGCAATCGCCGGGGTGATGGGCGCGGGGGAGCGCGGGCAAAGTGTAATCGCAAATATGCAGGGCACGATCGTCGAGGTTCGCGAACGTACTGCGAATACCTACAAGCCGAGGGTCTTCTGCGAAGAATGGGGAAAACCGCTCATCGCCTCGCAGCTGTGGGTGGCCGAGTTGGTGGCAGCGGCGGGTGGCGAGTTCGCCACCCAGCCGGGGCAAACGGTTACCCCGGAAGAAGTCGCGGCGGCGCAACCGGATGTGATTCTCGCCGCCTGGTGTGGCGCGGGAGACCGCGTTCCGTTGGAGAAGGTTGTCGAGCAGCGCGGCTGGTCGGAGTTGCCGGCGGTGCGCGCAGGGCGGGTGTTCTGCATCAACGACGAGCTGCTCAACACGCCTGCATCCAGCTCTGCTTGGCGGGCTACACGCCATCGCGTGGGCGCTGCATCCTGAAATGTTCCCCCAGCCCGGCGGCATACGCCGCATCCGCACTGTGGTATGAATGAATGCCTATGCCGATCAACTACCAACAGCTTGCCGAAGAGCTTAATCGCCTGGCCGATGCGGCCGAGAGTGCCGAAGACCTGATGAGCGCGATTGTCGAGCAGCTACACGAACGGCTGCCTCACTTCAACTGGGTCGGTTTCTACATGGTCGAGCACGGCTCACCGGGCGAGGATCCGATGCTGGTGTTGGGGCCGTTCCTCGGGGCCGATACGCCGCACAAACGTATTCCTCTCAACCAGGGTATCTGTGGAGCGGCCGTTTCTTCGGGCGCGGACGCTAGTGGTTGACGACGTAAACGCCGACCCGCGCTATCTGGCGTGCTCCCTCGACACGAAGTCTGAAATCGTAGCGCCGGTGTTTGTGCGGGGCAAGGCGGTTGGAGAGCTTGACATCGACAGCCATACTCCGGCTGCCTTCACGGAAGAAGACCGCAAGCTGGTCGAACACTGCGCCGCACTGGTGGGAAACTACCTGGAGAAAGCCGCGTGATAATTGGCGGCTCACCTGAATCGAGGCCGAAGCCTTGATAAAGCAAGTAGTTGCTGCGCTCATCGTGCGGCCAGACGAAATCCTCTGTTGCCAGCGGACCGAATACCAGACAATGCCGTTGAAGTGGGAGTTTCCCGGCGGAAAGATTGAGCCCGGAGAAGACGCACCGGCAGCCCTGCAGCGCGAACTTGATGAGGAGCTGGGGATTTGCGCCCAAATCGGGCGCAAGGTTGCGCAATTGCAACATCGCTATGTGAACGGCAACGCAGTCGAGCTGCACTTCTTCATGGTTGAACGGTACGAGGGCGAGATGCAGAACCGCATCTTCCGCGAGATCCGCTGGGTGAACCGGCGCGAGTTACCGACACTCGACTTTCTCGACGCCGATCGCAAACTGGTCCAGCAGCTTGCCGATGGCGAACTGCTCTAGCCCCCTCCTCCGCCGGTCACAAACCATGCAATCGTCAGGCCAATCATGATGATGGTCGTGGCCCACGCGATTACGTTGAACCACGTGCCGTTAACGTGTTTGCCCATCAGCTCGCTCTTGTTGATGAGCAGCAGCATGAAGATCAGAACGAAGGGCAGAACGATTCCGTTGACCACCTGCGACAGAATCGTGATCTTGATGAGGGGAATGTTGGGCATGAGAATGATGGCACCGCCGGCAATAAGCAGTAGCGTGTAGAGCCAGTAAAAAACCTTCGCCTCGCTGAACTTATGTCCCACGCCAGACTCGAAGCCCAGTCCCTCGCAGACGGTGTAGGCCGTCGAGATCGGCAGGATGGAAGCGGCGAACAGTGACGCGTTGAACAGCCCCGCCGCAAAAAGAATGTAGGCATATTCGCCCGCCAGTGGGCGCAGGGCTTGTGCGGCGTCGGCGCCATCGTGAATCTGCCGCACGCCGTGCACATAGAGGGTTGCCGCGCAGGCCACCACGATGAACCACGCGACGACGTCAGTGAACAGGCACCCGAGGATCACGTCCCAACGCGAAGCCCGGTATTCGCGCGATGTAATTCCCTTCTCCACAATCGACGACTGCAGGTAAAACTGCATCCACGGCGCGATCGTCGTGCCCACGACACCGATGACCATGTAAATGTATGACGAGTCGTGGAAAGCAGCGCTGTGTGGCGGCTTAAAGGTGGCCACAAATGCTTCCTTCCAACTCGGCCCTGCCAGCACTCCCGCGATGATGTAGGCAAAATAGAAGAACGATGCCGCGAGGAAGACCTTCTCCACGCTCTTGTACGTTCCCTTTACCACCAGCAGCCATACGACAACTCCCGCTACCGGTACGCTGACATAGCGCGAGATATGGAACAGTTCAAGGCTGCTCGCGACGCCCGCGAACTCCGCCACTACGTTGCCGAAGTTGGTGATGACCAGGCCCAGCATCATGAAAAACGTGATGCGCAGACCATATTCCTCGCGGATGAGATCGCTGAGGCCCTTGCCGGTGACCGCACCCATGCGCGCCGACATCTCCTGCACCACGACCAGCGCAACGGTCATCGGGATCATGACCCAGAGCAGAAGATACCCGAACTGCGCTCCCGCGGCGGAATAGGTATAAATTCCGCCGGCGTCGTTGTCGACGTTTGCGGTGATGAACCCGGGACCGATGACGGCCAGGAACATCAGCAGGCGGATTCTCCAGACCCTGAGCCGTCGGGATTGGGGCATGACACCGGGAGATTCGACGTGAGACGGTAAAGACCAACCAGAATAAATGCACCTCAAGGAATGCGCCAATCAAAAGCTTCTAGAGCTTGGCGCGCAGCATGTTGATCACGTCATCCGCGGTGATGACACCCGTCAGCATACCTTCTTCATCGATCACGGGAAGAGTCAGCAGGTTGTACTTGTCGAAGAGTTCGGCAACCTTTTTCTCGTCAGCGCCAGGATGCACTGTGATCATGTGGCCGGTGCTGAGCATCATGAGGGGAGTTCCGGGAGGCGCGAGCACAATTTTGGCCAGCGGCACCGAGCCCAGGAGCTTGTCTTTATCGCCAACAATGTAGATTGTGCTGACGCTTTCCACGCCGCCTTCGAAATTGCGCAGCATCTCGATCGGCATCCTCCACCTTCGCTGCCGGGCCCAAAGCCATGTAGTCGGTGGTCATGCGCCCGGCCGCGGTGTCTTCTTCGAAGTTCATCAGCCCGGTGACTTCGGCGCGCTCCTCCGGCTCCATTTCGGTGAGGATTTCCTGCAGTCGTCTCGGGAGGCATATCGCCGAGCAAATCCGCGGCGGCATCGGGATCCATCTCCTCCACAATGTCGGCCGCGCGGTCGGAATCGAGTGAGCTGAGGATCGAAACCTGCATCTTGGGATCGATCTCTTCCAACGTCTCGGCGGCAACTTCCTCGTTGAGGGTCTCGAACACCGCCTCACGTTCGGCGGGAGCCAACTCTTCGACAATATCGGCGATGTCGGCCGGGTGCAGCTTGGCCAGGCGTTCGAGCGAGATCTTTAGCTTGACGCGGCGGGCGGGATCCATCTCGATGAGGTCGACGAACTCCCACGGAATCATCCGCGGCGGAATCTTTGTCAGCAGGGCATGCAGGGCGACGGAAGGAACTACTCCCTTCAGCAGGCGGCGGATCGCGCCTCGCGCGCCGACATCCACAGAGCCCAGCTTGAGCACCACGTGACCATCCCCCGTCTCCTCGTGAATATCGACATCATTCACCCGTACGACTTTGCGGCCATGAACATCGATGATCTGCTGGTCGAGCAGATCGCGCGACAGAAGCAGCATGCCTTCGCCGCCGGTGTAGGGTAGCCAATCCGAGGAAGAATTCGTGCTGCGAATGCCTCCGTTAATGGAATGCACTTCGTTGGTCACCAGCAGCCGGTCGCCGCTGCGCGTCCTAACAATCAGGCCCAAAATCTGGGCAGAGTTGTCCACTGGCACGACCGCGACTTCGCGGACCTTGCCCGCAGTAGCGCCGTTCTGGTCGAAGACATGCGCGCCCAGCAGGTCTGAAAGTGCGAGAGGAGGCATCGCAGCCAATATATTCGATGCCATCGAAAAATGCGCAGCGAATTTCGATGGCCCGCGAGCAATACCTCTCCGGGGACGCTTTCCCCTTTGCCCGCTTTCCGATCCGTCTGCGAAACTAGGTCGTGCTCCTGCGTTCGTGCGAAGCCATCCTTTTCGACCTTGACGGGGTACTGGTTGACTCCACGCCCTGCGTGAGTCGCGTTTGGAGTGCTTGGGCGCACGAGCACGGGCTCGATGCCGAATATGTCGTCCACGTCGCGCACGGCCAGCGCACCATCGAGACGGTTCGCAAGGTTGCGCCGCATCTCGACGCACAACAGGAAACCGACTGCATTGAGCAGATGGAGGTCAATGACACCGCAGGCCTGCGCGTACTTCCGGGAGCCGAGGAGCTGCTGGCAAAGTTGCCGCCCGAACGTTACACGATAGTGACTTCGGGAACGCGTCGGCTGGCGACCAGACGGCTGCAAGTCGTCGGGCTGCCTGTACCCGTCAGCATGATCACAGCTGACGATGTCACACGCGGCAAACCTGACCCCGAGCCGTATCTGGCGGGTGCTCGCGCATTACGATTCGAGCCCGCACAATGCCTCGTGTTCGAAGACGCACCGTCGGGCATCCGTGCCGCAACCAGCGCAGGCATGGGGGTTATCGGACTGCTAACCACCTTCGCTGACAGGGAATTGGTGGGCACCGACCTGGTCGTCGCATCCCTGCAGGATGTTGACGCCACAGTTGAGGCATCAGGGGCGTTGCTGTTGACTATCAGGACGGTTCGGGCGGAAGCCTAGAAGACTGCAGATCCTAACGATCGCTCTCAGAGTGAAGCGCCGCTTACCGGCCCACAGGAAGTCAAAAGTATCCTCATAAGGTCATAGCTTTCATCCCGGCAGACCTTTTCAGACCGAGTGGACCATCTGCAACTTGTCAATCAGGCCCTCCACCATCGTGCACCGGTGTCGCAGAGTGCTCTTGAATTCGTGGTGATCGGCTTTATTGATCTCGTGTATCAAATGTTTGTGATGGTCCTGCAAGAGTTCCCGAAGCAGCTCTTCCTCTTTGTCGGTCAACCGCAGCTCCATGGCGACCTCCAGACATTTCCTATGGCTGAGTTAATTGTAGTCCCGTGAATCAAATACAATCGAGCCGTGTTGCAGGTTTGCTTTCGGCGGCATTTCGCTCTGACGTCCGTGTTCCTGGCGACTTCGCTCCTGGTCGGCTCCGCAACGGAAAATCCGCGGCTGCAAAATGCAGTCAATCACACGATGGCGGGCCAGCGCGGCTCGGCCGTAGTAATTGATGTGCATTCTGGCCGCGTTTTGGCTGCCTATCATCTCGATGTTGCCGGGCGTCGTGTCGTTCGTCCTGGCTCCAGCATCAAGCCCTTCACGTTGCTCGCCTTGCTTGAGGCCGGCAAGGTGGATGCCGGGACCGCGCTGGTGTGCAAGCGTCCGCTGACCATCGCCGGACATCGGCTCGACTGCCCTCATCCCGATACTAAAGAGCCGTTAGGCCCAGCAGCCGCGCTTGCCTATTCGTGCAACTCCTATTTCACCAGCACCGCGACGCGACTCGCGCCGTCGGAGCTGCGCGCCAGCTTCGTGCGGATTGGCTTCAGCTCGGCCACGGGACTCGCACCTCATGAAGCCGCGGGCGAAGTCGCTCTCGCCCAGTCGGCCGAACAACTTCAACTGCAAGCCATCGGCGAATGGGGCATCAGCGTTACGCCGCTGGAGCTGCTTCGTGCCTACCGCAGGCTAGCGCTTCTGTCTCAGAAGGACACCGACGTACGAATTCCGGCGTTGCTCGCGGAAGGCCTGCAGGGATCGGTCTCGTATGGCATGGCGCGGGCGGCGCAACCGAACGTCCCAATGAAAGTCGCCGGCAAGACCGGGACGGCTCTAGCCGACGAAGGTCCGTGGACTCATGGTTGGTTCGCAGGATACGCGCCCGCTGAAAATCCCGAGATCGTGCTCGTCGTCTTCCTCGAAAAGGGACACGGTAGCGACGCGGCAGCTCTGGCCGGCAAGATCTTCGCTGCATTCGGTGCGGGCCATGATAGCGGTCTCGCCAAGGCCGCTGCGGAGCAGCAGCGATGAAGCCAGGGGCCGCCGCCGTCACCTTGCTGCTCATGTTGTTAAGCGCAGGCGCCGATCACGCACCTGCCAAGCCAGCGAGTGGCTTCCCGCAGACCGTTCGTGTCCGCTTGTGGTATTTACATCCTCCTCGCGAGCTGCACCTGCGCGCCGAAGCTGGCCAGTCGCAGATGCGAAAATGCTCAACTTGCAAACCGATGCCACTCTCGACCATCATTCTGCGCGCAGCGCAATCCTCGATTCGCATGGATGGCGAAAAGTCCACAACTACCGGCCTCCGCGTCACCGGCGCCTATCAGATGAACGCCGCCGGTGACCCGCCGCTGCGAGCCGACTTTCCCATCGAGGTCCGCGCCGATGCCGATCATCTTGTGGTCACCGCGCTCATGCCAATGGAGGAATATGTCGCCGGAGTGCTGGCGGGCGAGACGGCCAACTTCAAATCCGACGAGGCGCTGAAGGCGATGGCAGTCGCCGCGCGCACCTTCGCAATGCATTTCGGCAGCCGTCATGCCCTCGATGGCTTCGACTTCTGCGACACCACGCATTGCCAGGACCTGCGCATCGCCGGCATCGACATACACCTGCGTAGGATCGCCGAAGCGACGGCCGGCGAGGTCCTCTGGTACGACGGCGAGCCTGCAGCCGCCTATTACGCCGCCAACTGCGGTGGCACCAGTGAAGACGGACGCTACATTCTGGGTAATGACGAGGCTCGGGCGCCGTTCCTTCATCAGCATTCCGACCAGTACTGCGTCCGCAACGGCGGCACGCAATGGCGCAGCGAAGTGTCTAAGAGCGAGCTGCAGCGCGCGTTGGCCGCTGGAGGCGTCGCTGTTCCTGGCACCCTGCGCTCGGTGACAGTGCTGCATCGCACGCCGAGCGGCCGCGTCGAATTCCTAAGCGTCACTGGCAGCTCCAGCGTAACTGTGCCCGCGTTGACCTTCCGCGCGGCTGTTGGCCGCAACATCGGATGGGACCGCCTTAAGAGCAACCTGTACGACGTGAGCGACGAGGGCGGCTCCGTCAAATTTCATGGCCGGGGCTCGGGGCATGGGGTCGGCCTGTGCCAGGTGGGCGCCGAGGTCATGGGCGAGGAAGGCCACTCCTACCGCGAAATCCTGGCCTTCTACTATCCCGGAACCAGGCTCGGGGTCAGCGCGCAGGGCATCGCCTGGCAGCAACTGGGGAACGAAGACGTGCTTTTGCTCACCACGCAGCCCGATCGCGACCGCGGACTGCTCAGCCTTGCCACGCGCTACATGCACCAGTCCGAAGAGAGCACCGGACTCTTCTATCGCTCGCCGCCGCGGCTGAAGGTCTACGCAACCGTGTCGGCCTTTCGCAACTCCACAGGCGAGCCAGGATGGGTTGGCGCCTCGACGCGGGGACGCACCATCCAGCTACAGCCGTCCAACGTGCTGCGGCGGGCGGGCACACTTGAGAGCACGATCCATCACGAGCTGTTGCACATGCTGATCGAGTCCTACGCGCGTCCTGGTGTACCGCTGTGGTTTCGTGAGGGATTGGTGCTCTATCTGACGGATCCGAAATTCCAGTCAAGTTCCGGGAGTCACTTTGAGGATGCGGCCGCGTTGGAAAAAGCCCTGCGAGCCCCGGCCAGCGAAGAGCAGTTGCGCGCCGCCTATGCCGAAGCCTACGCTCGCGTGGCGCAGTTGGCGCGACAGCATGGCAAAGAAGCGTTGATCGATTGGGTGCAGAATGGAGTGCCGACCGAGATTGCGAGTGGCACGCGCGTGCAGGGCGGCAGATAACGTCTTTAATCCCCGGTGCCCTGGGGCTGAAAAGGAATTCGAGCCGGAGCGGCAGGAGGCCAAAGCTGTTTAAAGCGTGCCGCCGCTCCGCGGCTCAAGTTTCGTCTTCCATGTCACCGCGGGCTCACGCCCGCGGCTAAAACAAATGGCGCCGCTGCGCGGCTCCAGCCGGATCCGTGTTCATCCGTGTGAATCCGTGGCTGGCTCTTCTCTCTCCACCCGCACGCCCACCATCCACACCAGCGCGATCCATGCCGTGATCAAAAGGACATACGCAACAAAGAAGCGCAGCCCCATACTCCAGGCTTGCTTGCGGAGGTCGTCTATGTTGGGGATCCACCAGATGAGCTTGTAGGGAATGTAAGCGCCGACAACGACAAGGATGCAGAACCCCACCCAGTACATCACTCGCTTAAGCACGCGCCAGGAACGTGACAGGCCCTGGCCGAATCCTCTGGCGGCAATGGTGGTCGCAACCGGTAGCCAAATCGCCGGGCCAATTACGAGGATGACGAACCACAGCAGCCAGTTGGCGTACTGCGTGAACTGGCGCGGGCTAGCAAGGCGCAACCCTTCCGGTAGCTTCTGCCAGAACCACACTCCGAGCTGCGGCGGATAGGTGCGCAACCAAATCAGAAACCACAGAACCACGCCCGCCACGATAGCCCACAGGGCGAGCGCCAAAATATGCCGCAGCGAATGGCGGAAGGCGCGCCACACTGTGCCGTTCTCGCGAAACTCAGCAAGCCGGAAGTACGCAAACGTTCCCGCACGCAGCCAAACCACCAGCGCGATGATGCAGGCCGCCACCAGCAGCGAGCCTACCACCTGCCAGCCATGTGCATCGGGCACCAGCAGCCAGAAGTACCATGCCGCGAGCGCGGCCAGGTTGCCTACGAAGTTCAGCAACCACAGCCGTGCCACGCCACCGCGATTTGCGTGCGCCGTCATTTCACCGTCACCGTCAGTGCGTCGCTGGTTGCCAGATACTCAGGCTGATACATCGGCTCCACGCGGGTTGGGCTCACGCGGAAGATGCCCGGGTTCACCACCTTCAGCAGGTACACATATTCGTGCTGCCCCTGCGGGAAGTTGAGGTTGAAGAATGTGGTGCGATCGTCGCGCAGCTCGCGGTAGCTGCCCCAGCGGCCCCACCAGTCGGGCTTCTCATCCAGTTCATACAGATCGTCGCGCGCAATGGATTCGGTGCCTGACGGAATGGGATCCTCAATCATCAGGTACTTCCAGTCGTTGCCCCCGACGGTGATGCGCACCGCCAGCGTGTCGCCGACATCCGCCGGACCGGCCAGCTTGTCGAGGTGATACACAATTTTTTCGCCCTGTTGCTGCGAAGTTAGCCTGTAGTATTCCCGCGCGACGCTCAGCCTGAAGCTGCCGGTGTTTATCACCTTGGCTTCGTTGGAGTAGTACTCACCGCGCACCGACCAGTACACGCGGCCGTCACCGGTCTTCGCAATGCGAACCTGATTGTCGCCGGGCGCGAGTTGCGATTCATTCAGCGTGATGGTTGTAGCCGGAGCGAGCGCGTCAGCCGCGGTGAACTTCTTGGTTGCCACGCTCTTCCCATTCACCTGCACCTCGACACTGTAGTTCGGCTTCAGCTCCTGCGTGCGGGCAAGGTAGTCGGTCAGCCCATAGATGACCATCGCGGTCTGCTCGGTCGAATCCCAGTAATAGCCTCCGTCGCGATGGTTCACCAGATAAACAGCGGCCTTGGGAACGAGCTGACTGTTCGGCGCGGTGTGTGTCAGCAGCTTAAGCACGTAGGCGGTCGCCTGTGGTGTGGTGTCGCCGGCGAAATCCATCAGGTAATTCACGTCGGTCTGCCACCACGCCTGCGAGTCATCCTGCTTGGCTTCGCCTTCCAGTTGCTTCGTCAGCTCGGAGGCGCGGGCGTCGTTCATCTCCAGCATGGCCAGTCCAAGCAGCGCCTTGCCATATGAAGTGAGCGTTGAGCGTTGGTTCCAGACCGAATCCAGGACGGCAGTCTCGTGCGTCCCGCTCAGTACGAGCGCATAAGCCATGTAAGCACGCAGATCGGTCTTGACCTTCTGCGAGCGGTCGAAGTAAGGCCTCAGCCAGCCGCGCCCCTTGTCGATGGCGTCCTGCTTGACATCGAAGCCCGCGGCCTTGGCCTGGCTCATGCCGGCGAGAACATAAGCCGTCATGAAGGGATGGCTGTCGTCGGTCTGCCACCAGCCCCAGCCGCCGTCGTCGTGCTGGTAGGTGTAGAGCCGGTCAAGTCCGGCCTGCACCTGCTTCTTCAGCACTTGCGGATCGATGTTCGACTTCACGCCGAGTTTCTGCATTGCGTTGGCCACCAGCACATCCGGCAGGAAGCTTGACATCGTCTGCTCGGTGCAG
This sequence comes from uncultured Acidobacteriaceae bacterium, assembly GCA_963703645.1. Classification (GTDB taxonomy): domain Bacteria; phylum Acidobacteriota; class Terriglobia; order Terriglobales; family Acidobacteriaceae; genus Bog-257. The sequence goes on from CAVPFD010000020.1 coordinate 45,952, forward strand.
CCATAGGGATACGAGGTGAGGAATTCCAGTGCTGCGAACACGGAGCCCGCAACAGATGGCGTCACGCTGATAGTCAGCTTGCGCGTGCCTGGCTCTGCCCCTTGCGGGAAGGCCAACGCCTGCACCGTGTCGCTGGTGCCACCGCCCGCGATTGACCCGGACTTGGCGATCGCCAGCTTCACACCGAAGGGAACGACGGGCAGCATCAGTTCCATGGCATCGCTCTCGACATCAGTGAGCGCTTTGCCCAGCACGCGCGCCGAATCGACGTTGAGCACACGCACGCGATAGTCCACTTTCACCAGGCCACGGCTGGGGACGTTCACGTCCTTTGGCGCACCGTCGATCACCTGCAGGCCGTCGAACTCCATCGAAACGCGCGCCACTTTTTCCATCGGCAGGTAGTTCTGCACGATGGTCGAGAGCGTGATCTCGTCGCCGCGACGGAGGAAGCGCGGCACTACCAGCCGCACCATCAGGTTCTTGCGCACGATGGTGTTCGCCACTGCGCCGCCGACCATGGTGTCCTGCGTGACGCCGCGCGTGGTCGCGCGCCACGACGTGATGGCGTCGGGATAATTGAAGCGCACCGTCGCCTGGCCATTGCCGGCCGTGTTCACGTCGGCCACCCAATACGCGGTGTCGGGGAAAGCCTTGCGGACTCTCGGCTGAACCAGGCGCTCAGGCTTGAGCTGCGCCAGCCCGCGTGCCGGACGCGCCGCGGCCAGTTGCATGGCGCGTTTGCCCGCCTGTCCGCTGAAGTAGTAAGTCAGCGAGGTGTCAGTGCTCACCTTCGAATAAATGCGACCATAGAACGCGTTCATGATGTTGGGCGTCGTGTCCGGCTTGATGGCATAGATGGCCTCATCCACCACGCCGAGACTGAACTCCGCCGCCATCGGCTTGCCGCTCGTATCAGTTGCCTTAATGGTGTAGGTCGCGGCCTCGCCCGGCTGGTACTGCGGCTTCGATGGCAGCAGTTGCACTTTCAGCTCGTGCTGCGTCGGCGGAACCGTCAAGCTCTTCGAGCCCTGGTAGAGCTTGTTGCCTCGGATGAACACTGCTCCAACGTAGAAGTTCGGCGCATACTCGGGCTTGACGGGGACATCCACTGTGATGCTGCCGCCGGCGCTCTTGATCACCTGCCCGGAGTAGAGTCCGTTGCCTTCCGCCGTTACGAGCACCGATGCCGGCTCCTTGCCAGTGACAATCATCACGCGCGCCGTGTCGCCAGGTTGGTAGGTCTTCTTGTCAGGGACAATTTGCAGGCGTTCTTGCGCGGGGCCGCTCCACCACGGACTTTCCCCCGGCGCCCAAAGATAGACCGTAGTTTCGACATCACGCTTCTCAGGAGTGGTGGCGACTACGCGTACGCGGAATTCACCCGCGTCGGGGATCGCGAACTGAACTTGCGCTTTGCCGCTGGCGTCGGTTTGGCCTCGCGCGGTGGTGATTTGCGGACCTGCCCCCTTGCGCCAATCCCAGCGATTCATCTCCACACGGAAGGACGTCTGCACTGGCTTCTTGTCGTAATCCTGTGCGGTGACGGCGACGGTCGCCGTGCTGCCCTTGGTGTAAACAAATGAATCAGGCTCGGCGGTCAGGAAGAAACTGCCATAGGTTGCCAATGCAAAGCCGTGCCCGGCGATCTCGCGATTGCCGGCGTCGGTCACTCGCGCCTCAATGCGATACACCAGGTCCTGCTTCTTGCTGTCCACGCGCGTGGGGAACTCGATCTGTAGCTTGCCGTCGGCATCGAGCGTGCCGCTCAACTCGCGTTCCTGCTCACCGCCGTAGTTGTCGCCCTGGTCCGCGTCCGGATTCTCGCCCTGCTGATATTCGCCGGCTTCGTCGTCGCTCTCCGGGCGTCCCAGGGGCCAGTAGGTCGAGGTGTGCACCACCCATTTGACCTTCGCGTTGGCCACCGGCTCGCCGAAGTAATAGCGCGCGTCAATCGTCGCCTTAATCGGCTGGCCTTCGAGTACCCGCGGCGTCAGCGCCGCGACCTTCACCTGATATTCGGGCTTCTTGTAGTCCTCGACCGAGAAGCTGGTGCCCTCGACGTAGCGCTCGCCCATTTGCATCGAGAGGTAGTAGAAGCCAAGGTTGGCGTCGGCGGGAATCGCGTAGTCCCAGTGCGCCGTGCCCAGGTCGGAAAGTGTCACGGTCTGCTGCCAAATGGTCTGGTAGCTCTGCGGATCGCGCAGCTCGAGGCGTAGCTCGCGGTCCTTGGGAATCTGGTAGCCGCTCATTGACTCCGAGCGCACGATGGTCTTGAAGTGCACGATGTCGCCTGGGCGATACACCGGCCGGTCGGTGTAGCTGTAACCCTTGAGATTGCGATCGGGGCCGGTGCCCAAGCTCCACGCGCCGGGCGTGTTGATGGCGAACTGGTCGCCGCTGGTCGCCAGCACCGCGACGTTCTCCGGCTTCGCCTCGTTAAGTGATGTATCCAGCAGACCCTGCTGGTCGGCGGCTTTCGCAGCGACCTCCTGCTGGTCAATCCACACGCGGACCATCGCTGCCGGAATTGGATCGCCGCTGCGACGATCAACGACGAAGCTCATCAGGCGGCCGGGTGCAGCCTTGGTGATGATGGCGATTTCAGTTACAACGATGATGGTGTACGCGCGCAGCTTTCCATTGGTGGCCTCCACCAGGTACACGCCCTTGTCGCTGACCGGGATGTTGACCGTCTGGCTCTCCCAGCGCTCATGCGACGGGACCGTCCACTTCCACACCGACACCACCTGCTGCGGGTTGAGGATCGTCACCTGCGCGTAGCTCTCGACCTTTGGCCCCTGCTTCTTTTCGGTCTCGCCCATTCTCCAAAGCCGAATCTTGTGGCGCGACTCAGGCGAAAACTGCGCTCGAATGAAGTCGCGGAACCAGGCCCAGATGCGATGTTTCCATGCGTGGAACTTTTCCAGCCAGGTGCGAGCCTGTTTCGGCATCGCCGGACCGCGTCCCCCGAAGTTGTGCAGCTCCTGCATTTGGCTGAAAAACTTCAAGGGATCGTTGATGTGATAGACGCGGAACTCCAGCGCGCTTACATTGTGGCTGTAAACCGAAACGGTAGGTTTCTCGCCGGGCAGATAGGTGCGTTCGCTGGCCAGCGAGAAGAAGGCTTCGGTGTCTTCCTGCTCTTGTGCGCACAGCGGCAAAATCAGGAAGCAGCAAAGAAGGGCCGCGATGACCGTCCGCATCACTCGCCGCCTCGGAGGATGTTCCAGCGGTAGATCCCAAGAAAGGCGGGATTGGACGGAATCGGACGCCAACGCGCTTCGGGATAGTTCACAAGTTCAACAACGGACCAGCGCCGGATTTCGCCCGGCGCCTTGCCTGTGGGTCCGGTGTGGTAGATGACGAACTCGTCGTTGCTCGCTTCGATGTGGCTGCGCCCGAGGAAGATCATAGCGTGGAAGGGCATCTTCTGGCCGTCCTGGCGAAAGAACAATAGATCGCCCGGGCGCGCCCGGCTGAAATCATGGCCCACGAAAAACGTGTTGTAGCGCCAGAGGGTCTCCACGTCGGCGAACTGCGCAAAGGCGCCGTCGCCCAGATCATCGGCAGCGAAGCTTCCGCTACGCACCCGGAAGAGCGCCGCCGCCAGCGGAGTGTATGGGTATTGATATTGCTGAACGTCAACGGCCGAAGCCGGAACGGGCAGCGCCATCGCATGGGCCCACGCTGCGTTGTGCGCGCGTAACGCTTCGCGATAAGTGAAGCGCAGTAAGGCGGCACAGTCGTCAATTTCGGTGGGCACCGCTTTGCTGCGATAGTATTGCGATTCCGCCAGCAGGGTAAACCAGCGGCGAAAGGCAGCGCGGTCGGCGGGATCGTGGAGGCGCAGGAAGTCAGGCGTGCCATCTCCGACTGAGTCGGTGGCATCGGGCGTTATGTGCAGCGTGACCTCTTGCGGCGTAAAACCGGGAGCAGTGATGCGCAGCCTGGTGTGGCCAGGCTCCACGCCCGCGCGCAGCGTGGCCGTGGCGGAACCGTGGTTGATGGTCACCGATTCAACTGCCGCCCCGTGGAGATTTTCGACCTGCACCTCCAACCCGCGCAGTTCGCGGCCGTTCGAGGAATGGATCTTCAGTTCCGTAGAGGTGAATCCATCGGCAGGAAAGCTGCTATCGGGAAGCTGCAATACGAATTCGGAGGGTGTCAGCCTGCGATGCACAGTGAACGCGCACACCGCCACGGCTATCGCGACCACAGCCAGCACTGCCAGCCAGCGAGGTACGCCGCGCATTCGTTTTCTCCTCAGCAGACGCGCGGATTATAAATCAACGGCGGAACTTGTCCGGCCTTCAAAAGCTGTCTCCGCTTTAAGCGGCCGAACAGAGTCGAACCGGTTTCGGACCGCGCCCCGTCGCGGCTCTGCTGCGGCTGGTCACCAAAGCACGGGGAAAACAAGGCCCTTGACTCCGCCCTGCCGACCTTCGGTTATAATGCCGGATTAAAGCCGATTCCCTGATGCCCAACATCGTCGATTGCCGCAGCGTTTCTCTCGCCGTAAGCATCTCTTGTATTTGGAAGTTCCGGGCCCGCAACGTGACAAGCTCTACCATTCCGATTTCGAAGGAGCGCCAGAATGTCCCTCAAAGCAACTGACCATGTATGGCACAACGGGCGGCTGATTCCATGGGATGAGGCGCATATCCACGTGATGGCGCATGTGGTCAACTACGGCTCATCGTTGTTCGAGGGAATCCGCTGCTACCACACGCCGAAGGGCCCTGCGATCTTCCGCTTGCGCGACCACATGCAGCGTCTGGTGTATTCGTCGAAGGTCTACCGGATTGAGCTGGATTACTCGTTGGACGAGCTTTGCGGAGCGGCGGTGGAACTGGTCGCCGCCAACAAGGTTTCGCCCTGCTACATCCGGCCGATTGTCCTGCGCGGCTACGGTCAAGTCGGTGTCAATCCGTTCAACTCGCCGACCGAGGTCTACATTGCCAACTACGAGTGGGGCAAGTATCTGGGCAGTCCCGACTGCGAAGATGGCGTGGACGTCTGCGTTTCGTCGTGGTCGCGTCTGGCACCCAACACCATGCCGACCATGGCCAAGGCCGGCGCTAACTACATGAACTCGCAGCTCATCAAGATGGAAGCCATCGTGAACGGTTACGCCGAGGGTATCGCCCTCGATGTTAACGGCTACGTCAGCGAAGGCTCCGGCGAAAACATTTTCGTAGTCCATAAGGACCGCGTCTACACGCCGCCGCTGGGCAACAGCGTTCTGCCCGGCATCACTCGCAACTCGGTGATGCACCTCGCCCACGAGTTGGGCATTCCGGTCGTTGAACAGATTATTCCGCGCGAGCTGCTGTACATCTGCGACGAGCTGTTCTTCAGCGGCACCGCGGCTGAGATCACGCCCATTCGCTCGGTGGACAAAATCACCGTCGGCCGGGGGATTTGCGGTCCGATCACCAAAACGATCCGCAAGGAGTTTTATGGGATTGTGAACGGCGTTGCCGAAGATCGCTTCGGCTGGCTGACGCCCGTGCCAGTCAAGCAGCCCGCACCGGTCAGCGTATAAGGTAGTAAATTCCCGTTTTCAATAACGCCCGCCTTGGATCAGCCAGGGCGGAATCTTTTTGGTCGTGGAGGGGTGAACATGGCGAAGAAGTTTGGGCACCTCAAGCCGGGCGACTTGATCACGGCGGACTTCATGAACACCATCCTTGATGCCTTGAATTCCCTGGAAGCACGACTGTAGGCGGTCGAAGCGCGACTGGCCAGAATAGCGCCGGCTGGCAGTCCGCCACGAGGGACCGCCAAGCGAAAACGCAAAGCCTGACCAGAAGGTAGTGGCGTGGATTGCCGGGCGCTATACTTCGATGCAGGTAATATCTGCCCACACTACCTCCCTGCGCCCCTATTTGCTTTTCCCTGCAATCGTGTAGGGATCGGTCATCTCGGCCAAGGGCAGCACCTGGTAGGTCGCGAAGTTGTACACCGGCGACATGGCCAGCAGGCGATCGAGTTCTTCGTTGGACGCGACTTTGTAGATCCAGGCTCCGCCGTGGCTGCCAACGACGTGGTAGCGGCACTCCAATTTACCGTCAGCTTCAAGCTTCTCGCCATACTTGGGTTGCTCGGCGATGGCGCGAACCACTTCTGCGGTTAACCGTGTCACATCGAAGTGCCACAGGACGAGAAACTTCATAAAGCTCTCCTCGTGTCCAGCCGCACAGAATTGTACTCTGCCGAGCCGGCACTTCCGCATCACGCTACAGCCACCGGCTTCTGTGGCTTCCGGCTCTGCTTGGCTGGCGCCGCGGAGGGTGGAACCCAGGTCACAGCGGGTGTTTATGCAGGATGCCGGCGACCCAACCCCATGTGACGGCTGCACGTCGTGCCTGTGACGGTGCCCATCGAAGGATTGTAGGGTCTCGCTTCTACAATAACCTCGTTGTGAGGAACGGTGGTCCCGTTCTCACATGGGCGGCGGCAGCGCAGTTGGGGCAAACAACTGGAGGCTGGTTTCTGCTCCTGTCATACTAAAAATCCGCAAAAGGAGATTCTCGTTCATGAAGCGTTCACTGATGATACTGGCAGCATTCACACTGGCGTCGGGCCTGGTTTGGGCACAGGATGGAGCTGCTCTCTACAAAACAAAGTGTGCGGCATGCCACGGCGCGGCGGGCGAAGGCAAAGTTGGCCCATCGTTGCAGAAAACGACCCTGACCTCGGCGCAGATTACCGACCTGCTGACCAAAGGCGCAGAAGGCAAGAAGGCGCCGCACGGCAAGGCTGTATCTGGCTTGACGGCAGACCAGGCCGGGGCCATCGCCACCTACGTCGGGACGTTAAAGAAGTAACGAAGTAAAGTCATGAAAAAGCCGGCCCGCGTGGGCCGGCCTTTTTTCCTGTGCGGGCAAGCTAAAACGTGACCCTGACTCCAAGTTGCGCCGCAAACGGAATTCCTACTGTGGTTCCGGGCCCAAAGAAATCTCCCAGCGCGCCGGACGGCACCAGCAATTGGTTGGGGTTGGTTATTGGCACGCTGCATGCCGGAGTCGGGCACAACGCAGTGGCGTTGTAGAGATTGTTCACCGGCGTCGGCAGCGCCGAGATGTCAGTGACGTAGTTCGCGCCCGGATTGTTGCGATTGAATAGATTGAAGAACTCAACGAAGGGCATGATCTGCCAGTTTTCTTTCACCTTAAAAGGCCGGGTGACGCGCAGATCGACTTGCACGTAAGGCGTTCCCCGGAACTGGTCCATGGTCGTCTGGACACCGTTGACGACAGCGCGATCGTTCGTAGGGTCGCCAAATCCGTTCACGTCCACTGGAGTCGTCAGCGTAATGGGTCGGGCGCTTTCAGCCTGGATGAGTGTGGTTATCTGAAAGCCTCCGGGAATGTACACAATACCAGCAAGCGTGAAGCGGCTGGTGACATTTTCACCCGACGGACCGTAGTCGCCGGGGGCGAAGGGATTCAGGGGATTGCAAACGCCGTTCACATAATCCCAGAGCTCGCCCAGGACGCACCCCCAGGTCTTCGCGCTCGACAGCACATAGTTCGCGGTCAGGTTGAAGCGCCGGGTCATGTTTCCCTGCACGTGCAGCATCATCGCGTTATAGCTGGAGCGGTTGTCCGACTTGAACACGGAGATGTCCGGGACATTGGCCTGCTGGGTTGCCATATCCGGTGCGAACAAGGGCGAGGACAAGGTGTAGCCCGACGTGTAGTCGTACCGCCGATAGCCGTGTACTCCCTGCTCGTGGACGTAATCAGCGCTCATGATCCAGTTCTTGTGCCACTGATACTGGACACCACCACTCACATGCAAGGCATAAGGTGTGCGGTAGTTGGGATCGATGATCTGTCCGGTACCACCGTTCGCCGAACCGGGCAAGCATCCTGCGTCACCGGGCTGGTTGCAAGGCTGAAATGCCGACGGTGTGTTCACAGCCTGGAACGCTGTCGCCCAGCCGTTCTGGGCCAGGTCGTTGTAGTAAAGGCCGATCCCGGCGCGTATCACCAAGTCTTCGATCTGGTCGGGGTTGTAAGCAATGCCAAGGCGCGGTGCGAACGCTTTGCGATAGTCATGTGGGATGCCGGTAGGCAGAGGCAAGTCGCAACCCGCGGATGGTCTGCACCGCGGGATTGTAGTTCTGGCTTACACCGGATGCCTGGAACAGTCCAAAGGTCGTGTCCCAGCGCAGACCGTAGTTGATGGTCAGAGATGGCGTGACCCGCCAGGTATCCATGGCATAGAGTCCCAGTCGCTGCACGTTTTGCGAGAAGCTGCCGTTCCCGGCTGGAGTGGACGTGGTCTGGCAGTTGGCCCCGTCAAAGGGCGGTAGGCAGTTCAACTCAGCCGTAAGTTGATTGGGATTGGTCAGATAGAACGTTGGGTTCTCGGTCAGCACGTACAGGGTTTCCGCCTGACCAGGAAACGCTCCGCTCAGCACCGGCTCATGGATGAAATCTACACCGAATTTCGGGGCATGCCTTCCTTTGGAGCCGCTTATGTCGTAGCGAACCTGGTACTTCTCCTGATTGCGAATTATGGGAAACGCGGTGATGGGAGTAACGAACTGGTTGTCGCCATAGGTTTCGAAGCCGGAAATAGTCTTCGAACGTGGAGCTGAAGGGAAACGCCAGCGCAAAGCCAAGGTATCCATTGCGGTCGGCCGAGCCGTGCAGATAACTGGTGCCTAAAGTGAAACTCCCTACCCACGACGAGCTGAAGGCAAAAGTGTTGCTGATGACGCCGTTCTGGTAGTTGCCGTGTTCGGTCGCGCCTGTCGAGGGCAGTGTTGCCTGCTGCACGAGGCCATTATTGGTGGTGTTGTTGTCGAGAGCGTAGCGTACGAACCACTGCGAACGTTGGGATTGTGCCCAGTCAAAGCGCATTAGGCCCAGGTAAGACTGAAACGGAACCCGGACATAGGGCGGAACATTAATGTAGCTGGTGTTGGGGATCAATCCCTCCTGCGCCAGTTGCGAAAGAGCGTTGAATTGCGTCAGGCTGTCAGGACTGTAATTAATGCTGGCGTGTTCGTTCACCATCTCAAAGCCGGTGAAGATCCACAGCTTTGTCTTTCACGATCGGTCCGCCAATGGTCCCCACGTAGTTCTGCCGCGAGAAGGGCTGCTTGGGCTGCGGTGGCGGGTTATCAATGGGAAAACGTGCATTCAGCGCCGCTGCGCGCTCAAACACCGCAAAGTCGCCGTGCCACTGGTTGGTGCCGCTCTTCGTGCTGATGATCACCGCACCGGCGGTGGTGCGTCCAACGTCGGCGTTCTGCTGTGAAGTCTGGAAGGCAAATTCCCGAATCACATCGGGTGAGAAGTTCTGCAGGAACCCGCCGATGTAGTCGTCGGAGTTGTCCATGCCATCCACCGTGAGCTGATTGTTCAGACCGGAGCTTCCACCCGTGGACACGGCAGTGATGCGCGCCTTGGTGGGATCGGAAGGCTCAACCGGTTCCGTGCCCGGTACCATGTACGCGATGTTGGCGAAGCTGCGGGCCGCCAGCGGAATGTCCTGCAGGTCCTTTCCGCTGACCACGCCTCCGTTCACCGCATCTGTGGTATCGAGCTCCTGCGTGGTGATGGAAGAGGGCAGCGGCCTTCACGTTCACCGTCTGCTGCACCTGCGCAGGGCGCAGCGTTACCAGAATGTCCCGCACATTACTCACCTGTACCGTCACGTCTGAGCTGGCATCGGAAAAACCTTTAGCGCTGACGACCACGCGGTAGTTTCCTGGCAGCAGGTCGGGAAAGCGAAATTGTCCGCGGTTGTCGCTGGTAGCCTGCCGCGCGACTCCGGAACCTTTGTCGGTCACGGCAACGCTGGCGGACTTGATGCGCGCCCCGCTGGCGTCCTGTACTTCGCCGAGCAGCGAGCCAGTCGCATTCTGCCCATGCACCGCTAAAGGAAGCGCCAGTAGAGAAGACAAGATGAAAATCCATGTCGCAAACAGACGGGGACATCTGGCTAGGGAGTACATTTGGATTGCCCTCAATGAACGGCAGGAAAGCCCGGCCAGCCAACTGTAGCCAACCGGTGAAGTTGCAAGCTCAGGCTACCTTCTGAGGGCATCTACTACCATTACTAGTACTCATATGTCCGTTTTTTTGATACGGCATGTGATTGGTTGCCCCAATACGCCGAATTTCTCGGAGCGCAGTCGCACCGGACGTTCGGCCAACAACGATGGCGGCGTCCGGATAGTGGTTGAGGTCCGAGTAGTTGACCGTCCAGGACCACGCTGAGACTAAAATCATTCAATGCCGATGACCAAGGTCAGGCGGAACGAAGGTCTACCCGAACCATGAAAACCATAGAGGAGTTCACGCAAGGTGACGCCCACGGAATCCACTATGCTGTAAGCATTTTCATCGCGAGCGCAGTGCTTTGGGTTTTAGTGCATGAACTGGCCAGGAGCAACCCCGTCTGGGCCATCAGCTCGATGGTCGCCACCAGCGACCCGCTGATGAAGCAGGCCATTTTGACCTTTCGCGCCCGTATCATCAACACCCTGGTAGGGTGCGCGGTCGGGCTTGTGTTCATTGCCATTGGTGGAACACGAGTCATAATTCTGCCGCTGGCGATGGCGCTAACGGTCTTACTCTCCTCGTACGTTGTCCGCATTCCGACCATGTGGAGACAGGCGCCAATCAGCGCGGCCTTCGTCATTGCTGCCGGATTCGAGCATCACTCCAGGATCAAAGGCCTGCAGGCAGGCGGTCAACGGGTGAGCGAAGTTCTGTTCGGCTGCGTCATCGGTCTGGCAGTCGGGTGGCTCGTGTCCGTAATCTGGCCACTACCGGACCCGTCGCCACCCAGCGCCACCACGAAGTAAGAGGTGTCGCTACTTGCCTTTTCGATTCCGAGCGACCACTCGATAGCTCGCAGTGGAAATGGGGAAACACCGGCCTGCGGAATCGGCTTCCAGCGCCTATTCGCGGGGGTTGAAGCCGTAGACATTCAAGTAAGGAGGTCTGGCTGTGCTCGGCGTCGGGGAAAAATTCCCCCACTTCTCACTCGTGGCGAATGTCAGCGCTGACGAGCGCCACGCCTTCCGGAGCATGACCGATCAGGATTTTCCCGGCAAGTGGAAGCTGTACTTCTTCTGGCCGAAGGACTTCACGGATCTCTCGCTAGCCGAGATTCTCGACTTCGGAGAATTGGAGCCGGAGTTTCGAGAGCGCAAGACTCAGCTTCTGGGATGCAGCGTCGAATCCGAACTCGCGCACCTTGCCTGGCGCCGGCAAGAGGAGGATCTCCGCGAACTCGCGCTGCCGATGCTTTCCGACATCAGGCGCGATCTCTGTGGCCAGCTCGGCATCCTCGATGAGAGTAACGGCGTCGCGAAGCGCGCCACGTTCATCGTCGATCCTCAGAGGGTCATCCGCTTCGTGTATGTAACAGACCTGAACGTCAGCCGCGATCCCGGAGAAGTGCTCCGGGTGCTGGCGGACCTCCAGTAGGCGCATACTGCCTGATCCGAACGACTGTAATGCCCGCTAGACGCCGACCACGCCCACCAGCTCCTTTACCGAGTCGGCGCTCTTTTGCAGGGAGGCCTGCTCTTCGGGGGTCAGTTTGATCTCGATGATCTGCTCGATGCCGTTAGCGCCTAACTTGCAAGGCACGCCGACGAACAATCCGTTGATGCCATACTCACCTTCGAGGTAAGCGGCGCACGGCACAATCTTCTTCTTGTCTTTCAGAATGGCTTCGACCATCTCGGTTGTGGCGGCGGAAGGTGCATAGTAAGCGCTGCCGGTCTTCAGGTACTTGACGATCTCGGCGCCGCCGTCACGGGTCCGCTGCACCAGACGGTCGATGGTGGCCTGGTCCATGAGCTCGGTGATGGGAATGCCGGCAACCGTTGAATACCGTGGCAGTGGAACCATGGTGTCGCCGTGCCCGCCGAGCACGAACGCCGTAACGTTCTCCACCGAAACCTTCAGCTCCATCGCGATAAACGCGCGAAAGCGGGCCGAATCCAGAATGCCGGCCATGCCGATGACGCGGTTGCGCGAGAATCCGCTCAGCTTGTAAGCGGCCTGCGCCATGGCATCAAGGGGATTGGAGACAACGATGAGGATGCAGTTCGGCGAGTACTTCACCGCCTTGCCCACGACATCGCTCATGATCTTGATAGTTGGTGTTGAGCAGATCGTCGCGGCTCATGCCGGGCTTGCGCGGAATGCCCGCAGTGATGACCACGATGTCGGAGTTGGCAGTGTCGGCGTAATCGTTGGTGCCAATGACGAACGAGTCGCGTTTTTCAATGGGCATGGCCTGTAGAAGATCGAGACCCTTGCCTTGTGGTACGCCTTCGATGATGTCAATTAGTACGACGTTGGCGAGTTCCTTCGACGCCAGCCAGTGAGCTGCAGTTGCGCCCACGTTACCGGAACCAACTACGGTGACTTTCTTACGCATGAGTCCTCACAATTTTGAAATGATGTTCAACAGCAAGAATCACAAAATGAAGCGCGGGCCGCAGCCCGCGCTCAGTAAATAGATGACTGGACGCGGCGCCAATAACCGCCGCCCTGGCTCAGGACTTACTTCGCGACCAATGCCTCCACCGGAGCCATGTTCTGGATCATGTGGCTGGCGAACTCGCTGGTCTTGACCTTGGTCGCGCCTTCCAACATGCGCTCGAAGTCGTAGGTGACCGTCTTCTGCTGAATGGTCTGCTCCATCGAGCCTTCGATCAGCCGCGCGGCCTCGTGCCAGCCCATGAAGTCGAACATCATGACGCCCGACAAGCATGACGGAGCCGGGATTGATGACGTCCTTGTCCGCATACTTGGGCGCGGTGCCGTGGGTGGCTTCGAAGATGGCGTGCTGATCGCCGATGTTCGCACCCGGGGCGATGCCGAGTCCGCCGACCTGCGCCGCGGCTGCATCGGAGATGTAGTCGCCGTTGAGGTTCGGAGTTGCCAGAACAGCATATTCGTCGGGCCGGGTAACGATCTGCTGGAAGATGCTGTCGGCGATGCGATCGTTGACCATCAGCTTCGACTTCCAGGCGCCCTTCCCGTGCGTGGCATAGATGCTGTCAAGCACGCCCTTCACTTCCTTGTAGAGTGCGTCGCGGAAATCCTGCTGCGCAAACTCCAGGCCCGGCTCGACCATCTTGGCATTGTCTTCGATGGACAATCCGGGATTGCGATCGAGGTTGTCGATGATCCAGCTCTCGCGCTCGGTGATGACCTGGTCGCGGAATTCCAGCGTCGCCAGCTCGTATCCCCACTCGCGGAATGCGCCCTCGGTGAACTTCTGGATGTTACCCTTGTGAACGATCGTCACCGACTTGAGTTTGTTGGCCAGCGCGTACTTGATCGCCATGCGCACCAGGCGCTTGGTGCCGGTGACGGAAATCGGCTTGATACCAATGCCCGAATCTTCGCGCACCCGCTTCTTGGTGCCCGCCAGCATCTTGTTGTTGATGAAGTCGATCAGCTCCTTCGCCTCCGGCGTGCCTTCTTTCCACTCAATGCCGGCATAAACGTCTTCCGTGTTCTCACGATAGATAACGATGTTCATCCGCTCCGGATGTTTCACCGGCGACGGGATGCCCTTGTAATACTTCACCGGGCGAACACAGGCATAGAGGTCGAGAATCTGGCGCAGGGCGACGTTCAGTGAGCGGATACCGCCGCCGACCGGAGTTGTCAACGGACCCTTGATGCCGATTCGCAGCTCGCGGAAAGCAGCAACGGTATCGTCAGGCAGCCAGGTCTTGAAGCGGTCCATGGCTTTTTCGCCGGCAAAAACTTCATACCAGGCAACACGCCGCTTGCCGTTATAGGCGATCTCGACTGCGGCGTCGAATACCCGGACCGACGCTTTCCAAATGTCGCGTCCGGTGCCGTCACCTTCGATGAAGGGAATGATGGGGTTGTCGGGGATAACAAGCTTACCGTTTTCGTAAGTGATCTTGGTCCCGCAGGAGGGCAAAGCAATTCCGTTATATGAATCCGCCACGAGGCACCTCAAGGAGAATGGGGATATAGGACCCAAGCTGTAAACAGCCATGTCGGGATGGGAAGCTGGCAGAACCGGCGGCATGCCGGAAATCGAATCATTGCGTATGAAAACGACTCGCGGCCCGCCGTCGGCAACTTGCGCCGCGTCCTCCCGAACCTGTTTACGTTATCACCGGCCGCTGTGAGGTTCAATGAAAACCGATGTTCACGCGTCACACATAGGTGTGAGGTTCATCCTAAGGCGCTTCACGCCCGCTGGTATTTGAGATAGATCTCCCGGGTTTGCCGCTGCACCTCTGCCAGCCGCATTTCGGGATCGAAGCTTTCCTTGGCGCCGAGTACGCGCCAGAGCAACTTCTGGACTGAGCGATGTGGACGCTCGGCGACTGGCAGCCATTTACGCGAGCGCCCGGTCACCAGACGCACCAGGTGCTCGAGCGTGCGCAGGAACAGGGCGCTCTCGGCCAACCGCTCGAATTGCTTGCCCTTGAGCAACCCATGGTCGTGCAGCAATTGCAGGCGGCCTCGCAAATTGCCAGCCAGCCAAAGCTGGTGTCGAGCCTGCAGGGCGCCCGCCAGGTAGTCGAGGTCATAGACGCCACCGGGACCGGTCTTGAAGTTCGGCCCTGTCTCGCTTCGCTCCAGCCGCGTGCGGACCTCGCTCAGTTCTGCCGCGAAGTCCGTCCGCGTGGCCATTCGCGCGATACCCTTCCGAACCTCCAGCAGAGCTCGTTCCGCGACCGCGCTATCGCCGGCGACATGGCGCATTTTGATATACGTCAGAGCTTCCCACGGCTTGGCCTCGTCCTGGAAATAGGCGGCCAATTGAGCAGGCGTGACCACCAGCTCGCCTTCACGTCCGTGGGGGCGCAACCGGGCGTCCACCGGAAACACGGTGCCGTCGCGAGTGTAAGCGGTGAGAGCTTCCATCATGCGCTCTGCCACTCGGTGCATCTCTTCGTTGTTTGAGCGCTCGTCGCACACAAACAACACGTCCGCGTCCGACAACAGATCAAATTCCCCCGCGCCGAGCCTTCCCAGCCCGATAATTGCGAAGCCGCCGGACGAGCCTGCCATCGCCAGAGCGGCCTGAATTGCAGCGTCAGCAGCGAGGGTGTTGTCGTGTAAGGCTTCGAAGACCTCGCGCAACTGAAAAAGGTCGCGGGCGCCGGAGACAAACATGCGCTGCCGGTAATGCTGCCGCAAGATGCACATGGCTTCAGAGCGATCCACCTTGTCCTGCGCGAGATAGGCGGAAACGGGATCGGGCGCCAACCCGCTGTCGCGCGGACTGTCGTTGAACAACTCGAGGGGACACTGCAGTTGGCAGCTCGGCGATCCGCTCCAGCAACGAAACTTCACGCGGATGCCGCACCAGAATGTCCGTCAGGTATTCACTGAATTCGAAGATATTCAGCGCCCGCTCCACCGCTTGCGGCGACCGCAGCACTGCGCCATAGCGTTCGGAGGTGGTCCCCGCCGAACTCAGAAAGCGCTCGAGATTGCGACGCGCATGTGGCGACAGCTCGGGACGCCCGGCGATCTCACGCAACTGCGGCGAATCAACTGCCAGCCGCTGCAGCATCAGGCTATAGGAATTCTCCGGCGTCACCGGCAACACCGGCTGCAACTCGAAGTCCTGCGGGCCGTCCCCACTGTGGCTCTGCTCCTGATAAATGACGCGCTGATAGATTTCCGCCACCGCCGCCATACGCCGCTGCACGTGGGACAGAAATTCCTCCGGCGTGAGCGCGGTCGTTCCTTCCCGGGTGAGACTACGCGCCAGCGTCTCCAACTCCACGCGCGATTGCGGCAGGCGGTGTGTCTGCTGGCCGTGGCGCAATTGCAGACGATGCTCCAGGTTGCGCAGGAACTCATAGGCGTTGGTCAGGTTGTGAAAGTCCTTGCCACCGATGTGTTCCTTGTCGTACAGCTTTTGCAACGCAAACATTGTGCCGCGCGAACGCAACCACGATTCGTTTCCGCCATAGACGCGTTGCAGGCATTGCACCAGGAACTCGATGTCGCGAATGCCCCCGCGGTCGAGCTTTACATCAATGCCGCCTTCGGTGGACTGGGTCAGAAGACGCTGCCGGCGACGGCTGCCAATCTTCTCCCGCGTATCAAGCGCGGTCTTGATGGCGGCAAAGTTCAGCGCCGAGCGATAGACGTAAGGCTGGACAGCCCGAATGAACTCGCGGGCCAAACCGACATCCCCGGCCGAATGCCGCGCTTTGATCATCGCCTGCAACTCCCAGTCGTGCGCGATGTTGGAGTAATAGTGAACTGCGTGCAGGAGCGGGACCGCCAGCTCACCCTCCTTGCCCTGCGGCCGCAACCGCAGGTCGATCCGGAAGACCGGCCCTTCCCGAGTGTGGCGCGACAGCAGCTCGGTGGTTTGCTGCGCCAGGCGGACAAAGTACTCGCGATTGGAAATCTCATTGTCCAGCGGTTCCCCGCTGCCGTTGTGCAGATACAGCAGGTCGATGTCGGAGCTGTAGTTGAGTTCAGTGCCGCCCAGTTTGCCCAACGAAACCACGGCAAAGCGCGCATCAACCAGCTTGCCGTCCCGGTCGAGGCTGCGTGGGGTTCCGAAGCGCGCCTGAAGTTCAGACTGAGTCTCTCGCAGCGCCTCCTCGATCAGCACGTCTGCCAGGGCGGACAGCTCAGCAGTGGTTTCGGCCAGGGTTGCGACGCCGAGCACATCGCGCAACATGATGCGCACGTACTCGCGCTTCTTGAAGCGCGCCAGCAGCGTCGCGGTGTCCGTCTCGAACGAGCGCGAGCGGAAGCGCGCGAAGCTCTCCTGCAATCCGTCCCGCGAATGAGTGCGATCCAGGCTCCTCTCTCGTGCCAGACCTTGAAACAAATCGGTGTTGTGGATCAGAGTCTCTCCCAGCCAGGGACTGTACCCGAACACGACGACCGCGTAGTGAACCAGGAATGGATGCTTGTCCAGAAGGCGGAACAGATCGGCCGGAGCCGATTCGGCCAGCCGCCCGAATTGATTCACCGCGGCGTCGGGATTGGGAGAGGTCATGAGCAACGGCGCCAGCGACTCGTAGACTCCGGCCGGCACGAGCTGCCGAATATGGGCGAGATTGCGCGCAGCCGTCCCGGGATCGCGGAAGTGCACATTCGCCGGAAGCGTGTCGGAATCGGGTTGCGAGATTGTTGGCACGAGAAGCCCGCAGGCAGGAATTATCTTAGCCCAGTTTGATGTCGCGGCATCTGCAGGTTTTCCTTGCGACGCTGCGGAGCTTCGCCGCATCTGCTACCGTACCTGACGAAGGCCGAGGAGCCCATGTACCATTACGATCCGAAGACAGCGCTGGAAGAGTTGAACGAGGACGCGGTGTTGCCGAATCCTGTGCACTTGCGCGACATGATGCTGCGCGCCCATCTCGATGCCGGCCACTCGCTGGAATACAACCGTCTCTTTGTCGATTATCAGAAGCGGTTCGGCGAACTTCAGAACCTGGGACGGCAATTGCTGGAAAGGCTGGGTCAGGATGCGTGAGTATCGTTGCTAACTTTTGGCCGCCTGCTTGTGTCATAAGGAGGAGCGGCGTGAAGCTTTTGATGTTGCTGGGGTTGATTCCCTTTTTCGCTATGGCCAGCGTGGCCGCAGATTCGCGTTCGGTTTCCTACAAGAGCGGCGACGAAACCGTGAACGCTCTCCTTTACACGCCGCCAGGTAAAGGACCGTTTCCGGCGATTGTTGTGATCCACGAATGGTGGGGCCTGAACGATTGGGTAAAGGAAGAAGCGTCGAAGCTCGCCGATCAGGGGTACGTCGCGCTGGCGATTGATCTGTATCGCGGCAAAGTTGCCACCACGCCCGACGAAGCGCACGAAATCATGCGTGGCGTTCCCCAGGACCGCGCGGCCCGCGATCTGTTGGCAGCGACCAGCTACCTTCGATCACAGAAAAATGTAGATGCCAAGCGGGTCGGCTCCATCGGGTGGTGCATGGGTGGAGGATATTCGCTCGATCTTGCGCTCAACGATCCACAACTGAAAGCGGCGGTCATCAACTACGGCCATCTCGCCACTGACGAGGCCTCTCTGAAGAAGATTAACGCTGCCATCCTTGGCATCTTCGGCGGGCAGGACAAAGGTATTTCTGTGGCGGACGTTAACAAGTTCGAGTCGCAATTGAAGGCGTTGGGCAAGACGGTCGATATCCATATTTTCCCGGACGCGGGGCACGCATTCGAGAACCCCAACAACAAGCAGGGATATCGCGCAGAAGACGCCGCACAAGCGTGGAAGTTCACCATGGACTTCCTCGCGAGATACTTAAAGTAATGGTTTAGAAATGTTGCGCTACCGGAAGAATCTTCTTTGGTTCATTGCTGCCGTCGCTTTAGCGACAGGGCTTTGGGTGCTGAACATTGAGATCACCTACGAGCGCAATGTCCGCCACATCCCAACCAATTTTCACCAGCGGCACCGGAGCGCGCCCGCTCGGTGGAAGGCCTGAGTCCGTTCTTCCGGCGGTTGCGCCTCAGGACGTTTTCAGGCTCTTCTGAAACTTCGGTAAGTCCCAATGCAGCCGGATTGCCGGCACCCAAACCGGTCCACGGTCCCGGTTGTAGCCCGGGTTGGCAACGAACTGCAAATCGAAGCTCGCGTAGATGCCCTTTGGGAAACTGTAAGTCGTATACGATTCGAGCACCGTCTCGCGCCCGTAGCGCAGCCGGCCGTCTCCCAACAGGAAACCCATCCCTCCGGCCGCCAGATAGGCTTTGTGGTCGGCCGAGATTCCGCCCGTCGCGCCGGCCAGACCGGTCTTGAAATGGCGCAGGTAGTGGACGTTGGCTCCCACAGCAACAGTACTGTTGGCTTCCGTGTAGGCGAACGATTCATGACGCCCTTCGTTCCAGCCCAGCCTCGCGAACACTCTCACGCCGTGGCTCAGTGATTGTTGGAGGTTCAGACCGAATCCGTACTTTATGGTGCCGGGATGGCGATGGACCTGGATGTCAGGAGGATCGCCAGGGCCGCTGCCTGCCACCGCTTCGCGATAGTCGCCCATGTCAGCATGGTTCACGAAGCTGAGGAGCGTGAGAGATCGATCATGGCCCAAGAAAGAGGTGTGACGTGCGAACTCGAAGTTTTCCGCACGCGTATTCCCCGACCAACTCAGAACCAGGCCGTTGGCGACGGTTGGCATCATCATCTCCGCCGCGCGCAGCTCCCACTTCTCGGTCGCCCATTGCACCACCACGCCGCGTGAGTAGCCGCGCGTGTCGGCGGCGTAGTCGTAGGCTGCATTATTATCGACGGCCCAGTTCAGAAACTGGGTGTGACTGTCGCTGCCAACGGCATTAACGTCGAACAAATCCACGGTGCTGAACTGGCCGGCGTAAATCTCCAGGCGCTGGCGCTCGCTGTGGAGAAACGAATGGTGCAGCACGGCGCGGGCGAGATAGGGCTTGGATCCCAGCGTGGGGTTCCGGACGACATCAAGATTGACAAAAGCGGCCAGCCCGAGGGCATTCCCGATCCCCGAGCCTCCAGCGCTCTCGATGTCAACCTCGAGATCGGTGCTGGCGGGCAGCACCAGTTTGGTGAACAGGGTCAGCACCCGCGAACTTGCCAACTGGCCGTCACCGGGGAGGCTGTTCGGGCCGCTGTAGGGAGAGTGAAAGTGGAAGCAGCCCTGGGTCACGGAGTTGATCTGGCCGGAAACCTCGATGGAACCTGCCGGCTGCTCCTGAGCGACCAGACTGCAGGAAAAAAGCAGAAGAGATAGGAAAGCGCAACGCATGGCTCAGCTCGATTATGAAAATGAAAATCAATTTCATAATTGAGATTAAGCCGGGCGGAACGAGTTTGATGTGACGGGAGTCACTGCCGGCTGTGATTTGGGGCGGAGAAGTGCATGCGCTTTCGAGGCATTGCCGGCTATACGCGCTCCAGTACCATCGCGATGCCCTGCCCTACACCAATGCACATGGTGCACAGGGCATAGCGTCCGCGAGTGCGCTGCAGTTGGCGCATAGCGGTGGTCACCAGCCGCGCCCCGCTCGCGCCCAGAGGATGGCCAATCGCAATCGCTCCCCCGTTGGGATTGACCTGCGCCGCGTCGTCGGGAATTCCGAGCTCGCGAAGAACGGCCAGCGCCTGCGACGCGAAGGCCTCATTCAACTCAATAACGTTTATGTCAGCTACACCGAGTTTCGCCAACGCCAGCACCTTGCGCGTCGCTGGAGCCGGGCCCATGCCCATGATGCGCGGCGCCACCCCCGCGGCCGCGGAAGCGACGACATGCGCCTTCGGCGTCAGGCCGAAGCGCTTGACCGCGTCTTCCGAAGCCAGCAGCAGGGCGCACGCTCCGTCGTTAACACCGGAGGCATTACCCGCTGTGATGGTGCCGTTGGGTCTGACGATGGGCTTGAGCGCCGCGAGACCTTGCAGCGTAGTATTCGGACGCGGATGTTCGTCTTTATCCACGACCAGCGGCGCGCCCTTACTCGTCGAAATTGTGACCGCGATGATTTCTTCGGCCAAAACGCCGCTCTTCACCGCCGCCGCTGTGCGCTGCTGACTGCGATAAGCGAAGGCGTCCTGGTCTTCCCGCGAGATATTGAACTCTTGGGCCACGTTCTCGCCGGTCTCCGGCATGGAATCCACGCCGTACTGCGCCTTCATCAGAGGGTTCACGAAGCGCCAGCCGATGGTGGTGTCTTCCAGCTTCATGCTTCGCGAGAATGCACTGTCGCCCTTCGCCATGACGAACGGTGCGCGCGACATGCTTTCGACGCCGCCAGCAATGACGAGGGCGTTCTCTCCAGTCTTGATCGCACGCGCAGCAACCGCAACTGCATCCATGCTGGAGCCGCAAAGACGGTTTACCGTTGTTCCGGGAACGGTTTGCGGCAGGCCCGACAGTAGAAGCGCCATGCGAGCGACGTTGCGATTATCTTCCCCCGCCTGATTGGCGCAGCCCAGGATGACGTTGTCCACCGCGCTCCAATCAACCGACGGGTTGCGCTCACGCAAGGCCTTGATCGGGATTGCCGCAAGGTCATCGGTGCGGATCGACGAGAGAACGCCACCATAGCGGCCGAAGGGCGTCCTGATTGCGTCACAGATGAAAGCGTCGGGCATGAGTGAACTGGGCCCACTCCTGTCGGGGCCCAGTTCATCATAACTTGAGCGCGGGCAATGAGCGTGCGTCAGGATTGCGCCGGGCCATACCAGCGCCCAAGCTTACGTTCTTCTACGTCGCGTGGGAATCTGATGGCGCTTCAGTTTGTTGTAAAGCGAGCTGCGCGCGATTCCGAGACGCCGTGCGCTGCGTTCGATGGAACCGCCCTCGTCCTGCAGCACCAGATTTATGTAGGCGCGCTCCATGTGTTTCAGGGTTCCCATCATTTGGGGTTGCGTGGCAAGGGTGGAACCCTGGAGCTGAAGATGATGCACGGCGAGGCGGTTGCGCTCCGTCAGCAAGGCCGCCCGCTCCAGAACGTTGCGCAGCTCACGAATGTTGCCCGGCCAGCAATACGCCTGAAGGGCGTCCATGGCAGACTTCTCCAGCGTAACCTCGCCGCGACCGCGCTCCTGCGCCAAACGATCGAGGAAGTGCTGCGCCAGCGTCGGGATGTCTTCTACCCGCTCGCGCAGCGGAGGCACTCGCAGGGGAACGATGTTGACGCGGAAGTAAAGGTCGCTGCGAAATTTCTGCTGCCGGACCAGGTCCAGGAGCTCGCGGTGAGTTGCCGAAATCAGCCGGATGTCAACGCTCCGGTCGCGCACGTCGCCCAAGCGGCGAAACACCTGATCTTCAAGAACCTTGAGGAGCTTGGGCTGAATGTGCAAGTCGATGTCTCCGACTTCATCCAGGAAAACGGTACCGCGATTGGCAACCTCGAGCAGCCCTTGCTTGGTCTGCAGAGCGCTGGTGAATGCCCCTTTCTCGTGGCCGAAAAGCTCTGACTCGAGCAGTTCGCGGGAGAGCCCTGCACAGTTCAGGTCGAGGAACGGCTGTTCGGCCCGAGGCCCGTTGCGGTGGATCCAGTTGGCCAGTACCCCCTTGCCGGAGCCGGTTTCGCCTTGTAACAGAATGGGACTCTCGCTGTTCGCCACGCGCCGGGCAAGCTGCTGCAAGCCCCGAATTGCAGCGCTGCTTCCGAGAAAAGGGTCGATGCATTCCTGCTTGCCGTTGGAGATGCCGGTCAGCGCGAGGGGGCGATGACGCTGGTTCGCCAAAACCCTCAGCAGCACCGCATGAAGCAGGGATAGTTCCACAGGCTTGGTAAGGAACTGTTCGGCGCCATCCTGAATTGCGCGCACCGCCGCCTCTGCAGAACCCTGGCCGACCAAAGCTATGACGGGGATGCTGGATTCCGTACTCTTGATTCGCTGCAGCAGTTGCAGCGCGTCGCCATTGGGGAAGGAGAAGTCGAGGATGGCCGCGTCGGGATGGAATTTCTGAAGCTGTAGTTGGGCGTCGCGGGTGCTCGGGGCCTCGGCGACCAGGTGGCCTTGCCCCAGGAGAAAAGTTGCAGATTCCAGACCGGATGACTGGATCGACGTCGATGACAAGAATTCGATTCTTGCTCAAGCACTCACCTGCGGCCACAAAAAGTGCTCGAGGGTCTTGTACGGCCTACACGAAAAACCTGGATCAAGTTGGGAGTCGTGACCCTACCAGTTGCAGTTGGCGCCGCCCATGCAGTCTTCTGTTTGCCACGGTGCGGCGACCAGGTGTGCCTAATGCTCTCCGCAAAACGGATCCATGGCAGTGACGCCGGTCACCTCTGAATGTTCACAGACAAAAAAAGGCGGACCCCGGTCAAGGAGTCCGCCAAGAGCCCAACAGCTTAGGAGGAGTCTATGCTTCGCCCGTTTATAGGAAAGGCTGGAATCTTGTCAGTGGTTTACTTCGAACCTCTTCAGACCTGACAACTGCAGAGCGATGTCCCACAGGAAGCGCGGATTGTTTGTGAGATATCGCCGCCAGAGCCGGCGCGGCTCCTGGCATAGCCGGTCCAGCCATTGCAAACCACAATTCTTGACCCATTGGGGCGCATCGACGAGAAGCCCGGCGTGGATGTCAAAGGCCGCTCCCACACCGACCATCAAGCTGGTGTCAAGCCTCTCGATGTAATGCGCCATGAAGTGCTCCTGCTTCGGAGTGCTGAGACCGACCCAGACGATATCAGGCCGGTTTTCGTTAATGCGCGCGATCACGTTCTCTTCTTCCGCGCGAGCCAGCGGCCGGAATGGCGGCGTGTAGGTCCCCACAATGTCGATGGCAGGAATAAGAATCTCCAGCCGGTCTCGCAGCCTCTCCGCAATTCCCGGCTTGCCACCGTAAAGGAAGTGGCGATAACCATGCCTCGCGGACAGCTCGCACAGTTGCAGCATGAAATCGGGACCATACACACGCTCCATCGTCTTATGACCCTGCAGATGCCCGATCCAGACGGTCGGCATTCCATCAGGGATACACAGGAATGCGCGGTTCAGGGTTTCGCGCAAAGCGGCATCGCGCTGCGCTTCCATGACGCCGTGCACTCCTGTGACGCAGATGTACCCCTTACTGCGCTCACGGAGCAACCGTTCCGAGAGCAGCAGCGCTTCGGCCATGTTGAGCGCGCTGATACCGACCCCGAGAACGTTGGCCCGCGGGGGTGCGCCGATACTAGACGGGCGCATACTGTAACGCCTCAGCTGAGCCGGCCGGCCTTCTGCAGTTCCTGCTCGATCCACTCGTAGGTGATCGCCAGACCATCACGAAGCCGCGTCCGCGGCTCCCAGGAGAGCACGTTTCGCAGGCGCGAGTTATCGCTGTTGCGGCCGCGCACGCCCTGCGGTTTGCTGAGATCGTGGCGTTTGGCCAGATTCTTACCTGCAATCTCACAGGCCATGTCAACCAATTCATCGACCGTCACCAGTTCTTCGGTCCCGAGATTCAGCGGTTCACGATGATCGCTGGCCATCAGACGCAGCAGGCCATCGACGCAATCAGAAATGAACATGAAAGAACGGGTTTGCTGGCCGTCGCCCCAGATGTCGATATAGCCATCGCTCGGAGCCAAGGCCACTTTGCGGCAAATGGCAGCCGGCGCCTTCTCCTTGCCGCCTTCGTAGGTGCCGAGCGGACCATAAACGTTGTGAAACCGGACCACTCGCGTCTCGAAGCCGAAGTCGTGCAGGTAATACCGGCAGAGCTGCTCGGTGAACAGCTTCTCCCATCCGTAGCCGGCTTCGGGATCTGCGGGATGAGCGTCTTCTTCCCTGCAACGGCGTCACATCCGCCGATTCTGCTTGTATCCGGCATAGACGCATGCCGAGGAGGAAAACAGGAAGCGCCGGATGCCGTTCAGGCGTGCGGCTTCCAGCATGTGCGCGTTGATCAGGATATTGTTGCGGGCGATGTCGGCCAGTTGCGCGGTGATGTAGCCGATTCCGCCCATGTCCGCCGCGAGATTGTAAACCTGGTGCATATCGCTGGTGGCCTGCAGCGTGTTATGCCAGAAGCGAAGATCGAGAAGCTCGAATTCATCGGCGGCGGTGGTCTCGAACTCGGGTTCCTTGATATCGACGCCGCGTACCCAATATCCGTCTGCCTTCAGCCGCTTTACCAGATGATGACCGATGAAGCCACCGGCGCCGGTGACCAAAACGCGAGTTGCTGCTTTCATGTGGAGACGCCCCCTTTTGCGGTGAGAGTGGAGATCAAGATTTCCAGGAGAATCGGGACAGTTGCGAAGCCGGCTTCACAGGTGCGTCATCTGTTTCGCATTGAGGTCAGTTAGTAAGAACTGCCTCGTAAATGTTCATCAGACGCTCGTAATTCTGTTCGGCCGTGTACTTCTGCTGGTAGCGTTTTCGCGCGGCAGAGCCCATCGCGGCCATCTCTGCGGGGTGTGTCCAGCCCCACTCGGCTTTGACAGTCGGTTTCCCCGATGTTCTGCGGATCAAAGAGCAGGCCCGTCTGGCCATCAACCACCAACTCCGGAACTCCACCAACGCGGGCGGCAACGGCCGGAACGCCACACGCCGCCGCTTCTACCAGCGCCATGCCAAAGGGCTCGTACCAGCGGCTCGGGGAACACGAGGAAGCGCGCATTTCTGGTCTGCGCTCGCGCATCGTCCGCGCTCAACTGCCCGAGCAGCCTAATATAATTCGCGCAGCTGGCCGTCCCCAACCACGACCAACGGAATGTGCGGAAGCCGCTGCCACCCTGCAGCATCTCGACCCTTCTCGGGGCAGGCCGAGGAACAAGGCATAGTCTCCGAGACCGGAGCGGGTGCGGGATCCACGGCAGGAAGTTTGGCTTGACATGACTTTTCCGCCGGCAACCCGGCGGCGACGAAGTAATCATGCGTGAACTGGCTCAAGGCCACGAAGGCATCAACCGCTCGCTCCATGTCCCAGCAGACGATGTGTACCGAGCATCATCGCTACAGCTGCGGTTTGCAAGCGCGAACCCCGATAGCATCCGCGCGCCAAGCCCCGGCCCAAGCTGCGCACACAGTCCTGGCAGACCTGGCCATCGCAATACAAAGTCGCAGACGGGCACAGCAGCCGATAGTTGTGGAGAGTCTGCACCACGGGGAATGCCGGCGGACTTGCCGCTGGCCGCGCGACTGGTCAGGCAGCCGGGCTCAATAGCGGCATCAGGTTGTGGCAGTGTGCAACGTCAGGGCGCTCCTTCGCGATGACTTCACGAATCTGAGCGTGCGCGCCGCAATTCCACGTCGTGCTGACCGCTAGCCCTGCCTTTCTTATCGGGCCGTACCCGGTGATGGCTGAGTTGCTGCGTATGAACGGCACAACGCGATGTCCGGCGCTGCGAAGCATCTCCATCTCAGCGCGCACCACGGCGTCTTCCCCGCCGGGCTGCTGATACTGGTTGTGGATCACAAGCACGCTAAGCTTGCGCATGCCTCGACACCATCCGCGCTTTGTATCCACCGGGTATCGTCGCCCACCATCCGCCGGACACGGATCTCGCGTACAACGTTGCCGCTGAGCACTTTCCGCATTACCCTCTTCACGCGATGCACATCCGCGAGCAGCTTGAACGTGCCATCCGAGTGCTGGCCCCCTCCAAAGTTAAGCTGCACCTGGCGGCGTTCCTGCGCACGCCTGTGCAACTGGTTCAGGCTGATGTTGTTGCCATGCCAGCGAAATGCGGCGATGAATCGCGGCACGTAATGGAATCTGCACCGGCGCGGGCCAGGCGCGCAAGATATTCGAAATCCATGCATACCCGGTAGTCGCAATCCAGCAGCAGGCCGGACTCAATGACGCGGCGGCGAAAGAAGGTTGAAGTCGAGGGAATGTAACAGCCGAAGTACAACAGGATAGCGGGGTCGAAATCATGCTCGACCTTGGAGCGAACAATCTTCCCGCTCCTGTCCACAAAAACACAGTCGCCGTAAATGACGTCTGCTTCGGAATGCTCCTGGGCCGCGTGCGCAATCGCCTCCAATGCGCCCGGCAGATAATAGTCGTCGGCATTCAGCCAGCCCGCCAAGTCGCCGGTGGCACGCAAGAATCCTTTGTTGATCGCATCCGACTGCCCGTTGTCCTTCTCCGAGGTCCACCGGACATTCGCGTGGCGCTCGAGAATCTCGGCGGTATCGTCAGTTGACGCGCCGTCCACGACAATGTGCTCGACAGCCACACGTTGCTGCAGCGAAACGCTTAGGATTGCGTCTTCGATAAATTCGCCGCTGTTGAAGGAAGGTGTAATGACGGAAAGCTTGGGAAGAGGCATTTGGGCCTGCGGCTCAGGTACGGGGATGAAAGCTGCAGTCCTGTTCGCGAGAACGATGGATCGTGATTCCCCCACTCGGTTTTGTCACAGGGTTAGGCCTGTGGCACGAAACATTTTCCACGGAACGGACGCGAACGCCGCCGCCAAAATGAATGAGGTCAGCGCGGTGAGCTGCAATTCCGAATATGGCAACGGAACGAAGCCGAGCGTCACTACAAACTGGGCAGTCAAGTAGGCAAATGCGACGCTCAAAAATGCCCCGCGATTTCCGGCCGCGTATTTCGCCCGCGCGTAGAGCCAGTGCAGAAGCGCAACATGAAACCACAGGTAGCAGATCAGGCCCGCCGCTCCATACTTCAGCCACACATGGATGGGCGCATTGTGAACCATCACCGATTCATTCTTCCAATTTCTGATTCGCCATGTCGGATAGGCGGTTCCCAATCCGATTCCCATCAGAGGTGACTGCCGCACCTGGTCCCAGGCGTCTTGCAAATCATGCAGATGGTCGGAGTTGTCGGCACTGAAGTCGCCGTCCCTCTGCATGAAGTCGAGGCTCTGGACCCGCGCTGCAAATGGCTTGCCCAGCATGATCGCTGCCAGGCACAGCATGGTGCCGATCAGCACGAGGTTGCGGACCCGTTGCCGCTGCTGAAGTAGCAAAAGAGTGCCAGTGCCAATCGCAAGTTCGCCCCAGTAGGTGCGGCGGAAGCAGAGCAGCACGATGAGGCATGCGGCTGCAGCCAAGGCCATCCACAGATGCCTGTGCAGGGAGCGAGTGACGCTCTCTTGATAGCGAAACGCCAGCAGCGCGGTGAAAACGATCGCAGAAAGTGCAGGCCCGTCGAAGATCGGAACAGGAAGGCCAAACAGCGTTTCTCCGCGTCCGGTCAGATACAACGCATACAAAATAACTATGCGCATCGCCATGTAGGTGGCAAATAACCGCATCGCACTTGCAACATAGAACGGCGTCCGAATCCAGAAGGCCCACACGAAGAACAGGCAAATTCCAAGCGCGAGCGCACGCCAGTCGAAGAAGACGTTCGACCCGCCGTGGCGGCTGCCGTACGTTACGCCCGCAACAATGCAGAACAGAAACGCCAATCCCGGCACGACTAGCGCCCGCGGGAAGCGCACAATGTGTCTGCGTGGGCAAGCCAGCGCCGTCAGATGGATGAAAAACAGTCCCAGAATCCCGAGGTCGATGAAGCGGAAGCCCGCCGCTGCCTTGCTATACACAAATGATCCCGCCGCGCCATTGCCTTCGTGAACGAATTCCGGCAGAAGAATGGTGGAAAAGAGCGCGCAGAAAATCAGGCTTCGCCAACAGCCTACGGCCCAAGGCCGCGCGTCCGGCGGTACCGCGCGCTCAGAATGCAGCGCCGCGGGGTACGAGAGCGCTGAGTTGCAGACTGCGTTCATGTTCAATGTGGGTGGCCAGGTGTGGCGAATCGGGATAGACGGTCTGTACGAGATTGCGAAAGTCGAAGTCCTGTGCGCGCTCCGAAGCGCCGGCCGATAAGGAGTCCCACAATCCCGGCGTGGTCATAATTTCGCGTACCGCATCAGCGAAGTCGATGGCCAGCTCTTTGCGTCCTTTGCCCTCCGCTGGTACGACGCGTCCGCAGCGCTCGTTCACGATCACGCGTGGCCCTCCGAGTTCCGCGCACACAACCGGCAGACCATGCGCCAGAGCTTCCACCACCGCAGTCGCACCGGCGTCTCGAAAGCTGGGGAACAGCAGCACACGGGCTGCGCGGTAGTGCGCCTCCAGAACGCTCTGCGGGACCCAGCCGATGCAGTCGACGACTGCGGAGAGATCCAGCTTCCTGATCAGTCTATTCAACTTCGCTTTTGACGGCCCCTCACCCACGATGGTGAAACGAATATTCGGATGCGATTGTTTGAGGTGATGAATCGCATGCAGTGCAATGTCTATGCCTTTCCAGTCAACCAGCCGTCCCGCATAGAGAATTCTCAGCCCGCTCCGCTTGGACGTCGCAGCCGATTTGCGCAAATATTCAGTGGTGAGATAGACCGGCATCTGGATTTCGCATTTGTGCCGGAAGCGTCGCGGTATCAGCGCCAGCGTGTCGGGTGAGATAAGGATCTTGCTTGCGCGATGGAAGACGCCCCGCATCATCGGGTCTGAGCCGCACCAGCGCATCGGAAATGTCACGCGCAAGTTCGCGGCAATGCTGTCCGAGTGAGAAGCCTGCGCGAAATCTATATGGGAACTCTCTCTCCGCCGGCCACCGGGCCGAAACAAAAAGGAAGGCCAAGCGATCCCATAAAGCTCGGGTAGCGGACGCTCACGTAGGTCACATGGTGCAACACGTCAAACGGCAGCGATGGAAAGAGCCGCCGAACATGGCGGGCTGCGCCCCACTGCCACAACATGTAGTACAGCAGCTTGCCGGCGGGACATTTTCGCATCCGCTGTACCCATCGCGGCAGATCGTAATAGGTGAAGTGAAGATGAGGACTCTTCGCCTCTGTATCACCTTCGATCGACGCTCGATTCTCGGCACGCGTCAAGGCCCAGACACGATGTCCCGACCGCGCCAGTTCCGTGGCCCAGCTCCAGCCCACGCCGGGCTCAGAGCCGCGGCCAGGTTCGCAGGCGTAAGCGGACAGCAGGATTCGCATCGAGTCACCTCACTCCAAGTGGAGAACCCGTAGGGCTCGCGAAGATTCTCGTGCAACGAACTGCTCTTCGACTCGACCGTATTTCCGCGTCCGAGATGCAGGCGCCTCTCCTGCCGTGCCGCCAGCCAGTGCAACACGACACGGCTGGCCTGTTGCACATTTTGTTCGGCGGAAGCGCCGCATGTTCAGATAGACTGCGCGAGTCCCGTGGGTGGTGGAGACCGAAATCGAGATCGCACTCGGCGGCGGACGCTATCTGCGCCGCGTCACCCGTAAGAACAAAGATCAAGTCCGGCCGCAAGAGCAGCCGGGCAGCGAGCAGCGACGAGCCTGAAGGGGAAATTCCGCTGTTCGCCGACGTTGCTGACGACCAGCGTCGAACGCACGCGAGCGGAAAGCACTTTTCTCGCCAGGTCCAAAGCCAACAGGAACGAGATCGCATCCGTTGGTTGGACTTCCAAATTGGCCACTCGCCGGAATGCTGGCGCCAGCTGAAGCAGCAATCCCCTGACAATTGCAGATCGCTGCTCCCTCCCGCCTCCGCATACCAGCATGGACATTCCTGTCGGATGCAGGGCGCGGCTCATCATACGCAATCCTTCCCGGAGTCCCTGCACGAGTCGGCCGCCAAGTCCTTCCACGGGAGTCCATGCCTTCAACTCTATGCAAAGCCGCGGCATAGCCGATTGAAACCAGGCGACGTCACTTGCGGCCAACGCTCTTTCCAGCTCGCGCACAGTGGCCCTACACCAGAACTTCCCCATCCTGGTCCGGCAATTCAATGGATCGCGCTGGTAAAGATGGCGCAGGCGGCGCAGTTGGAAAACGGCGATAGATTGCTTCAGGATCTTCTTGATCAGGTAATAGACAAACTCGTCGGGCACTGCCGCAACATACAGGTCTTTGCATCGACGCCGCCGGGCCAGGACGTTTCCCGCTGACAACCATAATCTGCCCTGCCGGCGATAATCGCCCGCGCTGTCCGGATCGAAGTAGCCGATCGCGCTGCCGTCGTCTTTTGCAAGAACGAAGTAGCAGGCGCTGGTCTCGTGCGGTATGGCCTGAATGAGCCTGGCGCCCGCCCTCTGCGCAGCCCGCGCCAGCAGCGGCGGAATGCGGTGCATATCCCGTGGATGAAACATGAAATCCACATCCGACGAACTGTTTCCCGCATGGTTCTCATGGCCGCTCAAGACGCAATACGGGACCTCGGCCGAGTTGAGTTGTGCGACAACGGCGGCAAACAGATCCGACCGAATGTGCGAGGAAAGTGACGGCGTTGCGGTTCGCGCCAGCTCGGGCGAGCACACCGGTGAAAACTCAGGCGTTGGAGCCGTAGATCGATGTTTTTCCTTCAACACGACCTGAAGCGTCGACAGCAAGTATTCGCAGTGTGCGGCTTCGCCGGTTGCCTGCAACCGCAAATAGAAGTGGACCAGGTCCGCAATTTCCAGTTTGCGGCGCTGCTCCGCCGGGATGCCGATCGCTCTGGCCAAGCGCTCGACATCACCGGCGTGAGCTCTGGGGCGCTCGCCGAAAAGATAATCCTGCATGTGAAAGAAGTGAAAAGCGTCCTGCAGCGGCAAACCGCTGCGTTGCGCGTCTTCCCAGTCCAGCAGGGCAAGTGAGCCATCATGCAGCCGCCTCATGTTCCAGGGAGCAAAATCGCCGTGCACCCAGCAGGCCGGCACCAGCTCCGTGTCGTCCAATTCGGACATGGCTGCGCTCACCAGACTGAGATCCCTTTTGCAGCCGAAGGCCCTGTCCAGTTGTTCCCGCCAATCCATCGCATGTCCAACGATGGTCGTGCGTTCGTCAGCAAGCATCAGCGAGCGCAGCGCGTTCTGATACGCGCCGCCGAACCCCCGTCCCCCAGCCTTGCCCGCGATGAAAGCTTGTGTCGTGACACCTCGGTCCCGGTCCACATAGATCAGCTGCGGCGCAGACTTGTAGCCCTCATCGGCCAGGATCTCCAGCACATCGGCTTCGTGCAGGATGGCCGCATGAGCCCCTTCGGTGAGCGGCACTTTGACAACGGCCTCACACACTCCCGACGAAGCATTCACGAGATGGATTACCGCTTTGCGGCTGACGCCCGGCGTGCCAACGTAAATCGCGGGCACAGGAGGTTCACTGCCGCTCCAGCCGATGGAACGCCAATCGATGTCCTCGACTCGGGCAAGCTTGACGCTCGCAACCCCGGGCAGCACCGCCAGACACCCAGCGCGATGAGCAGTTCGTATCGCCGCCCATTTCATGCTCGAGGCCAAGCGATACGGCGACCAGTTCCCGAGGACAGAATCGAGCTTGCGATTCCTCACCGGCAGGAGCCAGCGCGGGGTTTCCTGCCCCGGTACCGCAAGAAATTCCTGAGTCGCAGTTTCCCGCGATGCACCCCGCAACAATGGTGCGAACACCAATTGAACCAGCTCAGCAGTCAGCAATCAGCGCGACCTCCGCGCGACTCATCGCCTGATTGGCCACCGATTTGAGAATCACCGTTTTCACCTCTTCTGCCACTTCTTCAACCGAAGGGGATGCATCTACAACGAAGGCATTCGGCAGCAAACGGAACGTCTCCCGGTATGCCAGCCGTTGGCGCTGTGATTCGGCCGAAGTTACTTCGGCCTTCCTCTGTTGCACGACGTCCGCAGGAACGTCCAGCAGAACGTACACATCCGGCCGCGGCGCCAAGGCAACGGCCAGGCGGGCAAACCACAGGCTGGAAGCTGGCAAGCGATATCGCCGCGGATCGATAAGGATGTCTCGCAGGTAGCGGTCGAAAACTACAAGGCGCGATTTGGCTCGCGCCGGACGGATTGTCACCAGGTATCCACACCAGCAGTCCGCCAGCCAATACAGCAGCTTGAAAATCGAGACCACCACAGCACGCGGAGGCTTCGCGTGCGGATCCACAACCGGCGGAGAGTCCTTCCATTGCCGTCGAAACTTGGGACGAAAATGAAACTGTTGTAGTCCGCGAAAAAGTGGCGGGGAGTCGTGCGCCAGGCGTTGGATCACCGCCGACTTCCCCGCCCCATCCGGCCCGAAGAGCGCCACCCACAAACCGTGTTGGTTGGTGTCATTCATGATTGAAAAGTAGAAGGAGGCGCCGGGCTTCAGCCCGGCGAACCGTGGCCTTTCCTAGATTGGAGTTTTCAGAGTCTGTCTGAGTACTCTATTCTTGAATTTGCGGTGGAAGAAGAAGATCAAAGTTGCCGCAAATCGAGCCGCGTAGCGGCGGAAGCGCAGTGAGCCCCGGGCGCTAGCCCGGGGTAAAGTGGAAAATTAATCTGAGCCGCGGAGCGGCGGCACAGCACTCACACAGACTCTTTAAGCTTTGGTCTAGTGACCTGTCTGGTCCGAGGCTAGAAGACCGGCTGGCCTGGCATTTTGCTCGCCGGACTGAAGTCCGGCGCTTCCATCGCTCCTTGCGTAAAACCGCCTTGCACTTACTCAGTACCTGCCGTAAATCACGACTCCGACGGCCATTTGCAGTGCCGAGGTCAGGCCCTTCTCGGTCCATTGTTTGGCGCCACTGACGGGCACAAACAAAATGTCTTCGTCCTGAAGTGCGGGATCGGTTGCCTGGTTGGCGAAAATTTTCTTCAGCGGCAAATCGGTTTCGGTCCGCCCGCCGGGTGTGTTGCGGATCAGTTTCGCGTTCAGCTTGGCGGTCTTGTTTAGCCCCTGCGCCAGGGCAAGCGCCCGCAGTACGGTAAGCGTGTTTCTGTTTTCGATCAGATAGCCACCCGGCCGGCCTACGTCACCGACGACATAGACAATTCCGGCCCGCGTGACCACGATGCGATCACCGGACTCAACTTGTGGCTGCGGATTCTGCAAAGAGCCGCTCAGATCCACAGGAATGGCCTGCGCCAGCGAGTTTCTATGAGTGAGGAGAGCGGTCTTCGATGCGGCGGGTGTTGGCCCGCCGGCAATCGAGATGAAGTCCAGTACGCCGCGTTTGGCGCCAATGGGATAAACCCCCGGCATTTTGACTTCGCCCATGACCGTAACCCGCTGGGTTGCGTACTCCAGTACGAAAACCTCAACATGCGGATCACGCAAAATCTCGCGCTGGCGAAAGCGCTGTTCGATCGCCGCCTGCACCTGTTCCGCAGTCAGCCCCTTCACCGCGACCGCTCCACCCACCGGCAAAGTGATGTCACCACGAATATCAATGCGAAACTTGCCTGACAGCTCGGGCGTGTCGAAGACCCGGATTTCCAATACGTCGCCCACGTCCAGCAGCAGCGCGCCGCCCGGAGCAGTGTCGGTCGCGCTTGCAGGTTGCGGTTGATCAGGAACGGCAGCCGATGCGCTCATATCAGCGGGCGCGACATCAGACACAGAGGCCGAAGGGACAGATGTTGTCTCTGCAACCTGCGCCCGGAGCGCAGCCACGGCGCAGCATGCGGCGACGGTAAACATAAGAATCCATTTCATAACGGGGGATAATGGCACTTCCAGAGTTTGCAGGAATGACCAAGATGAAGAGCTTGGCCGCGGCGCTATAGCGCCGCACCACCAGAGGTGCAACCCATTGCGATGCTGACGGCCCGGGAAATCTCGCAGACTCGAGCGTGACTCAGGTTACGCAGCCTCTGCCGAGGCTCGGAAAGACTTGTTTTCCTCACCACGGAGACGTCCTCTGCCCGCACACAAGACTGTTCGAGCCCGGTCTCGCCCGGTGACAGGTACACATGCGTGGGGACGTCCTTGTAGGTGGTGGTGGTCAGGGGGACGACTAGCACGGTGTCGGCCTTCTCGTGGCGGTTTCTTTGATCTACCGATACGATAACGACCGGGCGTTGGCCCTTTTCAGGAGCATCGGTGGCGAGCTTCACAAACCATATCTCTCCACGCAACGGCGATCGTCTGGGATGGGTCACCAGCTATTCTTCGGCTGCGATTTGTTCCTCGGAAAACTCTCCCCACAGCCGGTTCTCCTCTCTCTCCTCGGTGGTCAACGAATCATAGTAGTGAGTGATCGCGGCATTCACTCTCCGGCGCTCGCTTTGCTGTTGCCGTTCCCGGATGATCTGCTCCAACACCGCGGACATGGAGGGACTGCGGGCCTCCTCCTTCGCGGCTTCCAGGTACCCAAGGGCCTGCCGCGAAAGCGTGAAGGTCCGGCGCTGTTTTCGTGCCGGTGCCGTGCGTGTCATCCGTCTCCGCATACTCCAACCGTACGCGATATCGTACGATGGTCAATCATACCACTGGTGTGATACCGCTTGTGTCTGTTCCGGCGAGAGAACGGTACGAACGGTAGTAGCCGTTTTGATGCCGCAGGTCCACGCCGTTCAGTACGACCCCGGCGAGGTTGACGTTCGCACGCTGTAGCACGTCGCGGGTGTGACGCAGTACCTGTTTGGTTGTGGTTGAGGCACGCACCACCAACAACACCGCGTCGGCCCGGGAACCCAGTACGACCGCATCGGTAAACATCGAAACCGGCGGGGTGTCGATCACGACGTGGTCATACACCGAGCGCCAACTGTCGAGAAGCTCCCGCATCTTTGTGGACGCCAGCATTTCGGCGGGGTATTCGGGAGGCAGACCCGAGGGCAACATAGCTAGATTCGGTAGCACCTCGGTGCGGACCGTCGCATCGCTCTCGGAGCACGCTCCACTCACGATGCCGCTCAGCCCGGGACTTTGGGGAATGCCGAAGGCCTCATGCAGCGACGGCTGGCGCAGGTCGGCATCGACCAGCAGCACACTTGCGCCTTGCTGCGCGAGCACGGTTGCGCAGTTTACCGCGGTCAGAGTCTTCCCTTCAGACGGCAGCGAACTGGCGATGGCCAGCACTTTCGGCGGCCTTCCGTTGGCGCAGAGCAGAAGTGAAGTACGCAAGCTGCGATAGGATTCCGCCGCCTGCGAGCGTGACTTTCTAAATGCGACCAACCGCAACTGGAGAGTGCGCTCAGCCGGTTGCAGCTTTTTCCATTCGCTCCCAAAGTCTCCGGTCCCGATCTGCGGAATCGCCACCAGGGTCGGCAGAGCGGTCACGCTCTCCGCTTCCTCGCTGGTGCGAATGGTGGTGTCGAGAGCCTCAAGTGCCAGTGCCGAAAGCAATCCCAGGCCGAGCCCCGCACCCATGCCCAGCAGAAGATCGAGGACTGGCCGCGGGTCCACCGGTTCCGAGGGGACTTGTCCCGGCTCAACTACGGCGATATTCGCTGATGCCAGGCCCGCCACGATGCCGGCCTGCCGCAGTTTGAGCTGCAAGGTCTGGTAGAGCTCCTGCGTGGCGTCCACCTCATGCTTGAGGATCGCGTATTGGGCTGCTCCCTGGTTCAGGTCGTAGGCCTTTTGTTTTTGCGCTTCGAACTTGGCGCGCAGCATACTCTCCGCGTTGGCGGACGCCAGGTATTCGTTTTTGTAGCGGCTGCCCAGATTTTTCAGCTCCGCGTTGATGGCACTCTCGACTTGCGTCATCTGGTTGGCCAGTTCTGCCAGCTTGGGATAGCCTGCGCCAAATTTGGTGCTCAGCCGCGCGTACTCGACGCGCAGTTCCGCCTGCTGCGAGCGCAAGACCTGCAGTGTAGGCTCAGGCACCATGGTGGCAATTAACTCAGGATTGCCGGAAGCAGCGATGCGATATCGCGCCTCTTTCACAATACGGTCCGACTCCGCGTAGGTCAGCTGTTCGTCAATTCCTTTGAGCTTGTCCGTCACGATGTTGTCGGTCTCATCGACGCCAATCAGCCCTCTTTGCTTCTGCAACTCAGCCAGTTTCTCCTGTGATTGGTTGGCCTTAATCTTCAGGTCATCCATTTGCTTGGATAGCCAGTTCGAAACCTGGGTCGCCGCGTCATAACTGCTCCGAAAATTACGCTCGGTGTAACTGCCGACGGTGGAGTTGACCACGTCCGCCGCCAGCTCGGGGTCCCTGGCGCGGAACTGCACGGTGATAATGTCGGTCTTGGGCACGATTTCGACCCTCAGCGCCTTCTGAAAGCGGCGGAGTAACTGGTCGCGGGCTCGCGGAGGCACGGCGGCAGGATTCGTCCTCGGGGGTTGTGCCCATTCGCCGGCAAAGTCCTTACGCTCCGCCATCCGCAGTTGCTTCATGACCCCGAGAGCGATCGTCTTGCTCTGCAGAACGGTCACGGCGCTCTGCAATTGGATGGTTGGATCTGAAGGACCCAGGACTCTTGAGGCCAGCTCGTCGAGACCCATCGAATTGGTGCCTGCGGGGCTGACCTCGATTCGAGCCGTGGCTTCATAGCGCGGACTCTTCACCAGAATGTAAAGCCCCGCCAGAAGCGTGCAGGCCATGGCGCAACCGGCGATGAGGAACTTGCGTTTGCGCAGCATCCGCCAAACCTCAGTGAGCACAAGTTCTTCCGGCGCGTCGTTGCGAGACGTATAAGCGCTTCTGCCGGAAGGAGCGAGTTGTTCGGTGTCGGATGTGGCGGGAAGGATCACGGTTGGAAATGTTGACTTCGAGTTATCTAGATTCCCCGCCCCGCAAAGAGCAAGCTGTGCAGCAGGACGGCAACGTCCATAAAGAGATTGCGGTGGCGGACGTAGTACAGGTCGTATTCGATGTTCTCGTGGATCGGAAAAGCGCGGTCGGCGCTCAACTGCCACAATCCAGTGATTCCCGGCTTTACCTCAAGCCTGCGGCGCTGCAGCGGAGTGTAGCGCTCAACAATGAACGGCATTTCCGGGCGAGGCCCAACCATTGACATGTTGCCGAGCAGCACATTCATCAGTTGCGGCAACTCGTCCAGGCTGGTGCGACGCAACAACCGGCCGAGGGGTGTGATACGTGGGTCGTCTCCTGCACCGGGAGAATACGCATACTGTGGAGCGTCACGGTACATTGTCCGGAATTTATAAATGGAAAACGGATGCCCGGCCTTACCGACGCGATCCTGCACAAACAGCACGGGGCCCGGCGATGTTGCCTTCACAAGAACGGCGATCAGGATATATAGAGGCGAGAACAAGGCTAGCGATACTGCGGATATGGCCAAATCGATAGTCCGCTTCGCAAAATCGCCGGCGACGCGCGTCCGGCCGTTCGAGAAATGGGCCAGCATGATCCCATCAAACTCGGCGTAGTCAATCCAGAAACCCCTTTCAGAAAGGTCTTCCCGGACGCAATAGGTGTCCACACCTGCGATACAGGCAAGCCTGAGCATCAATTCGCGATCTGCGCCGGCCGTTGCGACAACCAAAACACGGGCACCCAGTTCTCGCAGCAGCTCAGGACATACTGGCCCGGGCAGCACCTTGGTCGCCCGCTTGTGTTGATATGAGGATTCGTAAATCTCCAGCCCTTGCGATTGCGGATCGTCATCGACGAACGCCACCGGATCGAGCCCAAACTTGGGAGAGCGCAACAGCGCCGAATAGATGCGTCTGCCGAGCGGGTCGGCACCCACAATTACCGCTTTGCGTGTTCCCAAACCCTTGCTGCGCAGTAAGCGCAGGATGTCGTGCAGCCCCAACTTCCCCAAGGTGACAAAAACCGGGACGGTCATGAGCGCAAGCCCCACGACCAGCCGGGACACGTGTTCCGCCGTGAAGTAGGCAGCCAAGAGGGCCAGCAGAAAACTCTCCACCGTGACCCGCAAAACCCGTTCCGTATCGCGGACGGCAAGGAGGGTGACATAAGAACGATAGCCGCCATGACGCTCGAGCAGGATTACAAAGAGCAAAGCAAATGCCGCAGCCGACAGCAGAACCGCCGATGCCGGGTATTGCACTTGACTTCCGGTGCCCAGCAGCCGATACAGAGCATAGGCGCAGTAAACCGCGGTGATGATTGCCACAACGTCAAGGCAGCGTTCAGCAGCGTTGAGGAAGGCGCCGAGGAGGTTTTCAGATTCTGCAGTATTGGCGGCGGTTCGATGCTCTGTCAGGGTTGCCGAATTAAGCAAATCACCCAACCCAGATGAAGCGGGCGTAGGAAACTGAGAAGCTGCCATGACTTTCCGTGATCAGCAGGGGATGATGAGGTGTGACCGTATCAAACAGGTTCAACGTCCGCGCCGTGGATATTGATGGCAACGGACTTCATGATCTGTTCTATGGCGATGACCAGCCGGGAGCCGTTCTGCTTTTCCACAAGCACGCCCTCCCAGCCGGCAAAGGGACCGTGTTTGACCCGCACCCGGTGTCCAATTCGTAGAAACGGATGCGGCTCAACTAGCCCGGCGTGGACACCGCAAGTCCGCAGGCGTTCAATTTCGTCCTCCCTCAGGGGAGCCGGTCGCCCCGCGACTGACACAATGTTGACCACACTCGTGGTCTGCAGCACCGGGACCCGCTCATCGTTGGAGACGTGCACGAAAACGTAGCCAGGAAATAGCGGCTCTTTACTCCGCCGGACGCGATCGCTCCAGCGGGTAAATCGTTCATACGTCGGCAGAAGCGATTCGACTCCCTTGACGCCGAGTTGCTCAGCCACCTGGCTTTCATGCCGCGGACGAGTGTAGGCGGCCAGCCATTGTCTTTGTCTATCGCTTTCCATGACGAAGTGGTGTAATGCAGGGCTCCGCCACTCTAAGTCCCAGTGTGGCGGAGCCACGCAGTCAAGACGCAAGTTAAAGTATGGTTGTCCCAAACCAACACGGGACATCCACCAAAGCTTTACTGCACGCTAGTTCTAACGTGCTATAGACACTATGCAACTGGTCTGCCATTGCAAATCGATGAATGTAAGTAACTGCGGACATGGGTACTGCCGTTCCTAGTAATCAGGCGCCTTCCGTTCGTTCGTCCAGAGATTGGACACTTCAGTCCAGAATCCGGACGAATGACGTGCGCATGCTGTCGGCCCCCAGGCATTACAATCGGCCTTCACCTTTCGCTTCAGGGAGCACACCAAAAAAATGCGAGTACTGGTTACCGGCGGTGCCGGATACATCGGAAGCGTGGTCGCCGACCGCCTGTTGCGGGACGGTCATTCCGTCACCGTGCTCGACAATCTCAGCAAGGGCCACCGGGAAGCCGTTCCGGCGCAAGCCGAATTCATTCTGGCCGACACGGGCGATCAGCCGGCGATCGCGAACACCTTCGAGCAGGGACGGTTCGATGCAGTGATGCACTTCGCTGCCTCCATCGAGGCGGGCGAATCGGTTGTCTGTCCGGAAAAGTTCTTCGACAACAACTCCGCCCGCACGCTCACTCTGCTGCTGGCGGTGCTGAAGTATCGCGTGCCGCGCTTCGTCTTCTCGTCAACCGCGGCGGTTTACGGGGAGCCGCGGCGCGTTCCCATCGCTGAAGATCATCCGCTGGAGCCGACCAACCCGTATGGCGAATCGAAGCTGATCGTCGAGCGCATGTTGGCCTGGTTTCACCGGGTCCACGGATTGCGATACGCCAGCCTGCGCTACTTCAACGCCGCCGGCGCGACAGCCGGAGCGCGGCGAGGCGCATGATCCGGAGACGCATCTGATTCCGCTGATTCTTCAGGTGCCGCTCGGCAAGCGCCCAGCGATCACCATTTTCGGCACGGACTATCCGACGAAGGACGGCACCTGCGTTCGCGACTACATTCACGTTGACGATCTGGCGACGGCGCACCTGCTTGCGCTCGACGGCCTGGAGAGCCAGTCGCAACTGATTTGCAACTTGGGAAGTGGAAACGGATTCAGCGTGCGTGAGGTCATCGAGATTGCGCGCAAGGTCACAGGGCACGAGATTCCGGTAGTGGAAGCGCCGCGGCGCGCAGGCGATCCGGCGGTGCTGGTCGCGAGCTCAGAAAAGATTCGCCGCGTGCTGGGATGGAACCCGCAGCAGTCGGACATCGAAAGCATCATTCGCAGCGCGTGGGAGTGGCACAAAAGCAGGGGCTAGGTGTCAGGTGTTAGACGGGTCGCCCACCCCTTCGCGGAATATCCGCGGGAGGTCAACCACAACTGGGGTGCCCCACCCTTCTCGCCTCTCTTGGCGAGAGGGTGGGCGCAAGACCGAGAGGGTGGGCACAGGACGGTGACCTAGGTCACAGCGTAATGCCGGACCAGAGATTACATTCAGCTCTGTGCCACGAGGACTGAAACGTTACCAGCAAGCCGGCGACCTGCATTTCATCACCTTCAGTTGCTATCGTCGCCAGCCGCTGTTAGGAACGGCGGCGGCGCGGCGGGTGTTCGAGCAGACCCTGGAGCAGGTGCGTCGCTGGTATGGATTCTACGTTACCGGTTACGTCGTCATGCCCGAACATGTCCATCTGCTGGTGAGCGAACCGGAACGCAGCAACCTGGCGGTGGCCTTGCAGATGCTGAAGCAGATCGTGGCACAGAAGCTGAATCCCACCCTGTCGCCAAAGGCTGGCGACAAGGGTGGGGCACCCGTACGTTTCTGGCAGACGCGCTATTACGATTTCAATGTTTGGACAGCAAAGAAGCGGATTGAGAAGCTACGGTACATGCACCGCAATCCGGTCAAGCGGGGACTGGTTGAGAAGCCGGAGGACTGGGCTTGGAGCAGCTTCGTCCATTACGTGACCGGAGCCGAAGGAATCGTCGAGATCGAGTCGGAGTGGACAGGGCGACGACGAGAGCGGATGGGTAATGCCTTTGCGGGTAAAGATTCGGCAGAGTGTGCCCACCCTCTCGCCAAAAGCGGGCGAGAAGGGTGGGGCACCCCCAAATAAAGGAGGCACCCGCAAATAAATGGGTGACGGATTCTTGAAAATGAAAGCCTGGGCCACCCCCCACAGTTCAGCGCGTAGAATCCACGTATGGACCGGGCCTGTGACCGACTGATTCAAACGGTGAGGTGAGCACAGACATGGCTCTCTGTCGGTATTGTGGTCAAAAAGCAAGTTGGTTTACCGACGTGCACGCCGCCTGCGTAGAGATGGCAAACGCAGGAGTCGAATCCATTAAGCGACTCATGGCCGATGCCGTAGTTGAGGGGAAAAAGTACACCGATATTGCTGCAACGATAGAGAAGCTCGTAGCCAGGACTGCCATTCCGCAGGACCAGGTGCGCGCAGCACTAAAAGACGGCTGGAGCCAAG
Organism: uncultured Acidobacteriaceae bacterium; assembly: GCA_963703645.1. Taxonomy (GTDB): domain Bacteria; phylum Acidobacteriota; class Terriglobia; order Terriglobales; family Acidobacteriaceae; genus Bog-257. The sequence continues at coordinate 87,324 of CAVPFD010000020.1, forward strand.
GGACAGAGCAGCGGAGCAAGGCGCAGCAGCCAATCAGTCCTGAAGAATCGGAGGCAATGGACGCCATTTGGCGAGACGCGGGGTTCAAGATCGAAGAGAGTTATTGGACTGCAGGCGGCTTTGCCATGATGTTCAGTGTCCTGGTTTGGATGGTCCTGCACGATAAACTTGAAGAATTTCTACGAACATGCCCATTCCAAGGACAAGTCAACTTCAACCTCCGGGCGAGGGAGGTGGCAGTCTGGGGGTTACCCAACGTTTTGCTGAAGTAACAATGTACGACGACTTCTTACGTCGGGGGCTACAACGGAGCAAGCATACGGGTGGCTAGCGGACTGTATTATCGCTTCGGTGGAATGCGCGGCCACAAGGTGGAATCCACATCGTTGGAGGAAGTGGATTTTGGCGATTTCTTAATCACGACTCGCTGCATCTATTTTGGTGGGACGCAGAGAGGCATTAACTTCCGGTTGCCATACAGTCAAGTCATTCGATTCCAGCCCTATTCCGACGCGGTCGGCGTCTGCACGACTGGCACGCGAGAGAGGATTTTTGTTCCCCTTGGTGCACAGACTCCTGTGGGCTTGGCAGTCGCAAGCGGGACCGACACCTCGCGCTTTGGAGTTGTGCAGGCAGACCTTCCCCAGACCCGAATCGCGTTCCCGGATAGCGGCTGGTTCTTGTTCAATATCCTTCAAGCCCTTGCGGCCAAAGATTCTGCGACATAAGCACTCCTCTCGAAGTCGCCAGTGCGCAAGACACTGGCGTTCCCCGCGACGTGCAGTCACGCACCGCGCCTTGCCTAGCGTGAGAGAAGGTGCATTCATGAGCCACAGCGACAAAGACCGACAGCCCGTGCCATCGGCCCCTGGAATCGGGGATCGCGCCGCAATAGTCCACAAAAGGGGACCCGTTATTGACATACACCCTCTGCCCGGCACGCCCGAAGCAAAAACGCTCGGCTGCACGTGCAGGGCCGCTGGTACCGGGACTGATGGAAAACCCGTCTACTCGTTCACAAAGGGCTGTCCTATTCCCAACCACGGTTGAACGCTCCGCCGTGCCCGCCCTAAAAATTCGTCTCGACACGAATCAGAGAAAGATTCACACTCCGCGTTCACGCGGCGCGGTTGCCGCGTCTCGGCTTGCGCCTGGCCCCTAGCCCCTAACCCCTCTTTTTTTGGTGTCCCGCTCCCCGCAGAGCCGCGCCAAAAGCTTTGACGAAGTCGTCCACATGTTCCTTCGTCGCCAGTGGGCCCATCACGCCGACGCGGAAGATCTTGCCGGCGAGTTGTCCGAAGCCTCCCGCGATTTCGATGCCATGCTCCTGCAACAGAGTAGCGCGTACTTTCGCTTCGTCTACGCCTCGCGGCACTTTGGGAGTGTTCAGGTTCCAGATGCGATGCGCGGGTGGAACCAGCATCTCCAGACCCAGCGCTTCCACCTGCTCCACGAATTGCAGATGTGCCTGGCGATGACGCTCCCAGCGGTTCTCCAAACCTTCCTCTTCGATTAGCGTCAGGGCCTCGTGCAGGCCATAGAACATGGTGGCCGATGCGGTGTGATGGTAGCGGTGCGACACGGTGAGATAGTCGGCGATCAACTTCAGATCGAAGTACCATGAGTGATTCGGCGTCTCGCGCGCTTTCAGCCACTCGGCTGCGCGCGGCGAAACCGTAATCGGCGATAGCCCCGGAGGACAGCTCAGGCCCTTCTGCGTGCAACTGTAGGCGATATCGATTCCAGTCTTGTCAACTTCCACCGGCATGGCGCCCAGCGAGGTCACGCAATCGGCGATGACCAGCGCGCCCACCTCGTGCGCCGTCTTGCAGATGGCATCGCCGCGCTGGAAGGCTCCGGCGGAGGTCTCCGCCTGCACATACATCACGACCTTCGGCTTCTCGTGGCGGATGAACTCGGTCGCTTCCTCATCGCCGAAGACCTCGCCCCAAGGCTTCTCAAAGCGCACCAGCTCGGCGCCCTGGCGGCGCGCCATTTCCGACATGCGATCGCAGAAGAAGCCGTTGGCGAACGACACCACCTTCATTCCCGGCGTGAACAAAGTTGGAGATGGCGGTTTCCATGCCGCCGCTACCGGTGGCCGAGATGACAAAGGTCAGCTCGTTGGTGGTTCCGAACACTGTGCGCAACATGCGCTGAATGTTGGCGGAAATCTCGAAGAAGTAGGCGTCCAGATGGCCGACGATGGGCTGGGCCAGCGCCTGATACACGCGCGGATGGACTTGACTGGGGCCGGGGCCAAACAAGCAGCCGTTTCGGGGGATGAATCGAAATGTTTTCCGTGATCAGCAGGTTGTTCCAGAGTAGTAGCCATGAGCAGCTCCTTACAGTTGATGGCACCAGTATAGCGAGTAGAAGCAAATTCGGCATGGTAATCCGTCACTGAAGCGTGTGCGGTGGGGGTTGTAAGGAGACCTGTGATAAAGTAAGGAATCTGGAGAAACAGCAAGTGCAGAAGCAAGCGAAAATTACCAGCAAGGGGCAAGTTACGTTACCTCAAGAGGTGCGTCGTCTGATGGGAGTCGGATCTGGCGACAGGCTGATTTTTGAAAGCGACGCTGAGGGCGTGCGGGTTCGGCCGCTTAAGGCGAAAAGCCCGTTTGCCAAGTACCGGGGTATCGGAAACCCGGGAATCGCCTCTGGCAAGCGCGCCATTAATCGCTGGCTGCGGACGACACGCGGAAAATGATGACCGCGATCGACACCAACATCATCGTCGCGCTCTGGGATCGCGATCCCGGTCTCAGTTTGGCTGCGCAAGCAGCTCTCGATAGCGCATTTGCCGAGGGCGGCCTGGTCGTCGCCGCTCCGGTCTTCGCCGAGCTAATGGCAGCCCCAGGTCGTAGCGAGGGGTTCCTTAACACGTTCTTTCGCGATACCGCGATCCTCATCGACTGGGATTTGCCGGAGGCGGTCTGGCGGGCAGCCGGAGTGGCCTTTCAAAAGTACTCTTCTCGACGGAGAGAGAAAACCGTTACCGGTCCTCGATGCATCCTCGCCGACTTCCTGATTGGCGCCCACGCTTCCGAGCGCGGGTATGGCCTGCTGACGCTCGATGATCGCCTCTATCGCGCCGCTTTTCCCGACCTTGTTTTAATAAGGATCTAGTTATCTCGAAATGACAATTTCCGCAGAATGTGAGAGAGAGCACTACTCGCCTCCTCGCCTCCCTCCTCCGGTGACTTCCGTCACTGACTCGCGCCGTGCGAGAATCCTAGCCTGATGATGTCAACTCCATCTGGCCGGATTCCCCACAAGATTTCCGGAGGAACGAGGTGTAACGTGTGGCGGCATTTCCTCCCGTTCTCCACTTGCGCCCTGCTTGCCCTGAGCCTTTCTGCTCAGGAGGCGCAGCTCAATGCGGACCATTCCAAACCGGCCCCGCTGGCGCAGATCACTGTCGAGGGAAAACAAATCACCGGCGACGATGTGTTCGTACGCAAAGGCACGACTTACGTAAGCTTGCCTGCTCTGGCGCGGGCGCTGGGCGCTTCTGTGGTTTCGCAGGGGCAGGTCGCGGTCCTGAGCATCCCCGCCGCGTCTGAGCCCGCGTGCGGAGACACGCCTGATACCAAACGGCTTTCCGACGCCTACCGGAAAGCTGCGGTGAACATTCCCGATGCCATCGAAAGCCTTAGAGCGCAGGTCAAGCAATCGGCCATCATTCCCGCAGCCAGCTTCGATGAAATCGACCACCAGATCTCGGAGGCCGACTTTCGCGCCCGAACCGAAGCCGACAAGTCCGTTTCTTATGCCCTGAGCCACGCCAGCAGCTCGTTGGCCATCACCTACTACAAGCTGCGGCGAGGTGTCCCATCGGAATATACAAAACAGGCTCAGTTCGATTCCTTGCTATGCACCGTAGAAAGCAAGTATGCGTTGCAGTTCGGACGCCTGTCCGGCAAAGAAAGTTGCAGCGTGTTCCTGTCGGAGGAGAAGCAGGCGGAGGCGAAAACGGCGGCCGGCAATCAGTGAAAGCCGGTTGGCAATTGGCAATTAGCAGGGTTCTTGTTCTTGTCCTCACGAGCAAACTTTAGTCCGCCAGGGATCTGCTTTTCCGTGTAGCACTGGGTAACAAACTCCATTTCCTCAGTCACCTCCGATCCTTGCTACAATGTCGCCCTCTGGAGGCAGCTTTTGTCCGCGACCCTTCCTCGCGTGGTCATCGTTGGTGGAGGCTTTGGTGGACTCTATGCCGCCCGCGCCCTGGCCGGCGCTCCCGTGGCTATCACTCTCGTTGACAAGCGCAACTATCATCTCTTCCGCCCCATGCTGTATCAGGTGGCCACCGGCCTGCTCTCGGCGGACGAAATTGCCGGGCCGCTGCGCTCCCTCCTGAGCCGCCAAGACAACGTCGAGGTGTTGCTGGACGAGGTCACCGGGGTTGATCCGCAGGCTCGGCTGGTCCATTTGCCGAAGTACGATCTGCCCTACGACTTCCTCATTCTGGCCACGGGAATTCAATACAACTACTTTGGGCACAACGATTGGCAGCAGGTCGCGCCCGGTCTCGAGTCACTGGAGGATGCTGACCTGATTCGCGGCAAAATCCTGCTCGCCTTCGAGCGCGCCGAGGAGCTCGCCGCGCTCGGTCACGCCACGCCGCAAGACATCCAGCAATTGCTGACGTTCGCGTTGGTGGGCGCGGGCACGGTGGGCGTGGAAATGGCCAGCACGCTGGCGGAGATGTCGCGCATCGCGCTGGCCTGCGACTTTCGCCACATCGATCCGCGCGCGGCGCAGATCCTGTTATACGAGGCGGCGTCGCGCGTGCTGCCCGGCTACCCGGAAGTTCTCTCGGCCAAAGCGCAGCGACATCTGGAATCGCTGGGTGTCAAAGTTCACACCAGCACTCCCGTCACCGTGGTGGATGCCGAAGGCATCGTAGCGGGTGGCCAGCGTGTGCGTGCCGGAACCGTGCTATGGAGTGCCGGCGTGCTCGCCTCGCCTGCGGGCCGCTGGTTGGGGGCCGCAACCGACAAGTCGGGAAGAGTCATGGTCAACGCCGATCTGTCGGTGCCAGATCACCCTGAGATTTTTGTCATCGGAGATACCGCGCACGTCGCCGCTCCTTCACGCAATCTGCTGGGCATCAAGGCGAAGGAGCCGATGCTGCTGCCCGGCGTCGCGCAGCCCGCCATCCAGGAGGGTCAATACGTCGCTCGCCTCATTCGCCGCCGTGTGCTGGGACTTTCACCCCCCACACCGTTCTGGTATTGGGACAAGGGCGATCTCGCCATCGTGGGCCGCACGTATGCCGTCGCCGATCTTCGCTTTCTGCGTTTTGCCGGGTTCTCTGCCTGGATTGTCTGGGCCGCCGTGCACATTTACTTCCTCATTGGCTTCGCCAACCGCTTCTTCGTGCTGTTGCAGTGGGGCTTTGCGTTTGTCACAAAGCGCCGCCAGGTGCGCATCTTCCCAGACGATGTGAAACGTGGAGACGGTTCGAAAGAGGAGTAGCCACTGCGGCAAGGGTGAAAGCCATCGGGCGAAGCAGCCAAACCGTTCGATCTACACGTGAAACGACATAAATTCTTCCTGAATCGTCGTCGGCGTGATACCATCCAATGAGTATCTCGCAAAGTTTGACTTGCGATTTTGAGTTTCACCCGCTGGTTTTGTCCGCGTTTGCCACTCCAAGTCTCCTGACACGCTTCTGCAAGAACAATAAAATCAAAAGGATAACAACGTGGAAAAAGGAACAGTGAAGTGGTTTAACGACGCTAAGGGTTTTGGTTTCATCAGCCGGGAGAACGGAGACGACGTGTTCGTCCATCACTCGGCGATTCAGGCCGAGGGCTTCCGCAGCCTGCAGGAAGGCCAGGCCGTTCAGTTCAAGGTCGTGACCGGCCCCAAGGGACTGCAAGCCGAAAACGTCCAACTGGCGTAAGTTTAGCGAATCGGAGACCCCGGGACCAGTCCTGGGGTTTCTGTCTTCATATCACCAGACAGCAGGAGGGAATGCCTATGGCCGGAAGCTCACGAACAACCTTTACTAAGCGCGCAAAAGAGCGCGCCCGCCAGGAGCGGCGGGCCGAAAAGTTGCAGAAGAAATCCCTCCGCAAAGAAGAAAAACCTGCCGCCCGGCCGGAACTTTCCACCGGCCAGCCCGTCATCGCCCTCGACGAAGACGGCCAGCCCCTGCCGCTTGACTTTCACGACTTCTAGAAAAGCTGGAGCAGTTTCACGATTGGTGTGCCTCGGTTTCGTCTCGAACAGGCTGAAACCAGCGGACGGAGTCGGAGAACCACTGACGGCTGCCTTCAATGCACCGTCTTGGTCTTCCTCGACATGTAGTCCATCAGCAGGTACTGGCCGAGAGTGTAGGGCGTGGTGAAGTAGGCTTTGCCGCGGCACATCTCGGTGACTTTCTGGACGAACTGCACCAGGCCGTACTCCGACGCGAGCATGAAGGTGTTAATCAGAATGCCGGCGCGCTTGCACTTGGAGACTTCCTTCAGCGTCTCGCTGACGACCAGCGGATCGAGGCCGAAGGCGTTCTTGTAGATGCGGCCGTCTTCGAGCGTCAGCGCAGAGGGCTTGCCGTCGGTGATCATCACGATCTGCTTCATGTCCTTGCGCTGGCGTTGCAGAATGCGTTGCGCCATGCGCAGACCTTCGCGCGTGTTGGTGTAGTACGGCCCGACCTTGACGCGCGCCAGTTGCGACAGCGGCAACTCCTCGGCCGAGTCGTGGAAGAGCACCAGCGAGAGCGAGTCGCCGGGATATTGCGTGCGGATGAGGTGCGAGAGCGCCATCGCCACTTTCTTCGCGGGCGTGAAGCGGTCTTCGCCGTACAGGATCATGGAGTGCGAGCAGTCGAGCATGAGCACGGTCGCGCACGACGACTGGTACTCGCACTGGTGCACCTGCAGGTCGCTGTACTCGATGTTGAGCGGCAGGTGCAGGCCCTCGCGCTGGATGGCACTGGAGAGCGTGGCAGTGATGTCAAGGTTCAGCGTGTCGCCGAACTCGTAGGTCTTGGACGCGCCGCTGGCCTCGATGCCGGTGGCCAGGTCGCGGGTGTCGTGGCGTCCGAAGCTGGACTTGCCCAGCGAGCCCATCAGGTCGCGCAGCGCGCGATAGCCCAGGAAGTCGAGACTCTTGTCGGTGACCTCGAAGCGCGCCTGCGACTGCGGTTCGCCCACCTGCCCGCCGACGCTCGACTGGCGCGCCGGATCGTGCGGCTGGTCGACGCTGATGTAGTCTTCCTGCTCCATGCGCTCGATGAGCTGCTCGATCAGTTGCTCCATCTGCTCGGGGCTCATGTTTTCGATCTGCTCGCGCATGGCGTCGTCGAGCATGTCGCTGTTGAGCAGCGCCTCGGCGATGGCCTGACGCAGGTCGTCGAGCGACTGCTCCATGTTGCGGAGGTCGTAGAAGTCCATGTACTGCTGCTGGAAGCCGCTCTGCAGCAGGTAGTCAGAGAGCGCGTTGAGCAGGTCCTCCATGCTCATCTCGGAGGCGGGCTCGGGAACGTACTTCTTGTACTTAATGAATTTCATGAAGAGCAATTAGCAACTAGCAACTAGTGATTGGTAGCTATTGTACTTGCCACAGCCCAACCACCGACGAAAGGTCCTCGCAGATTTCGTTAGCTGCTAATTGCAAATTGCTTGCTACTGCCCGCCCTGCGCGCTGGCTGTAGCCTTCTGTCCGGCGTAATAGCCGCTTCGCGTGCGCACCTGCAGCTTCTTATAGCCCTTAGCCTGAGCCGTCGACCTTCACCGTGCGATAGCCGCCAGCGCTCTGCGGCGTGTCGGGCTTGTAGCCGATGGTGTACTGGTTGCGAATGTCGTGGGCGATCTGCGAGGTAATGGCATTGACCTCGCTCAGGTCCTTGGGAAAGAAAGCCACGCCTCCGGTTTCTTCGGCCATCTCGCGCAGGGCGCGGCGCGCCCGTTTAGAATGCTCTTCCTGCAGCAGGCCGATGGTGTAAACCGTAGGACCGTTCTCGACCTGCAGACGGCGCACCGTCTGCTCCAACGATTCGCGGCTGGCGTTGTCTTCGCCGTCGGTCACCACCAGCAGGACTTTCTTCTCCAGGTCGCCAGCCTTTCTTCAGGTGGTCGGCGGAGGCGACCGTCGCGTCATACAGCGCAGTGCCGCCGCGCGCTTCAATGCGCTCCAGCGCATCCTTGAGCTTGGGAATGCTGGCGGTGTAATCCTGATCGAGGAAAGTACTCCTCGTTGAAGTTGACGATAAAGACCTTGTCCTGCGGGTTGCTGGCCTGCACCAGGTTGATGGCGGCGGCGTTCACGGCGGGACGCTTCTCGCGCATGGAGCCCGAGTTGTCAATGACGATGCCCATGGCCACCGGTATGTCTTCGCGGCGAAAGGAGTTGATCTTCTGCGTCTTGCCGTCCTCGAAGACGGTGAAGTCGTTGCGGCAAGATTGGTGACCAGGCGATTGTGGTCGTCTACGACAGTAGCGTGCAGCACGACTTCGTCTACTTCCTTTTTGAAGACATAAACGTCGCCTTCTTTTTCCTTCTTCGTTTCAGGCGTTTCGGCCGCCGGGGGCGTCTGAGTTTGTGACGCGCCTGGTTGGGAGGGCGGCGGCGCGCTTGGTGGAGGTGCGGTCGCGTTGCTCACAGGATTCTGCACCCACCCAAGCAACCGGAGCTTGGGTGGGGCACCGCTATCATTGTGTGGGGCGGCTGTACCTGCCGGCGGATCTTGAGCTACCAGCCACCAACTCCCCAGCAGCACGAGAATTACGATCAGCAGCCGGGAGGAGTTCGCGTTATTCCGAGGGGGCATAGTATCCCGTTTTCGCGTAAACGTGCAGCGGGGGCAAGCCTTTGGGAGGATTCAGCTTCACCTTGATTTTCCGCCACTTACCATCCTTCCCGGGAACAGCGGGACGGTAGCCCAGCACATACTGGTTGCGCAACTCGATACCAATCTTGGTGGCTACGTCAGCCAGCTCGTTCGGCGAGTTGATGGTGAAGGTGCGCCCACCGGTGACTTCGGTGATGTCAGAGAGCAGGGCTGGACCTTCGCGCTCCTCCGGCGTCTTGAAGTAAAAGTCGAACAGGCCGATGCCGTAGATCTGTACGTCCGCCTCTCGCACCATGGACTTGATTTCGCTCTCGGTGTAACGGCTGTGGTTGTCGCCGCCATCGGAGATGATGAGCAGCGCCTTGCGCTCGTAATGCGCCTTGCGCATGCGGCTCATACCCAGGTAAATGGCGTCCAGCAGGGCCGTCCGGCCTTTCGGTATGGCGTAAACCAGCTTGTCCTGGATGTCCTCGACCGAGGAGGTGTAGTCCACCAGCAGCTCAGGTTTGTCGCTGAAGGTGATCAGGAAAAACTCGTCCTGGGGATTGGCGGTCCGGAAGAACTCAACGACGGCCTGCCGCGACTTGTCAATCTTGTCGGCCATGGAGCCGCTGATGTCGAAGATCACGCCCAGGGAAATAGGAGCGTCCTCGCTGGAGAAGTGGCGAATCTCCTGCGGTTTGCCGTTGTCGGTAAGGGCGAAGTTTTCCTTCTCCAGTCCGGTCACCAGCCGGTTCATGGGATCGGTGACGGTCACTGGAACCAGCACCAGGTCGACATCTTTACGCAACGGCTTGGTGTAGGTCTTCAGGCTGGGATCGGCGCCAGGAGGGGGCGTCGGCGCCGGTATCGTCGCCTTCTTGGTTTCACGCGGCACGACGTGAACATCGTCCTGTCCATAACTGGAGGCGGTGAGGAGGCAGGCCACAAAAAGGGCGGCCATCAGCAGCAGGGAGTGCTGGCGTAATCGCACAGGGGATTGGACGAGCGGGCCGGTATTATGTCCCGTCCGCCAAACAGGAACTAGACATAATATCGTCGAGTACTTTGACCCGATCTCCCAACACCGACCGCGGGACATAACCATCCCCTGCAGATTGGGTTGATGTTATCACAGCTTGTGGGGTCGGCGGGAAGTTCAACAGTACGCCTTGCAATAGGCGTAGGACCAGGCAGTGCGGTAGAATCTAAGCTGTCTTCCGAAGACCAATCTGCAGCGCCCAATCTTAATCTCGGAGGCAATCCTAATGGCGAGAATCTTTCCCTTTCGCGGCCTGCGTTACAACCCCGATAAAGTCAAGCTGGCTGAGGTCGTGACCCAGCCCTACGACAAAATCACTCCTGCAATGCAGGACCGGTATTATGCCGCCAGCCGTTATAACCTGGTACGCATCATTCTGGGCAAACCGCAGGCCAGCGATACTGAACGCGAGAGCGTCTACACCCGCGCCGCGGCTTCCGAGGAACAATGGATGCGCAGAAGGCATTCTGGCTCCCGACACCGAGCCAAGCATTTACTTGTACACCCAGACATTTCACCCGCCTGGCGACAGCTCAGGAGCCGTCCAGGAGCGGCGCGGGTTTATTGCCCTCGGCCAGGTGGAGGATTACGACCAGCAGGTGGTCTTCCGGCACGAGCAGACCCTCAGCAAGCCCAAGGCCGACCGGCTGAACCTGCTGCGCGCTACCCAGACGCATTTCGGCCAGATTTTCATGCTGTACACCGACCCGGCGGCCGAGATTGACGCCACTTTACGGCTGGCGACGGCAAATATCGCGCCTACGGTCGAGGTGCAGGATGAATATGACGTGCTGCATCGCCTGTGGAAGGTCTGGGAGCCGGATGTCGTCCACAAGGTACAGCGGATGATGGGCGAAAAGAAGCTCATCATCGCCGATGGCCATCATCGCTACGAAACCGCGCTGAACTATCGCAACGAGATGCGCAAGGCGGGCGGCGACCTGTCCGACCCGTACGAGCGGGTGATGATGACGTTCGTCAATATGGACGCGCCCGGTCTGGTCGTCCTGCCCACGCATCGAGTTGTCTTCGGCCTGGAGAACTTCTCCATCTTCGAGATGGTGGCGAAGCTGCAAGCGAACTTCGAAGTGGAGGACATCGGGCCGCTGACCGACGTGGGCGCCGCGCTAGAGAAGCTGCGTCAGGCCGGCAAAGACGGGACGGCCCTGCTGGCGGCAACTGCCCATGGCGGTTTTCTCCTGCGTCCGCGGGCGGAGATTCATTGGGATGCTGCGGCCGGGTTGTCGGAGCGGCAACGCGCCCTCGACGTAGTGAAGCTGCACAAGCTGGTGTTGGAGGGCGCGCTGGGCCTGTCGGAGGAAGACATCCGCGATCAGAAGCACCTGCGCTACGTGCGCGATGCGCGCGAGGCGGTTGACCAGGTGCAGCAAGGGGCCAATGTGGCGTTCCTCATGAATCCGGTGCGCATGGAGCAGGTGCGCGACATCGCATTCGGCGGCGAGGTGCTGCCGCAGAAATCCACCGACTTCTATCCCAAGCTGCTGAGCGGGCTGGTGGCCTACTCGCTGCAGGAGGCCGCGCGGCCGGCCGAGGTGGGAGGGCTGGTGTAAGGGCTCGGCTGACCCAATGGTTACCCCGGACATTCCGAGCCTCACAACAGCAGCGCAGCGGCGATATTTGTGTTAGCCGTGGGCGTAAGCCCACGGTTCCATTGGGAGGGATATGGAGCCGCGCCAGCGGCGGCACAAGCGCTCGCGGGAAGGTGCCGCCGCTCCGCGGCTTAGCTCATCGGAAGCGAAGCTCACCGCGGGCTTACGCCCGCGGCTCAAACAAATGCCGTCGCGAGGCGGCTGGATTGAAACAGATTCGTAGTTCACAGCTCAGGGCGCCTATCCAAGCAGACCAACAAAATCGCAATTCTTCCAGGAAGCCACACGCCGTTGTGCAATCATCCATAGTGGATCTACTTAGATGACCCCTCGCTTCACGCTGTCTCGCTACAGCGCGCGACTTGCAATGGCCGCGATTATCGCGGCGATGTTCTTGCTCGCCGCATTGTTTGTCCATCGAACCACGGTTGACGCCCAGGGGCCAGAGCCCGCCCAGATCACGGTTTATTCGCCGCAGACCTCGTACTCCGTTCCGTTGCTCGACGTGAAGGGCCAGCCCTACATCGGGCTGGTTGAGGTACTCGAGCCCCTCGGCACGCTGGACGCCAGGCCTGAGGGCAAGAAGTACAAGCTGCGCTTTACGCCGCCCGGCGGCCGGCCCGAAGAGGCGCAGTTCAACGAAGGAAAGGACAAAGGCAAAGTTCACGGCGACAATTACAAACTTCCGGGAAACTTCGTGCTGCAGAATGGCCGCGGCTATGTTCCGCTAAGCGCGGTTGCGAATTTGCTGGCGAAACTGCTTTCCACGCAGACGGAATTTCATCCGGCGGGCAAGCGCCTCTTCGTCGGCGTTTCTCCGCAGCGGTTTACGCTGGAGCTGAAGCAAGGCAATCCCTCGCGGCTGCTGGTGGGCTTTCCTTCTGCTGTAAATCCAACGATTGCGACCGAGCCGGGACGGGTGCGCTTCACCTTTCATCGCGAGCCGGTCGCCGCCGCCGGCGCGGACAGCGTAACGTATAGCGATCCGCTGATCACAGGCGCCAACTTCTCCGAGCACGATGGCATCGCAGAGCTTGACATCACCGGCACCGCTGCGTTGATGGCCAACTTCGCCGACGGCGGCAAGACCATCATTGTCACCGGCGCTCCTCCTCCGCCGCCCGCGGTGGCCGAACAGGCGCCTCCGCCAGCGGAGCAGGCTGCGCCGAACGCAACCGCCGCGGCTCCACAGCCGCAGCAGCCCTCGCGGCCACGTTTTCTGGTGCTGATTGATCCGGCGCATGGCGGCACAGACATCGGCGCTGCCATCACTCCCGTATTGCCGGAGAAGGATGTCGTGCTGGCGCTGGCGCGTCGGGTGCAGCGTGAGCTGAACAGTCGCGGCATCGCCGCCGGGTTGCTGCGTAACTCCGATGTCGCCATCACTCTCGACCAGCGCGCACTTTCCGTCAATGCAGCGCGTCCGGCACTGTACATCACGCTGCACGCCGCCAACACGGGCCGTGGCGTGCATGTCTTCACCGAGCTGCTACCCGCAGCCAACGCCTCGCCGCAGAGCTTCCTTCCCTGGGACACGGCGCAGGCGGCATTCCTCGACCTGAGCGGTTCGGTCGCGGGATCGGTGGCGGCGGAACTGGAAGCGCGCAAGCTGCCCAACGCCACGCTCCTTGCGCCCTTGCGGCCCATGAACAACATCGCCGCGCCCGCAATTGCGGTCGAGATCGCGCCGCCCGGTGAAAAAGTGGACGAGATCGCCAGCGCGAACTACCAGGAGCAGGTGGCGCAATCGATTGCTGCGGGGATTGTGGCCGTCCGCAGCAAGCTGCCCGAGGTGCGCCCGTGACCCGCCGCATCCTGGTGATGTTCTCAGTGCTGGTGCTGATAGCGCTGGGACTCGGCATTTATGCCTGGCGCCTGAAGCGCAAAGTCGCGCGGGACGAGTTGGCTGCCCAGCAGCAGTTGGCGATGGCGCCGCCTGCCAACGGTCCGCCAACGCCGGTCACGCTGTATGTCGCCTCTGACAGCGACGCAACGTTGCGCAAGTCACAGATGAACATCGTCCTGCCGGCTGAGCGCTCGGAGCAGGCGCGGGCTGTGCTGCGCGCGCTCTTCGGCACCTATCTGCAATCGCCGTCGCCGCATCCCATCGGAGCCGGAGCGGACGTGCGCGACATTTACCTGCTGGGCGATGACACTGCCGTGGTGGACACCAACTCTGCCTTCGCCGATGCTCATCCGTCAGGTGTACTTGCCGAAGAGCTGACCGTGGCATCGATCGTCGCCACCTTGAACGCGAACGACAGCAAGATCCAGCGGGTAAAGATCCTGGTCAACGGCCACGAGCGCGAAACGCTCGCCGGCCATGCCGATTTGCAGCGCTTTTATCTGGCCAGCAACATTGGCCAGGCGGTAAAGGACCTCCAGTGACCCTGCCGCGCATTGGCGTGTTCGACTCCGGCGTCGGCGGCCTGACCGTGTTGAAGGCCATGGCCGAGCAGATTCCCGCCCGCTACTTCTATTTTGGCGACACGGCACGGCTGCCGTACGGCACTAAGTCCGTAGAAACCGTCTCGCGCTACGCCATCGGCGCGGCGCGATTTCTGGAGGCGCAGGACCTCGACCTGCTGGTTATCGCCTGCAATACTGCCACGGCGCTGGCGCTGCCTCAAATTGAGGATGCCGCGCACGTGCCGGTGGTCGGCGTCGTCGAGCCGGGCGCGGCGATGGCGGCTGAGGTCAGCAAGCAGCGCGCGGCCATCGTCATCGCGACCGAGGCGACCGTCAGCAGCCACGCGTATCGCGATGCGCTGCAACGGCGCGGACTCGACGTATATGAAAAAGCCTGCCCGTTGCTTGTTCCGCTGGTCGAAGAAGGTTGGACGGAACATCCTGTAACCGAGCAGGTCGCGCGCATCTACCTCGGCGAGGCGATGGCGCAAGCGCCGAATCAGGCGGATGTGCTGGTGCTCGCGTGCACGCACTATCCCTTGCTTGCGCCGATGCTGCGAAGAGTCATTCCGGGTGAGATGCAGATCGTAGATTCTGCGGAGTCAACGGCGCGGGTGGTCAAAAAGATGCTGGAAGGCAATGATCCGTTATCATCCCGAGCGAGGAGCGAAGCGACGAGTCGAGGGACCCCTATAAGCGAAGGACCTTCCGTCTTCGAGCATCGCACCTTCCGCTTCTATGTCACCGACTCGGTGGACAAGTTCAAGCGCCTGGCTGCACGCTTTCTCGGCCGCCAGGTGGACCACGTCGAACATGTGGATTTAGGCGGGTGAGAGTAGCCGCTTTTCGCTGTTCGCTTTTCGCAAGTCAGTTTCGACCTAGCTTAGCTGCAAGCCGCACACTCTGCCTTTCCTGCGCTGGCGATCGTCTACGCATCGCCTGTCGTTAGCGTAGAGCGAAAAACGAACGGCGAACAGCGGAAGCTATACAATCGCCGCGTATGGTCTATCGCTCCGACAATCGCACGCTCGAACAAATGCGGCCGGTGAACATCGTGCCCGACTTCATCTCTACTGCCGAAGGCTCGTGCCTCATCGAGCTGGGCAACACCCGCGTCATCTGCACCGCAACCATCGAAGACACCGTCCCGCAGTTCCTGCGCAACAGCGGCAAAGGCTGGGTCACCAGCGAATACGGCATGCTGCCGCGCTCCACCCTGACGCGCTCCCCGCGGGAAGCGACCAGGGGCCGGGCCGGCGGGCGCACCCATGAAATCCAGCGGCTCATTGGCCGCTCGTTGCGCGCGGTGACCGACCTGGAAGAACTGGGCGAGCGCACCCTGTTCCTCGACTGCGACGTCATCCAGGCCGACGGCGGCACGCGCACTGCGTCCATTACCGGCGCGTTCATCGCCATGGGCCTGGCGATGCTCCGTATGATCGAGTCCGGCGCGCTGAGCGTCGCACCGATTCGCGACTACATCGCCGCCACCAGCGTTGGCATCGTGGATGGCGAGGTCATGCTCGACCTCAGCTACGAAGAAGACTCACGCGCCGATGTGGACATGAACCTGGTCATCACCGGCAGCAAGAAGTTGGTGGAGGTGCAGGCCACGGCCGAGCGCCGCCCCTTCGACGACGCGCAACTGGCGAAGATGATGGCGGTGGCCCGCAAAGGCATCGAGTCGCTGATCGCCCGCCAGCAGGCGGTGCTGACGGGCTTGCCGCTGCGGCAATGACGTTTACACCCGCCAGCGTGCAGGAACCCGGCGGGTGGCCCATGCTTTCAAGTCAAAATTGGGGGGTGGCGGGTGGCTCATGCTTTCAAGTCAAAATTAGGGGTGCCCCACCCTTCTCGCCCGGTTTTGGCGAGAGGGTGGGCACAAGACCGAGAGTCTGGGCACAACACGGTGACCCAGGTCACAGCGTAACGCCTGAACCAGGTTTTACGGTGGCTCCTGTGCCACGAGGACTGAAGCGTTACCAGCAGGCCGGCGACCTGCATTTCATCACCTTCAGTTGCCATCGCCGTCAGCCACTACTGGAAACTCCGCAGGCCCGGCGGGTGTTCGAGCACACCCTGGAGCGGGTGCGCCGCTGGTATGGGTTCTACGTCACCGGTTACGTCGTCATGCCCGAACATGTCCACCTGCTGGTGAGCGAGCCGGAACGAAGCAGCCTTGCGGTGGCCATGCAGATGCTGAAACAGATCGTAGCGCAAAAGCTCCGCTCACGCGCCGCGGGGTTTCCCTTTTGGCAGACCCGGTATTACGATTTCAATGTTTGGACGGCGAAGAAGCGGATTGAGAAGCTGCGGTACATGCATCGAAATCCAGTCAAACGGGGACTGGTTGAGAAACCGGAGGACTGGGCCTGGAGCAGCTTCATTCATTATGTGACGGGAGCCGAAGGAGCCGTCGAGATCGAATCGGAATGGACGGGGCGACGGCGAGAGCGGATGGGAATGCCGTTACGAGTGAGGATTCGACATGCCGTGCCCACCCTCTCGCCAAAAGCGGGCGAGAAGGGTGGGGCACCCCCAAATAAATGAGGTGCCTACAAATGAATGAGCGGCGGATTCTTGAAAATGAAAGGCTGGGCCACCCGCCTCGTGAGGCTTCAACACGAACTCGGACAACGAGCCGCTTGCTGACGGTTGGTCGCGTCTCTTGAAACTACCGATCGGCAGACCGTGCTATTCGACATCTAACGGAGTGAGCCAGTTACGTCGATTAGCGCGGGCGGGTGGCCCACCCTTTCCGGACGGGCTTTAATCTGGGGTGCCCCACCCTTCTCGCCCGCTCTTGGCGAGAGGGTGGGAGCCGCGGATGGTGGACTTTTTTCAATCTGCCGCGATTAGGAATCGGCCTTTCGGGTCCGGCCCCGAAACAAGTCGAGACTCTCTCGCCCACCTTTCTCGCCGCTTTTGGCGAGAGGGTGGGCTCTCGATCTTCGGCTGAGAACTCCAGATCCCTCCCCATTTCCCAATTTGGGAATCAGCAATACCAATGTTCATAAGTCACAGACATCCTGATTCCCGCGTGCTACGGTCAGCTTGAGTTGAACCATACGGTCGGCACTCCAGGTTCTGTGGTGCGCCGAGTGTGTGGCTTTTTGCTTTGCGGGATCGGGTAGAGCGGCGCTTCAGCGCCGCCTCCCGACGGCCAAAAGAAACCCCGCTTTCGCTGCTGAGGTCCGCGACCTCAGCGGCGAAAGCTAAATTAACTGGCGGACGGGGACACGGGCCTGAAGGCCCGCTCTACCCAACAGCAGCCCAAGGGAGCGATTATGTTGAGGCTTTGTAACCACAGCAAAGGAGATGGACGGCTGTGCGGCTCGCCCGCCCTGCGCGGGCGACTGTACTGCCATTTTCATCAGGAGGCCAGGCAGCGTCAGGCCAGACGGCTGAGATATCAGAGGCGGAGGCGGCCATGAAGTCTGTAAAGCATTGTCGTCATGTGAAGGAAGACGGGATCGCCTGCCATTCTCCGGCGCTGCGCGGCGACAGCTACTGCCACTTCCATTTGCGCTACAAAGGACACCGGCTGCGCACCTGGCGAGGCCGGCGGGTCCTCGGGGTCAGGGACCTGCACCTGCCGCCGCCGGATGACTTGTACGCGATCCAGTTTAACCTGAACGAGGTAATCCAAGCCTTGGCCTCCGGCCGCCTCGACCCCGACGAGGCAGGCAGGGTCTTGCACGAGCTGAACCTGGCAGGCGCGAAATTGCGCGGTGACGTCGGTCTCTCCATCGAAGCGGAGGACAGGACGCCCACCGAGAGTTGGGAGCAAGAATTGTTATGGAGATAAGGCTTTACGAATCAAGATTTTACGAAAAGTCTCGGATTTTGAAGAACTTGCGCGGGAATTCCGCGTAAGTTATTGATTCCTGGCTGGGGGAAGCGTGACGTTTAGTGATAAGTCATTGTGAATCAATATTTTGCGATAAACATCATGGAATCAAGAATTTGCGGACGAATTCTGCGCAAGTTGCAGATTCTAAATATTTATGCAGGAGGGGGAGGGGGTGGGTGCTTAAGACTCGCGGGGGCCCGACCGGACAGGCCTGCAGATGCCCCTAAGTGGCATGGAATCAAGAGTTTGCGATAAGCCATTAGCAATCAAGAAGTTGCGGACGAATTCCGAGCAACCTGCTGATTCAAAAGAAGAGTGCACGGGGAGGGTGCCTAATCTCCTCGAGCGCCTACTCATTCGCGGTTATAGTGTCCAGTCCCAGCACATGCTTACACGAACCGCCAATGTGTGGGTGCCCGCACACCCTCGCGCGCGGCGGTGGAATTCAGTTAGAATGCTCTGTCCTGCGATTCCGGGCCCAGCCGCCATCCTTGCGGGACCGAATTCAAATTCCATTCTTACCGGGCGCGCCGCGCCTGAGGAGGTTCTGCCGTGAAAATTACTGCTGGAAAACTTACAGGCATCAAGGCTGTCTCGAACCAGCGCGGCGTCATCGCTGCCGCTGCCATGGACCAGCGGGGTTCGCTAAAGAAAGCGCTGGGCACCTACGCCACCGACGCCGGTCTGGAAGAATTCAAGATTAACGTCACCGAAGTGCTGACCAAGCACGCCAGCGCCATCCTGCTCGATCCCGAGTGGGGCTTGCCCGCTGCGAGACGCCGCGCCAAGGGTTCAGGTCTGCTGCTCGCCTATGAGAAGACCGGTTATGACAAGCAGACGCCCGGCCGCCTGCCCGATCTGCTCGATTTGTGGTCGGCGAAGCGGCTGAAGGAAGCGGGCGCCGATTGTGTGAAGATCCTGCTGTACTACACGCCCTACGACGACCAGAAGATCAACGACCACAAGCACGCGTGGACCGAGCGCATCGGCGATGAGTGCAAGGCCAACGACATCCCGTTCTTCCTCGAGCTCGTGGGCTACAAGGAGGGCCTGGATGAAAAAGGCGCCGAATACGCGAAGCTGAAGCCCGAAGTGGTGGCCAAGTCGATGGAGGAGTTCTCCAAGGACCGCTACGGCGTGGATGTGCTGAAGGTCGAGATTCCGGTGAACCTGCAGTTCGTCGAAGGCGCGAAGTCGTTTAAGGGGACCGCGGCCTACACCAGGAAGGAAGCGCTCGATCACTACCGCGCCGCCGCGGGCGCCACCAGCAAGCCTTTTATCTATTTATCGGCCGGGGTAAGCAATCCGGAGTTCATCGAGGACCTGGAGTTCGCCGCCGAGGCGGGTGTCAAGTTTAATGGTGTGCTCTGCGGGCGCGCGACCTGGAAAGATGGCATCCCGATCTTCGCCGAGAAGGGCGCAGCCGCGTTCCGCGCCTGGCTGGAAGACGAAGGTGTGAAGAACATCGGCAACGTGAATAACGCGCTAAAGGCCGCGACTCCTTGGTACAGCATTTACGAGGTGCAGGAAGCGGTGGGGGCAAGATAGAATTTGCTCCGTTCATTGGTATGAAGAAAGCGACTTCCGGAAGCCGCGGTGCAACGGCGAAAGGCGCTTCTGCCCCCAAAACTGTCGACGAGTACCTCGCAGGCGTCCCGGAACCGGCGCGCGGCACCTTGGAGAAGATTCGAGCGGTGATTCGCTCTGTGGTGCCACCGGAGGCCACGGAAGTCATTAGCTATCGCATTCCGATGTTCAAGTACAAAGGAATGGTGGTGGGCTTCGCTGCGTTTTCCAATCACTGCAGCCTGTTTCCGGGCGCGCTACCGGAGGCGTTCAAGGACGAGCTCAAGAAATATCGCACAGCGAAAGGTACCATCCAATTTCCGGTGGACAAGCCGTTGCCGGCCGCTCTAGTGAAGAGGCTGGTCAGGGCGCGCATCGGCGAGAACGAGAAGAAGAGCAAGCGCTGATTCCGACGATCTTTACTTTGCGCCTCTGTGGTTCAAGCTTCCACTACGCCAGGGACCTTTGTTCCGATTTCAAAGCTTCAACTCTCAACCCGTCCGCGCATTCTCTGTCATCCGCAGTTGGTTTCTTCTTCCTCGGTGGTCGGGCTATTTTCTGCAGCTCGCGCAATAGCCGCCGATTTCGAAGCGAGCGATGACGATGTGGAACTGGCAATCGCGTTCCACCTGTCCTTTGACGCGGTCGAACAGGTCGCTCTCGAACTCCTGCACCTTGCCACAGCGCAGGCACGTCATGTGCATGTGGTCGCGTTGGGGACGCCGTTCGTAGAAGTGCCCTTCTCCTTTCACGTGCAGCAGGTCAAGTTCATCCACCAGTCCCTGGCGCTTGAGTAACGCCAGCGTTCGGTACACGGTCACGCGATTGATGTCGGGATCAAGTCTCGACGCTTTGCGCAGGATTTGTGCAGCGTCGAGATGCTGCTTCGCAGTCTCGATGATCTGCAAAATGATGCGGCGCTGCCGCGTCATGCGAATTCCCCGGCTTAGCAGGGCCGTCTGCAATGCGCCCGGCGCTTCTGTCTGTGGCATCGGCATAAATTATTGCCTCATTTCTGTTGCAGTGGGTTGCAAGCGAGTTGCAATCAAATCTTTCTCAACTACTTGACCCGTTCTCCGGAATGTCGCTTAATAGATAGGTAATAGTTGCAACTAAGTTGCATGTACTATTGGCGACTTCATTCTATCCATAGCAGCCTGGGATGACAAGCCCGTTGCTAACGTGCGCCGTTCGTGTAGAGCGGTTATGAACACGGGCTTGCAGGTCCGGCGCGCTGGGATACCCACCCGGGAACATTGATGAAAACTTTACGAACAGTCGGGTCCATTCTGCTTGCCAATTACGCCATTCTATCGCTGGCCGCAATGATGCTTTCGGGATGTCTCAGGAGTTCGGCCCAGGAATATCCCTATTTTGTGACGTATTCCCAGGAGATGGAGGAGCCCGGGAACCTGGACATCGAGCTGTTTAACGTAGTGGGCAATCCACAGGGCGGAAATAGTTTCCTCGGATCCGACATTGAATTCGAGTATGGCCTGAAGGGATGGTGGACCACGGAGTTTTACCTCGACGGCCAGGCGACGCAGAACGATAGCACCATCTTCACCGGCTTCCGCTGGGAGAACCGCTTCCGTCCGCTCTCCCGCGAGCATTGGATCAACCCTGTGCTCTACGCCGAGTTCGAAGACACCAGCGCGGACAAGACCATACGCGAGGTCGTCGGTCACGATGGCCTACCCGATTTTCTGGTGCCTAACTGGCTGGCGCGCATGGATAAGGAGCGCGAAATCGAGCTCAAACTGATTCTGGGAAGCAATACCCATGGCTGGAACATCAGCGAGAATTTCATCGCGGAAAAGAACCTGGCTGGCGATCCCTGGGAGTTCGGCTACGCCTTCGCGGTGAGCCGTCCGCTGCAACTTGCCGCCAGGGCGGGCGAGTGTGCGTTTTGTCCGGAGAAATTTCAAGCTGGTCTGGAAATGTACGGCGGCCTCGGCGACGCCGACGGTTTCGGGCTGCACCTGACTTCGCAATATCTGGGACCAACCATTAACTGGACCGCACCCAACGGAATGACGGTGGCGTTTTCGCCTCAGTTCGGGCTGAATAGTTACAGCATTCCCGTGTTGTATCGCTTCTCCGTATCCTATGAGATCCAACAGTTTCTCAGTCACTTCCGCCGGAGTGAGCAATGAGGCGCAGACCCACGTCGGTACTTCTCGCGGCGCTGGTTGTGCTCTCTTCCGCGTTGGCTCTGCTCGCCACATCCAACGGCGCGTGGCTGGCAAATGTCCCGCAACGTGATCGCGAGCGGGTGAATCCGTATCGCGACCAACCGGACGCTGTTGCGTCCGGCCGCCGGATCTTTGTCGATCACTGCGCCCACTGCCACGGCGACGATGCCCAGGGAACCAAGAAGCGGCCGTCCCTCAAGAGCTCCCGTGTGCAGCAGGAGGCGACCGACGGAGACCTGCACTGGCTGCTGGTCAACGGAAACCGGGGACAGGGGATGCCATCGTGGATTAAGCTGGGCGATCCTCAGATCTGGCAGGTCATCTGCTATGTAAAGTCGTTGCATTAAGATTTGGGCGCTGGGCGAGGAGAAATCCTGCGTGCGACTCTGGGTGAAAAGGATCCTTTTTGCAATAGCGTTTCTATTATTGGCCATTCAGTTCGTCCCGGTCAGCCGTAACAACCCCAGTTTCGATCCATCGCGCTCGATCTACGCCACGGTGCCGGTACCCGAGGATGTGAAGGCGGTGTTCGAACGCTCCTGCAGGAACTGCCACTCCAATGAAACTGCATGGCCCTGGTATAGCTATGTCGCGCCTGTCTCGTGGGTGGTCGCGCACGATGTCCATGAGGCGCGGAAAAAGATGAACTTCTCCGAGTGGGGTGGCTATTCGGCCCAACGAAAAGAAGACAGGCTGGAAGAAATCTGCGAGCAGGTGACCAACGGCGACATGCCCGATCGCAAGTATGCACTCTTGCATCGCGAGGCTCGGCCTACAGCTGCGGAACGCGCTGCCCTCTGCCAGTGGACGGAGGACTCGCGTGGATACTAGGGCAGTACCGGAGTTGTCGTATCCTGCGCAGGGTAGAGCGAAGCTCTACCACCACGTCAAGGCCACCGCCCGCTTTTGCCCTTCGGAGGCGCAACCAAACGCAGGCCTGAAGGCCCGCTCCACCCAGACACATCAGCTGCGGAACCGGACTAAAAGCCTGTTCTTGTCGTCGCTCTTAAAGCCAAGTCTCCCTGTAAAATAATTTGCAGGGAGAAAGTGCTTGAGACCGCCCGCAAGAGTTGTGTCCAGGTTGTTCGCTGCAACACTAATCGCGGCAGTATTCTGGATTCCGTCTGCCGTCGTCGCTCAAAACTTCCGCGACGCGCCGGCCTCCGAGGCGCAGATGAAGAACCCTTACCAGGGCAGCCCGCAGGCCGCAGCCATCGGCAAGAAACTGTACGGCCAGAACTGCGCGCAATGTCATGGCGCTAACCTGCAAGGTATTGGGCCTGCCCCGGCCCTGGATAGCGCGACAGTGAAGAGCGCCAAGCCGGGCGAGTTGTTCTGGTTCATCACCACCGGAAAGTTGACCGCCGGTATGCCGTCATGGTCAGCGTTGCCGAAGCCACAGCGCTGGCAGATCGTAACCTTCCTGCAGAGCAAGTCGGCAAAGTAATCTTCGCCACAGCCACACAGAGAATAGATAAGAGTGAGTGTGCTTCGCGATCCCCGCTGTAATGGATTCTGGTTTTCACCGCGGAAAGCACGGAGCTCACGGAATCTTAAGACATTTCCTTTTCTCTGTGCTTCCGTGTCTCCGTGGTTAAGCTCGTTTCTTTGCCCTGCAGGCAAGCTCTAAATCCGCTATAACTGAATCGTGAACGCAAGCATTCCCTTTTACGCCCCGCGGACCGCTCTGATCACGGGCGCCTCCAGCGGCATCGGGCTGGAGTTCGCGCACCTGTTCGCGCGCGACGGCTACCGGCTGGTGCTGGTGGCGCGCAGCCGTGGCGCCCTGCGCGAACTGGGTGACGATCTTCAGTCGCGCTATCACATTCAGGTGCGAATTTCGCCCAAGGACCTGGCTCATCCGGCCTCCCCTAGCGAGCTGTACGCCGAACTGCAGGAGGCCGGCATCCTGCTCGACGTACTGGTGAACAACGCTGGCTTCGGCGTTGGCGGAGCCTTCCTCGACACCGACTGGAACAGCGAAGCTGAGATGATGCAGGTAAACATGGTCGCACTGACCCACCTCACCAAACTCTTCCTGCCGCAGATTCGCGCCCGCGAAGGCAAGGTGCTCAACGTGGCCAGTATGGCAGCGTTTCAGCCGGGGCCGTTCATGAACGTCTACTACGCCAGCAAGGCCTACGTGCTGCACTTCAGCGAGGCGCTGGCGGAAGAGCTGGAAGGCGGCGGCGTGACCGTGACGTGTCTATGTCCCGGGCCGGTGCGGACCAACTTCCAGAAGCGTGCGCACATCGGCGAGACGCGCATGGTGCATAGCCCTTTGCTGGTGGATGTGCGCGAGGTCGCGCGCATCGGTTATGAAGGCATGAAGCAGGGCAGGCGCGTAGTCATTCCCGGCTGGAAGAACCGGCTGGTGATGGAGTCTCTGCGCATCTCACCGCGCACGATGGTGACAAAGATGGTCAGGAAGATTCAGGAAGCGAAGAAGTAGTAGTCAGCCAGTTATAGCCCAAATAATTCTCGCAGCCGTTTAGTCTGGGCGCGGCTCACTGGAATCTCGCTCTGCTTCTTGTCCTCCATGCGAATCTGGTACGAGCTCTTGAACCAGGGGACGACTTCCTTGATGCGGTTGATGTTCACCAGATAGGAGCGGTGCGCGCGCCAGAAGGTGTTGGGGTCCAGCGAGTCGAGCAGCTCTTCCAGAGTGCGGCAGTTCGACTGGCCTTCCATCCCGGTGGCGACCACGGTGATAACGCCGTCCTCGATCGACGCGTAGCAAATGTCCTTCTGGTCCACCAGGAACAGGCGGCCTGCTGCTTTGAGGAGCACTTTCGCCGCTGGCGGGCGCTGCTGCTGCTCCAGCATCTTCACGATGGTGCCGATCTGTTCGCTGGGAGAACCGGCGCTCCCCAGCTTTTGCCGCGCTTTCTCCACCGCCTTGGCAACCCGCTTCTTGTCGAACGGCTTCAGCAGATAGTCGACTGCGTTGACCTCAAATGCCTTGACAGCGTACTGGTCGTAGGCCGTGGCGAAGACGATTTGCGGCAGTGCGACTTTCTTGTCGAGCAGCTTCTTGATCACACCGAAGCCATCTAGACCCGGCATTTGCACGTCGAGGAAGACGAGGTTTGGCGAGAGCTCCTTGACGAGGTTCACGGCTTCCACGCCATTCTTGCCCTGTGCCACGACGTCCACATCGAGATCGCGCAGCAGATAGGCCAGCTCGTCACGGGCAAGCTGCTCGTCGTCTACGATGATGGCCGAAAGTGGCAAGGACACTCCCAGGAAAGTATAAATGTAACAAACAGTTTCGAGTTTCAGGTTTCGAGCTTCCAGTTCTTAGCGAATGCGAAAACCGAATAACGAGCGGCGACCTGCTACAGGCCGACGGCTGTTCCTGTCGTAAACTGGTGAAACATGGTCGTCCTCTATGGTATTCATGCGGTCAGCGAGGCGCTGAAGTCGGGTGCGCGCAGCTTTGAGTACGTCGGCATTGCGCGCGAGCGGCATGACCACCGGATGCAACGCTTGATCGACGACTGTCGCGCCAGCGGGGTGCAGGTCCGCTTCCTGCCGCGCGAGCAACTCGACCGAACCGCCAACACCAATACCCACCAGGGCGTCATCGCGGTTACCAGCAGCAAGCAGTATGCCGACGTGGATACGCTGCTCGAACAGCGTCACGCTGAACACAGCTTCCTGGTTGTGCTCGACAGCGTGGAAGACCCGCACAATCTGGGGGCGCTGATTCGTACCGCGGATGGCGCGGGCGCCGACGGCGTCATCATTCCTGAGCGGCGCGCCGCCGGCCTCACCGGCACGGCGGTGAAAGCTTCGGCAGGCGCATCTGAGCATCTGCCCATCGCGCGCGTCACCAACATCTCGCGCACCCTGGACGAGCTGAAGGAGCGCAACGTGTGGACTGTCGGACTGGACGAGCGCGGCACGCAGAGCTACGACGAACTCGACTACAACATGCACTGCGCGATCGTGCTCGGAGCCGAAGGCAAGGGGCTGCATGATCTGGTGCGCAAACGCTGCGACTTTCTGGTTTCCATCCCGATGCTGGGGCACGTGCCGTCTTTGAATGTCTCCGTAGCTGGTGCGGTTGTGATGTACGAGGTCGCGCGCCAGCGCCGTGTCGCGCAGAATTCCGGGAAGGCCGGATCGTCGAAATGAAGCGGGTAGGGGCATTCCTCTTCTTATGGTTGGCGATCGGGCTGCCAACACTTGCCGTTGATCGCGAGGCTTTCACCATCACCCGCTATCAGCTCGAGGTGCAATTAGACCGCGCCTCGCACGTGATAGCGGTGAACGGCAAGCTCACCATGCGCAACGATTGCAACAAGCCGCAGAAGCTGGTTACGTTGCAGGTGTCGTCGTCGCTGGCCTGGAACGGCATTGCGCTCGACGGCCAACTGCTGCAGTGGCTGGGCGACAACTACACCTCCGACATCGATCACACCGGCAGCCTGTCGGAAGTCATCGTCACGTTGCCGAAAGAGGTGGCGCCAGCGGCAACGGTCACCCTTGAAGTGCAATATGGCGGCACGATCACGCAGAATGCCACCCGCCTGACACGCTCCGGCGTGCCGGAAGATGTAGCAGCGCGCAACGACTGGGACCAAATCAGCGACTCTTTTACTTCAGTTCGCGGGCTGGGGTTCGTCGCCTGGTATCCAGTAGCGATTGATGCAGTGAGCCTGAGCGAGGGCAATGCCGTGTTCGATGCAATTGCGCGCTGGAAGCAGCGACACGAGCGCAGCGAGTTCAACGCGGGACTCGTTGTAACGGAGCCCTCGGCGCTCTGTATTGCGGGCAACGCCGTTACCTCCAGCTGCGGTGAAGTTCGCGACACCGGCGGCGCCCAATCCGTCGGCAAGACCAAGGAGTTCAGCAACACTCTGCACCTCGATGGAATGGGAGAGACAGTCCCGACATTCGCCATCGCCAACTACGTCGAGCTCGCACGGCCGACCATTGCTCTGCTGCACATTCCCGATCACACGTCGCTGGCGCGCGACTACGCGCTGGCGGCTGAGGCCAACGATCCTCTGCTCCACGAGTGGCTGCCCGGGCCCGCAAGTGGAGCAAGTCCGACGCGTGTCATCGAATTGGCGGACCCGAACGCCAATCCCTGGCAGAACGGAGCGGTGCTGTTCACGCCGCTGCGTGAGGCGCCGACCGCGACCTTGCAGCTTCTCCTGCTGCCGGCGCAAGTCGCAGCTCGTTTTCACTCTCCGCGCGCCTGGATGCAGGATGGCCTCACGCGATTCTTGCAAGTGAAGAGTGTAGAGAACCGCGCAGGCCGCCGCGCAGCGCTGGAATACCTCGATCAGTATCGCGAGCCGCTGGCGCAAGCCGAAGCCGCGGCACATCCAAAGACGGCTGGCACTCCGGACCGCAGCGCTGCCGACAACACGCTGCTGAACACCAACGACGAAGTCTATTTGCGCGGCAAGGGTGGCTTCGTGTTCTGGATGCTGCGTGACATGGTGGGCGACGAAGCGCTGCAGCGCTCCATCGCGTCCTATCGCGGCGGCGCCGACAAGAACCCTGCGTATTTTCAGGGGCTGGTCCAGACCAGTTCCAAGCGCGATCTGGAATGGTTCTTCGACGATTGGGTGTACCGCGATCGCGGCTTGCCGGACTTTCATGTGGAAGCGGTTTACCCGCGGCTTCTGCTCAGCGACACGGAAAAAAACTATATGGTGACGGCGACCATCGAAAACCGCGGCCGTGCTGGAGCTGAGGTCCCGGTCATGATTCAAACTTCGTCCGGCGAGAAGAGCGTACGCGTGCTCGTGAAAGGGGGCGAAAAGGGCGCAGGCCGCATTGAAGTGTCGGTTCCTCCCGCCAAGATCGTGGTCAACGACGGCAGCGTCCCCGAAGCCAACATGGGCAACAACGTGTATGACGTCCCTCCGTCACAGCAGTAATAGATGTCGCTTTTCCCCGGCGCGGCTCCAAGGCCTCTCCGTTTCTCTGCAGTTGCACAACCGTCATTCCACCTGCACTTTCTGCCGGTAGGCCGCGACCTGCACGTTCCATCGCAAGTCCTTCATCATCGCGTCGCGCAGCAGCGACGACGCCTGCGGTTCGCCGTGCACCAGATACGTCTGCTTGGGAGGATACTGAAACGTGTGCAGCCACTCCAGCAATTCCGGTGTGTCGGCGTGGTCGCTGAACTGCTCCAGTGCGGCAATCTGCGCGCGGATGGGAACCTCCTGCCCAAACATCTTCACCTCTTTGGCGCCGTTCTTGATGCTGAAACCGCGCGTACCCGGTGCCTGAAAGCCAATGAACAACACCAGGTTTCGCGGATCGGGCAAGCGCTGCATGAGGTGGTGCAGGATACGTCCACCGGTGACCATGCCGCTGGATGAGACGATGATGCTGGGATAGTGAGACTCATTGATCTTCTTGGAATCGTCCTGGGTCTGGTCGAAGTGAAAGTTTGGCCATTCCAGAGGCGATCCATATTTGGCGATGAGTGCCTTCGTCTCCGGTGAGAACTCTTCCGCGTGCTTGAGGAAAATCTCCACCGCCTTAATGGCCATAGGGCTGTCGGCGTGCACAGGCACGCTCGGGACCTGTTTCGTCTCCATCAGTTCCTTGAGCAGGAAAAGGAACTTCTGCGAACGCTCCACCGCGAAGGATGGAACGACCACGCTGCCACCGCGTTGCACCGTGGTGCGGATCAGCGCCGCCATCTGCGGGCGCGGATCGGTGTGCGGGTGCTCACGATTGCCGTAGGTGCTTTCCATCACCAGCAGGTCGCAGTCCTCGCCTTCTGTCGGCCCGGAGTGCACCACCTTTCCGGGAGCAACCTGGTTGTTGCGGACACGCCCGATGTCGCCGGTAAACAGCAACCTCGACGAATCTCCATCGACGGTCAGCGTGATCTCCGCCATGGCCGAGCCGAGGATGTGCGCCGCCCGCACAAAGCGGAAGGACAGTTCGCCCGTGAGCTTCTTCAGTTCGCCGAAGTTGACGGGATGAAACAGCGTAAGGCACTGCTGCGCTTCCTCCATGGTGTAGAGCGGCAGCGCTGGCGTGTGCTTCGATGGCCCGCGTTTTGTTGTAGAACGCCGCGTCTTCTTCCTGCAGGTGCCCGGAGTCGGGTAGCAGGATGCTGCACAGGTCAATGGTTGCGGGCGTCGCGTAGATGGGTCCGTGGAAGCCCTGCTTCACCAACCGCGGGATCCAGCCGCAGTGGTCGAGGTGCGCGTGCGTCAGGATGACCGCGTCAATCTCGCGCGCCGGAATGGGCAAGTCCAGCCAGTTGCGCTCGCGCCATTCCTTCTGCCCCTGGAATAGCCCGCAATCGACAAGCACCTGGATGCCTTGCTTGCCGCTTTCGTCGCCGGTGTTGATCAGGTGCTTCGAGCCGGTGACAACTCCGGCCGCGCCGAGAAACTGGATGTAGCTCAATCGATCCTCGCTGATTCCATTTGGTATGTTAAACCCAGGCTGGGCAATTCCAGCGGAGGCATGCATGGCAACTTTCGGACTGATGGAATATAAGGATGCGACCCCGGAAGTGCGGGCCGTCTATGACGACATCATGGCGACGCGCAAGACGGATTGGATCAATAACTTCTGGAAGGCGCTAGCGGCTGATCCGGGGCTGCTGAAGAGCACCTGGGAAGACACCAAGCAACTGATGGCGCCGGGCACACTTGATGCCGTTACGAAGGAATTGATCTACATTGCAGTGAGTATCACGACGGGCTGCCCCTATTGCGTCGCGGCGCATACCTCCTCGGCGCGCAAGAAGGGCATGACCGACGAGATGTTCCACGAGATGATGTCGGTGGTGGCGCTGGCCAACGCCAACAATCGCCTGGCGAACGGCTACCAGATCGAGATCGACGACCAATTCAAGACACCGGTGAAGTGACGGCGTCCTAACGGCCTGTCGGTAAGATCACGGTTTTGGGGAACGTTGGCTTTCGTGCTCCAGCAGAAACCGCGTCCACCAGCGCGCCGCGCCGCACGACTGCACGGGACGGCGGCGCAGCACCTGCACGAAGTAGTTGACTGCGAGCCCTCCGACGGCCAGCACTAGCATGCCCGGCCAAATGCCTCGCAGACGAGGGAACCGGCTGGACAGTCCAAGGACCGCGAGGAAGGCGATCCAGAAGAGGACGGGAATCCAGCGGCGGTTCATGGCTGCTACGAGAAGTATAATGTCACTTCCTATGAAAGCCTATGTTTATGTCTCGCTCAAGAAGAGTGTGCTCGACCCGCAAGGCAAGACCATTCACGGCGCCCTGAAGAAGATGGGCTATCGTGGCATTGACGACTTGCGGCAGGGCAAGTATTTCGAAATTGCGCTCGACAACAGCGTCAACCGCGAAGAAGCGGAGGCAGAAATCGAGCGCATCGCGCGCGAGGTGCTCACCAATCCGGTGATCGAGGAATACCGCTTCACCTTGGAAGCTTAGAGAGGCTTCCGGGTTGGTGTGGACCGTGCAGGTATGGATGGATTTGTTTTTCGCCGGCGGAAGCCGGTCTGAAGGCCCGCTCCACCCAATGGAAAGGAGGCTCGATGGCCACTCCCAGTACAGCTCACGTTACGTTTCCAACTAAGATTACTGCCCGGAGTCACAGTATGCAGGCGCAACTTGCCGCTGCTAATGACTTTCGGCCATTCATTGAAACTGCGGCAAAGCAATTCGGTTTTCAGCCGAGCATTATTTGCGGCATCGGCTCGCGCGAGTCGGGTTGGGGATTGCTGCTGAAGCCGAAGGGCCCGGGCGGCACGGGAGATTTCGCCCGCCGCAAGGCCAAGCCGCCGCTGCGTCCCGGTTCGCTGCCGCCGGACGGGCGGGGCTTCGGACGCGGACTGATGCAAATCGACTTCGACTCCAACCCACTTGCCCAAACCGGCAATTGGCACGATCCGGAAACGAACATCAAGTTTGGCTGTGAATTGCTGGCCAAGAAGTTGGCGTTCGTGAAGAAGAACTCAAACTTGCAGGACCATATGCTGCTGCGTGGGGCCATCGCCGCTTACAACTGCGGCGAAGGCGCGGTTTGCAAGCTGGCGGAGGAAGGGCTCGACGTGGACGCAAAGACGACCGGTCACAATTATTCTGCAGAACGTCTTGAATCGGGCGGGATTCTTCCAGTTGCACGGCTGGGCGTAGGCCACGGGGCGATGGAGTGGGAATCCTCGCATCATGAATTCCCGCTGGACCATCAAATCTAATAAGATTGATAGATAGCGATATTTCAGTACTTGGCTGCTTCGTCCGAAATCGCCCAAACGAGGTGATTCCGGCGCGACGCAGCGGACGTGCTTTTCAGGGGAGCCGAACCTATGTGCGGGATCGTTGGATACGTCGGAAACAAACGGGTTGTGCCGGTCATTCTGGACGGCCTTCGTCGCCTTGAGTATCGCGGCTATGACTCGGCTGGCATTGCTGTAGCCGGCAACGGAAATGGCTTGCAGGTCCGCCGCGCCGAGGGCAAGCTGCGCAATCTGGAAGAGGTCATCCGCTTGAAGCCGCTCGATGGCTCCTATGGCATCGGCCACACACGCTGGGCCACCCACGGACGTCCGACCGAAGAGAACGCGCACCCGCACCGCGACTGCACCGGTAAGGTTGTCGTCGTCCATAACGGAATCGTTGAAAATTACCTCAGCTTAAAAAAGAAGTTGATCGAGGAAGGTCATCGCTTCACCACCGAGACCGATACCGAGGTCATCGCCCACCTGGTCGAGAAGAACCTGAAGAGCAATAACGGACACCCGGTCCCCTTAGAAGAAGCTGTCCGGAAGACGGTAAAGGTTCTCACGGGCGTGTTCGCGATCGCCGTCATCTCCTCCGACGAGCCGAATAAGATTGTCGCCGCCCGCAATGGGCCGCCGGCCGTCATCGGCCTGGGTAAGGACGAGTATTTCGTCGCCAGCGACGTGCCTGCAATTCTTTATCACACCCGCGACCTGTTCTTTCTGGCAGATGGCGACCTGGCCACCATTACGCCGTCGGGAGTGCAGTTGACCGACTTCGAGGGCCGGCACATCGAGCGCCAGGTGCAGCACATTACCTGGGACCCGATCATGGCTGAAAAAGGCGGCTTCAAGCACTTCATGCTGAAGGAAATCTACGAGCAGCCACGCGCCGTCCGCGACACCACGCTGGGCCGCGTTTCGCTTGATACCGGCAAGGTGTTCCTCGACGAGATGGACATCACCGAGGAGGACTTCCGCAAGCTGGAAAAGGTTTACATCGCGGCTTGCGGCACCAGTTGGCACGCTGGACTGGCCGGCAAGTTCATGATCGAAAGGCTGGCCAAGTTGCCAGTGGAAGTGGATTACGCCAGCGAATTTCGCTACCGCGATCCGCTCAACGGTCCAAACGACCTTGCGATTCTTATCACCCAGTCAGGTGAAACCGCCGACACGATCGCGGCCATGCGGGAGTCGCGCGCCAAGGGCTCGAAGACGCTGGGCATATGCAACGTCGTGGGTTCGATGATCGCACGCGAAGCTAATGGAACCGTTTACACGCATGCCGGCCCGGAGATCGGCGTTGCCTCGACCAAAGCCTTCACAGCGCAATTGACCGCGCTGTTCCTGTTCGCCGTCTATCTCGGGCAGGTGCGTGGCAAGCTTGACAGCGAGCAGTCGAAGCGGCTGCTCACCGAGCTGACGCTTATGCCAGGGAAGCTGGAAATGCTGCTTACGCGCGACGAGGAAACCGAAGATCTCGCCAAGGAATATCATCGCGCACACGACTTTCTCTTCCTCGGACGCGGCATTCACTATCCCATCGCGCTGGAAGGCGCGCTGAAGCTCAAGGAAATCTCTTACATTCACGCCGAGGGATACCCGGCAGGCGAGATGAAGCACGGTCCTAATGCACTGATTGACGAAGATCTGCCGGTAGTCATCCTGGCCACGCACGACAAGAGCGATCCCGGCTCTGTGCTGCGCTACGAGAAGACGCTGTCGAACCTTAAGGAAGTGAAAGCCCGCTCCGGTACGGTCATCGCCATCGCCACCGACGGCGACGAGGAGATCCGCGAAGCCGCCGATCACGTGCTTTACGTCCCTGAAGCGCCGGAATTGCTCGCACCGATCCTCGAAGTGGTTCCCTGCCAGTTGCTGGCGTATCACATCGCCGTGCGCCGCGGGTGCGACGTGGACCAACCCCGCAATCTCGCGAAGTCGGTGACAGTGGAGTAGGAATGTTGGTCGGGCTGTCTGACGAGGGCGTATAATGGATTCAGTGGGCAGCCCGCGAGCCACAATTGTTGCGCCTTCCAGAAAGTTAAGAAGGTTTGTTCCTCAGCCCTCCTTACAAGTGCTCTTCTAAAGCAGCGACGGCCCGTCTTTGCCGGGGGCGAAGCTTGTTTTCGTAACCTCCAGAGTCTCCGCACGCTTCATAGGTGAAAAATGAAAAATATATTTGTAGGGAAGATGGACCCCAGCACCACTGAGGATGAACTCCGCGGCGCATTCACAGTTTATGGAGCGGTCCAGGCTGTCAACATCATCAAGGACCGTGACACCGGCCGGCCGCGCGGCTTCGCGTTCGTTGAAATGGAAAGCGATAAAGAAGCGCGCGAGGCTCTGCTGGCCTTAAACGGTTCGACTCTCGGTGGCGCTACGTTGACCGTGAGTGAAGCTAAGCCCAAAGCCGTCCGCGCATAAGTATTGAAGGAGCGTGATGATTACAGCATCGAATCTTGGCGCTAACACAGTCCAGCTTAAGAGGTGTGCGCTTCTCATGGATTCCAATCCTGAAAGGCGTGCGCTGCGCAAGAAGATCATGGCGTTGCATGGTGTTGAGATGATCGGCGCGGCCGACCTCGATGAGGCGGCATCCATCTGGCATCGGGACCGTTATGACATGGTGCTGCTTGACATTCGTAAGGACCATAAAGGCGCTGTGGCCCTTCGCGATGAGATCAAGAAGGACAGCCCGGGCCAAATGGTCGCCTTTCTGGTCGGCAAGCCAGACTATGTATCTCTCGACCCCGCCCTTGGCTCCTATGCTCCCGAAGAGCACGGATCGGAATGGGGCAACGCGATGCGAAAAGCGGTGGAGCAAAGCTGTGAGTCGCTGCCGCAGAGGAATGGATTTGTCGAAGCTGGGTTCCGCATTGCCAGCGCGAAGAGGCGCAACGGGGGAAAGGTGCAGGCCCACCCGGTCGAGGAGCCCTTGCCGGTCTCCGACGATACCGAACCTGTCGAAAAGGCCGGATAAAACGTTACGCCTGACGACCCAAAAAACCCGATCATTCATGGAGGAACGATGACTACTGCTCCCCAGGCACTGCCCACACCCGATGTCAAGCTCGACCACGTTCTCGAAAGCGCCGCGGTCCTGAACTGGAAAGACCTGGTACAGGGACAGACGGCTGGCGCCGTCCAGATCGAATACCACGTCGGAGGCGACCGGTCCGTGGACTGCCTGAAGATGTGGAGCTCCACCCCGCGCGGGTATTCCAGCTTGATTTGCAATTACTCCGTCAATCCTGGCTGGTCAGGTGGCCCGTGCTTCAGCAATGGTTTTCATTCTCGCGATCTGGGGCGCTTGCTGGAGTCGATCATGCTGAACCAGAACCTCTTCCAGATTGCGTCCGAGCCCAACAGCAATGTCGTGATTCAAGTCGGCCCACCCACGCCCGAGCAGATCGAGTCAGCCAAGCTTCAGCTCGCTAACATCTTCCCCGCGCCGGCACCTGTCCTGCGCAAGGTGGTTACCAAGCGCCAGCCAGTGCTTCCGGTAGCTGCTACCGTCTAATTACCCCAGCAATTCGCGTCGAACCCTCCCTGTACGCCTGGCAGTAAAGGAGCGCGTCGATCACGAGCGCGCTGCATCTACATAATCAGATCATGGAGACTCAAACGCAGGAGCGCCCGGCCGTCGAGCGGAAGATCTTTACGGCCCGGCTGAGCAAGTCGATCTTACTGTCACCGCAGACCAAGCACCTCGAGATGACGGTCGAGGGGATGGACGAGTTTCGCTTTACACCTGGACAGTTCGTTTCCATCAAGCAGCCCAAGCCGGATGGCAAAGAGCACACGCGGGCTTACTCCGTCGCCTCGCCGCCGCGTCCGAATTCCACGTTTGATCTGTG
Organism: uncultured Acidobacteriaceae bacterium; assembly: GCA_963703645.1. GTDB lineage: Bacteria > Acidobacteriota > Terriglobia > Terriglobales > Acidobacteriaceae > Bog-257. The sequence continues at coordinate 121,846 of CAVPFD010000020.1, forward strand.
CCTGAACCGCGTGGATGAAGGCTTCTTGTCGAACTGGCTGTGCGACTTGGAGGAAGGAACGACGGTCCAATTTCACGGGCCGCACGGGCTGTTCACACTGCGCGAGCCGCGTAAAGATTCCATCTTCATCGCCACCGGCACCGGCATAGCACCGATTCGTGGCATGGTGCACTGGCTGTTCGAGAAGCCGGAGCGGAACCGCGAACACGAGTTCTGGCTGGTCTTCGGCACGCGCTACGAACACAGCATCTACTACCGTGACGAGTTCGAGAAGATTGAACGCGAGAACCCCAACTTTCACTACATGCCGACGCTCAGTCGTGGTGGCGACGATTGGCGAGGCTGCCGCGGCTACGTGCAAGACCACGTGCGCGAGATCGTCGCAGGGCGCAACGACATGCAGGCGTACATCTGCGGGTTGCATCAGATGGTAAACGCAAATCGCGATCTGCTGAAAGGTGAAATGGGCTGGGATCGCAAGCACATCGTGTTCGAGCGGTACGACTGAGTAAGGCCCGCTCTACCCGAATTACTTCAGCGCATTCGCCAGGAATCCCGACACATCCCGGTGCAGCCGGTCGAGCGACTCCGTCTTGATGTACATCATGTGTCCGGCATCATAGTAGCCGAGCGACACCCTGGCGTGCTGCTGAGAGTCCAGGTTCATGTGGCTCAACGTGTACTGCGTGGCGAAGTAGGGCGTGGCCAGGTCGTAATATCCCGACGCTACGAACAGCTTCATATAGGGATTCTTGACGAAGGCCAGCCGCAGCGCCTCGCTGGTATCGGGAAAGCCCTGTACCGCCGAGCCCCAATCCCAATCGCTGATGCCCCCACCGAGAACGTAGTACTCCAGATCGGTCTTGTAGCCGAGATCGCTGCGCACGTAATTATTGAAGGTCGAGGTAAAGGGCGGGCGAATGGCCGACTCCGAGGGATCGTAGTAGCCCTCGACGCGCATGTCGGAAATGTCTGGCGCGGTAAAGCGGCTGTCCAGACGGCCCACCTGCATCCGCTGGCTGCGCAGCAATTCGTGACAGAAGACAGCCTGGCTGATGCGCATGTTGTGCTCCGACACGACAGAGCGTTCCAGGCCAGTGAAACGGCTCACTTCGTCCACCAGGCTATCGCGTTCCTGCGGCGTGAGGTTGTCACCTTTCCCTAATGCCGCGGCGTATGGGCCGGCGGCGAACTGCTCCGCCTCGTGCAAGACACCCTGCAAATCGCGCTGCTGCAAGTCGGAAGGCAGCTTCTTGTGGTACCAGGCGGTCGAAGTATAGCTGGGGAAATAAAGGATGTACGGCAGGTCGTTGCCGCGGGTGAACTCCAGAGTCTCGAAGTTCAATACCGAGGAAACCAGCACCACACCGCTGAGGGCGACGCCACGGCCAACGAGGTAGCCGCTCAATCCGGCTGCGCGCGTGGTGCCGTAGCTCTCGCCAACCAGGAACAGCGGTGAGGTCCAGCGCTCACAGCGGCTGAGATACAGGCGGATAAACTCGCCCACTGAGGCAATGTCGCCCTTCACGCCGAGAAACTTCTTGGCGAACTCCTTCTTGGTGGCTCGGCTGTAGCCGGTCCCGACGGGATCGATGAAGACCAGATCAGTCTGGTCGAGCCAAGTTTGCTGGTTATCAATCAGCTCGAACGGCGGTGGGGGCATGCCGCCATCAGGCTGCATCTTCACCCGCCGCGGGCCGATCGCGCCCAAGTGCAGCCAGACCGACGCGGAGCCGGGCCCACCATTGAAGGAAAACATGAGCGGGCGCCGCGGGCCGGCGTTATCCAGGGTGTAGGCCATGAAGAAAATGTTGGCTTCGATCTCATCGGTCTCGGTGTTGCGGAGAGGCATGAGACCGGTGGTCGCCGTGTAATGCAGCACGCGCCCGCCGACACGAATCTCGTGATGGGTAACAACAGGTGGAACTTCCTTTTGCGCCTCCTTTGTCCCCTCTTTCTGCGGTTCAGGCGGCTTCAGCGTTCCTGATTTCTCGACTGCTTGCGGCTCGCTCTCTTTCTGTTGGGCGACGAGACTGAAAGCGGACATCACAGTCAACAGCAATAACGTGGTCACACGGAGATTCCCCATCAATCTTCCCTTCTGTCGGCGGCCCTGCGCTCCCGCTCGGCTCGTGCGGACTTCGCGCCGCCGCAGTGCGCCCTCGTAGCGGCGCTTCTCCTCTTCGGTCTCGGGAATTACCGGCGGAACTTGCAGGCGGCGTCCGTGGCGGTCCACCGCGACAAACGTGAGATAGGCGGTCGCAACCTTCTGACGCGAGCCTGAGATATAGTTCTCCACCAGAACTCGCACGCCGACTTCCATCGAAGTGTGAAACGCACGGTTGACCGCCGACTGCAGGATCACCATGTCACCGACGTGCACGGGCACGAGAAAGTCGATGTGGTCCATCGAGGCCGTCACCGCGTAAGAGTGCGAGTGACGATGGGCGGCCAGTGCTCCCGCAAGGTCGATCCAGTGCATTAATCGACCGCCCAGCAGCGCACCCAGCGGATTGGTGTCATTCGGTAGAACGAGCTCGATCATTTCTGATTTCGACGCGCTCACCGGCTTCGGTCGCAAGTTGTCGTCGCTAGTGTTCATGGGGTTCTTGAAATGGAATGTTCTGGGACTCGGTCACGACGTCTTGACCCGCCGCACCTTTTGCACCTGCACGTAACACTCAGCCATGCGCTGTATACGTGGATCCTCGTGCCGCTGAAGCCACGATCCGTTCATGGAGTTATGGAGCAGCTCGCCGTGACCGGCGGGCAAGTATTCGCGCTCGCAGGAGAAAAGGACGTGCAGAATCCCGTCACGCTCCTCACCCAACGCAAAGCGGACGGCATCGGCGTGGCGCTCCGCGGGCAGACGGCTGCAGGTCTTCGCATAACCCAGATTGCACCCTGATTTCAGCTCTTCTTCGCTGGGACGCACGCCCTCGTGCCCGCGAGCGGTACATGTGCCCGCCCACCCCGCACCTAAGGGAAGCCGCTGTGGAAAGGGCCAGTCTGAGTTGAATCGTTCTTCCGGCATGAAGAAGGGACAGGCCATAGGTCCTCGCGGAGCACGAAAGTCAAACGCCAATTGTAATGCACAGCAGTACGGTCCCAGTTCGATGTACTCCTGTATCATGACTTCGCAAAGAGGAGACCCAACCAATGCCCGACGAAAGCCGCGTGACGGCCCTGAAAGAAATCCTCAACGGTAACCCTGATGATGCCTTTGCGCGCTACGCGCTTGGGCTGGAATATTCGGGCGCGGGCGAGACCGATGCTGCTCTTGCGGAGTTTCAACAGCTGCTCGCTGCCCATCCCGACTACACCAATGGATACTTCATGGCGGGACAGACGCTTGCCCGCGCAGAGCGCAACCAGGAAGCGAAAGCAATGCTGCAGCAGGGCATCGAGTGCGCGCGCCGCACCCGCAATCAGCACGCCCTTTCCGAGATGGAAGCCTTGCTGGACGAATTGGGCGGTGGATAGCACGAGCCTTCGTCCGTCTGCCAAACGAATTAGGGTTGACATTCATTGCTTAAGCGATAATGGGACAGCGATATGTTCCCGCGAACGTCATTGGTGCGCCTGCCGTGCGACGGCTCCCGCACGGGGTGGCCGTGGTGGACTCCTCGCGCTCACCTCCCGTGTGCCGCCCCTTCTGCTCGTCGCGCTGTACGTCACACCATTTTCCATGGCACAAAGCAGCAACCCTATGGGCGCGTTGCTGGGAAAGAGCCAGGCGCAGACCGCTCCGGCGCCCGCCGCACCCGCAGAGCCAAAAGCGCAGACCGCTATTCCACTGCCTGACGTGGCGATGCGGGCCGAAGAATTGATGCGCCTGCTGCGCGACATCAACAGCCAACTGCCCGCTCGCGAGCAGCTCGATGCCGTGAAGGCCGTGCTGGATGAACGCGATGCCCCACTCGAGGCTAAACAGAAGGAAGCTGAGACCTTGCTGGCCGGTTCTCCCAACGCCTTGGAGGTGCGCGAGCAGGAGACCTACTGGGGCGCATTCTCAAAGGAAGGCGCTGCCACGCGCCGTCAATTGCTGGATTGGGCCAATACCGCGCAGTCTGCGGTGCAGCAGCTGCAATCCCTGCAACCGCAATGGACTTTGACCCTGGAGGAAAACCAGTCCGTGCGCGATCTCGGGCCCACTCTCGACGTAATCCGTGACGCCGTCAAGAGTGTTCAGACAACCAAGGCGCGGGCGCGGGACCTCTTGCGGCTGATTGTCAATCTGCAGGTGAGAGCCGCCAACCAGCACCAGCTTGCTCTCGATATGGTGGACCGGCTGGCGCAAGCGCGCAAGGAAGTCACTGGCCGCGTACTGCGACGCGACAGCCTGCCGCTATGGCAGATCTCCCTGCGGCGGCAGCAGCCGGGCGAGGAAATGGGTTTTTTCCGCAACACCAGGGCCCGGATGATCAGCATCGAATTGTTTAGCCGGGAGAATGCCGGAATATTTGCAGGGCTGGCGGTTGTGCTGCTTCTGTGGCTATTCGCCGCCTACCGGTTGTCTCGCGCCGCTCGCAAAATTTATCCGGCGGACGAACTCCAGGCGCAGGCGGTTGAGATCCTGAGGCATTGGCTCGCCTTTGGACTGCTGCCGCCTTTATTGCTGGCCTTCCGCCTGTCGCCGTTCGCGCCGTTGCCGCTGATCGGCGCTGCCATCTTGCTTTCGTTCTTCTCCATACTCGTACTGCTGCCACCACTCATCGAGCCAGGCTTTCGCCCGCTGCTGTATTGCCTGGTGGCAGTGTATGTCTTCAATGCCGCTCTGGCCTGGGTCACGCTTTCGCCTGCCACCAAACGCGAGGTGTTGTTCTTAGCTCTCACGGCTGCGATAGCGGCATTCTCCTGGTTTCTCCGGCCGCTGCGAGTTGCCGCCACCGAGGACAAGGGAATCCGCCACCGCTTCCTGATCTTCGGTATGCGCCTGGCGGTGGGTGTCCTGGCGCTGGGCCAAATCGCCAACCTGTTCGGCTACTACAGCCTCTCCCAGTACCTCACTGTGCTGAGTATTTACAGCACTTTTATTGCGATTGCCATCTACACTGCACTTCGTGTATTTGCCCTGCTGCTGCTGGCTTTTCTCTCTGCGCCTGCTGCCGAGCGGTTAGCTGTGGTGCGCCTGCATCGCGCGGGCTTCACTCGGTGGGCGCCGCGAATCATGCAGTGGACCGGCGTCCTGCTATGGGTCGGCGCCACCCTGGGGCTGATGGGAGTACGCAACGCAGTAAATGAGTTCATCGTCAACTTGTTCCAGTTCAATCTGGCTGGCGCCTCCACCAATGTCACTCTTGGCGGCGTGCTCGGCTTGTTCGCCATCCTCCTTTTGGGTTATGCCATCTCCAGCGCCATTCGTTTCCTCCTGCGCGAGGAATTGCTGAAGCGCCTGCACTTGAAGCGCGGGGTTCCGGAGCTGATTTCGACCACCTTGCATTACCTTCTACTGGTGCTGGTGTTTCTGTTCGCCGTGAACGCAGGTGGCGTGGCGCTGAACAAGTTCACCGTGCTCACCGGCGCGCTCGGCGTGGGCGTCGGCTTCGGCCTGCAGAACATCATCAACAACTTCGTTTCCGGCTTAATTCTGCAATTCGAGCGGCCCATCCGCGTCGGTGATGTCGTGGACACCGGGGGCGGCGTCACCGGCACGGTGACCCGAATCGGCATACGCTCCAGCACCGTTCAGACCTTCCAGGGGGCCGAGATCATCATCCCCAATGCGACCTTTATCTCGGGTAATGTAACCAACTGGACACTCTCAGAAGCGAAGCGGCGGCTGGACTTGCCAGTCGGCGTGGCCTACGGCAGCGACCCCAAGCTGGTGAAAGAACTGCTGGAGCGCCCCGCCATTCAGCACCCCGACGTCCTTACCTCGCCAGTACCCGAGGCCTTCTTCATGGGATTTGGCGACAGCGCCTTGAACTTTGAGCTCCGCTTCTGGGTCATGCAGGAGAGCAACACCGTCAAGGTAATGAGCGAAGTCGCACTCGAAGTGATGCGGCTGCTTGCCGAGGCCGACATTGAGATTCCCTTCCCGCAACGCGACTTGCGCCTGCGCTCCGTGGATCCTGAAGCTGCTGCCGCTCTCTCAGGGGACGGTGCGGAGCGTGAGGAAAGTATGAGCGTCCCACCGCAAGTCAGGTCAACGAAATAACCATCGGCCAGCTCTGTCACGCATGAGTCAACGGAGGGCGTAGAATACCAACATTCGGCGCCGTGCGATTCGCCGCCATGGCGCGCAATCGTTGGGAGGTATCGAGTCCTTGAGCAATCTTCCGCAGACCTTGAGTGAGCTTCGTCGCAGCCAGCAGTTTTCCGAGCCACGGGTACGAAACCGGCGCGTGAAAGACGAGATGCGCGACAACCTCATGGTGCGCGTGCGCGGCGCCGGACCGGTCTTTCCCGGCATCGTCGGCTATGACGACACCGTTGTCCCGCAGATTGTGAATGCGGTGCTGTCGCGGCACAATTTCATTCTTCTGGGACTGCGCGGCCAGGCCAAGAGCCGCATCCTTCGCGCGCTGACCTCCCTGCTCGATCCGGCGTTGCCGTACATTCGCGGCTGCGAGATTCACGACAACCCTTACGCCCCCATTTGCCGGCGCTGCCGCGAGTTGCTCGCCGACAATCCTGACGCGGCGCCAATCGCGTATCTCGCACCTGAGGAGCGTTACGTCGAGAAGCTGGCGACGCCGGACGTGACTATCGCTGACCTGATCGGTGACATCGATCCCATCAAGGCCGCCAAGGGCGGACACGAACTCGGCAGCGAGTACACCGTGCACTACGGGCTGCTGCCGCGCGCCAATCGCGGCATCTTCGCCATCAACGAGCTTGCCTGATCTCGCCGGCAAGATCCAGGTCGGACTGTTCAACATCATGCAGGAAGGCGACGTGCAGATTAAGGGCTACCCGGTGCGCCTGGGGCTGGATGTCGCGCTGGTTTTCACCGCCAATCCAGAGGACTACACGGCGCGCGGCAAAATCATTACGCCGCTGAAGGACCGCATCGGCTCGGAGATTCGTACGCATTATCCGGCGACCATCGAGGAAGGCATCGCCATCACGGCGCAGGAGGCGTGGACCGAGCGCAACGGTCATCAGCTACAGATTCCCAGCTTCGTGAGCCAGGTCATCGAGCAGATTGCGTTCGTCGCGCGCGAAGACAAGCGAATTGACAAACGCTCCGGTGTGAGCCAGCGGCTGCCGATCAGCGCCCTCGAGAATGTCATCTCCAACGCCGAGCGGCGCGCCATTCGTTGGGGCGAGAAGCTGGTGGTGCCACGTGTCGGGCGACATCTACGCCGCCATGCCGGCCATGACCGGCAAACTCGAACTGGAGTACGAAGGCGAGTTGAAGGGCGCCGACACCGTGGTCCGCGAGATCATCCGCTCGGCCGTCGCCCGCACCTACGACAAATATTTCCACGGCAACAGCAGCATGAATCAGGTGGTGCAGTGGTTCGACCTGGGCGGCGAAATCCAGATGCGCGACTCGGCCAGCGCGCAGGAGATGCTGCACAAGCTGCGCGGCATCCAAGGACTGCTCGACAAGCTGAGCGCGCTCGGCCTGAGCGGCAAAGAGCCGTCGGAGATGCTGGTGTCGGGAGCTGAGTTCATCCTTGAGGGGCTTTACGCACACAAGCGCATCGGCCGTAGCGAGGAACGCACGTTCACCGCCGGCGAGAAACAACCACCGCGCGAGAAGCCGCGCCTGCGCGATGAAGATGATGAGGTGCCCGACCTGCGGCGGCAAAGAAGGCCATTCAACTAGTAAAGGCAGCAACTAGCAGCTAGCTCAAACCGCGCCCTCGTCTCCCGGGGCTCTTTCAGACAATACCAGGCAGTTGTCGCGTTTGCTGGCAGCTAGTTGCTAATTCTTGGGCGCTCCCTGGAAGCGCGCCACCACGGCCGTCCCGTTGCGCAGCTCGAGCGTATCGCCCTCGATCCTGTAGCTTAACGTCGCCTTGAGCGCGGCAATCAAGCCCTGCTCCTGTTCCATCAATTCAGGCGGACACATCATCAACGTAGTTCCGGCGGGATTGAGTCGCAGGGAACTCTGATCCACGATGTACGTTCCGACCAGGCCGTTGCAACCGCTAGAACCCTCGAGGCTGCCTTCCTCTCGATGCAATCGGATGTACGGTTGTGTTCTGCCCATCCCAGGGACGGCGGGCTTGCCGTTCAGCTCGACCAGCCTCCAATAGGTGCCATGCAGCTTTGGCCCGGAGCTCTTTTCCGGTGGTGGCGCCTGGACTTTTTGCAGCATGATGTTGGCCTGCATCGGCGCGCCATTTGTAATGACGGGATATGCTGACGTGGATGTGAACATCTTGGTACCGTTAACGGTGATGTCGGCGCGGAGGTGGTAGGTGTGTGCCGGGTTGATGTCCGCTGTGTTGAAGGAGACCTGGAAAGGAATTGGCACTTGTTTTCCTTCGGAAGCAAAGATGGACTCGCCAATGAGCTTTGCTGAGGCGTCGTGCGCGAAGGTATCTTCCAGACGAACGTCGATGGCGGCATCGGGTGGCAGCGCCCTGCGCTCGGGATATGACACGGTACCCGTCACGCTAATTTGTGGAGTTTGCGACTGCGTCCAGCAGGAACCTGGCAAAGCAATGAGTGCGAGAGTCAGCAGGAACATGGCGGCACGCGGCATAAGAGTTATCCTGCGACGTTGCCAGAGTATTAATCACCCTCGCCTAACGCCGATTTCATCATGAATTTAGTCAGCGAAATTGTAGTGTAGGGCTCGGTAGGGAACAACCTGGTGGGTTTGTGGCGCTTCCGTTGACCGCTGGATTCTGCTTCACGTACTCTTGAGGGTCATCCAAGAGCTCTTCATGAAGATTGCCGAAATGACCTCTCTCCGGGTCGCCGAGGACATCACCGAACTGGTCGGCGAAACTCCCATCCTTCACCTGCGAAAGATTGTTCCGCCCGATGTGGCCGACGTGTATGCCAAGCTCGAGTACCTGAACCCGGGCGGCAGCATCAAAGACCGCGCCGCGCTTGGCATGATCACCAAGGCGGAAAAAGACGGTCGCTTGCAGCCGGGCGCGACCATCTTTGAAGCCACGGCGGGTAACACCGGTGTCGGCTTGGCGCTAATTGGATCAGGACGCGGATACAAGACTGTGCTCGCCGTGCCCGAAGGTTTTTCGATCGAGAAGGTTACTCTGATGGAAGCCTTGGGTGCCGAGGTGGTCCGCACTCCGCAATCAGCAGGGATGGAAGGCGCCATTCGTTACGTGAAAGAGCGCGCCGCCAAAACACCCCATTCCTTCGTCGCTGGGCAGTTCGAGAACCAGGACAATCCCGACTTCCACTACGAGACCACCGCCCGAGAACTCTACGACCAGCTTGGTGGGCAGATTGACGCCGTCGTGATCGGCTCCGGCACCGGCGGCACCTTTACTGGCGTGGCGCGGTACCTGAAGGAACGCAACCCCAACGTGCTCGGGATCGTGGTTGAAACGCAAGGCTCTGTCCTGGGCGGCGGCCCCAAGGGCGAGCACGAGGTTGAAGGCATAGGCGCCAGCTTCATTCCCAAGACGTGCGATCTGTCGCTTGCGGATGAGATCATCGCCGTCAGCGATCACGACGCTTTCGACATGGTAAAGAAACTGGCTGCGATTGAAGGTGTGCTGGCAGGATCGAGCGCCGGCGCGAATGTCTTTGCGGCCATCAGCATTGCGCGGCGCTTAGGCCCAGGCAAGCGCGTGGCCACGCTGATACCTGATTCCGCCGAGCGTTATTTGTCGAAAGACATTTTCCACTTCAACGAAAAGCACTAGCCACGGATTTTCACGGATGAACACGGATTCTTAAAGCATTTTCTTAACATCTCTTACATCCGTGAACATCCGAGCAGATCCGTGGCTGAGACGTTTTTATGTCCAAGAAGAACACTGCTGGATTTTCCACTCGCGCCATTCACGTCGGCAACGAACCTGACCCCTCCACTGGCGCGGTCGCTCCGCCGATTTTTGCCACGTCCACTTACGCACAGGAAGAGCTGGGTGTAACCAAAGGCTACGACTACTCGCGCGCCGGAAATCCCACGCGCACGCGGCTGGAGCAGAACCTCGCATCGCTCGAAGGGGGCATCGCCGCCCCGGTTTTCTCCAGCGGCATGGCTGCCGTCGTTGCGCTCTGCCAGCTCATGAAGTCGGGCGACCACATCGTAGCCTCCAATAACTTGTACGGAGGCGTGCCGCGGCTCTTCAACCAGATCATGGCAAACTTCGGCCTTGAGTTCACCTATGTGGACACCACCGACCCGCGCAACGTGGAGAGGGCCATCCGCAGGAATACCCGCTATGTATATATCGAAACGCCGACCAACCCCCTGATGGGCCTCACCGACATCGCCGCAGTCAGCGCAATCGCGCACAAATGCGGCTGCGAAGTGGTGGTGGACAACACTTTCATGTCGCCGTACTTCCAGCAGCCCATCAAGTTTGGCGCCGACATCGTGATGCACTCGACCACGAAGTTCCTCAACGGTCACAGCGACGGCCTGGGCGGCGTGCTCGTATGCACCACGAAAGAGCAGGCGGAGAAGCTGGCGTTCATTCAGAAAGCTGCCGGGGCCATCCTGTCGCCGTTTGAATGCTGGCTGGTACTGCGTGGCACGAAGACGCTGGCTGTCCGCATGAGACAGCACGACGCGAGCGGTCGCGTGATGGCTGACTTTCTCAGCCGCCATCGTAGGGTGAAGCAGGTTTTCTATCCCGGGCTGAAGAGCCATCCGCAGTACGAGCTGGCGTGCAGGCAGATGTCGGGCTTCGGCTCGATGATCACCTTCGAGACCGGCTCGCTCGCCAACGCCAAGCGACTGCTGAAGCGTGTGCGCTTGTGCACCATGGGCGAATCGCTGGGCGGAGTCGAGACGTTGATCTCGCATCCGGCAAGCATGACGCACGCGGCCATTGGAGAGAAGGGCCGCAAAGCCATCGGGTTGACCGACGGCATGGTGCGGATTTCGGTGGGAATTGAAGATGTTGAAGATTTGATTGCGGATTTGGAGCAGGCGTTGGGATAGCAGTGAGCACTCGGCAATCAGCCGTCAGTCGAAGAAGATAGTAGTGCCGCGGGCATTCGGGAGCTGTAAAGACACCGAAGATTGACCGGAGGACAACTGATTGCTGAGCGCTGCCCTCACTGCCCCGACGCTTGCGACTGTCCTACGATCTGGTAGTTGTTCTTCTTTCCCTTGGCGTTGACTACCGTCATCTCGTTGCCCTTGACGTGGTATTGCACGGCTTCGCCCGGCTGCATCTGCGGCTTGGTTTCCTTGTGGCGGGCGATGGAATAGAGCATGTTGTCGCCCTGCACCTGATACACGATCCAGGCCTTCGTCTTTTTCTTGTCGGGGTATGTGCCGTTGTCCCACTTCACGATCTTGCCGGTCTGGTAGGTGTCAGCGGCAATAGCAAAACTCGTCAGCAGTAACGCAATCAAAAGCGCGAAAGCAGTTTTCTTCAACATGTCTCCTCAGAATGACAAGGGAATTGATCTTGCAACTTATAGGGGTCCTTCCACTCCTGCGACCCACAGTGGGCCGCCTTCGCTCAGGATGACAATATAAAAGTTAGATGCCGAAATACGCGCCGATGGTTGATGAATTGGGAGCTACTCGAAGAACTTCGTCACGCCCTCTTCCAGCACGCAGATCTTCTTTTCTACCCCGCGCCGCTTGGCGTCTGCCAGCAATCGCGGCACGGGTTCATCCACGGGCTCGTACGAAAGGCGGAACGACCCGTAGTGCATGGGCACCATCCAGCGCGCGCCGAGGTCGATGAAGGCCTGCACGGCATCTTCGGGACTGGTGTGAACCCGGCGAAACGAATCAGGATGATAAGCGCCAATGGGCAGCAGCGCAACTTCAGGCTTGAACCGCTGGCCGATCTCCCGGAAGCCCTGGAAATAAGCGGTATCCCCGGCGTGATAGAGAGAATGCTTGCCCGCGCGCAGGACAAATCCTCCGTAGCCACGATGCACGTCGTGCATCATGCGCGCGCCCCAGTGACGCGACGGCACGTGCGTGATCTCGACCTGGCCAAGCTGCAAACTCTGCCACCAGTCCAGCTCAATGACGCGTCCGTAGCCGAGATCACTGACCAGATCGTGTAGGTGTCGCGGCACGATAATCGTTGGCCGTTTGCCCGTTTTGCGGCGGGTGAGGCGCGCAATCGTACTTAACGATGGCCTGTGCAGGTGGTCGAAGTGCGCATGCGAAACCAGGACTGCATCAATTGGCGGTAAGTCGCGAAGCCTCAAGCCAGGTTGACGCAAGCGCTTCAGTACGAAGATCCAGCGGGCGAAGTTCGGGTCAACCAGAATGTTCTGGCCGCCGAGCTGGAGGAAGAAGCTGGAGTGTCCGATGAAGGTTACGCCGAGCTGACCGCGGCTGGCAAGCACCGGTTTGCGCGTGAGGCCGGTGCGAGGCGTCATCGCGGAACGGCGTACCAGCGTGCCAAATTGCCTCGCCTTACGGCGGACGGCGATTCCCAACATAGATAACAATTAGACGCTGATCGGCAGCTTACCGATGCGGGTGCCGCGTTGTACATTGGATTGCTTGACCTTAGCTCGTTACTCAGCTTAAATCAGGTGTAGGGTCAACTGCCCAGCAAGCGCCACTCTACGGCTCGTTGGAGACCTGCGGAAACAAAAGGAGAAGCGATGAAGATTGCCTTTCTCGGTTTGGGCATCATGGGACGTCCGATGGCTGCCAATCTTGTTAAAGCAGGACATGAAGTTTCAGTGTGGAACCGCACTGCTCGTCAACACTTGGATGGAGCACGCACCGCAGTCTCTCCGGCCGAGGCCGCGGTCGAGGCCGACGTCGTCTGGACGTGCGTTGCCGACACCTCAGCGGTGGAGCGCGTGATGTTCTCAGAAGACGGGGTCGAGCGGTCGCTGCGCGAAGGCATGATCGTGGTCGACTCCAGCACGATTTCGCCCTCCGCCACTATGCGTTTTGCCGAGCGCGTGAACGCCCATGGCGTGCACTGGGTGGACGCTCCCGTTACCGGCTCCAAGATCGGAGCTGAGAGTGGACAGCTGATCTTCATCGTAGGCGGCGCGAATGAGCCGGTCGAGTACTTGCAGCCGCTGTTCAAAGCCATGGGCAAGCTGGTCATTCACATGGGCGACACCGGCAAGGGACAGTCGGCCAAGCTGTGCATGAACCTGATGATCGCGCTCATTTATGAAGGATTTGCTGAGGCCTATACTCTCGGCCAGAAACTGGGCGTCGATCCGACCAAACTGATCGAGCTGATTCAAGCCTCCATGGTGCGCTCTGGCGTGGTGGACTATAAGGCTCCATTCGTGCTGCGCCATGATTACTCGCCCAACTTTCCGCTGCGGTTGATGCACAAGGACATCCACCTTATGCTCGATGCTGCCAAGGAGAATCGCGTCAAGTTACCTGCTCTGGAAACGGTGGACGAGATTTACGAACTCTCGACTGAAGAGGGCTGGGAAAATCTCGACTTCGCCGCTACGCTCGCGTTGCTGGAGAAGTGGGCGGGACTGGGCGGGCAACCGAAGTAAGATTGCCGTAGTCGAAGAGGCCTGACTCGCACCGAAGGAAACGCAAATATTCATGAACGGATTGAGCCAGAATCTAGCGCCCACGTTCCTCGCAGTCGCCATGTTCTTAACCGGTACGGCACAAGCCTTGGAGATTCAGCAGTTCGATAGAATGACAGCGGAGAACCGGTCCGAATATGTCAGGTTGCTTGTGCGGGGTGCGGAAAAGATCTTAACCGATGAGGGCCGGGCCGACCTTGCGGCCCAGGTGGATTACCTTTTTACGACCAAAGATGCCGGTGATAACCAAACCATAGGTATGGTGGAGTTTGAGCTAAGTCTGGCACAGTTGCGCGCTGATGATGCCGCTGGGGTGTTCGAAAATCCTAACGTGCGCCGGCTTGAGGTTGAAGAGGTCATGTACGAGACCCTGGAAAAGAACGGCATCGTCCTACCGACAAGTTTCCTGACCGTGGGCAAGGATTTCAAGCCCAAGATCCAATCACAAAAGAAGTGAGTGGTGGCTTCGAACAGAGCCTGCTATTCCCTAGCTCACCTTCGGCGTGTCCACCACGTACACCCGATTCGGGTTCCCCGGCTCAATCTTGTTCTTCTCGAAGGATGCCTTGATTCGGCGCCGCAGCTCCGCGGCTCACGGCGTACTGCGCTCCCGGCTTGGTCTTCACCAGCATCAGATAATCCACTTCCCCGCCGCTTACTTTGTCGATGCCCGGCACCTCGGGCTTGGCGACAATCATCTTGGCGAACTTGGGGTCGGTCGCCACCTCCTCGGCGAGTTCGTTCAGCAACTGGATGACGCGATCGCTGTCGGCGCCATAGGCCACCGAAATGTGAAGCGGCAATTGCGTCCAGTCGCGAGTAAGGTTGCTGACGACCTGGATGTCGCTGCTCGGAACCGTATGCAGAGTCCCGTTGTCGTCACGCAAAACGGTACGTCGCAGTGTCATCGCCTCCACTGCGCCCTGAACGCCGGCGATCTTGATGGTGTCGCCGATGTCGTACTGGTTCTCCACCAGGATCAGGAAGCCGTTGATGAAGTCGCGCACCAGGGTTTGTGCTCCAAAACCGATGGCCAATCCGACAATGCCGGCACTGGCCAGCAGGGGTCCCATGTTGATACCCAACAGAGGCAGGATCTGCATCGCCGCCAGAAACAGGATGGCGAATACACCGACGCTGTAGATCACACTCGACAGCGTGCGCAATTGCTGTGCGCGCAGGGCCGTGGGCAGTCCCTGAAGGTTACTGAGGTCGCTCAAGTGGCGGGAGAGCTTCCTGAGCAGGCGTGTCAAAATGAATGCGATGATGAGGACGCCAATAATCCTCGGCACGCGATAGCGCAGGAAATCGAAAGCGTCATCGCCCCAGTCGTCGAGCAACTGGAATACGTCATGTTTGGCGCCGTTGGGGAGCAGGGCCCAAGCTTGCAATCGTATGAGTAAAGGAACCAGCATCGTGGCGGATTATAGCAACCGCAGGCCCGGAAACGACGAACCCCCGTGGAGGCAGACTGGCCGGACAAGGATTGAGCGTGCGCTCGGAATATAATCCCGATATTGCTATGAGCCACGAGACCAGTCCATTACGCTGCCTCGGCCGGGCGGCTGTTGTTGTGCCGCTGTTGTTTTGCTCCCTGTTAACGCAGAAGAGTAGCGCGCAGAGCCAGGCTGGCCCGCCAGGTCAAGCCCAACGCACTCCCGCAGAGATAGAGTGGGAGGCACAACAGAAACGCGCGGCAGAAAAGGCCGAGAATAACAAACGTCAGCAGGAGATAAAGAAAGATACCGATAAACTGCTGGAGCTGGCCACAGAGTTGAAGCAAGACGTGGACAAGACCAACGAGCATACCCTGTCGGTCGACGTGATTAAGAAGGCGGAAGAAATCGAGAAGCTCGCGCACGCAGTGAGAGAGAAGATGAAGGGGCAGTAGTCCTGCTGTGGCGGGCGGCGACTCTCATGTCAACATCGATTTGCGGTATCATCCTTACCCAAAGCCGGACGGAGCGGATTCTCCTCCCCGCGCCGCCCGATCTCCAATGAGTGCAACCCGCTCTCGGCAGAGCAAAAGGCCGAAGCAGTCTTGAGGTAACAAATGGCTTTCAACAAATACGTCAAACTAAAAGGCAGCGAGCGGAAGCCGATGCCCGGCGCGACCAAGGTGGCCGCTGCCGACCCCAACGAAGTAATGCAGGTGACGCTCACACTGAGACCACGGGCATCGCGATCGAAGCAGCCACCCCTGGACAAGCTCATCGCCAGCGGCCAGCGTCTCACGCGTGAGGAATATGCGGCGGGTTACGGCGCCGATCCAGCGGACGTGCAACAAGTGGAAGTCTTCGCCGCTGCCCATGGGTTGGCGGTCGCGCAAGTGAACCTGGCTGCGAAGACAGTCATTCTGACCGGCAGAAGTGCTGATTTCGCCAATGCCTTTCGCGTGGAGTTGGCGAAGTACGAATACGGGGGCGGCTCATATCGCGGACGCACAGGAGCGATCAACCTCCCGACGGAACTGAGCAAGATCGTCCTTAGCGTACACGGGCTCGACAACCGGCCGCAGGCACAGGCCCATTTTCGCGTCGCCACCGCCGGGGGAAGCTCCGCCCTGGCAGCGGCTACTTCGTTTACGTCTCTGCAAGTTGCGAAAGCCTACGACTTCCCCATAACGGTGAACGGGGCTGGCCAGACCATCGGCATCATCGAGCTTGGCGGCGGCTTCACGCAGTCCGATCTGAACACATATTTCAGCGGGCTCAAGATCTCTCCTG
Organism: uncultured Acidobacteriaceae bacterium; assembly: GCA_963703645.1. GTDB lineage: Bacteria > Acidobacteriota > Terriglobia > Terriglobales > Acidobacteriaceae > Bog-257. The sequence continues at coordinate 138,183 of CAVPFD010000020.1, forward strand.
CTCCAACAGTCATAGCCGTCTCCGTGGATGGCGCCCAGAACCAGCCCACCGGCGACACAAACGGTCCCGATACAGAGGTCATGCTCGACATCGAGGTATCGGGGGCAGTGGCGCCAGGCGCAAGAATTGTTGTTTACTTCGCCCCCAACACCGATGCTGGTTTCTTGGATGCCATCAACCAGGCGGCGATGGACACCGTCAACAAGCCTTCGGTGATCTCGATCAGTTGGGGAGGTCCGGAGTCGACCTGGACCGCACAGTCTTTGCAAAGCTACAACAGCGCTCTGCAGGCTATTGCGGCGCTCGGAGTCAGTGTGTGCGTCGCGGTCGGGGATAACGGCTCAGACGACGGTGTCGGGGACGGCCTCGACCATGCGGACTTCCCTTCTTCCAGTCCATATTCGCTGGCTTGCGGCGGAACCACCCTGACTGTCAGTGGCAGCTCAATTTCGAGTGAGGTCGTGTGGAACGATCTTTCCAGCGGAGAGGGAGCTACCGGGGGCGGCATCAGCGCTACTTTTGCCATCCCCACGTGGCAGGCGAATGCCAATGTACCGCCCTCCCACAACCCGGGTAGCTTCAAGGGCCGTGGCCTTCCCGACGTTGCCGGTGATGCCGACCCCAACACCGGCTATCAGGTCCAAGTGGATGGATCCAGTTTCGTGGTTGGAGGAACCAGTGCTGTCGCGCCACTATGGGCGGGCCTGATTGTTCTTTTCAATCAGTCATTGGGCGCGCCGGTCGGCTACTTGAATCCGAACTTGTACCAGACCATCGCGGCCATCGCCGGAACATTCCGCGATATCACTTCCGGCAATAACGGCGACTACCAGGCAGCCAAAGGATGGGACCCGTGCAGCGGATGGGGCAGTCCAAACGGCTCGGGACTCCTGCAGGCGATGTCGACGAGCGCCCCACCGCCGCCGCCTCCTCCACCACCGCCGCCTCCGCCTCCGACGAGGCGCCCGAAGCCTCCTAGGCCCAGACCGAGGCCGCACGGACCCGGTCGCAAATCAGCCCCACAGCGGGGTACGAAGTCCGTGTCAAAGCGGAGTCCCAAGTCCGCGCCGAAACGGCCCAAGCGTCGTGGCGGGCGATAGAGCGGCGCCAATACGAAAACGCCATCCCGAGCGGGATGGCGTTTTCCGTTAATGCCTAACGAGCCACACTGGGGCCTTTGACGATTCGCATCCCGTAGAACGACTTGTAGACGAAGACGAACGAGATCGCGAAGAAGATGATCGCCAGCACGTGGCTGAAGGCCGCTCCTCTGCTAGCAGTCAGGCTCACCGCCAGCTCTACCGCCAGCAACCCGAACAGCGTGGTGAACTTGATGATCGGGTTCATAGCGACTGACGACGTGTCCTTAAACGGATCGCCCACAGTATCGCCCACCACGGTTGCGTCGTGCAGCGCCGTTCCCTTCTGCTTCAGTTCGACCTCGACGATCTTCTTGGCGTTGTCCCACGCTCCGCCGGCGTTGGCCATAAACATCGCCTGGTACAAGCCTGAGATGGCAATCGCAATCAGGTAGCCGATAAAGAAGAACGGCTCCACGAAAGCAAACGCTAAGGTCACGAAGAACACGGCAAGGAAGATATTGAACATGCCCTTCTGCGCATACTTGGTGCAGATCTCCACTACCTTCTTGCTGTCCTCGACCGACGCTTTCTCCACCCCTTCCAGCCTGATGTTGGCCTTGATGAACTCCACTGCGCGATAAGCGCCCGTGGTGACCGCCTGCATGGAAGCGCCGGTGAACCAGTAGATGATGGCGCCGCCGCTGATCAGCCCCAGCACAAACGGTGCATGCAGCAGCGAGAGGTCACCTACGTTTTCCGTCAGCCCGTGAGTGAGCGCCATGATGATGGAGAAAATCATGGTGGTCGCGCCCACGACGGCGGTCCCGATCAGCACCGGTTTGGCGGTGGCTTTGAAGGTGTTGCCCGCGCCATCGTTCTCTTCCAACATATGCTTGGCGCGCTCGAAGTTCACGTCGATGTTGTAGTCGCGCTTCAACTCAGCCTCGATGTTCGGTACCTGCTCAATCAGCGACAGCTCGTATACCGATTGCGCATTGTCCGTGACCGGGCCATAGGAGTCGACAGCGATGGTTACCGGGCCCATGCCCAGGAATCCGAAAGCGACCAGGCCGAAGGCGAAGACCGCAGGAGCCAGCATCAGCGCACCCAGTCCATAGGTGCTCACGTAGTAGCCGATACTCATCAGCAAAACCATGGTGAATCCCAGGTAGTAGCAGGAGAAATTGCCGGCTACCAGTCCTGACAGGATGTCGAGAGAGGCGCCGCCTTCTTCCGCCGAGGTCACCACTTCTTTTACGTGCCCTGAATTGGTGGAGGTAAACACCTTGACCAGCTCAGGAATGATCGCGCCCGCCAGGGTTCCGCAGGAGATGATGGTGGCCAGTTTCCACCATTGCGTGGTATCGCCGCCAGAGCCGAGCACAGGAATAATGAGATAAGAGACGATGTAGGTCAGCACGATAGAGATAATCGAAGTCAGCCACACCAGAGAAGTGAGCGGGCTCTCGTAATTCATCTCGGTCGCGTTGCCGTACCGCGCCTTGGCCACCGCTTCGTTCAGGAAGTACGCGACCGTGCTGGAGACCAGCATCATAATGCGCATGACGAATATCCATACCAGCAGTTGCACCTGGACCTTGGGGTCCTTAACGCCAAGCAGGATAAATGTGATCAGCGCCACGCCGGTCACTCCGTAGGTTTCGAAGCCATCAGCACTGGGGCCAACCGAGTCGCCCGCGTTGTCACCCGTGCAATCGGCAATCACGCCCGGGTTGCGTGCGTCGTCTTCCTTGATCTTAAAGACGATCTTCATCAGATCGGAGCCTATATCGGCAATCTTGGTGAAGATGCCGCCGGCAATACGAAGCGCGGCCGCGCCCAGCGATTCGCCAATGGCGAAGCCGATGAAGCACTGACCGGCGTAATCAGCCGGAACAAATAGCAGAATGCAAAGCATGATGAGCAGTTCGACTGAAATCAGCATCATGCCAATGCTCATGCCTGCCTTCAGCGGTATGGCATAGATCGGATACGGCTTGCCACGCAGTCCGGCAAAGGCGGTGCGCGAGTTGGCGAACGTATTCACCCGTATTCCGAACCACGCCACCCCGTAGCTGCCGCAAATGCCGACGATGCTGAAAGCCAGAATCACAGGCAGCGTCACCCCCACAGGCTTACCAGGGACCGGCGCGAGCCATCCGAAGTAGGCCACAATCACGACCGCGATGAACGCCCAAAGCACCATCAGGAACTTGCCCTGGGTGACTACGTACGTCTTGCAGGTTTCATAGATCAGCTCAGAGATCTCGCGCATGGAGCGGTGCACCGGCAGGTTCTTGAGCTGAATGTAAATCGCCAGTCCGAATAAGAGTCCGAAAGCGCAGAAAAGCAGGCCGATCAGCAGCAGATTGTGACCTGTCATGCCCAAGAAGCTGACTGAGGAAAGATCGGGCAGCTGGAGCGTGGCCTCACCGCCTGCCTCGCTAGGCTGGGCGAAGGCAGTGGCAGCGTTCAATATGAACAGTGTCAGCGCGGCCATAAACAACTTTGCCGAGCCTCTTATGGACGACAGCCGCCGCAAAGCGGCGAGCCAGGTGTGCATATATGATTCCTCCGATGAGCGCCCCCTAAGCGGACGCCCATGAATATGACGTTGGTTTTTCCGCTCTCCGGCGAACCTTCGCCGGCAGCGTTTCCACGAGATCGATGACCGTCCAGCAAATCGGGCGCGTACAGGGTTCTAGCTTGCGTCTTCGCAGACCGCCAGTTGAAACCATGCATGGACCTGCTGAAATCCCGGAAACGCGCTTCCACTTCAGACGGAAGTGTTTGAGGCTTGGCCGCGTCGGGAATACTTGCACCTTTTCGTGTGCACATTGAAGCACACTGTGGGCGCAGCACAAAAGGCGAGTCTTTATAACATTTCGGGGGAAGCGGGGTCAATCACACGTTAGTTCGGGAACGAGGCTGGTCTTAAGGACTTCGCGACCGCCAGGTTTCTGACTGCAAGCCTCAGGAAACGGCTGGTTCCGGCGCGATATCGGCCTTCCGTTTCGACTGTGGCCGCAACTGGTCCCGCGTGAACTTTCCGCCACAGATGCTGCAGCCCCACTGCACGTGCGGGAGCGGCAGAGAGTTGGATGCGTGCTGGGGTTGCCAAGTTTTCGACATTTCACCGTGACATATGGGACAAGTCATTGAAAAACAATTCCTTCCTCAGTTCGTAAAGGGCCATTTCACGCCGGGTCCGGCGAGCTTGGCAATTCCTGTCACCCGCCTTGGATGTCATCCCAGGAGCATCGGCTTGCTGCTGACCGGCAGGATGGTGGCTTTGGATGCCAGCCCGTCCTCGTCCGTGATCCCGAGCACCTTCTTGATGTGCTGCTTCGCCTTCTCTTCGGTACGGAATCGTTTGGGATGGCGAGGGGTGGCGCTTTCGGTCAGAAACTCAACGCGGTAGTAAGTCATACCATCATTGTCTCACCTCGCGGGGCCCTGTGCTCATTATTCGGTGCAATCATAGGCAGCAATACCGCGCCTTCCTTGCTCCTGGTTGCGACGACAACGAGACGCGCTGGAGGCTGAGAGCTGACGCTTCCCGGGTGGCTATAATCGACGGGCGCGGGTGGTGCTGGCCTAGGAGCCGGGCGATTTCCAAAGGAGGAGACCAGGAAAATGCAAACGGCGACGAACAGGGCAGCCGGGGCCAGCCAGACTGGAATCGGTGTCAGCGGTGCGTTGTCCATTGGCATCGGGGGAATTATCGGCGGCGGGTTTTTTGCCACCTTTGGGCTGGCCGTGGTGGGCGCACGCGGCGCCACCTACCTTTCCTTCCTAGTCGGTGGTGTACTCGCGATGCTCACGGCTTACTCCTACGTTCGACTCACTCTGCGCTATCCTGGCCCCGGCGGCACCGTCCACTTTGTGGCCACAGGATTGGGCACAGGCATGTTCTCTGGAGCGGTCAACCGGCTACTGATCTTGAGCTACATCGCCGTGATGGCCGTTTACAGCCGCGCACTCGGTGGTTATTCGGCGTCTTACCTGCCGCCTGAGCGGCGCGAATTCTGGACGCGTTTGCTCGCCTCGGCGGCCATCATCGCGCTGGGACTGGTCAACTACGCCGGCGCCGGCCTCATGGCGCGTTTCGAGCGGCTTTTCAACGTCAGCAAGCTTGGAGTGCTGGCCGCGTTCATTGTTACCGGCTTTTTCCTCGGCCACCCGTCGTGGGAGCGTCTAGCTCCCTCCAACTGGGTCTCGGCGACAACCGTCATCGCCAGCGGCATGGTCGTTTTTCTTTCCTACGAAGGTTTTGAGCTGATATCCAATGCGTCGGCAAACATCGTAAACCCTGCGCGCACATTGCCAATTGCCTACTATGGAAGTGTGCTGGCCGCAATTGTGATCTACGTTCTCGCCGTGGTGGTCGCCATCGGGCACATGCCGTTCGCAGCGATGGAGGAGGCCAGGAACTTCGCGCTGTCCGCAACCGCCGCTCGCTTTCTCGGCCCATTCGGCTTCGGGATGATGACCTTCGGAGCGGTCATGGCCTCGGCCTCGGCCATCAACGCCGACTTCTACGGCGCTGAAAAATTGCCGGTGATGATGGCGCAGCATGAACAGTTTCCAAGCGCTTTTGACTGGCACTATGATGGCCGCGCCGTGGTTAGCATGTTGTGGATTGCGGGCATCGCGCTACTGGCCGTCAATCTTGTTGACCTGCAGGCGCTGTCGGCCGCAACCAGCGGCGGCTTCTTGATTGTCTTTGCGGCGGTCAACCTTGCCAACGCCAAACTGGCGCAGGAAACCGCGAGCCGCGCTTGGATTTCACTGCTGGCGGCGCTTTGCTGCAGCGCCGCCCTCGTCGTCATGCTGGTGGAGTTTGCGGCTGACCCTGCAACCCGCAGCTCAGCCTATGCTGTCGGCGTCTTGGTGTTGCTCTCTGTCGTGTCGGTGTTGATCTTCCGCTGGCGGCGCGCAGAATTGTGAACGCTACGGCGTCATTCCCAACTGCCAGAACAGGAACGAGTAGATGTCGGTCCACTCCTCCACCAGCTTAGAGATGGGCTTGCCGGCGCCGTGGCCTGCCTTCGGCTCGATACGCAGCAGGATCGGGTTCGGGCCCGCCGTTGTCCGCCTGCAGCAAAGCGGTCATCTTCTTGGCGTGCATGGGATCGACGCGCGTGTCGGTGTCGGCGGTCATGAACAGAACTGCGGGATAGTCCGTCCCCTTCGTCACGTGGTGATATGGCGAGTAGGCGTAGAGCCACTGAAATTGCTTCGGATCCTCGGACGAGCCGTACTCCGGAATCCAGAGCTTCGCGATCTGGAAGTTCTGGTAGCGCAGCATGTCGAGCAGCGGCACCTGGCAGACGACGGCGCGAAACAGGTCAGGCCGTTGCGTAATTGCCGCGCCCATCAGCAGACCGCCGTTGCTGCCGCCGCGAATGGCGAGATGCTGCCGGTCGGTGTAGCCCTCCTTTTGCAGATACTCGGCCGCTGCGATGAAATCGTCGAAGACGTTCTGCTTCTTGTCCAGCATGCCGGCGCGGTGCCAGTCCTCGCCGAACTCGCTGCCGCCGCGCAGGTTCGCCATCGCGAAGATGCCGTCATGATCGAGCCAGGGAAAGAGCGTCTTGCTGAACTCCGGCGTGAGGCTGACGTTGAAGCCGCCGTAGGCGGTGAGCAACACCGGATTGTGGCCGGTCAGCTTCAGCCCCTTGCGCATGACCAGAAACATCGGCACGCGCGTGCCGTCCTTCGACGTGTACCAGACCTGCTTGGTCTCGTACTTGCTGGTGTCGAAGGCTGGTCTGCACCGAGTCCCACAGCGTGCTCTTGGCCGCCGGAATGTCGAAGCGGTAGATGGTCGTCGGCACGGTGAACGACGAGAAGAGGTAGAACGCGCTGGTGCTGTCGTACTCGCCGCCGATATCGGTGATCGTGCCGAGCGTGGGCAACTCGATTTCGCCCAGCGGTTTGCCGTCGGTGGTGAAGCGCTTCAGCAGCGAGTGCGCATTCTGCTCGTAGCGGGCGAACAATTGCCCGCCGATGATCTGCAGCGAGGTGAGCACGGCGTCGGACTGCGGAATGATCTCGCGCCAGTGCTCGCGCGTGGGCGTGGTAACTGGAGGTCTTGAAGACACGATAGCGCGGAGCATCTTCGTTGGTCAGGATGTAGAGATCGCCGTTGTAGGGTTCAGCGAAGTAAAGAAAATTCTTGCCGGTCACGACAGGAAGTGCGGCGCATTCGTCTGCACGTCCTTGAGATAGACTTCGCTCTTCGTCCAGCCTTGCTCGACCATGATGCTGAGCCAGCGCCCGTCATTCGACAGAATGACGTGCGGCCAGTCCTGCGGATCGCGGCCTTCGCCGAAGATAAGCGGATCTTTCGCGGGATCGTCGCCCAGCGCGTGATAGAAGACGTGACGGTTGTACATCTCCTGGCCTTCAGCAACGTCGCCCTTACTTGGGATAACGCGTGTAATAGAAGCCGCTGTCATCGGGCTTCCACGCGACGCTGGCCGCGCGCGTGCGCGCAATCGTGTCCGGCAGCAGCTTGTGGGTCGCCGTCTCGATGACGTGCAGCGTACTCATCTCCGAGCCGCTCTCCGAAGTGCCGTAGGCGACATACTTGCCATCGTGCGATACGTGCCACCAATCGAGCGCGACGGTGCCGTCCTTGGAAAGCTGGTTGGCGTCCACCAGGACTTCGTCCTTGCCATCGACACCCTTGCGGACGTAGAGCACCGGCTGGTTCTGCTTGCCGTCGCGCCGAGTGTGGAAGTAATAGTCGCCGCCGACCTGCGTCTCGCCCAGGTTGCCGATCTCCAGCAACTGCTCGATGCGCTCGTGCAGCTTGTCGCGGCCGGGCAGCTTGTCGAGGATGCTGCGCGTGTATGCCAACTGCCCGGAGACCCATTGCTGCGTTTCCGGACTGCTGCCGTCTTCCAGCCAGCGATACGGATCGACGATCTTCTGGCCGAAGTAGTCGTCGGTGACCGGCTGCTGCTTGGTCGCGGGAGGCTTGGGAATGTTCATGGTGGAGGAGTTACTGTTCTGCGCCGGCGCGGTTGCAACGAGCAAGAATGCCGCGCCGAGCGCGATGACGGAATACCGAAGCACGTCGTGCAGGTTCATGGGAAGGACGATGGGTTGTCAGGAGACAACATCAAAGTTCCAGGTGAAGAGCGTAGCAGCTTTGCCGAGCCGCCGCCAAATTGTGCACTGCTGTCAGCGGACTATTGCTGTACGTCCTCTATTCGCCTTCGTGCGGTCACGATCGACGCTACCAGCCCCGGAATTGTGTACTCGCGGGCCTCAATGTCCACAGGAAGCCCGAACTCGCGCAGCGTGGCCGACGTGACCGGTCCGATCGACGCCGTGTGCACGCCGTGGCCGGGAGCGCTCTTTTTGAATGCGGCGCGAGCACTGCGTAAGCCAAGCAAGGCGACGAAGTTCCGGACGGTTGAGGAACTGGTGAAGGTGATGGCGTGCGGCCTCATCGCGTTGGCGATAACGGAGCGCAAGCGCTTCTCCGAGGCCTTTGGCACAACCGTCTCGTACGCTTCGACGACATCAACCTGAGCGCCTGCTTTGCGCAGCTCGCGCGGAATGACGTCGCGCGCAACCTTCGCCCGCACCAGGAGCACGCGCTTGCCCTTCACCCGGCGATGCAGCGCCGCGACCACCGACTCGGCAACGTATTCCTTCGGCGTGACCGTCACCTGCAAGCCGTGTTGCTCGATGGCCTTCCTGGTTGCGGGACCGATGGCGGCGATCTTCAGGTGGACGATCGCGGATGCTGGCGTGCGCTGCTTTGCCCTGCGCTCGAAGAGTGCTTCCACTCCGTTGACGCTGGTTAGGATGAGCCAGTCGTAACTTGCCAGGTTCTGCAACGCCAGATCCAACTGCTCGTACGAACGGGGCTTGCGAATTTCGATGAAAGGGATCTCGATGACCTGGCAGCCTAAATCGCGCAGGGCGGAAGACAGCGCCCCCGCCTGCTTCTTAGCCCGAGAAACCAAGACGCGGCAACCCGCGAGCGGGCGATTGTTCGTCATAGCTATGGTTGTTGCGGCGCCGCTGCCGCCGCCCCATAAACCTGCTCCAGAATCCTGCTCGCACCGTGGCGAAGCAATGTAGCGCCCACCTGTTCGCCAAGAGCGACCGGATCGCTGCCGCTCTGCTGCTCGCGCAGCACTTCTGATCCATCCGGACGCGCCACAATCGCTGTCAGCCGCAGCGCTCCCTCACTCATCTCAGCAAACGCTCCGATGGGCACCTGGCATCCACCACCAAGCTTGTTGAGCAAGGCTCGCTCGCAGGTCGTTGCAGCTCGCGCGGCCGGGTCGTCGAGAAACTTCAGATGGTCACGCATCGCGACATCGCCTTCGCGAATCTCGATGCCCAGCGCGCCCTGTCCGGCCGCGGGACACATGAAATCTTCCGAAAGCATTTCTTTCACCCACTGCGTCTTACCCAGACGTGTGAGACCGGCGGCGGCCAGGATGATGGCGTCGTATTCGCCTTCCTCCAGCTTACGCACGCGTGTGTCAACATTGCCTCGCAGCGGATGAATCACAAGGTCGGGCCGCACTGCCTTTAGCTGCGCCTGCCGCCGCAGGCTGCTGGTGCCGACGCGCGCTCCCTGCGGCAGGGCTTTTATGGCAGTCGTACTTCACGGAAAGGAACACGTCGCGTGGATTGACGCGCGTGGTCACCGCTACCAACTCGAATCCGGGTGGTAGTTCCGTTGGCAGGTCTTTCAGGCTGTGCACCGCCAAGTCCACGCGTCCATCGGCAAGCGCTTCTTCAATCTCTTTGGTGAACATTCCCTTGGTGCCGACTTTCGCCAGCGCAACGTCGGTGATTTTGTCCCCAGTGGTCTTGATGATTTCAATCGTGACTTCGTGGCCACGTTCGCGAAGCAGCGCCGAAATGTGGTTGGCTTGCCAGAGAGCGAGTTGCGAACCGCGAGAACCTATCCTGAGGTGCGCCATCAGTTCTGCGTCCCCGGTTTTCCGTCGCCGTCATCGCCCTGCGCGGCAGCCGCCTTCCTCGCGTCGCGTAGTCCGAAGAGCTTGCGGACGAGGTCAACCACCGTAGTTACCTCGGTGGATTCACGCGCCGCGGTCTTGAGCGTGGTAATGGGTGTATGCATGATCTTGTTAATGATGCCGCGAGTCAGCGCCTCGACAGCAAGCTCTTGCTCGGGAGTCATCGCTCCCAGCCGTCCGCGCACTCGGTCAATCTCGGCCTGGCGGACCGTCTCGAGGTGCTCCTGCAAAGATACGATGGTGGGCACGACATCGAGCGTCTGCAAACGCGACTGGAACTTCTCCACTTCGAGCTGCACGATGGCTTCGGCGCGATCGGCCTCGATCCTGCGGTCGGCGACGTGCGACGAAACCACCTGCTGCAGGTCGTCAATGTCGTAAACGAAGATGCCGTCCAGCTTGTTCATCTCCGGATCGACATCGCGCGGCACCGCGATGTCGATGAAGAACATGGGACGGTTCTTGCGGCGGTGCAGGAACTTCTCGCCCTGCTCCTTGCTGAAGATAGTGTGCGGCGCACCGGTGGAGCTGATCACGATGTCGGCGTTTGGGACTGTCTCGTAAAGCTGCTCGAACGGGACGGCCTGGCCATTAAACTTCTTCGCAAGCGCGACAGCACGTTCATAGGTGCGGTTGGCAACGTAGATCTGCTGGGCGCCATGCGCTAGACAGATGCCGGGCCGAGAGTTCGCACATCTTACCCGCACCGACCAGGTAAACGCTTTTCCCCTGAAGGTTGCCGAAGATCTTCTTTGCCAGCTCAACCGCGACGGAGGCGACCGACACCGCCGAAGTCGCGATGGCGGTCTCGTTGCGTACGCGCTTGGCGACGGCAAAAGCCCGGGTCAGCAGCGCGTCAAGTTGTGAATTGACCGCCCCAACGGCCCGCGCCGTGGCATAAGCTTCCTTCACCTGGCCGAGAATCTGAGGCTCGCCGACCACCATCGAGTCGAGACTGGAGGCAACGCGAAAGACGTGCCGCACTGCATCGCGCTCGCGATGCTCGTAGAGATGCTTGCGATAAGGCTCCGGATCAAAGCCATACAACTGCCGCATGAAGCCGTCCATATCGGCAGTGCCGTTCAGGGTGCGCGCCAGCAGCTCCACCCGATTGCAGGTGGAGATAATCATTCCTTCTTCAATGCCGGGATACGTGGCCAGGCACTTCGTCGCCTCCGCCAGCCGCGCCTCGGGAATGGCAAACTGTTCGCGTACCTCAACTGGGGCAGTCTGGTGGTTCACGCCGATGACGATGAAGTTCATGAGGCGATAAACCTGTGTGTGCGGCTAAAGTAATTCGCGGCCCACGCACCGAGCGCCACGACAAAAGCAAAGGTCGCCAGAAACGCCGCCCGGCGGCCGCGCCATCCCGAGCTCCAGCGGGTGTACAGCAACAGCATGTACACCGCCCACATGATGAACGAAAGCAGGATCTTGGGATCGTAGAAGAACATCGGCCCGTACTTGTCGATGGCGAGGACCGAGCCCGCCACCAGGCCCAGAGTCATGAATGGGAACCCGAAGAGCAGTGAGCTATAGCCTATCTCGTCAATGGTCTGTAACGGAGGCAGCCAGGTGAGCAGCGCGTTCGAGCGCTTCGACTTCAGCGCCCGCTCCTGCACCAGATAAAGCAGGCTCGCTCCAAAGCTCAGGAACAGTCCGGCATACCCGGTGAAGATGAGCACAACGTGGACGAAAATCCATCCGCTGCGTAGAAACGGCGAGGTTAGAGGGATGGGCCTCTGCCCCACAGCGGAGGCAAACGTCAGCACGAACACAATCGGGAAAATGACCACGCCGGGCGAAACCGTGCGATACGCGACAAAGAAAATGAAGAACACCACCATCGCAAGGAAGGCGAGCATCGACTCGGAATAGTGGATCGAGGCCCACGACAGGTGACCGATTTGGATGGTGGACTCTACCAGAGAAACAAAATGGAAGATGAGGCCGAGCCCCACCGCCGGCTCAACGATCTTCCCCAGAACATTGCCTTTCTTGCTGAGAAGAAGGAGCGAATACAGCAGTCCAACGGCATAAAAGACCACCGCCACTCGAAGCCAGAGTAAAGGCATAAACCCCACGAAATCCACGGCTTGAACGGTCACCGGTTTCGTTAAGACCTAGTATAACGGCGGCGCTGATTAGCCGCAGTAAAGTCGTCACGCGGCTCTGTGACCTGCGTCACACTGCTTGCGTACAAAACGTTTCGCAAGGACAAGGCTCACAGGGTCGTGTGATAAGGCCTGGGGGGCTCAGGCTGGGTAGTGGAAATGCACGATGTGCTGCGAGGCGATGGTCACTCCGTCGCGCATGGCAGGCCGGAAGTGCCAGCGCTGCAGGACCGCAAGAACTTTCTGCTCGATGCCGTAGCCGATGCCTTGAAGCAGCTTTGTCTCAACCACATTGCCTTGCGCGTCGATGGTGACCTCAACGATTACATCCCCTTCGACGCCCGATGGTAAGTCGCCGCGAGATACCGCAGGGTCGGGGAAAACCTCGGGCAGCGCAGGTACGACTTCATCGCCGGTCAAAGGGGAGCCCGGCACTCGCCCCCACGGAGAACCTCCGCGTGCGGTTTGTTCAGGTGCGTTCTGCTGAGTGGGCCGGTCTGTTTGCAAAACCTTCGATTGGGTCTTGAGCGGCCTTGGTACCGAAGGCACCGAGGCACGCAAGGTGACTGCCGGTTCTTCCGGCGAGGAAGTGGTCCGCTCCGGCCCGACAGGCGCCAGATACACGATGGAAACCGAACCCGAAGAACCAGGAATTCCATTGTCCACATCAGACGGCGTCACCGAGACCGGAGCAGCTCGATAAATCAGAAACATCAAGACCGCGCAGTGCAGCCCGAACGATAACGCCGCGGACCGGCTCCATCGCTTGCCGTCCTGCCTCTGCAACTCTGTGAACATCGGTGCCTCACCCCACTGCTGTGCCCTATGATGCCACACTTCGGCTCTAGATTGGACGCAAGGCCGAACTGCCCGTGAGCCACTGCCGAAGCTATTCCACGCCAATGGACTCCAGCAGCGCCAACAGTGCACCGCCATCCAATCGCAGACGGCGGCCGTCGTGCCGCATGTCGGGGATTTCGTCGAACGCCTGCATTAGTCGCAGCTTCACGCCGGCATATTGTTCCGGTTCGCTGAGCGCGCGGCCTCGGCTGGCAGCCCAGCCGTCCAGAGCCTCCGGTCGCAGAAAGATACTCACCGCGAAAGTGGTCTTGCGGTCCGACGTCACATCGAAGATGAATTCCGTGGAAGGAGCTTCGGGATCGCTCTCAAGCGCCGGCCGCTTGCCGACAAAATAGTACTGGTAAACATAGCCAGTCTGTCCGGTGTAAGTCTTGATGCGGCGAACCGTCATGCTTACCGCTCCGTCGGCCGCTCGCGCAGAATGGCCGCCGAGGTCTCCGAGCTGACCGGCGAATAGTACACCTCCTTGAAGGTGTACGACTTCGCTTTGGCGCCGAGCAGCGGCAGAATCTCGATGTGCCAATGGTAGTCGTCTTCGATGGTCTTCCAGAAGCCGAGTGTCTCAGAACGATGCATGGTATTCGGCGAGGTATGCAGCACCATATGGAAGCCGTCGGCGATGGTGCGAATGCGGTACAGCGTGCGCCGCAACAGCGCGGCAAGGTCCCGCATGGCCCCCGACTTCAGCGCCGTGCGCTCGAAATAAGCCTCGTGGGTGCGGGGCGCAATCCAGATCTCATACGGCACACGTGGCGCATAAGGACAACACGCGATGTAATCGCCGCGCACTTCCACCACACGCACCTTCTGGTCCTGCTCCTGCTTCAAGATGTCGCAGAAAACGCAGCGCTCTTTCGCTTGGTAATGCGTCTTCGCCGCCCGCAGTTCGTAGAGCACACGACGCGGAACAAACGTCGTGGCCACAATTTCTGAGGTTGGATGGTCGAATTCCTGCCCCGACATGCTGCCGAAATTCTTGAAGACGCTGATGTACTTGAAGCGCGTGTCGCCTTTCAGGTCCTGGATCCGCTGGCCGCACAAGGCCAGGTACTCCTCGATCTCGCGATCGTCGGCGTTCCACAGATGCCGGTCGTGGCGAGCGTTTTCCACAATGACTTCGTGCGCGCCGACCGGCTGCATGGTGTCGTAAAGTCCGTTGCCTGAGCGACCCGGCTCACCGTCGATTCCATACAGCGGATGAGGATGGACCACGGCGCGAGCCGCCCACGGGCTGCCGTTCACCGTCGGCGACGTCGCGATTACTTGCAACTGCTGCCCTGACTCCGGACAAAATGGACAGAAGTAGTCAGGCGTGGCGCCGCTCTCGGGTTCGTCCCCGCAGATGACCCACGAACGCGTGATGGGATCCTTGCGCAGTTCCATCGCTATTTACTTTACGTCGCGGCATGGGCCAGTGGCTAGTGGGAAGGAAAAAATGAAAAGAAGCAGCAGAGCCACTTTGGAACTAGGGCACGCGCGCGAATGCTCGAACCGGCAACAAAGCCTCTTCCCGTCGGCCCGTAATGAATGTATAGTGTTTTGCTGTTGGAAAGCCGGAACGGACGTCCCGCGGTAGTGTGTGGAACGCTACCAGGTGTACTCCAGATCTTGGCAGCGCGACTTCGATACAGACTGGAATACAGTCCCGTATTCACATCTAACACCCCTTATTCCTGGTGTGGTGAACCGATGCTCCGATACGGTTTCTTCGCAATCGGCTTATGCCTTCTCGTCACTTCGGCGTCTTCCCAGTCAGGTACAACACCGGCACCTAACCCCCAGAGCGCCGATCAGAAAGCTCTCCTCCAGCAAAAGCTGAACTCAGAATTCAAGCTGACCAGAATGACGGCGGACAAGAGCGACGTCGTCACCGCTGGCTCGGTACTGGTCTTGCAGAAGGATGGACTGGTCATGACCAGCGTCGACACCAGCGTCCCCCCGACCAGCACCTACAAGAACGGCAAGGTCTCCCTGGGCTTTGGGGCTGACCTGGCGTGGTCCATGCAGTTAGGAAAGAGCTCCAGCGAGGTCCCGCAGCGTAAGTTTGTGGCGGGGGAAAAGTTCTGGATTACCAGCTTTACCGTTCAGGAAGACGGCTTGATTTTCAAATTTTACAGCGATCCTTATCAGGATGTTCGCTACTATGGGCAGCTAAAGTTTCCGTTCCCAAAACACGTCATGCCACAAGTCGACGAGGTGATGAAGACCATCGCTGAAGTGCTGACCGTGCAGCCCGACGACAATGCAGCCGCAAGTGCCCCCCAACCCCAATCGGGGGGCGGGCTGGCACCCCGAGAGGGGTCTGGGCTGGCGCCTCAACAGCAGTCTGCGCTGACGCCCCCACCACAACAGGCGATGGCCCCCA
Source organism: uncultured Acidobacteriaceae bacterium (assembly GCA_963703645.1). Lineage (GTDB taxonomy): Bacteria > Acidobacteriota > Terriglobia > Terriglobales > Acidobacteriaceae > Bog-257. The sequence continues at coordinate 153,625 of CAVPFD010000020.1, forward strand.
TCGCGCCACCACCTCCGCCACCCGACGCGCCGCCGCCGCAACCCAAGACGATTTCCCTGGGCCAGACCAAGGACCAGGTAGTGGCCATATTCGGCCAACCACAAAGGGTGGCGAACCTCGGTACCAAAGAAATCGACTATTACCCGGATATGAAGGTGACTTACATGCGCGGCAAGGTTACCGACGTCCAGTAGCCGTTGGATGGTAATTGCTGTCCCCCGCCCGGTGGCCAGAGCAGGTACTTGACGTAACAGGATGGGGCTCTCCACACTTTTCGCAAAGCGAATCGTAGCGGCAGATTCGTAAGGAAAGAAATGGTTCGGGTCGGTGCTGTTCGTGCGCGGTCTTCCGCGTTACCGAAAAGTGAAGAGGAAACCGGCGCGAATTGCGTTCGACGAGAATGAAGCTTGCATGGACGCCCCAGCGAAAAAGTAGAAAAGTTCCCTTTGCATACAAACCCGCAGCACCTCTTAGCATCTAACCATAATCGTGCCCAAGAAAGTTCAATCAACCCTCAGAACGGAAGAAACAATCGCCGCAAATCGCCACGAGGCCCTGCAGCGAGTCATGGCGGGGCTAACTCTAACTTCCAGGCCAAAGCGAAAACTTCGGATTGTTAAAATAGCGCCTCTGCTCGCCATTTGCGAGTTTTGCAACGTGCAATTTACCACCGCACTGACGCCTCTCGGAGCAGCCGAGCACGACATTCAGCAGCAGTTTGACCTCCACAGGTGCAGGCGTGACAATTTCAGGGAGGACTCAAGTGGCTAAGCCGAAACCGGCTGCGAACGAACCGGCGATTTCCCGGGATCGTCTGGCGGATCTCTTGAACGAAGATCTTTCTCGCGAATACCAGGCGATCATCGCGTATGTTGTATATTCTCAAGTCCTCAAAGGCGCAGCCTACATGGGCATCGCAGACCAGCTTGAAATACATGCGAAGCAGGAACTGGACCATGCGCTCATTATTTCGAGACTGATTGATTATCTCGGCAAAATGCCGGTGGTGACGCCCAAACCTGTCAAAACCTCTGAAGATGCGAAGGAAATGCTTCGTTTCGACCTGGACAATGAGGGCGAAACCATACGCAATTATCGTGAGCGGGTCAGACAGTGCGAAGAGCTGGGCGAGTACGCGATGGCCGAACAGATACGCCAAATTCTGGTAAATGAGCAGGATCATCAAATTGATTTGGCCACCGCTCTCGGCGAAGACGTTCCAAATGTTGGCAGGACGTTCAACAAACGAAGCAGCTAACACTGCCGAGAACCAAGTAAATTCTGGGACGGAGGAGATCCTGCAAAATCCAACTGCGATGACTCCGTGTCCGAGGACGAACAATGGCTAATCGAAAATCAGACGGCGACAATATGCTGACGAAGGTCGCCCGCGCTGTGGGTTCTGCTTTGGGCACGATGGCGTCTAAAGCAACTAATCTGGTGGGGTCAAATTCAGTCCACTCGCCTAGTAAACCGAAACGAAAGGGCAAGAAGGCCAAGACCGCTACAGGACCTCAAGAAAAAGCACAGCCTCGGAAACAAGCCAAGCGCACCGAACGCAAAAGTAAGCTCTACGCGAAAAATTGCCGGGGACGAGAGCGACTACGGGCCGGTTAGCACTCTGGTAAGTTCCGAGTTTGCTTGACACGACCGTGGGTAGATCGAGAAGCAACACTCGCGCCCGAGGATTTTTCAGCTGCTCACCACGCGGGCGAAAGCTGGCCTGCCTCGGGCTGCTAGCTTAGTTAGCAACTCTGTCGGATCCATTGGCTTCGCCCACAGTTCGAAGTCGTATCCATTCTGCCGCGCTTCATCCATCAGATCAGTAGATGATGCCTCCCCCCCTGAAAACAGTATCACTGTGCACGCGGGGTAAAGTTGCTGAATCACGATGGCCAATTCAACGCCGTTCATTCCGGGCATGAACACGTCGCTAATGACCACCTGAGGACGGAAATCTTCGCATTGCGATAATGCGCTTAACCCCTCGTATGCGGCAACAGCTTCATACCCTGCGATGCGAAGTATTGCAGTCAACGTAGCTGCGACAGTGGCGTCATCATCCACTACTAACACCCGCGTCGGTCCTGCGTTCGCTTCCGCTGCCTCAGTTTGCATGCGGTGGGCGTCGTTGGGCCGCATTTCGGCGAACTGGGATTCAGGTTTCATAGGCCGCCCCCACGGTCTGCCAAACGTCGCAATCTGTGCCGGGCCACTTTCTTGACCGTTTTTCTGGTCCCGCCATCGTTCCCTGCGACTACCTTCTTGAGAACTTCCGCCAGCGGTACTATTTCAAATCGCGTTTTGAGTTTCTTCACCAGATACCTCACAGACAAGAGGCTACGCCGCAGAAATCGATACGGGGAGTTTTTCTTTGGAAGACAATCAGCGAACCCATTGCCGCAGAATCGCTTACGGGCAATGAAGATAATGGGGCTTGGCAGTTGTAGACTTTATTAAAGTAGTGTATCGTTAGCAACGTGTTAGCGATAGGTTAGCGGGAGGATAATGATGCCGAGCAAAGCGAAGAGTGCCCATCGCAGGTTCAAAGTCGCTGACCGGGCGACTGTACCGACCGGACGCAACGGGAAGCATAAGACAATCGTGACTCAACTCCTCAGTGACCTGGAAGGACTCGAGAACGGACAGTGCTTGAAAATTCCACTCTCCGAGTTGCCCGACTCGAAGGTCAACATCCGTTCTGCTCTTAACCGTGCAACCCGGCAGCGACATCAGTCGGTGGCGACAGCAACCGATGACGAGTTTCTGTACGTTTGGAATTCGTGAGTCGCCCAATGCGTCTTTTAACCGTGTACCAGATCACGTCGTACTTTGCCGCAGGTTGAATCTTTTGTGTAGAACGTTAACCGCCGGGTGCACTCAAATCAGCTTCTCGCCGGGCCCGACTGGATCGTCAAGCTCGGCGGGATTTGTCATAAACACGATGGTCGCGCCGGTTTTTCACATGTCACCGGGTTTTTCACATATCACTGGTTGGATAGCGGGCTTGGAAAACTGGGACCTGGAAGTGCAAAAACTAATGTGGTTTTGGCACTCCACATTCTTTCAGTGTTAGTCTGCAGATCCCTCGGCTGCGCGCGGGATGACAAATCTCGCGTGGGGTCCTCGAGCGGGAAGTAACCCGCCGACTCCGCTGACGCAACGCTGCAAGCTGTGACGGGACGGAAGAAGTCTGGCGCGCCCGGAGAGATTCGAACTCCCGACCTATTGCTCCGGAGGCAATCGCTCTATCCAGCTGAGCTACGGGCGCGCTGCCTGAAATTATACATCGGGTCGCAGAGGCGCCCCTTGAGCTGGCTTGCGGCAGAACGCGCGTAAGCCTGCTGGTTACCCTGCCCCCAAAAAGTTACGAAAGTACAGTTACCAAACCAGTACCTTCGTAATCTTGACAATCCCCAGCGCTGCTCTAAGCTCGAGCTTTGGGCCTCCCTGGCAACGCCGGGATTCGTGCCCTCACCCACCCTGGGGCGCGGTGAATTGTTCTTTGACAATTTGATTAAGTCCCCGTTTGCATGAGTAGAGCGCAGGACGCATGATCCTTCGACCCCACCCCCAAACAGATTCACCAGGTGGCACCCAGCGCGGAGCTAATTGATCTTCTCTGTGTTCTCTGTGCCCTGGGGGTGAACCAACTAGCGTCCGTTGCGTAAATACCTGCAATAAAAGAACATATCTGTAAACCATTTACCTTCAAGAAGATGCCGTGGAAAATTCTGTAACCACATGATTCTAAAGAACCAGTGGAAGGGCCCTTATTTCGATATTGGCTTCGCAAACCGCAAGAGCCAAGCAGGTAGAATGACGTTTGCGCTAATAGGCGTTTTGTGGATACAACCACGTCATGCCAGAACAACACTAACTTTTGCGCGGGTCGCGAGCGCACATGGTGAGGGAGACATGCAGAGCTGGAAGAAGGCAGTCGTATTTGGTTCGATCGGCGCGGGGGCGATGCTGGTCGTGACGGGTCGCCGTCCTTTGGGCATGGCATTTACCGCCGCCGGCCTGGCGGTGCTGGCCTCCGAGTATCCGGAGAAGTTCGAAGCCGTATGGGAGAACGCCCCCGACTACCTGCAGAAAGGCATGCAGGTTTTCGGAGCGCTCCAGAAACTGGGAGAAGGCTTCGCCGAGGACGTTCGAGCGGCGCAGCGTCAGCGCGTGGCGCGACGTGCGTTCACAGTACGGGTCATAACGTGCCGCTTACTTCGACCCTTTGGCACTCCAGGGAGAGGCTGAGACTGGAGCCGTGTCGTGGTCCTCGAAGTGTCCGTGCGGCTCCGGCGCCTCGATTGCGGGAAATTTCTCCAGCAGGCGCGCGCAGCGATTCCAGCGAAGGATGGCGTCGTCGTTCTTGGGCGGGTGAACCTTTTCCGCCGCTTCGAAGTGCCGCATGGCTTCTTGGAACAGCGCGGTCACGGCGCGTGCCGGACGGCCGGCGCGCATTTGTTTCTTAGCTTGCCGCTCGCACAGCAGCCCCATGCAGTATTGCTGTTCGTAGGGATCCGTGAGGCGCCGGAATACATTCTCTGCCTCAGAATAGCGGTCGGAAGACTCGCCAGTAAATTCGTCGGTGATGGCGAGGCCCAGGATTCGCAGCGCGGTCTGGTTCTCAGGATCGACGACGAGGATGTCGTGGCAAATCGACTCTGACTCTTCCGGTTCGTGCAAATGCCGATAGTGCTCAGCCTTCGAGATGGCCTCGGTAATTCCATCCTTTGAAATCATTTTCAACTTGAGTTCCACGAGATCCTCCCCAACGTCAAATCGTCCAGAGCAAAAACGCTGCGATCGCTGTTCCCAGCACAGCTCCTCCATAACATAGAACGAAGATCAGCCCGGTAAGATGCTTTACTTTGAGCCCGTCGTAGAGCGTGTAACGAAAACGGTGCGCCCAGTGAAAAAGTGGAAGCGAACACAGAATGAAAAGATAGATCCGCACCAGCGGCATTCGCACCAGCGAAAGCAGATAGTCGTAGCTCGGCACCTGCGGCCATCCCAGCGGAAACGCGACGAAGAACAGAAAAAGCTGCACCGGGATCAAGAGAGCGGCAACGATCCCGCCCGCGCTGAACAGCATCCAGAAGAAAGCCTCGTTCGACGGTTTAGCCACGCTCTGCCTCAAATTACCGCAACACTAACCAGCATACAAACGCCGATATTACGATCCACGCAACGTAACTTGGAGCCGCGATCAATGCGCCCGGAACCCGCTTCCCTCCCATGCGCACAGGCATCGCACTGGGCGCCGGTTGAACCAGGTAATTGTATGAAACACAACAAACAGGAAGCTGACGACGTTGAGCACGATGAGCAGTGGATTGCGCATGCACTGCTGGAAATGTGCATACGCCCCGGGCCCGTCGCGCAGCGCGCTCAACATGAAGAGAGTCTCGATGACAAACACTGCGACGAAGACGCTGCTGAGCTCGCGCAGAATGAATTTAAGGTAGTGCCGCTCGCCCAGCCACCAATACACCGATACGTGCGGCCTGTACCAGCGCGGATGAAACGGCGTGTAGCTCGCCGCCCCCTTGGTCGTTGCTTCATTCGCTGTGGTCATCATCAAGTGCCTCTCGGGGTCACGAACGACTTCAGCCAGTCCAACACCGCGGCGATCTTGTACTGCTGGATCGCGCCGGCGGGATCCACGTGCTTGGGACAAACTCGGTGCACTCGCCAACGAACGTGCAGCCCCAGATGCCGTCGGGATGGGCCAATATCGCCGTTCGATCTGCCGCGCCCTGGTCGCGCGAATCCATGTTGTAGCGCTGCGCCAGCGCGATCGCCGCCGGCCCGACGAACGTCGGATCCAGTCCGTACGACCGGGCAGGCCGCGTAACACAGCGTGCAGTTGATGCACATGCTGAACTGCTTGTAGCGGTCCACCTGTGTCCGGCGTTTGCAGGAATTCGCCTGTGCGAGCGGCGGCTCGTCCTTGGCGGATCAGCCACGGCTTCACCTTCTTCAGCTTGGACAGGAAGTCGGTCATTTCCGTCACCAGATCGCGGACGACGGGGAAGTAGCGCAGCGGCTCAACGCGAATCTTGCTGCCGTTTTCGCGTAGTCGGAGAGAAACGTGGCGCAGGTCAGCTTGGGTTCGCCGTTCACCATCATGCCGCAACTGCCGCAGATGCCCATGCGGCACGACCAGCGGTAGGTGAGCGTGCCATCCAGGTTGTCCTTGATGTGGTTGAGGGCGTCGAGCACCACCCATTCCTTGTGGACCGGCACCTCGTAGTTCTGGAAGTGCGGCTCGTGGTCGCTGCTCGGGCGAGTAGCGCGCGATCTCGAGGGTGATCGTGTCAGCCATCATTTGGTCGGCTCTGCCGTAATTGTCTCGCCATGTTCCTTCGCTTGCCCATAAACCCGTTCGCCCGGCGGCCAGCGGGTGATCGTCACCGGCTGATACTCGACCCGGCGAGGTGCCGTCGGCGTTGCGATACACCAGCGAGTGCGCCAGGAATTTCTCATCGTCGCGATTGGGGTAATCGGTGCGCTGGTGCGCGCCGCGCGACTCCGTTCGATGCAGCGCGCACTGTACCATCGACTCCGCCACATCCAGCATGAAGGCCGAGCTCCAGGGCCGCCTCCAGCTCGGTGTTGAAGGTGCGGCTGTGGTCATCGAGATTGATGTCCGCATATCGCTCCTGCAGCTCGCGCAATTTGGCCGCTCCCTCGGTCAGCAGTGCTCCGTCGCGATAGATCCCGGCGCTCTGCTCCATGGTCGTCTGCATCTCGACCCGAATGGTGGCGATGCGCTCCCGACCGCCGTTCTTGCGCAGGTACTGCGACTCCAGTCGCTTCTCCTCATCAAGTGCCTGGGCCAAAACTGCTCCGCTGGCGGGCTTCTGCTGGGAAGCAAACTCTGCCGCAGCCTTGCCCGCCCGCGCTCCAAACACCAGGCACTCAGGCAGCGAATTCGATCCCAACCGGTTCGCGCCGTTAATGCTCACGCACGCCACTTCGCCGGCTGCGAGCAAACCGCGCAGTGGCGTCGCACCGTTGATGTCGGTGCTGACACCGCCCATCATGTAATGAATTACCGGACGCACAGGGACCAATTCCGTCACCGGATCGATGTTCTGGTACTTCAGACACAACTCGCGCACAAACGGCAGCCGCGCATTGATGAGCTTCTCTCCCAGATGCCGCAGGTCGAGATGCACGACATGCCCATGCGGTGTCTCAACCGTTCGGCCCTTCTGATATTCCTTGACAAAGGCCTGAGACAGACGGTCGCGCGGTCCCAATTCCATCGAGCGCAACACTGGCTTGGGCTCGGGGGTCCCCAGGTTGTAATCCTGTAAATAGCGGTAGCCGTCCTTGTTCAGCATGTAGCCGCCTTCCGCGCGGGCGGCTTCCGTAATGAGAATGCCCGTGAACGGCAGGCCGGTCGGGTGGTACTGCACGAACTCCATGTCCTTCAGGGGAGCGCCCGCGCGATAGGCCAGCGCCATGCCATCGCCACTTTTGATGGCGGCGTTCGTGGTGAACGGGAAGACGCGGCCGCAGCCGCCAGTACACAGGATGACCGCCTTCGCCGGGATTGTCTGGATCTTGCCAGACATTAACTCGATGGCGACCACGCCCTGCACCCGGCCATCGTCCACCAGCAGCTTGGTAACAAACCATTCGTCGTAGCGCGTGATGGGCTGATACTTCATGCTGGTCTGGAATAACGTGTGCAGCATGTGGAAGCCGGTCTTGTCAGCAGCGAACCACGTGCGGCGCTTCTTCATCCCGCCGAAAGCTCGCACCGCAATATGCCCATCGGGCTCGCGGTCTCCACGGACAACCCCAGTGCTCCAGTTGCAGCAACTCCTGCGGCGCTTCCCTGACAAACGCCTCCACTGCGTCCTGATCGCTAAGCCAGTCGCCGCCAGAGATGGTGTCGTAGGCATGCTCGTCCAGACTGTCGTCGGGTTTGGCCACACCGGCCGCGCCGCCCTCGGCAGAAACCGTGTGGCTGCGCATTGGATAAACCTTGGAAATAACGGCGATGCTGAGCTGGGGATTAACTTCGGCCGCCGCAATGGCGGCGCGTAGTCCCGCACCCCCGCCTCCCACGAGAAGAACATCGTGCGACGAAGCTTCCATGAATCCCCACGGTAGCTGCGTGAGTTGGACAGCTACCTCGCTAAGGCCTGAGTCCGCACATTGTCTCGCTAAAGGGACACGGGATGCAAATGATTTTTTTTTGCGGGGACAGCAAAGCGGCGGAGCCGCTGTGACGCGACTCCATTTCTCGATCCAGGAAGCTGGCGAAGCTTGGACCCGTAAGTCCGGCTTGAAAAGCCTAGGTTCTGAAGAAGTCTTTAATCGCCTGCCACATTACCTGGCCGCCGACATCGGCGATGGACCTGGTGAGCGGGATATCTTTGGGGCACACCTCGACGCAGTTCTGGGCGTAGCCGCATTCCTGGATGCCGCCGTCGCCCATGAGGGCCTGCAGACGCTCAACCTTCAGGGCCTTGCCAGTCGGATGGGTGTTGAACAACCGTACTTGCGAAATCGTTGCGGCACCGACGAAACCCGTCTTCTCGTTAAATTGCGGACAGGCTTCCATGCAGCAGCAGCAGGAAATGCAGCGCGACAGGGGATAAGCTTCCTCCTGCATTTCTGCAGATTGCCGCGGGCCAGAGCCCAGGTCGTAGGTTCCATCCACGGGTACCCACGCCTTCACCTGCTTCAGGTTTTCGAAGAGCACGCTGCGATCGACGGATAGGTCGCGAATGATGGGGAACTTGGAGAACGGCTCCAGTGTTATGGGTTGCTTGAAGTGGTCCACCAGCGCCGAGCACGCCATCTTTGCCTGTCCGTTGATGAGCATGGCGCAGGAACCGCAGACCTCTTCCAGGCAGTTGGAGTCGTAGGTGACGGGTGTAGTCGACTTGCCGTCGCGCGTTATTGGTTTGGCCGCAATATCCATCAGTGCGGAGGTAACATTCATTCCCGGCCGGTATTCTAATTCGAACTCTTCCCAGTACGGTTTCGACTCGGGAGATTGTTGCCGTTTGATCTTAATGATTAAAGTCTTAGAATTCGCCATTTTCGCTTATTCGTTCCGGGGCTAAAGCCCCAATAAATAAAATCTCCTGGACGCCGGTCTAAAGACCGGCTCCTCCACCGGATGCTGATCACTAGCCACTGACCACTAGCCACTAGCCCCTGCACTTACGTCGCCGCGTCATACCGCCGCGGTCGAGGTTTGATCAGCGACGTATCCACTTGTTCAAACTCGAAGCGCGGCTCGTCGGCATCGGCGGCGAAGTATGCCTTTGTGGTCTTCAACCAGTTGGCGTCGTCGCGCTCAGGAAAATCGGGCTTGTAGTGCGCGCCCCGCGATTCGTTGCGCAATTCTGCGCCCTGGGCGATCACCCGCGCCAGTTGCAACATGTTGTAGAGCTGCCGCGCGAAGACGAAGGAGGTGTTGGCCCAGTTCGAGCGATCGCTCAGGTTCACGTGGCTGTAGCGCTCCAGCAACTCCACGAGCTTGACGTCGGTCTCCTGCAAATTCTTGTTGTAACGAATGACCGTGCAGTTCTTGGTCATGATGTCTCCGAGCTCGCGCCATAGCAGGAACGGATTTTCGGTCCCGTCGTTGTTCATCAGCCGCGAGTTAATCTCTTCCTGCCGCTTGCGCTCGGAGTTGTAAACATGCTCGGCCGGGTGATGCCCGCTCTTGATGATGTTGTGCGCATATCGGACTGCATGCGGTCCGGCGATGAATCCGCCATAGATGCACGACATCAACGAATTCGCACCCAGGCGGTTAGCGCCATGGATGGAATAGTCGCACTCGCCGCAAGCGTATAGCCCTCAATGTTGGTGCGCTGGTCGAAGTCAACCCACAAACCGCCCATGGTGTAGTGCATGCCGGGAAAGATTTTCATCGGCACGTCGCGCGGGTCGTCGCCGACGAACTTCTCGTAAATCTCCAGGATGCCCTCCAGCTTGCGGTCGAGCGTGGCGCGGTCAATGTGCGTCAGGTCGAGATAGACCATTGGCTGGCCGTCAATCCCCAGATTGTGCTCGTAAACTACTTTGTGGATGGCCCGGGTCGCGATGTCGCGGGGCACCAAGTTGCCGTATTTCGGATACCACTCCTCCAGGAAGTACCAGCGCTCGCTCTCGGGAATGCTCTTCATAGCGCTTGTCGCCCGGTTGCCGAGGCACCCAAACGCGTCCGCCTTCTCCGCGGGCCGACTCCGACATGAGCCGCAGCTTGTCTTCCCCGGGAATACAGGTCGGATGTACCTGAATGAATTCTCCATTGGCGTAGTACGCACCCTGCTGATAGAGCGCCGACTGCGCCGATCCCGTGCAGACGACCGAGTTGGTGGACTTGCCAAAGATGGCACGTACCGCCAGTCGCCATGATCACCGCATCGGCCGGAAACGTTTGCACGGCCATGCTGCGCAAATCCATAGCGCAGATACCCGGCATACACGTTGGTCGTCGATGACGCCAGAGAGGAACTCCCACGATTCGTACTTAGTGACCTTGCCTTCCGCCTCGTAGCGGCGAACCTGCTCGTCGAGCGCATACAGCAATTGCTGGCCCGTGGTGGCGCCGGCAAACGCTGTGCGGTTATAGAGTGTGCCGCCGAAGCGGCGGAAGTCGAGCAGACCTTCGGGCGTGCGGTTGAACGGGACGCCCATGCGGTCGAGCAGATCAATGATTCCGGGTGCCATGTCGCACATCGTCTTGGCCGGCGGTTGGT
>CAVPFD010000021.1:0-99315 GCA_963703645.1 uncultured Acidobacteriaceae bacterium
CAACCAGAACCTCTATTACCGCTGGTCGAAGGAGTTTCTGGAGGCCGGCAAGAAGCGACTGGCTGGCGACACGGCGCGAGAGGCGACCTCGGACGAGGTCAAGGAACTCAAGGCTGAGGCCCGCCAGCTCAAGGAGACGCTGGCCGAGGTCCTGATCGAAAACCGACTGCTCAAAAAAAGCGTTCTCGGGGATGGGGAGGACGCTTCATGAGGTATTCCGCATCTGAAAAGTTCGAGATCATCGAACTAGTGGAACAGTCGTCGCTCTCGATCCGTCGGACACTGGCGCCGATCGGGATCCCGAGATCGACGTTCTACGACTGGTACAGGCGTTACCAGGAGGGCGGGATCGAAGCTCTGGAAGATGGCAAGCCGAGACCGCGTCGGATCTGGAACAAGATCCCTGACAAGATCCGGACGGCGATCGTCAATCTGGCCCTTGAGGAGCCGGACCTCTCGCCGCGTGAGCTCGCCGTCAACTTCACGGACATGAACGGCAGCTTTGTGTCCGAGGCCAGCGTTTATCGGCTCTTGAAGGACCATGGTCTGATCACGAGCCCGGCCTTCATCTTGATGAAGGCGGCCGATCGCTTCGCCGATCCGACGACCGCGCCCAACCAGCTTTGGCAGACCGACTTCACCTACCTCAAGGTCATCGGCTGGGGCTGGTTCTACCTGTCCACCGTGCTCGACGACTTCTCGCGCTACATCCTGGCCTGGAAGCTGTGCACGACCATGGCGGCTACCGATGTATCGGATACGTTACAGGCGGCGCTGCAGGCGTCAGGTCTGGACCAGGTCAAGGTCCTGCATCGGCCGCGGCTATTGAGCGATAACGGTCCATCCTACGTGTCGAGCGAGCTTGGTGAGTGGCTCGAGAACAAAGGCATCAAACACATTCGCGGCCGAGCTTACCACCCGATGACACAGGGCAAGATCGAGCGATATCACCGCTCGATGAAAAATCGGATCCTACTGGAAAACTACTATCTGCCAGGACAGCTCGAACAGAGCATCGGCGAGTTCGTCGCGTACTACAACAACCGCCGCTACCACGAGAGCCTGGACAACCTGACGCCGGCCGACGTCTACTTCGGTAGAGCACCGGCCATACTCAAACGGAGGGAAACCATCAAACGAAAGACCATCGAACAAAGACGCCGCCTGCACCAGCAGGCAATCGCAGCCTGAACCTTCAAACCAGATGAGCCAGATACTCTCTTAAATTGCCAGACCTAGGTCCGAAATGCTCTGACGACATACAGTATCCCAGGAAAAGGGAGACGTAAGAGCCGTCTTTTTATTCTTAGTAGCTGGTGCATCGCAGAACGACGAAAAGCATCAAGGTTGGAATGTTGAATAAACGCAACCGCGCCCGGCTTCAGAACACGCGCAAGTTCATTAGCATAGCTGGACATCACGTCGGACTCGACGTGAACAAGTAAATCAAATGAAAACGCGAAGTCAATTGATCGGTCTTCAACCATTGGGAAGGTGAGCCCGTCGTTGACCTTAAATTCAAGATTGGGATAGTGACGAAAGCGTTCAGTGCATTTCTCGACACAGGATTGCGCTAAATCAACTCCGATCAATGATGCACAGTGAGCCTGGAGAAATTGCGTCCACCGGCCACCCGCCGGCGCGATCTCTAAAATTCGGCCTTTCAAGAAAGGGAAGACGCGAGGGAGCAGGCACCAACCCATTACGCATGTGTTGTTCCCCATCCCACGTCAGACCACTCGTCACGCGACCAATCGTGGGCCTCCCATGTGCGCTCGTTTTCAGAAATCGATGGCATCTTTAATTTATATACGTTAAAATAGAGCTCTCCAAGATCTTATAGTCACCACAATACGCCGCAAATGAAGGGGCGTGAGCGCCCGTGATGTTGCAGAAAACCCGAGAACATCAATGCTATCATCCTATTATGATAAGTCCGCTGTCGCGGCAGGCGCAAGCCAAGGCGCGCACCGAGACATCATCGGGGGCCTATGGAATGAGATCGGTGACCTGCAATTGGAGTTCCTCCGATCCAACGGAATGACAAAGGACAGTCAACTACTTGACATCGGGTGCGGCAGTTTGAGGCTCGGCGTGCGCGCAACCGATTTTCTTAATTCCGGCCATTACTGGGGAACTGATCTCAACGAGAGCCTTCTCGATGCTGGTTATGACAAGGAGATCGTTCCAGCCGGCCTTGCAGACAAACTCCCTCGCGAGAACCTTGTAAGAGACGGCGACTTCAATTTCCCCGGCATACCCCACCGGATCGACTTCGCCATCGCGCAGTCCCTATTCACTCACCTACCCATCAATCGCTTGCGCCTGTGCCTTTCGAAATCTGGCCATGCATGTGGCGGGAGATTGCACCTTCTTCGCCACCTTTTTCATTGTGCCCGACGCCGCAGTGGCGCAACCTTTCCGGCACGAGCCAGGTGGGACTGTCACTTATTGGCACAAGGACCCTTATCATTGTTGCCTCGGAGACATCTTCTATGGCGCCTCTCACACACCTTGGGAGGTCGAGTATATTGGCGACTGGGGTCACCCGCGCGCCCAGCAGATGGTGGCGTTTCGGACCGGAAAGCCAACTGTGGCGGACAGACCAACACTGGGCAACGTGGGAAAGCGTTTCCTGTACCGTGCTCGGGTGCTGAGACGTCTGATCGCAGCCTTGGCTGGGGCGAGACGTTGAGGTCCGTAGGATGGCGTCGGCCGTGCTTAGAAGGCGAAAGCCAAAGCAACAACGGCCAGGATGGCCAAATCCGAGCATCGCGATTCCCACGCGGCCTCGACGATGACGCGCACTTTGCCGTCATTGCCCATCTTGCCAGATCGATATAATGTCTGTCCTTTAGAGTTCATTGGTGTTCTCAAACCGGCGCTGGTGGCCAGGTGGGGCGTCAAATACGACAGGGCAGTCGAGTGTCTGATCAAGGACCGCGATGCGCTGCTGGCCTTCTATGACTTCCCCGCCGAGCACTGGAAACATCTGCGCACGAGCAACGTCATCGAAAGCGCGTTCATGCGTCATCGCACCGTGCGCTCAAAGGGGTGTCTCTCGAACAAGACCGCGCTGGCCATGATCTTCAAGCTCGCGAGGCTGCCGAAAAAAGCTGCGGCGCCTCGACGGTCACAACCCATTGCCGAAAATCGTTGTCGGTGTAAGGTTCACCGACGGAATGGAGGTCGTCAAATCGCAAGCTCAAGCCGCTGCCGCCTGACCACTCCGTCACCAAGATTCGGCGATAGCTCCGCCCCACCGGTTTCTCCGACTGCACAGTCAGTCGAAATTTACATCCTATCCCGAGCAGCCGGCTTGTAGGGAAAGAACGCCACGGTCCGAATTCAATGCTGTCCGAATGTGATATGTTATGATATGAGAAGTTAGTACCACTTGCTGCCAGTCTTAAGGTAACCCGTTGAATCTAGCTGCAGGTGTCGGACGCATGTCGACGTTGCGCAAGGTGGGTACCTGGAACTTGGCGTCGAATTTCGGAGCCAGCCCGACCCACTGCGAATCTGGATTCAATTGGCCGCTATCGCTTTGCAGCGTGCGTAGAAAACCTCCGACGCCGATGTCGACGAAAGCCTGTCCCGACGGATTAGCGCTATAGCCTGGCCGGTCGGACGTAGCTTCGTAGTAATACTGCAGCCCCGGATTCCTGGGCACTCCGAGATTGCTGGCGGTGAAGTCGGTGAATAGCGGCTCTTCGCCGGGCCCGCCATCGCGGTGACATTGGTTGCATCCTGCCTTACCGCGGAACAGCGCATACCCCCTTGCTTCTTGCGGGGTGAACTGCTCGTTGCCGGCCTGCACATAGTCATATTTCGAAGTGAACGGACTCACCTCCGGCGAAGCCTCGTAGGCGGCGGCCGCGAGTCCGAAGTCGTCATAGACGCGGTCGGCACGCTGACGGTCTGCCGCGCTGAGATGGACCGGGTACGGATCGTTACTTGGCGGAGGACCTGGAGTTGCACAAACTTTCTCCACGTCTGGAGGCCAGTGAATAGCAAACGAGTCGGATCCCCAGACCGTCTCAAATAGCTTTCGGTAGGGAGCCTTCGAAAGCCGATACGCGAGACATGCCGAGTCAGGCAGCCCCATTTCCACGGGATTGGTCGGAGGGCCCTGGGCTTGTTCGGCGCTTGGGCTTTGCAGGCGATAGCCGCTGGCGCGCATGTCCCAGAAATTTCCACCCACGAAGTCGCCTTGCAGCGCGTTGTAATGAAGTACCGGCGCGAACGTCGCGTACATGTAACTCTGCGGCTTTCGCTGGCTGAATCGGGTTCGCACCGATCCCGGATACGACACCGTGCTCAGATTCAACGATTGAATCGGGCCAGTGAATCCCGTCTCCGGAGTGTGGCAGAAACTGCATGCCTCGTTCTGATTGACGGAGAGATGCTTGTCGAACAGCATCAGCTTCCCCAGAGTGTGGATCTGTCCTTGACGATCAAGCGTGGTTTTGTCCATCTGCCGCAGCGTGTCGGCTTCAATCCGATCGAGCTCGGCAACAACTCTGGCAACATCCTGGTCGAAATCTCGGGGCATCTGTCCAGCGAGACCCTGCGGCGTGGCGGAGGCCGCAGGCGCTCGCACAGGGTCCTTCCTGGCTGATAGGTAGCAGGGGGCAAAGCGTGAGGAGCGCTGACCAACGATAATGCGAGAGTTCGATTGCGCATCGCCTTGTTAACTTTTTCTCCGCGAGGAGATCAGCCAGACGGAACAAATGATCAACACCTTCAGCCCGCAGACATGCTCTTGCGTGCCGGATCAAGTTAATTAGGAGACATGTTGCTGACCAATTTACCGCAGCATTCCGGCCTTTGCGGCAACTCGGAACGGTCCCACCCACCGCCCAGGGCCTGAATCAGCAGCACGGTGTTTGCCATGCGACGTCCCAAGAGATTGACCGCTGTCACTTCATCCGAAAGCGCCATGCTTTGCGCTACGGTCACCTCGAGATAGCTCGTTACTCCGCCCGCGTAACGAATGTTCGAAAGTTCCAGCGAGCTCTGCGACGCTTGCACCGCAGCATTCTGTACGGTCGCCTCTTGCTCCAGAATCCGCAAGGCTGCGAGGTTATCTTCAACCTGCTGAAAGGCCGTGAGCACGGTTTGACGATAGGACGCGACGGCGTAGTCGTAACCTTGTATCGCCTGATCGGTGACGGCGCGACGTCGTCCTACGTCAAAGACCGTCACCAATGCCGATGCTCCCACCGACCACAATCCACTCGGGCCTTGCAGTAGTGTCGTAATGCTGCCGCTTTCGAATCCTCCCGAGGCCGTCAGATTCACGAGGGGATAATACGCTGCCTTGGCGACCCCGATCTGAGCATTCGCGGATGCCATTTGGCGCTCGGCAGCGGCGATGTCAGGACGCCTTTCCAGCAATTCAGAAGGCACTCCGGCGGGAATAGGCGGTGGAGGGGCGGTGAGCGGCAGCGGAGGAAGCGTAAATTCCGCAGGAGGCTTGCCAATCAACACGGCAACCGCATGCTCAAATTGTGCCCGCGCCACGCCGACGTCGATCGCTTGAGCACGGGTTGTTTCCAATTGGGTTTTGGCTTGCTCGACCTCGACATCGGAGGCCAGTCCTCCTTGATAGCGGTCCTCATTCAACTGTAATGCATTTTCGTATTGGACGACGGTATCTTGCAGAAGCTTTTCTTCTGCATCCAGAGCTACGTGCTGCGAAGTAGTCGAAGGCCAGGTTGGCATGCATGCTGAGATTGACGCCGGCGAGATCAGCCGCACTGGCTTGCGCCTGGGCGCGATAGGACTCGACAGTCCGACGGACGCGTCCCCAGATATCAGCTTCGTAGTTCAGTTCAAGCGGCAAAACAAAATCGTTAAAGGTGACGCCGCTAAAGGTCGCGCTGTGGGGTGGGCGATTGTTTGAGTATCTCGTCCGGCCGGCCGACGGATCGGCGGTCACGGTCGGATAATAATCCGCCCTGTAGTATCGCAGCACGGCCCGCGCCTGCTGGTACTGAGCAAAAGCCGCTTTGAGGTTCTGGTTGGAAACGTCGATCTGCTCTTCCAGCGCGTTGAGTTGGGCATCCTGAAAGATTTCCCACCATTTGCTCGACAGCTTCTGGTCGTTGGGTTGGGCCGTCTTCCAGTTTCCCATCTCCTTGTAGGCAGGAGGAGTCTCTACCGGAGGACGGTGGTACTTCGGTCCAACCGTGCATCCAACGAACTGAAGCACTGCGATTGCCAGGAGAACCTCCAGCCAGAATATTCTTCTGCGCATTCTTCTGCACATTCATTCTTCGAGGCCTCTTCACTTGGAATCTCCCGGCAACGTTGCCTGAACAATTTGGACCTCCTGCCCGGAAACAATGGAGTCTGGCGGGTTGACGATGACTTGGTCGTCCGCCTTGAGGCCGGCGACAATCTCTATCGTATTGCCGAAATCGTGGCCAGGCGTCACGGTAGCGAGCACGACTTTCCCATCTCTCACAATGCCGACACGTAAACCCTGCGCGCGGAATATCAGAGTATTGACCGGAATCACGAAAGTGGATGCCCTGCGTCGGGATGGCCAGGTGGACTTCCGCGTAAGAGCCCGTGAGCAGCGTGCCGGTAGGGTTGGCCACATCTATCTCGATCAGCAACGTGCGGGTCGTCATATTGATGGCGTCGGCCGTGCGGACGAGCTTTCCCTGAAATTTGCGGCCGGGAAACTCTGCCAGAGTGATATCCGCAGTCATGCCGTCTTTGATCCCCTGCGAGTATTCCTCTGGGACGTTTACGTAAACCCGCAACGTTCCGGGCTGGGCGATGTGGAAGAGATCGGTCTTGACCCCGCCAGCGCTCCCGGAATTAACGAGGTCGCCGATATCGGTGTTACGGGCCGTCACAACGCCGTCGAATGGAGCGTAGATCTTTTCAAAAGACTGCAGCGCCTGAAGCTGTTTGACGTTGGCCTGGTCGGCTTCAACGATCGACTTATTGGCGTTGTAGGTGCCCACGGCATTGTCGACATCCTGCTGGGAAACGGCTTTTTTCGTCAGTAACGCCTGGTAGCGGTTCTTGGTGATCTCGGCAAGCGCGAGGTTCGCCTTTGCGGTGTCGAGATTGCTGATCGATTGCTCCACCTGCTGGTCGACTTCCGGAGCATCGATCACCGCGAGCAGTTGTCCTTGCTTGACGCGCGCTCCGATGTCGACATACCACTTCCTCAGATACCCGTTGGTCCGGGAATAGATCGGTGAAGAGCTGAAGGGTTGTACATTTCCGGGAAGGATGATCTCCTGCGCAGGAGCCGCTCGTGTTGGCGATATGACCGAAACCGGTGTTACGGCCGATTGAGCGGCCTCCGCGCGCACGGTTCGGCCGGCCCTGACACGTGACCAGATTCCCCAAAGCAGGATGGCGGCAACCACAACTAACGCAATCGCCCAGACAAGCCACGATTTGCGCAGGCCTTTCCGCACTCCCTCGTCCTTCCACGGAAGGGTTGGTCCCCTCGTCGGTCTTGTATCTTCGGTTTGAGGCAACATAGCTACTCCAATGCCTAGGCCTTTGACTCAGCTCCGGTTTGCGCCGGATGCCGGCGTGAACCCTGCAGGACGCTGAAAAATGTCGGGACAAAGAGGAGGGTGGAAACCGTCGCGAAAATGAGTCCGCCTATCACCGCCCGGCCGAGGGGAGCGTTCTGTTCTCCGCCGTCGCCGATTCCGAGAGCCATGGGCACCATGCCGATGATCATGGCCAGCGCGGTCATCAGCACCGGACGAAAACGTGTGAAGCCCGCCTCCAGTGCGGCACTGACCGAATCTTTTCCTTCCATCATTTGCTCCGTAGCAAAGCTCACCACCAGGATGCTGTTTGCGGTCGCGACTCCCATGCACATGATGGCTCCCATCAGCGCGGGTACGCTCAGCGTCGTGTGGGTTATAAACAGGAACCAGGCAATCCCGGCAAGTGCGGCAGGCAGCGCTGAAATCATGATGAACGGGTCCAGCCAGGACTGAAAGTTGACTACGATCAGCAGGTAAACGAGGACGATCGAGAACACCAGTCCACTTAGAAGGCCAATGTAGGACGATCGCATGGTCTGAACCTGTCCACGGACAACAACTCGAGAACCGCGCGGTAATTGCGAGCGCGCGCCGTCAATGATTTTGTTGATGTCGCTGGACACGCCACCGAGGTCGCGGCCGGCGACAGCGCCAAAGATGTCGATCACCGGCGCTACGTTGTAATGGGAAACCACTGCCATGCCCGTTCCCCGTTGGGTCGACACCAGACTGGCCATGATCGATGGAGGAGCCGTCGGATCTGTGCCTGTGACCGGAATGTTCTCCAGATCCTGCAATGTGTCCGTGCGGTATTCGCGGCGTCTGGGTCGCGATCTGATAGCTGACACGGTTCTTTGGATCAACCCAGAAGGTGGGTGAAGTTTGAAAACTACCGCTCAGTGACACCAGCAGATTCTGCGCAATGTCGTGGGCACTGAAACCCAGTTCTTCAGCCTTCGTGCGTTCGACTCTGAAACGAAGATACGGCTCATCAAAGGGTTGCTGAATCCGCAGATCAACCGTCCCGGGAACGTATCTCATTTTCGCGAGCAGTGCATCCGCGTAGCGACGGTTGCCTTCGAGGTCCTGGCCGACGATCTGAACATCGATGGGGGCCGGTAGTCCAAAATTCAAAATCTGGCCGACCATGTCAGCGGGCAGAAAGTAGAAGGTCGCGCCGGGAAACTGCTTGGGCAGTGTCTGCCGAAGCTGGTGAATGTAGTTGTCCGTGGGATGGTGATTGGCGGACAGGGTCACGAGGATATCGGCGTCCGATGTGCCGACCGGAGCGGAATTGCTATAAGAGAGATTGATGCCGCTGTACGGCAAGTCCTATGTTGTCGATGATGCTTTGGATTTCGTCCTGCCGGAATCTGCCGGCGGATCGACTGCTCGACCAGATCGCACAAGAAGGCGGTATCCTCAATGCGCATTCCAGTCGGAGCACGGAGATGAAGTTTGAAAGTGCCGCTGTCTACGCTGGGGAAAAAGTCCCGGCCCAGCCAGGGAATCAGAATTGCCAGAGACCCAAGGGAGGCTGCGAAGAACGCAATCAGGAAAACCGCGCGGTGGTGGAGACAACTCTCCAGCACACCGCGATATCTGTGACGAAAGCTTCTCGAACGACTCCTCAAAGCGCCTCTGCAGCCGGACCAGCGGGTTACGGCTTGCAGTCGGGGTCTCTTCGTCTCGTATCGGATCGTTCCGCAGAAGATACTTGGCCATCGTCGGGACGATCGTTCGCGAGAGAAAGTACGATGCGAGCATCGCAAACACTACGGCTTCGGCGAGCGGGACAAAGAGATATCGCGCGACGCCAGTCAGCAGGAACATCGGAGCAAACACGATGCAGATCGACAGCGTGGAGACGAAGGCAGGAGTTGCGATCTGCGAGGCACTGTCCAGGACGACTTCGTCCATGTCCTTGTCTGGTTCGGCAGCCCGGTTGCGGTTTATGTTCTCGACCTCCACGGTGGCATCATCCACCAGAATTCCAACCGCGAGCGCCAGTCCACCCAGCGTCATGATGTTGATGGTTTCCCCCAGCGCGCTGAAGAGGATGATCGAGGTCAGGATCGCCAGAGGGATTGAGGTCGCGATGATCAGCGTGCTTCGCCAACTGCCCAGAAAGGTGAGAATCATGAAAGCGGTCAGGCACGCGGCAATCAGCGTTTCCCTGACCACTCCGCTGATGGCGCCGCGAACAAAAATCGACTGATCGGCCAGGGGGCTATATCTGCAGCTGGGGTGGAACCGTGGTCTTGATTTGCGGAAGAAGCGCTTTGACGCCCGCGATCACGTTCAGGGTTGACGCATTCCCCGCCTTTTGGATCGTCAGCAATACTGAGCGCTGCCCGTTGACGCGCACGATATTGGTTTGCGGAGGAAAGCCATCGCGTACCCAGGCGACATCTTTGACGTAGATCGTAGTACCGCCAATCGTCTTGATGGGTATTCGATTCAGGTCGGCAATCGTCTGCGGTGCCGCATTCAGAATGGAAACATCGTATTCTTTGGGGCCGATCTTGGACGTTCCGGTGGGCAGGATTAGATTCTGTACGCTGATCGCATTGACTACATCCAGCGCAGACAGGCCCTTCGACTGTAGAGCGGCCGTATTCAGGTCCACCTGCACCTGACGTTGTTTACCGCCATAGGGATAGGGGACCGATGCGCCGGGCACGGTGATGAGCTGTGTCCGAATGAAATTCAGGCCATAGTCGTTAAGTTGCTGCTCCGATAGACCATTTCCCGAGAGGGCCAACTGCAAAACCGGTACGCTTGATGCGCTGTAGGCAAGAATGAGCGGCGGGGTCGTTCCCGCAGGTAACTGCCTGAGCTGGGTCTGAGAGACCGCTGTGATCTGAGCAATACCCGTTCAATGTTCGCGGTCGGCTGCAGAAAGACTTTGACAACGGCAATTCCATACAGCGACTGCGACTCGACGTGTTCGATGTTATCAACCGTGGTGGTGAGCGCCCGCTCCGTAACGCTAACGATCCGGTCGCTCATGTCCTCAGGAACGAGACCGTTATAGTTCCAGATAATGCTGATGACCGGGATGTTGATGTTCGGGAAGATATCCGTTGGAGTGCGAACAATCGCGAGACCACCCATGATCACGATGAGAATGGAGACCACAACAAACGTGTAGGGCCGCCGTAACGCGAGTCGAACAATCCACATAGAATTTCTTCCGGTTTTTCAGATGCCGTTGACCGTCAGTCGGCCGTCAGAAATGTTGTTTAGCCCCGGCCGGGTGGTCATCCGAGATTGCTACCAGGCCGTCGAAGGGCTTGCCTTGTCTTTGCCCCCCCGTCCATACGGCAAAATGCATGCCGCTTTCCAGTCAACCGTCGGGCATCTTAGCCGTGTATTTTCAACGGCATAAGTCAACTGGGTAGGTGGGGCATGCCTCGTAAAACGACGTCCCGCGGTTGACACAGCGTCTCCATTTCGACACGGTCACCGTCTTCGGATTCGGTCTCTTGACCGCGAGTCATACCGGGGTGGCGTCGGGCGGAATCCTTGTCAAGATATTTACCTCGAAGGGTTCCGCCACCAATTCGCCGATGCTCTGTTCCAAGTGCTTGAAGTGAGGGCTTGCTGCGTGCTGATCAAGCGCAGCTTGGCTTTCCCATGTTTCGTAGAAATAGAAGCGCCCGCTTGAGCCCGACTCGTAGAGTTCATACAATCTGCATCCCGCTTCGGCACGCGTGGGGGTTAGCATGCCCTGCAGCAGCGCTCTGAGTTGATCTTCCTTTCCCTTGCGCGCCACTGACCTTGCAATCACCAGTACTTCAGGCATAAGTGTTCAACCTCATCCCTTCAAATTTAAACTTGCAGTCCGGCAAGATGTCCTGCTACTTCGCAGTTGGATCAATCAATGTCAGATCTGTGTCCGGATCAAATCGCTTGTGCATCGTTACCGGATCGACTGTAACCATCACTTCCAGCGTCGGGGATACATACGCGCTGAGAACATGGCCGCCCCGCGTTGTTCCGTCCGGACCTCCCACCAGCATGTGGGTATGGACTACCGGCTTTCCTTGATAGAGCGCGATGTCACCGCTCATCCCGATCACTTCGTGCTGACCGACGATGGGAATCTTCTTGTACATCTTGCGCTGGGGATCAAACCACCCCAATGTTGCTCCACTCACGGCTCCAATGGCCGTGAAATGCGCACTTGTGACGTGATACTTCTCCGCGAACGCCAACAATCCGGAAAAGGCCTCGTCTCCCTGGTAAAAGATGACTGCATATTGCTTCGTCTGGTCGCCAGGATTCAGCAATTGAACCTGCATCCTGGGTGCTTTGCCTTTGGGAATCGCTTCTGAGGGGGCGACATATTCACTCGCGGTTTGCTGCGAATGCACCATCACAGCCGCCGCTCCCATTAACAACAATAAGCAACCAATTCGCTCTACTTTGCTCATAGACCCTCACCTTGTTTTCAAATTCCCCTTTGTGTCAAACGGCAATACCCGTGGTTTCCCGGGCCCCATTGCTCGCCAATTAGGCAACCTGCCTGCCTTGAACGTGCGGTTGCGGCGGCATCGCCGGTCCGGTCCCTGCGCCGGTACGTTCGATGGCGTTTGCAATCTCCTCCAGATCGCCAGCGGTCAAATCGAGGTTTGCAGCGCCGATCCAGCCATCCACCTGCTGGGGCGAGCGAGCACCGACGATGGCTGCCGTGACGCCCGGCCACGCATTCACCCACGCCACAGCGACTGCAGATACCGTCGTCCGGTGCCGCTGCGCGATAGGACGCAGCGAGTCCCGCAGCGCCAAATTTAGGCTGAAGTTTGGCTCTTGGAACTCGGGATTGCGCCGCCGCCAATCATCCTCGGCCATGTTTGCGACCCGCTCCGCGGTAAAGCTGTCGGTCAGCAGTCCGGATTGCATGGGGCTGTAGCAAATCACTCCGGTGCCATGCTCAGCGCACCAGGGAATCTCGCGTGCGGCAGCATCACGGTGGATCATCGAGAATGGGGGTTGTAAGGAATCAACATGCATGATTGCCTCACACCTCTCGAGTAGCGTGACGTCGAAGTTGGAGACTCCGGCCATACGGATCTTGCCTTGCTCGATTAGCCGCACCATCTCCCCCCAGGAATCTTCGACTGGCGTGCCGGTTTCATCCGGCCAATGAAACTGGTAAAGATCAATACGCTCCACGCCAAGCCGCCGGAGGGATGCCTCGCACTCCTTGCGAATCGATTCCGGCTTAAGGATTCGTTGCGGCTCCGCGTTGGGATTGCTCTCATCCCAGACCAGGCCACATTTTGTGAAGACCATTGGCCGTTCGGATGCCGGCAGTTCTCGCAGGAGGCGGCCGACAACCTCCTCGGAATGACCGAGACCGTACACAGCGGCGGTATCGATCCAATTGATACCCTTCTCCAGGGCGTGTCGAATGGCCCGGATGGACTCGTTATCGTCTTGCGGTCCCCAACCGTAGGCCCAACCGCCACCGCCGAGCGCCCAGGCGCCAAAGCCGGTCGCGGTGATAGGGACTCCACTCAAGCCTAGCGAACGTTTAGTCAAACTCATATCTGCTTCCTCCTGTTTCTGCCACGCTCCGGGCGTCGCAGGTCTTGTTCATTCTGATGCCATGATGTCGCCAGCGGTCCTAAAACGGACTGGGTTGGCTCGAACAACAATCAGCCGCGGCGCTCCGTCTCGAGGGCGCGGAATTAGTCCCGCGCCCCTTTGCATTCGATTCAGTTTGTTGCGCCTGCCGAGCCAGTGCCGGATGAATTGGTATTCCCCTGATCAAACCGCAAGGAACGGTCATTCCAGTCGATAGCCTGGAGAATTTTCGAGTTGTTCGGTCCTTCACTTGTTTCAACGGCACCGTCGTACTTGTTTTTCTCGTTGACCAGTGTGGCCGGCGCACTGACAAGCACTTGCTTCCCCTGAAAGATGCTGGCCTCTACCGCTGCACCGGTGCCCTGCCATTGAACGTGATAGTCGCCCGGAGGAACCTGGACGCCATTGATGGTGACGGTTTCAGTAAACGTTACGCTTGCCGAGTTCTTCGGAGCAGCTAACAGCGCCACCGGAGCCATCAGCATTAATGCCACGATTGCCATGTACTTCATTTGTTTCTCCTTAGATTTTCTGTGTTCACGCAGCCTTGGAAGAGGAGCTATCGTTCGCGATCCAGGACCGCTGACCACTTCTACATAGGGCAATCGCCTCGCCATCTCGCAGGGTGTTGCTGTGTTTTGACATGTTATTGGTAACGCTTGGTTTGGGACGAATAGCCAGTGCGGACTCAGTGGCAACACAGCATCACCACTGTCAACTGGCTGACAACTATTGACAGCTTGTGTCCTTAGCAGGACAGCAGCTAGGCAATCTCGGAACCGACGTGCTTCTTTTGGCGCGCGCAACCCCCTCATTTCCCGCAATAACGGAATGTGGAAGCCCACGTGCTTCGCCCAAAACGAAGACGTGAGCACATGGCGCGCGAGACAATTCTCTACATATTCGACTCGGGGACGGACAGCAATGCGGCGCTAGCTGTACTCAGGGCCGCCGGCTATGAGGTTATTAGCACCAATAGTGCAATGCAAGCCATCGCGCTGCTCTTCATCCTGCACCCAGTCGCTGCCGTCGTGCTCGATCACCCAGCGCCGGGACCGACCAGCCTTGACGTGGCGCGAAGCCTAAAAGCGGTTCGCCCAGATGTTCCGATCGTTCTGGTATGCCGCGACCAGGTCGACCGCTTGCCGCCGTCTCTGGATGCTTGCCTCAGCACCAGACAGCCGCTCGCAAAGCTTACCTCCGAAGTGCGGAGCCTGCTCACGTCGAGGCGTCCCCAGTGCATAGCGCGTGATGCTGATCTAGATGCCTCTAATGGTCCGCGCGAGTCCCGAAATGCTGCCACTGGACAGCCGATTTCTCGCGATCCCTGAGCCCCCGCGATTCCAACCGTCACCAGTCCGGGTCAACCCCTGCAAGAACACTTCCGGATGTTAAGATTTTGCTCGCACCGGACTCATATCCTTGCATTGCCGGAGCAGAAGTATGTCCAGGTTCGATCCTCTTCCGTGGCGGAAGCCGCCTGTGATTTGGAGCTGCGGGGTTGCTGTTTTGTCCGTTGTCACGGCGCTGATCATTTCAAAGTGGCCGCCGCTCCATCTGGAAGCTGCTCCCGTTTCACTGTTTCTGTGCGCTGTTATTTTCAGTGCGTGGTTTGGTGGAACCGGCCCCGGGTTGCTCGCGGCAGTTCTCTCCACGCTTGCTTTCTATTATTACTTCCTGCACCCGATGTACTCGTTGGTTGCAAAGCCCGAAGAAATACCACGCCTCGTCGTCTTTACGGTTTCAGTCCTGTTCGTCGGGTCGCTGACCGCGGCGCAAAGGAGCGCGACGGAATCGCTTAGGCGCACCCGAGATGACTTGAAAGAGAGCGTGCGAGACCTCGAGAGAACCAACCAGGCACTACAAGCAGAGAGCCGTGAGCGCAAACGGGCGGATGAGGAGCGCGAGCGCGCCGAAGAAAGGCTGCGCCAGGCGCAGGCGGAGCTGGCGCACGTTAGCCGGGTGACTGCCATGGGAGAGCTGACGGCCTCCGTGGCGCACGAAGTGAATCAACCGATTGCCGCCGCCGTCACCGACGCCAATACCTGCTTGCGCTGGCTTACACGCGACCAGCCGGATCTAGAGGAGGCGCGGGAAGCTGCCTCGAGAATCGTGAAGGACGCGACGCGTGCGGCGGAAATAATCACCCGGGTCCGCCTGCTCTTTAGGAAGGGCGTTCCGGAAACGGAGCTGATTGATATCAACGAAGTAATTCAAGAGATGATCGTCTTGCTGCGCACCGAGGCAACGCGATACTCCGTGTCGGTCGGGACAAACTTGGCGGCAGCCCTTCCCCAAGTTGTGGGAGATAGGGTGCAGCTTCAGCAGGTACTAATGAACCTCATCATCAACGGCATCGATGCCATGAAGGAAGTGGAGGGGTTACGTGAGCTCGTCATAAACTCGCAGCTAGCGGAGAACGAGCAACTTATGGTGTCCGTCACCGATACCGGCGTGGGGCTGCCGGCGCAACAGGCGGACCATATCTTTGATGCCTTCTTTACCACCAAGGTCCACGGCACCGGCATGGGACTTCGTATCAGCCGCTCCATTGTTGAATCGCACGGGGGCCGCTTGTGGGCTCGCCCCAACTCGCCGCGCGGCGCAAGTTTCCATTTCTCTCTACCTACCAAGACCGAGGGCCATTCGTGACACCCACAGGCACTCCCAAAGTGTTTGTCGTCGATGACGATCGCTTGGTGCGTGCCGCCATTCGAGGAATGCTGAAGTCGGTTGGCTTGCATTCAGAAGGGTTCGGGACGGCGCAAGAGTTCTTGCAAAGCAAGCGACTCGACGTGCCGAGTTGCCTTGTGCTGGACGTGAGACTTCCTGGAGTGAACGGTTTGGACTTTCAGCGCCAGTTGGCTGATGCGGGCGTTCAGATTCCGATTATCTTCATCACCGGCCATGGAGATATTCCCATGACGGTGAAGGCCATGAAATCCGGTGCGGTGGAGTTCCTGACCAAGCCCTTTCGGGACCAGGACCTGCTGGATGCGATCAACCTAGCTTTGGAGCGCGACCGGGTTAGGCGCCAACAGCAGAGTGAGGTTACCCAGTTGCGAAAGCGCTACGAGTCGCTGACCACACGCGAGCGCGAGGTCATGGACCTGGTGGTTTCGGGCACGCTCAATAAGCAAATAGCTTTTGAGCTTGGGAATAGCGAAATTACCGTCAAGATCCATCGTGGGCATGTGATGCGGAAGATGCAAGCTGAATCACTGGCGGAATTGGTATGGATGGCGGCGAAGCTAGGCCTCCCGGCCGGCAAGAAGTAGGTGCTGACGCACCCGCATCGCGCATTGCTCGCCTCTGCCAAATCTCGTTCCGCAAGTACCTTTAATAGGATTGCGGCTGCCAGCCCTTTCACCAGCCAGTATTAGGACCCCTATACCAAAGCATGATTGCGCGGCGGTGGCGACGGAGCTAGCTTCGTATTATGGCGATTCAGGGAAAGGTCAACATGGTTGCGATTGTCGATGACGACGATTTGATGCGTAGCGCATTGCAGGGACTGCTGAAAGCGGTCGGGTTGCCGGCGCGAGCGTTTGCGTCGGCGGAGGAATTCCTGAAGTCCGGCGAACAACACCAGGCGGCATGTCTGATCGCGGATATCCGCATGCCAGGAATGTCTGGCCTGGAGTTGCAGGCCAAACTGAACGCTGAGCATTGCAGGATTCCGACCATTTTCATCACGGCACATGGCGATGCAAAAATGCGGATGCAGGCGTTGAGAGCAGGCGCAGTGGAGTTCCTAGCCAAACCGTTCGACGATGAAGCTCTGCTCGAGAGCGTTCGAGCGGCTCTGGAAAGTTGATCTCGATCAGGAACTGCACGTAGTGCCAGGAGGTTCTTTGTGGGGACTTTCGAACGATTCGGCAACGGTGATCAAGCTTGTTGTGGACGCAGATTCGAGCAGATCATAGGCAACAGTGCTGCGTTGGAATCGGTGCTCGAACAAGTGGAACGAGTAGCGTCAACCGATTCTACTGTGTTGATCCAGGGAGAAACCGGCACGGGCAAGGAGTTGATCGCGCGTGCGATTCACAACATCAGCTCGCGCTGCGGACGCTCATTTGTAAAGCTAAATTGTGCGGCCATTCCGCTGGATCTGCTGGAAAGTGAGCTTTTCGGCCACGAGAAAGGCGCGTTCACCGGCGCCATAGCACAAAAGATTGGCCGTTTCGAGCTGGCCGACAAAGGCACGCTCTTCCTGGACGAAGTTGGCGATATTCCGGCAGCCCTGCAACCCAAGCTGCTTCGCGTACTACAAGAGCAGGAGTTCGAGCGCTTGGGCAGTACTCGAACTCACCAAGTGGACGTCCGGCTCGTCGCTGCAACCAACCGCAATCTAATGGAGATGGTCGAGCTGGGGGACTTTCGTAGTGACCTTTACTACCGTCTGAATGTTTTTCCGATCCTGCTGCCACCGTTGCGGGTGCGCCGCGAAGACATTCCGGCCCTGGTGACGTACTTTGCAGACATTTACGGCCGCCGGATGGGTCGGCAAATCGAACACATTCCGCCGGAAACGATGTCTGCACTCAGATCGTACGAATGGCCGGGGAACATCCGCGAGCTGCAGAACCTGATCGAACGCGCCGTGATCCTTTCAGACGACGGCGTGCTCCCAAATCCTTTGCCGATGGCAGGGACTCAGAGTGTCAACATCTCTCCGGCTCCAACAACTCTGAGGGACTCCGAACACGCTCTGATTCTTCGCACGCTCGAAGCAGCCGGTTGGGTGATCGGTGGCCCTAAAGGCGCAGCCGCCAAACTTGGATTGAAGCGCACTACGCTGATCCACAAGATGCAGAAACTGGGGATTACCCGCCCCTCTGTGGCAAGCAGGGAACATGTGCCAGGGCCAGTACCGCAGGGGGCGGACGCGCGATTGCGACTGTAGCTCACATGCAGGCATCCAACACGGCGCTAGCATCTGCTGCACGCGATAAGAGGTAAGGCAACATGGCAGATAAGGCAGATTTCACGATTATCCACGACGCGCCAAAGGCTGTGTCCAGGCGCGACTTCATCAAAGGCGTCATCGCCAGCGGCGCCGCAGTTTCCTCGGCAGGCTACCTGTTTCGAGCCTCATCTCTCCTGCATGGTCAGCAGCTGGCTGCGGGTGGGAGCGAACGGCTGCTTACTCTCAACATCAACGGCCAGCAGCGTCGCGTCGATGTCATGAAGCAAGAGACGTTGGCGTGGACGCTGCGCCACAAACTGGGACTCACCGGCACGAAGCTGGGGTGCGACCGGGCCGAATGCGGCTCCTGCACCGTTCTTATCGACGGGGTGCCGCACTATTCGTGCTCGGTACTGACATACACAGTCCGCGACAAGAAAGTTCTCACCATTGAAGGGCTGGCGAGCCCCGACGGCGCACTACACCCAGTTCAGCAGGGCGTCATCGATGAACAAGGCTTCCAATGCGCCTTTTGCATGCCGGGCTTCATCATGGCGGCGGTGGCATTCCTGAAGACGAATCCCAACCCCACGCGGACGGAACTGGCGCAGGGCCTGTCGGGCAATCTGTGCCGGTGCCAGGACTATGACAAGATCCTGACCGCAATGATGCGCGGTGCAGAGAATATGAGGAGGGCGAGCCGTGCCTGAGAAAACTGATAAATCTCTCGGCACCACCGAGCGCGCGTACGGAGCGGGGCACAAACTGATCGGCAAGAACTACCAAACTCCCGATCTATATGCGAAAGTGACGGGACAGGCAAAGTACGCCGAGGACTATCACGCCGAAGGCATGTTGTTCTGCAAGCTGCTTCTGAGCCCTTTGCCACACGCGCGGGTAAAGCACCTTGATGTAAGCCAGGCGCTGGCAATGCCCGGCGTGAAAGCGATTCTCACGGCCGACGAGCTTCCACCCCCGGCCGATACCCTCACCGACAATGGCACGGTGATTCGTGCCAACCCAAAGAGCGAGCGGGGACTCAACATGGAACCGCTCTACCAGGGTGAACCGATTCTCGCCGTCGCCGCAGTCGACGAGCTCACTGCAGCTGACGCAATTGAAAAGATTCGAATCGAGTTTGAGCCGCTGCCCTTCGCCATCGATCCTCTCGAGACCTTGCGCCCTGGAGGCCCCAATCCGAGAACGGAAGGAAACATCTGGGTGAAGTATCCGACGCCGGCGACCGTGGCGGGAGCTCCGCCGCCGACCCCGCTGCCTCCCACGATCGGCGTGCTCAAGTGGACCGAGGCGGACTTCGCGGAGGAAAAGAAAGGCCGTCTGCCGATGGGCAAGACCCCCGACGAATGGTCGTACGGTGACGTACAAGCGGGCTTCCAAAGCGCCGCGCTGGTCCTCGATGAAACTTTCGTCACACCCGACACGAGCCACCAGACGCTCGAGACCCGTAGTGCCCTGGCTTACTGGCGGAACGGAAAGGTTTACGTTCACACCGGGACGCAGAGCACAGCTCAAACCGTACCTGCAATTGCGAGATGGTTGAACATCGATGTGAGCAAAGTGGTCCTAATCAGCGAATACACTGGGGGCGGCTTCGGCAGCAAGATCACAGCCGGCGTGTCTCTGATCATTCCGGCGCTGTTGTCGAAGAAGGCCAACGCACCGGTGATGATGCGGATCAGCCGCGAAGAGGAAACCTTCATTGGCCGTGCGCGGCCCAGCTTGCTGGGGCGGATGAAAGTCGGCTTCTCGAAGGACGGACGCATCATCGCGCTCGACATGTTCGTTATTTGCGACAACGGTCCCTACGACGCAGTGGGTGATGCCCCGACATCGGGCCGCATCGTGTCGCTCCTGTACCAACCTCAAGCCATGCGCTGGCGTGGAGTCACGATTCTGACGAACACGCCGCCGCGGAGCGCGCAGAGCTCGCCAGGGGGCATCCAGGGCATCACAATCATGGAGCCAATCATCGCGAAAGCTGGGCGTAAACTTGGCGTCGACCAGGTAGCCATCCGCCGAATCAATTGTCCGGAGGGCAAGGCGCCGTTCGGACCGGCGGTGCAGGGGCAGAGGCCACACGCCACGAGTGCGTTCCTCAAGGACGCGCTCGACCGGGGGGCGGAGCAGTTTAGATGGAGCGAAAGGGTCTCACGCACCCCGAAGCGGATCGGTACCAAGGTGCGTGGCGTCGGTGTCTCGCTCAGTTGTTTTGTCGGTGGCACGATCGGCTTCGATGGGATTCTGATCATCAAGCCGGATGGCCGAATAGCCTTCCAATCCGGAATCGGCAACCTGGGGACGGAATCGGTGATCGACGTTCACCGTGCAGGCGCCGAGGTTTTGGGAGTTCCGTGGGAGAAGTGCGACGTTACATGGGGCGACTCGTCGAACAACCTTCCGTTCACTTGCGTTTCCGGCGGCAGCCAGACGACCCACGCAATGACACGCGCTGCCTACGCGACCGCGATGGACGCCAGGAAGAAGCTCCAGGAAATCGCGGCGAAGAAACTCGGCGGCAAGCCTGAGGCTTATGATGTCGCCAACGAGCGCGTATTCCGTAAGGGTGGAAGCGCCAGCATGACTCTGGCGCAGGCCGCGAAGCACGCCGTTGAACTGGGTGGCATCTACGATGGCCATGAAACATCGCCCGACCTTCACAAACTCACGAAAGCATCCGTAGCGGCGCTTGCTGGACAAGGTTTAGTGGCAGCCGCCAAGGACAATTACCCTCGGGACGGCACGACATTTTCCTACGTTGCCAGCTTTGCCGAGGTCGAGGTGGACGTCGAAACAGGCAAGTATTACATCGTGGATTTTCTCGCTTATGCCGACGTTGGTTCCGTGATTCACCCACGGGCGCTTGGTGGCCAAGTGCTCGGCCGCTCAGTTCTCGGCATGGGACATGC
This sequence comes from uncultured Acidobacteriaceae bacterium, assembly GCA_963703645.1. Taxonomy (GTDB): domain Bacteria; phylum Acidobacteriota; class Terriglobia; order Terriglobales; family Acidobacteriaceae; genus Bog-257. The sequence goes on from CAVPFD010000021.1 coordinate 20,967, forward strand.
GATTGGCCAAAAGTGGGTGTACGACCCTCACTACGGCGCCATGCTCTCGACGCGCTTTTACCAGAACAAACCGCCCACAATTTTGGACGTGCCCGTCGACATGCAATGGGCGGCGCTCGATATTCCGGATCCCGAGACACCAGTCGGGGCTCGCGGCGTGGGCGAGCCGCCGGTTGGGGGCGGCTGCGCCTCCATCTTGAATGCACTTTCAAACGCCCTTGGTGATGACATTTTTCAGCGGGCCCCTGTCAACGCCGACACCATACTCACTTCCCTCGAAGCGGGACATCCTATGCAACATCCCTTAATGGCACATATTTAGCGGCGATGCGAAAGGAGGGGCCATGGCTGTAGTCCGAGACGTTATGCCGGCGTTTGAGCTGGCTCAGCCGAACTCAATCTCTGACGCGCAAAAGCTGCTCGAGCAGCAGGGCGAGAACGGCTGGGTGCTGGCCGGAGGTATGGACAGCTTCGACTGGCTCAAGGACCGCATCAAGAAACCAAAGGTGGTAGTCGATTTGAGCGGGATCGCGGAACTCAAGGGAGTCCGGGCCACCCCCGACGGCATCGAGATCGGAGCAATGACCACGCTGACGGAAGTAGTCCAGCATCCCGTCATCAGAGAGAAGTACAAGCTGCTGGCGCAGAGCGCGGAGTTAGTGGCGTCTCCGCAAATCAGAAACCAGGGCACAATCGGCGGCAACGTATCCCAGGACGCGCGTTGCTGGTATTACCGCGCGGGTTGGCCTTGCTACCGCGCGGGCGGGAACATCTGCTATGCCGACACACCAGAGGGCCGCAACCGCGAGCACGCGATTCTGCATGCGGACCGCTGCGTGGCGGTGAATCCTTCTGACTCTGCTCCCGCACTGATCGCGATGGACGCCAAATTCGTGATTCGCGCTTCCAAAGGTGAGCGCGTAGTGGACGCCGAAGACTACTTTATCGGCCCTGATATCGACATCACGCGACTACACATCCTGCGCCCCGGGGACCTATTGACGGCCATTCGTATTCCTTCGACCTGGGCCGGTGCGCAATTCTATTTTGAGAAGGTCCGAGACCGGAATGTGTGGGACTTTCCACTGCTGAACGTCGCCTCAGCCATGGTGGTGTCAAGCGGCAGCATTGAGCGAATCCGAATAGCGGTGAACGGCGCCGCTGCCCGTCCTCTACGCTTGAAGGTTGTCGAAGACGCAGTCCGGGGCAAACCACCGAATGCAACAACCGGGGAAATGGCGGGGAAACTGGCGGTGCAGGGTGCTGTCCCCTTGCAGTTCAACGCCTACAAGATCCCGCTGATGAGGAACCTGGTGAAGCGCGCCATCGGAGGCGTGGAGGAGGCAACATGGACCCCCTACAATGGGCAATAGATCCGTGGGGGAAAAGTGTCCCCATCCACATTGCGTGGTTCTTGATATGGGTGGCGGTGGTCGCGGGATTGCTCTTCATTATCATCCATGCGATTTATGTGCGGTATTTCGCGAAAACTAAGCAGTTCGCGCCCGATGCTGCTCCCGTGCTCCCCGCCCGGGTCCCCGAACACGTCCCCCGGCACTCGCTGACTGCCCGTGCATTTCACTGGATCATGGCGGTTGCCATGTTCACGCTGCTGTTCACCGCTTTCTTGCCGAAAGTAGGTGTTCAGTTTGACTGGGTTACATATCACTGGATCGCTGGAGCTGTGCTGACCCTTTCCATTATGTTTCACATCATCCATGCTTCGTTCTTTATGGACTTCTGGTCGATATGGCCTGACCGGATTGACCTGCGGGACGCGAGGAGAAGGATGTTGCGGTTCATGGGGAAGCCCGCGCCACCACCGGAGAGGTTTGCAAAGTATCCGCTGGAAAACAAGCTCTACCATACCGCCATCATCGCCGCAGGTCTGTCGGCAATCGTGACTGGCGTTTTCATGATGTTTCGCGTTCGTACGATCTTCTTCCCCCGAAATCCGTACCTCTTCAGCGACATGACTTGGGGGATGATGTACGTGCTGCACGGGCTGGCAGGCGTCGGATTGATCGCGTTAATCATGATGCACGTCTACTTCGGGCTCCGGCCGGAGAAGCGCGAGATCACGAAATCAATGATCTTCGGCTGGATGGATCGAGACTTTTATCTGAAGGAGCACGATCCCGCACGATGGCCGGTCGAAACTCCCGTCGTCGAAACTTCCGCGCCACCTGCGAGGTCCCCGCGAGCGAGGACCGAGGGGCTAACCGATGCTGGCTGAGCTCTACAATCGTTGTGACGCCGTGGAAGAGTGTTACGAGTTTATGTTGGCCTATGCGGCCCAGGGGCTGCCCAGTGAGCAAGGCACCGAATCGGGTGGACGGATCCGTGCGTTCCTGCATCGCGCCGTGAAAGCCCTGGCCGGGCTTTCCGAGACTTGTGCGCTGGCAGTCAAAGAACAGGGCCTTGAGCCAGCCGATAAATACCAGGCGTTCTTTGCGGTGCTCGACCGCGACGCTCGCGATTCTCTTGCCGCCATCGAACTGGTTCTGGCACAGCCCGCCATCAGCTCCCAGTTGATTGACAATCTGAATGCTTCCATCCATCTCCGGGCGCTGCTCACAGACTTGTTTCTGGTGGGAGAGATTCTGAGAAAGTAGCGCCAACCGGCAGGCCAGGTGGTCACGAGCGAGGGCGAATGAGTCAGTAAACAGCCGCGACGAGGACCCTCTGATACTGACGCCTGAGGACTTCAGCAGATTGTTGCAGCAGATCATCACCGAGCCTCACCGCACGATGGTGATGCAATGTGTCTCGGGTTGCGCCGGTCGGAAATAGCCGGATTGCCGTGGTTAGACTTCGACTGGTCGAATCAGGAAGTCTTTATTCAGCGAAGCGTGATTGCGAATCGCGTGGATGCCGTGAAGACGAGGAGAAGCAAGGCACGGCTGCCGCTCAATCCGGCGCTCATCACGGCGCTCCAGTCTTGGCTCAGACTCTCGGAGTTTGATGCTAATGCCGGATTGGGTGTGGGCTTCGCCGTTTGTTGCTGGCGAGATGTCGTACTACCTCAACGCTGTGCAGCGCAATTACATTATCCCGGCTGGCAAGCGCGCAGGCCTGGGCATAGTCGGTTGGCACACGTTTCGCCACATGTACCGCACATGGAGCGGCACGCTGACATCAAGACGACGATGAACGTATACGGCGGCTCGATGCCGGAGGCGATGCGTGCGGCGAATAGCCAGGTAGTGGGGATGGCTATACAGCCGCGAGCCTAATGGACTGTAACTGGACTGTAAGCGCCTCTAAGCTATTGAAAATTATGGCGGAGAGACAGGGATTCGAAGCCTCCCTCCGCCTGAAACCTTTCAGATTCAAATACTAAAGCCGGTAATCCTTATTTCCCTTATCTTTAAGCGCAGTCTCTAAAGTCTCTAAAGTCTCCACCGTGCGCTCTCGTACCTTCCAAGAACAGACACCAAACCGACACCAAATTGGCGAAGAGACTAATTTTCGGACCCCAGAGTCCCCGCATCAGTCCGATATCCTCCGATTATCTTCTCCGAACGCGAATCCCGCAAATCGAAGTTCAGCCGCAGAATTTTGTATGAAGGGGTCCGCTTCCCTCTCAAGACGCTCGGGAAACGGGTCAGCGGCGTTCTCTAAATGAAAGACAAAGAACCGGCCGACACCTGATCGAGGTACCGGCCGCAATAAGTTAACAAGAACTAGATACCCACACCGACGATGTGGGCATAACGGACTGACAACGGGCAGTCTTACGGGGTAATCTTCCAAACAACGCCACAGCCGTTCGGAGCGTTGCAGTTCAGATCTCCACCTATCGTCGTCGTGCCGTAGAGATTGCCCTGGCCATCAAATACTACATTGCTCCACGGATCGCCCCCGTCGTCGCCGCCTGTAAAGTCGTATATCGAACTGCACGTCCAACCGCCGCCCGACGGTGTGGCCTTAAAAACCGAACCGTGGCCGTAGGCACCGGCAAGTTGGGTCGTGCCGTACAGGTTGCCGGCATCCATGACAAGGCTGATAGCAGGTCCAGCTAGTTGGGAATTACCACTAAAGCTGCAAAGGGTGTTAAACGTCCAGCCACCACCTGTCGGGGTCAGCTCGAAAACCGTGCCGCCGCCTCCCATGCCAAAGCTTTCCGTTGCACCATAGATATTTCCTGAGCCGTCAAAGACTAGCCCCGCAGTTGGGTAACCTCCATCGCTTTTGCACTGGAAGGTGTACAGAATATTCTCCGTCCACGGCGGCCCTGAAGGCGTCAACTGGAAAACCACACCGCACTGGTCGACACCGCCGAATATGGTCGTACCATAAAGGTTACGGTCCTTGCCGAACACCACCCCGCCTTCAGGGCTGTTTCCGTCGTCGTAGCCGCTAAAGGTATAAAGGATGCTCTGCGCCCAAGTACCTTTCGTCAGCTCGTAGACAACGCCGTAGCCGACACCACCTCTATAGGCAACGCCATAGGTGTTCCCGGAGGCGTCTAATGCTAAGTCGGCGTAGGGATGAGCTCCGTCACCGACCCCTGTGAAAGCATAAAGCGGGGTCTCATTCCAGTAGCAGAGTGCAGTCTTGCAAACCGTGGGTTTCGGTTTCACATTGAAAACCGTGCCACAGCCCTGGTAGCTGTAAAACTGGCAACTGCCCATTCCCCCGGAGATGGCCGCGCCGTAAAGGCTCCCGTCCGGCGCGATGGTTATCCCGCTGCGGCTGCCTGCGCCGTCGGCACCACCAGTGAACTGGTAGAGGGGAGAGAACACCCATCCCGATCCCTTGGGGGCGAGCTTGAAGACGCCACCGTACCCGAGGCCTCCGCCGTAGGTCGTGCCATACAAATTCCCACCCCCGTCCATCGTCAGGCCAACCTCAGGGATCGCCCCGTCCAGTCCCCCGGTAAAGGTGTGAATTTTGGTGTAGGTCTGGGCTTGCGCCGATTGGATCATCAAGACCACCGACAACAGCGCAATCGCCAGCGCCCAGCCAGACATCGTAGCCAATTTCCAATTATGTTTTCTCATGTGGGTATCTCCTTCGATCACTTTTTCAGATTTCGCACGGAGTCTGCACCCACGCACGGAGCTTGTCAATTCAACAGAGGTGAAATGAAAGTGATTTGGAGGCGAAACATGTAAGTAACTGACTGCAAATGCCTTCAGAAGCGCCAGAAGGCATTAACGCGAATTCCGCGTGACGAAATCTGCACTGGAAAGTCTGTAACCGACAGAGTAAACTTTGCCGCAACAACCGGAAACCCAACCATGCCGCCCCCGTCTCCATCTCGTGTTCGATTCGGGGTCTTCGAACTGAACGTGAAGACGAGAGAACTACGTAATGAAAGTCAAACCGTTCTGCTTCAGGAGCAGCCCTATCGCGTGCTGCTGCTGCTGCTGGAACGCGGAAGTGATGTAGCAACACGGGAAGAGATAAAAACCAAGCTTTGGCCGAACGATACGATGGTGGACTTCGACCATGGCATAAACGCAGCCGTTAAGAACTTGCGGCGAGCTCTGAGCGATTCACCAGACAAGCCCACCTATGTCGAAACCCTGCCACGACTGGGCTACAGGCTGCTCGTACCGGCACAGTGGGTAGAGCCCACACCGCCTGAAGTACTCCCGGGCACGGCGGAACCGGATGAAAACGAGGAGGCGGATGGTTCGGGTTCAGCGCCGGTCCCGGGGAAGTTGACGGGCCAAGAGATTTCGCATTATCGCGTGCTCGAAAAGCTTGGCGGCGGCGGCATGGGGGTGGTGTACAAAGCTGAAGATAGTCGTCTTCACCGCTTTGTTGCTCTCAAGTTCTTGCCCGACGACTTTGCCCGAGACCACCTGGCGTTGGCGCGGTTCCAGCGCGAGGCACAGGCTGCCTCTGCACTTAATCATCCCAACATCTGCACCATCTACGATATCGGGGAGCACGGCGGTGAGGCTTTCATCGCCATGGAGTTCATGGAGGGTGTGACCTTAAAGCACCGAATTGCCGGCAGGGCTTTGGATCTCGAGACGTTGCTCAAGGTCGCCCTCGACACCGCCGACGGTTTGAACGCGGCACACAGTGCAGGCATCATCCATCGCGATATCAAGCCAGCGAACATCTTCGTAACCAAACTCGGCCACGCAAAGATCCTTGACTTCGGACTTGCCAAGCTGAGCACTCGGAAAACCGGTGCGGTCCGGACAGAAATTACCTCGGCCACCGTTCTCAGCGAAGAGCACCTTACCAGTCCCGGCAGTCCTTTGGGAACGTTCGCATACATGTCACCAGAGCAGGTGCTGGGCAAGGAACTGGAGGCCTGCACCGACTTGTTCTCCTTCGGAATCGTGCTATACGAGATGGCGACCGGTATCCTGCCTTTCCGCGGTGACAGCTCAGGAGAGATCTCCGACTCGATCCTTCACAAAGCGCCTGTCCCCCCAGTGCGGTTGAATCCTGATCTCCCGCCCAAGCTGGAAGAAATCATCAATAAGGCGCTCGAGAAGGACCGGAATGTCCGTTATCAGCACGCGACCGATATGCGGGCTGACCTGCAGCGCCTAAAGCGGGATATGGAGAAGGGACGTAGCGTTGCAGCAAGTTCAGAATCGGTGGCTGGACCGCACGACGCACCTATAGGTCAGAAAAGGAAAGGATGGTGGGTCATTGCCGCAGCGGCTGTCTTGCTGGTGGCAGCGGTGATCATTGGTGGGTACCGCTATCTCTTGCATCAGGGGAAAGGCGTTAGAGAACATCAAGCGGGTGTAGCGGGCAACGGACGACGCTCGGTCGCGGTCCTTGGCTTCAAGAACTTATCCGGCAAACCGGATGCGGACTGGTTATCCACGGCCTTTTCGGAAATGCTAACCACCGAGCTCGCGGCGGGCGGCCAGCTGCGCACTATTCCTGGTGAAGAAGTGGCGCGCACGAAGATTGATCTGTCACTACCCGACACGGATTCTTTGGCCCCGGACACACTTGCCAAGATTTACCGAAATTTAGGTAGCGATCTGGTGGTGTTGGGCTCCTATCTCGATTTGGGTGGACGGGTCCGTCTCGATCTGCGTCTGGAGGACGCGACTAAAGGCGAGTTGGTGGCTGCAGTCTCGCAGACCGGCACCGAGGGCCAACTGTTGGACCTGGTAAGCGAGGCAGGAGCGGAGTTACGCGAGAAATGCGGTGTCGGCAAAATCACGGTGCAAGAAGCCAATGAAATGAGAGCTCTGACACCCTCCGGTCCCGATGCAGCGCGGCTGTATGCAGAAGGGCTGGCAAAGCTCCGTTCCTTCGAAAATCTGGCCGCCCGCGACTTGTTGGAAAAGGCTGTAGCTGCCGAGCCCAATTTCGCGCTTTCTCACTTCGCCTTGGCGAAAGCCTGGGACGGACTTGGCTACGATGCCAAGGCCCGCGACGAAGCCAAGAAAGCCTTTGACCTTTCGGACAACCTGAGCCGTGACGACCGTCTCTGGGTGGAGGGACTGTATCGGCAGATAACCCACGAATGGGGCAAAGCAGTCGAAATTTACGGGCGTCTTTTTCAGTTGTACCCCGACAATCTAGAATATGGTTTGGTCCTGGCTAACGCCCAAGATTACAGTGGCAAAAGTCGAGATGCTCTCGCAACCATTGCCACGCTGCGTAAGTTGCCTCCGCCGGCGGGTGACGACCCAAGGGTCAGTTTAAAGGAATCCGACGCCGCCTACGCGTTGGGGGATTACAGCCGGGCGCAACTCGCTGCAGCCAACTCCCTAGAGAGAGCCAAAGCGCACGGAGCGGGGCTGCAGGCCGCTGCCGCTCTCTACGCTGAATGCAAAGCCTTCGAACGACTGGGTCAGTGGCAGCAAGCGATTACGGCTTGCACGGAGGCACAGCGCACGTACACCGAAGCAGGCGACCACGAAGGCGTTGCCAAGGCCATCGTGAGTATTGCAACTGTTATCTACGATCAAGGAGACCTTGCGGCGGCCAAATCGAAAATGGAGGAGGCGCGCTCCATCTACCGCAGGATCGGTGACCTCGCAGGCGTGGCCATGACGTCTGGAAACATTGGGGAAATTCAGGTCTCTACCGGAGACTTGCATAGCGCAGTAGACGCGCTCGAGCAGGCAGTGGCGACCTTTCGCGAGATCGGCGACAAGGACCACGCGTGCCTTTTCCTCGCCAACGCTTCTTCGGCGCTAGAAAGATTGGGCGACCTGCACCGCGCGCAAGTCTTAGGCGAACAAGCAGTGGCCATGGCTCGTGAAATTGGCGATAAGGAGGTGCGGGGGGAAGCCTCGTTATATCTAAGCAACGTCGCATACGACCGAGGGGATTTGCCCGCTGCAAAAAGCCTGTTGGATGAAGCTCAGCCAGTGCTACGCGAAGCAGGCGACAAAATGATCCTGAGCGCTGCGCTATCCCGCCGAGGGCAATTGCTATTGGCACATGATGACCTGAACGGCGCACGGGGCAAATATCAAGAGGCGCTGCGGACTGCTAATGAGATCGGGGATAAGGGGGATGCCGCTGGACTTCAAGTGTCCCTGGCGAATATTTCGGTCGAACAAGGTGACCCCGCCGCCGCGGAAGCACCTGTCCGCCAAGCAATTGCAGAGCTTCGCGCCGAGAAGGATCCGGACGACGAGATCGGCGCGCACGCAGTGCTTGCGCGCGCGTTGCTGCTGACCGGAAAGGCTGCCGAAGCTCTGCAGGAGATCGATAGCACGAAATTACTCGTCTCCGGCAGTCAAAATCCCGCAAGCCATTGGAACGTGTCACTTGTAGCGGGCCGCATCCAATCTGCTCTTGGTGATGCTTCAGCCGCTAGGAAGACCCTGCTGTCCGTTCTCAACGAAGCAGACAAGCTCGCCTTTGTGCCCCACGGCTTAGAGGCGCGCCTCGCGCTCGGCGAAGTCGAAATGAAGTCCAGCAATAGGGCCGAGGGTCGAACTCGTCTTCAGGCGCTACAAAAGGATGCGAAAGCTAAGAACTTTCTGCTAATCGCTCGCAAAGCCGCTGCCGTGATCGAAGAACGGCGCGCCTTTCACGCGGGCAGTAGGCCGATCATCAGGGCTGCTCACCCTCTGGAAGGACGTTCGATCCCGACCTCAAGCAAGCCAAAGCCGAGTACGCCAGGCTCCGGTGAGTGATAAGGCGGGCGTCCTTCTTCCCCGTCTGTCTGCCGCAGGTCGCACTCCTGGTCACGACGAAGCCCACACGGAAGTTGATGCATTCATGCACTTGCACGACATCACTCCGTGGCTGGGAGACTATTTTCAGATCCAGAGTCCACGAAACAATCCGTTAAACTTCGCCTACTTTCGCTTCGGATTCTTCCCGCCCGAACGATGTTCCGCAACCCACGCCAAAACCTCGGACTTCACAAACCGCAAATTCGATTGTATCCGAACATAAGGTATCAAACCCCGCTGGACGTAGCCGTAGATCGTCTTCACATCGATCCGCAGCAACTCCTCCACCTCTTTGGCCGTCAGCAGTTCCTTGGTCTCCTCTGCAGGCCCCCCGGCAACCTCGGGCCGCGATTCGAGCACCGACACCGACGCGAATACTTGCTCCGGCAAAACAAATCGGACCTTCTTCATCTGGCTCGGCGTCAGGATGGACGAAGCACGCGTTCGCACGCGACTTAAGGTGTCCTTGTCGGGTGCTACAAGGAATACATGATCAAAACCGGCAGCAAGGCACTTCGCCGCATTCTGCAATTCGTGCTCCGCAGAAGTTGTGACGGAGATTTCGCACGCAATGGGAGTTGCCCCACGCTTTTCGAGAACCAGATCGACGATTCCCAAACCGTCGAGCACTGGCTTTTCGAGTGTCACCGCGTATCCACGATCTTCCGCCCAGCGCTTGATAAGGTCTTGCAGGTACTTATGCTGCGGCCCGCCCCGTCCGGGAATCTGCGTGGCGTCGGGCAGCTGCGCTGGCTCGTTCGTTTCCGTCCGCATGACCGTTGGGGATGACGCCGCTTTTTTTTGTTTCTCCGGTGTCGCAACTCGTGGTTTTGACGGCGCCGACGGTACATCCGCTGGAATGAGCGCCGCTTCGACCACTTGCCGTGGCCTCGCGTAATGCTCCCGCGAAAGCGCCACCAACTGTTCGCGGCGCTTCCGGGCAGTTTCCGGATCAATCACGGGAAGAAGACGCGTCTTCAAATTGAAATCGAACTCCGCCCGCTCGACCCGGCAGATGGCTTCGCCGACTTGAAGGTTCTGCAGATCCCTCGCCTCGAAGAACGAAAACCCGTCCGCCAGTTTCTTCGCATCGAAGTCGCCCAGGCGGAAGCAGATACGCGTGTAGGGGTTCGCGATTACGGCGCTCGCTACGTCCGCGTCGCGGCTCGTAAGCTGCTGCAATTCTTGGTGGGCCAAGATAAGGCCCAAGCGGTACTTACGGGCACCGGAGAGAATCGCGGCCATGGACGGCGTCACGAAATTGTGGAACTCGTCGATGTAGAGATAGAAGTTGCGGCGGAGCGCCGCTGCCGTCTGCTGGCGGCTCATGGCAAGCTGCTGGAATTTGGAAACCAAGAGCGTGCCCAAAAGATAGGCGTTCTCTTCACCGATTGCGCCCTGGGCGAGCTTCGCGAGAAAGATTTTCCCCTCATTCATAATGGCGGCGAGATCGAAGCGATTCTCCTTCTGGGCCACCATGTAACGGATGAGCTTGGGCCGCAGGAACGTATCGAGGCGCGTGAGGATAGGGCCTTGGGGCTTGCCCACGAGAATGGGAAAGGTCCGCTCCCAGTAATAGACCACTTCGGGATCGCGGACGGTTTTGAGGAACGTCGCCCGGAATCCCGCGTCGACGAGGAATCGCCGCAGATCAACGAGGCTCCCGCCCTCCGTGCTTTCGAGGAAGGCAAGGACGGCGTTCCCTAAGACCGAAGTCATCTGATCGCCCCAGCTGGTCGAAAGCCTGCGGAACACCGCCACGAGGTCGGACCCCAAGAGGTTCTTTTCGATCTCCGAGTTGGCTTGAAGGACGTTGAATCCTACCGGGTAGGCTTCATCCGAAGGGTCGAGGAGCAACACGTCTCCGGCACGCGCCTCGGGAATGCGGCCCAGGATTTCGTCGATCAAATCTCCGTGGGGATCGAGCACCGCAATGCCTTCGCCGTTTTCGATGTCCTGCAGGATCATATTGAGGAGCAGCGTGGACTTGCCGGTGCCGGACGCCCCGATCAGATAGCAGTGTTGCGTCCGCTGGTCGGCACTCAAGGTCACGGTCGCCGTATGCCCGGCATAAGTGTTTTCGCCGAGCGTGAATCTGTGGCCTTGCACAATCGCCGGAGCCGCCTTGGTCTTACATTCTTCGCGCTTCAGTTGCGGCACGCGGACGGATGCCGATGGCAGGTGCGCGAGCGAAGCCAATTCGTCCAGATTGAGGAGCATTCCGGAACGGCGAGAGCGCCGTGCCCGCACGTCTTCGGCGTGATCGTTATCCGCATATTCGTCGTTGGTGAGCGGAATGAACTCATTACCCGCGCGATTGGCAAACTGCATAAGTGTGCCGCCGAGGGATTTGGCGATGGTCCATGCCCGCGCTTCGGTATCTGAGAATGCGGCCACGCGGAGTACCGCCGCAAAGAGCGGTTGCGCAATTTTTTCTCTCGTAAGCGAAACCATCTCCGGCGCGTCGGCCAGGAACGCCCGGCCCTCATTGTCGGTAACGGCGCGCATCATGCTTTCGGCCCAAGGGTGGCGTGTGGCCTGGAAGAGCACTTGCAGTAACCCGAGCTCGCCCGTGCGCAAGTCGGCGAGCGCCCCGGCGATTCCGATCAGCGGGTCCACATCAAAGCTGCGGAACGTGCGGATCGGCAACATGCACTCGCGTGACAGACCGAAGTCGACAATGACTGACGCCTTTTGCTCATTCCACAGCCCTTCAAGGAACTGATCGTGCTCCGTGATCGTCGCTTCCGGAAAGTGGGCGAGGAGTTGTTGCGCAAGCTGCGCCCGGTCGGGTTCGAGGCACGCGAATTGGGTCACGATGGTGCCTTTCGTGCCCACGACTTCAAACGCGATGGGAGAGGAAGCATACGTGAGATTCACGAGCACGCGCTCGGCAGCATCTTTGGAGATCTTTGTGCCGGAAGGCAGAGCGACATGGAACTCCACGAGAGGCTCTTCAGCGAAGAACAGTTCGGGATCAGATTCGCGCTCTTCAAACACCGGTGCGGGCAGGGCGGGCGCGGGGCTTCGTCCGAAGATGCCGTCAACGAGGCTGCTCAGGATTGTGGGCCTGCGGGCGTCATCAACTGCCGGTCCCGGTTCTGCGTAATGGAAGTAAAAGGGACGGAACGGGGGTTCAAGCTCGACCGGGTAATCCCAAATCTGCCAGCCGCGTCCGCGCCGCTCCCAATCGTAGAACTGCGCGGTCAGGCGCTCCTCTTGCGTGAGAGGAATGATTTGGCCTCGCGGCACGATGTGTTCTTCGCCCGCCATTCAAGGCGTTACCTCCGAGAGAACTCCCGCATGATCGGTTTCCGCTCAAGCTCGGTCAGTTGTCGGAGTCCTTGCTGCTTTGTCATCGAATCAATGACTTCGAGAACCGCCAAGTGGACAAGTGATTGAAACATGGAGGCTGTATCGATCCGGTAGTAGGTCTCACGCCGAAATGCCCAATGAAGAAAGGCGCCAAAGATCGGCACAAGCGACACGAGTCTCCAGAAGCCGGACGGAATCTCGCCCAACCATGATGAGAAAAAGAATCCGTTTCCGAACGGAGCGCCGCATATGTCGAAGGCAAACTCCTTCCGTTGTACTCGCAGATATTCGCGCTTCGCCGAAAGAATGCCGCCCTCTCGCCAGTCAACGCGTGATGTCTTGTAATCGGTCATCTGGCGCTGGCGAATGGCCTCTTCGACGCGCGTATAAAAATCGAGAGTCGACCCCTGAAAGCCTTCAAGAAACGTGTTCCAGTGGGAAATGATGTCCGTCGTTTTGGGACTTCGTGCCATGCGCAACCCCTATCAAGGATCACGAAACAAAGAAAACTACCGGGGGAACAGCGGATCATATACCACCCAACGTGGTCGTGTCAGTAGGAATACGACGACAGGCAGCGAGTTGAGCCCTGCAGGGTGGCGCATCAGGGAGGCAATCATGGACGCACCGCAAGTTCTCGAAAGGACCCGCCAACAACTCATCAAGAAGCTTCCGGAACGAAAGAAAGAGATCGAACACCAGCTTAATGATCTCGGTTATAAAGAAAAGGCGAAAAGGCCGCTAACTAGGAGGCGCCCCAGCGAAGCTGTCGCACCCGCTGCTGTTCTCTACCAGGTTCCCAATGCAGGCACCAATGCCCCGTTCTTTCGGATAAGTGCTATCGGTGCCGACTCACTGAGTGCGTCGCCTTGAAGAATGAAAAGGTCACCTATGTAACCGGGACCGCCGCTTACGAAATGGAATTTGACGCCATAGACCTTTGAGGCAAACTCTTCCGGCGTTTCATCCTCGTCAAGTCCCCACGCGTCTCTCACCGCTGGGACGCGTATGATTTCTGCCCATTCCGACGCGGATATCTCTTGTGGTGTGTTCATCAGAATGAAGTTGTCTTGACCTTTGCATAATCAAATCACAATGGGAGATATTTGCAAGGGAACCAGGTGAAAAGCGCTCGGCACTGTAGAAACATGCCAGCATCGCGACATCGAGCGCCAACTCGAAAAGCTGGGCCACGAGGAAAAGGCCGGGAGTTGACACTGCCGAATGCGTCCGTGCGGATGTCGGAGACGAGTTTGCCGCGCCTCACCCGCTGGTGTTCCCGCCGGGCGGTGAGCACGCCGCCCTCGCGCCAATCGATTCGCGAGACTGCGTAGTCTGGAATCTGTCGCGGTTGGAGTGCTTGCTCGACGGAAACGTAGAACTCCATGGGCGAGGTCTGGAAGTTTTCAATTGGGTGATGCCAGTGGGAAATGACGTTCGAGTCTTTGCCGAGTCTTGCCATGAAGCAGCCCTCCGGTCAGACGAAGTATTGCTCCAATACCGACGAAAGCCAAACTGCCTGTAAACCAAATACTTTACTACAGGCACCTGCCGAAGATGATCAGCGAGGGAAAGAAGGCTACCCTTTCACGGGGTCGGCGCTGAAAAAATGAGTTCCACCTCCCGCGCTGCTTTCGCCGGCTCGACGAGTTTCAGATGTCATTCTCGATAGCGACCGATGCACTTGACTTGCGGCCGCACGAAGGCATAATGAAACTACTCGTCCTTCTTCCCCCAAATGAACAAGTTGCGAACTCACCTAGTTATAGCTGCCCTCATTCTCTTGGCTGTTCTTGCCGGCGGTACCCTGCTTTTGGACATCGAGTCGCCTACCCAGGGTCCGTCGAGTCCGCCCAAGTCAGTTTCTGTCGCATCAGATACGATTAACGCAATTGATATAACGGGCTGGGATACATACGCAGACGCCGAAGGCGGCTACAGCGTTCAATACCCTAACCGAGGAACACCTACCGTTAAACATGCTGTTCCACCTGCTATTACAACGATACTGGGTTGGGTTGGCGTCGACGACTACGACCTTGCAATCGATGTGTCCAAACCAGGAAGCATCTTCAATCCGAACAATCTCTCATTTCGAGAATGGCTTGCGTGGTACGGCGTAACATCACCACCCGCGCAAGACATACTACTCAACAAAGCGACATGGGTGGTCGTCAACGAGCCCGCGACGGAAGGACAGGGTGGTGATTTAGTTGCATTTCGAGAAGAGGATGCAAATCATTCATCAACAATTTACAGTGTTAGATTCACTTGCTGGACTGATCCCTGCCCGCCTGTTTTTTGGCGGGGGGTATTATACTCATTCCGAATCTTGCCGCAGCAAGGCTGACGGGAAAATGCGCTTACTTCCATAGCCAGTTATTCATATTCATGGCGCCCCGAACTGTAGCGTAGGGGTCCGCAGCCGGAGACCACCAGCCATACGGGTCGAGCGGGACTCCTTGAACGCCTTTGCTTGGCTTGAGATTCTGGTCCACCTCGAAATGCAGATGAGGACTCACCGAGCCCCATATTCCATTTGAAAAGTTGCCGGTATATCCAATTTCGTCTAAGCGATTGACACTCACCCACTGTCCTTCCTTAGGGCATTTGTCGCACGGCACTTGAGTAGGACATGTGGTTGATCCCTTAGGAGGAGGTTTCTGGCAGAGGACAGGAGTTCCGTCCTCGTACTCACTGAGATACGAAGACAGATGCATGTACAGGACAACGTAACCAGTATCGCTCTTAATGCCGTTCAGTTGACATTGGTCTCCCGGTGGCTCGGTATCCATGGGTATAATGGCAAGTACGTGGTAGCCACTTGCAGATGCTCCCGCCGCGGGGATATGGTAGGACACACATCCACTAATTGCAGCGTAGACTGGCGTGCCAAAGTCAAACGGATAGTCGTAACCGGGGTGACTATCATAATAGAGGTAAGGGCTTTCAATGTAATGCAGATTCGAGAGAAAGGCTGATTGATCCGGATTGGTATAGCCGTAGAGCGTTCCGCACGGTCCGTACCCGTCTGACGACTCGTACAGCGGGCCTGAGGCGGACTCGTTCAAAAAGTCGACAATCTTACCGTAGGTCGGTATGAGGCGCGTCGGTTGCTGGGTGCATCGCTTATTTACCGGATCCCAGTGAGAATCCTCGTATGCGACCTTCATGTAGTGATCAAACACGGCTGACATATTCGCCGTATAAGGCGTGCAACTTCCACCTGAGCAGTGATCTTGGTCCTCCCTGACGGGGAAGACGAGTTTGGTAAGAGGGCCGGCGGTAACTGCAAGCGTCACAGGAACCATCACTGGGCTGTTTCCTGCCCCTGTAGCCGAGACGGTAACTTGCCCTGAATACACGCCGGGCGGCAGGCCAGGAGCAATCGAAACGGTTACCACACCGGGGGTTTCGCCTTGGGGAGGCGCAGCCAAGAGCCAGATGCCTCCAGGGGGCGTCGTGGACACGCCAACTGTAAAGAAGAGAGGAGAGCCTGTAGTCGAGACGGAGAGATTCTGTGGCTTGACCGAGCCTCCGCTGCCAGTCTGATATGCGAAGGAAAGTGAGGCCGGAGAAACGATCAGCAGGTCGGATTCGGGAACGTACGTGCCATTAAAATCTATCTCCCCATTCGCAACCAACGTCTGGGTCTGCGGGGGTGGCGTTGTGTATCCGGAAACCGGACCGAATGTTATCGTGTACGTGCCAGGTGGCACATTGCTGAACCGCTCGTAAGTGCCACCGCCGGAATAATTCTGAGGTCCGGAGATAGTAAAAGTAGCCGATGACAGGTTCGTTGTGACAACTATGGTTCCTGATGAGGAGGCGTTAGCAATTTCGAAGACGACGCCTACTCCAAACTCACCAGCGGTGTCGGTGGTACCGTAGAGGTTGCCTACCTGATCGTTTATCAGCCCTGCGACGGGGTATCCGCCGTCGAGCCCACCAGTAAAGGCATACACTAGCCCTTCGCCCCAGCCATCAGGCGTATGAGTTAATTTGTATACTGCACCTGCACCGTGTGAGTCATAACCCCCTGTCGTTCCGTAAAGGTTACCTGCCACATCTAAAGTTACTGGCGCTTCAGTAGGGCCGGAATCGTTGATTCCATCAAAACTGTATAGAACTTTTTCCTTCCAGCCGTCCGCAGACGAACTGATTTCAAAAACTGTTCCAAAGTTATTGACGCCGCCAAAAAATGTTGTTCCGTAGAGATTTCCTGCGCTATCGAGCACCAATGCTGTATCCGGGAACCCGCCATCAGGAGGGTTACCGAAGTTGTAGAGCGTTGTTGCATTCCATTTGCCCTGTGGGTCCGGCGACAGTTCGAAGACAATACCGGCCCCGTGAATGCCGCACCCGACGGTGGTGCCGTAGAGATTACCAGCTGTGTCAAATACCACTTCCGCATTCGGGCCGCATCCTTCAGTCCCATCGAAGCTGTGCAGTGTCGTCTCGGTCCAGCTACCGTCCGGTTGTGCGGCCAGTTCGAACACGGAGCCAAATCCGTACGCTCCCTCCCCGTAAGTAGTACCGTAGAGATTGCCTGACGAGTCGAGGATCACACCCGCCTGCTCCGGACCACTTCCCGTGAAGTTGTAGAGAACCGCTTCTTTCCAGCTGCCGTCGTTCTGCGGCTTTAGTCGATAGACCGTGCCAGCCCCGTTTGCTCCGTTCCAGGCTGTTGTACCGTAGATGTTTCCAGCACTATCAAACACTACGCCAGCGCGCGGATTAGCTCCATCACTTACGCCGCCCTGAAAGCTGTAGAGCACAGTTTCCGTCCAGCTTCCGTCCGCGTTCGGTGAAAGCTGAAAGACTATGCCGTTTCCGTGTGTCCCACCCGTCTGCGTCGCGCCATAAAGATTGCCAGTCACTGGCGCAATAGAGAGTCCTCCGTCCGAACCTCCAGTGGTGAAGGTGTGAAGCACTTTTTCGCCGCTGTCGGCCGCAGCGATCGCAGCCAGAGCCAACGGAACAATAGCAACGGAAGCACGGAATAATTTGGAAAGGACGGAGCGATTTCCACGAAGTGGCACGGCACACCCCCGATCCGGTCGAACTCAGCCAGGGATCGTTATCTAGGCCTTGGGCGCGTTTGACCGAGAGTTTCACAGAGCCGTGCGAATTGCAAGAACTTTCCTTGTTAATCTCTATTCCGGGTTTAGAAGCACCAAAGTGCCGCTGGCATCGAAGGCCTGTAGCGCAAGTGTTATGCCGATTTTATGGGTAACCCGGCTGCAAACGCATAGAGATGTCGATGTTCCCTCCGTGATCTATGTCACTGCCGCTCGTGTCGACTTTCTCAGTCCTCCCAAGGCACCCAGCAGTCACAACTTCATGGTGTCGGCGCTAAAGGGGGGCGACGCCATGCCATCCACCATGAGCCGCAGATAAATCTGGTGGTTTGGAAGGCTCACCAAATCGACAGGGGCAAACACCGGATAGAATTCCTTCGCGAGAATCTCGGCGTCCTCCATACCAACGCGGAACGAGATGATGGTACCGGCGTTGCCGAGAATCGCGCTTCTGATGGGAAGATCAAGCTGCGCCAGATACTGGTGCGCCAGGATGAGGTTCACGCGATATTTCCGCAGTTCCGAGAGCATCGACGCAAGACTGAGCGTCGTGTAGTTCTGGAACTCGTCGGCGTACAGATAGAAATCTCGCCGGGTATGCTCGGGCATGTCGGCTCGGCTCAAGGCGGCGAGGCTCAGTTTGGATACGAGCATGGCTCCGAGGAGCGCGGCGGCGTCCTCACCGATCTTTCCCTTCGCGAGGTTCATGATGAGGATTTTGCCCTCGTCGATAACCTGCCGCATGTCAAACGAGCTAGCTGCCCGGCCAACGATGCGATGGAGAATCGGATTCGTGATGAACGCTCCCACCTTGTTCTGGATCGGCGCAATCGCTTCAGCACGGAACCGTGCGGGATAGCCTTCGTACTCTTCCAGCCAAAAGCTCCGGACGTGGGGATTCTGAATTCTGCTCGCGACGTAACGGCGGAAAGCGGAATCGACGAGAATGCGGAGCACGTCGCCCAACGTGGCATCGGGCTGATCGAGGAGCGCGAGAAGTGCGTTGCGGAGAATATGCTCCAACCGAGGCCCCCAGGAATCCGCCCAAATCTTCTTAAAGGCTTCCAAGAGGCCTGCCGCTGCGAGAGGCCGTCTCACGGGTGGCACGTGTTCCAACGGATTGAAGCTCAAGGGTTCCGAGGCGACGGGATCAAAATAGAAAAGATGGCTCTTTCGCTCTGCGGGAATGTTCCCCAACACCTTCTCTGCCAGGTCTCCGTGCGGATCGAGCAGGGCCACTCCTTCACCGTGCGCGATGTCTTGCGCAATGAGCGTCTCCAAGAGCGTTGATTTTCCGGTGCCGGTCTTCCCGATCACATACATGTGAGCGCGGCGGTCGACGCGCTTCATGCCAAACGTCCGCCGCCTGTCGCGGAAGTTGGTGCGGGCGAAAAACGCAATACGATCAGGCTCTGCGGAAGGCATTGCTTCATCGTTTCCGACCGTAAATACTCCCGCAAGTCGAGAGAAGTTGCCGATTCCGGCAAGTTTCCACGCCTTGTGACCGTCTCTCTGTTGCCTAGGCTGAGGATGGTTCTTTGTGAACCCACATTCCCATCACAGGAGACGTTCGTATGACCTCAGCACAATTGGAAACGCGGCGGGAGCGCGCGGAAAACGGCGTGCTCATCGCATCACGAGCGGAAGAAGGATTCCGCGTCTACTCCACCGACAACCCTTCGGAGCGCTACTTCGTCAAATTCGACAGCGAGCGCCTGACGTGCACGTGCCCCGACTTCGAGATTCACCAAGCGGATCGCGCGTGGCGCTGCAAGCACATCCTCGCGATCGAACCCTTCGACACCGAGCACTTTCCCGAACTCCCGGAGCCTGCAGAAGAAGTCGCACCCAAGGCCAGTACTGCAAACCAGCCGCCGAGCGGTTCGCCTTCGCGCAAGCGCCGGCCACCCAAGGACCAGACGGCTCCGATCTCCATGCTCATCAAGCGAAGCGTGAGTCCGGATGGCCGCATTGACTCCGTGTCCATAGAATTCACGACGCCGGTTGCGGACCTCACGGTGGGCGAGATCAAAGACCGGGCGCTCACCACCCTCCAGCTGCAGCGGGAGATCGTTACGTCCTTCTTGAAGCTGAAGGGGAAGTCCGCTCCGCAACCCTCGCAACCGCAACACGCCGCGCAACCGGCCCCCGCGACGCTCTCCCGGAAGGTCGATGAAGGCCCTGTTTTCGCGAAAATGATCGACATCGGCAAGGTGAACGGCAAGTGGGGCGACCGGCTGTGCATCGCGTTTGAAGTCGACGGACGCCGCACGCGTCTCTTCGGTTCCGCAAAGCAGCTTGCCAGCCACATCGATGCGGCGGGCTACACGGTGCGGCCCGAGAACATCGTTGCGGGCCAGCGGCTCGACGTGCCCTGCCTGGTCACGACCAAGCCGAGCGATGACGGGAAGTATGTGAACATCGAGCAGGTCTTCGCGTACAACCCTCAGCCCAAGAACGGAGGGGCCAATGGCAGGCGCGTTCATTAAAGAGCGGGAAGAGGCGCTCGATGAGGATCGGGCGCCGCATCTCTCGCACTCCCGCGTCAACCGTTACCTCACCTGTCCCGCGCAATACCGTTTCTACTACTTGGAAAACTTGCGGCCCAAAGTCCAGAGCTCAGGATTGGTCTTCGGGGCGGTGATGCACATCGCCCTCGCCGACCTCTTCAAGAACGGTGCCGATCCCGTGAGCTCCTTCCTCTCGCAATGGGAGGAAGTGAACGGGGTCGAACTGCGGTACAAAGAGCGGGAATCCTGGGAGAGCCTGAAGCAGAAAGGGAAGAAGCTCACCGAGCAGTTCCTTGCGAAGGAGCTCCCGAAACTTCGGGCAGTGCGCGAAGTTGAGAAGCGATTCGATCTCGTCATCGCGTCACTCCCGCTGCCATTCGTGGGCATCATGGATCTTGTCGCAGAGGTTGATGGCGGAATTGCCGTCATCGACTTCAAGACTGCGGCGTCAGCTTACGATGACCATGAAGTCACACTCTCCGATCAACTGACGGCGTATTCCCTGGCCGAACCGGAAGCCACGAAGGTCGCCTTCTGCGTGTTCGTCAAGACCAAAGAACCGCGCATCGAATGGCTCTTCGCCGAACGGAGCGCGAATGAGCGGGCCGAGTACGTGGGGAAGATTCGGCTCGTCTCCAAGGACATCGCCGCCGGAATCTTCTACAAACGTCCGGGAAAGCACTGCGCCTACTGCGACTTCCTGCCGTTGTGCATGGGAGACCAGAAGACGGCACAGGAAACGCTCGTGCGGATTATTTGACTATTATTCGAGCCATGCGCTGCTGCGTGGCTCTTTTTTGTGATTCAAGCCGAGGCAGAATTACGACGCGAACAACGGCGGGCTGTTAAGAGAGACGTGTCACCACTCTGCATGAACGTGTGGGCGTAGCTGCCCCTCCTTGGTCACGTTGCCCACGCCATCATAGGTGAAGCTCCTCCCACCCTCCCCGCCAAAAGCAGGCGAGAAGGGTGGGGCACGCAAGATTAAGAAGGCCCAGCCGGAAGGATGGGCCACGTCAGGTAGTGAGACGAACTTTAAATCAGATGAAGTCGGAACTCCAGCGGAATGTCCAGATCTTCACAGATTCTCAGCGCGGCCGGAGAAATGGCAAACACGGGATTGTCGCTGACGGTACCCACTTCGCATCGGGCAAGCAGTCCGGCTCTGCGTTTCAGCCTGCGAAGATAGTCATATCGTGGTAGCAGGCCAGCGGCTAATGATCGGAGGTATTGATCGACGCTAGCTCCTGGACCTGGAGCCGAAACAATAGACCAGAGATCAAGTTGGTATGGCTCACCGGACGAGGATGGGGCCTCCCACCTATGATCCACCGAAGATTCTAAGCCCAGACCGTCCGAGATGTCTTGAAGGTCCTGCTCAAATGCAGAGACTTGGAACGACGCTCGTATTCTTTCGTTAGAAGGCAAATCGTCGGCATGTTCTAGGTCCACCTTGTCGTGCACTGTACCGTGCAAGTCTGAATACCCTGTGAAAACGGCACTCAAGTTTAAGTCGATATCGAGGCTGAAAAATATCTGCAATGACTCTGCTGTAAGTAACAATCGGCAGCTATCACCGTCGACACTGATTCCGCAGTAGCTGGTTACTTCGAACCTCTTGTTGAGAGCATGAAGGAATTCTCTCTGATGTTCAAGTGCATCTCTTAGCCATGTCAGGTGCACGTCAAGCGACTCAATTCGCGGATAGGGAGAGTCGAGGCACCACATATCCTCAGAATATCTTAGGGAACCTACGCCGCGATCACCCTTTAGATGTTTTCCAGAAGGGGGACCGAGGTGGCTCGTAATATCGTCGAAATCCAGGTTAGCCCCGAAGATTCGAATAGCTGCCAAGGTCGAAGCAGGGGCCTTAGTGACTTGTGAATTCATGATCGTATTGTTCATTCACTAGGAACGCATCCCGGTATCTTCGGAAGCGAACTTGCTAATCCTTTTAATTCCTCATCGCTAAGCTCAGTGCCCTTCGGGAGGCTCTTCTTCCATTGGTGGATTAGTTCGCCCAAGGCATTTCTGTCAACACACATCGCTTTGGCAATTCTGTCTATTTGCGCTAAATCGGCTTTTCGGGATTGATATGTTTGAACACCGGCCTCTACGCCTTTATAAATAACATATCCGAGCGCAATAGCGCCGCCAATCGTGGCAGCACTTTCGCAGACGCCGGTACCAAAACAAATCCCCGCCAACACCGGCAGAGCCGCTGCATCGGTGGCGTCAAATCCAGTACCGATCGCGTTGCATGGCCCTATGTCACCGCAATTGCCGTTGGGGATGATTGCGCCCCAAACTCCTCCCCAGTTCAGGTTTAGCCCGTTGGGAATACCGTTCGTCTCGTTCGGGAAGTTGACCGGCTGAGGAGGCGGGTTAGTCGGCGGAGGACTCGGCGGCGGATTGCCTCCGGCGGAGGGTGGACCCGGATGACCGCCTCCACCACCGCCGCCACCCACCGGCCACCAAAGAAAGAATAGTCCCTCAGTCCAAATGTCCCCCTCTGTGCAGCCACCTATAGTTCCGCCATCCACGTCGATGGCGCAGTACAATCCCAGCGGGTCAGTCGCGTTTAAAGGGTTATTCCCTACATACGCATACCTGTTCCAGGTCTGCGGGTTGGTGATATCAACCGCCGCCAATCCTGCCGGGTCGGGCACCAGCCAGCGTCCCTGTGCCGCGCTCTGCTGGCGGAACTGGAAATCATACAGCCCAGTTTGACCCTGCACCGTGTCCTGCGTCTGCCCGGTAAACGAGCGGCTGACGGTGCCCGTCTCAGCGTAGGTCTCGCCGAAAGGAGCGTACGCCAGGTCGTAGAACATGCTGCCCGTGGACGTGGCCGCAAATCGCGACGAGCCCAGCCAATCCGCGTGCCGGTAGTACAGCAGATTGCCCGTGCCCGGCCCATACACGGCCTGCAAACCTCCCGCCAACGGAACAAAGTAGTTCTGCACCGTCGCCCCGTTCATCATGGCGAACCTGCTGCCGTCGGGAGCATACACGATATCGGTATATCCGCCGCTGCCATGCATCTCCATGGGCCGGTTGAAGGCATCGAACAGGATGGTGCTGCCGTTTAGCGAGACCGGCCGCCCCTCAGCATCGTAGGTGTACGCGTTGGCCCCGTCGTTGGTCACGTTGCCCATGCCATCATACGTGAAAATGCTCCCGCGGTTGTTGTAGCCGTTGGCATCATAGACAGGATTGGAAGCGATTCCGGTGCGGCCTGGCAAAACGCTCTTCGTGAGGTTGCCGAAAACATCGTAGCCGAAACTCTGACCCCAGTTGCCACTACCACAATCTACGCTGACCAGCCGCCCCAGGTCATCATATCCCTGCACGCTAGCCGTTCCGTACTGGCAGGTCTTGTTATTGTTGCCACTGTTGTAACTGTCGCTCATCTGCAGCTGCCGCAACGTGCCATTCACGTTCCAGGTGAGATTGCCGGTCTGCGTGTTGCTCCCCGCGTTGGACTGCCACTGCGTCATACGGCCGTAAGCGTCATAGCTGAAAGCCTCATAACCATTTAGCAGATTCAGCTGTGTGGGCTGACTGGCGGCGTTGTAGTCAGTGGAAGACCATATGACGGTATTCCCCGTCGAGTCCCAAGTGCCGAAGGGCCGTCCCTCGTTGTCCATGCCCGACCCTAACTGGTCTGTGAACGGGGTAGTCGTTCCTGTCCCAAGAAAGCCCTGCAGCCCGTACCGGGCATTGTTAGCGAAATAGCTCTCCTGAACATGGTAAACATTATTGTCGTTCAGCGTTAGCTGCCACACATCTGTGGTTCGACCACGAGCGTCGTAGCTGAAGGCCTGCCAGCCATTCCAGTTATTGCCGCTACAGCAGGTATATGCTACGGAAAGCCGCCCCAGTTGATTGGAAAGGGCAAAGCCCAAGGGATTTGAGTTGTCATAAATAAACCCCTTGCTCTTGGTACCGGCAGCATTGGGTCCGCTTGGATAGCTCACGTAGGTGAGCCGATGCAGGCTGTCCCAGGTGTAGCAAGTCACGTTCAGAGCCGGGTCGACCCGCTTGACCTTGTCACCTGCAGAGGAGCCACACGTACCATCGCTGTCGAAAGTGTAATATGTCCATGCGCTCGAACTAACCTCCGGGTTGTACTCGCCTGTCATTCGGCTGAGGCCGTCGTAGGAGAACGCTCGTCCCTGGCTACTTTGGGCCACGCTCAATAGATTTGCCAACGGATCGTAGGTGTAGCTGGTAAGGAATCCGGTAGCTGCTGTGTTCTGATTGCATGCGCCCGAACCGCTCACACTGGTTATTTCACAGACCGACTTAAGGCGGCCCAGACCATCATATTCGTACTGCCGCTTCTTCGGATTCTCGCCCTGCGGCGCGGGATTTACAGTCACGGTTACGTCGTTGAGGTTATAGACGTAGTCTACCTCCAAGCCGTACCCGTCGGTTATCTTGGTGTTGCGGCCCAACGTGTCGTAGAAATATTCTCGCGAAGGCTCTCCAGGCAAGCCCACACCAGCTTGTGAATCGGCGTAGGGAGGGACATAGTATTGCAGACGGCCAGATACGTCATACGCATACTCCATCGTGTCCCAGGGGTTTTGCACACCAGGTCCTTCGTATGTCTGCTGCAGATAAGGCCGGCCGTAATTATCGGGGGTAGTAAGCGTATCAACCGCCGACGAATACCAATTCAACGACAGCACAGACTCCATCTGCCCTACCGAGGTGACGTGTGAGCCCCCAGGATTGTTTGAGGTTCCGTAGTAGTTGTAGTAAGTCACATTCCCCAGCGGATCCGTCGTGCTCGCCGGACGCCAAAAGTAAGCGTCGCCGTAGCTGGTTGATGCGGCTGCGCCATTTGGGTCCGTCACACTTGTCACCACGCCTCCGCCGCACTTGTATTGATACTGAGTAGACAAGCCCGCGACCGTGATAGTTGTTGGGAATGCGCCATTACAAGAGTCGTTGCTGTTCTTGCAATACATACCATTGCTGCCATAGCAATAGGTTGTGTACGTTCCGTTTGGATCCTCCGCCCATCCCAAAGTACCGCCGCTATTGTAGGCATAATGTGAAATAAGATTAGACGCACTACTCGATACCCACCGACTGACTGTCGTGACGCTTCCGTGTGTGTTGCCGCCTTCATCGTATGTGCAGCTTGTATATGATTTCTGATTTGCCCCATCAGTTACCTGGACACTCGTAGGACGGTCGCAGATGTTATATGTCGAGCAGAGGCTAGTGTTGTAAACCGCAGAGATGCCCCTCAGGACAGGGTTGCCGCTGCTGGCAAAGTTGTAATCGGTTTCGGCAGTTTGATTTCCATACTGGTCGTACACGTAGTCATACTTAGAGAATATCGATCCGTAGCTGGGAGAGTCGTAAATCGTTCGCTCGTTTATATAACTCGACGTACTCACGGTGGCGGTGCTGCAGGAGCTGCTGTTACCGTTATAACAGGTGGTGGTGTAATCGAGCCATGTACTCCGGTTTCCTGAATAGACGCTCTGCGAGGTTTGATATATCCCCGAGAAATTCATGTCAGTCACATTCCCAGCTGGGTCTTCTACGGTGACCGCCGTTTGCTCGGTGTTCGGAACTCGAAACGACCGCCAATACTGCCAGGTGCCTCCGCCCAAAGTGCGGGTCATATAGCCGGGGCTGCCGTCCGCCATCATGCCCCAGCTGCCAGTGTAGGCGTATGTGATCTGGCCGCCCGTGGGCAGCGTCACCGAGGCGATTCGACCCGTGACTTGCTGGCCGTTCGCGCCGCAGCCGACAGTTGTCTCGTAACTCATCTGATACGAACTGCCATCCGGCAGCTTGATTTGATTTACAAGATATTCTTGCGTAGGCCCGAACTCTGCGATGTTAGGGACTTGGACCTGGAAGCAGGTTTGTACAGAATACGTCCCGTATATGAAGGTCACGGTGGCCTGCCCCCCGCTGGGAACTGTATAGGTGTAAGTCACGTTCCCTGGAGGCGTGCCGCTTACTGTGAGCGCGGTGGTGCCGAGCGTGTCAGTGATGATGCCGTTCGAGCCGATGGAAATTTGATTTCCATTGGCGTCGGTTACCGACCCTGCTCCCGTTGTAGCGCCGACGGGAGGGGTGATGATAGTAAGTCCCCCGCGGGCATTGACGGTAACCGGTCCGGTCGCTGACGACGAATTGGTGCTAACAATATAACCAGAATTGTCAAACGTAATTGCCTTGGTTATTGGCGTGATGGTGGTACCTATGGTGCCACAACTCGAAGAGGTGATCCTCACGACCGTGACTACCCCAGAAAAAGAGTGAAGAGCGCCGGTTGAGTCGTGATAGGCGAAACCACTATAGGTGCTCGTGGTTTTGCCGTAAGTGAACGGTCCTGTGGGGCACGATTGTGAGAAGTCAAAGTTCTCGTAGGTAACATAGCCGGTGGCTGCTTCGGTCGCCGCTCTCCATCCCCAATTGCTGTTAACCGGTGTCCATGCATTCTCGCCACTTGGGTTGACCGGCACCCACACCAGGCTGTCATAGCTCAAGCTATAGTCAAACGGAATGCCTTTGCCGGCTCTGTTGAAAACTGGGATGGCGAAGTGGACATCCAGATTTGCCAGGTCGACGGTGTCGAACGATCCACCCGCAAAACTTCCCAGCGGCGGTAGACCCGTAGCCGGCTGCTGCGCGGCCACAAATGTGGAGATGCCGAGCGCGAGCCAACAAGCAATGACGAGACGACAGACGGAGCAGCGGTTCATCAACAAGGCCTTTCTGTAATGTCAGCCGCTTACTTGTGGGCGGGTGAGCTCAGGCCGTTCGTGGAGACGCTGGTGATGGTGATCTGCAGAAACGGCGAGCCGTTTAATAACTCCGTAACCGTGAAAGGCACCTGAATGCCGTTCACCGCTTGATATTGTGAGAAAACGATTCCGATGGGTACATCAAAGCCAGCACCGCGATCGCCGTGGATAGAAAACGCCATCGCTACGGGTAGAGCGGATTGCGAATCGAGGAAATAATCAACCGTGCTCAGTCGCTGTATGACTCGCTGTTCTCCGGGCGCCAAATCGGTCAGATATCGATATACCCGGATGTGCTCGGCATAACCTCCGCTATACTGCACCTGGCCGAGGTCGGTGAACACGAGGTTGGGATCGGCGTAGTCGGACAGCAATGACAGAGCAGGGAAAAACCAGACGGCATCCGTCCAGCAATTCTGTTGGGCCATTTGGTGGGGCTGGCCATCGAGACCGGTCCATTCTCCGCTCGGTCGGCGGATGCGGAGCGAGACGTACCCGATGACGAGGTGCTGCCCTGCTATGTTGTCACACCCCATGGTCACAAGCGTTCCATGTGATGAGGGTCATGCAAGTGAACTCCCAAATCGCAGGACGCGGCAGTCGTTCAGTTCGTGTGCTGCCTGCTGCGGCAATAGGAGCTCCCGAAGTCCTGGGATTCTCGGCCACTGCTGATTGTAGGCAGATTTGTAACTGCCAAAGCACCCAAGAACGGCCCGCAACAATTAGTGCAGTGCGGAACTCCCTTGCTATAGTGAGATGCATGGAGAATTCAGAAAGCCTTCAGGCTTCTTCGGATGACGAAGAGGCCTTCCTAGCGGAACTCAAACAGAGGCCTTCCACGTTTCCAAACATTGGGGCTGATTTGTGAGGATACGAAAACGAGGGTTCGCCCGCTCTGTCGGGAGTGCAATTTTGGCATTCCTTCAACACTTTGGGAAGCTGTTAAATCTGGAACGTCTTCACAGGGTGATCGTCGCATACGACTACGCAGAGGCCCTCGCGAGTCTGGATCGAGGCATCGAGACGAGTCGCACACTTAAGCCGACCAAAGACGACTTCGCAGAAGGAGTCGCCATGACGCCCGCAATACTCGTCAACGATGAGCCCCGCTCAGTAATGGTCCTGAACGCTAGACATATGGCCGCAATTGCCTATCCTGAGAACCCAGAGTGCGCAGAGTATTACGAGCGTATGGTTTATACGTTAGCTCATGAATGTGGTCATGTCCACGACCTTGCGATGCAGGTTAAGATGCTTCATGGTGTGACACTGAAGCTACAGCTCCCACAAAGGGAAGCCTTTCTACTCGACTTTGCGTCGGGTTGCTGGGATGAATACATAGCCTCGCGGCTTAGTGCTTGTTTTGGCGGCGATCACGCAACCAAGGATTATGAAGATACATTTTGTTCGTTTTTGAAGGGAGCGAAAGGCCGTGGTGATTCTGCTATCCGACAATATCGGATGCATGGAGAGCTAACGAGGCTTCTAAATGAAGTGACTCGGGAATATCGTCAGGTGCTGGTTTACGCTTCCTATCTGCTTGGGCATCTTGATGGATTGGAGCAATCTGTTGAGGAGTCCGCACCGAAAGCAAGTGAGCTTGTTAAGAGCATTTCTTATTTCCCCCCTTTCTTCGACAGGTTGCGGTCGGAGTTAGTGACGATGCATAGCAGGTATAGACAATGGACGACCCTTGATGTTTACGAACCGCTAAAACAGATTGCCTATGATCTGCTCAAAATTGGTGGACTCGATGTCCAGCAGAGAGAGGAAGGGATGTACGTGGACGTACCTTTTATCCCTCAAACAACGCCTAGTCTTAGTGAGCAAATCGAGTTTCTGATGTCGGCAAGCGTTTCGCCTAAGTTGCATCCGCACGGTCACACACGTTGCTGATGTCAAGAATTCGCGGGTCCGTTACCTCAATCGCACTCGCGAGCCCACCACCCGAGATCATGATTTTGACGGTACGTCCCTTTGCCGATGCTGCTTTTGGCATCCCAAGCACCAGCAGGAAAGCAAGCGGAACAACTAAAAACGTTGTCTTCATGCCAACCTCCATCGCCGACGCCTGAGAGTGTCTATGGGGTGATTTTCCACACCACACCCTGATTACTTGCCCCGCCAGCGGAAGCCGTGCCCAATGCCGCCGCTATTCAAGCCAAGGCCTCTTGCATCGGAAACCGAATGGTTTACTTTCGATGAACGACAAGGGTGCCCTGACCGAAATAGCTTACTGGGGCGATGACACAGGACTCGTGGACGGCGCCGGTGTTAATCCCATAAAAGAGGTGCCGACGAACTTCCTATCAGAGTCAAAGTTCCAGGCGAACAACGCTGCCCCAGCATTGCTACAGGTCGGGCACCCATTGCGCAGTGGGTAGTCTATGATGAATCGCCAGCCTCCCGGTCGCGTTTGCGCCTTGGGCCAGCTTCGTCGGTCGCGCTTGCCGGGAAACAGCGTGACCTTCGGAAACAGACTCTTCAAGGCTTGATACTCAAAACTCTGTTCCATGCCTCTCTGGTCCAGCAGGTTCAGGTCCTCAGTATTCACGAACACCGGATCGCCATTGACCAAAACCAAGCCGTAGTTGCTCGGCTGGCGCAGCGGATAGACCACCCAGGCCATGTCTAGCTGTCCGGCGGGGGCTATCAGGGTCAGGATCGCGATCTCACCGTGGTTTTCCTTATAGAATTTGCGAGTGAAATCCAAGGCGCCGACGGGTGCCCCGGCCTTTGCCATCTGCGCTATGAAGCACTCGGCGAGTCTACGTCCGTCCGATGGATTACCGCAGACCTTGTTCGCGCTGGCGACCAAGTTTTGCGGCGGTTGCCACACAGCTGAAGGACTAAGAGTGCCGGACTTTGCTTGTGCGACGCAATGGCCGGTAAAACCGAAAACCGCTACCAATAGCACTACTTTGCGCATTAGCTTTGGTGCCCGACCTCGTAAAAATTTACAACTATCCTCATGCCGGACGCAATAGCGCGAGCCAAGCTAGCTATTCGCAGAACGTTTATTTGGTAAGGTTGGCGAGACAGAACGAAGTCTAATCCTAGCCGATTCTTGAACGGAAAGAAGCCGTCGATTGCGAACTGGATCACCCTCCGCTCGTCCCCAGGCATGTAACGCGTCAGGTCTCACCTGCGCCACGCCACACTGAGTGGAAGAGCTGCACGGCACTCGGAAGTTCAATTTGAAGCCCCCAAGATCCAGCACAAACAAGGGTTTGGTCGTGGCGACGCGTAACTTGTTCCTCGCTCTAGCGGAGAATCCGGCCGCCTCTGGGGTTCCTCAGTGCTCTCTGATCTTATCGCCAAACGGCGCTAAGGAGCCTGCAAGCTTTGAAGTGTGGTAACATTCGTCGAGGTCACCGACGAAAGAAAATTTCCGTAACTCTTGCCCGTATCCTCACCCCCGCAAGCATAGCTGAAGGCATCGGTTCCACCGGACGCGATAGCGCAGTTTCCATCATATGCGTTGTCGTTGTCGGTAATCAGGCCAAAGTCTGTATGCTCACCTCCGCAGCTTGCAGCCGGTGGCAAATTGTCGTCTGTAAGGCCCCACCAATCTACACCGATGATGGGGTAGTCACTATTCGTGGAGGTGGCCCCCCAAAGCGCCGTGAGCGCGGTGCCGTAGCCATACTGACCTGTCCCACCAGCGCCGCGGTCTTCTTGAGTAGGAAAGTCCACTTCTCCACTTGTACAAGGATACCAGTAGGAGTCGGCTTCAGCGCTGACGCTATACCAAACGTAAGAAGGCAAACCCGTTTGGACATAGATATCGGTCGCAACTTCTGTACCAAGGCTGCCTGAGCTCTTGTTCGGGTCGCCATAGCACGCAATGAACGCCTGAGCACCAGCATCCTGCATTCCAACCAATACCTGACTCCGAGCTTTTTGTGTGCACGGAGCTGTGTCCGAATGTCCCCCCAGTTTATTCATGCTGAAGATTAAGTGATTACTGTCAACGTTTCTTATCGCAGTTACTACCGGAGCGAATGTTCGCTTCGCGTAGTCATGCAGGAAGCCATTCACATCCGTCTGAACCGCAGATGGAACGCCGGTTAAGCCAAAGGGATCACAGCTTGAGCTGGTACATCCAATGTGGGTGCCATCCTCGTCAAGGACTCCAGTTCCTGAACCCCAGCCACCAGAACCATCATCGCAGAAACTGGTGTAGGACGTCCCCCATGCAGAATTGAGCGCTGCTATGTTGGCATATCCGCCCGGTGAACGCTGCAGGTAGGAGACGCCCGACCCATAACCAAAGTTTACTCCAGAGATTCCGCAGGTCCATGCGTATTTGCTGAACAGCGAATGATGGGATCCGTCGCTTCCATGAGAACCCTGAAACTTTGCCGTTGCGATAGCATATCCCATGTGAACATAGGGATCAGCATTACCGCCAAGCGCCCAGTACTCATCGGACTCGTCCATGGTGATTCCGACCATGAATTGATTACCCCATCCGCCGGAAGCCGAGCTCGGCTCCGCATTCGAGACCGCATCACTCGCGCACGCCGACCACATCGGGTCAAAAATATCCATCATCTCGTACTGATAGCCCATGTGGTTTGTCATGTTCGACGGAAGGAGGCCGATAACATCGTTAATTAAATCACCGGAATAGCCCGTGCACCCGTCCGACTCTGCATAAACGCTGGGACGCACAATAAGAACGAATGGAATATTCGTTAGGTGTGAATTCCCATCATAAAAGGAAGTTTGAGCATACTCACCCCAGGTATTGAATCCCCAGGACATTATTCGGTTTGTACTGTGGTTTTCCCATTGCCTATTGCTGTCGGTCCCATAACGTGTTGTGTAAATTGAAGAATCAATGTAAGTTGAGGTACCATTTTGGACACCAAACAGCCAAAACTTCTTGCAGCCTGGATCGGCGAACATCCACCGATGATTAACTTTCTTTAACTGAAAATAGCCGGTAGCTGTACATGGGGTGATAGCAGAGCCCGAAAGGCCGTTATATGTAGTCAACGATGGGAACACCCCGATAAAGAACGGCCTTGTCGCCGACTGTGGAGATGCCTCAGTGTCTTGTGCCTCAACGACAAACGTGGACTCTCCAACAGAAGTCGGAGTACCGCTTATAGTTCCGCCTGAACTGAGGCTAAGACCGCCGGGCAAAGAACCCGACGAAAGAGAATATGTAATAGAGCCGTTTCCACCCGTAGCCGCCACAGATGCCGAATAGGACACACTACTCGTTCCCGAGGGCACCAACGTCGTGCTAAAGGAAACCGGCGGGTAATTGATTGTGAGACTGAGTGACTTCGTGGCCGTATTAGCGGGGCTTGCCGAATCCTGTACCTGCACCGTAAAGCTGAACGTTCCAGTTTGGGTAGGCGTACCTGCGATAGAGCCGTTGTTAGATGGAGGACCCAGCGATGTTATTGTAACCCCAGACGGGAAGCTACCGCTGATTTTACTCCAAGTATAATTTACCTTACCCCCGGTCGCTACGACGCCACAGGAGTATACTTCATTGTAAAACCCTGAAGGACAGGTTGTCGTGGCGATCGTCAACGCGTTGTAAATCGAAATACTCAACGCAGCATTAGCGGTGTGCCCCAGATTATCTTGCACCTGCACCGTAAAGCTGTACGTTCCAGTTGATGTAGGCGTTCCTGAAATAGACCCGTTATAAGTTGGAGCACCAAGCGATGTTATCGTAACTCCAGGCGGAAAGCTACCACTGATCTTGCTCCAGCTGTAGGGGGTTTGCCCACCGGTAGCTGCCACCGCACAGTTGTAAGTGGTGCTTATGACACCGTCCGGGCAGCTTGTGGTCGTAATCGACAGGGTAGCCCACAACGGGGTTGCGAGGAAGAACAGCGGCAAACACGCTACAGCAACTTTTTTCATACCTGTTTCTCCTCGGAGTGTTGTCTACAGAGACAAGACTGGCAAAGGCACACCTCTCACTTTGTCGACGCTCTTCGACCTTGATATTAAGTGAGTCTTGATGTACGGAAAGTACAAAGACGAAATGGTAGTTTAAGTCAGTAACACGTAGCTGAGAGCCTTGTCAAGTAAATTCGTATTAACAGGCGAGTTTCTTTGGCAGTCCCAAAAGATCGGTTCTTCTCTAATCTAAGTTTCGGCGAAGATCGCGAACCATTCCTGCGTAGGCGTCACCGTAAGAACCCGAAAGTTTGGAATGCCCAGCGCTTCACATCGCCTCCAGTGCCAGCGCGGAGGTCGCGAGAAGCGGCAAACTCGACCTGACCTTTTGGGAGTAGCGGCGTCGATTTTGCCGGATACGAACCATGCTGGCAGCGAACGCCAGTGAGGTCAACCCCAACGCGGTCTAAAAGCTGGAGCCAGAGTGTCCCGCCAGGCGCGCGCCAAGCCAGGATGGAGTTTGATCCACATCGCGTCGCAGCATCGTGACCTGTTAATGGGCTGAGTGTGAGGCATCAGTTAGTGTCGCGATTAAGCACGCTGCCGCCGTCCTGTCAAAGAGGATGGCATAGATGTTCACCGGAATTGACTCCCGGACATCGCTAACATATCCGGCGAACCCTGTGTAGTTGCTCGTTACATTGGGATTCGCTTTTCGAACTGTCGGTCGCCAGTCACCCACAGCCCCAAGCCCGGTGACGACGCCATTTGTAGCTGCCACGATTTCCGCCGGAAGCTGGCGGTGTTTGTAGTCCCACACCCAGCCGGTGATGCGAAGAGACTGCGGTCGCGTACCAGTCAGCGCGGTGGCTGATTCCAGTTGCCCAGTACATTCATCGGGAGATGCGAGACTAAACATCGAATCCAGGGGCTTACCCAGTAGCGATGGAAGCGTTCCGGAGAAAACTGACAATCGCTGTTTCCGCATGTAAGGCACGAGAGAGAGCACGTAGTCCGGATGGGAGTCGGCCCATTGCAACTGCTCTCTGTCGGGGGCACCGGTCACCAACGCCATGGCCGCGACATTGTGTTGGAACCCTTCTAGACGCGCGTTTGCGATTGGAATCCTGGCTCTACTAGCGGCAAATAGCATGATCGACAACAAGATGGCTTGGACCAAGAGGGAGTCAACGTTTCGCGTCTGACCGAACGAGAACGCTCGTCCCAGCAGTAGCAGTCCCATGCAACACCAGAAAAGCAATGCGACGGTCTGATACCGCGAGGAAAACGCCTGTGGAATACCGAAAACCAATCTGGCCAGTGCAGTAACCATCCCCGTTCCCAGGCAGAATAGTAAAGTGAGAACCAGTTGAATGGGAAAAGGGCGGCGGTCGTGGACGTAGGATGGCAACCGCAACAACAGGAACAGGAGGACAACGAGGCCGGCCGCTCCGATGAGTTCCGCCGCATGGACATTACGATATACCCATGAACTTCCGAAATACACAGTTAGATATTTGAACATTTGCAGCAACGTTCCCGCGGACGGGGGGAAGGACGAAGGCCGATAGTAGTTATTGAGATAAGCACCGGTACTCACAGCGCCCACAATTGCGAAGCTCAGCACCGCTGCAAGGCGCAGTCGAAGCAATAGAGCGGCAGCCACTAACAAGGGCCAAAGCAGGTTGCCATTCGAGAGTGAGTAGGTGGATCCCAATGCTGCGATAATGGACAGCAGGAGATATTTCCAAGAGCTATGCCGACCAAGTTCTTTCCCGGAACGCAGCCAGTAGAGCAACAGGCCGATCCATGAAACCGTGGCAAAGAATCCGGGAAGTACAAAACAGGTTTGAAAGCCCCAAGTGAAGTTCTCCCATTGCGACGGACAGAAGAGGCAGAACGCCGCCAACCCAACACCGGTCCGCCACGGTGAACCACGCCAGCCGGCGAAAACTCGCATACTCCAACTCAGCAACGTGAGGTGCAAGAGTTGAATCACGAAGATGCTGGCCAGCAGAAATACCTGCGTGCCCTGAAACCAGCGAAGGTCCGCCAACAAGAACAACCGCGGAATAACCAAGCGGTGCTGGTTGTGCTGAGTCCATAACCAGTCAAAAGTGGATTGAGCTGCTGCGTTGGCACCAAACTCGATCTGGCTCCATCCATCCCAATGAGGGATATTCGTGTAGCTGACCACCACGACGTATGCAGTCAAGCCAACGGTAGCGACGCCACCA
This sequence comes from uncultured Acidobacteriaceae bacterium, assembly GCA_963703645.1. Classification (GTDB taxonomy): domain Bacteria; phylum Acidobacteriota; class Terriglobia; order Terriglobales; family Acidobacteriaceae; genus Bog-257. The sequence continues at coordinate 55,894 of CAVPFD010000021.1, forward strand.
AGCAGGATTGCGCAGGAGAGGAGTTTCACCGCCCAGGAGGTGAGACTTTCCCAATTGTTCGAAGACAAAGCTCCCTCTCCGACAGAAGTGGTTGTTGTACCGTTCATTCGCTTAGGTACTCTCTCTGTGGGACTAAGCAGCCAATGCACAGGTCAAGAATTCATCGTGTCATTCGCCAGAGCCCTGCGCGTCTAGAATCAGGCGTTTGGCGATCCCGAATCGTCCGGTAGAAATTTCAAAATGATGGCCTGCGCGGCAAGATCGCCGCTTGAACTCTACAACAGTTTCAGAAGCAATAGCGAGCGACCATTGCCACCGTCTCGTGACCGACGATCGCTCCTACCCTTGCTAAATACACCTGCGTCACTGGCTGGAAGCAACCGCCCTAGGCCACACTCAACGAGTGGATACCGATATCGCCTTCCAAAATGGCTATCGCAGAGATAAAAGTGTCCCCCCCCGGAACAATTTCTGGGGTATGGAATTCAGCCTCGATTTTATCTTAATTTGCTGCGAGTGCCAAGATAAGGGTGCCATCCCTGAGGTCAATCACTCTCCAGCTATTTAGTGACCACACTTTATCCGTCGGTACTTGGGTCTCAGCGTCCGACGAAATCGCACTATCGAACAGATTGGTTCGACGAGTTCATTCAGTGGCAGTGACCGCTGCTATCGCAGACTGTGACTAGGGCCGAAGGCGAAGAAATGCCATTGGCAATGACAACCAGACTCCCCTAGCCCAGTGCCAACCCGGTGGGGACATCAAATTTAGTGGACGTCGGAATACTTCTTCCCGTTGCAACCCCCATCGTGCTGTGATCATGGGTGCGAGCATAAAACACATTATGTGCAGAGTCCGTAATTTGCACCAAGGGGTAGTTTGAGGCGTTTTGCTTCTCGTCGCCGAACATGTTTGTCTGCGACATGCCATTAAACTGTGTGCCAGAGATGGAGTATGTCTGACCGAGAGTAACTTGGCTAGGATATATCGAGATGTTGGGACGCCATGATGGATCGGGCATGAGAACGCCGTAGTTAGGAGCGTAGATGTAGTACGCGGAACTGGGGGAGGCGAGGCTTGAGTCAGTCATCACCACTGTACCATTCGGCAGCACCAGCATTTTTATTTTCTCATATGCAGCGTTACTCGTTAGGCTCGGCGGAGCCTGGACTGAGTAGAAGCCGCTCGTGCCGATATATTCATATAAGTAATAGTTAGGGTTAGAATCACTTCTGTCGTGGGCCGCTAAAAGGACATTGCCATCTGGGAGTAAAACGGCCGATTCGTCACCCATCCCTATCGGCTCATTGTTGATGCTGCTCAATGGAAAATCTGGACCCTTCGTCCACCTCTGACCGAGTTGAGCAGCAGGATCATAAATAGCTGTATGCGCCGAAGTACTAGGCAGGGGGTGGTGGTGTGGAATTGCTCCCGTCGCAAAGACGTTGCCGTTAGACATCAGAACTGCTGGCCCTATCTCCCCTGTTGTGGGAAAGTCGCCATACAGTGGGTCAGGCGTCGCCCCCGCCGACGTCCATACATTGGAAGAGGGGTCATAGACTTCCGAGTTCTGCGACCCTCCCGTGATATCCACCGTCAGCAGTTGCCCCCCGGGAAGCAGGGTCCATCCTTCCTCCGAATTTGGGTCAAACTTGTTGTTAGGAGGATACTGAATAATTGTCCATTGTTGGGTCGCTTCATTGTAGAGCGCTTGCTCGTAAGTTAAGTCCTGTGATGCGGCGCAATCTGGTTCTTCTGCAGTGCCACACGCTGCTACCATATATGTGTTGCTTGCCAACACCACGCTCGGCGCATCGCCGATGTAGGTAAATCCGGGTGGTGGACTTAGTTGCGACCAGATGCCTATTGGCTGATTCTGGGAGGGATCAAAGATGGCACTCATGTTGGTCCATTGTTGGCCTATGTTAAACTCTCCCCCCTGGACGATCACCTTACCATCTGCTAGAACCTCTGATGCAAATCCGTAAGGTCCATATTGAGGGTTCACATTGTGCAGCGAAGCCAGAGTACTCCAAGTTCCGTTGGCGTAATTGCCGTTATTATCAGGGGACAGTGCATACCAATCCTGGTATGCGTTGCCGGATCCTCCGCCAAGATACTGCACCATAACCCTGCCGTCTGTAAGAAGGATAGGAAGATCGATGTTCCCTTGTGTAAAGTTGCGTGATGTCCACGTACCTTGGTCCAGACAGGGTACGGACTGCGCGTTAGCGGCGCCAAACGTAGTGAGTACGACTATGAAGGAAATTGTGAGCAGTTGCAGGGTCTCTGTTCTTCTTCTCCGGGAAGCGCGTGGTCTAACGGAAACGGGCTTCAAGGAGATAGCGATGTTGCGTGCAAACATTGGGCGCCTTCTATAGGCGGGTTTTCTAAGGAAGGAGCGTTTTCAGATGAGCTGACTTAGCTCAGGGGATCTGAAATGAGGAGAGGGATTACTCACTCACGTGTAGGCTACGCCGTTGATCCTCGGCTTGTCAAACTTCAGACCAAGAATAAAATTCACCCACCTGATGTCAAGACCCATGACTCAGGCGGCTATCATACCCCTTACGAGCCGAGCTCGAACGAAGGCTGTGAAGACGGTGGATTGTGAAGCGGAAAAGCCTAAGAAGTCCTAGTGCATGTTAAGTTTAAGGCGAAGCCCAGATCCGGGAAATCGACCTTCAATCTGATTATCGAATTAAGTTGAACATGATCTCGAGGTCAATCCATCATCTATAGAGGTGACCAGGCTCCCAACGCAAATTTGCCCACCCGCCAAGGGCAAAACGGCCAGGGGGCGGGAAACTTGCCGCCCACGGCAGATTTCCCCGCCTTCCGTAGCCGGGTTCATGCGCTACTATTGAGGAAAGCGGCCTAGTTCACGGGCGCTATTCCTCTACTGAAATGTCTTCTCAGTTGCTTAAGTATTTGTTCCCAGGTTCGACAAGTCCCCCGATTAGCCCGACATTTCCCGTTTCGTTTTCGCTCCGCGATCAATCGGAATGGTATAGATAGCGTAATTTCTACGTTTGTTGAAGAAACCACGAGGTTCGACAAGAGGGTTTTCAGCAATTCACGTTTTTCTTCCGGAGAAGCGGTTTTGTACAACAGTGACGGGCTTTTTGCCAGTTCGACAGTCTGTTCAAGATGCGTGAGTGCCGAATCAGTACCGCGCTCCAGTTCTCGCAGCCGTTCTCTGGCGGCAGTCTGTTCCAAAAGCAGCGCTTGCTGTTTCGTCTCGTACAAAGACCGTGCAAGAGTGCCCTCGATGAGAAGATCGGCGAGCTTGGACAATCGGGTCTCGATCTGATCGCATTGCAGCCGCAGCGCCTGTCCGGTCACGAGTCGGTCGTGTTCCTGCGTTTTTCGTTGCTCGCGAAGAAGCGCCCCCACGCATTGCAGTTCCCCTTCCGTGAGGTCGACTTCTGCCAAGGCCTCAAGGACGGCGTCATCGAGTTGCTCTTCGCGGATCGAAGTGGGCAGGCAGGTTGCTGGATTTTTGAACGGGCGGTTGTGACAGCGGTAGTAGATGTGTCCCTTCTGTCGTTCCGCGATGAGTGAGTAATTGCAGCTCGCGCAGCGCACTAACCGGCTGTACGTGAAGACATGGTTTTCCGCGCGGTCCACGCGCTTTCCCGCCAGAACGTCTTGCACCTTTGCAAAGAGATCCGTTTCAATCAGCGGTTGGTGCTTTCCGCGAAACGTTTCGCCTGTCTTATCGATTCTCATCAATCCGATATAGAAAGGATTCTTGAGAATCGTCGCGAGGCCGTTCACCGTGACAGAGCCGCCACCACGGTTTCGTAGTCCAAGGCGGAACATTTCTGTTGCGAGGTTCGGCAACGACACATTCCCCGTGGCGTACAACTCGAACGCATGCCTGACCAAAAGTGCCCGCACCGGGTCCGCAACTTTGAGATGGCCGGAACCTTGGTCCAGATAGCCGATTGGAGCACGAAGCGGGTAGAGACCCTGCTTGAGCCTGCCATAGAAGCCTTTCTTTGCTTCCTCTCTCAAGTTGCGGCTGTAATGCGCGGCGACGACAGCCTGAATGTCGGCGGATAAGCGCCCGGCGACGGTCTTCAAATCGAGATTTTCCGTGGCGAAGTGAATGTCAGCGCCCGCATCGACCAGCTTCCCAAGATCGACCCAGTCTTGCAGGTTCCTCGCGCTGCGATCAATCTTGTGGATAATCACGCCCTCGGCGACTTTCAATCGCAGAAGGCGAACCATTGTATTGAATTCGCCTCGCCCGGTTTTCGCCGCAGTTTCGCGCTCTTCGAACCATCGCACGATTCCCAGGCCATGCTGCTCAGCATACCGCTCGATTGCGGATTTCTGTTCGTGGAGGGAAACCCCTTTTTCTCCCTGTCGGGGTGTCGACACCCGGGCATAAGCGAATACTTTGCCCATGGTGTGACTTAACTTTTCAAATTATCATTCGACCTTTCCTCCATCGTAGGGCGGGCTTTCGAAGCTGTCAAAATCGTGACGCGGGCATACTCTGCGGGATTCCTGCTGATGCGTTCGTAGACGCGGAGCGCCAATTTCAAATACTGTTTGAGGTTTGTCTCCGCGATCTTAAGGTCATCTGGGCTGAGGCTCGGATAGAGCTCGTGCAGCTTCGAGAACGCATCTTCTTCGAACGGCTGTTCCATGTTCCCATCCTAGCCATTACCGCGACGACACCAAGGGGGCGGAAGTTGCCGCTTCCGGCAATTTCTCCCCCCTTTTGTTCTTTAGAGTGGGAGCTACCTTGAAGGCAATGGAACACATCACCCGCGACATCAAAGGCATCAAGGCAGCGATAGAGAAAGCCAAGAGCGACAGGAACATCGCCCCCACCGTGTCGGGCGTACTTCAGGACGGCACGCTGATCGAAATGGTGTATCGCCGGGAGGAGCGCCGAACCCTGCTGTGTGTCGCCAAGGAAGGTGAGGTTCGCTATGAGACCAACCTCACATACGATGGCAAGCGGCTCGTGCCGTATTCCCCGGAAAACAATCTTTTGAAGAACGATGTCGTGCTCTTTCCCTCGGAGGCGGCGGAGTACGAATCGGAGCAGGCGCTCATTGCGGAAATCCGCGCATTCATCCATCGCTACGTGGATGTCTCGCCGCTCTTCGAGGAGATCGCGAGCTACTACGTGCTCTTCACCTGGGTGTACGACGCCTTTAACGAACTGCCGTACCTCCGACTGCGCGGCGACACCGGAACGGGAAAGACGCGGTTCCTGCTCACGGCGGGATCGCTCTGTTACAAGCCGATCTATGCGAGCGGTGCCTCGACGGTGTCCCCGCTCTTCCGCATTCTGGACAGCGTGCGTGGGACGCTCATCATCGACGAGGGCGACTTCCGCTTTTCCGATGAGAAGGCGGAGATTGTGAAGATCTTGAACAACGGCAACGCGCGCGGCTTCCCGGTCCTCAGGAGCGAGTCCGTGAACGGCCGGGAGTTCAGCCCTCGCGCTTACGCCGTCTTCGGGCCGAAGCTCGTTTCCACGCGCGGCTTCTTCCAGGACCGGGCTCTCGAAAGCCGTTGCATCACGGAGGAAACGGGAGGCCGCGAGTTGCGCCATGACATCGCACTCAACCTCACTGACGAGTACCATCGTCAGGCGCTCGCAATCCGCAATAAGCTCCTGATGTTCCGCATCCACAACTTTGGCAAACGGGCGGTCGATGCAAGCCTCGTTGACCGCAGCATCGAACCGCGCCTCTCGCAGATCTTCGTGCCGCTCATGAGCGTGATCGAAGACGCGGAAGCGCGGAAGGCATTGCGCGACGTGGCACGCGAGTACCACAAGGAATTAGTGGCCGACCGGGGCATGGACCTTGAAGCCCAGGTGCTTGAAATCATCCACGATCTGCAGGAGTCACCCTACACAGACGGTCTCTCGGTGAAAGAGATCGCCGAACGCTTTGCGGAGCGGTATGGGGATGACTTTGAGCGCAAGGTCACACCTCATTGGATGGGGTACGTTGTGCGCCGAAAGTTGCAGCTCAAGACCGCACGCCGTCGCGACGGCTATGTAATCGCGCCTGGCGAGAGTGTCAGGCTCCTACGCCTCTTTGAACGATACGGGATTATTAGCTCGTCGGCGGGGGCGGTGAACTCTGTGAACTTGGTGAACTCTGCCGAAGACGAGAAGCGAGCCACAGGCAGCAATGACGCAGAGCAGTAGAACAACGGCTCGGGAGTAAGAGTCGCGACCCGTCTGCCGGATTGAAGTTCACAGAGTTCACGGAGTTCACCCTGCGTTAGAATTCAAGTCGCGAATGTCCCATTTAGTGCAATTTAATTGGCGAGCGTACGACACGATCCGCTATCCACTGCCGGCTGGCCCTATATCTCTTTTCACCGATGAAGCGCCCTACTGCCCGGATCGGGTCACCGCTAAAGGCGAGGCCGAGATTCTCACCTGGCTGCTTGGAACGCCACCAGCCAGGGATCTCCTATTCACAAATTTAGATTTGCCAGCGGCGACGTATGCTCAGACTTCGATTACGGAGCCGATCCTCGACCGCAGGCCACGACGCAAACCAGGTGATTTAGACATGGTGCTCGTGCCACACCCGAGTGATCCGTCTCGCGCGATCTCAATCCAGGCAAAGCGGGTTAAGGTGCAGGCGATTAGCACGTATCGCGATGATGTCTCGAATCGCCATCTTGGGAATCTCACCGACCTAATAGAGCAGGCCAATGGAAGCCGAGAGCTCGGATTTCATCTGAATTACGCGATGGTCGTCGTGGAGATCGATGGGATGCAGAGGTCAGGGTTTAACTTTCTGGCGCGTACCACCACAGAGGGGCAATTCAATCGAATTTATCATCGTGCCTGGGATTCGCCGTTGCATGAAGATGTAGGGCTGATTTTTGTCGAGATCTCGCAACCTACGGGAGCCGATATCGACACTACGGGATTTATTGCAATATCTGTGGATAAACGTGCACGGCCACTCGAACAGCCATCCTATTTAACGACAAAAGTACGTCACCTTACACAGCAGATGCGCTCTGTATAACCGGGGCCAGTCCACAGAAAATCCCCACCTTCGCGGTTTCATGCGTGTTATGCTCCGAAAATTACTCGTTTTTCGCGCCAGCTTCGATTTTTCCATCGTTTTGGGTCTGAAGTTGCCGCATGCGGCAACTTTCCACGTCTTTTCCCACGAATTGCGTACGCGTACCTTGAAAACAGAATCGTCGGCTGTTTTCCACCTTCCCTCTTTGCAATGCCCCAAACCAAACTCGACAACTATCTTCGGACCTACCGCAAGAATCGCGGCTTCTCGCAACGAGAAGTGGCGTTCTTGCTGAGCTGCCACAGCGGCGCCAAAGTGTCGCGCTACGAACGTTCCAAGCGAATCCCCCCGCTTGAAACGATCTTCGCGTATGAGGTAATCCTCGGGATGCCGGCCCGGGAACTCTTCGCGGGTATCCAGGAGCGGGCGGAAAGCCGCGCACTGCATCGGGTGCGACTACTCGCACGACGCCTCGCACGAAAGACGAACGATCCCGTATTGGCACAAAAGGTCGGATTCCTCCGCGCCCTAGCGGAGGGCGAGGCGGACGAACTGCACTACGAAGCAGTTCCGAAAACATGATGAATTTCTGCGGTCATCGATCCCTGCGGGTTCTTGCGGTTGATCCGGGCACGCGCGGCTTCGGATACGCCCTCTTCGAGGGACCGGGCCGGTTGGTGGATTGGGGCACAAAGGACATCCGGAAGGACAAAGAACAAGTGGCGCTCGTGAAGATCGAAGAACTGCTACGGCGCTTTGAACCGGACGTGCTCGTCGTGGAGGACTGCGCACACGTTTCCTCGCGCCGCAACCGGAAATTCACGCTCCTCATCGGACGAATCCTTGCCACGGCCCGTGCGCTTGGCATCGAATGCCGCGCTCTGCCGCTCGCGCTCGTCTATCAGCACTTCGCGAAATGTGGCGCACGGAACAAGCAGGAGATTGCCTCTGCGCTAGCACAACGATTCGCAGCACTCGCGCTACGGCTCCCGCCGAAGCGCAAACCGTGGCAAAGCGAAGACAGCCGCATGAGCATCTTCGACGCCGTCGCACTCGGCTACACCTACCTCGCCAGGCGGCGCCGGGCTTGAAGGTCCGCTCCGGGAGGGAATCGACCCCCTCCCGACGCGGGCTCTCACAGCCCTATTTGCACCTTCAAAGGAGAACCATCATGGAGCAGTCTGTGCTTCTCGCCCACTGCGGTACGAGGAAACTCAACCGCGAAGAACTCACCACCATTCTCGCGCCGGAAGGCAGCCTCACCCACCGGCCCATCCCGCATCATGAGATCGTAAGCGCGCTCATCGAAACCCTCGGCTTCCGGCAGATCGGAATCGTGAGGGACGAGTACGCGGTGTCCGGGGACGGCATGAAGATGTTCGGCGTCCTCGATCTCGAAACCAGCTTCGAGGGTTGCCGCTTCTCGATCGGCCTCCGCAACGCAAACGACAAGAGCATGCGCCTCGCGCTCACCATCGGCTATCGCGTGTTCGTGTGCGACAACATGGCGTTCCACGGCGACTTTACGCCGGTGCTCGCCAAGCACTCGAAACACTTCAGCCTGGTGGACGCGCTCGCTGTTGGAGTGGATCGCATGCAGCGGAACTTCGAGCCGATGCGCCAGCAGGTCGAAGGATGGCGGCAGATCCAGCTCACCGACGACCGAGCCAAGCTCATCATCTACCGGGCGTTCGTGGAAGCGGAACTTGATGCCCCCAAGCACCTTGTCCGTAATGTCCACGACGCCTATTTCAATCCTCAGTATCCCGAATTCCAGCCCCGCACCGTCTGGAGCCTCACGAACGCCTTCACCTCCGCGCTCAAAGTCCTCGACCCAATTCCGCAGTTCAAAGCGACCGCGAAACTGGGCCAGTTCTTCGCCTCACTCAACTAGGAGGCGCCATGTTCCAGCCGCGTCCCTGCGACGGCTCGTGCCTCATAAAGCAGCCACGCGGGGAGGAACTGAAGTTCCAGGACGGACCTTCCCTCTTCCTCTACTGGTGCTGGCACGAGCAGACCTACGTTCTCACCAACTATCCCTCGCCGCAAAGCACGAAGCGGAGAAAGAAAACCGTCCCCGAACCAGTACAGAAGGAGTCCACATGATCCCTGAGACCGATTTACGCCAATTGAAGTCGCTCTCCCGAGCGGCGCGGGGAGGCACGCTAGATACTCTGCGATTGGCAGAGCGTTCCTACGAAATGGGATCGTCTGCATGCCACGTCGCAATCGGCCGATCCCTCGCTCTTCCCGAAACCCTCAACTTGTCCGAACTGGAAAAAGCCGCGCTCAAGAAGGCGCTGGAGGTAACCGGCAATCCGATGGCAGCAGCAAAACTGCTCGGCATCGGCAAAACCACGGTCTACCGGAAAGCGAGGCAGTACGGCTTTCTCACAGGCACCGGCTCTGCTTTCTGCCCGAACTGCGGTCGCAGAATGTCTCGATCGGCTTCACAGTTGGCACCGGCCGCGTGACGCTATGAAAGGAGCCAACTCTTCAGCTGCTTCTACCCAAAGCGGGCAAACAGCGAACAAAGCCGACCGCCATCACGTGCCGCCACGCAAACCCGACGCCATCCCACGCTTTATCAAGCGCAAAGATTCGAGGCACCACCGGGCTTACCACCTTCTTTTCGCCGCAGCCAAGAGTTATGAAGATGCGTGCCTGATTCTCTGGCACGATTGGTGGGAACAAGCTACGGATGACCTTGTTTGCCAGTATCCTGACGCTCACCCTTTAGCCGAAACAAACCAAGTCCCGCAACACTGATGCTGCGGGCTTTTTTCTTCTCAAAGGAAAGCGGCGTCTAGCGTCTAGCGAAGGGAAGCCGGACAACAGAGCGCCGCAGCGCAAATCGCGCTCTGCTAACATAGTGCCGCGTGATAAAGATCACCCGGCGTTATCCTCAGCAAGCGGAGGAATTTCACAGGATTTGCACAGAATTCCTGGAATGCTTGTTGCACTTGCGAAGGAAACCGAGGAGACTCTTGTGGGACGGCTGAGGTTCGTGAGCTATGCCTCGGATCGGTGTATAGGCATCTCGGTAACAACAATCCCAAGCTCTGGATATTTAGCTACCGCGATCGTGTCAGTGCGGTTTCCCTAAGAGCTACTGGACAAAACGATTCAGTTTGATATGTTTAGGTTAGTACACCCGACTGGAGGCAAATAAATGAAGACATCGCTGCAGTTCAAGCCCAGGAACCGCCATCGGCGTGAGGCGATCTCGATCGGCCCGCGTCAACTCTCTCGTCTTCGCTTGAGTATCGACACCGCCGCGTCTCGTCTCCGATCCGTAGCTGATTCAGACAATATCAGTAATCTTCGATTCACCGTGCTGTCTACAGCAAGACAGCTTGAAGCGCTACGCTTGCCAAGATGAATTGCTCCGCCGAGTCTTCGGCGGATTTTTTTGCAACGACTGTTCAACTTCCAACTTCTCAATCACAAAGCGAGCAACCATCAACCCAAAATAGCCTGTGTCATCCAGAGTTCGTGACCCAAGTCTCTTCTGCAGCTCGTCAAGGCGGTGTTGGATGACGAATGGGTCGAGCAAGAGTCGCCTCTCAGCAATCGCCAGAAGAAACTCGACGCAAGCTTCTCCTCTGAGATCGTCGTAGTTTTCAAACACGAGCCTAAGCACCGCTGACATGGACTCTTCAAGATCCTGATGCTCGCGATAGTCTAGCTCCCCCGGATACACAGCTCTTAGAATACTCGCCTGAATCACTCCGTCGTCGAATCGAACGAAGTTCCGCGGCGCCAGTACATTCTTGACAAGCTCGCCGCCAGTTGGCCTTACCTGACCACGCCAATTATGAAGCGTTGCAGAAACCGTCATAAACACATCCGCTTGAGTGGGCCACCGGTCCTGATCGTTATACTTGAACTCCCAAAGATGAAAGCCGGGCCGCAAACGTAACTCACGGTTATCGCTAATTGCGGGCCAGAAAAGATTATGCCTCAACCCATCATACGCCGGTGCTCGTCCCAACTCCTCCATTCTCTTGGTTGCAATTTCCCATAACCTACGATCCCGGTAGAACCTACCTCTTACCTGCTTCAGGATCTCTATTTCCCTATCCCATGGCGAACCCCGCCAGAGAGGATCATCTGGAATATGTATATCTTCCACCGAATGAAAAAGGGATGTACCAACGGCCGCCGGTTTCAAGTTTCGCTTAGTCTCGTCCAGTCGAGCTTTGTCCCGAGTGCGAGTCAGCCCAACCAAGTATGTAATCGGATTATCTACTGCCGTTCGAAGCGCCTGAGTTACTTCCATCAGGCGCTGTCCTGCCACTACTGCGCCACAAGTCACGATGATCGCGCCGCCATCGCGAAGCGTCCGTTCGGGAAGACCTTCGCGCAGCACTTTCCTTGCCGGTGTGAGTCTTAACTTCTTATCTGATATCTTGTTTACCAAGTCACCCAAAGCTTTGGAGGCGGGGTCCTCCAAGTAAACAATCGCACACAGCGACGCTGGGGTCACTTGGCGTATGAGGCGTTCCAATTTCGCCCGGAATTTCGTTTTACGGCCAAGCAGGTCTGCCTCTTGCGCCTTTCTCGTCGGTCGGCGGCCCCCACGTCGCCTCCAGCTAACAGCTCTCGCAACACCCACAAAGAGCTCTCTGGCTCCCTCGTCTGGGATACCTGACAATCTGTGGCAAGAAACAATATCTCGTCCGTAGAAATCTTCCATGATTCGGTCAAGCCATTTTGGTTTCTGTTCGGTAGTGATCAGGCTTGATTTGGTCTCAGCCTCTTGTCTCAAGAACTGGTCGCCGAAAATCTCCAAGGTGTGACTGCCGGCAGCACACAGAATACAGCGGCCCGATGCATCCGGGACAAGGCTCGGCGCTGGCTCCTCCCATCCGTTCACTGAATTTTCGCGGGATTTCCGAAGCGTAACATCACACAATACAGTACTTTCCAGTTCTCTCTCTCCGAGATAAAAGATCGTGATTATATTCTGTGGCGAGACGCGCTTCTCAGTTACTAAACGTCGCTCTAAGTCCCCCGATGTCGAAGCTGAAACCAGGAACAAGGAGGTTTCTACGTTCTCTAACTTTGCGGATTCGATGCCCCAATGTGACCTGAAGCTTTCCACAAGCGGGACGCGCCAGCTTGCGTCTAATTCAATACGGTTTAGCGCCAGTACATACCCCAGCGCCGCTATGCTTGAGGTGTCTACATAAATAAAACGAAGATCAGGACGAATCGCATGCTTCAAGATGCAGAATGCCAGAAAAGCTGTTTCTGGTCCACCACTGAGTACGTTTGCCGTGCGGATGAATTTCACACAGTGCTTTTTCGAAGGCTTGATGTAATGGAAAGCGTCGCTTGAGTGTAGAAGCGCTTCACGTCGGATGAACATGTGTCTCAGCCCGGAATGCTGGATTCTGTTCAAGAGCTCCGGCGACAGTGCTTTGGCATCTCCAGTGGTCATCTGTACGACGCCATCTTTGTTTAAGCATGCTGCTGCAAGCGTCGGTGGCGATGAATGCCGAGTAAAGTGGTGCAGCCCTAGAACATCCGAGGCGGTGACCACTTTGAAGAGTTGCTCACACTTGGTCGTTCCCAGAAACAGGATTTGCTCCGGCGGCAGGTTAGGGCTGAGTTCGAAGTGATGCGCGAGTTCTGACTTAATCTCATACGGCTCAATGGTTGGCACGCCGCAATGAACCACGGTGAGGTGAAGCGACCTTTCGCTCTCCTGCCGAAGTACGTCGAAGATGTAGGTCTTGTTCATCCGCGGCTGGTCTTCATAGGAAGCAAGATAGAAAAAAGTGTTCCCTCCACGCCAGCGTGCCCTCGGATATCTGGATTTCCCGTTGACCAGTCAACCATGTCAAGGCTGTGTCGAATGGTTGCTGCGGTTGTCGCCGATCTCTGTATATATTCCTGCGTATAGGGTGTGTCAAAGAAGTTCCTGACTAAGTTGAGTCGTCCAGTCCTGAGTCTCAAGAGTCCGAAATTGTCAGTCAATGTTCTCATAACGCGATATAATCCGATGCCCCTGTGTGTTTTGGAGCTGGTTGAGGACCATTTTTCGAGCGCTTTGATGACTTGCCGATATTCATGTTGTACTGGCGCATCTGGAGGTAATGGTTCCCTCTTGTATACCGCTGCAATGCCTGATCCAGAATCGAACACAGAAACCTCAAGGAAGGGCTGCGTACTATTACCGAATTTAGCGAATACCTGGCTTATGTATTCCCGTAATGTAGCGCATTCCCCAACATGAAAAAGGAGGCGGTCTCGCGAGCCACGGATGAGTTCCAGGCGTACTCCGCGGATCGAGCGGTTGACCCGAACGCCATTCCACTCCTTAGTTGCCCAATCATCCGTATTCTTGAAAAGTTCAAAAGTGATGCAACCGAGTGCCTCTTCAAACTCCGGGTCGAGTGCGGGAATATCACGGTAAGTCTTTAGCAGACTGGCCGTGATGTTTCGACAAAAGCTCACGAAGTTAGTCTCCGACTTGACGGATGGAGGCAACTCATCAGAAAGATCATAGAATTGAGGAAGCTGGCCGTTTGGAATGTCATCCGCACATATTAGAAATCGCACTGGGCCACTCCCTTTGGGTCGGCGGCCAAGAGCAATCCGATGCATTCGAGCATCGGCGTGTTCGTACGCATCTGCATCCAGACTTTGTCGGCGGTTTGACGTAGTGACGTGAGGAGCCACCAGCAACGCCGCGAGGCCATGATCCTCGCGAGCTAGGTTGCGCAATTGTATAGATGCTTGCGATACAGTGGGAATATACGTAACAAGACTTCCATCCTTCGATCTCTTGGACCAAGTTACGAGCAGTTGGATAAGAGCCGCAACCCCTCCGAATTGACAATCGCGAATCGTAGGGCCTATTGAGATGCTGCAGCCTGGTTTTTCTTGCAGCTCTGATAGAAAGCTCTCAACGTCGTCGATGCTGTGGCTCCCTAGGAGTTTGAGCAATGGCTGCGGTTCGGGAACAGGATTTCTCTTCATTGAGATGCGAGCTGCACTTTGCGCAGGTAGGTTATAACACCTTGTTCTCAGTTTTCAAAAAGATTAGTGGAGGAGGTCGGGCGAATTCCAAGGTTGCCCGTCGCGTCGATCGCGAATATGCCCAAAGGATTCTGAATAAAGCAGCAGCGATAATCTTCTTTGTGTATTTCCGTTTCTTGCGTGAATCCGGCAGCTTCGAGACAGTTAAATTACCAACATAAGGTCGGAGCAATTGTCTTCCCGCGCCAGCCACCAGCAAGCCCTCCGTGCTACCTCGATAGACGGAAGGCTCTTTTATCGTGGGCCCCATGCCGCCCGCCTTCCCACTCCTGAACTGTCGCCAAGTCCAGGCCCAATCTGTCGGCCAGCTTCCGTTGCGACCCGCCACACATCCTGCGTGCTGCCGTGAGGCATTTCGGGCCGTCGGAAAATATCGGCCAAGCATGGCGGCCGTTTCCACCGTCTCATTTGCCAGCTAGAATCGCGAGGGAGAGTTTGCTGACTGCGCTCCGTTTGAGTTTTTCGTCCGGATCAAGATACTGCCGCGTGGTATCGAGATCGCTGTGTCCCATTAGCCTCTGCACCGTAACGATGTCGCACCCGTTTTCAAGGAGACGCGTGGCGTACGTGTGCCGGAACTTGTGGAGGGTGGCACCGGTCACGTGCGCAGCGTCGGCAATCTCCTTCAACCGCCGCAGAAGATGCGTCTGCCGGTTCCCGGCCTTCGTCGGGAAAACCCACGCGGTCCGACGCGGTAGCCGTCCTATCAGTTCGGCAAGTTCCCGCGAAATCGGAATCACTCGCTCTTCATAATCCTTCGGCGAAAAGCCGGGCTTTCCATCGCCCGTCACGCGGAGCGTGGCGTTGTCCCGATCGCGAAGATCGACATCCGGCCAGGTGAGGTAGCACAACTCCTCCTCCCGCAGCCCGGTGAGCAGGAGGGTTACGAAAATCGCTTTCTCAGATTCTTCACAGGCACCAAGGATTCGATTCAGTTCGTCCTGGCGGTAGGTCGGGGGACGACGTTTTGCTTTCATGCGCGGATCCTTCAAGGGCTTGAACTTCGCGCAGGGGTTCGAGATCGGCAGGTTCCGCTCGCCGATCAGGAAATAAAAAAAGGTCCGCAGCACGCAAATCTCATAATTGATCGTGCGGGGGGTGATACGCCGGTCCGGATGCTGGTCGCTCGACTCACCACTCCTCACGGCCTTGTAATCGTCGATGTCCGGACGCGTGATCGCCTCGACGAACATCTTCCGGCCCAGGATTCTTTTCACGTGATCCAGTGCCGCCCTGTACCGCTTCACGGTGCGCGGCTTATCCGGCGAATGCACCCGCACATGCTGCAAGAACATGTCGATGGCATCGGAAAGTAGCGTGAGAGGTGTTGCTTCCGGCTCGGGTGGCTTGCCGTTCGAGCCAAGCATCAATTCACCGACAATCTCGTTCCGTTTTCGCCGTTGCGCCTCCATGGCCTCGCTCGGCGTCTGCCCTGCAACCTGGCGCCGCCGCCGGCTGCCTTCCCACCATTCGACAAAATAGTGGCCTGGCCGCTTGTCCCACGCGTAACGAGCGCCAGCATGCCGCAATGAAACGAAGCGCCACTGACCACTCTCTTCGCGAATCTTCTTGATAATCCGAACGGCTTTCTTGACAGGCATATACGAACCCTTGGTGTCTGTTTCATGGGGTTTTGCAGACACCACGAGCGTATCACGGATTTCAAGTAGTTGAGCTTATGGAAGTTACAAAATTATGGCGGAGAGACAGGGATTCGAACCCTGGATACCCTTTCGAGTATACACGCTTTCCAAGCGTGCGCCTTCAGCCACTCGGCCATCTCTCCGTCGGGAAGCGTCCTGCAGAAGGACCCGATGCCGCCCCGTCACACGCAGATTGGAGCGTGTCGTGGCGTTTTTCGCACCGCATTCTCATTGTAACGTAGCGGCAAGGAGTGCCCGCAGGCGGCCGGAACCGGGCAACACCACTCCCACTCCGCAATTTCCCGGAATTACTTGTCTTCCTTTAGCTGTTGCGCCAGGTAGTTCGCAATTCCCATCTCGCCGATAGCGTGCAGTTGCCCTTCCAGCCAGTCGATGTGGTGCTCTTCGTCGTCGAGAATCTTCTGTGCCAGGTCGCGAGAGCCGTTGTCACCCAAAGACACACACAGTTTGATGCCCTCGTTGAGGCGCTTTACGGCGTCGTACTCTAGCTGAAGATCGTTCTTCAGCTGGGCCTCAACAGTCGCGCCGATATTGATCTTGAAATAGTCGGTCATGTTCGGAGTGCCGTCAAGATAAAGGATACGCTCCATCAACTTTTCAGCGTGCGTCATCTCCTCGATGGATTCCTTCTTGATTAACTTGGCAAGTCGCTGATAGCCCCAGTTTTCGCACATCTCAGCGTGCAGGAAGTACTGATTGATTGCGGTCAACTCCGCTTTCAAAAGCTGGTTGAGAAACTCGATGACTTTAGGATCACCTTTCATATCGCCTCGCAGAACTGCAGTAAGTGGACACAACCCGGCACAGGCACATCTGCCAAAAGTGCGCTTGAACGGGTAAACTCATTGTAACGTTCATCGTATGCGAACAACCAGAAATGTTGTGCTTTCCCGGCGCAGCTACCTCTCCGCGATCAAGTACTGCTCGAGCTTTCCGTCGGGCATCTCGTAAATGATGATGACCAGGTCCTTCGCTGGATACTTCACTTCGTAGGTACGCTCGGTCATGCCACCGCGCAGCGAAGTGCCGGATTGCGCAAAGCTCTGAGGTGCACCCAACGGCCCCAAGCTGCTGGCGTAGTCCTTCAGCGCCTGGTCGTTGAAGTAGAAGTTTGCGTTGTCGGTGAACAGAGAACGGTCGATCTTTCCCTGCTGCAGACCGTCGTACACCTTGCGAATCTTTTCGTCCTCCTTCAGATCCTGCGGATTCTCCGATTTGAGGAGAGTAGCCCTCACCTGGCTCCCGATCTGTGAAGCCGCCTCGGCGGCGTCCTGATTGGTCAGTACCACGATGGCAATCTTGTCGTCGGGCAGCACTATGTTCTCAGCGGTAAATCCCGAAACCTCCCCGCCGTGTTCCAGCAACCGATGACCGTTCACTACGGACACGCCAACCCCGAGGCCGTAGCGTGTCGGCGTACCGTTCTTCAGCAGTACCACGGTTTCCATTTCTTTATAGGAGGCCGGTTTGAGCACCGACTGGTCGATCATCGAGATGTCCCACTTCGCCAGGTCCTCGGCTGTCATCGCCAGTTCGCCGGCGGCAAACATCCACCCCTGGCCTTCCTTGGGGGCAGGATGCAGCGGACCAAGCGCGTAACGGAAATAGGCGCCGGGATCGGTTTGCGGTAGCGCCCGCTCATCTGTATCGGTAACGCTGTTCATCCCCAGCGGGGTGAATACCCGTTTACCCAGGAGCGTCCACAGTGGCATTCCGCCGACCTTCTCCACAATGACACCAGCGATGACGTAGTTGGTATTGCTGTACTGCCACTTGCTTCCAGGATCGAAGTCCAATGGAATGCGGCCCCAGCGATCGAGAATCTCCTCCGCCGTAACCGGCTTGAGCATCATGGGCATGACATAGTCCTGGGGCCAGTAATCCTGATATCCCGAGGTGTGTGACAACACCTCGCGAATGGTAACCTCGCTGCCTCGGGTCAACCCGGGAACGTATTTCGACACCGGATCGTCGAGCGTGAGCTTGCCTTCTTCGGCCAGCATCAGGATGCCTGCTGCCGTGAACTGCTTGCTGATAGAACCGATGCTGTACCTCATCGCCGTGGTCGCGGGCCTGAGGGGATCGAGACGGGCATTGCCGTAGGCATGCAGATACGCGATTTTTCCGTCTTTGACAACCGCCAGTGACGCGCTCGGGACGCCGGTGATTGCGAGCACCTTATGCACGATATCGTCGATGCTGCCACGCAATTCGGGAGGGAGATCGGTTTGCGCAGACGATAGCGAAGCCAGCGTTAGCAAGACCGTGCAGACGCCCAAAAACGGGCGGCGGCGTAAGGTACCTATCAAGCAGCTCATGGGGTTGCCTCGGGTTGAGTTGGCAAACAACCTACGTTTAACGAAATACTCTTGCGGGAACAATGCTAGCGGAGCCGTCGCGGCGGTCCGGCGCGGCATGGCCAGGAATTGCGTTTACCCGTCTGTCGAACCACTGCCCGAGTTATCAGACGAAGGCGTCTCGGGATCGGCGGAAGAACCTGCTCCGACCGGAACCGGCTCGGCACGTTCCGACTTCCGAGCCCCTCCCAGAGTGGCAGGGGCTCGAATCGGCTCGGGAACATACCCTTCCAGCAGACGGTGATTCATGCTGTACAACGCCAGCTCCAGGCGGTCGAGGACCTGAAGCTTGTCGTAGATCTTGCGCAGATAGTTCTTCACCACCTGCTCGGTAGTGCCAATTTCTCGCGCGATGTCTTTGTTCTTCAGTCCCTGGGTGACGCCACTGATGATCAGCATCTCCTTTTCACTGAGCCGTAGCTGCTGCCTGGGCGCCGTTCCCTGCAGTGCTTGCGTTCGATATGCTTGAATGACCCAGTTGACGCTTTGCTTGTCAAGCCAGGTTTCACCGGCTGCGACTTTGCGCACACACCGCACCAGCAACTCGGGTGAGATCGCGCGGTTGAGGATGCCTTGGACCCCGCGGCGCAGGTAATCCACTGTCTCCTCTTCGCCTGCGCGCTGCGTGACTAGAACCAACTTGGCCTCCGGGGATGCGCGTCGCGCAATCTCACTCACGGCCTCTGCGGGCGTCGGAGACAAACCCGTTTCGAACAGAATGACTTCGGCTGGGTTGGTAGCAACCGCACTCAGAGTTTGAGGCAGACTTTCCGTTTGGGCAACCACCTCCAAGTCGCTCTCGACAGCGAAGATCTTGGCCATTCCGACACGAAAGATAGCCTCAGAATCGGCCAAGATGATGCGGATCGGTCCGGCCTTTGCTTGCTCGGAATCCTGCGCGCGGAAGGACGTATCCCCTCTGCGGGCGTTCCCGCGGCCGGCGCTCCTGGCTGTCGCTACTGGATTTCTAACGCCGTTCGAATTGATATTCATCGATTACCACCGCAACAGTCCGTCCCGAAGTTTCTTCTGAACACCGGACAACTCGACCCTGGCAATTCACCTTTACCGGGCGGTCCGCTCCCAAAGCTTCCCCGGGAATTTCAATCGAGAACTCCACATGAGAGTCTGCCGGGATCACAGCTTCGGTATGAAGAAGAATCCCGCCGGCCGAGATATCAACGGTCCTAGCGTGGTACTCCTCCGTAGCAGTTTTCAGCGTCACTTCAAGGTGAAGAGGAAAACGCAGAGAATTGCGGAGGTCTAACTGATGGCCAGAAGTCATACTCGTTAACAGAATACATCCACAAGAATCGATCCGTCAGTTACTAAAGTACCATCAGAACTAGTTACTATCCAGCAGGAAAAACGGTTATCTTCAAAGACTTCCCAATACGGGAATGCAGGCACATAGGGGTGGTAACGTTGCGGACCCCGCCCGCCCGACCCGTTGCCGAGTAATCTAAGCAAGGTGACCCACAGGCGTGAGTGGGATTCTCATATTATAGCCAGTAACGATCCAAGCACATTTCTTGACAATGATTTGGGGCCTGAACATTTAGCAAATACGTGGCTGCGATTTCAACCATATGGAACGCCATAGCGAAGTGATATGGTGTCCTTCGTATTGCTTGCCTGAAATCCTGAAACATGACTGCCATTAAGACCATCATCGTCAAAGAGGGAATGCCGGGCGTCGAGGAGGCGCGGACGCGGCTGCAGGAAGAGCTGCGTCGCGCGAGGCAACGCGGCCTCAAGTTGCTGAAGCTTGTGCATGGTTACGGCTCCAGTGGCGTCGGTGGAGACCTGCGCATTGCGCTGCAGGCCACGCTGACAAAGATGGCACAGCAGCGTGAGATCCAGGGGTGCATTTACGGTGAGAACTGGCGCACCAGTGACGAGCGCACATGGGACCTGTTAAAGCGCATGCCGGAGCTGAAAAACGACGCCGACCTGGGAAAGGGGAACAAAGGAATCACCGTGGTCGTGCTTTGACCAGGCTATTTCGCGATTCGTGCGATTCATTTTGCGTTCCCTATAATCCTGATCTGGATTCCATGCCTGCTGGGCAAGGATAGCTGCAATCTTCAATGGCTCACCCGCTCTCGATGGATGCCTTCGTGCAAAACTCTGCCGCCAGCGATGTATCGGTGGGCTCTCCGCCGCGCGGAGCGATCTTTGCGTGCATGCTGGCGGGCATGTGTACGTTCCTAAATGTGTACTGCACGCAACCGCTGCTTCCCTACTTTCAGCGCTTGTACCACGCCTCAGAGATCGCAGTCAGCATGACGGTCAGCGCAACCATCTTTGCAGTAGCAATTGCCGCGCCGTTCGTCGGCATTATGGCGGAGTCGATCGGCCGCAAGAAGGTCATCGTTCCTTGCCTCTATGGCTTGACCATTCCCACTATGCTGGTCGCTACCTCGCGCAGCCTGCACGAGCTCATCTTCTGGCGATTCATGCAAGGGCTGTTCGTCCCTGGAGTAATTGCTGTCATCATGGCCTACATTGGCGAGGAGTTCGCCAGCACGCACGTCGGACGCGCCATGGCCGCCTACATTTCCGGCACCGTGCTCGGCGGATTCGGAGGCCGATATATTTCCGGCGTCATCGCGCAACACTTCCGATGGGGCGACGCCTTCATTGCGATCGGCATCATCAACGTCGTGGGCGCGGTTGTGGTACAGCATCAACTGCCCCGTGCGAAATACTTCGTCCGCTCCCAAAACTGGCGCCAGTCCCTCGCCGACGCGGGTGAGCATCTGCGCAGCCCCTGTCTTCTGGCTGTATTTGGGATGGCATTCGCTGTGCTATTTTCTCTGGTTGGAGCGTTTACCTACGCCAACTTCCATTTGGCTTTGCCGCCTTACAGGCTGAATCCAGAGCAACTGGGCAGCGTATTCTTCGTATACCTGTTGGGTGTAGTGGTTACGCCTTTCTCGGGCCGATTTCTCGATCGCTTCGGGATCAGACTGACTGCGATCGTCGCGGCGTGTTTTGCTACGACAGGGTTGCTGCTCACGATGGCACGCCCGTTGCCGATAATCGTCGCAGGTCTGGCAATTTTCGCAGCCGGCATCTTTATCTTTCAGGCTGTGGGCACAGTGCAAACCGGCGTGGTCGCAGGCCGTGCACGCTCGTCAGCGGCAGGCCTGTATGTGACCTTCTACTACATTGGAGGCAGCCTGGGAGCAGTCGTCACTGGCTGGACGTGGCAATCTGGCGGCTGGTCTGCTTGCGTGTACATGCTGACCGGTGTTGCCTGTTTGGCAGTGGCGCTTGCTTTTGCCAGCAGTTGGAACCGATCTCCCGCTCTCCGCCGTCGGTGACTCAAGGACGGGATCACTGCCGAATCCTCGGGTTGAAGGCCGAGTACAGCAGATCGGTGATGAAATTCACCAGCACGTATGTTAGCCCAATCATCAGAATGCATCCTTGCACCAGATAATAATCGCGGTTGGAGATGGCCTGCACCGTAAGTCGTCCGATGCCCGGCCACGAGAAGATTGTTTCGGTCACGATCGCGCCAGCCAGCAACGCTCCAAATTGAAGACCAACCACCGTCAGAATCGGGATCATCGCGTTGCGCAGCGCATGCCGATAAACCACCACACGCTCGGAGAGTCCTTTGGCGCGCGCGGTGCGAATGTAATCCTGCCCCAACTCTTCCAGCATGGAGGTGCGAACCATCCGCGTCAGGATCGCTGCCAGCGCTCCGCCCATCGTAATCGCGGGTAGCACCAGATGCGCGAGCGATCCAGAGCCTGACACAGGCAGCCAGCCCAACTCAATCGCGAACAGCAGGATGAGAATCGGCCCCAGCGCGAAGTTCGGAAACGACAATCCCAGCAGCGAGACAAAGCTCAGCACGCGATCGTCCCAGCGATTGCGCCGCAACGCCGACCGCACTCCTGCGGGAATCGCCAGACCGAGAGCTACGATCAGTGCTGCAACCGTAAGCTGTAGCGTTGCAGGATACGCTTTCGCGATCACCTCTCCGACGTTCTGGTTCAGGCGCAGCGAGCGTCCCATGTCGCCGTGCACGATACCGCGCCAGTAATTCACGTACTGCTGGCCGAGCGGAACATCGAGACCGTAAGCGTGCCGCGCCGCTGCAACGTCGGTTGCTGCGGCTCCTTCGCCGAGCATCTGCTGAATGGGATCGCCGGGCACGAGATGGATCAGCAGGAAGACAACCGACACAACCAGCCACACGACCGGCAGCATGTACAGCAGGCGCGAGAGCAGGTAGCGAAGCATCAGCGGGTCACGGCACTGGTCGGAGAAGCTTGCGCCTGAGCGGCCTCAATCTTCACCGCTTCCACGCGAAGGCCGTCCATCGCCGCAACAGTGTAGCGGCGGCCTTGATATTCGAAGCTGTCGCCGATTTTGGGAATCTTCTGCAGTTGCGCGAGCGCAAAGCCGGCGAGCGTTTCGAAGCCTTCGTCACGCGGCAGCGCAACGTGGTATTGCGACTCGAGGTCGCGAATGTTGACAGAACCGTCCAGAGTCATCGAAGGAGCGCCGGGCACGAACGCCGGCTCGCTGATGTCGAATTCGTCTTCGATCTCGCCCACCAACTGCTCCAGAACATCTTCGACCGTCACCACGCCAGCGGTCGATCCAAACTCATCCACCACAACAGCCAGATGCCGCTTGCGGACTTTGAACTCCGTCAGTAGATCGGGCAGCGGCTTGGTCTCGGGCACAACCAGCACTTCGCGCATGATGTGCCGAACCTGCAATCCACTGGGACGGCTGACCGGACGTCCGCTCGCAGTGCGGTTCAGGCGGTAACGCATCCAGCGCATCAGGTCCTTGGCGTAGAGAACGCCAATGATGTGCTCAGGCCCACGTTGTGGATCGTAAATCGGCACCCGCGAATGCTGCTCGTCCACCACACGCTGCAGCGCTTCTTCCAGCGACATATCGGCCGGCAAAGAGAAGATGTCGGGTCGCGGCACCATGATCTCACGCACTGCGATGTTCTCCAGGTCAAGCGCGCGATGGATCATCTCCTCTTGCGCCGGAGCAACGATTCCCAGCCTGCGGCTGGCGGAGACGATAAGCTTCAACTCCTCCGGCGAGTGTACTCCGCCTTCGCGCACCAGCTTTGTCCCGAATGCTTTCAGAACGACCCGAGTGGAAGCGGTCATGAAAGCCAGGAACGGCGCCGCGATCGTCATGAAAACATCCATCGGTCCGGCGACCGCCAGAGCGACCCGCTCGGTGCGCTGCAGGGCGATGGACTTGGGAACAACCTCGCCCAGAATCACCACCAGATACGTAATCAGGACGAAGGCCAGCACAATGGCAACGCCGTGCGCGTAAAGATGAGAGTAAGGCAGCGGACGGAACAGCGGCTCGAGCGTGTGTGCCATCGAAGCCTCGCCGATCCAGCCCAAAGCGAGGCTGGTGACCGTGACTCCAAACTGCACAGCATTGAGAACGTGCTCGAGCTTGGCGTGAAGCTTCTGAACGGTGCGCGCGCCAATGCGGTGCGCCGCAATCATCTGTTGCACTCGCGTCTCGCGGACGCTGACCAGAGCGAATTCAGCCGCCACGAAGAACGCGTTTGCTGCGATGAGCAAAACTACGGCTACGATGCGCAGCAGGGCGAAGGTAACCATTAAGCAGAAATCTTAGCATCGGGAATGAGCTGTCAGCGGAGTTGCTGCGCCTGAAAAACTATGCAGATTTCATGGCGTCTCATCGCGTGATTCCTTGCCGTTGAGTGCGCATTCGTGGATGCAAGACCCTCCCTTGAAGCGCAGGTTTAGAATCAATGACTTACCGAAGAATCGTCTCTAAGCTATAGATTCCAAATTGTTTGTATGCAATCATTTGATTAATAATAACTTACGTGCAAGAAACGGGTGAATTCGTACGCTGGTGTGTGCACATGTGCACATGCTAGCATAAGCCGATGAAAGCCACGACCTTCCTGTCCGTGAGAATGCCCGAGAGCGAAAACCGCCGGATCAAGGTACTGGCGGCGAGGCTGGGCCTGAGCCTCCAGGACGTTGTCCGCCAATCGCTGGATGCCTGGGTGCTGGAGCACGATCCCCAAGCCCGGCGGCGGCGCGAGCCGCAGGCCGGCAGACTCGCCGCGACAGACGGGCAGCGGCCGAAGCCGGAGGCCACCAAGCAGGTCCCCGTCGACAAGCTCAGGGCAGGCTCTCGACTGCTCCCCCGTCCGCCTGCACCGGGCGGCCTCGTCGCCCGGGATAACAGCCTTGTCCAAGGGGCGGGCGTGCGCAGCGCTCCCCACGTGACAGCAGCCGGACGTGCCGCCGCAAAAGCAACCGCTCCGGCACCGGGTGCTAGGCCTCGCAACTTGAGCTGGCTCAGGGATGCTGAGCGCCTGGATTGGTCAAAGTGTCCAGTGGTGAAAGTCCGAGCCACCCAGGCCGGCCGGATTTGGTTCTTTCGCGGAACTCACGTT
The DNA here is from genome assembly GCA_963703645.1 of uncultured Acidobacteriaceae bacterium. Classification (GTDB taxonomy): domain Bacteria; phylum Acidobacteriota; class Terriglobia; order Terriglobales; family Acidobacteriaceae; genus Bog-257. The sequence goes on from CAVPFD010000021.1 coordinate 80,439, forward strand.
GCTCTCCCGGCGGTGCTGCACGATTTCATGAACGGCTGCTCCCTTCGCGAAGTTCTTGCGCGCCATGCAGGCCTTACTGCGGAACAGGCAAGAGCCGCCGTGGAATTTGCCTATCGGGCGCTGGTGCACACAAAGAATGCCTAGAGGCCATGGCTTTGACATCCGTTGCCTGAGCGAGAGTCATGAGAAGGCTTACCAGAAAGCAGCATTGCGAAATCGCCGCCATCGCCGTCAAGCGAGACGCAGGGATTGATCATTCGGAAATGCCGGAGGTCATCGACTGGAGCGGGGCCGAGGCGGGCAAGTTCTATCGCCCCCTGAAGAAGCCGGCCACCATGCGCCTGGACGCCGACGTGGTCGCATGGCTCAAGAGTTGCGGGCCCGGTATCAGCGCTGGGGAGCCCGGCCTGCTCATCGAATGACGTGGATTCGGATACCCAATTTCAGGTTCTTCCAATCCTTGTCGGCTGTGTAAACCGGGGCTTTGAGAGCCACTCCCAGCGCCAGGCAAGCCCGGTCCCCCAGCGACAGGCCGAGTGAACGGGTCTGGGAGATGAGGCCACCGGCAATTCTCGCCTGTTCGCTGGTAAAGACCATGACTTCACGAACCGGGCTGAGGGCTGCCGCCCACGCTTCCTCTTCATCGATCCCGTGGCCCACGAGTTTGCTGTGGACCTCCGCCAAATTGACCGTGCTAATGGCCGCGTCGCTGAGCAAATCCAATTGTGACGTCAGCTTCTCTGCGCCTGGTTCGTCATTGAGGATGGCGAGCAGCGCAGAGGCGTCGAGCACGATCCTACTCACGTTTGGCGGCCTTGCGCCGCTCGGCAATCAAGTCGTCAACCAGCGACGTGCCGGGTTTGATATGCCGCCGGACCAGCCGCCTGGCTCGTTCGATACGGTGCTTCATGGTGGTAATTCGCAGCTCATCGTCCTCAACCCGCAGCACAACTTCGTCCCCGGCCTTGATGCCAAGAGCTTGCCGAAAGGATGCGGGGATGACCACCCGTCCATTTTCATTCACGCGCACCCTGGTTTCGTCCATGTCAGACTCCAGTTAATGTGACATATAATAGCAAAATGTCATACGATCATGATTTGGTATCTTCCGAAAAGTCACGTAAATAATTCATTTAAAACACTTTATTTATAATCGGTCGCCAGCGACACTAACCGTACTTCATAGTTTGGCATCAGTATTGGTATCATTTGATACTTATTTGCCTTGGTGTTATCATCATCTGGATGAAATAGGTATCAAATAACCAGAAGGGATCCTGGGCGACGTGTGGGATCTATCCGATAACAATCCGTTGCATGTCGCATGCAAGGAAAAGCTTCTTCGTTTCCTTAAGGACCCTTGTCGCGTAAGGATGGGGCGAACAGCCGAACGCGACCTGTCGATTACTCCGGTCAGGAAACTCGGCTTGTTGCAGTCCATGTGCGATTTTATTGATTCGGGTAAAACGCTTAGAGCCGACTACATGGAACACACAGGCGATGAAGCATTCATTTTCGAATACTGCCGAATCGAAGAGGTTGAGCTTTACGTAAAAGCTTGTTTCCAAGGAGCGGGAGGAGCCGAGACGCTGTTCATCTTTTCAGCGCATCCCAGTCGAAGGTGGTGAACCCATATGTCTTTCCCGGCCGAACGTGATAAATGGGAGATAAGAATGTTTGTAATTACATTTTACTCGTATAAGGGTGGCGTTGGTCGGACGTCGGCGTTAATGAACGCCGCACATCGGCTGGTGGCGAAGGGAAAAACCGTCGTCGTTCTTGACTTTGATCTAGAAGCTCCCGGGGTCGATGCGTTCAAGACGTTCCGAATCTGACACACCACGCAGCGGAATCGTTGAATACATCTCCCGGTTTATGGACGCTAATGAAGTGGCGCCCTTAGAGGATTTTGTCTTTGATGTCTCCCCAAAGGACGTAAGTGGCAAACTGCTAATGATGCCCGCAGGCCGGAAGGACGCCGATTATCAAGGGTCCCTTAGCAGGCTAGACTGGAAGGTTCTCTATAAGCACAAAAGTGGGTTTCTCTTTGTTGAGAACCTCAAGGCTGCTCTCGAAGCTAAATATAACCCGGATTATGTCCTAGTTGACTCCAGAACTGGTTTGACAGATATCTCGGGCATCTGCACTTTGCAGTTGCCTGATCTAGTTGTCCTTCTCTTTAGCTTGAACAATCAGAATGTCCGGGGCACTGCTCAGATTTATCAATCCATTAAGTTTAACAAGCTTAATAGGCCCATCAAGACCATTTTGGTGGCATCTCCGATTCCCGACGTTCCCGACTCCCTCATTATTCGGCGGGAACGCTTCGAGAATGCTAGAACATGCATTGGAGCTTCCCCGGATCTCATACTTCCGTTTGATCCATTTATGGCCTTTCAGGAAACTATTGCAATGAGCGGCCTTTCGCATTCGTTGATAAAAGGCTATGAAGAGTTAACGGGTATGCTTATCAACTCAAATGCCTCTGATGTTCTAACGCTATTGAACGATGCTACTAAGCTCAGGGAGGCGGGAAATACCGAGCTAGCCGACATGAAGTACCGTGAGATTGTCGAAACGAAGCCGGAAAGCTGGGAGGCTTGGACAGAAGCTGGAATCTATCAGAAGATGAGAGGGAACGCGTCTGAAGCTCTGAATAGCTTCAAACATGCATTTGAACTGTCCCCGACTTCCGCGCGTGTGATCGCTCAGCTTGCATTTACAACATTGGAGCTTAATCAAGTTGAAGAAGCCCAAGCATACGCAAACCGCCTCATCGAGCAGAATCCCGACCCTAAAGAGCTCTCGCAGTTGGGGGATCTCTTCGAACGTCGTCAGCTACTCGAAACCGCGTTCGTCTTGCATAAAAAAGCGGCCCAACTGGATCCTAACTGGAGTTCGGCGTTTAATGTGGGCCAGACAGCAATGGCTCAGGGGCGGTATGAGGAGGCGTACAAGAACTACAAGGTCGCGTTAGAAGCTCAGCCGTCTTTGGGAACGGTCTTTAATGCTGCGAACGCCGCTTCTAAGCTGGGTCTTCCAGAGGCACATGAGCTGTATGGCAAGTCGATAGCGCTGTTTGAGCACGAGGAAATCGAGAAACGGCCGATCGCGTGGGCGGCTAATGCCGTAGCGGCCGTTGCGACAGCTTATTTGGGTGTCAATCGTCCCGATAGGGCCCTCCAACTACTCAAACGGTCTCGGCAGCTGACAATGGCTTCTGAAGGTACCGTTCTGTTCTCTGTTTGGAGTTACAAGTGGGTGTCGAAGGAAGAACATCTAAGTAGCATAGACGTACAGGTCCGTCGTATCGAGGATGAACATAAAGACTTAGCTCGCCAGGCGGATGTAGTCCCTGCTGTTCTCACAGTGATGAAATCACACGGTGTCTACTCTCTCACGTACAAGAGCGGTGATCGAGTCCATCGAAGAACCGAGGACGGTCTTGCTGGAGTTCGTGTCGTTCTGCAGTCGGCCGGAGTAGATCCTGGAACTCTTATCCAATACATGCAGATGCTTTCGCGATCGCAGACTGTGCAAATTGCTTTAGAGGTTGACGCCGATATGTTTGGCTGAATCCCTCGGTCTGGATGACAGTTCAGGCGTAAAGAGCTGGGTGCTTGGATGAGGGGCCCGTTACGGGAAGTGCTGAATGCCGGGTGCCCTTAGCCTTTCGCCTGCATTTGGCGAAGGCTGGGAGTAGGTTCTGACCGAAATTGGAGAACAGCAGATTCCCCGCGGACTGAAGTTCACTCGGAATGACAAAAAAAGGACGTGGACGCGGGCCTGAAGGCCCGCTCTACCCAGCCCAAACGGATTTCAGCCGTTTTTTCGGACAATCTGCTACGGCTTCCCCGCCCCGATCGCCTTCCACTGAAACTGCATGACCTGCAAAGTGGCAGATGACGAACTCGGGCCGCAGCGGCCCGGATAAACGCGCCTCCTGTCCGCTATAATCGGCCCATGGCTGACCCTGTAATCCATATCTCGGAAGAGGAAGCAGCGCGCGACTTTGCCTCGGTGTTGGCGCGCGTAAGGGCGGGCGCGGAAGTCCTCATCGAAAAGGACGCCCGGCCTGTGGCGGTGCTGCGGCCTGCGGGGTCGCGTCCGGGGCGCCTGCTTTCTGAATCCATCGCTCTGGCCGAAGCGCATGGTTCCACGGTCACCCTTGACGAAGACTTCTCCCATGATCTCGAGGCCATCATCGACAGCCACCGCGAGCCGCTGGAACAAGTGGAGAACAACAGATTCCTCGCGGACTGAAGTCCGCTCGGAATGACAAGAGTGAAGGACTTGGACGCGGGCCTGAAGGCCCGCTCTACCCATTCCTCGCGGACTTCAGCCGATAATTGCTTGTTTCAACAAGCTGCTACGGCTTCCCATCCAGGTACCCCAGCCCCTCGTGCATTGGCGAAGGTCGGGAGCAAGACTCGTGGCTATTGCTTTTCGAGATCGACCTTGGTGATCGGAAGGTCCCAATGTGCTTCCAGGATCTCGAATCGCTGCTGTTCCTCGCGCTTGAACGTGGCCTGATCAGGATAGAGCTGCTTGATGAGCTCAGGCGGATCGCTCTGCATTGAGCTGGCCGCGTCCTTGAAGACAAGGGTTACGCGATAATCCCAACGCGCTGACTCGGGCATATGGTAGCGCGGTGAAATCATGTCGACCGATAGGATTCGTCCTGCAGCGACCTGCTTTTGAAGAAGCGGAAGATGGTTCTTGCGAAATAAGGTCAGAAACTCTTCCTGATGACCCCACTTCACCTTGTAATAGTACTCAACCACGAACGGAGCTGGTTGCGAGGTTGAAGTTCCCGTCTGCGCGCCAGTTATTGTGGCACCGCAGAATAGCAATGTGAGCAGAGCGGTCGCGAAGTGTTGCACATGTCCTCCAGCGGCAAGGCGTCATTATATGTCCCTCGGATGGCGTGTTGAAAAAAAGGAGAAAAGCAGATCCCTCGACTCGGACTAAAGTCCTCGCTCGGGATGACAAGAATAAGTGGGTTAAGACGCGGGTCCCTCGGCTTCGCTCGGGGCAGGCTCTTCGACTCCGCGTCCGCCCGACCCGCAAAGAAGCGGTTGGAAAAAATGCGGGCGCTTCGCTCAGGATGACTGCGTTGAGGTGTTCTACGGCTTCCCCGCCCCGATTGCCTTCCACTGAAACTGCATGACGTCTCCGAAGTGGCGGATGATGAATTGTCCGTCGTGGCGGCCGGGATAGATGTGGAACTCGTGCGGGATGCCGCGCTTGTCGAGCAACTTGTGCAATTGCTGCGCGCCCTGCTCGAAGCCATAATCGTCGTTGTTGCCGACGTCGAAGTAAATCTTCATACGCTTGAGGCTGGCGGCGGGGTCGGTGCGGGCGAAGTAGAAGACGTTGTTGCGGTCGAAAAAAGCGCGGTCAAAGGGTGTGCCGAAGACGATGCCCAGTGGTGAACTGGGCGAGCCGGAGCCGCCGGTGTTGAGGTCGGGCGGCAGCTCGGACATGAGCGCCGGCATCTGCGCGCTGACGGCGGCGAACTCGCCGGGATACTTGAACGCGAAGCGCAGCGCGCCGTAGCCGCCCATGGAGACGCCGGTGATGCCGCGCGTCGCCGGTGTGCTTTCAGCGCGGTACTTCTTCTCCATCTCCGGCATGAACTCTTTGAGGAAGAAGTCTTCGTAGCGGACTTTGCCGTCGTGCGAGTTGAGATAGAAGGTGCTGCCGGCGCCGGGCGCAAGCACGATGAAGTCGCCGATTTTGCCCTGGCGCCGCAGCTCGGAGATGAGGTCCCATCCGCCGAGGTTCAGCAGCGACTGCTCGTTGTCGCCGAGGCCGTGCAGGTAGTAGAGCACGGGATAGCGCCGCGTCTTGTCCTGATCAAAGCTGGCAGGCAGGAAGGCGCAATAGCGCACCGGGCGGGCGAGAATGGCGGACTGGATGACGGAGCACTCGGCGCGTCCCTGGGCGTGCAGCAGGGGAGCGAGGGAGAGCGCGAGGAGCGCGACAGCAGTGCGGGTGAACCAGCGCTTGGTCATCATTCGTACTTGAGCGTCTGCACGGGGTCGAGGCGCGCGGCGCGGCTGGCAGGATACAGGCCCGCGAGCAGGCTCACGACGATGGAGAATATGATCGCGGCGCCGATCAGCCACGGCGGCAGAATCCACACCGCCTCCGCCGGCAGTTGATGCCGGTGCAGGTAGATCCCCGTTCCAACGTTAATTGCCTTGCCTATGGCGAACCCGAGCGCGATGCCGAGCAGGCCGCCGAAGAATCCCATAGCGCCCGCCTCGGCGAAGAACAGGCGCTTGACGTCGCTGTCACTTGCGCCGATGGCCTTCATCACACCGATCTCGCGGCGGCGTTCCAGCACCGCCATCACCAGCGTGTTGATGATGGCCAGCGTTGCCACTGCGAGGGCGAGCGAGCCGAAGATGCCGAGGAAAAGATCGAGCACGGTAAAGAAACGGCGCAGGCTCTTGGTCGCATCGAGCACCGAGAAGGTGCGGAAGCCCATCTTGTTGATGGCGTCCTGCACCTCAGCGACCTTGGCGGGATCTTTGACCCGCACGGTGAGCGTCATGTAGGTTTTGCCGCCACCGCCGCGCAACGAGCTGCGCATGTCGGTGAACTGGGCCATGTTCAGCTTTTCGGTTAAGTCAACCGGAAGGAAGATCCTCCCGCGCGAGACGGTGCGCATGCCGCCGTAGGGCTCTTCCTGGATGATGCCGACAACTTTCAGCCCTTGCGTCTTGCGCACCACGGAGAAGCCAAAATCGTCACCGCCGTTCGAATCGCTTTGGGTGCCAGAAAGTTGTGGCCGGTCAGCGGAGTCAGCGGGCAACGCCTGCCGCTCTCCGTAGCGCAGCGTAATTTCCTGGCCGATGAGCTGCTTGGGATCCTGGGGATTCAGCTCTTTGGCGAAATCGTTCATCAGGATGACTTCATCAGCCTCAGAAGTCGAGAAGAACTTGCCTTGCAGGTTGTCGAACGCCTCGTTCTCGCGCGCGGACATCGGCAGGCCGGTCACGAATCCAAAGTGGGTCTGGCCGTTGTAAACGATCTCGCCCATCACGCGAACCTCAGGCTCGACTTCGGTCACGTATCGCAGGTGCGCCATTTGGTCGCGCGCCGGTTGGTCAAGCATCGGCGCCTTTTCCGGATGCTCGGTCTTCTGATCGTCCTCGCGGTCGAAGCCGCGGAAATCCTGCTTCGAGGTAACGAAGACGGTGTCGAACATTCCCGAGCCAGCGAGACGGCGCGTTGCCAACTGCTGCAGTCCGACGCCGAGCGACAGCATGGCGACGAGCGAAGCCACGCCGACTGAGATCCCCACAGTCGTCAACCCGTTGCGCAGCTTGGATTGCCGCAGGTTGCGCACGGCGAGCTCGAAAAGGTCGTAGCCCTTCACGCCACCACCTCCTGCGAAACGAGTTTGCCGTCGCCCAGAAAGATGAGCCGTTGCGCAAAGCGCTCAGCAAGCGCGCGCTCGTGCGTGACCATAACGACGGTCATGCCGAGCGAGAGACTGAGGTCGCGGATAAGGTTCAGGATGTCTTCGCCGGTGCGGCTGTCGAGATTGCCGGTGGGTTCATCGGCCAGCAGGAGCTGCGGGCGATTGGCGAGCGCGCGCGCCAGCGAGACCCGTTGCTGCTCGCCGCCCGAAAGCTCGAAGGGCCGATGCTCGAGGCGATGCCCAAGGCCCACCTGCTCCAGCGACTGGCGCACGCGCGCCGCACGTTCTGCGCGCTCTACTTCGGCGAAGCGCATCGGCAGCTCGACATTTTCGGTTATGGTCATCGACGGAATGAGATGGAATGCCTGAAACACCATGCCCACATCGTTGCGGCGATACCTGGCAAGATCTTCCGAAGACAATTTCGCCAGATCGTGGCCTCGCACCAGCACCGAACCCGAAGTCGGGCGATCCAGACCGGCCAGCAGATTCAGCAGGGTGGATTTTCCTGAGCCGGATTGGCCAAGTAGGGCCACGAATTCGCCGGGTTCAATGGTGAGCGATATGCCGTCAACGGCGCGGATGACATCTCCGCCCATGGGATAGTAGCGGCAGACGTTGTCGGTGCGCACCGCCGGCGTGGCCTGTGAAGTTGTCGGGGAACTCATCTGTAGTGGATTCGATGCTGCCATTGGGGCCCCGGGCGCAAGCTGCGCCTCTCATTCAACAATACGAAAAAGAAAATGCGTTTGCTCCCCTTCCTGTGTAACGATTTGTAAAGTGTTGTACGCTTCTGCTGTATTGCCGCACAATGGCAGCGCTGGCTATAATCCGCCCAAAACAGCAGGAGTCTTTGTGCCCATCGGAACAGCGGTCCACGAGAGGACGTTTGCGCTCTGCCAAAGCCTGAACTATCGCGAGTGGTCGGGATTCTACGCGGTCAGCGTTTACGAGACGCATCACGAGCACGAGTACAACGCCATCCGCAACGCGGCTGCGCTCATCGACGTGACTCCGCTGTTCAAGTACGTGATCAGCGGGCCGCGACGCTACGCGCTTCGTCAACCGCATCATTGCACGCGACATCAACAAAGTCGCGGTCAATCAGGTCATTTACTGCTGCTGGTGCGATGAAGAGGGCAAGATCATCGACGACGGCACGATCACGCGGCTGGAGGAAAACCGCTACCGCTGGACCGCAGCCGATCCGAACCTGCGCTGGTTCCGGCAGAACGCGATCGGATTCGATGTCCAGATCGAAGACATCACGGAGCAGGTGGCGGCCCTGGCGCTGCAGGGGCCGACGTCGGGCAGGCTGCTGAAGAGCGTCGCCGACGCCGAAATCGAGAACCTGAAGTACTTCCGCAAGACCAGCGGCAAGATCGGCGGTGTGCCGGTGGACATCTCGCGCACCGGCTACACCGGCGATCTCGGATACGAGATCTGGATTGCATGGCAGGATGCCGTCAAGGTGTGGGACGCACTGATGGAAGCGGGCCGGAGCTTCGACATTCATCCCACCGGCATGCTGGCGCTCGACGTGGCCCGCATCGAGGCTGGCCTGATTCTGGCCGACGTGGATTACATCAGCAGCAAGAAGGCGCTGATTCCGACGCAGAAGTACACGCCTGCCGAGGTTGGACTGGCCAAGCTGGTGCACTACGAGAAAGAAAATTTCATCGGCAGACAGCGCGCTGCTGGAAGAAAAGAAAACCGGGCCGAGGCGTGTGCTGGTGGGACTGGAAATCGACTGGAACGAGGTGGAGGCGCTGTTCGACAGAATGGGGCTCACTCCGCAGACGCCCGCCACTGCCTCACGCGTCCATGTGCCGGTGTACAAGGGGCGTGAACAAGTCGGGAAGGCAACGTCGACGACCTGGTCTCCGTTGCTGAAGCAGTTGATTGCCCTGGCCAGCGTCGAGCCGCAGTATGCGCAGCCCGGCGCGAGGCTGCAAATGGAAGTGACAGTGGAAGCGATCAGGTATAGAGCCGCGGCCACCGTAAGACAACTGCCTTTCTTCAATCCGCCGCGCAAGACCAAGACTCCGGTGTGAGAGCAGCGTCTCCACCGACGGCGCATCTTGACCGCAAACAAGAATACCGCCGACTGCGGCGGCGCGTAAGACGCAGCTAAATTGTCAGCCTACGAGCGGGTGGCGGCGGGAACATTCGCCTTGACTTGCTCGGCGGGATAAAGCAAGCGTTCGACGGTACGATCCATTGAATCCAGCAGGCTGTCTGCCCCGGCGGGAACACGCGCATCTTCCAGCGCGGAGTTCCATTCCTGCGACCGCATGGCAGCAAGGGCGGCGCTTCGCGACGGCGCCAGGACTGTGTAGCCCAGCCAGATCAAGACTGCGATGTCGTAGGCAGCACTGTTGATGGGACGCAAAATTGACACACGAAGAAATGGTCCGTGCGCCAGCGCTGTCGCGTATAGCATGTTGACAGATGCGAACAGGCCGAATCCAAGAGCGATGCCGAATAATACGTGCCGTCGCGAGATGCCCAGATATTCACTGAATAGCACTAGGAAGAACACGAGCCCGCATTGCATCATGCGGACGCTGCGCTGTACCATCAGGATCCCATTGGTGAGCGCGTCCACCCCGCTCGATTGCGCGGACGTGATGTACCACATAACCCCGATCAATAGCACCAACAGCGCCGACCAGCGAAACAGGATCGTACTCAGGTCTCGCAAGGCCTCGTAGGGGCGGAATGCGTCGCGGAAGATCTCCTGAATAACAGCAAATGAAATCAGAGCACTGAGCGCTACCGACACATAGTAGCCCCAGTAGTACATCGTGTATGAGTGCCTTTGGACAACAAAAAGGATTGGCTCACTAAGGACTTGCAGGACTGTGTAGTTGAAAAAGTAAGGGTATTCGCGGTGAAGTCCACGCCGGTACATCGCCACCAACACCCCAAACTGCATGACGGGGCCGACGAACCAAAGCACGTAATCGACCAGGCGCAGATGCATAACGCCAGTTAAGGATACCTCTGAAATCGGCACAACACAAGCATCATCTTAGCCTCTTAAGATGGCGCTCGGGCAGTTTTCAGAGGGCTGCCGTTGTCGGGGAACTGCCCTCCACTTCCGTGCTATGACACCATCTGCGACTGCAGTTGGTCGTTGTTGCAGTTCTTCCCAGGAGCACACACTGGCTGCGGCCCGCCGTCGCCTGCCCGCAACTGGAACTGGTCATTGTTGCAGTTCTTCCCAGGGGCGCAGACGGGCTGCGGCCCGCCGTCGCCGGCCCGCAACTGAAACTGATCGTTGTTGCAGTTCTTCCCAGGAGCGCACACCGGCTGCGGTCCGCCATCGCCGGCCCGCAATTGGAACTGATCGTTGTTGCAGTTCTTCCCAGGAGCGCAGACGGGCTGTGGTCCGCCATCGCCGGCCCGCAACTGGAGCTGATCATTGTTGCAGTTCTTGCCGGGGGCACAGACCGGCTGCGGTCCGCCGTCGCCGGCCCGCAACTGGAACTGGTCATTGTTGCAGTTCTTCCCTGGAGCGCACACGGGCTGTGGGCCACCATCGCCGGCCTGCAACTGGAGCTGGTCATTGTTGCAGTTCTTACCAGGAGCGCAGACGGGCTGTGGTCCACCATCGCCGGCCTGCAACTGGAATTGGTCATTGTTGCAGTTCTTCCCAGGAGCGCAGACGGGCTGCGGTCCGCCATCGCCGGCCCGCAACTGGAGCTGATCATTGTTGCAGTTTTTCCCGGGGGCGCAGACGGGCTGCGGTCCGCCATCGCCTGCCCGCAACTGGAACTGGTCATTGTTGCAGTTCTTCCCAGGAGCGCAGACGGGCTGTGGTCCGCCGTCGCCTGCCCGCAACTGGAGCTGATCATTGTTGCAGTTCTTGCCGGGGGCGCAGACGGGCTGCGGCCCGCCATCGCCGGCCCGCAACTGGAGCTGATCGTTGTTGCAGTTCTTCCCAGGAGCGCAGACGGGCTGTGGTCCGCCATCGCCTGCCCGCAACTGGAACTGGTCATTGTTGCAGTTCTTCCCGGGAGCGCAGACTGGCTGCGGTCCACCATCGCCAGTCACCACCGAGGAGTTCGTGGCTGCGAGAACGGAGTGAGAACTAGTGCACAGAGAGCCAACAAGCGATAGCGCGAGGAAGGTGATTAGTAGAAGACGCTTCATTGAAATATCTCCTTGGTCTGTTCGACCTGAACTTAAAATTTTGTGGTGAGTGACGAGGTATCGCGATTGGCGGCCGCGGAGGGCAGCGCCATGGGTATTGGCGCAGATCCTTCTCCGATCACGATGAGAGGCGTAGTCCCGCTTACGGAGGTTGCACCGCCGACAGCACTTAAAGCTCCCGCAAGCATCAAGGCAGCAAGGGTAGCGATCATCGTCTTTTTCATGTCACAACCTCCGTCGGAATTTTGGTCAGATTCTTGTCAGATGGAGCCGGGGGAACGGGGTTCTTGCGTCGTGCTTATGGTAACTATATAGTAAACATCAGCGATAAACCTTTTACTTTACTTGCGACCCCCGGCACCATCAAGCCGCAACCATCTGGCCGGAATGCCCACGCAAGTGCCAGCTGCGAGGCAGTCCCGTTTGCATTATAGTGCTGTGCGTCCGAATTGCTAACGAATTTCACGCCGCCTTGGTTACGAAGGTACATGTACCGGTTTGGGATTCAAACTTGTGATTGCCGGGCTTCAGATCGCGGGTTGCCAGCCGGCGAAATCCGCTTTAGGCTGGATGTCGCGCTTGCGAGAGGCCCATGGCTAACGACGTGCGACCCGATTCGGTGCAGTGCTCTTCGTCCCAATCAGCGGCCGACAAAGGTCGTCAAGCACCGTTGCGTGCAATACAAGTTTGTCCTAACTGCTCCGCAGTGTTACAAGACCAGCATTGCAAGCTGGTCTGCCTGCGATGCGGCTTTTTCTTGAGTTGTTCCGACTTCCACTGAGCACCTTGCAAGCCAGTATGTCTAAGTTTTCCCTAACCCGCCTCCCGCCCGTTGCCTCACCTTTCTGCATGAGGTAACTCGCTTTGGCAGGTTATAGCGATAAAATAATATCCATCCTAAACAGGAGGACAGAATGCAGCGTACAGCCAGTGCTCATTGGTCGGGTGGTTTGAAAGACGGCAAGGGAACCGTTTCCACACAGAGCGGCGCTCTGAAGCAGACGCAGTATTCCTTCAGTACCCGTTTTGAAAACGGCGTAGGTACGAATCCTGAAGAATTGATCGCGGCGGCGCACGCTGGGTGTTTCTCCATGGCCCTCTCGGCGCAACTGGGCGAGGCCGGCATGACGGCTCAAAGCATCGACACCAAAGCAACTTTGACCATGGAAAAAACCGATGCCGGCTTCACCATCACCGCCGTGCATCTGGACGTCTAGCGTAAAGATACCGGGCGGCGACCAGACGAAATTCGACCAGGCCGCGCAGAATGCCAAGAAGGGGTGCCCAGTTTCACGCGTACTCAATGCCAACATCACCATGGAAGCTAAACTTGTGTCTTGATCGTTTCCAACGTTGTGAAAGCCGGCGACGAGCAGTCCGGCGAAATACAACTCGATAGCTGGGATTCCGGTTAGCCACTGCGGCCAAAGAGTATGCGAGGGCGCGACGAGGGATTCGTCAGGATCAGCTCTGCGTGCGCAGGATCTCGCGGATTTCGCGATTGACATGGGCTGCATCCTGGGCAGCCTTGTCAATCAACTCGAGCCACTTCCGGCTGTCATTGTCGAGCCTCACCTGGGCTAGAAGGTAGGAAGCCTGCATGATGGTCTCGATGGAATTGCTGAGATCATGGGCCAGCATTCGCAATTTGGCAACAGTCTCATCGATCGGCTTGCCGTTTTCGTCCATTTCGGATTGGACCACTTTGCTGTCGTCAGCTCCATCCGGGCGCTGAAGACAGGCTCAAGAATTGGACGCGGCGCCAGCGCTTTTCGTTGTTTTGGGCGCCGAGCGCGACGCCGACCATAGCATACTGCCCGGCGTCCTTATTCTCCAACGGGTCACAACATTCGGCCCAGTTTCGGGCTCAGCGACTGTCGCAGAAAATTTTCGCCCACTGATTTCCCAGCCCTCTGGGTTTCCTCCATCGCGTCAGGCTGATATGATTCGGCCAATATTTGCCGCAGGTCAGTGTCTCCATGGGTCGAATCCGTTTGAAAACCAAGCTGGTGCTCGCCATCAGCGGCATGGTCTTCGCTCTCGTGGCCATGTTCTCTTACCTTTACGTGTCGCACCTGGTGCGGCAGCGCACGGCCGAGGCTTATGACGGCGCTGCATTTGTCGCCAAGCAGATCCGGGAGAGCGCCCGCGAAGCCTCTCAGGTCGATCTCACCAGCACCTTTGCCGAAACCGGCGATCCTAAGCAGGTCCAGGCGGTTTTGGACGAGGCGCTGCAAACCGATCCTGGACTCACCACTCTGCTGCAATCGATCGTTGGCTACTCCCAGACCATTTACGACGCAGCCATTGCCGATGTCAACGACCACGCGATCGTGCACACCGACCCTGCCGCCATTGGCAGCCGGCTCGAAAAGCGTGAAGACTTTGCCCGGGTCTTTAACGGAAACTTCCTGCAGCAGCTCAAAGTAGTGTACGGCAAGCCTAAGGTTTACGACGTTAAACTGGCGATTCAGCGCGAGGGACAGCCCTTCGGTGAGATTCGCGTCGGAATTTCGACCGTCTTCCTGAAGGACCAGGTCCAACCGCAACTGAGCCGTGCCATCGAATTGTCCATTGTGGCCATACTGGTGTCACTCGCGCTGGCGGCGGGCGTCTCCAACATCGCTCTGCGGCCTCTGGAGGCAATCGGGCGCCGTCTGGACCAGATGACCGCAGGGGTTCCCGACATTGTTCCCGAACCGGATCCCAAAGCCACCGACGAGTATGGGATCGTCAACACCAAGATCGATCGCCTGGGACGGCAGATCCGCGACGTCAAAGAAGTCTTCAGCGCTCTCAAGGAAAACCTCGATCAGATCATGGGAACTCTGCAGGACGGACTGGTCCTGTTCACGCGCGACACTCGTGTGGTGCTGGTAAGCGCGTCTGCGGAACGCTTCATCGGCCGCCCGCGCGCGGAGCTCCTGGGCAATCTGGTAGAGAGCGTTTTCAGCGACGCCAACAAGCTGGGCCGCATCGTGCTTGACGCTTTTGCCCTGCATCAGCCCATTCCGCAACGCGAGATTGAGCTGGAGAACGGCCGCCGCATCCAGATTGCGCTTGATTTCATTGCCGAACGCGGAGAACGGATCGGCGCGTTGCTTACCATGCGCGATGCCGAATCCGTGCGCCGCATCGAGAACGAAATTGAACTCTCGCGCCGCCTGGCTGCCATCGGGCGCCTCACCTCGGGCGTGGCTCACGAGGTCAAGAACCCCATCAACGCGATCGTGGTGCATCTTGAGTTGCTGCGTGAGAAGATGCGTGCCGTCGATCCTGACACCCGCCGGCACCTGGACATTATTGGACGGGAGATCCATCGCCTGGACCGCGTGGTGCAGACCCTGGTGGACTTCAACCGGCCTGTCGAGTTGCGCCTGACCGGCTTCGACCTGCGCCGGCTGACGGAAGATGTCGTGCTGCTTGCCTCGCCGGAATCGGCGCGTCAGGGCGTAAGCGTGGAAACCGATTTCTCGGGTGAGCCGCTGCCGGTCCGCGCCGACGCCGATCTCATCAAACAGGCTTTGCTCAATGTGGTCTTGAATGGTGTGCAGGCCATGAACGAAGGCGGCACTCTGCGAGTCACAGCACACCGCAACGATGCAGCGGCCACCATCGAAGTACATGATCAGGGAGGAGGCATCGCACCGGAGATTCGCGATAAAATCTTCAATCTCTACTTTACGACCAAGCGCGCCGGCAGTGGCATCGGCTTGGCCATGAGCTACCGCGTAATGCAGTTGCATAACGGAGCACTCGATTTCGTCACCGAGATGGGACGGGGAACGACCTTTCGACTGGTGCTTCCACTGGCTGCCGCTCAGGATCGGGAAACCCTGGAAGTGGCCACTCGGACATAAGCGATGTGCAGATTGTAATGAAGTTCCTGCGCCCCCGGCGCCGGGTTTATCATCAGGCATATTAACTCTGCTGGCGGGCCCGGCAGCCGATCCGGAAGATACCAGCAGAGCAACGGGATCCCACTTCGCATGACATTCTGGCGCCAATTCGCTGTCGTTCTTACGGCATTGGGACTGCTCTCCGGCGTCGCTTGCGAGAAGAAGAAGGCACAGCTCCCAACCAAGATGCAGGCTCCGACGTTGTCCGTGGAGGTGCCGGAAACGATTGATGAAATTCCGCTGCCACCCGAACCACCGGCGCAGCAGGAGGAGGCAACTGTAGAACAGCCTCCGCCGAAGAAGTCACCGCCGAAGCATCGCGGCTCGAAGAAGCCAGTCCAGTCTCCCGCCAATCAGGCCAACAACAACACCACCACGGCTGTCAATCGTCCGCCGGTCAACCCAGCCGTCGAGGCCACGACCGACACGGCTATCGCCGCTGATGTCACGACCCAGACGCTCAACCACCAGAAGCAAACGACCAACGAATTGCTTGACACCACGGAAAAGGATCTGAAGGGGCTGAACCGGGTCCTGAATCATGATGAGGAAAGCATGCTGACCCAGATCAAGTCTTTCATCGCCCAATCTCACAAGGCCACCAGCGACGGCGACTTCGAGCGCGCCTACAATCTGGCGATGAAGGCCCATTTGCTGACCGACGCTCTGGTCAAGAAATAAATCCACGCCACAACTGCTACCTCTTTCCCGCCGCATTGACCTTCGCCAGCATTTCTTTCGCAGGACCTTGATACGGTCCATCGATAGCGGCAGCCTTTTGCAGCGCGGCGACAGCATCGGCTTTGTCGTTACGCTTGGCGTAAGCCCAACCTAAGCGGAACAGCGCGGCCTGCTGCGCTTGCGGATCGTCCTGCAACATGCCTACCGCGGTTTTTAGCTCCGGCACGGCTGCGGCAAGCTTTTCCTGCTCCAGGTAGACATAGCCGAGCGTGGAGTGTGCCACGCCTGCGGACAGCTTCTGGTTCTTGTCAGCATTGGCGCCGCTGGTCAGCGAGATGGCTTTATTGCAATATGTCACCGCCTTCGCCGCCTGCTTCGGATCATCGGCGTAGGCGTTGGCAAGCATGAGCAGCGTAGGTACGCTGTCGGGATTGGCCGCCAGGGCTTTCTCCCCGTAGGCCTCGAGGCGCTGTGGCTGATTCAACTGCTGCAGGCTGTACAGCGCGAGCTGCGAGACTTGCATCTCGTACTGCGACTTGGGAAACGCGGGCGTGAACTTCTCGATTTCGGCCATCCGCTTAGCAGGATCCTGCTCGCCGGCAATTGCGCTGTAGGCAGCGCCTTCCAGGAAGTCGTAGCTTGACTTGACGGCGCTCTGCTCCTCGCCCGGTGTCGCCTGGAAAACCTTCGCGCCGCTGACCGCATAATCAACAACCTTGCTGCTGTTTTTCATCGCCTGTGCAACGCCAGCCTGCGACACGATGATGTCAAGATTGTTGGGATAAAGTTCCAGGGCCTTATCGCCGTACTCCAGAGCCTTGGCCGTGTCGCCGGCGGAAAGATACTGGATCGAGAGTTGCCATTCGCCATAAGCCAGCGCCGGCTTGTTGTCGGCATACGTCTTGATGAACTCCTCGTAAGAGGCGATGCGCTTCTGCGCGTCACTCTCCGCCGCAATAGCGGAGAGATCTCTGTCCTCCGGCGTTCCGGCTGGAATCGTGATCTTCACATTCTGCGACCACGCGGTGACAGAGACAATGAGCAATACGCAGAGAATAAGTTGACGTGTGATTCGCATAATGCACCTCAATGGACTGGGCTAATCGGCTGAGTTGGGTTTCGCGCGCGGTTGACCATGGTCCTTATCTGCGGGCATGGTAGCTCTTCTGGCGAACTCCGGCCAGTGAAACGGGTCACAGAGGCTAGTGACCCCGGACAGGCCTACCGACGCCCCTCCTTCTTTTGTGCTACCACCAGCCCGCGCGGCGTGGGCAGCAGCACAACTGAGATCAGGCCTTCACGCTCCAGCTTGAGCGCACCCTCGCGCACCTGCTTCAGGTGTGAGCTGGCGTCGTGCATCAGGATGAGCCCGAACGGGGAAATCTGGGGCAGGTAGCGGCGCACCTCCTGCTCGCGGATAGGCATGTCACTGTCGCTGAAGAACAGGTCGATCGTACCTTCGACGTTCATCTCCAGGCTGGACTCATTGCGCAGGTCAATCAGGTCACGGAACTCGGAGGCGTCGATCTTCTCTTTAGCGACCGCGAAGACCTTGGGATCGAATTCACAACTGACGATTCGTCCGAAGCCGTTCAAGCGCAGCGCCCCGGCTATGATCAGCGTGCTGACCCCGAGGAAGGTGCCCGTCTCAACCGCCAGGTTGGGCTTAACGGTGGTAACCAGGGCGCGCAGGAACTCCAGCACCTCGACCTCGGCGGTCATGGAGTCGTACATGCTCCAGCGCTCGGGATGCGGGCACTCTGGCGTGGGGCGGTGATACTCGGGCACGATGTCGCCGCCGCGCGCGGCGGCCTCGCGCATGATGCGGTGCTCCTGCTTTTCTTTGCGGAAGAGGCGGCGGAGGGACATAGCAATTAGCAATTAGCAACTAGGGACTAGCACTTGGCCAACTTACAGCAGATGCGGTGCTCGCCGGTATCAAGAGCCGCGAGCTATCTCACAACCGCCGATCCTAGTTGCTAATTGCTAGCTGCTAGTTGCTACTCAGTATAAGTGACGCCACACAGACGGCTTACCTGCGTTACTCTGGAAGCAGCATGAAACAGATGTGGCAGCACCGGGGGATGAGGCTGATTTTTCTGGCCAATCTCGTCTCCATGATCGGCAGCGGCATGAACGCCGCAGCCATCATCTGGTACATCCTGCAGGCCACCCATTCCGAGGTCTCGCTGGGCATGCTGATTGCCCTGCAGACGATTCCCTCCATGCTGCTGTTGCCCTTCACCGGCGTGCTCATCGATCGCGAGGACCGGCGCCACCTGATGATGTGGCTCGATGCTGCGCGCGGCGCCATCATTCTATTCGTGGCCGTGCTGGTGTTCACCCACCACGTACATCTGTGGCAGTTGTATGCGATGAACATCCTGGTCGCCATCGGTTTCTGGATGTTCTTTCCCACGGTGAATGCGCTCATCCAGGAGCTGACGCCGGACAGCAAAATGGTGGATGCGAATTCGCTATTTCTGGCGGCATTGCAGGGAGGCTGGCTGCTGGCTGGCGCGATCGTCGGTTTCGTTTATAACCGCATCGGGCTGGGCGGCGTGCTGCTTATCGACTGCACCAGCTACGCGGCCTCCATCGCGTGCGTTTACTACGTGCGTAAGGGGCGGGTGATTGTGGAGCGCCCGCAGGCAGAGAATGCCAACC
The DNA here is from genome assembly GCA_963703645.1 of uncultured Acidobacteriaceae bacterium. Taxonomy (GTDB): domain Bacteria; phylum Acidobacteriota; class Terriglobia; order Terriglobales; family Acidobacteriaceae; genus Bog-257. The sequence goes on from CAVPFD010000021.1 coordinate 99,279, forward strand.
GCACCGACGCTCCTGCGACCGCGGTCGCGCGCTTTCT
>CAVPFD010000022.1:0-36036 GCA_963703645.1 uncultured Acidobacteriaceae bacterium
GTGTCCGGCAATACTTTTCGATCGATACTATGGTGGAGGGATACGAACGGGTTTACTCGACGATTTTTGATCTGGAAGCGAAGAGACGACCATGAAGCCGGACATTGTCAGACGATACCGCCACAACCCCATCCTCACCAAGGCCGAGATCCCCTACCCAGTGGAAACCGTTCACAACGCGGCGGTTGTGAAGCATGAGAACGAATACATCATGCTTTTCCGCTCCCATCTCCGCACCGGACGGTCCATCATTGGTTTGGCACGCAGTCCCGACGGATTCCGCTTCACCGCCGATCCACAGCCCTTTCTGATTCCTGACCGGGACAGCCCTTTTGCCGCCTATGAAGAGTTCGGCGTGGAGGACCCACGCGTGACCCGGCTGGAAGGGGAGTACATCATCACCTACAGCGCCTACTCGCGAAATGGAGTGCGGATCGCCCTGGCCAAGACGAAGGACTTCAGTCAGGTGGAAAGAGTTTCCCTAATCACCCAGGCGGATTATCGGAATGTGGTGATCTTTCCCGAGAAGTTTGATGGGCTTTATGCCCGGCTTGACCGTCCTCATTCGGAAATCGCCCCCTGGTCAATCTGGATTTCCTATTCTCCGGATCTATGCTATTGGGGCCAATCTCAGCTCATCATGAAGCCTGAACCATATCACTGGGATGAAATGAAGATCGGTCCCGGCGCGCCGCCGATCAAAACGGACCAGGGATGGCTTTCCATCTATCACGGAGTTTTCAAAACGATGGATGGATCGGTGTATCGTTTGGGGGCTGCTCTTCATGACCTGCAGAACCCGGCAAAGGTCATCGGTGTGGGCGACTCGTGGATTTTGCAACCGGAGGATCCTTGGGAAATAACTGGATATGTCCACAACGTGGTCTTCACCTGTGGTGCCGTTCTGGAGGCCGACGGAACCGTGAAAATCTATTGGGGGGGCGCAGACACGGTCATGTGCGTGGGCGAAGCGAATGTCTCGGATCTGGTCGCACTATGCCTCCATCACGGCAGACCGGCAAAGTAAGCATGGCATTTCAAGCGTCCTCTAATACCCCTGAATGGTATTTAATCCCCAGGGCAGCGTTCGCCTTGATGCCCCTTGTGCTCCGCAAAAACTCGATGCGACACCTGTCCTTCGCCAAGATGCTGTCCGGCTGAACCCCTTTAGAATCAGCAACATTAAGAAGCGTAAACCGAGTCCCATTGAATCGGGCGAGCCGAATGTAACAATGTTACATTCGCGCCAAAGGCGTCGAATCGAGTTTTTGCCGAGCACAGTATTCACACGCGTATTACACACACGAAATTTATTCGGGCTTTTGTCTTCACGTAAAACCCGCTCCTCGCACGTTCCACTTTCCACGACTGCTGGACTTCGGACAAGTAATCTCGGTCAGCGGAATCGATGGGTCCGGGCCTCTGTAATCGAACTTACAGGTCTCCCTACACCCACGATTGCAGACTGCGCTCCAATTGTTCGGATGGATAAGTCGAGGGAAGGCGCTGGGATAACTTCCGCCTCCAACTTCAGGTATAGCTGGCGGAAAGGAGCTAAAGTTTTCATTGGATGTCGTATCACAATTACCTGACAGCTCCATCTATGTCATTCCGGTGCGCATTGAAGAATGCGCGCCTCCCCCAAGATAGGGATTTCTTTTCCCAAGTTCAAGGGAAAGGGCTCCATGTTGTTCACATGGAGCCTCCCCGTATTTCTTCGGATGACGCGTACACTAGGGAGCGATCCGGTCGGTCAGGGTGTCGGTGTGGGTGCTGATGTTCTCACGCAAGTCGAACCACGGGCCCGAGCCCTTGGCGGTCTGCGCCACCGAACTGCTTTCATTGGTGGCGAAGTTCTGCCACGAGCCGTAGCGCGTGACTTCCATGAAAGTCCAAGGCCCTCCTTCCAGGTGCTGCATCAGGACGGAGCCGGCGTCAGATTCGCCGGGTGCGACGGCGCTCAGCCTTTTTTCCAGTTGATCGCGATGCCCGGGCAGGGCGCGGTAGAACGAAACAACGTACACCGAGTTGGCCGACTTCGCGGCCTGCTCACCAAGACCCATGGCGCGGACGAATTCCGGCCAGGCGGGCCCATTTACGAACGTGTCGCCATGCCAGGCGTACATGTCGCGGACATTGGCGGGCGTGGGCGTGCCCGAAGCGCTCACCGTCGCCTTGGTCCCAAGGTGAGTAATCACAACGTAGTCCCATTCGGCGCCATCCTGATGCCGCAGGACCAGAACATGTCCGGGCATGGGAGAATTCGGGTCCGGAGTCTTGAGGAAGTCGCCGAGTTGAGCGACCTTGCCGGGAGCGGCCGCGGCAACATGGACATGATAGACGTCGCTGCGGGCCAGCGGCGCCGGCGGATTCTGCGCCACTGCGGCAGACGACAACATGGCAACAGCCAGACTTACTACGCGAAAGCTTTTCACGATTGTCTCCAGTCAGAATTAGTGGATTTCGGCCGTTGGGCCGAAGGCGGTACTTGAACCCGGAGCCCGCTGAGACGTGACCCATCAATCACGCCATTACAACCCAGGCTCGGACAAGCGAGAATGTGTGCCGGTGGGTGGCAGATTCTTAAGATGCACTTTGTAGTCCGGGAAGGCAGGATGAGCCGCCTTCCCGTTCGACATGCTTGCAGCCCTTACACGGCTACGGGGACGTTATGGAAGGTCGAGATGACCGTCTCAAAGGTCTGAACCCTCGGCGTTCCATCGATTACGTTCGTCAGGGTCTTCAACACTTGTGGGTAGGTGTTGGTGTTGTAATCGTCTGCATTGTTCTTGTGCTCCCACAGACTGATTGCAACCGCATCCTGGCTGCCGGGATTGGACAACGTGATTTCGTCCTTGAAGCCCTTCTGCTTGCGCAGTAAAGGAAGAACCTGGTTCTCGAATGTGCGGGTGTAATCAGACTGCATGTTGGATTTCAGGCGAAAAGAGACATTACGTGCGTACATATTCAACCTCCTAAAGGTTGTGTCGCATAAGATGAAGAAACTTCAGATGGGCTGACTTATGTTCAGGGAACCTGAAAGAGGAGAGGGTGGAAACTACCTCATCTTGGACTGTATCTGATTGCTTGAGCATTGTCAAATCGAGAGCTGATGATCGTAGCCTTTCTGGCCAACCTCGCAATGAACTTCGTGACTATTGCGAAGGGAAACACTGGTTCCAGCGCAATAGGCAAAAGTGGAAGCTTGGACAATGCCGGTCAGTCAGCGTACGATCGAAAGTGAGAGAGATTTCCTACCTCTCATTCAGACCCCCTGAACTAGGTCAGCCGTTCTGGAGTTTTCTCCTCTTAGTTGTGGCAGTCCAGGAGTTGAAGTGTCTAATCCCAAAGTCCAAGTTAGCCAGAAATCTGACCCTTCCAAACAGCCAAAACCCTTCAAGAAAGATTCAGCGAGTATCTTCTCAGAAGACGAGATACGAACCCGCGCCTACCAGATCTACGAGTTTCGCGACAGAACCGATAACCATGCTGCCGAGGATTGGAGCCAGGCAGAGACCGAACTAATGGAACTCGTGGGCGGCAAATAGCCCGAAGAGCGTCACGATCGGAGCCCAGTCTCCACGGTTGTCATCCCGAGCGGAGTGAGCGCAGCGACCGCAGGAGGTCAAGCAGGGCTAGCGGTTGCACGCACGTTTCATTCTTACGTAAAAAGGAGAAAAACATGGCCATCCCAATCATAGGAACCTCGGAACCGACTGCAGCCCCTGCAGAGACGCAAGTATAACAGCATGTTTCTCAAGAGCGCTCCGCCGATAAACGTGCGGAGGTCACAAGAGCCAAAAAGAAGAAAAAACGCGACACACACAGAGTTGCTTTGAGAAGGTCGCACACGAAGGGCTAATCGCAGGTTGACCTGAGGAGCGCTGGATGCTCTTCGAGGATCAATGCGAGACGGAATCACTCAAGCCGGTTCACGCGCCTGCGAGTGTCGCCGGTTCCGGGCCGACAACATGCGAGGTTCCATGCCGAACACGATCCAAGCCGGCACCATACTGGTCAAGCAATCAACGTTTCTGCAGTCGCTCGGAGTAGAAAGCGAACCGTACTGTCGGAATTGGCGCTCGTTAGGGATTCTCGAGAGCTCAGGCCTCGATCAGAAAGTTCGGGCTGCCGGATGGAATTTGTTCTTCATGGCTGGCGAGCTGAGAGCGGTAGTGCCCGCCTGGGGCGGACAGAACACTCTACGCCGAGGTGTGAAGCGCCTCCTGGCTCAAACTCGGCTGCAACATTTCAACTGCCTTGAAGTGAGCCACATACTCAGAAAACACTTCCTCGGCATTCCGTATGTGTCCATAGCCGCACACCCCCGCCACATTCAGGAAGGCTGTCAGATTCACTCGATCGAGCAGCGCGCCCAAGATGCTGTGCCGATGCACGGGGAGCCAACGGATAAATAGCAGTAATTCACTAAGGAGACACAAATGAATTGGGAACAAGTGGAAAGCAGATGGAAACAATTGATGGGTTCTGCAAAGGAAAACTGGGGCAAGCTTACGGATGATGATCTCGATCTGATATCCGGCAAGCGAGAGCAACTTGCAGGTAAGATCCAGGAAACATATGGAATCACAAGACGAGAAGCCGAAAAGCAAGTATGGGACTGGGGTAAGAGCGTGGAGCGAACTCAGAAGAAAATTGCGTAAGTATTCCTGCATCCCCTCGAATGAAGCCGTATGTATTCAAAAGGCGAATGGTCTAGACGTGGAAATCACTGATCTCTCCGCGGTTCAAACATTGTCCGTGCGGTGTCCGACTTGTGCAGCTGCACCACGGAAGCGGTGCTGCGAGATTACTAACGGCGCCTTCGCCAGGAGCGCATTTCGCCCGCTTGTTGTCTGCCGCAGGACAAGGGGCTTCATCGCGTCAGCACAAGCCCGCTACCGATGTGCTTCCCCGATGTCTGTCAACGGTAGGCTATGGCGTACCCGGCGAAACACAGACGCCGAACCGTCAGACTGCTAGCGGTGGTAGGAATTTCGCTCGCCGCCATGCAACTTCGGGGGCTCACAGCTAGCTGACCGAGAGCTCAGCTGCTGCTTCCGATTCCTCCCGAGTGACGTTAGGACTCTATCGGAACTGCTCCGCAGGGATTGGTAGGGTCGAGGACTGGCGCGGTACTCCGCAGGTCAAACCTATCTGTTTCTCCCCGTTTCCTTTGGGAGTGCCTCACTAACCCGACCGTAAGTCCGTTTCCAGCCCCCGCCACGTCGAACGGAGCGTGCGGATTTCCCGCACTCCGCTCTCTTGTCCGCTTCGCGACAAGCTTTATGCGACCTCCATGACCAGCAATGCTTTCGGGTGCTGACTTGATGGTCAGCCTCTACTCCACATTCGCCAACCGCTTCCGCCTTCTCCTTGTCGTATATCCTCGGCCTCAGGTTTTGCAGATAACTGGGCGTTTTTATCATGGCGCCCTTGCCTCCCTTGGCGGCCAAGGAGTTACGGTGCAACAGGGTTCCTTCGCTCCCTGGGAATTACCCCAGTTCATCGCTACTACAAACCTTCCGCCACCCTCTCGTCTTCCACCCGATTTCCCAGGGTTTCTGGTTATACGGCTTCCTGCTCCGCCGATTTCGCGACGGGACGAGGAGGGTTTCTCCAGTTGCTTAACATGCCCTTGTCACCGTGCTGCCCCTACTACCCCGCCGGAGTGTCTTGCCGCGTCAGTCAGTTTGCGACAATCCATGCTGCCTTCGCCCCGAAGGAGAGGGCTCGGCCTCCAGTATCTTTTTTCTTTTTCGAGGCCACCTGTGGCTTTACTTGCGTTGCGGCCCGGTGACTTGCTCACCATCCCGAAGATGGCTTTGTCAGTCGGCTTCATTCGTTTCGTTTCCTCCACGGATGCGACTCTAGCTACGGGGCCCTGACTATTACCCCGGTGAGACTACCTCCCACTGAACATGTCAGCCTTCCTTGGACACACTCCTTCGCCAAAATGTTGTCCGGCTTGAACCCCTTTCGAATCAGCAAACATTGAAGAGCGGCACCGAGTCATAGAATCTGAGGCGACCGTTGTCAAGTACAATCGGCAAATGAGATATTAAGTCTATGTTGTACTGTTGTTTACTGGTAATTTCGTGATTTTGGTTGCCCCGGTCAGTCGGAGGGTCACCGTGTCAGCCGCACCGGACGCGCGGGAACCAAGAGTCTCGCTTTAACTCTGGTGTCAGGTGCCGAGGTGTCGGAGCTCCGGCGGATCAAGCGGGTCCTGAAGCTCCGCATCGAACGCAAGAAGATCGAGTACAATCACCTTGTTCGTCAGCGGCGCTGCTGTGAGAACAATCTTCCTTTCTGAACGTTAACAGCGATGCCGGGCGAGATATTCACAACAGACATTGCTTCGGTGCCATTGGCGTAGCACTCAGTCGGGGGATATATGACGCTATTCGTCCTACGGCTACGAAACGGTAATTGCGTTGTGGTTGCTGCGGGAGACGACGCAGCCGCACGGCAGCGAGCAAAGGATCTGAGAGCGGATGTGGAGATTGCTACTGTGAGAGGAACTGGAGTCGTTCGCGGCTCAGTTCTTGTTGACCGACGACGGTGAATTGAAGAGCATTCTCCTCGATGAACAAACGCTCGCTGATTTGCGCGCTCACGAGTATCCAATCCTCAACTCCGCACGCACTCAATCGTATGCCGATTTCAATTCGTCTGAAACCGACAGCAAGGCTGAACATGTCCTCTACGATGCTCTCGCACAAAAGCATATCGACGCATGGGATGACCGCGACAAGCGCCTGGTTTCTTACGCCGTCCAGCACGAGCGTGACCGGCTAGCGAAGTAGGAGATAAACCGCCGATCTAGTCACCATTTCCACCCAATTGAGAACGTTTTACGCCGACTTAGGGGCTTCTTATCCGACTGTAGGTTGTGACTGCGAATCAGTGCCGGCCGTACTCAGCCTCTAGCCTCCCGCTTTGCGCCGTCTGCCGTTCTTGGACGCCATCCAGCATGCAGCTCTGTTGGACATGGCGTGAGTGTCCGGAAACGGTGGCATCGCGGAACACTGGTTCCTCGCGAATCACGCCCTACTCAGAATTCATCTGGACGTACAATGCGCATCCCGGAGATGTGGATCTGTGCGGGATGTCTGTTCTCTGTAGCTCTGTGTCCGTCAAGGTCAAGTTCAGCTTAGAACAACTAACTTTTGGCAATCTAGGGCAACTCGATCGCCTGTTCAGTGTCGTATGGCCTTATGCTTCGCGGCCGCCGAACGTGGACGCGCGCGTCCGCGATCTCCTGTCTTCACGCACAGGCGTTCCCCGAAGCTGCGTTTTGCTGTTCCGCAAAGCAGTCCTATACTGCCCGCCGACAGCATGGCTCTTGCGTCCTTCAATCCGTCCCTTCCTGTCTGCCGGGAGCGCGTGGTCAGCATCCTGCGGCAGGACGAACCTGCTGCCTGCGTGTTCGCCAATCAAACCAGGCTTCTGCTGCCCTGTTTTCTTGCGAAGTTTGTCGCCGTCGGCGACGAAATCACATTTCCGATTCCAGCCCCAGACGCAGTGGGCCCTGAGATTCTCGTCAACAAGAATGCCGCCTCCGGGTCGAGCCGTTATATCTACCAGGCGCCAATCGCATACGTCAGCCAACCCAAGCGGGACAAACGAAATCAACACTATGTTTCTGCCGAAATTCGCCGGGGAAGCCTTGGCATCGGCACGATTTTCCTGACTTGCGAGCTCCTGCGCGAGTACTTCTATCGCCTGCCGCATCCGTCCGACAGAGTCGATCATCCCACTCTGTACGAGGTGCTGCGTATCCCGGCCAGCGCTTCGCCCTCTGAACTTCGCGTGGCTTTCAAACTGCGTGATCTGGAGCTAAGAACGGCGGGCGTTCGGCACAGTGAGCGAGTGGCGCTGGAGCGGGCATTCAACATCGTTGGTCAGCCGGAACTGCGCGCTTGCTATGACGCGCTGCTCGCCGATCCCGAAGCACCGGCCTTATTTCCCTATGGTGGATTCGGCTCTCTTCTCGTGGCCGGCGAGCCTTCCCGAGACGGACAAACATTCTTTGCCCGCCGCATCCTCGCGTTTTCACCCGATCTCCGGCGCCGGCGGTTTCATGTGCCACTGCGCAGATGTGATTTCTACGACGACCGGGCACTATGCCGCGACGTGCGTCGCAAGCTGGAGTTCTGGCTCGATCCAGCCGCCCTGCATACACTCTGGGACCGCACCTGGAATCAGTGGAAGCATCTGTTGGGAACCAAAATCGAGGTCGAGGGCACGTTCGTACAGAGCGGCAAGTACCGCAAACGTCGTGAGGGGTGGGAACTCGTTACCTGGGAAACTGCGTTGCCGAGCCGGCTGGAGGTCAAACTGCCACCCGATTTCCATCTGCAAATGGAATCTGCCAAAACTGCCTATCATCGCTTCGGCCAGTATTCGCGGGCTCTGGATCAGATCCGGCTGTGCTTGGAGCATCGGGCGGTCGAGCGAGCGGAGCTGCAGCGAATGTGTTCCGAGTTGCGCGTTCCGGGTGACTTTGATGTCGCCCAAATCAGCTGGCGCCCTGATTATGATCCGTTCTTCTATCGCCAGCTCTCACGCCGGGCACGCCGGATCTATCTGTTTCGGGATGAATACATTTTCGACGTTGAGAAAGCCGTGGTCGTCGAAACCCCTCAGCTTGGCCACGCGACTTACGTCTTCGCCAAGCCCCGGAGCATGGATAGCTTTCTCGCTCTGTACACCAAGATCACGAAGGACGACATCCGGCGGAACCGCAACAATACCGCCGAACGGCTGGGCTTTCTGGGCCGCGTGATTCACGGCACGAATCCACGAGCGTGGCTCAAGGAAGTCAGGCAGCGAGTCGGCGAGAGGAATCGACTTCGCGGCGGCCGTGGCGGAGTGAATCATGGACTGATGCGTCACACTTTTGTGGCATTCGATTTGGCGGCGGCTTCCTAGCGTACCTGCTGCTTTGCCCAGTCAAAGTGTGATTGGTGAAATAAATCTATTGACGATCATGAGTCGAGGCTAAGGCCGCGCCGTCGCAGCCGAGCGTACCACCGCCTTGCGGTGAGAACGGTTTCAGCAAGAAATTCCTGCCAGATTCGCCAAATTACAAGCAAGTCCATACGGACGCCTACAGGGCCTGTACACCACTCGCCTGATCAGCCTGTTTGACTGCCAATCGATATGAAGCTAAATGAATCCGAGGGCAGGCGAGTTGCCGTTATTGCGTCCATTGATCCTTGGTGAAAGCCAGTCGGAGGTTGCAGTGGTAGTGCGATTAGGGAAAATCGACAACAGATTCTTGGGAACGCAAGCGGCAGCGGAATACTCGGGCATTCCCGCAGGCACGCTGCGGGCATGGAGGTGCCAGGGCGTCGGACCAAAGTTCTATAAGCCTCGTGGGCGCGCGTTGTATGATATTGCCGACTTGGATGAATTCATCCGGTCAGGCGTTCGTGTTGCCTCTGTGCGCGCAAGCAGGGAGGAACGGAATGTCTATCTACCTACGGGGTAGGGTCTGGTACTACCTCTTTTACATAAACGGAAAGCGCTACCGAGGCAGCGCCAAAACCAGGAACAGGAAGAAAGCAGATCGGATTGAAGCCCAAGCGATTGTCGCGGCGGAGGCTGGGGAGTCGTCAAAGCCGAAGCGGGCGCCTCTGATTCAGGAGTTCGCGAAGCAGTTCTTGGAATGGCTCGACAAGACCACGCTTGAGCCGAAAACCAAGAGCGACTACGAGAATGGTTGTCGCCTGATTCTGAAGTCCAGCCTGTGCGGGATGCGGATGGATCAGATTACGTCGGATGATGTTGAAACGACCGCATTTCACGAGTCACCGTACAGCCGGAACTGCGCCATCCGGACCATGCGCCGGATGTTGGGCAAGGCACGCGATTGGAATTTCATCCGTGAGGTTCCAAGGGTGAAATCAGTCAAGGTCGATGCCAGGAACCGCATGGTGACTGACGCAGATGAGAGGGTGCTTTTACCTGCGTGTCCGAGACCCTTGAGAGACGTGCTGACCATCATGCTGGATTCTGGCATGAGGAATGGGGAGGTAGTCAGAATGCGCCTTGAACATATCAGTTGGGACGGCGCCTACTACTTCAATCCGAAAGGCAAGTCACGCAAAGCTCGCCGGGTCGTGCCACTGAGTGAGCGCGTGATTGGGATACTGAGGACCATCCAGCAGGAACAGAAGGGAGGAACGGAAGGCTGGGTGTTCCCGTCAGAAAAGTCTCGATCAGGGCACATCGAGTTGAGCGGAATTGAGCACATGTTCAGGAAGATTGCTAGAAAGCTCGGTATACCTGATGTTCTGAAGCTGTATTGTGCCCGGCACACTTTTGGGACGGTGGCTATGGCGGAGACGAGAAACCCAGGCTTGGTCAAAGAGGTGATGGGTCACGAGAGCCTGAGTACAACCATGGTTTACCTGCACCCGGAAACCGCTCAGATCAAGAATGTAATCGACCGCCGGAATCAACAGAAGGACTTGGGATTTCCCACAGCCACAAAAACAGCCACAGTCGTTCAGCGGGAGGGATGTGACCAACCATAAGTTGTTGAAAAGGTTGGTGAGCGCGGAAGGAATCGAACCTTCAACCTACTGATTAAGAGTCAGTTGCTCTGCCAGTTGAGCTACGCGCCCTTCAATGACTTACAGACACAGCCGGTAGAGGCCGTAGCGGAAACTGTAGCGGCTGCTTCTCAATTTCCCTTGTAGCGACTGCTTCTTCATCGTTGCTTTTCGATTGTAATTTCAAGGTGTTCATTCTGTCCAACCTGGAAACTGCATCCTCCATCGCTCGTGGCGTGGGGTGCACGTATCGTTCGCTGACCGTTACGCTGCTGTGTCCCGCCAGCTTCATGATCGTGAATGCGTCAACGCCCAAAAGTCCCAATCGCGTCAGGTAGGTGTGCCTGAGCGAATGCAGCACGAACACAGGCGGGAGTTTCAGATTGTTGCGCGCTCTCGCGTGCATGTGGTCAAGAGAACTGACCCGGTACGGATTGCGACCTTCGTCCGCGAACACGAACAGGGTTTGGGCTGCCCTCCGTCGCCGGGCCAAGAGGTTATGAGCGCGTTCAGTAAGCGGCACAGCTCTGCGGGCATTTCGCGATTTGCCCGCTCGGACTTGTACGTAACCCCACCGCGAACCGCTGGACGTAGAGTGCACATCCGGCCATTCGAGGGCAAGTGCCTCGCCTATCCGAAGTCCTGTATCAAGTACCAGCGTGGCAACATCCTTGAGCGGCTGGAGTACGAATTCGAGATACGCGCTTTCCTGTGCATAGCTGAGAACGTAATCGCGGCCGCGCTCGCCGGAGAGGAGTCGGACCCGTGGTACGCGGTCAATGATGTGCCACTCCTGGGCCAATCGCATCATTCGGCGAAGTGTTGCGAGTGCGCGGTTAACAGTGGATGGACTTACCTTGCGCTCCTCACCACGTTTGACGCCCTTCTTCGTGCGCCGCTTCACAGCTTCATTACTTCGATACTGCACGAAGCTCTCAACTAATCCCTCTTCAATCTCGCTCAAGCGAGCTCTCGCCAATGGTTCGTATTCGAGCAGCCGTTTGACCTGTTCTGCATAAAAGGCTACCGTTCGCGGCTTGGAAGCCGAACGAACCTTGACCGCTTCGTTGAAGCGTTTGGCGAAGTCCGTCATCGTGGGAGCTGGTTTCCGCTCGAAAATCCCGGCCTCGCCTTTCGCCAGAGCCGTGCGGTGGCTTGCTTCGATGTCACGCGCCACTTTCCTATTGTGTTGTCGCGTGGATTCTTGGATGTGTCGCCCATTCCACAAGAAGTGATACCAATAAACGCTTCCCCGTTTGAAAATCGCCATGATTACTTCCTTGCTCGCAGTTGTGCGATGCGTCGTTTTACCTCGGCCACCAACATCTCAACGTTTAGCACGTATGTTCCGCTGGCAATGTTCGACGGCGCAAGGTCCTGGCGTCGAAGAACATTGCAAAAGAACAGTTCCGGCTCCTTCTTCCCGCTGGAGCGAACGATGAAGAATCTACACTTCGGGCTGTCCAAACGCGTTCTCACACGTTCGTCAGTCACAACCCATCCGATCAGGTCAGTGGAAAGGCCGTCTCCATCGAGTCGATTCAGAAGCGCGAAAAAATACACGTCCTCCAACGAGTAAAGGTTTCTGGAACCCTTGCCTCGTCCGGTCACTATCGATGGGGCAACATGAAACGGGCGACCGATTGTCCAGTTCTTGATCCGGCTGCTAGGCACGGAGAGAACCTTGGCGACTTCGCCGAGGGTGAACACATCTATGCTCGGGCTGGCAGAGCGAGATGATGCGCTGCGTCTCTTTGTGGGCATAGCATTTTTATCCTTGACCGCATAGACTTAGTAGTGCTAGCATGCCCTACTAAGTGCTCGTATTCTATGTAAACGATATATTCTCTGTCAAGAGAATTATTAGTAAGGAGTAACCCCCAATGGTACCGAGTGACAAGATCGCGCTGGACATTGAAAGCGCTGCCAAGGCGATAAGCGTTTCTCCTTGGACGATTCGGAAATGGATTTCGCAGGGAAAGCTTCCCGCAACGAGGCTAGGACGCCGGGTCTGCGTTACTCCAGAAGCACTCCAAGAACTTGTGAATGAAGGAACCCGGCAGAAGAACAGCAAGGAACACGAGTAGTAGCCATCATTTGCACTCGGATGGCCAGATGACTGCCCGTGAGAATAAACGCGTTGAGGGTAAGAGGCTGCGATGATGGCCGCGCCGGATACCATTCTGGCCATGGCCGCACGCGGATGGCGCTTGTTCCCCTGTCGACCGCGAGACAAGACGCCACTAGTGCGGGCATGGCAGCACGTCGCAACGACGGACCCAGTCCAGCTAATGGCATGGCACGCACAGCACCCTAGCTGCAACTGGGGCCTAGCGTGCGGTTCCGGCTCCGGCGTGTGGGTTTTGGATTTCGATGGCGAAGTGGGCAGGACCTCTCTCCGCGCGCTGATCGCGCAATACAGCCAACTACCCGCTACGCTCTCCGCGCAAACGAGCAACGGTGGGCATCTCTACTACCGCTGGCCTTACAGTACCTACATCCACAACAGCGCGGGTAAGCTTGGCGCGGGGCTTGATGTTCGCGGTGACGGCGGGTACGTGGTGGTGCCGCCGAGTGTTCATCCGTCTGGGCGACTCTACGAGTGGAGTAATGCTACTGCGCCTGTCGCGGACGCCCCGGAGTGGCTGCTAAAACTGGCCGCATCGCCAACGGAATCCAGTCCGCCACAGGTGGACAACAGCGAACGCATCCCGCGAGGCAAGGGAGAACCGATGAAGTTTGACCTTGCGTGGAAGATGTTCAAGGCGGGGTGTAACGAACAAGAAGTTTTCGATGCTGCCTTGGCGCGGGATAAACGATGCGAGCACCAGGAAGGCGAGGCGGTAATCCGCCGTAGAGTGGCAGATTGGCAAAAGCGGTTCGCGGGTGGTGATTCTCCAGTCACAGGTCCCCGGCGTGCGGAGATAGTCACTTTGGCGGACGTGGTTCCACGTGAAGTGGAGTGGCTCTGGCGGCCGTACTTGCCGGTGGGAATGCTCGCCATGCTGAGCGGCGACCCCGGCGCGGGGAAGACCTTTCTCGCGCTGGCCGTAGCTGCGGCGCTCACCAAAGGAAACGTGCCTTACTCGCGAGACACATGTATGCCCCTTGATGTGCTGTATCTCTCCGTGGAGAACGACCCGGCATGTGTGGTGCGCCCGCGCTTCGACGCGATGGGCGGCGATCCGACTCGCCTGCACCTAGTACGCGGATCGGTGATTGGCGACGGTAATAGCGCCGAGCACGGGGCAATCTGGCTCACGGATGTATCCACCCTGGCAGACGCACTAGGCAAGACACATGCGCGCCTACTGATCGTGGACCCCATACAGTCATATCTAGGGGCCGAAGTAGACGCCCACCGGGCCAATGAGACACGGCCAGTACTGGACGGCTTGGCCCGGTTGGCCGAAGAGCACGGCTGCTGCGTGCTGTTGCTGAGACATCTGACCAAGGCTCAGGTAGGCAGGGCAATACACCGCGGGCTGGGCAGTATAGATTTTACGGGCGCGGTGCGCTGCGAGATGCTGGCGGGATGTTCGCCCGATGATCGTGACCAGCGGGCGCTAGTGCAGATAAAAAACAACCTAGGCGCATATGGTCCTACACTCGGGTACGTAATCGACGAGACCGGACAGTTCCGCTGGACCGGAGAAACCGCGCTGACCCACTCTGACATCCTGGCACCCGAGTCCACAGGGCGTGATAGCGCGCAGCAGGAGGCTGTCGAGTGGCTGCGTACTTACCTAGCAGACGGCCCGCGCACAGCCAGGGAAGTGGAGAGAGAGGCGAAGGATGCTGGGATAGCTTGGCGCACCATTGGGCGCGCCAAGCAAACCGCTGGCATTATCAGTCGCAAGTCTGCCTTTGGTGGCGGTTGGGAGTGGGTGCGAGCAGCCACCATCGATCCCCAAGATGGCCAAGTTATCCAAACATAAGAGCTGGCCACCTTCGGGGTGTTGGCGACCTCGGGACCACGTGTGGTCGCGAGAAGGGGAGAACGACTAACGGGCACCGTAAGGTCAACTCTCGTGAGTTCGTAGCCTTGCTCTTGACATTATTGGTGTATAGTGCTTATATGCACTTAGTAGTGCATAAGCACGCAAGCGATCACTTTGAACACTAGAGAGAGTGGACCATGAAAACCCTAACGCGCAAACAGCTTGAATCCCGAAAGGCCAAGGCCGTGCGCTTCACCCGCGACGTTCGCGAAGATGACGACCGCGCCGACGAGATTGAGGATGAAAGCCTTGAAGATTACGCCCAAGAGCGTCATATCAAGCTGTCAAATCCCAAAGGAGAAAGGAAAATGTCCATACCAACACGGCGTGAATTGCAGGACCGCATTCAGGAACTCGAAGCTGAGAACGAAGGCCTACGGTCTCGCCTCGACGAAATCTCCGATATCGTCAGCAGCGACGACGAACCGGAAGAGGAACCGGAGGAAGAGGAAGAAGAGCAGGGGGAATGAACCCGCGCCCGGTGTGCGGCGCGTCATGGAGAAAGGCAGCACACCAGATCACCGACCGGGCCAAGCGTTACCGTGCTAATGTGCCGGAGTGTTGCCCTGCCCCACCTCGCCGGTGTGCGCTGTGTCGCTCGACTCGATTCCTGGTGGTCGATCACATCGACGGCGACGAGTCCGACGGCTCGCCCAACAATCTACGCTGGCTCTGTAAATCGTGCAATACGAAGCTTGGGCTCGCCATGGCGCGCGCCGGAATGGGAAGACGTACCCGACAATACAACCCCGGTGCGCGCACTCTTGCGCAATACACTGAGGCCGTCCTTCGGCATCGGCGAGGTCGGCACGACGCCGGCGGGAAGATCATCCACGAGACACCGAAGGAAAAACGCCAAGAATTCGCTGCCGACATCTGGAGGCGTCGTCGTGCTCACGGGACCGGCCGGACGCGGCCCCCTTTCTAGTAAATGATTTCGTCTGAGCACAAAGAACAAAACCGGCAAAAATCGCTATTGGAACAAGGCTACTCCTTTGTAAATGGCCTATAAGGGTCACGAAAATACCGATACAAGAATCGTGAAAAATACCGGCAAAAACCGGTTGCAGGTCGAATCGCTCAGTGCCGGCGAGGCCGCAGCGCTGTTAGGCGTTTCGATTCCCACCCTCAAGCGCATGGTGGCCGAGGGTAGGTTAGAAAGCTTTCGCACACCGGGCGGACATGTGCGCATCTTGGCTGAAAGTGTGGACACATTGCGGGAATCGAAGCGGGAGCGGGTTCGTCCCGTGCGTGATGCTTCGCCCGTCCTGCAGAACCGGCGTGAGCGACTTGAAGAGCTGACGTTGGAAGCTCAGGAGATCAGAGCCAGGCGGGAGCTGGTGAAGCTTGAGCGAGAAGAGCAGGACGAAGCCGAGCAGCAACAGGCGGAAGAAGAGGAGCGCGAGCAGGAGGCTGCCGAACGTCAGGCCGAACTAGAGCTTGAGCGGGAGCAACTGGAACACGAGCGCACACAAGAGCGGGCAAGGAAAGAGGTCCAACGGAGTACCATTGATTTCCGTTGCCGATGGCTGGAGGAGGCCAACCAGGTCTTGGTGACTCCAGAGTGCCGCTGGCTTTCGGCGGCGCAGAGAAAAGAAATCATCGACGCCGTAGCAGTGGAGGTTGAAAAGAGGCAGCCGAGTGACGCTCCACGGATGGCGCTGATCTTAGGCCACACGATAGCGGCACTGCTAGAACGATTCCAAGCCGAAGAGAAAGCGCAGAAGCAACGAGAGGGAGCGATCGACGCGGCACTGTGGAGGCTGTCTTACTTAGCAACGGATCAGGAGAAAGCCAGAGCTACGCGGGCGGCACGCGAAGCAATCCGGCGGTTGGATGGAGACGCCGACGAAAAAGAATTGCGGGCGTCAGCAGAGGAAGCTGTCCTTGGCCCATCCAGCTAGCCATCGAGAAGCGACTGCTGAAAGAACGCCTACTTCGGTGGGCAATTCAGCAGCTCCCCTGGGCTAAGACCGAGTTAGACGCATTGAGGGTGCGGCGGGAATGCGCTGAGATTTTGGCTGAGTTGCCGGAGGATGTCTCGGAATTAGAGGCAAAGGAAGCGCTGGAGCCAACCGTCGCAGAAGCGTGCCATCACATCGAACGCCGCAAAGCCCGCCGAGAAAGCGGATAACTGAGAATGAGTCCGCCCAAGCCTCAACCTCAAGAGAAGCCACAACACAACCCAGTCTGCCTTCCAGTACCCCCGCCGGATCACCTTAACCAGGCTCACGCATGTGAGCGATGGTTGTCAGAACGATCTACGCCTTCAGTAATTCACCAACAGTCTGACTGCTCGGTGGTGGTCACTTTCAAATTGCTGACTTAAATCGCCTCTCTGACAATGTCGGCGTTGTCAAGAGCGAAGTTCGGCAATCGCTTAAAGAAAAGCGCCACTTCGCTCTAGTTGAAAAAACTCCCAACCAACCACGGCTCGCCTTGTAATCCTCTGAGGTCAGAACTCGGTCCGACCCATGCATCTCTTCGGTCGCAACTGCGATCATGATTACCAGTTCGAACTCCTCGGTGAGGAGGAGCGGAACGCCCACTCAATATGCTCGATGTTTACTGCACACCATGGCGATTTCCGGGCTGTTCCACGTGCGAACCGAACTCGACCCACTGCTGATAATCCCATCGCTGGCGCATCATCCGATAGAGGCAAACAGCCCAGTCGCCGCGCCATGGCGACCTTGGCGATCTTTCGTCCCCGCCTCATCATCAGGTGAAAGTATCGGCTACGCCATTCCGGAAGGCTGCGCACCGTTACCTGCGCCGCCTCCACCAGCAGGAAGCGCAGCATCGAACTGCCTTGCTTGGTGATATGCTCCAACCGCCGGCGATTCCCGCTTGAGTCCTCCAATGGAACCAGTCCGAGATAGCTGGCGACCTGCTTCCCGCATTGAAAGCGTTCTACTTCCCCGATGATCAGGACGAAGGCCATTGCGGTGAGTGGACCGACGCCGCGGCCGCCGTACCATACCTGTTGCCGTTCCTGTCGAACAAGATGCTACTGCGGGGTCCTGATCCGTCATTGCCGCCGGTAAAATCATGCAACGACTGTCAGGGTCCAGCTTCCGGGCTTGCCGGGGCTCAGCTCGAAAACCGAGCCGGCAGCGTCAAACGTCAGGCCGGAAGTCGGCTCCGCTCCGTCCAATCCGCCCGCGAAGTTGTGAATAACCTGAAAGGTCTGCGCGTGGGCCGACTGAACCGGCATTGTAAAATATGACGGCTATAAGTAAAGCGAAAGAAACGGCGCCTGTGATCCGAAAAAGTGCGCTCTTCTCCCTGCACATCGAGCTTCCTTTGCATTTCGGTGATTTGAAGTACGCAAGAAATAGGTTTGCAACCGGTTACCCGATTCCCTTACTGTGCCTGCCCCACTCGTCCCACGTAGTAGCGCTGATTCGGAACAGGACCAATGGCAAATGGCAGCGGTCCCCAACCCGAGAAATAAAATCCTGCACCCGCATCCGGGTTCATTGTCGTTATCCACGAGTCCACTTCGATATCGACAAACTGTCCCCCCGCCATCTTCCAGGGAATCTTGAATATCGAAGTGTTGTACTCTGGAACTACAATCAGATCTCCAGAGTTAACATTATTCGTCCCTTCTTCCAATGGGCGGGCTCCGAACGATTCCATGTAGTACTGAAACCCCCAGCGGCCTTCGAATCTAACCGTGCCGGATTCATTGTGACTCTTCTGTTTCACATTGGCCGCCATCGTTCGCGCCGTATTTGCCAATGCGGCATCCCCTGCCGCTGCCCATAAGGAAACAGCGGCTGACGCAACCAGTGGAACTATCAAGCGCAATCGTCCCCACTGAACAGAAGCTCCTCGTGCTTCGTCAAAACGTCTTCCGATTAGAATTGCAACGGCTGGAATGATTGGCATTATCACCCTGGCATTTACAGACCAATTCACAACAATGGCAAAAAAGATGGTTCCAATAACCCAAAGAAGCAGGAGTAGCGATGCAGCATCTTTCTTCTTCCAAAAATCTGTGATCGCAAGGGCCAAAACAGAAATTCCACCGGCGACATAGAATAGTAATTGTATGCTAACTAGTAGCAGATGCTCGTGAAACCATTTCTCATACGCATAGATCGTTCCTAAGTCGATCCAGTTTTCGAAAAATGAAAACGCAAGAAATGCACTTAAAATACTGCCCCACAAGATCTGCTTGCGCGACCAAAGCAGCGCAACGAAGGTGAGTGCTGTAAGCGCGCAACCACCGGTGTACGCTAAACCCACCAGAGCCCGGCCCGAGCGCCCTTCGAGTTCGCGAACGTAACTGCTATGCAGAATCGCTTGCGAGATCAGCCCATAGCCATATATCTCATGTGTGTAAAACTCGTATCCCGCTAGAACAAAAACCGGGATTATCAAATATCCAATCCAGCTTCGAAGGCTACGCTGTCGTACCAGTGAGTACACTAAGAGAAGCGGGATCAATGACATGCCGAAGTATTTCGTCAACGCACACGCAGCAATCAAGAAACCAGAGAGTGTCAGGTAAATGGGCTTGAGTGGCGCTTCCAGCCCTTGCACCCAAAAGATGATTGCCATCATCCAGAGCGCCAACATCATCACGTCACACATCAGGCCAGTGGCTGAGACTAAGAACCCTGGCGTCAGGAGAGTAGCTGCGGCGGCAAGCAGGGCTTTCTCAGTGAGTCGCCGCGCAAGGTGATATGTGCCAAGGATGACTCCCAAGGCCGGAAGAATAAAACCGAGGTGTAGTGCTCTCTCGGACCATCCGGCGAGGGAGCCTATCAATGCAGCGTAGTAGCTCGCGAGAGGAGGGTTCTGCTGGATCTGCCACATAGGCGTGGTATGCCACCACCAGAGAGCGGAAAACCCGTACGGGTTGAGAGGATGTTTGATAACCTGTTTCGCCGTCCAGATGAATATGGGGTCGTCAATGTGGATGGCCTTGCCGGAAAAGGGCAGCAGACAGAAGAAAGTTAGCACAAGCAGTGTTACGCGCGGCCAACGCGAAATCCAGTTAAAGATGCCGTCCAACCAAATCGACTTAGCCTTGCGGGATCGAATGCCGATTTTCTTTCCATGCATGGAGTTGCGGATGATCTTCTTGTTCACCGGTGCCCTCTTAACAGGCCTTGGTCTGAGTAGCCGATTCTCTGCGTCGCCAGCGGCGGGCTCGTCTGCGCAGGCTGGGGCACTTCCGCAATAGGGGCTAATAATCCCGTTGCAATTGTTTGTCTCCCTGTTATCCGAGCCACTTATCCGAGCCACCCAAATTTGATGAATTTTACTCGACTTCAAAACAGTATCGTATCGTACACAATCGGCTCCGACAACATCAGTCCCCGTATTCGAGGGGACAGCCAGTTCTTGGGTTTATTTCGGACAACTACCTTTCAGTCCGCTTTTCCGTAGTTATTATGTTTTTACCTTTACTCCCTTTAGTTCACAAAGAAGTAGTTTAAACACGCTGGGTTGGTGACCGGAGCCGCGGATGACGTAATGACGAAACTGGTGCTCGCGGTCCTAGAAGTGATCTGATACATACGCACGATTGAAGAGTTGCAGGTTACCCCAAGCGCACTCCCCATAGTGGAGTCCTCGAAGACAAATATCTGGCTGTTCGCCGTAACGGCGGTCGTGCTGACTGTCACGGTCGTGGAACCCGCAGCGATGGTCACCGATCCAGCCGATGCCCCTGAACATGAACCGCTGGTGCTTTGGCAGAAGGAGGGCGTTTTTTCTGCATACCCAGAGCAGCCGCCAAGCACGATCTCCATTAGGTGTATCCCACCGGCGACACTTTCATTGAGGCGGTTGTACCCCACCTGAGTGGCTGGACAAGTACACGGATTAGCGCCGCCAGTGTCTGTAACGTAGCCCGGATTGTTCTGGTCGACGCAAATCCTGTCACCGCTGGCCCAGATCTCATTGCCATGGGACCTAACGCTCTTCAGGCTACCTCCCCACTGGACATAGACCGCAGTGCCATCGGGGTTTATGAAGTTGTCGTTAGAATCCGGCATGATGCCGATGTTGTTATTGGCGTGGGCGGCGGTGTCGCAGTCGTTGACCACGTTGTGACCCGTTCCGCCAGTAGCGTCCATACCTATCAGACACTGTAGAAGTCCGCTGGTGTTGGATGTCGTACCCTTGCGATAGGCGCTGTAGTGGTGGTCGTTGCCAGGGGTAGGGTTTCCGCTGGTGCTGGTCGTGCCACTCGCCCCGCCGGGCCCCACATACAGATCACCACCTTTTTGCACCCCGCTGGACTCATTTTTGGGAGCGCTATTCGGTGCGCCTCGGACAATCGTCGGGTTGACCGTGCCCCCTGCACTGCTACTTGACGAGATGGGAGTTCCCTGAAAGATAACCCCGCCGCTAGTCCCAGTCGATGAGAATGTTTGTGGCGGACCAGCTTGCACCACCACGTCGGACGTACCAGACTCGCCTTGAAACGTCGTGCTGTTTGGGATTTGCCAGCCAGAACTAGTGTTGCCCGTTGAAACATCGATCTGTGCTGCGAGAGAAATTGACAAGCAGAGAATGGAGCAGACACAGAGCAGAAGAGTAGCCGTGTGCCGACACATTGTGTGTACCTCACCTTCCGCGTGCGAGCGCAGCGGAGTTCTGTTTCCTTCCTCCGCGTCAAATTTGATACGCGCTCCAGCCGATACAAGTATATCCTCCTCAGATCAAATGGCATCCGCAAGGGCTCCAGGACCTTGCGCTGGGTCACCAGCAACTTCTAATAGGACAACCGTCATCGCGTGGCTTGACACAATACTGAAAAGAGGCTCTACTCGATCTCTGCGTCGATTATCTCTGTAACCAGTTTGTGAACTTCCTTATCATTGCCGTCCGCGTAGAGACCATGAAGGTTTGAAGTCACTTCCACTGCTGGCCGTGAATCCATAACCCACAACAGACAATGGAGGCTTTAGCACGTGACTCTTGTTCCAGAGAAGAATCCGTTTTCTAGAATGCCCCTCAAAACAGACTGATAAGAGCTTCCGTCGGGTAACTGGCTGAAAGTGTGGACACATTGCGGGAATCGAAGCGGGAGCGGGTTCGTCCCGTGCGTGATGCTTCGCCCGTCCTGCAGAACCGGCGTGAGCGACTTGAAGAGCTGACGTTGGAAGCTCAGGAGATCAGAGCCAGGCGGGAGCTGGTGAAGCTTGAGCGAGAAGAGCAGGACGAAGCCGAGCAGCAACAGGCGGAAGAAGAGGAGCGCGAGCAGGAGGCTGCCGAACGTCAGGCCGAACTAGAGCTTGAGCGGGAGCAACTGGAACACGAGCGCACACAAGAGCGGGCAAGGAAAGAGGTCCAACGGAGTACCGCTGATTTCCGTTCCCGATGGCTGGAGGAGGCCAACCAGGTCTTGGTGACTCCAGAGTGCCGCTGGCTTTCAGCGGCGCAGAGAAAAGAAATCATCGACGCCGTAGCAGTGGAGGTTGAAAAGAGGCAGCCGAGTGACGCTCCACGGATGGCGCTGATCTTAGGCCACACGATAGCGGCACTGCTAGAACGATTCCAAGCCGAAGAGAAAGCGCAGAAGCAACGAGAGGGAGCGAATCGCGGCACGGAATGCAAACTCGGAGCTGGTATCCAGCCTTGCCCAGCTCGGAGCTGAGGAAGTGTCGGATCTCGTAGGACGGAATGAACGCAGTGGGAAGGCACCTCCATCTCATCAGGTGCATACAGAACTCGACGGTCTTCCAGGAACGCGATCATGCGGCGAGCCGCACTCACTTCCAGATCGGATGGCTGCCACGAAACCCCGACGAGCGGAGTCGAGATACCTGTTAGCCGATTAGCGATCTCGGAAAACTTCACGGCATCATCCGATCCGTCAGCAACCATTCAGTGGCACAAAGCATTGAAGTTCCCGCCGCTCATCATCGCGATGTCACAGGCACCGCTCGGTAAATTCAGAAGCCGGGAACTCGGTCAGTTCTCCAAAAGGCAGTATTCACCGATCTTATGCTCACTCTTTGGATCTGGGGGCTTCTTGTACAGGTCTATGTTCGGACAGTCCATATAGACGCCCGTTCCGGCAGGCAACTTCACCATCAAGTACTCTCCCGGTTCTGGGGCCACGCAATGCGAGGCAGACAAGAAGCACTCCAGTTGTACTGGTTTCCCCGCGATACTGGCATCGATTAGGACCACTTTTTGGTCTACCGAACTACTCTTGACGGTGATCGACTGATCGTCGGCTGCGAACAGTGGCCAAGCGGCAAACATGGCAAAAAAGAGTAACCCCGTCATCTGTGCAGCTCCCATCCAGGGGTGACGTGTCGGTCTCTCAACCTCCCCAAGTCCCTTAGTGACTGCCGCTTTCTGCAGGCATCATGCAGCTATAAACCGAATGCCACAGACCAGAGTGTTAACCAAGCCCAGAACCAGCGCAACCAGCGCAAATGCACGTCGTGTATCCTTGAGTAACCCAATCACTGCGACTGGGATCGACGCCAGTCCTGCAACATATAGGACGGCCATCGGCCTCACAAGCCAGTAGAAGTCCTTCTGCGGCATCTGGGCAGTGATGGCCGTTGTTCCCCAAATTCCAATTAGCTCGATCAAGCAAGTGAGCAGAGCAACCCTACCGTACAAGCAAGACCGCCATCGCATTTTCTAGTCCTTCCTTTCCCACCTCAGATAGCCCGGGCCACGCGTCACCTACTGGCAGCCAAAAGCATTGCCGCCAGACACAGGTATTCCCGCTTTTCCCATAGCCCACGGCAGAACATCGACGGCACCATGTGTGACGGTAGCTAGCAGAGAATAAACGGGATTGTATAAATCGATGTGTATGCTGCCAGTTGTCGGCTGTCCGGCAGGAAGATCGGAGGCTGTGTTCAGAGCGACATGCGCGGAGCAATAGGGAACGTTCATTCTCATGCTAAACGGGTGAAGTCGCAGATACAGATTGTTATCCAGCGCGTTCGGGACGATCCCGATACGGCCAAACCCAGCCACGGTATTGGTAAAGGAAGTGTCAAACGAAAAATTCTTCGTTTCAGTAGGGTCGGTAAATTGAAAGAGGTTGTACGTGTACCCTGTGAGGCAACCTGTTGGTGCCGAACTCGAACACGGCACTTGGAAGCCAATCCCAAATGTTATGATCCAGCCGTTGGGACCCAATGTAGCATCCTTATAGGCGCTTTGCAGGTATTGTCCAAGCCCCGCCTCATAGTTGTTGCCCAACCCAGAATTGCCAGGCAAGTTGAAATAGTTATCACCAAAAAAACCTCGGTTGCTTTGATTGAAATCTTGCCAACTCGTATTAGCCCCACACATCGAGCAGGGAGCCCCGTCACCTAGTCCCCACGAGCACCCCTCTGGATTCCAACAAGGTTGTACGAACATGCCAACTGGGTCGGTTGCGTTCAGCGGGTTGTTAGCGACATAGGCATATCGGTTCCAGGTCTGCGGGTTGGTGAGGTCCACGGCGGCCAGTCCGGCCGGGTCGGGCACCAGCCAGCGTCCCTGCGCCGGGCTCTGCTGGCGGAACAGAAAATCGTACAGCCCTGGCGTCGTGTCCTGCGTCTGCTCAGTGAAGGAGCGCGTCCTCACGTTCTACTCATCATGGAACCGAGGGATCCGAATACCCAAGTCCCCGTCCTCATCGCCCATCCAACGCAAACGCAAGCCCAACGAGCGGCTCAATCGCACAAGGGTCGCTTCAAGATGACCAAGTGCCAATTGAAGGGCCTGCAATTCATCAATTCCATAAACAGTCTCGCTCTTCTCTTGAATCTCCCCGGCTCCCCGCAACCGGACGAGAAACGAACACATAAACTCGTCAGCTGCGTGGGGTGACGGCAAGGGCGCCCCAAGCTCAACCTCCAGGGCCGGGACTCTGGTTTCATCCTCGGCGCTGAAGTAATAGCGCCGGGCTATTATTTTTTGTAATTCTTTGCTCATTTACTTACCAGGTTATTAGTGGCGGAAGCGGGTCCCAGCCGTCCAAGCATCTGTTCTTTCTGTTAGTGGCCGACTCGTAGCACCTCGATCTAGCTGCTGGATTCGCGAGCTTGCGGCAGGTGCGAAGGTCTGATTGACTCTGGCCCTCACACTCCACCTCGCGCGTGGCGTCTCTGATGGTTTGGATGAGCGGTGGCCCGTACTTTTCAATAGCATAAATTGTTAACCCGACCAAATACGTAAGTGCTGAAATTTCAACAGCGTCATCCACACCAACGATCGAGTTTCCGATCATTGGGCACGGCCCCAAATCGCCGCAGACGGCGCTTGGCAATATCGCACCCAAGGGTCCTCCGAAGTTGAGGTTCAGACCGTTCGGAATGCCGAGGGTTTCGTTCGGGAAATTGACCGGCTGCGGAGCCGGGGGCTGACTCGGCGGCGGAGTTCCCCCACCTGAGGGTGGACCTGGATGACCGCCACCTCCGCCACCGCTACCTCCGCCACCTGCCAACCACCAGGGAAAGAACAGTCCCCCAATCCAGATGCCATCCCCCTCCGTGCAGCCACCTATAATTCCACCGTCCACGTCGATGGCGCAGTACAGCCCCAGAGGATCAGTTGCATTCAGCGGGTTATTGCCCACGTACGCATATCTGTTCCAGGTCTGCGGGTTGGTGATGTCCACGGCCGCCAAGCCTGCCGGATCGGGCACCAGCCAGCGCCCCTGGGCCGCACTCTGCTGACGGAACAGGAAATCGTTCAGACCGCTCGCTGTGTCCTGCGTCTGCCCGGTGAACGAGCGGTCGGTGGTGCCCTTTTCGGCATAGTTCTCACCAAAAGGAGCGTAGGCCGCATCATAGTACATGCTTCCCGTTGAGGTCGCAGCAAACCGTGACGATCCCAGCCAGTCGGCGTGCCGGTAGTATAGGAAATTGCCGCTGCCCTGCCCATACACCGCCTGCATCCCCGCTGCCATCGGCACCATGTACTTCTGCACCGTCGCTCCGTTCATCAGAGCGAACTTGCTGCCGTCGGGAGCATACACGATATCGGTATAGCCGCTGCTGCCGTGAATCTCCATGGGCCGGTTGAAGGCGTCAAACAGCGTAGTTGTGCTGTTGACCGTAACTTGCCGTCCCTCAGCGTCGTAGCTATACGTGTTGGCCCCGTCGTTGGTCACGTTGCCCATGCCATCATCGCTGAAACTTGTGCCCACCCTCTCGCCCAAAATCGGCGAGAAGGGTGGGGCACCCACGAATGAAGGCTCGTCCCGGAAAGGGTGGGCCGCCCGCCAAGGTCGTATTGCGGCGTGCCGTTCCGTGTCCATCTCAACGAGAAGTCTAACTTGTGACGAACGAAAAATTCCGACCCTTTAGAAACCGCAAGGGGGCGTGGCAACCTCAGATAGGATGGTGCGAAGGGTGGGCCAGCCCCCCGCCCGCATTTCAGCCTTAGAGACGTTCCGCACTTGGTGGATGCTTTGCAAGAAAATATGGTCGCATCGAACTGAACAGATAAATCACTACAACGAGGCACCAAATGATGCCGACTATCGGCACTTCCTGGCCTTTGAGCACTAGAGATTCAGTTACGAGCTGCGCAACTGCAGCGCTGCCGACAACCAAAGCACAGGCCAACCCCATGACTCTTAGGCCTATGATAGTCCACCCAGGGAGCGCCAAGAATGATGTGGAATGGAACCTTGTTTCCATAAAAACGCCAACTAGATACCACAGAACGCAGACGCAGAAGAAGTAACAGATATCGTAAAGCCCAACAGTGAAATTATCACCTACCTGGATTGGGCCCGTATGCAAAACGCTGGAAAGTGCTGCCGCGGACAGTATGGCTGGAAAATTCAACGCATACAGAAACCGCATGGCTTCGCTGGGATCGGTGCGGACACTGTTCCCTAAATCAATGCGAGCACCTGGATTATCTACCCTGTAAGCGTGGATTTCGGCATCAGTAAACCGATGGAATGCGTGGATATACATGAACAGAACTATCAACATGGCTAGCACCGGCAGCGCCCACCTCCACCGGAAGCTCCTAGGTTGTAGTTGTTGTGACTCTGGCATAGCAAATCTCACTGTATGCACTGATCCTGTATGAAATTTGTGATGTTCATTGTGCTGCTCAGGTCCACACCAGACGGTCCCAAGAGTCGCATCTGTATCGTCTGGTCGGACGCGATGCCGGAAACTCCGTGCAGAGCCTCATGAAACAACATTGCCTCATTCGGGGCATTTGTGCCGAAGTTACTCATGTCGACGGCATCGGGCGACGCAAACATAATCAGGCTATTCGCTCCAGGAAGCGTCTCGGCCATCGTTCCCGGCGCGAATGTTTGAGCAACAGTCGTGCTACCAGAGGTAGTGAGCCAATTCCAGAAGCCGCGCTGAATGACGTTTCCGTATGCTGGGACAGTCGACGTTGGTCCGTTATAGAACGACGGATTTTGGTTGAGAAAGTTCTGAAATTGTTGAGTCGAAACGCCGAGTGGCTTAAGCACCTTCTGCGCGCAATTTGCTGATATCGTTCCGCGACGGAGCCCTTTCCAAGCATTCCAGAGTCCGTTCAGTACATTGGTGGGCAGCACCCCAAAAGCTCCAACATTCTGCGAAACCCAGAAGGGTACCCATTGGCCGTCCGGCCCCGAGTTGCTTCCCGACCAATATCCCAAACTGCCAGACCAACTTAGCTGTTCCAGAAAGCCGGCGGAATTGCCCTGACTGCAACCCCTTTCCCATACCGGGCAGTAAAGTCCAAGTGGGTCAGTCCTGTTGAGTGGACTGTTCCCCACGTAGGCATATCGGTTCCAGGTCTGCGGGTTGGTCATGTCAACGGCGGCCAGGCCTGCCGGATCGGGCACCAGCCAGCGTCCCTGCGAGGAACTCTGCTGGCGGAACAGGAAATCGTACAATCCAGCGGTCGTGTCCTGCGTCTGCCCGGTGAACGAGCGGTCCGTCGTGCCCGTCTCCGCGTAGCTCTCGCCAAAAGGAGCGTAGGCCGCATCATAGTACATGCTTCCCGTTGAGGTCGCAGCAAATCGAGATGAGCCCAGCCAATCGGCGTGCCGATAGTAAAGCAGATTGCCGCTGCCCGGCCCATACACCGCCTGCATCCCCGCCGCCATCGGCACCATGTACTTCTGCACCGTCGCTCCGTTCATCAGCGCGAACTTACTGCCGTCAGGAGCATACACAATATCGGTGTAGCCGCTACTATTGTGAATCTCCAGCGGCCGGTTGAAGGCGTCAAACAGCGTAGTTGTGCTGTTGACCGTAACTTGCCGTCCCTCGGAGTCGTAAGCGTAGGTGTTGGCCCCGTCGTTGGTCACGTTGCCCATGCCGTCGTAGCTGAAACCGCTGACGTGGTTGCCCGAGCCGTAACCATTCTGGAAATTCAAACTGCCGGTCTTGGTGATGTTTCCGAAGACGTTGTAGTTGAACGTCTGCGACCAAGGCGAGCCGCAGTTGGCGCTCAGCAGCCTGGTCAAGTCATCATACCCGTAAAGGCACGTCTGCGCGTTGCCGGCATTATAGTTGTCGCTGATAACCAGCTTGTTTAACGTGCTGTTTACGTTCCAGTATAGATTGCCGGTCTGGGTGTTGCTGCCCGCGTTGGACTGCCACTGCGTCATGCGTCCATTCAAGTCGTAGCCGAAGGTCTCGTAGCCATTCATCAGGTTAACCTGCGTCGGCTGGCTGGCACTATTATAGCTAGTGGAAGGCCAGATCACCGTATTCGACCACGTCGAGTCCCACATTCCAAAGGGCCGTCCCTCCCCGTCCATGCCCGACCATAACTGATCAGTGAACGGCGTCGTCGTTCCTGTTCCCAGAAAGCCCTGCAGCCCGTACCGAGCGTTGTTAGCGAAATAGCTCTCCTGAACGTGATATACGTTAGGGTCGTTTAGCGTTAGCTGCCATACGTCGGTCGTCCGACCACGAACGTCGTAGCTGAAAGCCTCCCAGCTTGTCCAGTTACTCCCGCTGCAACACGTGTAAGCCACGGACAGCCGACCGAGTTGGTTAGAAAGAGCGAAGCCGAGCGGATTTGCATTGTCATAGATAAATCCTTTACTCTGGCTATTCGGGTAAATGATCTTTGTAAGCCGATGCAGACTGTCCCAATTGTAGCAAGTGACAGTTCCTGTCGGATCGACACGCTTGACCTTATCGCCTGAGTACGAGCCACATGTGCTGTCACTGTCGAATGTGTAGTATGTCCATCCTCCTGCACCGTTCGAACTCGTCTCCGGGTTGAACTCACCTGTCATTCGACTCAGGCCGTCATAAGAAAGGTACCGCGTTTGTGAACCCTGAGTAACCTGCGTCAGATTCCCCAACGGATCGTAGATATAGCTCGTCTTGTAGCCGGTGCCACTACCGTTGTTCTGGCCGCAAGCAGTGCCTAAACTGGTAGCTTCGCACACAGAAGTGAGTCGGCCGAGCGCGTCATATTCGAATTGGCGAGTTTTTGCATGCTCGCCGGTGGGTGCAGGATTAACCGTGACAGTCGTGTCATTGAGGTCATACGTATAGCTTACGTTCAAGCCATACCCGTCCTGTATCGAGGTATAGCGGCCCAGAGTGTCGTAGAGATATTCTGTTGAAGCCTGCCCACTCAAACCCACGCCAGCATGTGGGTCGGCGTAGGGGAAAATGTTCCATTGCAGGCGACCGGATGTGTCATATGCGTACTCGGTCGTATCCCAACTTAACCCTGATCCTTCGGATGTTTGCTGCAGGTAAGGCCTGCCGTAACTGTCCGGGGTCGCAAGCGTATCCACGACCGAGGTATACCAATTCAAAGACAGCACGGACTCCACCTGCCCCACCGAGGTTATATTTGTGGCTCCCGGACTGTTGGTAGTCCCGTAGTAATTGTAGTACGTCACATTCGCTAGCGGATCGGTCGTGCTCGCCGGACGCCAAAAGTTAGCATCGGTATAGCTAGTTGACACCGACGCGCCATTCGGATCGGTAACCTGAGTTACCACCCCACCGCCGCAATTGTACTGGTACTGGGTTGATAAGCCGCCGACTGTAACAGTTGTCGGGAATGCGCCGTTGCAAGAGTTGTTGTTGTTCTTGCAATACATACCATTGCTGCCATAGCAGTAGCTTGTATAGACACCATTTGGGTCCTCCGCCCATCCCAACGTGCCGCCGCTATTGTAGGCATAATGTGAAATAAGGTTAGGCGCACTACTCGACACCCACCGACTGACTGTCGTGACGCTTCCGTGTGTGTTGCCGCCTTCATCGTACGTGTAGCTTGTATATGACTTCTGATTTGTCCCATCAGTTACCTGGACATTCGTAGGATGGTCGCAAATGTTATATGTTGAGCAGAGGCTAGTGTTGTAAACTGCTGAGATGCCCCTCAGGACAGGGTTGCCGCTGCTGGCAAAGTTGTAATCGGTCTCGCCGGTTTGATTACCATAGGTGTCATATGTGTAGTCGTACTTAGCAAATAGGGAGCCGTAGTTGGGAGAGTCGTAAATCGTTCGCTCGCTGATATAACTCGACGTACTCACGGTGGCGGTGCTACAGGAGCTGCTGTTGCCGTCGTAGCAGGTAGAGGAGTAATCAAGATACGCAGTCCGGTTTCCCCTATAGACGCTCTGTGACGTTAGATATATCCCAGAGAAATTCATGTCGGTCACATTCCCGGCTGGGTCTTCCTCCGTGACCGTTGTCTGCTCGGTGTTCGGAACTCGAAGCGACCGCCAATATTGCCATGTACCTCCCCCCAGACTGCGGGTCATATAACCTGGGCTGCCGTCTGCCATCATGCCCCAACTACCAGTATAGCCATACGTGATTGTGCCGCCGGTCGGCAAGGTCACTGAGGCGATCCGGCCAGTGACCTTGTTGCTCGCTCCGCAGCCGGTCGTAGTTTCGTAACTCAGCTGATAGGTACTTCCGTCGGGTAGCTGTACTTGGTTCACAAGATATTCCTGGGTGGCCGGAAACTCCGTAATGCCGGAAACTTGGAAGCAGGTTTGTACGGAATACGTCCCATAGACGAATGTCACACTTGCTTGAACTCCGCTCGGAGCTGTGTAGGTATAAGTCACGTTCCCTGGAGGCGTACCGCTGACCGTGAGCGCGGTGGTGCCAAGCGTGTCCGTGATGACGCCGTTCGAGCCGATGGAGATTTGGTTTCCGTTGGCGTCGGTTACCGAGCCTGCGCCCGTTGTAGCACCGACAGCAGGCGTAATGATGGTAACCCCGCCGGGGGCATTGACGGTGGCCGGTCCGGTCGCCGACGACGAATTGGTGCTAACAATATAGCCAGAATTGTCAAACGTAATTGCCTTGGTTATTGGTGTGATGGTGGTACCTATGGCGCCGCAACTCGAAGAGGTGATCCTCACGACCGTGACTACCCCAGAAAAAGGGTGAAGAGCGCCGGTCGGGTCGTGATAGGCGAAACCGCTGTAGGTGCTCGTGGTTTTGCCGTATGTGAGCGGTCCTGTGGGGCACGATTGTGAGAAGTCAAAGTTCTCGTAGGTAACATAGCCGGTGGCTGCTTCGGTCACCGCTCTCCATCCCCAATTGCCATTAACGGGTGTCCACGCATTCGCGCCACTTGGGTTGACCGGCACCCACACGAGACTGTCATAGCTCAAGCTATAGTTAAACGGGATGCCTTTGCCGGCCCTGCTGAAAACTGGAATAGCGAAGTGGACGTCCAGGTTCGCCAGATCGACAGTATCGAACGTTCCACCGGCAAAACTTCCCAGTGGCGGCAGGCCCGTAGCCGGCTGCTGCGCGGCCACAAAGGCGGCGATGCCGAGCGTAAGCCACCAAGCAATTACGAGACGACAGACGGGGCGGCGGTTCATTGGCAGAAAACCTCTAAGTACCACCCACTTACTTGTGGGCGGGTGAGTTTAGGCCATTCGTGGCGACGCTGGTGACGGCGATCTGCAGAAACGGCGATCCGTTTAATAACTCCGTAACCGTGAAGGGCACCTGAATTCCGCTCACTGATTGGTATTGTGAGAAAGCGATTGCGATAGGCACATCAAAGCCAGCACCACGGTCGCCGTGGATAGAAAACGCCACCGCTACTGGCAGAGCGGATTGCGAGTCGAGGTAATCATCAACCGTGCTCAGCCGCTGTACGACTTGCTGTTCTCCGGGCGCCAAATTGGTCAGATATCGATATACCCGGATGTGTTCGGCAGAACCCCCGCTATACTGCACCTGTCCCAGGTCGGTGAACACCAAGTTGGGATCGGCGTAATCAGACAGTAATGACAGCGCGGGAAAGAACCAGACAGCATCCGTCCAGCAATTCTGTTGGGCCATTTGATGGGGTTGGCCATCGAGACCTGTCCATTCTCCGCTCGGCATGCCGCTGTCCCAAGAACGAGTTTCGGAGCGATTACCGGCGTTCGTGGAAATTGTGATCTGGTTCGTCATGATTCCCGTCGACTGCAGCGTGATCGTTCCGGCCTCTTGATCGTTGCCGACGGTGCGCGTGACCGAACCGCTCTCGGCGACCGAGTTGACTTGGTTTCCGCCTGTCAAAGCTGCCATTGCTTGCATCGCCCAACCGGTGCCGGACGGGGCATTCTGCAGCCGGCGCTGCCCGTCAGCGCCGAGGCCTAGTTTTGGTACTGCGACCACTGCGACGATCACAAGCAGAGAAAGGGTGAAGGAGTATCGCTTTCGTGAAGCCAGCATGTTTAGCCTCCGCAGGGCAGCAGAAGTTCGAGAACTGGTGGTCTGCTTGCTTATCGAAGGAACGATGCGCGATATCCTCAAGCAGTAGGAATGTGCCTGTCAATACCACCAAGGTGCCGCAGGGTGGAAATCTTCGTTGAATGCAAATTAAAAGCGTCACTGTAGCGAAAACTGTAGCGGGTCTCTATCTGGATGAGCTGACACTGACGAGTATACCGTCTGGCCCGAACCTCATTATCCAATCACTTACATATGAGTACACCTGGGTGCAAGGTGGCTCTCTCGGATTAAGAGTCAGTTGCTCTGCCAGTTGAGCTACGCGCCCGCTTGTAAGGAAGCAATCAGAGGGGCGACGGTGATTATAACATTCGCGCGCGATGCAGATTCGACAACAGGTACTCCTGAAGATCGGGATGCTACCTGGCACAGCGTGTCGTCGGAGGCGCCACCGAAATCAAGCAGCCTATTCGATCTGCACCAATTGCCCCGCATCCACCGGCGACTGAGGAGTCTGGAGGGTCTGCGGCGCGCGCCAGAAATCCATGTACGACACGTGATGCACGCACGAGACGGTGCAGTGCGGAGCGCAGCTCTTTTCGGTAAGGAACTCGCGGCGAATATCGGCGACGGTATATTGCTCCAGCGGGATGCCGGGATAGCCGCGCTGCTGCGAGCAGTAGTGCACCAGGCCGTCTTCGCAGATGTAGAGATAGCGCGCGCCGGCGCGGCAGCGCCATTGGTTTGGCTTGCCGTTGGCAATGTTGTTCTGGAACCAGTTGAAGCGCGCGTAGTGGCGCTTCTCGAGCTCCTTGCATCTTCAGGAAGACTTCGCGCTCGTTTTCGCTGAGCGGCTGGAGCTGTCCCTCGCCATCGTGAATGATGCCGATCGTCGAGGTGAAGCCGAGTTGCACGGCGCGGCGTCCGACCACTAGCGCATCGTGCGGATTGTGAATGCCACCGCCCACGACGGAGTTGATGTTCACGTGAAAGTCGGCGTGCTCGGCGAGCAATTGCAGTTTCTTGTCGAGCACCTTCAGCGACTTCTTGGAGACATCATCGGGCATGACGTTGTCGATGCTGATCTGCAGATGATCGAGGCCGGCGCGGTTCAGGCGTTGGATGCGGTCGGCAGTAAGCAGATAGCCATTGGTGATCATGCCCGCAATGACGGGATATTTCCGGATGTGAGCGATGAGGTCATCAAGCTCGGGATGCAGCAGCGGCTCGCCGCCGCTGAAGGTGATGATGGAGGTCCCCAGCCGCGCTAGGTGGTCGATGCGTCGCTTCATCGTATCCACGGGAACCGGCTTGGAGAAGTCGTCGAACTCGTTGCAGTACGTGCACGAAAGATTACAGCGCCGGATGGGAATGACGTGCGCCAGGACTGGATGATCGGTCGAGACCAATCCCTTGGCGATCATCTTGAGTTCCCGAAGCCGACGCTTGGAGGCTAGGACGCGCCGACGTACCCCTGGTGACGATTTCTGCATTGGCCTATCTATTACAACATACCAGCCCGCAGTCTTGGGAAGGACCGTTCCCTGTGCGGTGAATTTTCGCCGGTGAGCGGTGCAGAACCGCATCCGGCGGTTCGCGCGAAAGCACGCAGTTGACCGCTAACTCGCGGATAGCTGAGGCCCCGCCTGTCGCGCTCGCACTTGTTATAATCAATGATTCACCCATTGATTCTGGAGTTTCCAAAGCATGCTTCGTTTTTTGCAAAAGCCCGGACCCATTAAGAAGATTGTGCTCGGCGGCATCCTGCTCGTCGTTTGCGTGATGATGGTTATCACTCTCATCCCGGGCGGCGGCTTTCTCAATGACATGTTCGGTGGCAGCCTGACCACCCAAGGCGTGGTGGCAAGAGTGGGCAACCAGGACGTCGGAGTTCTGGAGGTTGCGCAACAGGCACGCCTCATCGGCAAGCAGCAGTTTAAGGGCAATGTTCCTGCAGGGTCTCATGCCGTTCCTCATGCCGCGGGCGGCGCAGAGCGTGATTGCGCAGAAGATGCTGGTGTACGAGGCCGATCGCATGGGCTTGGGTGTGAGTAATGAGGAGCTCAGCAAGGCTCTGCATCAGGGCCAACTTGGACAGATGTTGTTTCCCGGCGGCAACTTTATCGGCGAGCAGGAACTACGAGGAGTTCATCCAGAGCCAGTTCAACATGAGCGTGGCGCAGTTCGAGCAGGAGGTCAAGGCCGAGATCGCTCAAAGGAAGCTGCTTTCGCTCATCACCGCCCCGGTTTCTGTCAGCGACAAGGACGTCAGCGAAGAAGTGAAGAAACAGGACACGAAAGTGAAGTTCGAGTACGCGGTGCTGACGCTTGATGACATCAAGAAGCAGATCAAGCCCACCGATGCCGAACTGAAGGCGTTCTACGAACAGTACAAGCAGCAGTACGCCAACTCAATTCCGCAAAAGATCAAGGCGCAGTACATCGTGATTGAGACCGCAAAGCTGGCGGACAAGGTGCCGGTGACCCAGGCCGAGTTGCAGCAGTATTACAACCAGCATCAGGACGAGTACCGCATTCCCGAGACGGTGACGGTCCGTCACATTCTGATTAAGACGCCAACACCCGGTCCTGACGGCAAGGTTGATCAGGCCGGAGTGGATGCTGCGCGCAAGAAGGCCGAAGACATTGCCAAGCAGTTGAAAGCGGGCGCGAGCTTCGCTGAGTTGGCCAAGAAGAATTCGGATGATCCCGGAAGCGCGCAGAACGGCGGACTGCTGCCGCCGCTCACCAAAGGCCGCACGGTTCCCGAGTTTGAGCAAGCGGCGTTCAACACACCTGTCGGCCAGACCACGGACATCATCCGCACCAGCTACGGCTTCCATATCATTCATGTCGAAGCTAAGCAGCAGGCGCGGCTTGAAGCCGCTCGACGAAGTGAAGCCAGAGATCGAAACCGTCCTGAAGGGCCAGAAGGCCTCAGCTGAGGCGCAAAACCTGGCCAACTCCGTTCAGGCGCTGGCTCGCACTGCGGGAATGAGCAAAGCCGCGGCCGAAAAAGGTCTGACGGTTACAACCGTTGGTCCGGTTGCGCAAGGAGACATCCTGCCCGGCGTGGGCAACGCTCCTGAGTTCGCGAATGCGCTGTTTTCGGCCAAGAAGAATGATCCTCCCGCGACGGCGCCTTTGCCGCAGGGATACGCGATTTATCAGGTGACCGACATTCAGCCGCCGCAGACGCCCGACCTTCGAGCAGATCAGGGCCAAAGTGGAGGAGCAGTTCAAGGACCAGCGTGCGCAGGCCCAGTTGGCGCAGAAGACGCAGCAGCTTGCCGATCGCGCCCATGCCGAACATGACTTAGACAAGGCCGCCAAAGAAGCTGGTGCAACCGTCAAGACCAGCGAGTTGGTCGATCGTACCTCGCAGGTGCCCGAAGTTGGCGCGATGAGCGGTGGCGCCAGCGTGGCTTTCAGCATGAAACCGGGCGAGATCAGCGCCCCGATCCAGGGCGGCAACAACGGCGTCGTAATCAAAGTGCTGGAGGTGCAGGAGCCTTCGCCGGAGCAACTGAAGCAGAACTGGGACAGCGTTAGAGACACTCTGCTGCAGCAGAAACGCAATGAAATCGAGGGACTGTACATCGAGAACCTGCGCGACCACCTGGAAAAAGAGGGCAAGATCAGGATCAACAAGAAAGAGATGGAACGCCTGGGCCAGACTGCCGAGGGAAGCTAAACACCGTCCGCCTGTTGCCCTTTTGACTTCAGTCTGCTGTACCTGCGGCTTGCACTCGGCGATGCTTGTCACATCCGATTTGCCTAATCGTATGGAAGCGTTTACACATGCTCTCAGAACGCTCATCCGGCATTCTCATGCATCCCACC
>CAVPFD010000023.1:0-46415 GCA_963703645.1 uncultured Acidobacteriaceae bacterium
GCTCGTTGCCTTGCAGCACCTGGGAGCCGCCGTGCGCAGGCTTTGGGGCAGGCCGCTCATTGCAGTTACGGGATCGGCGGGCAAGACCACGACCAAGGAAGCCATCGCGCATCTCCTAGCGACTAGGCATCGCGTGCTGAAATCGCAGGGCAACTTGAACAATCAGTTCGGAATGCCTTTGCAATTGCTGAAGCTGGAACCCGATCACGACCTTGCAGTCATCGAGATCGGTATGTCCCACGCGGGCGAGATTACCGAGCTGGCCAGACTTGCGCGGCCCGACTGTGGCGTGGTGACCATGGTCGCTCCCGTTCACTTGGAGTTCTTCGATTCCGTCGCTGCCATCGCTCGCTCCAAGTACGAGCTGATCGAGTCGCTCCCAGCCGGCGGGATCGCCGTCCTGAACGCCGACGACGAATACGTTTCGCAGTTCGGGCGCGATTTCCACGGGAAGGTGGTTACTTTCGGCTTGCACAAGCCGGCCGATGTGTCGGCCCAGCACCTTGAATCGCAAGGGCCGCTCGGATCCGTATTCGAGATCGTCGCCGATGGCGAGCATGCGGCTGCAACGCTGCCATTGTTGGGCGAGCACAACATTTACAACGCACTTGCAGCCGTTGCAGTGGGTTTGCAGTACGGAGTTTCGCTGCGTGAAGCCGCCGAATCAGTGGCCACGTTGTCAGCGGGTGAGAAGCGCGGAGAAATCCTCAACTATGCGGGCACGACGGTCATCAACGATTGCTACAATTCCAATCCGAAAGCCTTGGACAGCATGGTTCGCTCGCTGGCACAGCTTCCGGCACAGCGTCGGGTGGTGGTCGCGGGCGAGATGCTGGAGCTCGGCGTTGCGGCTGAAGCTATGCATCGCGAATGCGGCCGGCACATTGCGGACAGAGGAATTGATGTTCTGCTCGGTGTTCGCGGCCTGGCAAAAGCCATGGTTGAGGGCGCCTCCGCGGCAGGAATGCGCGCCGAGTTCGTGAATGCGCCAGAAGATGCAGGCGAATGGCTGCGGCGCGAGGCCATGCCCGGAGACGTGGTCTTGCTGAAGGCTTCGCGGGGCGTGCGCCTCGAGCGAGCACTCGACGTTTGGATGGGCAAGGCGCCGGTTGTCGCACACTAAAGTTCTTACACACGATTCAGGACAGGAAGAAATTTGCTCTATTGGTTGCTGTACCAGAAGGGTTTCGTCGTCTTCCACATCGGCCCGTTCCGAATCTTTCGCTATTTAACGTTTCGTACCGTCTTCGCCAGCCTGACTGCCCTGTTCATCGGCCTCATCATCGGACCGGCTGTTGTCCGCCGTCTCCGTGAATTCCAGATCGGCCAGTACATCCGCGAAGACGGCCCAAAAGCGCACCAGAAGAAAGCCGGTACGCCGACCATGGGTGGAGTGCTCATCGTGGTTGGCATGGTCGTGCCCACCCTGCTGTGGGCCGATCTCAGCAACCGCTTCGTGTGGATTGCGGTAATCACGACGCTGGCATTCGGGTCAATCGGTTTTGCCGACGATTACCTGAAGGTCGTGCACCGGCGCAATCTGGGGCTTACCGCGCGCGCCAAGCTCGGATACCAGTTCCTCGCCGCCGTCGCCGTCGGCGCCGTGCTAAGCGCACTGGAGACGCATGGCCTTTATTCGACGCGCCTGATTGTTCCGTTCCTGAAGCATTTCCGTCCAGACCTGGTCATCAGCCGCCTGTATCACGGCTGGTGGGCACCGGTTGCATTTCTGCCGTTTATTGCGTTTGTGGCGCTCGTCATTGTCGGCTCCAGCAACGCCGTGAACTTGACCGACGGCCTCGATGGGCTGGCGATTGGCTGCACCGTCATCGCCGCCGGAGCCCTCACTGTGCTCACCTACGTAAGCGGTCATGCGGTCTTTGCTGACTATCTTGAGCTGTCCAAAATGCCCCAGGTCTCGGAGGTGACCATCTTTTGCGGCTCGATGGTCGGCTCGGCCATCGGGTTCCTCTGGTACAACGCGCATCCAGCGGAAATCTTCATGGGCGACGTGGGCTCACTGGCCCTTGGGGGCGCGATTGGAACGGTGGCTGTCATCATCAAGCAGGAGCTGCTGCTGCCCTTCATCGGCGGCATCTTCGTTATCGAGGCGCTTTCGGTCATCCTGCAGGTGGGCTCGTACAAGCTGCGCCGGAAGCGCATCTTCAAGATGGCCCCCATCCACCATCATTTCGAGCTGCTGGGGTGGAGCGAGTCCAAAGTGATCGTGCGTTTCTGGATCGCCTCCCTGGTGTTTGCACTCTTTGCTCTCACCACCTTGAAGTTGCGGTAGAAGGCGTGAAAACGTGACACAATGGGCCGGGCGGACCCCGCGATGGATGTCAAAGGCAAGCGCGTATTGGTGGTCGGGTTGGGCAAGTCCGGCGTAGCCAGCGCTCTCTTTCTGGAAAAACGGGGCGCTCGCGTTGCCGTCTCTGATGCCAAGACAGAAGAGCAGCTTCCGCAGGAGATTCCATTGCTGCTCGACCACGGCATCAGCGTGGAATCCGGACATCACGGTGAGCGGACATT
This sequence comes from uncultured Acidobacteriaceae bacterium, assembly GCA_963703645.1. GTDB lineage: Bacteria > Acidobacteriota > Terriglobia > Terriglobales > Acidobacteriaceae > Bog-257. Next base: position 2,533 of record CAVPFD010000023.1, read on the forward strand.
TCGCGACCAGGATCTGATCGTTATCAGTCCCGGTGTGCCCTTTGATGTGCCGCAACTGGTGCAGGCCCGTGCGTTGGGCATTCCTGTGATCGGCGAGGTTGAGCTGGCAGCGCGCTATCTGAAGGGCAAAATCGTTGCGATCACCGGCTCCAACGGCAAGACCACCACCACCGCGCTGGCCGGAGAGATTCTCGCCGCCGGCGGCCGCAAGGTGCTGGTTGGGGGGAACATTGGAACACCTGCGATCAGCTTCGTCGAAACGTCCAGCGATGATACGTGGGTCGTGCTGGAGATCAGCAGTTTCCAACTGGAAACCATCGAGAGCTTCCATCCCAGGATTGCGGTGGTGCTGAACGTCACACCTGACCATCTCGACCGGCACTACACCTTCGAGAACTATGCCGCGGCCAAGGCCCGCATTCTTGAGAACCAGACCGCACATGACTTCGCGATACTCAACGCCGATAACCCGCCCTGCGTCGCTATGGCTGCGAAGGCAAAAGCTCCAGTGTCCTGGTTCAGCCGTTTGAAAGAAGTCGAGCATGGAGCTTTCACCCGTGGTGAGAGGATTCACTGGCGGGATGGCAAGACTGAGCGCGAGATCATGGCGGTCAGCGAGATGTCGCTGAAAGGCGCGCACAACCTCGAGAACGTGCTCGCCGCGGTCTGCGTAGGAATGCTTGCCGGTATTGAGCCAGCGCAGACACGTGAGGCCGTCGCAGCGTTCAAAGCCGTTGAGCACAGGCTCGAATATGTGGCTACGGTACGGGGAGTCGAATATTACAACGACTCAAAAGCGACCAATGTTGACGCCACGATCAAGGCGCTCGAGTCGTTTCCCGGCCGGATTCACCTCATTCTGGGCGGCAAAGATAAAGGTAGCGATTACAGCATGCTGAATCCGTTGCTTAAAGAGCGTGTCAAGCGCGTGTACACGATCGGAGCGGCCTCCGCGAAGATCGAGTCCCAGGTGCGAGGTGCGGAAGTTGTCAGCGCTGCCACGTTGGAGAACGCAGTGAAGCGTGCCGGCGAGTCTGCGACTCCTGGCGATGTTGTGCTCCTGGCGCCGGCCTGCGCAAGCTTTGATCAGTTCGACAGCTACGAGCATCGCGGCCGGACATTCAAAGAACAGGTACGCCGGTTGGCTTCGAGAGAACACGAGCACGAACATGTGGGAAGTGGCGCGCGCGGAGGCGGCGAGTAATGGCCAAACGTGTCAGTGCGGACAAGTGGCTATTCACCGTCACGCTATTACTGGTCTTTATTGGACTGGTGATGGTCTTCAGTGCGTCAGCGGTCATGGCCAAGGAGCGCTTTGGTTCGCCATACGGCTTCCTGCTGCGGCAGATGGCGTGGGCTGCAGCCGGCATCGCGGCCATGGTCGTCATCATGAACATCGACTACAAAAAGTATCGCCGGCCTTCCGTGGTGTTCACATTTCTCGGCCTGACATGCCTGCTGCTGATCGCCGTGTTCCTTTTCCGCGACTCTCACAATACGCACCGCTGGATCAAGTTTGGAGGCTTCTCGTTTCAGCCTTCCGAGCTGGCGAAACCAGCGCTCATCCTCTATCTCGCGTATTTCCTGGAATCGCGCTGGCAGCAGATCACCGACTGGAAGCACGTGCTGGTTCCGGCTGCCGCTCCGACGATTCTCCTCGCCCTGCTCATTGTGAAAGAGCCGGACTTGGGAACGGCCATCGCCTGCATGGCTGTCTCCGCCGCTGTATTGTTCGTGGCGGGAATGAACATGCGCTATCTCTGGTATGCGCTGGCCGCGATCGCTCTTGCCAATGTACTTCCTCGTGGTTCGCGTGCCGTGGCGCTGGGCGCGCGTGCAGGCCTTTCTCGATCCCTTCAAGGACCCGCAAGGCAAGGGCTTCCACATCATCCAGTCGATGATCGCCGTCAGCACCGGAGGCTTGACTGGCCTCGGTCTGATGGAGGGCAAGCAGAAGCTCTTCTACCTGCCGGAGCCGCACACCGACTTCATCTACGCAGTCACCGCCGAAGAACTGGGCTTGTGGGGCTCGCTGCTGGTGGTCGACGCTGTTCGGCATCTTCCTCTATCGCGGCATCCGCATCGCCCTGCGCACCCAGGACATGTTCGCAAAATTTCTCGCGACCGGCATAACCGCGATGGTCGTGGTGCAGGCGCTGTTCAACATTAGCGTTGTGCTCGCCATGGTGCCCGCAAAAGGCATCCCGCTACCGTTCATCTCCTACGGCGGATCATCCTTGTTCATCACTCTGGCCAGCGTCGGAGTTCTCCTCAACATTACCCAGCAGACGGACTAGCCATGCGCGTGATCGTGGCTGGAGGCGGCACCGGCGGACACGTCATTCCTGCGCTGGCAATCGCGCAGGAACTGCGTTCGCACTACGGCGCGGACGTGCTGTTCGTCGGAACGCAGCGCGGCATCGAGACCCGACTGGTTCCGGCCGCGGGATTCGACCTCCGCTTGATCGAAGTCGGCGCGCTGAACCGGTGGACTTCGCGACCCGTCTGAAGACACTGTTAGACCTGCCTCACGCAATGGCGGCGTCGGCCAAGCTCGTTCGCGAGTTTCGCCCTGACGTGATGATTGGCGTCGGCGGCTACGCCTCGGGGCCGGCGATGTTCGTCGGCGTGCATGATGAGCGTCCCGACGCATCGCGTTCGAGCCCAACGTCGTTCCGGGCGTCGCCAACAGGATTGTCGCGCCTATGGTCAGTGCCGCTGCAGTGCATTTCCAGGCGACGTGCCACTACTTCCGCAATTGCATTGTGACTGGCGTACCCGTGCGGCAGGAGTTCTTCCATGTTCCTCGCCGGCCCAGGGATGCTCGTCCGACGTTGCTGGTCTTCGGTGGCAGCCAGGGCGCGCACGCCATTAATCAGGCCGTGCTGGAGGCCTTGCCCAAGTTAATGGAAGCGGTGCCGGACATCCATATCATTCATCAGACGGGCGAAAAGGACTACGTAGAGGCGCAGGCGAGGTATCTACGGACAATGATTTCGGCCGAGGTGTCGCCCTTCATCGACGACATGCCCGGTGCTTTTGCGCGCTCCGACTTGCTGCTCTGCCGCTCGGGCGCCTCCACGGTCGCCGAGATAACCGCGGCGGGGAAGCCGGCCATTTTCATTCCGCTGCCGACCGCTGCCGATGACCACCAGACCCGCAACGCCGCTACGCTCGCCGGTGCCGATGCAGCCCGGTTGCTGCCCCAACCGGAGCTTAGTGGCGAGCGCCTGGCGTCGGAAATCGCTGGATTGTTGAGCGATCCGCCCCAACTGGCCAGGATCTCAGAAGCAGCGCTGCGCTTCGCCCACCCTAACGCTGCCGCCAGGATTGCTGCGCTCACTGCCCGCATGGCTGGCGTCCCAGAGCAGCTCGCGGTAGCCTAGAGACTCGTCTGTCCCATGTTTGCCAAGATCCAGCGCGTGCATTTTGTCGGCATCGGCGGCATCGGCATGAGCGGCATCGCCGAGGTACTGCTCAATCTCGGCTACAAGGTGTCGGGCTCCGATCTTAAGCCCTCTCCAGTAACCAATCGTCTGGCTGAAATCGGCGCGGCGGTGTTCGTAGGACATAGTCCGGACAACGTTACTGGCGCCGACGTAGTCATCGTCAGCTCGGCCATCACCCGCGACAATGTCGAAGTTGCGGCCGCGCACGAGCAGCATATTCCGGTGATCCAGCGCGCGGAGATGCTGGCCGAGCTCATGCGGCTGAAGTACGGCATTGCTATCGCTGGTATGCACGGCAAGACCACCACGACCTCGATGGTGGCAGCAGTGCTTGCTGCCGGGGGACTTGACCCGACCGTGGTCGTCGGCGGGCGAGTGGACGCGATGGGCTCCAATGCGCGGCTGGGCAAGTCGCAATATCTGGTGGCCGAAGCCGACGAAAGCGATCGCTCCTTCCTCAAGCTCTCGCCGATTCTTGCGGTGGTGACCAATATCGATCGCGAGCACATGGATTGCTATCGCGACATGAAAGACGTGAGGAAAACCTTCCGTGAGTTCATGGACCACGTGCCGTTCTATGGCATGGTCGTCGCTTGCAACGACAATGACGAGCTGCGCAAACTTCTGCCTTCGGTCCAGCGGCGCATCCTTACTTACGGAACGCGGGAGGGCTCGGACTTCCAAATTACGAACGTGAGGTGCGCTCCACACGAGAGCAACGCGACACTCAGCACCTTTCGCGTGAGCTACCGAGGCGGCGATCTCGGCGAATTCCACCTACGCGTTCCCGGCGAGCACAACGTCGAGAACGCGACCGCTGCGATCGCGGTTGGTATCGGGCTCGATGTTCCAGTGGAGAGAATTCGCGAAGCTCTGGCAACGTTCAACGGCGTGGATCGCCGCTTTCAGCAACTTGGCAGCGCCAATGGCGTGACGGTGGTCGACGATTACGGACACCATCCCACGGAAATCCGGGCGACCCTGGCTGCGGCGCGGCAATGCGGCTTTCGCGGGGTACACGTGATTTTCCAGCCTCATCGCTACACCCGAACCCAGTTACTGCTGGATGAGTTCGCCACTGCTTTTCGCGACGCCGATTCAGTCATCATCGTAGATATCTACCCGGCGAGCGAGCCGCCGATTCCGGGAATTACGGCGCAGCGGCTGGCAACCCGCATCACGGAGGCCGGGGAACGAAAAGCGCTGTACGCCGCTTCCTTCGGGGAAGCGGTGATACTTGCTGCAAGTGCCGCGAAGGCTGGCGACGTGGTCCTCACGCTCGGCGCCGGCAATGTGTGGCAGCTTGGACCACGTTTGCTCGAAGAGTTGGAAAGCCGCGCCCCAAATGCCGTCCATCAGCCGTGAGTTTACTCTTCTGGTTCAAGTTTGCTGCTGAATCTCACACTGGCGATTCTCTGTCTCCGCAGGACAAGCGAAAACAGTTATAGTGAGGCGACTGACTGAAGTTCTAATCGTTCTGTCCTGTTTTCATGGCACGGAAAAGCTTAGCCACAGCGTCGGAAGATGACCTCGAAGCGGCCTCGAACCAGGCGTCGGCCCGCAAGCGCGCCTACGATGAATCGCCTCTGGATGCGCGCATGCTCGACCTCGACGACGAGGCCGAGTCGCCGTTCCTGCGCGGGCAAAAGCGCGTTCCGGTGCGCCGGGGCGCCTTGCCTCGCAAAGCTGCCAGCCGGCTCAAAATCCTGTTCGTGCTGCTCGCGGTCGTCGGGTGCGCCGGTTTTGTCTGGTTCGCTCTTTATCGATACGCCACGCAATCCTGGCGTTTTCGCATCGACTCCAGCGACAACATCGTCATTTCCGGCACCCGAAACGTAAACCGCTCGCAGGTGCTGGAGGTGATGGCGAGCGACATCGATCGCAACATCTTCTTCGTTCCGCTGGAGACGCGCAAGCAGCAGCTCGAACAGATTTCCTGGGTGCAGTCCGCGTCCGTGATGCGACTGCTGCCCAATCGCCTGAAAATCGTCATCAAGGAGCGCGTGCCGGTGGCATTTGTCGCCATCAACTCGCACATTCAACTGATCGACGCTAACGGCGTCATTATGGACCTGCCGGCGGATTCGCAGGCCAGCTACTCATTCCCCGTCATCGTGGGGATGACGGAAGCGGAGCCGCTCTCGACACGAGCGGCTCGCATGAAGATCTTACATGCAATTGATAAAAGAACTGGACTGCCAGCGGGGCGCACTATTCCCGGGACCTGAGCGACGTTGATCTTTCCGATCCCGACGACGTGAAGGCTACCGTCACCGACCCGCACGGCGCCGTGCTGGTGCACCTCGGCGCGTCGAATTTTCTGGAACGCTTTAGGATTTACGTGGCCCACGTGCAGGAGTGGCGGACGCAGTTCCAGAAATTGCAATCGGTGGACCTACGCTATGAGCACCAGGTGATCGTTAATCCCGATGTGGTCTCCACCGCGAGCAATGAAAGCACCACTGCCGCAACACAAACTGAGGCAGCGCCAAAGAAAATAGCTTCATCGCAGAAGAAGCACAAGTAAATCATGGGAAGCCAAACAGAGAACCTGCTTACGGTGATTGACGTCGGTAGCGCCAAGACGTGCGTTATCGTCGCCGAAGTGAACGACTACGCGCTGCGCTATCGCGGGCACGGCATCTCCGATTCGCGCGGCATGCGCAAGGGCGTGATCGCCGATCTCGACAAGGCGGTGGACTCCATCAAGAAGGCGGTGGAAGAGGCCGAAAACGTCGCTCAGGCGCCGGTGGAGCACGCCGTGGTTGGCGTCGCCGGTTCCCACATTCGCGGCGTGAACAGCCATGGCGGCATCTCGCTGGGCTCGCGTTCCCGCGAGATCAGCCGCGACGATGTGCGCCAGGCGGTCGAAAAAGCGCGCAGCATCGCCATGCCGGACGATCGCGAGCCACTGCACCTTCTGCCGCAGGAGTTCATTGTCGATGGCCAGGGAGGGGTGCACGATCCTGCCGGGCTGATGGGCCGAAAGCTTGAGGTCCGCGTGCACGTCGTCACGGCGGGAAACACGGCGACACAGAATGTCGTGACCGCTGTGAACCGCGCCGGCATTCACGTGGACGATACCGTCTTCGAAGCGCTGGCCTGTGCCGATTCCGTGCTCCAGACCGACGAGCGCGAACTCGGCGTGTGCCTCGCCGACATTGGCGCAGGGTCCACCGACCTGATCGTTTACTTCGAAGGAGTGGTGATTCACACCGGTGTCGTCCCTATCGGCGGCGATCACTTCACCAACGACGTGGCCGTCGGCTTCAGCACGCCTGTTCTCGACGCCGAGAACATTAAGAAGATGTTCGGCTGCGCCGTCGTGACACGCATTCCGTTGGGCAACGAAATCGAAGTGCCGTCGGTAGGCGACCGCCCATCGCGCCTGATGCAGCAGCGCATGCTGGGCGAAATTCTGGAGCCGCGCGCGCGTGAGCTGATGGAACTGCTGCGCGACCATCTGCGCCAGGCCGGCGTGTACGAATTGCTGGGAGCGGGCGTGGTGTTCACCGGTGGGGGTTCGCGGCTCAACTCGCTGCTGGAGGTTGCCGACGACATTCTGCGCCGGCCGGTGCGCCTGGGCTATCCAGTGCCTATCGCCAAGCTGCCGTCGAACCTGCTGGAGCCGGAGTTTTCGACGGCGATCGGCATGGTGCTGTACGGACATCGCGCGCGTCAGGCCCGAATGAACCTCGATCGCGGGCTGGGAGCAAAACTTAAGGCATTGTTTGCCAGGCAAAACGCTTGATCAACTTCAGATTTAACCGCGCCGCCGCGGCGCGCTTAGGGGAGCAGTGAAATGATCGAAGACTTCAGCAAGAAAGGCGAGCCCGAAGACGACATTCGCATCCACTTCCACGAAGAGCTGCTGAACACCGCCAAGATCAAGGTCATCGGCGTGGGCGGCGGCGGCGGCAACGCCGTCAATCGCATGATCGAGTCGCACCTCGAGGGCGTGGAGTTCGTCGTCGCCAACACCGACCTGCAGGCGCTGAAGCTTTCGCAGGCGCCGGTAAAGATCCAGCTCGGCGTCAAGCTGACCAACGGCCTGGGCGCAGGCGCCAATCCCGAGGTCGGCCGCAAGGCTGCGCTCGAAGACGCCGACAAGATCATCGAAGCCCTCGAAGGCGCGGACATGGTGTTCGTCACCACCGGTCTCGGCGGCGGCACCGGAACAGGCGCAGCGCCTATCATCGCCTCTCTCGCCAGCGAGATGGGAGCGCTCACCGTCGCGGTCGTGACCAAGCCGTTCGCCTTCGAAGGCAAGCGCCGCCAGAACCAGGCGGAGCGCGGCTTGCAGGAGCTGATCGATTCGGTCGACACCACCGTCGTCATCCCCAACGAGAAGCTGCTGGCCGTGGCCAAAGACGCCGGCTTCTTCGAATCGTTCCGCGTGGCCGACGACATTCTGCGACAGGCGGTGCAGGGCATCTCCGACATCATCACGATTCCCGGCATCATCAACCGCGACTTCGCCGACGTGAAGACCATCATGGCAGGCATGGGCTACGCGGTGATGGGTACCGCGACCGCAAAAGGCGAAGGCCGCGCCACGCTGGCGGCGCAGGCGGCGATCGCATCTCCGCTGCTCGAAGCAGGAGCCATCGACGGCGCGCGCGGCATCCTCATCAACATCACCGGATCGAGTTCGCTGCGGCTGGCCGAGGTGAACGAAGCCTCCACCATCATCCAGAGCGCCGCACACGAGGACGCCAACATCATCTTTGGCGCTGTGCTCGACGAGAAGATGAAGGACGAAGTGAAGATCACGGTGATCGCCACCGGCTTCAAGGCCGTTCCCCGGCAGCGTGAACATTCCAATCCCGCGGCTGATGCGGTGCACAATGTCCGCGCTGCGGCCGCAAGCGTGAATGCCACCTACGAGGTGCCGATGGTGCATGAGCCGCACAGACCTTTGCCGGCCAAGCCCGATCCGACGAGCCCCGCCGAGCCCGAGACCTATCAGGCCGTCGAGCACTCGCAGCCGATCTCCTATGTTCCCGAGGACATGGAGGACATCTCCGAGATCGTGCGCCACGCCGAGCCGAAACTGAAGGAAGAGCAGCCCGTCCCGATTGAGACCGTCAGCAGCAGTCCGGACATTAGCTACGATGCCGACGATCTCGAGGTTCCGGCGTTTATGCGCAAGCGAGGACAGACCTAAACCTACGTCTCGAATCCCGCGACCGATATCTAGTGTGGGACCGATGGGAATTAAAACGAAGATTCCCTTTATCTACTCTCCGGCCTGGATGGTGCTGGCCGCCTTGCTTGCGCGCCTGTTTTATATCGTGATCGCGCACACCTATCGGCTTAGTCCGATCGAGTGGGAACACTTCGAGATGGCCAACCTCGCCCAATCGCTGGCCACTGGCCGCGGCTTCAGCAATCCCTTCGGAGGAGAGACCGGTCCTTCCGCCTGGACCGCTCCTGTCTATCCGTGGGTGATGTCGCTGGCATTTCGCGCCTTTGGTGTCTTCTCGTATCGCGCCGCATTCGCACTGTTGGTGTTCAACAGCGTCTTCTCGGCGCTCACGAGTTGGACCATCTATCGCATCGCGCGCCGCGTCTTCAACCAAACCGTTGCGGTCTGGTCAGGATGGGTTTGGGCGCTGTTGCCCTACAGTATTTATTGGGCGGTGACCTGGATCTGGGAGACAAGCCTGTCGGCGTTTCTGCTCAGCGTGTTGTTCCTGCTCACGCTGGAAATGGAAGACGACGACCGCTTCAGCTCGTGGTTCGGATACGGGCTGCTGTGGGGCATCGTCGGGCTCATCAATACTTCCATGCTTTCGTGGCTTCCATTCTCCGGATGCTGGCTCGCCTACCAGTTGTATCGTCGCGGCAAACGCTTCGTTGTGCCCGCAGTGTTTGGCGCGTTGATTTTCTGGGTGACGTTGATGCCGTGGCTTGTGCGCAACTACGCGGTGTTCGGCAAGCCGGTCTTCGTGCGTGGCGATCTGGGAGTTGAACTGCGCGCCGGCAACAATGCGCAGGCCGAAGGCTGGTGGGTTCCAAACTTCCTCCCCCACAACAATCGCTTCCTCTACGCGCAATACAAGGAGATGGGCGAAGCTGCCTACAATACCGAACAGCTCCGTCTGGTGAAGGAATGGATCGACCAGAATCCGCAGCGGTTCGTGGTGCTGTGCTTGCGCAGGTTCCTGTTCTATTGGGCTGGCATTCCCCGCGAAGGACTGGCGCGGGTGCAGAACCTGTTCTTTGCGGGATCGTCGTTGCTGGCCCTCGCGGGACTGCTGCTGGCCGCCAAACGGCGCGTTAATGGCGTCTTTCTGTTCGCCACGCTGTTAGCCTCGTATCCGATGATCTACTACTTCACCTTCCCGACGGCGCGCTATCGTCACCCTGTCGAACCGGAACTGGTGATTCTCGCGGTGTTCTCGCTCTCGTCGCTTTTCGCTATGCTGGCACCTCGTCGCCAAGCGCCAGGCTGAGTGCATTCAGCTCGAATAACCGATTTAGCCAGGCAGGAATTAGTGAGGCGAGACCCGCGTTTGCGCCCATAGACCTCCCTCTTCGCCTTCATTTAGAATGAATGACTTAGCCGGGTAATTTACTGTCAACCATTAGATTCTAAATGACTTACATGTATCCATTTGTAAAATAATGACTTAGAAGCAGGAATCGGTTATTTTGGCCCAAACAGTACATATTACACATAGAACTATGTGTCTTACAATACATAAAAGTCATACATTCCTGCCCACCCTTCGACTCCGCTCAGGCAAGCCACAAGCTTCCTTTACGTGGCGGGACATGCCGTTTGCCGGCAACCGGGAACTGGAGTCGAGGTCTTGCCGGCAACTGAAAAGCGCGGGGCACAAGGCCGAGCGATGTACGTGTAACTGCTCCGACCCGGTGCTGGATTAGATCACTATAACGAGACGTGTCGGGCCGGGCAACGCTCACAAAAGGTCAGGGCTTTAGCCCCTGCAAAATAAGCGCTCAGGGGCTAAAGCCCAAGTTCTTTGTTGACCGGACTGCGGCACGGCTGAAGCCGACGGGTGGCCCAAGTCTCGCGTTTTTCGAGACCTGGGTGGTGCGTATGACGCGGGGGCAGTTAAGAACAGGTTTCGGATCCAAGTCCGACTCTTCTTTTTGCAGCTCCTTATCAACAAACTGTGGCCTCCCGGGTCTCGAAAACCGCCAGACCCGGGGCACCCGAGCAGTCTTCAACATTCGCTCAGAGCCCCAATTTCGTCGTTGCACAACTGAAGGTAAGGAGAGAGAATAGTCAAGCTTCCAACCGCAGCAGTCAGGATATTGCGCCAACGCCACTGAGCGCCTGCTGCCCATCGGAGGAATCTTGCATTCGGCTGGCTAGTCGTATTGCTCATGTAATTAATCTTGAATCTTCAACGAACTCGGCTTACAGTTCGACATCATCAAGTGATTAGCGGAGGCGCCACCTCATGAAACGCATCATCGCTATGGTGCTGCTGTGTCTTCTCGCGACGGAGCCGCTGGCATTTGCTGGGATTGGCCATGATGTAACGATGTACGTCGGCGGCACCGAAAACCAAATCAAAGACGGCACCGAAGGAAAGTCGTCGGAAAAAGACGAGAAGAACTTTCTATTCCAATACAAGGCTGGAACCTTAAGCATCCCATACGACCAAGTGAACGACTTGGAGTATGGCCAGAAGGCAGGCCGCAGACTCGGGGTGGCAATCGCGCTCACGCCCCTCGCCCTCTTCTCCAAGAAGAGGAAGCACTTCCTTAGTGTCGGCTGGAAGGATGAACAGGACAAGCAGCACGCCGCCGTATTTGAGCTGGGCAAGTCGATTGTTAGAGTGACCATTGTTACGCTTGAGGCGCGCACTGGTAGGAAGGTCGAATACGAGGACGACGAAGCCAGGAAGAGCGGTATGGGAGGGATGCCATGATTCATGTCCTTGTCTTTGCTTGCGTGTTGTTGCAGGCGAACCAAGGCACAGCCCCGCCCGTAACCCCTCCCCAAGCTCAGACGACGCCGGCGTCGTCGAAGGTTCCTACGTCTGGCGACCTTCTAAAGGTGAAACGCATTTACGTGGACAGCTTCGGGGATGACCCAATCTCAAGAGAGATGCAGTCAATGGTTGTTTCCGCTCTGGTAGCCAGTAAGCGCTTTGTTGTCACCGAGAATCGCGACCGTGCGGACGCCACACTACGGGGAGTTGCTCTTGAGAACACCCGTCAGGAGTTGCATGCATCTCACGAGAGCACTGTCGCCGGACGCTCAGCTATCAGCGACTCGTCAGCCAGCACAGAAACCACAGAGAAGGCTCGTATTTCCTTACGACTCATCAATCCGGATGGCGATGTCATTTGGACTACGACCCAAGAAAGCAAAGGCGCAAAATACAAAGGCGCAAGCGCCGACGTCGCGGACATGTGCGTGAAGCAACTAATGCGAGACGTCGTGAAGTTGGAGGCTGCCACTGCTCCGCAACCGAATGGTGAATCGGTCCCTACTTCCTCCACACCGACGCATCCCTAATTCCCGGCTGTCCCACCCCTTCCGCGTCGATTGCCCGGCCAAATCAAGGTTGAGAGCTAGGCCGTCCTAGTCAGAGACGACTGAGAGCTGACGGAATCGTTCTCGGGCGAGTTTTGCAGACGTGAAGTAAGCCGCATTGAACTTCTCACGTTGCTTCTCACCTTCCATGTAGCCAGTTGGGGTTAGAGCCTTACTGATATCTTCTTCGATGTGTTTGATTTCCAGAAAAGCAATCTTGCTGCATATCTCAAACTGTTCGTAGATGTCCTCAGGTACGAACGGGTAGACGCTTTCAGATGTATCAACAAACGGATTGAATCGTTCCTTGAAGTGGTTCAGGCGACTCACCATTAACTTCGCCTTCTCCTGTTCATCCTGCGGCACCCAGTCCATGAATGGTCGAAGCCCGTTGAAGCTGAGCCGAAGTCGTCCGAGGGCAGAGAAGCAATCCTTTATCGCGTTGAACTCGGTGTCAAACTGAGTCTTGCTGACATAGGTGCGGTGCCCCAGTTGGGCTTCAATCCGTTTGCGTTTCTGCCCCAGCGTATCACGGTATGCTTCGAATTCTTTGTCGAGTTCGCTCTTGTACCGAGCCAACCAGCGATCACCTAAATAACCACTGAGACCTTTCACGACACCGATTGACAAGAGTCCACTACCTGCGAGTGAGGTCAGAAAAGTTGTCCAGTCGAACATGGTCGGGAGTATAGCAAGAACATCGGAAACACGATTCTTTACCTCAGAAAACCCCTCCTTCTCCAACTCCTTCACCACCACTTTGACAACCGCGTCGATTGCCTTGGCCGCTGAGCCTGGATAGGCGGGTGGCCCAGGTCTCGCGTTTTTCGAGACCTGGGTGGTGCGTACGACGCAGGGCGGGTCAGTTAAGAATCATACGAGTGGCCCAGGTTTCCGGCTCAAGTCCGACTCCTCTTTTGCAGCCCCTTATCAACAAACTGTGGCCTCCCGGGTCTCGAAAACCGCGAGACCCGGGCCACCCCGCCACTCAGTTCGCCTTGTTCGGGTAGAGCGGGCCTTTAGGCCCGCGTCAAAGACCTCTCTCAAGTACGAGCCCCGGAGGGGGCGGCACAGGAAAAGTGCGGATGTGTCGTGCCTACGGCACTCCGGATCCGTAAGAGCACGGTTAACGCGGGCCTGAAGGCCCGCTCTACCCGACCGTTTCATAAGAGACCTAACTGAGACACTACCCACAGGTTGGTCGTGGCGCTCGTCCTCAGAAGACCCCCTCTTTCTCAAGATCCTTTACCACTACCTTGACAACTGCGTCGATTGCCTTCTTCGCTGAGCTCGGATTGAAGGAGTCGCTGATACCCGTCCAGACGAATTCGCCCTCAGGCGTTGCGGTCGCGTGCAGGTTGGTCTCGATGCGCACCGTGTGGTCTTCGCGCAGATAATGCGATGAAGGTTAGCCGCCGAACAGCGCCTCCAAGTCGCGACGACCATGCGCCACGTGAAGAATCATCACGTCCTCGCCCTTAATGCGGTAGAAGATGACATGCTCGCCCACGGGGAAGCTTCGCAAGCCGGGGCGTAAGTCCTGGTCGCGACGGCGGCCTATGTAGGGATGGCTAGCAAGAAGAAAGAAGCGGTCGGTGACGGAATCGATCAGGCGATCGGCAACCTCAATGTTGCCGCTTTCCTTGGCGATGTAGTACCAGATGTTATCAAGCTCCGTCTCGACTTCCGGGGCAAGGCGGTGCGCCATCAGCGGAGCGCTTTTTTCTCGGCGGCCAGACGGGCCCGTCCGCGATGTTTCACTTCGCCGGCAAGTTCCCGCATGGACTGCGACGTGATCGGGTGCCCTTCGCCGCGTGCCAGGGAAGCTTCCGCCGTATCAACCGCTGCCAGAATCTCCGCCCGCGTGCGCTCGCGCTGTTCCCACAAAGACAACGCTTCCTCTACCGCATCCTCGACACGGTGCAAGCGGCCAGTCGCAATAGCTTGGCGAACAAATGCTTCCTGGTCGGGGGTCAAGTGCACTTCCATGGGTTCAAGCGTAGGAGCCAGGAAAGCCGATGTCAAGCATGCCCAAGTAGGGGTTCCCTTCGACAGGCTCAGGGCAGGCTTTCGACTCCGGCGGCGAATCACCCCAACGAGCGCAAGAGCGGCGCTCGTCGGGGACCCCGATAACATCGGGCCGCCTCCGCTCAGGATGACACCTCAGAAGACCCCCTCTTTCTCCAATTCCTTCACCACTACTTTGACGACGGCGTCGATGGCCTTCTTCGCGGAGCTCGGATTGAAGGAGTCGCTGATGCCCGTCCAGACGAATTCGCCCTCGGGCGTTGCAGTGGCGTACAGGTTGGTTTCGACGCGCACCGTCCGGTCCTCCCGCAGATAATCCGGAGAATAGACCTGCTGATACGCCATCGGGTAGTAGCCGTAGAACGAGTTGTAGTAGGGATAAGGAACCATGTAGCTCTGGCCCGGGATGTAAGTGATGTTCTTCTCCACCCTCACCAGCCGCGACACCAGGACCGCCTCGATGTGGTGCTCCCGGATCTGCGCCCTCAGATAATCCATGTTCAGGTTCGCCGATTCCGGCCGCAGCAGGATGGAATGGCCCGGAACGGCCTCGACGCCGTCGCGGGCGAGTTTGTTGGCCATCGCGTCTTCGAAGTCGGAACGGATCGCCGGGTCGTTGCTCATGCCGATGACCAGCACCTTGTGGAAGCGCTGCCCGGAATAGCTGGGGTTCTTCACGCTGGCCACCAGCTTCACCGATTTGCAGTTCCCGATTGCCGTCGCGGCCAGTAAGACCGCAAGCACCAGAGTGGATCGTCTCAAGTTTGGTTTCTCCTGTCTAAGTTATTGATTATACGGTGGCAATAGGAGCCGCGGGGGTGCGGAATAGACTGCTAATCTTGTTAGTATGCTTAGCTTATCTAACTTAAATAACTTGCCTAGCTTTTCAACTCGAATATTGAGGTCTTTTTCCCCATTTTTCGCTGTTAAGTCCATAAGAATCAATACGACAGATGTAACCTCTTTGGATACAATATTTTGCCGTGAATCACGCTTAAGTCGTTGATTCTAAAAAGTAGGCGGAGAGGAAAGTGTGGTGGCGACGCGCGCTGGTGCATATCGCCAACACATAGCACAGAGGTGGGAACCGCAAAATGCTTAACAGCCCGAGACGTGGGTTGCTGCAGTCAGCACCATTGCCCAATTGTTTTCTATCGCTACTGCACCCATAATTCGATAGTCAATTCCAAACCAACTACGAAGCTTACGGGAGTCTCGATAGGAACTCATCTGCAAGTTAAGACTGGGCAGCGAACCTGTGATTCCGGGCGACCCTCCGCAAGCATTCCTAAGATCTTTAATTGAGTTGAAGCCAGCATGCAAGGCAGCTTAGGCCGAGAGTTCTGCGCGGAAATCTCATGAGATAAGTATCGGCATCATCGCGGAAAATTTCCGCTTACTACAACAACGGCTTCAACTAACTCAAGGAGAATAAGAAGGGATGAACATGAAATTGTGGAAAGTTCTTGCAGGACTGTGCGTGATCGCGATGGCGCTCGCGTTGACAGCGCCGGCGCAAACGTCAGAAAAACCGCCGATGTACACGTATGTCGGGAATTGGAACATTCCTCGTGCGCAGTGGGGGGAGATGGAAAAGGCAAGTGCGGCTGACCAGCAAGTCCTGCAGAAAGCCATCGCCAGCGGGACAATCGTGGCCTATGGCAATGATGTGAACCTGGTGCACCAGCCCGACGGCGACACCCACGACGATTGGTGGTCGGCCATGTCCATGGCCGGGTTGCTCAATGTCCTCGACCAGTTCTATAAGTCGGGCAGTTCCACCTCTACCGTGTTGGCCAGTGCCACCAAACACTGGGACAGCATTTATGTCAGCCGCCATTACAACTGGCATCCCGGATCGTGGAAGGATGTGTACACGCACGGTTCCTCCTATAAATTGAAGGCGGATGCGCCGGACGATGCCGTAGAGATACTCAGCAAGAACCTGGTCGTGCCCCTGATGGAGAAAATGCTCGCCGAGGGCACAATTCACGAGTACGAAATTGACACCGAAGCCATCCACACCGAAGCGCCCGGCACGTTTTGGATTTTCTATATCGCTGCCAACGCGGAGGGCCTGGACAAGGTCAACGCGGCGCTGCGCGACACAATGAAGGCGAACCCGCTGGGCGGCCCGGCATTTGGCTCCATGGTGGACTTCACTCCGCACCGCGACTATCTGGCCCGCACCAACGCCACCTACAAATAGTGGCCTGCATTGCTTTCCGAATAGCGAAGGTTATCCCACCCAGGCGAAGCCGTCTTGGGTGGGACACCGTGAGGAGTAGGCGCCCTCACCCTCAGTTGCGCTTAGGCGAGCTCCAGGTATTACGCACCGGCTTTCGGAAGGCACGTGACTCGGGCACAATACCGAGATGCTACCTCCGCAATTGGACCACCATGCGGTCGCAGTCGTCAGCATCAGCGGAAGCTGTCTTGACGTGCTGGGAACTCTATATCTTGCCTATGATTTGTTGGGTGGCCGGCACGGCCCCTTACGACTACTCACCAGGGCCGTAACCTACTCGATCGTGTTCGGAATCGGTTACGGTCTCGGGCTCGGCCTGTTTTTTGGATTGTCGGCCGGAATTGCAACCGGTCTGACCCTGGCAATCGAATTCAACCGCGCCGCTCGCGGGCTGGATCACTATCCGTTACCTTGGGAGGCCTTGTTCAGCACTGTCCGTGGGACTTCCTTCGCCATCGGACTTTATCCTCTGGTGGGTAGTCGGTTCGCGATAGCGTTCGGCCTTCTATCCACCGTCGGGCAAGTGATCGCGTATTCCCGCGGTATGCGGCCCGCCGTCGACTACACGGCGAACCGCCGTCCCCGCATCACGCGTCGTCAGTTCAGGGGAACCCTGGTCCGCACCGTCGGCAACCTTATGGCAGCGCTGATTTGCAGCGCTTTTGTGCACCATCTGGAGCACCCCTGGTACTTTGCGGTGCGGGTGGGCTTGGTAACGGGGCTGGTTACGGGTATCGGTATAACGGTATTCCTTACATTGAGTACTACGCTGACAATCTGCCGGAGCGACGGCTGGGAGCGTTCGGCATCGGCCTCATCCTTTGCGGCTTCGCCCTGCAATCGGTTCAGTACTGGCTGGCCCTATTCGATGTACGCCTCACTTAGATGCGCTACGGCCGATGCCGATTGGACTTCGCTCAAGATCGGCACCCCGCACGGGCGCGAAAGGCCACCTCGACTACCGTCGCAATGCGCTTTTTCCGCGGGTCCGCGGCTGGGCAGCCCCTTCGACCCACAACATGATGCGGTTCTGCTTCCCCACAGGAAGACCCGAGAAAGATTCTTGAGGCAAAATCTTGCGCCACAGGGAAGGGGACGACTAGAATTGCGCGATGAGATAGCATGTCCGCCGCATGGGTGCTTCGGGGCTAAGGTCAAGCTGTAACAATCAGAGCAAGGAGAACAGAAGATGCAGGGCATACTTCGGACGAGTGGGCTTTTCGTCTTGGCGATCCTGATGGGCGCCATGATCTGCTCCGTAAGCGCCGCCGCTGGGGACATCCTCTACAGCACCTTGGGACCGGGTGGCGCGTATGACGGCAGCAACGGCTACTTTGTTGACGGCAGCAACTACTACAACAGCGTGGTGGCCAACATGTTCACCCTCGGCGCCGGGGCCACTGTGGCGGACGCGGTGCTGGCTCTGGGTAACTTTCTGGGCAACAACAACCCGGTAACCGTCTACATCGAATCCAACAATGCCGGAGTGCCCGGTAGCATCATTGCAACCTTGTCGCAGAACGGCACCATACTTCCGTGGGGCAATGGCAATGGCGGCGGGCTCGTCACCTTCAACTGCAGTGGCCCCCAGTGCGCGCTGGCAGCGGGCTCGTATTGGCTGGTTGCTTCGGAGCAAGACCCCAATACGCAACAGATTTGGGATTACGCCTATCAGGATAACCCGGGCAACCTCGCGTTTAACTCGGACGGCAGCCCCACCGGACCGTGGAGCCCGTTCTTTGATACCGCGAATGCATTCGAGATTGATGGGGCCAGCCCCATACCGGAACCAGGCGCCTTGCTGGTGCTGATCCCCGGGTTGTTGGGTGCGGGCTATGGGCTGCGTCGGAAGCTTTTGGCATGAAGGGCGGTCAGGATCGCATGCGATACGAAATCAGAACGTCAAGTCTCTTAATGCTCTCGGCTCTGTGGTTGTGTTTCGGAGCGTCCTTATCCGCGCAAATCCGCTATGAGGATTTCTCCACCGGGAAGCAGTTCCTGCAGTTGAATGGCAGCGCCAGTTTCCAGTCGTACCAGGGGAACGCGGTGCTTCGCCTGACAGATGGCGGCGCTGGCAACGCGGAGGCCTCAACCGTTTTCTTCCACAATACGACCCGGCCTCCAGGTCCGATAGATCCGTCTAAACAGCAGGTTGCCGGGGGATTCACCACCTGGTTTGAATTCCAGATGCACAATCCGACGGTGTGCTGCGCCCCGGGAGACGGGATAGCCTTCATCGTCCAAAATTCCACCGCCGTGGATAACAGCTACGGGGCCACCGGCTACGGTTTCAAAGCCTTGGGCGCCGGCGGCAACCACAACTATCCTAATCAGGCGGGAGCAATGGGCTATGCGGGCATCAACAACAATCTTGTTATCGAGTTTGACATGGTGCAGGATCCCTGGGACCCGACGTCCAATCACATTGCGATCCAGACCTGCGGACCGGCGACCAACACCCCCGTACACCTGCCCGGCAATTACACCATCGGGAACAACAGCAACGTGCAGAGCTGCCTCCTGAGCCAGCAGTCAATCGACTCCAACATCCCAATGCTCGGCGGTGCGTGTAGACGGTTCTTCGTGCGCGGACGGCCCAGTTCATCAGGTGGTAATCGGCTACACGCCGCCATCGGGAAACCAGGGGGGATCGCTCCAGATCTGGCTCGATCCGACGTTTCTTTCCGGGACGCACACCCCGACCAGTCCGCCCACCTTGAACGTCCCGTACAACATTGTCTACGACGCGCAAAGCAATCCCAAAGGCCTGAACCTCGACACTGTACGTTGCAGCGGCCAAGGACCCTGCGGTTACGCGTGGGTCGGTTTCACGGCGTCTCAACGCCCGATGGGGGCACACCACAGGACATTTTCGGATGGGAATTCACGCCCGACTCCGACTATCAGATACAGCAACTGATTCAGCCGGGCGGAATGCCGACAGTCTTCGCCTTTGGCGCGCACCAGACGACAGTCACGTATCCCACCGGATTCCAGAATCCGAATGGTATTTTGATGAACGTTACGGCGACGCCGGTGGACCGCCACACCTGTTCTACCAGACACGGCTGCTCGGAACCACGTTCGCCGATGAGCAGTGCATTGCCTATTCGGGCACGGGGGGTCACCGACCCATCCCCACTGGAACCTGCATCGTTTACTCCTACACCTGCCAGGACCAGAACGGTAATCCGGTGACATGTCCGACAGAACCGGAGTGTACCAGCCCGCAGCAGACCCAGTGCATTGCGATCAACACGAGCTTCTATACTATGGACAACGTTACTCCGACCAACGCCGATTACCTCGAGAATGATGCAATCGGTGATAACAACTGGATGAGCATCTTCACGTCATACATGAACGATCCGACCGACGGTACGACATCGGGAGGATCCAAGGGCTTCGGTGCCGGGGGCGATTTGCTGAACCAGTTCAGCAACTACGGAAGCCTTCCGACCAACCCCACCATTAGGAAACTGGCGGCGCAGGCTCCGGGCGCCGATATAGTGGCCACCTTCAATCCAAGCAAACCGTGAGGGATTGGGGCGGGGTCTCTATTCGGGGCAGTTCTCGGGTTGGCGCGTCTGGCTCAGGCGAGAGTCGCGCTCTCGGTTCTGTGCCGCAAATCCCGGGCTGGAGCTGCACGCGCTGACTTGATCGTGCCCCGCTCAGTCCCGAGAGCGGCCAGTTCTTGCCGGGCGAACCCGGTAGCCGATCGCGGGCCACCACCCTGCGCCCGCAAAATCCAGCTCAAACCCCTGGCGCTCGCATACCCCTCGCTAGATAATGCTCCGCGTCCCGTTTGACCTTCCCCGCCCAAACACGCTACACTTTTATGGTTTGCCTGTACTAGCAGGTCCCGTCAGGGACGTCCCGGAGCCGGGGCCCCCGACAACTACCGGTTTTGTGGTTGTTGGGGTGGAGCAGCCGGGCCACGCGGTCCCGCGAAGGTTTCCTTCCACGCTCGGGTAAGTGCAAGCGCATAAAGAGTTTAAAGTAGTCTGATACGTCGCAGTTCTGCGAAAAGCAGGTCCCTCCACTCGCCCGCCGCGCGCGGCGGGCTCGGTCGGGATGACAGATTTCTTGGATGGAGGCATTGCCATGTACGCGGTGATCCGCGCCGGGGGAAAGCAGTATCGCGTCGCGCCCGGAGACGTAATTGAGATCGAGAAGGTGCCGCAGGCCGGCGGCGAAAAGGTGCAGTTCGACGAAGTGCTCGCCGTCAGCGGCGCCGAGGGCGAGATCGGCAAGCCGTCGCAGGCCTTCGTCACCGGGCAGGTGGTGGAGCACGGCCGCGGCGACAAAATTCTGGTCTTCCACTACAAACGCAAGAAGCAATACAAAAAGCTGAACGGACATCGCCAGCCGTACACTGCCGTGAAGATTACCGGCATCAACGTGGACGGCAAGGACCTGACAGCGTAGACGGAAGGGGCACGGCTTCAGCCGTGCCGTAAGGTGTTCTTAATTGATGAGGGGCTTCAGCCCCGGATTTTGACACTGCGATAACCGTGCGGTGCGAGGAAATTCTTATGGCACACAAAAAAGGCTTAGGCAGCTCTCGTAACGGCCGCGACTCGAATGCGCAGCGGCTGGGCGTGAAGTCATTCGGAGGCCAGCTTGTTTCGGGCGGCTCCATCATCGTGCGGCAGCGCGGAACCCGCATCAAGCCGGGCGCCAACGTGGGACGCGGCAAGGACGACACCCTCTTCGCAAAGATCACCGGCCTCGTCGAGTTTAAAGACCGCGGGCAGATGGGCAAGTTCGTTTCGGTGGTGCCGCAGGAAAGCAACTAGCAACTAGCGACTGGCAACTAGTTAAGGGCCTCGTTCCGGCGAGGCCTTTTCGTTGCAATCGCGAGCCGCGGATCCCTCCGCTCGGGCTAAAGCCCTCGGTCGGGACAGAGCGCAAGGTTGAGCGAAGAGCGTCCTCCACTATCCACTAACCACCACTCACTGGTTCTGATGTTCGTTGACGAAGCCAAAATTCGGGTCAAGGCGGGCGACGGCGGCAATGGCTGCCTGGCCTTCCGGCGTGAGAAGTTTGTGCCGCGCGGCGGGCCTTCCGGCGGCGATGGTGGGCGTGGCGGGGACGTCATCATGGAATCCAGCGAGCGCCACAACACGCTGGTGCACTTCCGTTTCAATCCTGAATACAATGCCGAGCGCGGACGCCACGGCGAAGGCTCGAACAAGACCGGGCGCGAGGGCACAAGCGTCGTCCTGAAGGTGCCGGTTGGGACCATCGTTTATGACGAGGTCACCGGCGAGCTCGTGCACGACTTCTCGCATCCCGATGAGCGCATCGTGGTGGCTCACGGCGGGCGCGGGGGACGCGGCAATGCTCGCTTCGCAACCTCAACCCACCAGGCGCCGCGCGAGCACGAAGACGGTCATCCGGGTGAAGAGCGCGCGCTGCGGCTGGAGCTGAAGCTGCTTGCCGATGTCGGCCTGGTCGGATATCCCAACGCCGGCAAGAGCACGCTGATCTCGCGCATTTCGGCGGCGCGTCCCAAGATCGCCGACTATCCTTTTACGACACTCGAACCGAACCTCGGCGTGGTCGTGGTTGGCGAGCCCCCGGATGAGATCAGCTTCGTGGTAGCCGACATTCCCGGTCTCATCGAGGGCGCAAGCCAGGGCGCGGGATTGGGCACGCAGTTCCTCAAACACATCGAGCGAACGCGCTTGCTCGCACACCTGGTGGATGTTTCGGACGCGAGCGGCCGTCCCGATCCAGTGCAGGATTACGAAGTCATCACCGGCGAACTCGCAAGCTTTGGCGGGGGATTGGATTCGAAGCCGACAATCGTCGTCGCGTCGAAGATGGACGTCGTCAACAAAGACAAGCTGGCCAAGCTGAAGCGCTATTGCAAGCGGAAAAAGTTGGAGCTGTTCCCCATCTCCGCCGTCACGGGTGAAGGTATCGAGGAATTAAAGTGGGCGATGTCGGAGCGGGTGGAGAAGCTGCGGGAAAGCAAAGTGGATAGTAGATAGTGGTCAGTGGATAGAAAGCAACAATCTTGACTTGGACACTAACCACTATCCACTGGGTTTAATCACCTTCGTATGACCCGTCGTCTTCAGCTTGAATACCTCTCCTGAGATCTTCTGATTCAGTTGGATGTTGCTGTACTTGGCAAGCCGGTAGTCGCCCGAGGGCTCCTGAAACTTCTGTTGTACGCTGACGCCGCGCGCCGGATCAATCCACAGCGTGATGGTCGAGAACATGCTCTTCACCCGCTGCGACTTGGGCGTAAGTTCGAGCTTGGCGGCGTTCACGCCCTGCACTTGCTCCATGCCCGCGTAATTGACGTCGAACGACTTTGTAAGGTCGTGTCCGCTCCCGCCGAAGCCGAGCACCAGATAACTTTCGAAATCGGCCTTGTTCTTGCCCGGGTTGTATTGCGTCACCTGGTCAATGGACGGCTGATACACGCTTACCAGGTCACCGGTGAACAGAACATACTTTTTCGCAGGCGAAGAGATGTCGGCAGCCATTTGTACATCACTGCCCTGACGCCGGAAGTACATCGTGCCTTTCTGGTAGTCGTGGTCGTCAACCACTTTCTGGTACTGGTCCCACACGAAGTCGCACTGTGCGGTGCGAAAGCTGGCAGCAGCTTTGTCCATGGAGCCGAGCACCGACTCGAGATTCTGCGCCTGGGCAATTGCGACGGCGGCAATGCAGAGCGCGGCGCCAGCCAGCACGGTTTTGAGGATCGATCTCATCATTGGCATTCAGTAGTCAGCACTCAGCATTCAGAAAAACCAGGGAGGGCGAACTCCGAATGCTGAATGCTGATTGCTCCTTCATCGGTGCGCCCAAACTTTGTATGCGATTACGTTGTGCTTGCTGTCTCGCACCGCCTCGTAGCGGTCAATCGTAATCTCGCCTGCGACCGGCTCGATGATGCGCAGCAGTGATTCCCTGATGTCAGCATCACTATCAGACTTCACCGCCGAGGCATCCACCTTGTAGAGGAAACCGTCATCCTCCTGTTGCACCACGACTTCGGTTTGATGCGGCGGACGCTCCTGCGGTTTGTCGCGGAAGTTGATCCAAAACGGCATCAGAAAAATAAAGGCGAGGATAACCGTGACCATCACGTCATACGGAACGCTACCCCGCGGATACGTCCACCAGATGTAGCTCTTGATGGTTTGGGAGACCTTGCCCATTGTTGTGTTCAGTGTAGAGAGCGGCGAAGTGGAGTGCAATACAGCCGCCTTGCTTCACGTCCTCAATTCCACTAGGGTCGCCCCGCCACCGCCCTCATTCTGCGGAGGCTCGCTCACGCTGGCGACGTGCGGATGGCTCTGCAGGAACTGGCGCAGCGCCTTGCGCAGGATGCCCATGCCGCTGCCGTGCACCACGCGAACCCGCAGCGCACCGGCCAAGAACGCACGGTCCACGAACTTCTCCACCGCGCGAGTAGCTTCGTCCACTGTCTGGCCGATCACGTTAATTTCCGTCGGCACGCTGTCATCCTCGCGCGCAAGTGAGACGTTGATGCCACGTGAGCGGGCAGCTGCCACAGGATTCGCACCCGCGTGAGCGACCACGTTGGCAAAATCGTCGCGCGCCACCTTCATTTTCATCGGACCGACCGCGACCTCGAAGGTGTCGTCGTCGAAATAGCGCAGTACCTTCCCATCGCGGCCAAGTGACTTCAGGCGTACAGTGTCGCCCACGGAAACGTGCTTAACGAGGTGCTGGTGCGCATCCGGATCGCCAGTGTCGGCGCCGGTCACGTGGGCCACTACAGTGGAATCGAATTGCTCGCGAAATTCGCGGCGTAGCTTGGCGATGCGGCGCTCGGCATCCTTCGAGAGCTTGAGCGCCTGGGCGCGGTCCTGAACGGCGTTGACCGTTTCGCGCGAGCGATACTCGAAGTCCCGTAGCAGGCTGTCGAGCTTCTTCTCCAGCTCACGGACCTTCTCTCGCTGCTCCTTGCGTCCTTCATTGACGAGATGATTACGTTCGCGTGCAACCTCCCGCTCGCGGAGCTGCAGCGCGGCACGCTCCTCGTCAACCTGGCGCAGTTCCATATGCAGGCGGTCGAGGAAACGCGCAACATCCTGCGCTTGTGAAGTCATCCGTTGGCGCGCCGCGCGTACGATCTCCGAATTGAGCCCGAGCCTTTGCGCGATGTTGATGCCTGCCGACGCTCCGGGCACGCCGATGCGCAGCTCGAAGGTCGGCGCCAGGGTTTGCTCATCGAAGCCCACTGCGGCATTGAGTACGCCGGGCGTGTTCGCCGCATAAACCTTGAGCGCGGTGTGGTGGGTGGAGATTATGCTGAGGCAAGTGGCGTGGCGAAAGTAATCGGCGATCGCCACTCCGAGCGCTGCACCTTCCTCCGGATCGGTGGCGGAGCCAAGTTCATCCAGCAGGACCAGCGATTGCGCCGTCAGGTTGCGTGAGATGAAATCGATGTTCGTAACGTGCGCCGAAAACGTTGAAAGGCTCTGCTCGATGGATTGATAGTCGCCGATGTCGGCGAAGACTGCGTCGAAGATCGGCATCTCGGCGCGCTCGGCTGGTACCGGAATGCCGGATTGCGCCATCAACGCCAGCAGTCCGACGGTCTTCAGCGCCACGGTCTTCCCGCCCGCATTGGGGCCGCTGATGACGAGCTGGCGATGATCGCGGTCCAATTCGATGGACAGCGGAACCACGGCGACGCCCTTCGGCTTCAGCGCCCGCTCCAACAGGGGATGGCGCGCGCCGCGCAACACCATTTCGTCACAACCAGTTGTGTCGGGTACACCTTCAACCGGTGATGTAGTGACCGCGGACACAGGAACCTGTGACGGCGAAGCTGCGTCGGTTTCCGGTAGCAACTTCACCGCGACCAGATCGTACTCTTCCGCGAAATGCGCCTTGGCGAACTGCAACTCGAGCTCCGATAAGACCTCGGTGGCGACCTCCAGCGGATCTGCTTGTTCGCCCAGCCGCGCCGTCATCTCCAGCAATATGCGATGGACTTCGGCTAGTTCTTCATCCAGCAGACGCACTAGTTCGTTGTTGTGCTCGATAGTCTCCAGCGGCTCGATGAAAACGGTTTGCCCGCTCGATGATGCACCGTGCGCCACGCCCTGGACGCGCCGGCGGTGTTCTGCTTTCACCGGAATCACGAAGCGCTCGCCGCGAATGGTGACCAGTTCCTCCTGCACAGCCCCTTCGCCGGAAAGCCGCCGCAGATACGAACGCAGCGACTCCTGAATGGAGCGCTTCTGCTTTTCGATCTCGCGGCGAATGCGAGCCAATTCAGGCGAGGCGCGGTCGTCGAGGGTGCCGTCGGGCAGAAGCTTGTTGCGGAAATAGCGCAGCAGGGGCGTGAAGTCGGCCAGCGTCTGCGACAGCTCGTGCACTGCCTGCCACTTGTCTTGCACCGCCACCGGAGGATGCAGCGCGATTTCGCGCCATTCCGCCGCACGATCAGCCACCAATACCAGGTCGCGAATTTCGGCGATCTCCAGCGCAGCGCCTTGAATGCGCGATTTGCTCACCAACGAAGTTGGGTCTAGCAGACCGTGAAAATCAAAGTGCCCGCCCGTGCGAAGGTATCCGCGCAGCTCCGCGGCCAACTGCTGTTGGCGCTCGATCCATTGGCGATCACGCGAGGGCGTGAGCTGCATCACCCGCGCCTGTCCAAGCGGAGAGGCCGTGTATAGAGCAAGCACCTGGCGCAGTTGGTCGAATTCGAGGACGCGTTCGCTGGCGTGCTGGATGGGGCTGGGAGTGCTCATGACGGGGCATTGCTATGGTACAAGAGGTTTCGGCCGTCGGCGGTTGAGCGGCGACTTGCAGCAGGTTAGAATAGAAGTTGGCGATGGAGTTCGCCATTGACCGCCCGCGGGCTGATGACTCCTACAATCTAGTGCGGAGAACTCCATCGTGGCCTACCTGTGGATAGCCTTGGGCGCGGTTGTCGGCGCCAGTACCCGTTACTTCCTCAGCGGATTCATTGCCCGCAATTTCTCAACTGCCTTCCCCTACGGAACGCTGCTCATCAACGTCACGGGCAGCCTGTTGCTGGGGTTCTTTCTCATTCTCGCCGGTGAGCGCCTGCTCCTCGACCCGCGCTGGCGATTGCTCGTTGCCATCGGGTTCTGCGGATCGTACACGACCTTCTCCAGTTATGCCTTCGAAACCTTCGCCTACATGGAGCAGGGACAGTGGTTGCTGATGGCGGTGAACATCCTTGCCAGCAACGCTCTATGCCTGGCTGCGGTGCTGGCTGGGGCAGCCATTGCGCGGTGGTTGTAAAATGGCAACTCCTATGGCTGTACAGGTAACCATGTACCTCACCGAGGGCGATTCCTGGCACCACCGTCCTCTGCACGTGGAAGTGCTGAAGTATCTTCGTCAGGAGAACGTCGCGGGCGCGGTGGCCTTCCACTCGGTCGCCGGATTTCAAGGCCGGGGAAGCGTGCACACGGCTCATCTGGTCGAGGCGGGAGGCGAGCTACCAGTTGTCATCACTTTCGTTGATACCGATGAGCATGTCAGCCGCGTGCTGCCCAAGCTGCGGGAGATGGCCGCTCATCGCCTGATTGTGCGCGAGAACGTGGTGATCGAGCAGGGTAGCTTGGACTAAGAAGCCGCTGCATTCACCAGTTATTCACCGTTCCTGCTACGGCCAATGGCTACCGTTCCTGTCGCGCTGCGGATAAACTGTTGCGTGCGGGCGATGCAGGGTCATCCTCCGTTTCATTCGGTTCGTTGGGCAGAGGGGTTCATGCCACAGAATTCTGACGCGTTCGTTTTCTTCGGCGCCACCGGCGACCTGGCGCATAAGAAGATATTTCCCGCCCTGCAAAGCATGATCAAGCACAACACTCTGGACGTGCCTGTGATCGGCGTCGCGAAGTCGGGCTGGACGGTCGAGCAATTGAAAGAACGCGCCAAGGACAGCGTCACCAAGTATGGCGGGGGCATGGATCCGGAGGCCTTCCCCAAGCTGTGCGAGCTGCTCAGCTACATTGATGGCGACTACAGAGATGAAAAGACGTATGCGGCGCTGCGCTCCAAGCTGGGCGATGCCGAGTTGCCGACCCACTACCTGGCCATCCCGCCGAGCACCTTTCCCGTCGTCGTCAAGGGGCTGGCGGCCTCCGAATGCGCGAAGAACGCACGCGTGATTCTGGAGAAGCCCTTCGGCCGCGATCTGGTTTCGGCGCGCAAACTCAACGACACCCTGCACCGGGCCTTTCCCGAAGACCGCATCTTTCGCATCGACCATTATCTGGGCAAGGAAGCGGTCGAGAACCTCCTCATCTTCCGCTTCGCCAATAGCTTCCTGGAGCCCATCTGGAACCGCAATTACATTCACAGCGTGCAGATCACGATGGCGGAGAAGTTTGGCGTGGAGGGCCGCGGCAAGTTCTACGAGGAGGCCGGCGCCATCCGCGACGTGGTGCAGAACCATCTGCTGCAGGTGGTCGCCTTCCTCGCCATGGAGCCACCGACGAGGATATACGTGGACTCGGTGCGCGACGAGCAGGTGAAGATCTTCCGCACCATTCCGCCGCTCAGTCCGATTAACATCGTTCGCGGGCAGTTCCGCGGCTATCGCGAGGAGCCGGGAGTGTCGCCGAACTCCGACGTTGAGACCTTCGCCGCCGTGCGACTGGAGATTGATTCGTGGCGCTGGGCGGGAGTTCCGTTCCTCATTCGTGCGGGCAAGCGCATGCCGACTACGGCGACCGAAGTCTTTGTCAAGCTGCGCAAGCCTCCCCTGGCCAAGATGGGCGCCGACGGCCGCAACTACTTCCGTTTCCGTTTGGGCCCGGACATCGAGTTGAGCCTGGGTGGGCGAGTCAAGCGCCCCGGCCCGCTGATGGTGCCGATGCCGGTCGAGCTGTCGGCCGTGAAATACAACTCCAGCGACGAGATGGAGGCCTACGAGCGGCTGCTCACTGACGCAATGAAAGGCGACCAGTTGCTGTTTGTGCGTCAGGATGCAGTCGAGGCGGCATGGGCGATCGTCGAACCCATCCTCGGCGATTGCTGCCCAACGGAGGTCTACGAGCCGGGCACCTGGGGCCCGCCCGACGCGCGCGAGCTGGCGGCGGACATCGGCGGCTGGCACGATCCGGAGTAGAAGATTCTGGGGATTGCCTCGTCGGCATCGAGCAACGAAGCCCGCCCTAAGGTGGCCAAGGACTCTAAATCGCTGAAATCAAGGATTCTACCCCTCCACATCTCGCTCCAAGTGGTACTGGGCAGCGAGGAATTGCGCGCTTTCATCACCATCTTGGGTGATATGCCTCAGCCTGCGGCGTG
Source organism: uncultured Acidobacteriaceae bacterium (assembly GCA_963703645.1). Taxonomy (GTDB): domain Bacteria; phylum Acidobacteriota; class Terriglobia; order Terriglobales; family Acidobacteriaceae; genus Bog-257. The sequence goes on from CAVPFD010000023.1 coordinate 31,076, forward strand.
ACAGCGCTCACCTTAGACACCCTTAACAGTCAATTTTTCAACAGCTTACGTTCGCGTTGCCTGTTGGCTGCCCAACTGCATTCTGAATGTGAAGGGAAGCAGACACATGGCCGCATTCAGCATAACTTCCATTCCAAAACGCATTCATAAGACACTCGCCAACCTTCGAACAGGAATCGTTCTCTTGATCCTTGTCGTAATCGCTTCGGCGCTGGGAACATTCGTACTGCAACGTCCCGCTACCGATGCAGACAAGCTGGCTCGGGCTTATTCGCCGCAGGCGTTGCTCTGGCTCGACCGACTCGGGCTGACCGATGTGTTCCACGCGTGGTGGTTCCTGACACTGCTGACGCTGGTCACATTGAGCATCGTCTTTGTTTCCGTCGATCGCTTTCCCAACGCGTGGCGCTTTTACGCGCGGCCGTATCGCAAGACCGATTCGCACTTTCGGTCCGCACTCCCCAATAAGGTCGAGTTGCCGGTCCGCAATGCCGAAGATGGACTGAACGCGGCCGAGCGCGCTTTGAAGAAGCTGCACTGGCCGGTCGAGCGCATTGCCAACAGGAACGAACCCTCCTTGTACTCGGAGCGGAGCCGCTTTTCGGTGATGGCGGTTTACGTCATTCACGCCAGCCTCTTGCTGATCTTCTGCGGCGGCATCATTGACGGCATCTTCGGTTACAGCGGATTCATGGCACTTCAGCGCGGCCAGCAGGTCAACCAGATCGAGCTTCGCAACGGCGCGAAGAAGACGCTGCCATTCAGCATCAAGTGCTACAGCGCCGGACAGGAAAACTACGCCGACGGCTCACCCAAGAAGTGGTGGTCCAAGCTGGCGGTTGTCGAGGATGGCAGGGAAGTCAAGGCCAAAGAAATTGTGGTCAACGATCCTCTGGTATACCGCGGACTGCGCTTCTACCAGTCGAGCTTCGGTCCGACCGGGAACCTCGATGGCCTCAACCTGCTCGCGACGCCGGGAAACGGTGCTGGCCGCGAGATCACGTTAAGAATGAACGAGCCCTTTGACCTGGATCCGAATACAACCGTCACCCTGGCCGAATATATTCCTGACTTTTTCATCCGCGATAATCAGGTCTTCAAACGCTCCGACGACCCGCAGAATCCAGCGTTCCGCCTGCAGGTGTTGAACAAAGCCAGCCGTGACGATGCCAAGCTCTGGCTGTTCCCGGCCTATGGCGATAACGCTCAGGGACAGAAAACGAACTATAGCTTCGCCTTTCGCGGTATGCAGATGGGCTATTTCACCGGCCTTGAAGTTTCCCATGAGCCAGGACAGTGGCTGGTGTGGGCTGGGTGCCTGCTGATGGGGGCAGGGCTTTTCGTGGCCTTCTACATGGTTCACATGCGGTTGTGGATTACGGTCGTGTCCGATGCCCGCGGCAAGCTGGTGCTGTGGATTGGCGGCCAGGCCAACAAGAACCGCGACCGCTTCGAACAGAAATTCAACGAGGTTGTGGACGCCATCCGGGCCGAACTGGAAGCGTCAGGTGCGGCTCGTCCCGCACGGCAAGAGGAACCTGAGCTGACGCTGGCTGGCGTCAAGTAAGAACGGCGAGGAGTACGCCGGAGGAAGGAAGAAAGACGATGTCAACCCGAGCACGAGTCGTACAGATGGAGCAACCCTCCGCGACCGGCGGCAACGCCTTGCTGGTGCTGGTAGGGCTTTCTGTTGCATTTCTGCTGGTGGTCGCATTACTGGGAGCAGCCAAAGCTGGCGGCAGCCTGTTCAGCGAGAGCAATCTTCTGTATGTTGCCCTGATCTTCTACGCCGGCGCGGCCGCGCTGTACATGGGTTTTGGAGTCACGGGAACTGCACGCTATGTGAAGTTTGCCTCGACCTCAACCGCCATCGGACTGGTGGCGAACACGCTGGCAGTAGCGCATCGCTGGTATCTGTCCGGGCGCCCGCCGTTCGCCAGTATCTACGAGATGCTGCTGAGCTTCGTGTGGGCGGTGGCGGCCCTGACGCTAGTCGCGGAAAAGAAGCTCGGCGTGAAGATTATCGGCAGTATCACCATGCCGCTGGCTGTGGTTTGCGTCATCCTGATGCAACTGCTGCCGTCAGAAGTGCGGCCTCTGGTGCCGGCTCTGCAATCCACCTGGTTACACGTGCATGTAACCCTGGCCATGTTGAGTTACGCCGCCTGCGCCTTGAGCTGCGCCCTGGCCATGATGTTCCTCATCCAGGACGAGCTGCAGACTGAGACCTTTCTCGCCTGGACCAGCGCGTTGGTCAGCGCAATTTATGTTGGAATCATCGCCACACGCTTCGAGAAGTGGGGCGGCTTGTCGGTCACGGGATGGGATGCGAAGAGCAAAAGCGATATCTTCCTCGGCCCCGGTATGCGGCTGTTCGTAACCGTTCCTGACCTGGGATGGCTGTTTGTTCTCGCGGCCGTGGCCGCAATCGTTCCTTTGGCGCTGTATTTCGCGGGCCGCGCCAAGAAAGACCAATCGTTGTTCGCAATCGCCAACAAGGCGGTGTTTATCGGCATCCTGGTGCAGATCGCGGTGCTGGCCGCCTTCGTGCTTCGTGTTCGCAATGCCAGTTACGCCTCACCCGACCAGGAGGGACTGTATCCGACCAGCCTGGCCGCCAGTCCCTTCTTACTTGGTGGCATGGTTACGGGCGTTTTCGCTTCGCTGTTGTACCTAATGCTGCTGTGGCGGCGTGCCGACCTGCAAGGCCTGCTTCCATCAGCCGACACCCTTGATCGCGTCACTTACAAGACCATCTGCATCGCCTTTCCGCTGCTGACCGGGATGATCGCCGCCGGCGCGTACTGGGCGAACCGCACCTGGGGTTCGTACTGGAGTTGGGATCCGAAGGAAACCTGGGCCGCTATTACCTGGCTGGTCTATGCAGGCTACCTGCATATGCGTATCACGCGCGGATGGCGCGGGCGCCGGGCAGCCTACTTCGCCATTCTGGGCTTCGGCGTGGTGATCTTCACTTTCCTCGGCGTCACGTATCTGCTTCCCGGCTTACACGCGTACGCATGAGGAATGGGGCTGGGCGACACGGTTCTGAGGAAAGGAATAGGCCCCAAGAGTCAGCGCCGGTTCACCAGCCCTGGTTCAAGTTTTGGGCGAGAAAGTAAACACGAAAATGTCTGTGGCAACGCCAATCCGCGTTTCCGACAACACCCTCATCGACGACGAGGTTAGTCCGGAGCCGGAGCCGGCTCCTTTCACCCCGAAGCGTCACCTCAATTGGGTGCTGAAGGCGATCCTGCCCATCGCGGCCGTGCTGCTGAACGGACTGCTGCTGTTCGTGCTGGTCTCACTTTCGCTGGCCGAAGGCCAACGCCATGTGGTCATCACCATCGCCACCGCCGGGGCGCTTCTCATTTGCGTCGCCGTGATCATGGTCCTGGCGGTCTCCGTCCGGCGCCCCATGCTCGAATTGCAGGACAAGATTGCGCGCGTGCGTCTGGGCGACATGGACGCCTCTGTCAGCTTCGCCAACCGCAACGACGAAATCGGCGACCTGGGCCGGGACTTCAACGACATGGTGGCGCAGCTCAAGGCTAGCCGGGAAGAGATCCAACGCCTGCACCAGACCCAGATGTCGCGCGCCGAACACTTCGCCACCCTGGGCGAACTCGCTGCTGGCCTTGCCCACGAAATCCGCAATCCGTTGGCCGGGATCGCCGGAGTCATCGAAATCGTCAGCCGAGACCTGCCGCCGAACAGTCCGGCGAAGGCAGTCATTAAAGACGCCAAGGAAGAGGCGCTTCAGATCAACCGCATACTCACCGAACTGCTGGACACAGCGCGTCCCAAGCCGCCGCAGTTTCGCGTGAGCGACGTGTGTTCGACCGCGGAACATGCAGTGATGTTCGCCCGCCAGCAGGCAGTCACCAAGCGCGTCATGATCGAACTGGACGTAAGCGGCACAATCCCGCCTGTGGACCACGATCCCAACCAGATTAATCAGGTGCTCCTTAACCTGCTGCTGAACGCGATTCAGTCCATGGACAAGCCGGGCACAATCAGGGTGTCGCTGGAGAATGATTGCGATGCTGTGCTGATTACGGTGGCGGATGAGGGCAAGGGCATCCCTGCGGAAACCCTCCCCAACATCTTCCGCCCGTTCTTCACCACCAAGGGGCACGGCACGGGCCTTGGGTTATCGCTGGCCCGCCGCATTGTGGAGGCGCACGGCGGTCACATCGAAGCTACCAGCGAGGTAGGCAAAGGCTCGCGATTTACGATTCAGTTGCCCATCTCACGGCAGCAAGTGGCTCGGAACTAGAGCGGTTACGCGCTTTTTTCCTTATCGATCCCATCCGGACCCCGGAACAACTCTGCCCAGGAATCGTCGAGATTGTTCCAGCGCTCGCGCTCCAGCCAGTCGGCGTGCGCGTCGGGCAAATACAGTGTCCCGTGCCCTTCGCTGCACACCATTTCGGTCCCCGACCAATTCAACAGCACGTAGCCGGGAGCGCCAATCCGGATGGGATTGCCCAGGCGGCGCAAACAGACCCGGCAGCGTTTTCGCTGGTCATGGATGGCCCACGAGAGCGGTCCGACCGACAGCAGCAGGAACAACCACAGGGCGAAGACGTCCGCCATGGGATAGATCGAGCCAATCACGTGCACCGAGAACCAGCGCACGCTGACCACGGCCAGCAGGCAGGTCGCAATCAGCAGCAAGGCAGACTTGCCGACGAAGAACGCCCACCATCGACACTGCGCCGCCAGACTCGCAGGCGGCTGTCCCGGCCCGCGGTTGGAGTTGCGCGCATACACAATCCACACCGCACAGCTCATGGCTAGCAGCAGGAACGCCATGTAGGTCTCGACGGAACGGCGCATTTCAGACTGTGCAGAGCTCACCGTAAGCAAAGAGGCTGGCAGGACATACCCTGCGTTCTCGCTGAGGTCAGTGAGGTCGGCTTCGACTTGCCCTTCGGTTGCGCCGCTCTTCATGCGGCCGACCGCCCCAATCCGCTCCACGAAGTTGCTGTAAGGCGGAATGTAGGGGTTCAGAAGCGTCCAGGCGGAAATGTTTGAAGAAATCAGATGGAAATTTCGGGGCAGGACTCCGATGACAACCCACTCGATGCCATCGATCATGATTCGCTGGCCGATCACTCGGGTCTCGCCCTTGAATTGCAGCTTCCAGATTTCGTCGCTCAGCACGATGCAGGTTTTGCAACTCTGCGCGTCATCACTCCTGAGCGTGCGCCCCAGTGCCGCCTTGACGCCCAGGAGTTCAAAGAACTCGGGCGAGAGCCGCGCCGTCAGGATCGGGACTGTTCGCTGCATGCCGGTCAAGCGTTGCGGGCCCCACGAGTAGGCCGCTACCCCGTCGAGCAGCTTGCTGCCCCTCCACGCCGTCGCAAGGTCGATCAGGGTCTCGGAGCGAAACCTCCTGAACTTGCCATTGAGGCTTATCAGACAAACACGATCGGCCCTCGGGATTGCCGAAGACAAACGCGACCGCGCTGCGGGAATGAAGCCGCCCGCAAGGACGATCACGACCACAAGCACGCTGGCGAAGGCAATGCAGGTTGAGGGCGCCCGCAGCCGGCGATCCATACGCCGCAGGAATTCTTCGCGTTCATAGCGGACCCAGAACGCATCCGCGAAAGCGCCCCAGCAGTGCCGGGCAAGTACGAGCCTGTTTTCCCGGTTGAGCTGGCCGCGCTCGGCAAGAAAATTGACCCAGTGCCAGACCTGGCGCATCCGCACCTGCCGCCATTCAACGCGCTGCGCGCGGGGCACCAGGAGGCTTGCAAGCCACAGGATAGCCCGGCAGCTCTCCAGAGTCCGCCGCAATGGATCAGGAAACGCCATCCCCACCCGCTTCGACGCGGAAAGCATAGCAGCCCGGCGCGGAACGTCAGGGAGCACTGTCACGGCTCAGCGGCCGCCTTCCGCAAGTGTTATCGGATTGGACGCCGGCAGCGCCGGCCAAGTTTCATTCCCGCGAACAATTTGCTTTTCTCTAGTCACAGCCGACGGTTCCCCAAAGCAGGTAACATGATTAGAAGACTCCGCGCTCCATCAAGGAAAAGCAGCCCGGCAAAGCGGCAAGTCTGATATTCAAGATTCGCGATGAGGTAGGACGATGGCCGAACCAACCTATGAAGAATTGAAAGCCAAACTGGCAGAGCTGGAAAAGCAGGTCCAGGGACGCAAAAAGGGTGCTATTGAATTCAGGGTCAGCGAAAAGGGCGGCGTGAGCGTGTACGGCTTGGGACGCTTCCCGGTCACGCTTTATTACGAGCAATGGATCAGGCTGCTTGAGCAGGCGGACCAACTGCGAGAGTTCCTCGAGGCCAACAAAAGCGGCCTGAAGCTGAAGAACCCGGACGCGTAGCCCGGGCGGCGGCCTCCGCCCGGCGGAGGCTTCCCTCCAACCGGTCATTGCGTATTCGCTGAGACAACCGGCGCCGGGCCCTGCAACTTCAAGATATCGCTGCGAACGTGATCGGCGCGCGGCCCATTTGGCTCTTCCTTCAGAAACATCTGGAATTCGGCCATAGCTTCCTGCGGCCGGTTCTGCTGTTCGTAAGCCATGGCGGCAATGTAATGCGAAGTCGCGGGATGTGCGTCCGGCACAGTGTGGGCCTTTTGCGCTGCCGTGATGGCAGCGTCATAGTTGCGCAGCATATATTGCACGTCGGCCATCAGCGTCAGGTACACGCCGTTATTGGGATCCACCCGCAGGGCTTTGCCCAGTAAAGTCTCGGCTTGGGGGAACTCCCTTTGTCGCAGATACAGTTTGGCCAGGTTCTCACAGGCCAGCGCTGAGTGCTCGTCCAGGCTGACAGCCTTCTCCAGCGCCTGCTGCTCGTGAACGCTGTCGTTCATCCAGGCGTACACCACGCCGAGGTTGTTATAAGCGACAACGTACGGGGGATAGATGGCGATCGCCTTGTTAAGCAAGTCCACCGCCTTCTTCCAGTCATGTTGCGCCATGGCCACGTTGGCCTTGTCAAGTTCCTTGCGCGCGTTCTCTGGAACCTTCAGGTCGGAGGCTGAAACCGTTCCCTTTTTCGAGGTGGCTGTTTTTGCGTCGGCAGACTGACGGACCGTCACGTACGCCGACTGGGTGACTTGACGAGCATCCACCTCAAAGAGGTCGCTCGAAGTGGGTTCGATCCCCTCCCCGCTCACTTCGACATGGTATTCACCCACAGTAACGTTGCGGAAGTCCGCTTTGCCGCTATCGTTCGTGAAGGTCGTTGCGACCGGCGTGCTGCCGGACCCCTGCATAAGGATCACCTGAAGATTGGCCCCTGCCCGTCGATCGTCAGCATAAATGACGTGAACGTGCACACTGCCGCTCGACAGGCCCTGGCCTGGTCCTCCTCTGATTTGGGCCTGTGCCGGAGTCATGAGAGGGCAGAAAAGAATGAGCGCGAGCCACCGTTGATACTGCATATTCGCCTCCCAGAGACAGCCAAGGATGGCGGTCTCCTGAGCTTCGGATCCAACTTGCCGTGGGCTTCGGCGAAATTGACCCGGGAAAGAGTGGCGGATCGCAAGCTGGAACTGGCCGCGGTGGTCAGCATCCACGGTCCACTTAGTGGACGCGATTCTACACCCGTTGGCTCAATTCGGCGGCATGAATTTTGCAAACAATTTGTGCCCGCGAGCCTGTCCGTACAAGGAGGCGAAACGGAGGCCATTCACAAATGGCCGATCAACGGCTGCTAGAATTGAGGGGTGAAGCGTCCCATCCGCCTCATCGCCATTGATATTGATGGCACACTGCTGGACTCCAAGGTCGAAATCTCCTCTGCCAACCTGAATGCCTTGCGCCGTGCCCATGAAGCCGGCGTTGAGATCGTGTTGGGAACCGGTCGCAGGCACAAGTTTGCCTTGCCCATCGCCGAATCCTTGGGCTTCGATCTGTGGCTCATCAGCTCCAACGGCGCGGTTACACGCTCGACCCAGGGCGAACTCTTTCATCAGGACCTCCTGCGGCGGGCAACGGCCCTTAAGCTTTGCCAGCATATGCGGGAGTTCCGCAATCACACCGTGCTCACCTTCGACCGTGAAGGCATGGGCGGTATCGTCTGTGAGAACCACGAGCAGCTCTATGGCGTCATCCAGCGCTGGATGGAGAAGAACGCGCCTTACATCGAGTACATCAGCCCCATCGAAAAGGCGCTCACCGAAGACCCCATCCAGGCCATGTTCTGCGGCCCGATTGAGCTGATGCTGCGCGCCCAGGAACATCTTCTGGCCTCCGATTTCACCGCGGAATTCACGCTGCTGCGCACGCAATACGATGCGCGCAACCTGTGTATCCTTGATATTCTGAATGTCGGTTGCTCGAAGGGACATGCCCTGAAGCGTTGGGCCAACTATCGCGGAATCGATCGCTCCGAGGTCATGGCCATCGGCGATAACTACAACGACATCGAGATGTTGACCTTTGCCGGACATCCGGTGATCATGGGGAACGCCGCCGACGACCTCAAGCAGAACGGTTGGACCGTCACTCTGCACAACGATGAGAGCGGCGTTGCCGCAGCCATCGAGCAGGTGCTGGACGCGAATGCAGCGAGCGTGAATGCGTAAGCTATTACAACTCGGCCTGCTGGTAACGGCGATTACGCTGCCGCTGCGCGCGGCTGAGATGGCGAACCTGCGCAATGGATTCAGCATCCGTCACCAGCGGCATGAAACGGTTGGCGAGACGACGCGACTGTACATGAGCGCCGCGCCGGACAGCGGCTACGTTGATGTCCCTACTGGCGAGATCGAAAGCTTCGAAGCTGCACCGCCCGATCCGCAGGAGACGGCAGCTCAGTCCCCGCGCGGGCAAGACTTGAATTCCATCGTCAGCGGCGCCAGCGCGCGACATCAGGTTGACGCAGACTTCATCGCCAGCGTCATTCGCGCCGAGAGCGCCAACAACCCGCGAGCGGTCTCGCCGAAAGGCGCGCAGGGGCTGATGCAGCTGATGCCGCAGACTGCCAACATGCTGGGTGTGAAGAACAGCTTCGATCCGGCGGACAACGTGGATGGCGGTGTGCGCTACCTGCGCGATCTGCTGCTGCTCTACAACAACGACATGATCAAGGCCCTGGCCGCATATAACGCCGGCCCGCAGCGCGTGCAGCAATACAAAGGTTTGCCACCCTATCGCGAGACCCACGCCTACGTGGCACGCGTCATTAAGGACTACAACCGTACGAAGCAGGCCAAGCGAAAGAACCAGCCGCGCGCGGCAGGCCGCCAAGAATCCACGAACCGGGCTGCGCTCGCGAAAACAACGTCGGATTCCGGCGCACATAGCGAGTAAATCCCGTTTGACCCTGCCACGCCTCTCATTTACCTTGACCTATGAGCTTCAAAACTGCGGCGGGGCGCGTCTCACTGGCCGCTGACTTTCCTTCATGAGTACAAAACGCATTCTGGGCCTCGGCATTGTTCTGATCCTTCTGTGCCTGCTGATTTATCTGCAGGTGCGCACCTGGAAGAACTTCGACTGGGGAGTTTTCTGGAGCCGCACCGACCAGGTCAACGTGTGGGGCCTCATCGCCGGATTGGCCCTGACTTATCTTGCCTATGTTCTCCGCGCGGTGCGCTGGCGCATCTTCCTGAAGCCGGTTTGTGAGACAACCACGGCGCGGATGATGGCGCCGCAATTCATTGGCTTCGCGGCCCTGGCGCTGCTGGGTCGCGCCGGGGAGATGATCCGTCCCTACATTATCGCCAAGAAAGAGCGCCTGACCTTCACCTCGCAGATCGCGGTCTGGGGCGTGGAGCGCATCTTCGACATGGGCTCGTTTGCCGTGCTGCTGGCCGTCAGCCTCATTTCACCTGACGTGCAATCTCTGCCCTTTTATCACCATGTGATTACCATCCACGGAATTCAGCTCGATCTTGGCTTGCGCGATGCGGCCTTTGTGCTGATGGCTCTTGTCATCATGCTGGTCCTAGGTTGCGTCGTAGTCCGGCGCTCAGGGGAGCGTGTCGCGCAATTCCTGTACAACCTCTTCGCGGGCTTCGCTCCCAAGATTGCCCATCACCTCCGCGAGAAGGTCCACTCCTTCAGTGAAGGGCTGAAGACCATTCACGACCTCGGCTCGGCCTTGCAACTGATCGTGGTCTCGATCTTCATGTGGGTGTTAATCGCGTTCTCGTATTACACCATCACTCACGCCTATCCCGGTGAGCTGCGAAGCCTCACACTCCCGCACCAGGTCGTGTTGATGGGCTCCAGCATGGTGGGCTCGATGCTGCAGCTGCCGGCGGTCGGCGGAGGCTCGCAATTGGCTACCATCAGTATGCTGCACTCTGGCTTCGGCATCGAACAGGAACTCGCTGTCAGCTGCGGCATGCTGATCTGGGTCATCTCCTTTATGTCGGTGATACCGACCGGCCTTGCGTTGGCGCGCGGTGAGCATCTTTCCATCCGCGCCGTTGCCGAAGCGGAAGAGAAAGCGGCCGCGCTGGTGGAATAGGAAGCAGAAATCCCCCAGCTTATAATGCGGTGTTCAGCCGTTTCTTCGCTGGCTATACTTTCGTGGAGGAGGTCCGAGTCCCATGAAATCGGCTCGCTGCGTTGTGATCGCCGCGCTCCTAGGCAGCCTTTTCTTTATCACTCCCGCGGCCGCTGCCAGCGCCACAAGCAAGAGTGTCGCTGTGAGCGGCAGCCCGAAGTGGGTTGACACCGGCATGGACGTCACCGCCGGTGACAAGCTGCACATCACCGCCAAAGGCACCTTGAGCATGGGCAAAGACACGGGCATCACGGCGGCAGGAACACAGCGTGGCTGGGTGGACACACTGCGTCCTCTGATGGTTCCCAGCGCGGGACGCGGCGCCCTGGTGGGCCGCATCGGTGATAGCGATGCCGCGACGCCATTCGTGGTCGGCGCCGACGGGACCCTGACCGTGCCGGTTGCCGGACGCTTATATCTTGGGATCAATCAGGATGCCACCCAGGCGCCCACGGGCAAGTACGAGGTGCAGATCGAACGCACCCCCGCGAGCGCCGCTGCCGCCAACAAAAGCAATTACGACTTCAAGCCCCTGTTCGCGCAGATTGACGCTAAGATTCCCTACCGCGTGAGCGATAAACCGGAAGGCGGAAATCCCGGCGACCTGATCAACTTTGTGATTATCGGCTCGCAGGAGCAGGTGACCAGTGCGCTGAAGGACGCGGGCTGGCTTCAGGCCGACAAGACCAACAAGGACGCGGTGGTCAGCGCGCTGATGGCGACCTTGCAGAAGAACTCCTACATGACCGTGCCGATGAGCATTCTGTACCTCTTCGGCCGCCCCCAGGACTTCGGCTACGAACGCACCGATCCCGTGCTGGTCGCCGCGCAACGCCACCATTTCCGCATCTGGAATTCACCCTTGAGCACGCCACAGCAGACCGTCTGGGTCGGCTCTGGCACGCACGACATCGGCATCGAAAAGGACCAACGCTCGGCCAATGCGATCACGCACAAGATCGATCAGGACGTGGACAATGAGCGCGACTTCATCGCCGCAACCTTGACGCAAGCCGGCAAAGTCCAGGCGATGGAGTACATGACGCGCTCGCACCCCATCACATCGACCAAGACTGCGACCGGCGGTGAAATCAAGTCCGATGGCCGGGTGCTGGTTATCGTGCTGAAACCGGCAACGGCCTCTGCGTCGAAATAGGCGTGAAGCTGGCTCAGTTCCCGCACCTCGGCGGACCGCCGAGCGGGTTGTAATCGAACAGGTCATGGGGTTTTATCTCGAAACCGCTCCAGTGAACCAGGGTCACGCCGGTGTGGCTCCCTGAGCCCATCTGGTTGTCGAGATCGCTCGGGGTGTGATGTGCCGAACCGATGTACCAGATGACGACGCCATCGCCCATCGAGCCAATGATTTGTCCATCGTCAACATAGCGCAGCAGGTAATCGTCCGGCGAGTACCAGGTATAGAGCCAGTTATCCATGCCCGAGCCGCTGCCGTCCTGGCCCGGATCGTCATTGGTCGCATAGTAGTCGGCCAGCGTCCAGCGCTCCTTATAGGATGGGTTCTTCGCAAATCTTCCGCTTCCGGTCCGGTCCTGCGGCAGAAATTCGTAGCCCATCAGATGTCCGTAGTCGTTTACCTGCGTCGTACTTTGCACGATCAGGCTATTGAACATGAAGGGGTCCCAGTCCAGGGCGCTTTCATTCGTGACTTGTGGCTCCGTGTCGGTTGAGAGCGTTCCGTCTGGAGAATTAATGTGCCGGAACTGCAGCACCTCATTGTCAGTCCGGTCGAACAGCTTGGTACTCACCCGCCACAGCCCGTTGTGTACATGCGATGCACCGGGCATGCTGGGTAGGTTGTAGCCGGTGGCGCCATAACGGAAGCCGATGCTTCCGTCCTCGCGGAAAGTGTACTCGATGATGTTGTCGTAGTTGCCGCCGTCATAAACGCCCCAGACCACAACCTCTTGCACGCGCCGGCGCGTACGATTCCCATACTGCTTGCACAGCCACGCGATCCCCGCGTCGCGGCACTCCACAGCCACCTTGGGATAGGGATCGCGGATGTAATAGGTGCCCTGAGCTTGCCGCAGGTAAACCAGGCTTCCCAGTTGCGCCGGCAGGTCACCGGGGTCCATCTGGTCCATGTTGTTATCGCCGGTCATGTCGTACACGCTGTAGGATCCATTGTCGTAAGGGACGAAAATGTCCGTCATCCCGGCGTGCTTGATGATGTATTGCTTGGACGTGAACTGCCCGGCCTGCAGCGATACATCCACCAGGCTCAGGCCTTTGAGTCCGTCGTTGCGCAGGCCAAAGCGCCAATGGGAATCGGGGAAGTCGATGCGTAGATAGAGGTTGCTCTGCAGGAAGATGCCGATCGCGTCTTCTTCTGTTACCTGACATCCGGTGCCGTTAATGATGATGCGGTCGGTGGCCTGCGCCGGAACAATGGTGAAGAGCGATGCCACCAAGGCGATCGCAAAGGCGATGGCGAAGCGCAAGCGCCCAGGTGTAAGCGATTCACGTGGAGAACCAAGAGCAAAGACTGGGAAGGTCATAAGGGTCACCTCGAAGGTGCCCCGCATATTAATACGATTCAGCTAATTGACAAGCAAATTCCTACGACGGCGGGGAATCGCTAGATTGCCCTATATAGCAATTCTTGTCTCGATTGCATCGTAGTCGGCCCGAACGCCGTCGGCTGTTGCATCGAGAAGCCCGGCGGCCGCCAAGGCCCGGACATCCGCATGAACGTTGCTGTAATCGCGGCCCAGCTCTTTCGCCAGTGCCCGTATGCTCACGACTTTGTGTCGTCGGACATAGCGCAACAACTCCATCCGCCTTCCGGTTAGAACGCGGGCGAGGGCGTCCCAACTTTCGAACGCCAGGTGGCGTTCATGGAAGATCTCTCCGCGCTCAGCGCGGTGCCAGGCATCGACGAAGCGGTGCGAAGCTTCTTTTTCTACCGCGCCGCCAACCGTGATCTTCACATTGCTCATTTCTCGCCTCGCAAGGCCCTCACGTCGGACCAGAAATCGGCCATCAATTGCTCGACGGTGCTGAATCTATAACGGCTCTCGACGCCTCGAAAATGCCGATGATCGCCTTTGCCCCGCTCATTGTCATAGCCAACCTCCCGAACGCCCGGACGGCCATAGAACAGCGAATATTTCAGGCCATGGGTCGATGGTGGAACCGGCGACCAAACCCGCCATAGCACCATCTCCACAATTGCACCATCGTCATAGTCGATACGCTGGTGGAACAGCAGTTCGGCCTTCATGCCTTAACTAGTGCTCTCGGGTTAGTATGGTCTTACGCTACATATGGTGTCAAGAGCCATATACCTTACGCGCCAAGCCCCTGAGGGAAGTGTTGCTAGGCTGACCGCTGGTGGCTTGCCACTAGCACGTCGTCAACGCGCTGCCCGAATCGCGCCAGGTGTAGGAACCAAGCATCTTGAGGTAGTTGCCGCGCAGGAACGCTCGCGGGTCCTCGATGTTGACCATGCTCATCGCGCCGCGCATCTGCCTCACCGAAACGTACTCGTGCTCGGTCATCCAGGCTTCCATGCCGGCCAGCACTACCCCGATGTGCTCGATGCCGTACTTGAGCAGCGCCGAGGTCATCATGGCCACATGCGCGCCCGCCATCATGCACTTCAGCACGTCGGTTGAGTCGTGTACGCCGCCGGTGATGGCGATGTAAGTCTCGACCTGGTGGTAGAGGATGGCGGCCCAGTGCAGCCGCAGCCGCAGCTCGTGCGGGCTGCTGAGCACCAGGTTCGGGACAACCTCCATCTCCTCGAGGTCGAAATCAGGCTGATAGAAGCGATTGAAAATCACAATGCCATCGGCGCCGGCTTCCGACAGCCGCCGCGCGAAGTTGGCGCACGAGGTGAAATACGGGCCAAGCTTCACTGCGATCGGAATACGCACGCTCTTGCGGACCGAGCGTACCAGGTCGCAGTAGCGGTTCTCGAGCTGCTCCGCGGTGATGTTGGGATCGGTGGGAACGTCGAAGATGTTCAGCTCCAGCGCGTCTGCGCCTGCCTCCTCCATGTACTCGGAGTAACGCACCCATCCGCCGCGCGAGCTGCCGTTCAGGCTGGCGATGACGGGAATGCTGACCGATTTCTTGCCCTTGCGCAGCAGGTCAAGATAGCGATCGGGACCGACGTGGTACTTGGGCATGTCGGGCAGGTACGACGTGGCCTCAGCGTAGCTGTTGGTGCCGTACTCCAACGCGCTGTCAATGTTCTCGTTATCGGCCTCGATCTGTTCTTCGAACAGCGAGTACATCACGATGGCCGAGGCCCCGGCATCTTCCAGGCGGGGAAAGTTTTCCAGTTTCTCCGTCAGCGGCGAGGCCGATACCACGACCGGGTTCTTCAGCTTCAGTCCGAGATAATTGGTGGTCAGATCCATCTTGATTTCCTCTCCTCGCTACTTCTTCTCAAAGTTTGGGTAGTGCGGGCCTTGAGGGCCGCTGTCCCGAGTCCCTAATCTTGTCATCCCCGAGGGGGCTTCAGCCCGCGAGGGATCTGCTGTTTCCGCTGTCGCGGGAAGCAGCCCCGCCGCTCCGCGGCTCGTTCCAACTCTCCGCGTAGACTTCCCGGAATCAAGGCTTCCTTTCGCCGATTCGGCTCCATGAGATGAATAGATAAACCGCCCCTAACAGAATCAGCCCGACACTAGCCAATGTCATGTTCGCGCCAATGTCATGTTCGCGAAGCCTGAAGAGAGATTTCCGCTGTGCAACGTATTTGCACTGGTGTTGATGAGGTTATTCGTAACCAGAAGCATAACGATGCCCCCGACAACTCCAATAAATCCAATTGCACGCGCCATTTTCCGGTTCTGAGCCGACGGATACCACACGTT
>CAVPFD010000024.1:0-284972 GCA_963703645.1 uncultured Acidobacteriaceae bacterium
AGCCCAAGGCGTGGCATTGATCGTTTGCTGTGTCGTTCCTTCGAAGTGGTCAGCCCTCGCGTTGCCTACGTCACCATCCACAATTGGAAATTCTAGACTACCCGCCAGAACCGCCGTGCATGCAATCAAATCTATCCATACTGACGTCCCCGCACGCCTCACGATTGGCCCAGGAGAGAGCGGCCACAACGTCGGCTGAAATGCCACCAGAGCCTCGAAAAGTTCGGCGGCCGAGTTCGGAAGGGCGGCGCGAGGTATCACTCGTTGGACATTTTTAGAGATCATCTCCCATGCCCCACTGATAACTTCCAAGAAATATTCTTGGTCTATAAACACGTATCCGTAGAGCAGGAGGCTAGCAAAGCCGTTGTAGTTGCCGGCTAGAATTCTGAACATACCCCGGGACAATGCAAGTGCCGCCGCGGCTGATGGCTTCCACCATGTTAGACCGTCTAACCTGGCATCCTTATTGAGCGTCGCAAGACCGTCGAGCGATACCATTTCTGGAAGGAATCTCTTAAGAACTTTTAATTCCATTTCTTTGCCTTGCATGTGTACGGGAACCTGGACCCATTCGGCATTTGAGAAAAAAAGGAGTAAAAAACCATCGTCAGACAGATCAGTCTCAGAGCTGACGGCAGTGCCAATCGCAGCAAAAAGCGAAAGAGACTTAGCAGACCGCTCGTCGTAACTTCTGATGCTTTCGTTTTCCTCCTTTGTAGGAACGGCGTCTGGCAAAGGCGAACCTCGTCCCAAACGAAAATGAACCCCTTTGCCTGAATAACGCAATAGAACGTGGGACTCGTTTAGCCACATTACAAGTGCCACATATCTCAGCAGCCGTGGCAACGCTGAGCCGTCCAGCTTAAAACGAGTGGAACCCTCTGAATCTTCGAAAGGAAGTTCGGGTTTGTCCGATCCGTAAGCACCTGAGATCGCATCCGCGAGGGCGGACCGATATGGTCGGGTTGTTGAGACTGTTCCCTCAAGAACTGGGTCGGGTACTCTTCGCAACATCCAGAGCCAACGCGCCTTGGAGAATCGGGCGGCATCATCGGCCAACATATGCTCGATTGTCTGACGCATGCAGGTCAGGTACGGCAGAACGACTTGAGCGTCGCAGAAACCCGTGACGTTGAGCTGCGGACGTTGGCACTTCAACAAAAGCTCGGTTTCAACATCTTGCCTTATGCTTTTTTGAATCTTAGAAAAGTGCTCATCGCAATAGGCGTTGATCTCGGCGAGATCGCGGTCCATTAGTATGCCCGCGGATTCCCGTCCCTCCGGTCGCCATTTGTCGTCTCCAATCAGCGCATACGCAAGTGCTGCGCAACAACCACGGGAGGCCGCAGCCTCAGGTCGAGCCAGCTTACATCACAACTTTTGTAAACAGGTTCAGCATGACGGTTCCCGTCACAATCAAGCATGAAAAAGAGGACTGAGGTTGGTCCTTTCCATTCCAACAACTTGCGGCGCTTTTCAAGGGAGGCGATGTCGTCTCAACGTATTCGAAAAGGTTCTTCATGGCGTCAGCTCGATTACGCAAGATGCGTAACGCAACCTGCGTAATTCTGCCACGATTTTATGGGGGTACAGAGAGACAGCAAAGAGCGAGACGGTATGTTAGTGATTATGAATGACTTGCTACGAACATTCGCTCCCACACGTCATGCATCGGAAACAGTTCCCGCTACGTACCATAAGCGCCCCGCAAATGTTGCATGCAGGCGCATCTCCGAGTTGAACCAACTCTCCAAGCGCTCCGACCGCATCGTTGTCATTCGGAACCGCGGACGAGTGAACTGCGACCGAAGGAGGAACAAACAGCTCGCCCTGCTCGCCCGTCAAGAACTTCAGTTCAAGCCAGCGAAAGATGTAATCGACAATGGACTTGGCGAAGCCGATTTTGGGATTGCCCGTCCACCCGCTGGGCTCGAAGCGCACGTGAGTAAACTTGCTGCACAAGACTTCGAGCGAGACACCATGCTGGAGGCGAGCGACACTGCCGTTGCGAACGAATCCATGAGCCCGGAGATGGTCGAACCCTGTTTCGACATGGTAAGGAAAATTTCTCCGGGGAGACCGTCGTCGTAGACTCCGACAGTGAGATATCCTTCTTGGCCGCCTACCGAAAAGTGATGAGTAAGCGCCCGCCTCTCATCCGGTAGGTGCCGGCGCAACGCGCGCACGAGCTCGGACCTTGTACCCATCTCAGCGGGCGTGGGCACCGAACCCGCTTGCGTAACCTCCGGTGTTGTGGCTTCGTTCTCATTGATCGCAATGACTTGCTTTACTGCTGACATGTCCCCTTCACTCCTTTCATGCCATCTTGGCTGTGAGCACGTTTCCCAAGGCTGGCCGAGACAAGTTCCAGCAATCTTTGCGCCACTGGAAGCAGGCCCAGGAGCAGTTGCGATCTGGGCGCAAAGAGCACAGGCGAACTGAGCGCGCTCCTCGCGGAGATTACTCGGGTATCGCAGGAGGCGTAATTCTTAAGCCGAACTCGCGGAGGCTGATCGCCTGTGGTTAGTCAGTACGTAAAAGCCTCAATCTCAGTCACACCAGAGTCAGGGCCGTCTACGTACCCGGACCGAAGGCTAGGGTGCAGTGCAATGTGCATAGGAATCACATTGAAAGTATTTGAGAAACTGAATCCGTTAATCGTTTCCTGCAGGTTCCCGTGTATGTCGTAAACGTAGATCGTGCTGCCGCTGGGCGCCGAACTGGAAGTGGGCTGAGCAATCAGAAACAGCTTGTGGATGGGATCAAACTCGACATCGGCGCCGCTGAACTGCTGCTGTTCGCCTGATCCCGGCAGCACAACCGTGAAACCGGTCTCTGTGCTGAGATTGTAAAATTCCACGCTTGCGTCATCCTCGGTATCGGTACAGAAAATGTCGTCCGCGGAATCTATGGCGATTCCGTTGACAAACCCGAACCCGATCCCCTCAAACTCCGTAAACGAGCCCGCCGTGAGATCAACCACGCCGATAACGGGCCGGCGGCCAAACTCTCCGGTCCCTCCGCCGAGTACCGCCTGATTGGTCACACTGTCGTACGCGATAGGCGGAGGCACGCTGCCAAAATTAGTAGAGTCTGTGATCATGACCACGGGGCCGAACGTATTATTGGCAACATTGGAGCTGAAGACATACGGAATAAAATTATCGCTGTTGTCGTAGGCGAATACCGCGACGTTCGGAACTCCCTGGCTGCGGCTCACGCCCGTCGGCATGATGATGTGCTGGGTTCCGATAGGCGGTGTCCAGGTGCCGGTAAGGCGGTTCGAACTTAGCGGGTTCAACACGTTGAACGTACGCGTCGTGACAAAGCCATTGGCTACGTTTTCGTGCTCGACGAGCCCGACGCTGTTGCCGACGACGCCCAGAGTGATGAAATCATCTTGCGAGTGCGATGGTTGCGTTAGCTCCACCACGTGGAGGATACGGCCGCTCGCCTGATCAAAGGTTTCGACCGCGGCCAGCACAATCCCGTTGGAAAGCGACTTGGCTTCCGCCAGCAAACCCTCGGTACCGTTCTGATCGATGTCAAACCCGAAGACTTGCCCGCCAAACTGGCTGTGAACGAGGACCCCGGTTGGTCCGGAGGGGGAATCTTGTTGCAATTCGTTATTCTGCCCCCACGCTACGGCGCTACAAAAGGCCAGAACGGCCAGGCAGAATAACACTCGTCTGGGAATGGCGCAAAATTGCGAAATGTTCGACAGGTTCCTTGTATAGCGCATTTTCGTTGTCTCCGTCATATGGTGTTGAAATGCCCGCGTAGCGCGGGGTTGACGAGACAAATCTAGGTCAGCCGCGCTCTTGTCGTGTCACAACCTTGTCAAAGATTTGTCAACCATTGTTGTAGGATCCAACGGATAACGCTAAGCTTGTAGAGGTCATCCATCGCGCGTGGCATTGATTGAAGGCGATTCACGCAAACCGGGGGCTGATCTCCGCTCCGAACCGCCGACCAATCACTTCGTACCACATGGTTGCGGAAAGCTCTGTAGTCAGGCAATCGCAACCCACCCTTACGGCCGGGGTTACTTCGCTTTCGTGTGGTCAATACACGGTCAACGACTTGCCCACTTTCGAGTGTTCTGCGTTTTGTGCGCCCCTAAGGATTCAATAAGTTCCCTGTTTTCAATGCAGCGCAAAAGTTCAACTCCTGCCGCCTCCACCATTAAAGAGTCGGGTTCTTTACTTATTCGTCAGTGCACGTCTGGCCGTTCTCTGCGCAGCACGTTTCTTTCCTTGCGCTTCGTCCTTCGACTGGATGGCATGCGCGTTGATGAGTGCCCGAGCCTATGGCGCAAAGTAGCTGGAAATGTCGATGATCAGTTGCGTCAGGTTCGAAGCGTAGGCGTCGATCGAGCCGTTGTTCGTAGGTACGATCGCCATGTTTGAGGTGACAGCGCCGTCAATCGCGTTCAGTGTTGCAACCAGCGGCTGCTTCGTCCCATCTGGCCACAGCGTCAGATAGCCTAGCGGCCCGGATGGCACCACTGTTGCGTTGAAGACATAGGCTTGGGCACTACTGGGGGGTGCACACCCGCTACCCACGACGTTCACCGTCAGCTCGCCAACGAACGGCTGTCCATTACCAACCTGGCGGGTATCGAGCACACGGCAGGGCGTCGTCGGGTACAGCGACAATGCGCTCTGGCCTCCCGGCGCCGCAAAATAGCCGTTGATATCGATCACCAGATCAGTGTCGTTGCTGGGATAGACATCGATGTCACCGTCGGTTCCGGCGGGTACGATAGTGGCATTGGCTGTAATCGTGCCAGTGGGCGCGTTCAGGGTTGATACCACTGGCTGCTGCTGGCCCGCCGGCCACACCGTCATGTAGCCCAGCGGAACGTGGGGCACAGCAGTCATGTTGAACGAATACGCCTTGGCGCTATTGGGAATCTGGCAGTTGCTCTTCAGAATCGGGAAGTCCCGCGCCTCACCGCCCGGCATAAAGGGAGGCCCTAAGCCTTGGGGCTGGTTGGGATCGCGAGTATCGGCCACCCGGCACGGCGTCAGGGTATAGAAAGCCAGCGTGGATGGGCTGGCTGTAGTGAAGTAGCCGTCAATGTCCAAAACAAGATCGGTCGTGTTGCTGGCATACACACTGACCGAATTACTGCCAGACGGCACAATGGCCGCGTTAGCTTTGACGCGCCCGTCCAGAGAGTTCAGCGTGGAGATGTAAGGTTGAATCTCTCCCGTAGGCCACACGGTCAGATACCCCAGCGGCCCTTCAGGCACCACGGCGGGATTCAGCGAATAGGCGGCAGCAGTCGAAAGATCAGCACAGCCTTTCTGTTGAGCCAGCTGCGGAAGATTAAACGTCCGATAGGTTCCTCCCTGAATCGGACCACCACCGGTCCGGGTATCCACCAGACGGCACGGCGGTATAGGGACGAACTGGACAGGCGAAGTGATCTGGAATGTCGCGTTGCTGCTCAATGTGCCGCTGGGTACCGTTACCTGAACCAGGCCCGTGGTCGCACCAGACGGTACGTTGGTGGTGATTTCCGCAGGCGAGACAACGTTAAACGTCGCCCCAGTGCCGTTGAAGGTGACGCTGGTTGCGCCTGTCAGATTTGTCCCGAGGACAGTGACGGGCGTTCCCACCATGCCGGAGGTCGGCTGTGTTTCCACGAACGGGCCTAGCCCCACCGACAGGCTGAAAACGCTCCCAGCATCGTCGGTACCTTCATACGTGGTGCTGTAGAAGGCGCCATCGGTCCCCAGCAACAGCGGCGTTTCCGGGATGCTGTTGTTGTTTCCACCGAGGTTGGGAAAGTTATAGATGTCGGTGAACACGCCCTCACTGGTGATTTTGAAAATGTCCGCATTGCTGCACCCACCTCCAAAGCAGCCGGTCGCGATTCCATAGAAGTTTCCGTCGGTCCCCGGGGTCAGCGGCAACTGCGGATAGCCTCCGTTGTCTACGGTTTCACTGAAGTTGTGAAGCACCGTATAGGCCCCGCCCGGTGTCACCTTGAAAACGACGCCTTGGTTGTTGATCCCGCCACTTAGCGCTGTCCCGTAGTAGTTCCCATCCGCGGCCTGCACCAGTCCAGCCGCTGGATTGCAGCCGGTAGTCCCCAAGCCGCATTCCTCAAACTGATAGACGACCGTGACATTGCCCGCCAGGGTCATCTTGAACACGGCACCGGAGCCGGTTGGGCCGCCGGCATAGGAGGTCCCCCACAGGTTGCCGTCGCTGCCTTGAATCAGCGCCCCTTGCGGATTCTGAGCATCGGTGGCTCCCCCGGCAAAGGAGTGGATTGGCGTAAATGCTCCGGCTGTCGTTATCTTGTACGCCATGCCGCCGTTGTACAACCCGCAAACTTTGGCCGTGCCGTAGAAATTTCCGTCGGTCGCTTGCACCGGCACGCCTTCCGGGTTGCAGCCGTCAGATGTGCCCGAGGAGAGTCCATCGAAATAGTGCAGAACGGTGAGCGCCCCTGCCGGCGTCACCTGGAAGAAGGTTCCGGTCGAGTTCCCGTTGTTACCGCCGTTAAAGCAAGAACCGTAGAAATTTCCGTCGGTTCCCAGCACCAGGCCATTGCAGAGCTGGCCATCGCTATACGCCATCGAGCGCAGCAGCGTGAAAGTCCCCGATCGCGAGACGTTGTAAATCGTCCCAGGTTCGGGTCCCGTGGTCATGCCGTAATAGTTGCCATCCCTCCCCTGCGCGATAACCCCTTGCGGATTCTGGGAGCTGCTGCCGCCCACGAAATCGTAGACGGTGGATAAGGTCTGGGCCTGCACCCCGATTGGCATTGCCGCGAAAAGGGCGGCAAGCGCGATGGCTGTGCAAACAAGTGCATTCTTGCCCTGGAGCAGGGCGTCATTCAGCGACGTCTTAGGTGTTTGCACAGAATTTTTCACCTTTATTTCACCTTTGTGATTGCGATCATGGAAGGCACAGTTCCCGCATGGACTGTCAAACCCGCAAACCTCCGAGGACAGTCGTTGGCCAAGAACCAAGTTGTACCTTAGTGAAACGGAACTGCCGGGGCATCTTCGTGGGGGACGAACCCCAGCTCAAGGCAGAGTACTATGTTGGGCCGCGTGTTTATGCGGCAAGCGGGCAACCCAAAATACTTTCTTGGGCTTTCAAGCTGGTTTCAGCATCACCGGAGGAGAGTATAACACCTTCAGCGGCATACTCCTTGTCCATGGCCAACTTTAGGTGACGTCAAGCTGCTTGTGTAAAAACCCGGAGGGTGCGGTTCTTCCATTCCAGATTGAATCTCTGGAAGATGGAGTAGATGATCCGATCCACGCTCTGCACGTTGACGAAGCAGACCATGGGCCGAGTGCGGCGTCGAACTTCCACAAAACAGCGTTCGATAAGGTTGGTGGTGCGCAGCTTCTTCCACAGATGTCGGGGAAAGCGAAAGAACGACAACAGCTCCGGCAAATCGGCCTGCAACTGTCTCACCATGCGGGGATACGCCGGGCGCCAGCGCTGGCAGAAAGCGCGCGCCGCTGCTTGCGCCTGGGCCCGGCCGTCGGCCAGATAGATGGCCTGGGCGTCAACCTTGACCGCGTCGTAATCGCACTTCCGTACCTTCTCCAGGATATTGCGCATCTTGTGTACCCAGCAGCGCTGATGCAGCACCCGGGGATAAACCGTCTGCATCGCTGCCGCTAATCCGGGACAGCCATCGGTCACGATCAGCTGCAGGTTCTCACCTTTTAATCCACGGCGATACAGATCTTGCAACAGCGCCTCCCAGTCGGCTTGGCTTTCTCCCCGGGTGCGCAGGAAAGCCAGCAATTGGCGGGTGCCATCGCGGCGTACGCCATAAGCCACCAGCATCTGCACCCGTTGCCGTCCACTGGGCCGGCGCACCCGCAGGCTGACTCCATCCAAGAACAGATAGGCCCATTCATCCCGCAGTTGCGCTTGATGAAACTGCCGCACCGCTTCGTCCAAGTCGCGGATCAGGTTGGAGACCGTCTGCGCGCTCACCGTCTCGCCCGTCAGCGTGGCCACCACCCGTCCCACTTGCCGGGTCGAGATGCCGCGCAGAAACGCTTCCCGGATCAGCAGCGCCAGCTCCGGTGCCCGCCGCTGAAACTGGTCCAAGCCCGGCGGCAGAAAATTCTTTCCCCGGGTGCGCGCAATGCGCAGCCGCAGGGTGCCGAAACGGGTTACGAAATCGCGTTTGTAGTAGCCGTTGCGGTAGTCACGATGCGGCGTCGCACTGCGCTGGTATGCTCCCCAGCCACTGTACAGATCCCGCAATCGCTCCGACTCCGCTTCGAAAAACTGCTTCCAGGCTTGCTTCGTGTGGTCGTACACATCGCCCCAGAAGCTCTCCCTCAGATCGGCTAGGAAATGTTGGAAGTGCTCGCTGATCGGTGTAATCTTCGCCATGGGTGTAAGGCTCCTTTTTCAGAGTGGCTTTCGCTTGTCAGGCCAAAGCCAACTTACACCCTTCCGCTTTTACACAATCGAATTTACGTCACCCAACTTTATCCCCAGACAGGACAAGACCACGCCCACGAAACGGAGCCTTTAGATGAATGGCACAAGTGCCGCGGATGCAGCTCTGGCAACACTCCGCGGCGACGTGATCGATACCAACTCAATCCGGATCCGGGCGGAATCTGAAATAGTCGGGAAGACCCCTCAAGGGGGTTGTAAATGTTCGCACGTAATGCCCATTTCCGAGTCAAATCCATGGCTGCTGAGTTCGCCCGAACATTAAAGAACGATGTCCTTCCTCTACTTCGCAAGCAGTAGGGCTTTCAAAGGCGAAATCTTGCAACACAGGACACCCGATTTCCCCATTGAAATGGTTTTTTTCCTATACATCAAGCCCGACATCCCGTGCGTCCTTGAAGGCCACTCGCATTTCTCTTTAACGCATGTGGGGGGAAACCTGGAAGAAACAGCTTGTTTTTCCAAGTAAGGGAGCGCACAATTTGACCAATCACAGGGACAATGGAATTACCGGCTCACTCTTCTTCTCCACGACTTCCGATGACGAGATTGCGGGCCTCTGGGGTGTTTAGTTTTGCACCCGGGCGAGGCCGGCAAAGGTGGCAGTATGAGAAAACGTAGCTTATCGAAAATGGTCTGCATCGCATTTGTGTTTTGCGCTGTGATGGCGATCGCCTCGCCTGCGCAGATCCTCACTACGCTGCACAGCTTCGCAGGATCTCCGAATGACGGCAACACCGCTAACGCCGGGCTGGTGCAAGGCAACGACGGGAACTTCTATGGGACAACCGTTAAAGGCGGGGCCAGCGCCAGCATCTGTCAAGATGGCTGTGGCACAGTTTTCCAAGTCACTCGAGCCGGCACGCTCACCGTCCTTCACAACTTTTGCGTCACCTATCCATGCGCTGACGGCATCGCCCCTTACGCCGCGCTGGTGCAAGGCACGGACGGGAACTTCTACGGTACGGCCTACAGCGGCGGAAAGTTTAACAGCGGTGGCACGGTCTTCAAAATCACCCCGGCGGGCGCGCTGACCGCGCTTTACAACTTTTGCTCTCAAACGAACTGCGCTGACGGCCGCCAGCCTTACGCCGGGCTGGTGCAAGGCACGGACGGGAACTTCTACGGCACAACCTTCGAGGGCGGGGCCTCCGACCACGGCACAGTCTTCAAAATCACGCCAGGGGGCGCGCTGACCACGCTGTACAGCTTTTGCGCTCTGAGGAATTGCATTGACGGCATCGGCCCTTACGCGGGTCTAGTGCAAGCCACCGACGGGAACTTCTACGGGACAACCTACGAGGGCGGGGCCGTCGACTATGGCACAGTCTTCAAAATCACCCCGGCGGGCACGCTGACCACGCTGTACAGCTTTTGTTCAAAAACGAATTGCGCT
Source organism: uncultured Acidobacteriaceae bacterium (assembly GCA_963703645.1). Taxonomy (GTDB): domain Bacteria; phylum Acidobacteriota; class Terriglobia; order Terriglobales; family Acidobacteriaceae; genus Bog-257. The sequence continues at coordinate 9,860 of CAVPFD010000024.1, forward strand.
GACGGCTACATCCCTTACGCCACCCTGGTGCAAGCCACCGACGGGAACTTCTACGGGACAACCACCCAAGGAGACGGGGCCTACGGCAACGGTGGCACGGTCTTCAAAATCACGCCAAGCGGGGCGCTGACTACGCTCTACAGCTTTTGCGCTCAGGCTGGTTGCACGGACGGTACCGTCCCTCAATCCGTGCTGGTGCAAGCCACCGACGGGAATTTCTACGGGACAACCCAGGAGGCCGGGGGCACTAATTGTGCCAATAACCCTAACCACTGTGGCACAGTCTTCAAAATCACTCCTGCAGGCGAGCTGACCACGCTGTACCGCTTCGACTACAGTGACGGCAAATGGCCTATCGCCGGGCTGGTGCAAGCCACCGATGGGAACTTCTATGGGACAACCTACACTGGCGGGGCTAACGGCGATGGCACGGTCTTTAGGCTGTCGGGGGCGCTCAGTCCGAATCCCGTGCAATTCCTTCCGCTAGCACCCTGCCGTCTGGTGGACACCAGAAAAGCAAACGGGGGCGGCGGCCCAATTCAAGGCGGGACCTTTGAGACGTTTGATCTTCCTAGTTTGGCGGAATTAGGGAAATTCTGTCCGGCGTTTAGCCTTACCTCGGCCATTGCCTATTCGTTGAATGTCAGCGTGGTGCCACCGGGGCCGCTGGGCTACCTGACGATCTGGCCTGCGGGGCGGGCCTTGCCACTGGTGGCCACGATGAACTCGCTGGATGGCCGGGTCAAGGCCAACGCCACCATCGTGCCCGCTGGCGCCAGCGCGGCGGTCAATGTTTTTGCCAGCAACACCACCGATGTGGTGCTGGACATCGACGGCTACTTCGCGACTCCCGGTAACAACACGCTGGCGTTCTATACGCTGACGCCTTGCCGCGTGGCCGACACCCGCGATCCGAACCAGCCCGCAGGGTTGGGGCCTCCATTTATGCCGGGCGGTCAGCAGCGGGAGTTCCCGGTCCTGAAGAGTAACTGCCAGATTCCCAATAGCGCCCAGGCCTATTCGTTCAACTTCACGGCGGTGCCGCATGTTCCGCTGGGTTACATGACGGTGTGGCCAACTGGTCAGTCGCAGCCCCTGGTCTCGACTTTGAATGCGCCGACCGGCACGGTGGTCGCCAACGCTGCGATCGTGCCGGCGGGAACGGGCGGCGACATCGAGGTGTTTCCCAGCAACGACACGGATCTGGTGATTGACGTCAACGGCTACTTCGCCGCACCGAGTGGCCAGAACGCGCTGTCTTTGTACCCGGCAGTGCCCTGCCGCGTCCTGGACACGCGCAACGGCAATGGGGCGTTCGTTGGCGAGCTGACGGTGAACGTCGTGGCTAGCGGGTGTGCACCGCCCAGTAGTGCCCAGGCCTATGTGTTCAACGCGACAGTGGTGCCATCGGGGCCGCTGGGCTACCTGACGCTGTGGCCCGACGGAGAAAACCAGCCTCTGGTGGCGACGCTGAACGCGATAGACGGAGCCGTCACCTCGAACATGGCAATCGTGCCCACGAATAACGGCAAGATCGACGCCTACGCTACAAACTTGACACAACTGATCATCGACATCTCCAGCTACTTCGCGCCATAAGTGCAACCTCCTTTCGCCCGGGGCCGGCATCCTGAATCTTGGGTGCCGGCCGTCTCCTTTCTGTGTTGCGGCTTGCCCGATTACCTTCGGGAATCAGTCCCGCTAAGTGCTTGATACTGTGGCACACGAGATTCTGCAGTTTGTCTGCCGCCAAACACACGATTTTGGCCAGGCGGCGCAAGTTCATCGGGTCGAGACCTGTCAATACTCCCCCGTCCATTCCACAGCGGTCAATGCCCGTGGTAGTACGTCCCGCGCCAAGACGGAAACGGGTAAATGTTCAGTCTGTGGTCATCCATACCAGGCTCGCGATAGGCACCGAGAGACGCTTACTTCATCTTTGACACAACGATCAGTGGGATCTTTGGCGCGACCACCTTGCCAGGCGCTGGCCCGGGTTCGTTAAGCAGTCGTTCGAACTGTTTGGTTTTGTCGGCCAGACGAACAGTCTCGTATCCCTTGCGGCGGGCAACGATGCGATAGTCGAAGGCGATGTTGGCCTTCCCGCCGCCCAACTCGCGCACTTCAAAGCTGTCGGCGGTTTCGTTGGTGACGTAGAGACCTTTGCAGTCTCCCTTGGGCGTCAGAAAGACGTGATATTCCATCCCGGTGTTGACGGTCTGGGCAAAAGTTGATTCCAGTTGCACCACGGTCGAGCCATCGGAGAGCTGGGCGGAGCCGATGTCTTCAAACCAGTTTTCCGGCGCCTCCACGGCATAAAGCGCCACCCTGCGTGTGCCGCCATCCACCAGAAGCCCACCGCTAATGTTTCCCGTGCAGCCCAGGTCACCGCTGACGTTCAATCTCGCAAATGCCACCGAAATGCCCGCCCTTTGTTGCCAAAATATTCCCGGTTTCATCAGTGTTTTCGTCATTCTGAAATTTTGCCGTCGAAATGTTTTCGGCATTGTTGTAGCCCGCGAAGGCGATGCCAAAGTCAGCCGTCGCCAACACGCCGATGCCCGACCCCTGGTTAGTATCTCCCCAGATTCCAACAGGGCGGAGGGTTATTTTTTGGCCTTCGGCACTCTGCCCCACGCCAAGGCCGAACATGGCAACACCGCTCTGGCTCTTGGTCAAACCCACCGAGCCCAAGGCGATACCGGTCGTGGCGCTGTTCTGAGCATAAATGGCATAACCCGCTGCACTTAGAGTGGATCCGAAAACCCCAACGTTCATGCCGCTGTTAGCGGTGGCTTGTCCTTGGACGCCGTAGCCCGTTGTACTTGCGGTTTCTCCGAAAACCCCGGTGGCCGAGCCCGAATCGGCAGTGGCATAGCCAAAGACGCCGTACCCGGTGGTGCTGGCGCTAGTGCCGTACACTCCGGTGGCCGAGCCCGAACCGGCCGTGGCATTGCCTTGCACACCAGACCCGGTGGGACTTGCACTTTGTCCCAAAACGCCGATGGTATTTCCCCCCGCGGGTATGGCATTGCCTTCCACGCCAATCCCGTTTCCTCCGCGGCTGGTGCCTAAGACTCCTATGTTCGTAGCGTTTCCCCCACCCCCAAGCGCATCACCTTCAACGGCCACACCTTCGTTGTTGCCCTGCTGTCCTACTATGACAGCGGAGCCGCCGTTGGCAAACACGTCTAGCGGCCACTGTGGATTTTGGGATCCCACACCAAGGTTGCCGCTGGCGCTCTGATAGATCACCGAGTCGCCCAGCAACACCGGGTTCTTCCAATAGGCAATGTAGCCCTCGGAGCCGTGGCCATTCGCCAACGGCTTTGGCCCACTTGGGCCTCCACCGGCGGGGGCGCTCCCCGAACTGCTCGTCTCATTGGAGGCGCCGGAGACGCCGCTTTGCGGTGCCAGTGCGAATGCCGATGGCGGCTTGCCGCCCAGTGTCTCGGCTTCGTGGGCCTTGAACGCATAGGGCACGCTGACCAGCAGCACCCGCGGCTGCTCGGCCTCACCCTGCACCTGCACACCCAGCCAGCGCTGCTCCTGCGCCGAGAACAGATCAGCCGGCAAGCCCGTTGCTGTCGTGCTACCCAGCATGACGGAGTAGTTGCCATGAGTGTCAGGGGTGACGTTCTGCGTCTCCATCCAGACCGGCGCGCCGCCCTCCTGCTGCTTGTATATGGCAAAGGTCACGCCGGCGGTGGTCGAGGCGGCCACACCACGGGAATCGTGCAGCGTTCCTTCATAGCGAATGAAGTTGGGAACCGATGCGCTTGCGGATGTTTGGGCGAAGCTGACCGGAGTCAGCATAAGAATGATGAGCGTCACAACAACACTCGCAAAGCGGCGCATGTGCGTCCTTTCGTCTGACGAAACGGGATTTTGGGCAACCTGAGGGAAGTGGATGAGAATTGTGGCCCAGTCCCAGCCCGTTGTCAAGCCTCCAAAATCAAGGGTAGTGGGGTCACGCTAAAGCACCACTACCAAATCAAGCGAACAGCACGGTAGAACCTGCGCTGTTCTCCTAGCCCCTGCGATAAATTATTGCCTGGCGCCTTTGCAGTACTACACAGACTTTCTGGCAGTCTCTCCGGATGGCAATCTGATCTACATCCCGATTGGGAATTGCGATTTCATTGCTGTGCTCGATGCCAATGTGATTGTCAATGGCCAGGATCCACTTATCACCAACATTGGCGCTTTCGTCGACCCATACCAGATGACCGTCAGCCCTATGACGCAATTCAACAGGAATCGGGAGGCACGCGCTGTGGCGAGCTCGGGCACTGACAGATCGCCGGATCCGTCGGAGGGCGCGAGACCTGGCATGCAGGAAATGCCGGTCATGAGCGAGAGACCATCGCCATCCCGCGACGCCAACGGGCAAGCCGCGGCCAATCTGCAATGATCTATGTGAACGATGTCTTGTCGCAGACGGGCCTTTGGGAAAGTGGCCCTGGGTACGGTATCGTGCTACCATTTGCCACAGCGCGGAACCATCCGTCCCCCGGAGGGAGTTATGCTGACCTCGCGTCCCGCCTTCCTTTTCGTCCTTGTTGTCGGCCTCGTAGTGGCATTCTTGCCGGCCCTCGGTCAAGTCGTTACTTCGACCGTACCCGCAGGCGACGAGCCATACGTCACAGCCGTGAACTCCGCGACCAACAAGATCTACGTTGCAAATTACTCAGACGGCACGGTCACGGTGATCGACGGGGCCACCAACAACACTGCAACCGTCAATGTGGGGGTTGCCCCCAATGCAGTGGCGGTGAACCCGGTGACCAACAAGATCTATGTGGCCAACACTTGCGGCAACGATCCCAACTGCGGCAGCCTTGGGACTGTGACTGTAATCGACGCGAACAACAACAACAATACTGTTACCGTCAACGTCGGCTACTCCCCGTACTACCTGGCGGTGAACTCCGCGACCAACAAGATCTATGTTTCGAACAACTGTGGCAACGATTCCACGTGCTCGACCGGTATCGGTACAGTGACCGTCATCGACGCGAACAACAATTACGCCACCACCACGGTCCAGGCGGGATACTTCCCCGAAGCCGTGGCGGTCAATCCGTCGACCAACAAAATCTACGTGGCCAACAATTGCGGCACCGATGTCAACTGTGCCAGCGTGGGAACGGCAACGGTGATTGACGCCAACAACAATAACAGCACCGTTACGGTAAACGTTGGATACTTCCCTTACTACGTGGCTGCCAACTCCGCGACCAACCAGATTTACGTTTCGAACAGCTGTGGCAGCGACGTTACTTGCTCCAGCGCTGGAACGGTGACCGGAATCGACGCGAACAACAATAACAACACCACCACGGCCACGGTGGGAGTTGCTCCTGAAGCCGTTGTCGTCAACTCGACGACTAATCAAATCTACGTGGTCAACTACTGCGGCGACGACCTCAACTGCGGCAGTCCTGGAACCGTGACCGGGATCGACGCGAACAACAATAACAACACCACAACTTATCCCGTTGGGTATTATCCCTATGATTTCCTGGATATCGATTCTGCGACCAACGAAATCTATGTGCCGAATTCTTACGGCAACGATGTCACTGGCAACAGTCCAGGGACAGTGACTGTCATCAATGCAACAACCGGGTCCACGGTACCAGTAGCTGTGGGAGATTTCCCCATCGGGGTGGCGGTCAACGCGACCACTAACAGGATTTACATTTCCAATACAGATGACACCACCGTGTCGGTGATTTCCGGTGACACTACGCTGCAATTTGTTGCCGTCCCGCCATGCCGTCTCCTGGACACTCGCTTAACCGGCAGTCCGATTCAGGGAGGAACGTTCCAGACGTTCAATCTCCCGCAGTTGGCACAAATGAACCCTAATTGCGCGAATATTTCCTCCGCCGCTGCCTTTTCGCTGAATCCGGCGGTGGTGCCGCAGGGGCCGTTGGGGTACCTGACGATCTGGCCTGCCGGCATAATCCAGCCACTGGTGGCCACCATGAACTCGCTGGATGGGCGGGTGAAGGCCAACGCCGCCATCGTGCCCGCCGGGGTGAGCTCCTCGATTAGCATATTCGCCTCTAATACCACCGATGTAGTGGTGGATGTGGACGGCTACTTCGCGCCTGCTACGCAATCTACGCTGGCGTTCTATACGCTGACGCCGTGCCGCGTGGCCGATACCCGCTACAACACCTATCCTCAGGGGCTGGGGGCGCCCTATATGCCGGGCGGTCAGCCGCGGGACTTCCCCATTCTGAACAGTCCCTGCTTCCCAGGAGGCCTCAATCCGGCGGTCTTGGCCTATTCGTTCAACATGACCGCTGTGCCCCATGTGCCCTTGGGCTACATGACGGTATGGCCGACGGGCCAGTCGCAGCCGCTGGTATCGACGTTGAATGCGCCGACCGGCACCGTCACCGCCAATGCCGCGCTCGTGCCGGCGGGGACGGGCGGTGACATTGATGTGTATCCCAGCAACGACATCGACCTCGTGATCGATGTCAACGGTTATTTTGCTCCGCCGGGTCAGGGCGGACTATCGCTGTACCCGGTGGCGCCCTGCCGCGTTCTGGATACACGCAACGGCAACGGAGCATTCCAGGGTGAGCTGACGGTGGATGTCATAGACACCGTTTGCGGGCCGCCGAGCGCGGCGCAAGCCTACGTCTTCAACGCTACGGTGGTGCCTTCGGGTCCGTTGGGCTATCTCACGCTGTGGCCCGACGGCGAAAACCAGCCCTTGGTCGCGACGTTGAACGCGGTGGACGGAGCTATCACATCGAACATGGCCGTCGTGCCTACCCTCAATGGCTCGATCGACGCCTACGCTTCGAACCTGACGCAACTGATCCTGGACATCTCCAGCAATTTCGCGAATCCGGCAGATTTTTCGCGGCCGGCGACCAAGATGGGAGTGCTTCACCGATCTCAAAGGCCTGGGCGGCCCATCCCTAAGGGTCCAGTCCACAAGCGCTAGGGGGGCGGAACAAAAGCTGAATATCGAGCTAGTTCAGGGGACCAGCCTGGGCATGGCTGTACGCGCTGTCGGCGTCTCGGAAGTCCCGGGCTAGTGCTTCGGATTTGGAGGGGATACTTACCCCCCCAACGCTATTCCACAACTTCGCATATATGAACGGAATCCTTCCAATCGTCCTCATGTCCCCAGCATTAATCGTCACAGGTTGCTGAGTCGGCGAGCCCAGCTCGGCGCCCAATGGAGCGCAAACGATACCAGGCGTCGTGATGATGCTAAAATCTTGTCGTGAGATTGTGCGATCCCGCAGTATAGGAAAATCAAAATCTCGTGTTCGGCGTGGAAGAGGCATTCTCGAGGCGCCTCTGCGGGTTTCGTTGGTTCAAAGATAGAAGCGATGTTTCGTCCGCTCAATCTAGAGAGCGTTGAGGCGAGGGCTTTATTCTTGGATGTCGGAACTTCTGCTTTGAAGACCCAGGCGCTTCAGGTAGCCGCTTGGGTTCCAAGTGATAAGAAAAGTCTCTTTGCTGCGGTCAGCTACGAAGTCCGGGTTTTCGGCCAGAAAGATCTCGATGGCCTCGTAGGGCCCAGGATCGGGCCCGACATCAAGGCCGTGGTGGCAGATACTGTCCTCTACGATGAAATAGTCGCCCGGCTTGGTGAAGACGGAAAAGGTGCGAAGCACGTTGAGCGTGTTGTCGTAGGTATGGGAACTGTCCTCGATAACGAGCACATGCTCATTGGGGTCAATCAGTGCTGCGACACACTGGAAGTTTTGGCACGCATCGCCTTCTATCAGCGTGATTCTTGGGTGTTTCTTCACTCGTTCTGAAATCAGCTCATGTGTGACGTCAAGTCCTATGACTCTGCCTCTGCCCAGCAGGTCGCACAGGTGTGCCAGCGCCAGTGTCCCTCCGCCATGCTTGTTGCCAATCTCGACGATCACATCCGGCTTCATCTCGTAAATGAGCTCCTGGTACACCCAAGAATCCAAAGGACTCTTAAGCGCCTTCACGCCGAAATAGCTGCTTTCGCTGACCAGGCGCTCCTGAATAACCGGCAAAACGTCCCGGAGTGGCTTATCCAGGGAAGTCTCTAGGCGGGCAGCGGGAGCTGCCGACCCAGTGCTTTGGGCGGGTTCCACCACGATGTTTTGAACGTCCATGTTGTCCTCGCGCTGATCACCATGCTAGCTACTACGATCCAGTTCCGAAAAATGATATCACTGAGGTTTTCACGGGCACACGCACGTCCGGCGCGCTCTGTTAGACGCTCCCTTATCTGTGTTATTTTATGGTGACGACTCCGCTTAACCGGAGTCTGTTTCCCCGGAGGCGCAAGTCTTGGCCAAAATTCCTGGCGCCCCCGAATCTTGGTTCGAAGCCCTTCGTCGCACCGCGCCCTACTATGGCGCGAAGTAGCTGGAGATATCCAGAATCAGTTGTGTCAAGTTCGAAGCGTAGGCGTCGATCGAGCCGTTGTTCGTGGGTACAATCGCCATGTTTGAGGTGACAGCGCCGTCAATCGCGTTCAGTGTTGCAACCAGCGGCTGCTTCGTCCCATCTGGCCACAGCGTCAGATAGCCTAGCGGCCCGGATGGCACCACTGTTGCGTTGAAGACGTAGCCCTGAGCCGTACTTGGCGGCGCGCAGACACTGCCCACCACATTAACCGCCAGCTCGCCAACGAATGCCCCGTTGCCGTTGCGCGTGTCCAGCACACGGCACGGTGCCGTTGGATATAGCGATAGTGGGTTCTGACCCCCAGGCGCGGCGAAATAACCGTTGACATCAATCACCAGGTCTATGTCGTTGCTGGGATAAACGTCGATATCCCCGCCGCCCGTCCCCGCCGGTACGATCGCAGCATTGGCGGTGACCGTGCCGGTCGGCGCGTTCAAAGTCGAAACCAGCGGTTGCGACTTGCCCGCCGGCCACACCGTCATGTAGCCCAGCGGTACATGGGGCACAGCGGTCATGTTGAACGAATATGCCGCGGCGCCATTGGGAATCTTGCAGTTGCTCTTCAGAATCGGGAAGTCACGCGCCTGACCGCCGGGCATAAACGGAGGCCCCAAGCCTTGAGGCTGACTCGGATCGCGGGTATCGGCCACCCGGCACGGCGTCAGCGTATAGAAAGTCAGCGTGGACTGGCTGGCTGCTGTGAAGTAGCCGTCGATATCCAGCACCAGATCGGTGGTGTTGGAGGCAAATACGCTGATCGAAGTGCTCACGCCCGCCTGAACGATGGCGGCGTTGGCCTTCACGCGACCATCCAGCGAGTTCATGGTGGCCACCAGTGGCTGGAATTGGCTGGCAGGCCAGATCGTCAGGTAGCCCAGCGGCCCCTGAGGAACTACAGCGGGGTTCAGCGAGTAGGCCGCTGCCGTGGAAAGATTAGCGCACCCCATCTGTTGAGCTAATTGCGTGAGATTGAACGTCTGGAAGGTCCCGCCTTGAATCGGGCTGCCATTCCGGGTATCCAGCAGACGGCAGGGAGTGACAGCCACGAATTGCAGGGTCGTATTGCCTCCAATAATCGAAACGGTGTTGTCCAGGAAATTGGGAACATAGATCCTATGGGTGGAAGAGTTGACCGCGAGTCCATCGGGTTCATCCCCGACAGCGACTGGGAGGGTGGAATTGGTTGCCCCGTCGATCACTGTCACCGTCCCGGGACTCTTGCAATGGGGATCGTTGCCGCAGGTATTCGCCATATAAATCTTATTGGCAACCGTGTCTATATCCAGATAAACGGGGTGAAAACCAACATAGACGGTCGTGGTGCTGTAGTTGTTGTTGGCATTAATAACGGTCGCGGTGCCAGGGGTATTGTTGCACGATGTTTTGCCACAGTTATTCGCCACGTAGATTTGATTGGTCGCCGAGTTAACGGCAATGCCCAGGGGATAAGATCCAACATTGACCTGTGTCGTGGTATTGGTGGCGCCGTCAATTACAGTCACCGTTCCGAGGCTGCTGCAAGTAATGTCGCTACCGCAGTCATTTGAGACATAAATCTTGTTGGTTACCGAGTTGACGGCGAGGAAAAGGGGATCAACGCCCACGTTGACAGTTTGAGGGTTGTTGTTCGTCCCGTTGATCACTGTGACCGTCCCCGCGCTGGGGCATGACGGAAACTGGAAGCACGTGGCATTTGCTACGTATATGTAGTTGGTCGTCGCGTTTACTGCCACGGCTACGGGGTCAACTCCCACATTGACCGTCGAGGTGCTGTTGTTATTGTTGGCGTCAATGACGGTCACCGTCCCGGCGCTGTTGCAATTGGGAGTGTTGCCGCAAGCATTGGCCACATAGATTTTGTTGGTCGCCGGGTTGACAGCCAGAGAATACGGATAGTATCCAACCGTAACCTTGGTGGTGTCATTGGTGACCCCGTCGATGACAGTAACTGTTCCAAGACTGTTGCAATTGAGATCATCGCCGCAAACATCGGCCACGTAAATCTTGTTGGTCGCCGCGTTGACAGCCAAGGCATACGGGTAAACTCCCACAGTAACAGTTGCAGTGCTGTTGGTGGCTCCGTTGATTACCGTTACCGTTCCTGGGCCCGGGCACGGCTGGGCAGCGCAGTTGAAATCTGCGACATAGGCGTTGTTGGTCGCAGAGTTCACCGCCGCGGCGAACGTATTCGTGCCCCCGGGGATCGTCGCCGTAACAACCTGCGCGAGGGCTGGCGGTAATGCCACAACGAGACTCAGCAGCAAGAAAACGAAATGGAAAATGCGCGCGCGCTGCATGGGCTTCCCTCCCGAGAAATCGTCACTGCGGCCCGGATCCAAACTCTTCAACTCTTAACGAGGATTCCGATGTGGCAGTCACACCCTTGCGAATGTCGGATAGGAGCCGCAGAGGCGGCAGCGTCGAGCACTCAAGATGTTGATGCATGGTATCACTCGGCGAGGCGGAATGAAAGGAATTCTTGCTGAAGGGTATGGATCTCAGGTCGGCGCTAGTGTCCGGTATTCCAGCTTTTCCAAAACCACTTGAGACTGTTGAAAAACTCGGGTCGGATCCAAGTTTTTCTGTTTGTGGGGAGGGTGATATGTGCTAAGCACAGAGGTAGGAGGAACGCCGACGATGATGGGTCAGCAGCAAAGGACGGATTCACTATTTTACTACTTCCGCTTAGAGGACCAGATTCCTGAAGACCACCTGCTACGCCTGATTGATCGGCATGTAGATTTGAGTTTTGTACGCGAGCGACTGAAGGGTCTCTACAGTTCCACCGGCCGTCCCTCGATCGATCCCGAAGTATTGTTGCGTTTGTTGCTGGTGGGCAATTTCTACGGCATTACCAGTGAGCGGCGTTTGCTGGAAGAAGTGAAGATGCATCTGGCCTACCGTTGGTTCACGCGGCTGGACTTGGACCAGGAAATTCCGGACCACTCGACGTTTTCCAAGAACCGACACGGACGCTTTCGCCAGTCGGGCATATTTCGAGAAATATTCGAGGAGATTGTGCGGCGGTGTCTGGAAGCGGGCTTGGTGGAAGGGAAGAATCTGGCGTAGATGGAACGATGATCGAAGCGAATGCAAGCCCACAAAGCCGGGTCCCGCGGGAGAAACTGAAGGACGCCATGAGGGTGTCGAGGACAGTGCGCGAATATCTATCCGAACTGGAAAGGACCAATCCGGTATCGGATACGAAGATGGCCTCGACTACCGACCCGGATGCAGTTTGGGCGAAGAAAGCGAGTCCCGCCAAGATGGCCTATTTCAACAATTACTTGATCGATACCACTAGTCGAGTCATTCTCGAGGTCGAAGCCACACCTGCACTCTTCCATCAAGAGACCGTGGCGGCTCGAAAGATGGTGGAACAGATCCAGAAGCTGGGGCTGAAACCGGAGAGTCTAGGAGCCGACAAGGCATACGGCAGTGGAGAGTTTTTGGCGTGGCTGTTGGATCGCGGCGTACAACCGCACATCCCGGTTATTGACCGTCGTCATCAGACCAAAGGGCGCTTCACTCGCGATCAATTTCGTTACGAACCTGCGGAGAATGTCTACTACTGCCCTGAGGGAAAAGTGCTCTCGTTTAGCGGCCGTCGGCGGTAAGCGTCAGAGGAAGTACACGGTTGACGGGTCCAATCCGCATGCCACCGTCAATACGCGTGGTGGTCTAATCTAAGCAAAGATTGTTTCACTTCGGCGCGAAAAGATCGGCACAACCCCGATGACCCTCCGGCGAACATGCTGCAGCAGAAAGCCTGGAAGTACAACCGAGTCGCACGCACAACGGAAATTCGTCTGGGTTGTCGCACTTACGGCAAGCATTCCGGACCGAGGCTATTCCCTTGACTCCGGCTTACGAACACCATCTTTCCGTTCTTTTCCTCTCTCACAGTGCGATGCCAACCGCAACCTCTGGGAAATTGAAGACCTAGCTCCGCTGGCGAGCGGACCAACTCGTGGCGAGGGATTCTCAATCGCTGCGATCCAGTGTACGCTAATTGAATTTCTGGAATCTACCGTTCAGAGAAAGAGCTACCGTTACAGTCGCAACGGAAATCCGTGCTTGGGTCAGTATGAGTACTCAAATAGTGGGTGCCATCTTTGAATCCTTTCTTACGAATCGCGCGCCCTTTACCGCTGAATTTACACAGCAGCAGGCACACGACTTTTATGTGAGCGTCAGGTGTGGAGTACTTCACGAAGCGCTCACGAAGAACGAATGGCCAATCCTTGCCAAAAGCAAGACAGGCCAAATCATGAAGGCAAGACCATAGAAGGCTCATCAGTGACCGCAGAATTGGTTCTGTTCCTGATGACTGTGTTCGAACGAAACGACTGCAACTGCGCCGGCTAAGAAGGAGCGAACACCGCAGAGGGGCGGTGCCACACGTTCGTAAACACTTGCCAACGTCTCGTGAGTAATCTCCTACAAACCCGTTTCCGGACAAGCTGGTGTAGCCGGTGCTGCCGCTCGTCAAAGTCGCGTTCGAAGTCGATCCGGTGATGAGGTAAACACTTGGTTTGAGGCATGAAAAAACCCTCTCCCGGTTATCGGGGAGAGGGCCATTGTAGTCGAAATGTGTTTAGTCTTTATCAACGGTAGCGGGAGCCGAGTTGTTGAAGTCGCTCGGGGGCCGAACGGTTTTCTCACCGGGATAGGGCCGCGTAAACCCGGTGGCCTCGTACCAGTCGTAATGGCGGACGGTGTCCGGGTCTTCGAACGTCGGGCTTGGTGTAGTTGCCGGCGAAGATCTGCGCCTTCTTCTGGAGCCAAGCAGCCCTCAGAGCCGCGACCTTAGGGCTGTCCTTCGTCTCAGTTTTTTTAGCGGATGCTACGGACGTACAAGTCGTGCCCGAAGTCAGCGGGTATTCGGCCGGCACGTGCGTCCAAGGCTGGAAGTTCTCCTGGGGTGGGTTGTCGGTGAAGACCGTCCTCATCGGCGAGGCCCACAGGTCGAACTGGTTCATGGGCGTGATACCGAGAATCTGCTCGATCGTACGCGTCATGTTGACCTGCGTGTAGAAGGTGTGGTCGGTGGGGCCGTTCTGGTTGACGTAGGGGCTGACGACATAGCCCGGGCTGCGGTGGCCGTCGATATGGTCCACACCGTTCTGCGCGTCGTCTTCCTCGATGAAGATCGCCGACGTCGGCCACACCGAGCTGTTGGTGATGATATCGACAAAGCGTCCAAGCGCCAGGTCGTTATCGGCCTGCATGGCCATGGCGTTCGGTGGTCCGCCGGTGTGGTCGGAACTGATCCACATGAACTCCAACTGGGGCACCGTACCGTTAGCCACGTCGTTGGCGAAGTCCTGCTTCCAGATATCGACGCGGAACTAGTCAGGAATACCCAGATCGAACTGCGGATAGTTCTGAACCGTGTGACTAGGCAGGTTCGGGAGCGGGGTGTACGAGGAGACTGTGTTGTAGTAATACAGTTGCTGTTCCTGACCATTTTCGTATGACTGTGTGTCGTCATAGAACTGGCACCAGCTCGGCTCCTGGTTCCCACCGCCCGGCGGGCTGAATAGGTTGAACTCGACATACTCGCCGTAGTTCTTAAAGGAGACGTTGGCCTTTACAGCCTGGTCCCACAGATGCCCCAGGTTCTGGTAAGCAAGGGAATCGCCGCCGTTGGAGGGATAGTCGCGGACCCAGTCAGGCGACTGAATGTCGTCGGAGTAGGGCGCCATGGCCTGAACGATCCAGTTGTGGCCGTCGGCCGACTGGCGGCTCGGGTCGTAGAAGTTGTCCAGAAGCGGGAAGCGCTGGACCAGCGTGTGGGCGTTGGGCGTGTAGATGCCGCCGAAGACCGCCAGGGTGGGGTCGCCGTTGCCGGCGGGTACGTCGCCCAGGATCTGATCGTAGGTGCGGTTCTCACGAATGATTACAAACACGTGCTTGACAAACGAGGGATCGCCGATCTTCTTCGGGATTGCAACCGGCGGGTTACTCGGGTTGCCGCCCGAGGCCCCCGAGATATTCGCCGCCAGATCCCAGTGATTGTTCTGAAAGACCTGCGTCGTCATCTGCGCCAGCGTTGCGCTGCCCGGAATGGGAACGATGCTGACGGTGCCTTGGTCCTGGTGGCTGTTGAAGCCGCACACGCCATAGTAGGTTGTGCAATTATCGGTCGATATCCGTGTTCGTGGTGCCGATGCCCTTGTCGTTGGCAACGAGCAGCAGAGTGTCCGGCGTGTCCAACACAACCGAACTCGGCGCATAGCCGACCGGGATCATGCCTTTGATGGGCTTCGGTGCGCCGTCGCTAAGGTCGACGACGGCGACCGCATTTGCGTTGTAAAGCGCGACGTAGGCGATGTTATTGACGGCGTCGACGGCGATCGAGTTCGGTGCCGCGCCATAGGCCGAAGGGCCAGACCCGGGTGAAGGTGGAACGGCCGTCTGGCCGAGCACTCCGATTGGCAACCCAAGGTTGATCTTACGCACCTCCGTGTTGGTGGTCGTGTCGATCACGGAGATGACGTCGCTATAGGTATCGGCGACTAACAGGTACTGGCCCCAAAGAGCCATACCGGTCGGGTGCAGACCGGTCAATTTGATGGTCGCGGTCACCGAAAAGGAGCCCAGATTCACCACCGAAATGGCGGCCGTGGCGATGGCGCCCGTCGGATTGTTGGCGACGACCGGAGTGCCGTTGGAGTATTCCTGGAAGTCGTTCACGGTAGCAACTCGGCCGGCCTCATTGGAGACATAGGCGGTGCCGCCGTCGCTCGAGAGCACGACGCTGTTCGGGACGTTGCCAACGCGAATTTCCGCAAGCTGCGTCGGGGGGTTCGTGGTCAGGTCAATCTTGGTCAGCGAATCGTCCGTGTCCAGTACGGAGTAGGCAGTCTTGCCATCCGACGAGATCGCGAGGCCGAGGGGATAGGCAGTACCCGAAGAGACGGTCTGGCCGCAGGGGATGGGGGCGCTGCCCGTGGTTCCCGGAGGGCTGTTCGGAAAACAGGTGATGAAGTTAAGGTTCACCGGAAGATTGACTTGAGTCACGTAGGTCAGCAGGCCGTCAGGCCCGACAGTGGCGACGGTAACGTAGCTATTGTCCTGGCTGAACAGCAGGTGGCTGCCGTCCTGCGTATAGGCGACGCCGGCGGTGCTGCCGTTTGCATGGCCGTTCGGAACAAACTCCTGCAAAATAGCGCCGGTAGTTACGTCGAAGACCTCGACGGCACCAGTCGTCGCCTTGGAGCCCAAGGTAAGGACGGCGGCGGTGCGATGGCCATTGGCGAGTGGGTTGGGGTTGAGTGCGATGGCTTTAGCGCGAACCCCAGTGCCGGAGCTTTCGTTGGCAGCGAGGTTGACTTGGGTTCCGGCGGGGGTGATGATCTGGCCGTTACCGAGAACCCAGCCGTTCCCTAGCGGGCCGGGAGTGTAGGTTGGGAAGTACCGGGACTGAGCGAACGCCGAAACGCTCAGCCCCATCCACAGCAGGCCAGCGATCAGGCCCCTCAGGATCCGAGAACTGTTGCGAAACGAATTCATCTGCATAAAATGTTTTCTCCACAAAGGAACTGGCTCAAGGTTTGCACTTCGTAAGGTTTTCAGTTGATCGGTGGCAAAGGTAATGCTGCATAATGCCAAGAGTAGTGAGGAATTCCGCACAGCCAGATGACGCAAACATTACGTTTTTGTCATGTGGTGATTGGGCACTGCTGCCGCGTGGCCTTGCTCGGCTATTGGCACATGGAGTGTGACCCTCGTGCCCTGTCCAAGTTGACTGGCAATTTCAACTTTCCCGCCGTGCAGGAGCATGATGCTCTGCACGATCGATAACCCCAATCCGGTACCGCCGGACGCTTGGGAGCGCGATGCATCCACTCGGTAGAAACGGTCGAAAACTTTCGGCAGAGCCTCCGGCGGAATACCCTCGCCGGTGTCGGAGACCTCGATGCGGATCGTCGAGGCTTCCACGCCAGTTCCCAGCGTCGTCCCCAGAACGATCGCTCCGCCGGATGGCGTGTGCGCAACCGCATTCGAAACCAGATTGCCAACCGCCCTTTGCAAGAGAGTGCGATCCAGTTCGGCGATGACCGACTCGGGACCGACAGCCGTTGTGAGCGAGATACCGCCATCTTCAGCAGAAGCTTCGTAGTACTGACGCACCCCATCCAGTAATTCGGCGACATTGACGCGTTCGCGATGCAGGTGGGTCAGCGGGCTTTCTGCTCGAGCCAAGAACAAGAGATCGCTGATGAGGTCCGACAGGCGCACGGTTTCTTCCAGACAGGACCCAAGCACATCGCGGTACTCATCGACGGTGCGGGCGCGGGCCAATGCCACTTCCGCTTCGCCGCGGATGTTATTCACAGGCGTGCGCAGGTCGTGCGCAATATCGGCGGAGAATTTGGAAATCCGCCCGAAGGATTCTTCCAGGCGGTCGAGCATTTTGTTGAAGGTGTCAGCAAGGGACGCTAATTCAAAGGGATAGCCTTCCGGCGAAATGCGCTCGCGCAGATTCGTTGAACTGATGTGTCGAGCCGTGGTTGCAATCTCTTCGACCGGCCGAATGCCCATGACGCGCAACCTGGTATCCGATCAGGGGGAAGATCGCGAATGCCCCCAGAAGAATTGCGAAACACCAACGCCGGTAGCGGGCCAGCAATGCCTCCTGCTGCGAAACGTCAATGGCAATTTCAATTGTGTCCATTCGCTTAGAAGGTGAACCAACTTCCGCTTGCGCGCTGGTGACGCGAAAGGATTACCCGTGCGTCCCTTGCATCGAAAAAGAATGATCAGGCCGGCTCTGTATTCCGCTAGCGAGTTGCGAAAGGTCTAATTGCTCGGCCATACCTGGAGTCGTCAACAGTGGTGTGTCGCGTTCGTCAAGGAGCCGAATATAAAATTGCTGATATCGTCGGGCGGCGGACTCCAGTTCAATTTCTTCCCTCAGCCCATCCCAGTCCTCTGGTCGCAAAAGCGTGCGTACCACGTGGAGTTTGTCGGCGAGGAACAGGTCCGTGCTTTTTTCCAGTTCCGTGCGCAACACGAAATAAAGACTGACCGTCGCGAGGAATACCAGACACAAACCAGCTAGTGCATAGCTGACCGTCAGGCGAAAGGCCAGAGTCCTCCACCACGGAGCGGCGCTACTAGTTGCATTCCAGGACATAGCCGGCGCCCCGGACGGTGTGGATTAGTTTGAGCGGGAAAGGTTCGTCGACCTTGCGGCGCAATCTACGCACGTTGACGTTGACCACGTTGGTGTCGCTATCGAAGTTCATATCCCAAACCGCTTCAGCAATGATAGTTCGCGAGAGCACTTCACCGGCACGCCGCGCCAAGAGCGACAAGAGAAGGAATTCCTTAGTCGTCAAATCTAGCCGTTGACCGGCACGGGTCGCACGCTGGCGCAAGAGATCAATTTCGAGATCGGCCATGCGGATGTTTTCCTGCTGGCGGGACGGACCTCGGCGCAGCAGCGAGCGCACACGCGCCAGTAATTCCGAGAAGGCAAACGGCTTCATCAGATAGTCGTCGGCTCCCAATTCGAAACCGCGGACACGCTCGTGAACTACATCGCGGGCAGTCAGAACCAATACCAGCGCCCGCCGTCCGGCTTGGCGCAAACGGGTCAGGATCTGCCACCCGTCGAGGCTGGGAAGCATCACGTCGAGAACCAGCAGATCGAAATCCATTTCCTGCGCCAGATGCAGGCCTTCCAGACCGTCGCGGGTTACATCCACGACAAAGCCCGCTTCGCTAAGTCCCTTCTTCAGGAACTTGGCGGTCTTTGTTTCGTCTTCGATGATCAGAATTCTCATAGGTTCGGTTATCAGTCCGCTGTGACCCATTCAGAACGTGAACCCTGCGGAGAACGGCACACGCGGGGCGGGGCAACCTTGAGGCTTTCTACTGCTCGCGCAGGTTGGTTTCTCCCTTCAAAACTGTAGTTTCAGCAGAAACTGGAACTGACGCGGCGTACCCATTCCTATCGGAGTTGTATTCAAAGGCAGATATATCCTGCCGAAGTCGGAAGCCGAAATGAGGCCATCCGGGTTAGCAAACTGCGCTCTGTTGGCAATGTTGAACACCTCGGCCCGGAACTGAAGTTGTACCTGTTCTGTGACAGGAAAGCGTCTGGAAAGCGCCCAATCAGATTGCCAGACCCCGGGACCTCGCAGGAAATTGCGGGGGACATCGCCGAATCCAGCGGGGCACGTACCACCTGGGTAAAGCGGGTCTTCGTCCCGGGAGTGCAAAAAGCCGCTGGGTTGAAAGTCCCGCCGGCCAAATACAAGCGGCTGGCCGGGAACTAAGTTGGGACGCTGCGTCGTTGGTGTTTCCGTCCGGGCCAGTGCCGCTTGTCGTGAGGTTCACGGGGAAGCCGGTACGGGCGATGAAGATACTGCTGATCTGCCAGTAACTGAAAACGGCTCTCACGAAACCGTTTTGGGAGAAGATACGGCTGGCCTGCCCCAAAAGGAAGCTCATAGATGAAATTTGCATTGAACACGTGGCGGGCGTCGAAGGCGCTGTCGGCGCGCTCCCCGCATTGCGCCGCTTCCCGAGGCCAGCAGGAAACATTCTGTGGCGTAATGGAGTCGCCGTCCCCGCTTCCATTGGAATCGTCGTCGATGCTGTGGGACCATGTGTAATTGGCCGAGACCAGCAAACCGTGAGAGAAGTTACGCTTCAGCGAGAGCGCTAGCGCATTATACGAGCTGTTGCCGATGTTGCCTCGCCAGGAGATCTGCGAGAAGGCCGGGTAAGGACGCAGGCCGGTGAGCGGGTTTTCGACGTTAACATAGGATTCCTGCAGCAAATCGGTGCCTTTGCTGCCTACATAGGACATCGTACCGACGAAATTGCCGGGCATCGCATGCTCAATGGAAAGCTCCCCACTGGGTTACATACGAGTCTTTGCGATCCCGCTGTTCCGCATTCGGTGATTGGGTGCCGTTCGAGCAGACCGGATTGCCCTGCCGAGTTCAGAACTATGGGGTAGCTAAGCCCTGGGCAATTCTTCGGTGTCAGCGCATAACTTAACACCTCGTTCTTATCGGGGATGTTCTGATCGTCCAATTGGCCGTCCTCGTGGTAAATACCAAAGCCGCTGCGAATGACGGTCTTCCCTCCCGAATTTGGCCGGAGCCCAAGCGAAGGCGATGCGCGGATCGAAATCGCCATAATTCGGCGGGCCGAAGCTCGCGCCTACGCCACAGTACCCTTGCGGCCCGCAGGTCGTCAAGGTGGCCCAATTCTGCCCATTCAGGGGAAGTTCTTCAGCCTGTATGCGTTCAATGCCCGTGTTTAGCGTGTTGTTGGTCTGATCCAGCGATTGCGGGCTGGCCAAAACTTGCAGTTCCTCTGTGGGTCCCGCGATCCTCAGCGTCACGTTGAGAATCCGAGTTGTGCTCAGCTTCTGCACCACATCGTCGAAACGCATCCCCTGGAAATCCGGGTGCTCAAAGGTGACGGTGTAGGTTCCAACCGGCAGTTTAGGAAAATAATAGGCTCCCTCCGCGGAAGAGACCGCCTTCCGTTGAAGTCCTGTAGCGTCTTGTACTGCCGTCACTTCGACACCGGGCAGTGCGTGTCCGGAGGAATCGCTGACGGTGCCGGTCAATCCGGTGCTGGCCCATTGTGCCCAACCGGGCGAGGCAAGACAAAGGAGGATAAATAGCGCGCCGGAGAGCCGATCGCTGCGCCGCGAGATCATTCCTATGCAGCGTTCGTATCCCCAGTCCATTTTTTGTCGCATAAAACCTACTAACAGCTTGGATGGCTTGGTGACACTCGCACAGCGGCCTTGGCCGAGAGGCCAGGATGCATTGACAAGTGAGATTACATTCTTGTCATCTGCCCAGTAATTTCTGATCCTCAATAGGAGATGAATGCACCATTAATGTTCGTGCAAAATCCTCCTATCGGCGATAGGAGTTGCACACCCCCTCTGTTGAAGGGCGGGGTGAGGCGCACTCCCAACAACACGGGCCAGCAGTCGATTTGAAATAAGCCGCTGACGCGGCCGAAGGAGCGTCGCGGAGCAAGAACGAGGCGGCAGCGATAGCCCTGAAGTTCGCCGATAGTCGGCCAACAGGAAACTATGGGTTTTTAGTCGCACGGTCACTTCACGCTAATACCCAGGTCGCTTGAGTCTATGAATGCCGGGCGACCCATACGGCGGGAGTAAGGTCCGGAAGGCACCTGATCGGGAGATCGGCAAGCCCGGGGAGAATCGAAAAGTAATCGCGCACCGGGACTTGCAGCCGACGGCAGCTTTCCACGACCGAGAGAATCGCGGCCACCTGGGTCCCGCTTGTGGACTCCCGATGTGTATCCAGTTCTTCCGGCCCAATGCCACCGGCCGCATTGAATTTTCCGCCAGGTTATTGCTCAGCTCAAGTTCCGGATATTCCAGGAATCGTGTAAGTTTCTTCCACGGCGTTGTGCATCGGAACCCGACGCTGAAGCCTACCGAGCGAAATGGGCAGGCGAGCGGGTGAAGCGGGGTATCACGGACTTCATCACCCGACGGCTCAAGCTCAAGGTCAACGAGCAGAAGAGTGCGGTAGCGCGGTCGGCAGAACGTAAGTTTCTCGGCTTCAGCTTCACGAATGCACGCGAGCCAAAGCGGCGCATCGCCGCCAAGGCCGTGGCGCGTTTTAAGCAGAAGGTGCGTGAGCTTACAGGACGGACGCGGGGTATCAGTCTCGAACAGATGATGAAGGAACTGGCCAGCTATTTACAAGGTTGGCGGGGTTACTTCGGCTTCTGTGAGACGCCCTCGGTGATGCAGGCACTGGATCAATGGAAACGGCGCAGGCTGCGATCCGTGATCTGGAAGCAATGGAAACGCGGGAGGCTACGGTTTAGGAAGCTATGTGAGCGGGGAGTGAGCCGAACCCTGGCCGCACAAACGGCGGGGAGTGCTCATGGCCCCTTCCGCATAGCCAATAGCCCAGCCATGAACTCCGCATTTCCTATCGCCTACTTTGATTCGCTCGGACTTCCACGCCTGTTCGCTGGTACATAGCTCAATCCACCGAACCGCCGGATGCGGACCCGCATGTCCGGTGGTGTGGCAGGGGAGGACGGGCGACCGTCCCCCCTATGCCGATCACCCCACGCGGGCTCCTCGATCGTCGGCCACTCGGAGACTATCGTTCGCCGAGCACTTGGCCCTATTGTTTGAATGTTAAGTCTAGTGATTAGCCTCCGTGGTTGTTCTCTGAATCAACGTTCCCTTTTGAGTTCAGCTTTTTGTACACCCCGTGCTCCTCACTAGACTTAACATTCAAACAAACCGTCCGGGACTTGCCGCTGGAGAGGTCAATCCCCACACGTTCTGAGCTTGTTAGTTACAGGCTGAAGCCGGAAATTCAGACTGCAGGGTGGCGATCAAATCCCCGAACTCCGGCATACCTCGCAAGTTGTCGAGACTTCGGTCTCGCAGAAAAAAAGGCCAGCAGGGAAAGCCCGTGTCAACAGCGCGCTCCAGCCAATGCATCGCAGATTGCTTTTCACCCAGGGCCGCATAGATACCGGCGAGTTGGTAGTGCGTGTGGTGTGAGTGCCCAAAAGAAAGCGGCGAGGCACAGGCGTTAACCGCACACTGTCTCGCCACGTCAGTTTGGCCCAAGTGCGCCTGCACTAGTCCTAGTAGAGAAACCATCAGAGGCTCATCCGGATAAGCGGCGACGGCCTCGGCGGCGAATTTGGCAGCCTCCTCGAGGTTGCCACTCAGCAGCGGAGGCTGTGGCCGAAACCAGAGGCAGTACTTATTTCCGGGCTTCACCTGATGAAAGGCCTCCAGTGCGTCGGCAGCTTCTTCGTATTGCCCGCCCCAGATGTATGCCTGCGCGATGTTGAAATGACCAAGATTTTGTGGATTGATGCGTTGCGCCGCTCTGTAAGCTTCCAGCGCTTGCGGGATTTGGCCAATGTGGGCCAGAATCGTCCCCAGCCGATTGAAGGCGTGGTCCAGGTTGGGCTGCATGGCGATGGCCTTCTTCAGGTCGTTAATCGCCTCGTGATGCCGAAAATTCCTGTGTGGCGTCCACAGGATATAGGCGCGCGCCATGATGGCTTCGGGCAGTTCGGGATCCAATTGCAGCGCGCGTTCGCAGTGTTTTTCCGCCAACCGGAGCAGCTTGTAGCGACCCTCATAACCGAAGTATCTGGTTGCCGACGCGTGTGCCAGCATGGCGTGTGCTAGGGAAAAATCCGGGTCCCGCTGTACCGCGGCGCTAAAACAGCTTATGGCCTCGTCCAGGTCAGCCAATGTTTCGCTGTAGCTTGCATTCAAACCCTGCAAATACATCATGTAGGCACCGGGATCGCTGCTGTAGCGATCCCGGGACTTTCTGACCACCTGAAATCGCTGCTGCAGCAATTCTGCGACTTGCTGCCCGATCTTGTCCTGTACCTCGAAAACGTCGCTCAGGTCGAAATCGTGCTTTTCTGACAGCGCGATTTTTCGTAATTGCGTGTCGAGTAACTGGATGGAAACTCGCCAGTGGGTGCCAATCTTTTGAATGTTACCCTGCAGAACATAGCGCGTGCGGAGGTCGCGCCCGATCTGAATCGCGTCGGCGCCTGCAGCATATTTCAGAATGGCGGCTGTCGGAGGCACTCGCAGCCCCTCGAGCTGGCCCAGCGCGGTAATGAGTGCATCGGCGAATCCCAGCGAAAGAGACTCCTTCTCCTCCATTGCGGTCAGGAAGACAAATGGAGGAACCGCAACAGATTTTTCTTCTAAGACCAATGGCGGCGTGGCGGGCTGCGCACACATTCCGCGTAGGTCCCTCACTAGGTCGCCCGCCGAATCGTATCGGTTCGCCACCTTCTTCTGAAGAGTTCTCCGTATGATCTTTTCGATCTCTTCCCAGTTCTGGATAGACGCCGGGAGTTCAGGTGGATCATCGTGAATGATGCCATGAACGACTTCGACCACAGAGGCGCGGTGCCAGGGGTGGTTTCCGGTCAGCATCTCAAAAAGTACGATGCCGAAGGAAAACAGATCGGAGCGTTGATCCACCGGCTGCCCCAGCGCTTGCTCGGGCGACATATAAGCCGCTGTACCAACGATTCCCGTGACCGTATTCAGCGTCGGAACATCATTCCCGACAGGCTTCTGCAGCTTCGCCAAGCCAAAGTCCATCAGCTTCGCGCCTGAATTGGTCAACATGATATTGCCCGGTTTCAGGTCCCGATGAACCAGTCCGTGCCGATGTGCCTCCTGCAGCGCCTCGGCGATTTCAATTGCCGTTTGCAGAGCCTGATTGTTCGTCAGTGGGCCTTTTGTCAGCCGCTCGGCGAGTGATTCCCCTTCGAGATACTCCATCACAAGGTAATCGGTGCCATCCTGGGAGCCTACGTCGAAGAGTGTACAAATGTGCGGATGCTGGAGGGCCGAAATCGTGCGGGCTTCCAGCAAGAAACGCTGCTGCAGCTCGAGGTCAGTGGACAAATGTGCCCGCAGCACCTTGATGGCAACACTTCGCCCAAGCCTGGTGTCGAGCGCGCGATAGACCTCTCCCATTCCTCCGGTCCCGACTGGCGATACGACCTCGTACGGTCCCAGCCTTGATCCAGTGGGAACGGGCATGTCTTCTCCCGAAGGTGGCAAGATTATAGCTCCTTTTGCCTGTGTAACGCCCATACCGTCGATGTGCCGGCAGCCATGACCCAGAAGTCGCGATGATCGAAGCGGTTGTGCCGATCAAAGCAGATTAGTCGTGTTAAACGCCCTTGTGTCCGCGAGTACGCCTTCGATTGCGTAGCGATCGGGTCGGTAGTTGACCGCCCTCGGAAGTCTCACTTGACAATAAATCGGTTTCACATGAGCTGTTGGCGCGAGACAGGAAGACACTCAGTGGTAAACCGTGCAGGGCACAATCGAGGGCACGGCTGATCAAGAAGCCGCCCTAAACTATTGATCTGGGTGGAGTAGCTGCTGGGTTCTCAATCTTCAAACCCGGGTTCGATTCCCGGTAGCGCCACCAAACCATCCTCTTCGCAGCTTAGCAACGAAAAGCCTCAGAGCGAGGCAGGGGAGCAGATCCCTGGTGACAATGCAAACATCCCGAAGATAGTTGCACTCGGTTCGATATGAAGCGTGCTCAGCCCAACTCCTGAACACAAATTGCTGTCGCGCCGTCTAACGTTCCAACACCCGAGCGGCTCAGTATGCTGGAGACTTCGATGATGCGGCCTCATGGAGTCGTGGCGAGCGTCCAAATGGCGCGCGGGATGCGCGTTGTGCTGTTCGATCAAGATGCGGAGGCCCGTGCCAAAGTGCGTGGTGCGATTGACCAGCATCACGGATTCGTCTTGGCAGGTGAGTCTGAAGAGTGGTCAGGCTGCGAAGCTTTGCTCGACCATTTCGTACCTGAGTTGCTGATCGCCGGGGTAAAGCAAGTCCCCTTGAATTTCCTGGAAAGTTTGTCAGAGGCAGAATTCCCCGTCCTGGTGGGAGTGCATGGCGAAAGCACGAGTTTGCCAACTCGCCGCGGACTCTACGATACGCTCCGAATCTCCACGGACCCCGAAGCCATTCGTAGCTTGCTCGGCCGCGTGCAATGTGAGATTTATCGTCGAAAGGCCGACGGGTTGTCATGCTTGCTGGAGCGTTACCTGACTTGCGCCGCCAGGAGCGGTCAGTATCTTTCCAGGCTGAAGGTGGAAGACGAAAACCAGACACGGGAAATTCCAATCGAGCATGTGTTGTTGATCGCTGCCGACGGAAACTACGTCCGAGTCCATACCGACAGCCGAACCTACGAAATTCGGGACACCATGACGGGAATCTCCGCAAGACTCGATCCCTCGCGATTTACGAGGGTCCACCGTTCTTTCATTGTCAACATGTCGCACGTGCTGGAGGTAGTCACGAAGGAACATTCTAGTGCCTTCGTGCGGCTGAGCGACGGAATGGAAGTGCCGGTCGGTCCAAACTACCGCGGCCAGATTGACGGAATCTTTGACCTTCGCAATCGATTGACCGCGTGATTGCGGTGAATCCGTCCTGTCCATAGCAATGCGCAGTATCGCGTAACTCGCTAAATACTACGTAGTCCCTTCGCGCCTGGCCGACAAATAGCAAACTGAATCGCTTTCGTCCCGTGACAGAAGTTTGACTTTTGCGACTTTGGTCCTTGACCAAGTTGCTCCTGACCCACAATTTCGAAGCCTGCTGTCGCCGTCCGAAGTCCCACGGCCCGCTGTCGCCGTGGATGGCGGACGAATCTGTGTCACTCGCAACTCTGCCGGGTGTATTCATCCCAGATCGCAATGAATGCGTTTTAGCTGGTAGCTACATTGCACTTACACAAGTCCGGCAGAACCGAACTGTTGGCCTCGTAACCGGATCCGCTATTGCAGGGCGACAGCGATGTTCCGCCATAAGTTACCGAACCACGGAACCGGGAGAGAGTGATGAATCGAATTGCACAACCAATGATTTCCCTGATCGCGATTCTGGTGCTGTTCTCGGTGGGGGCCTTTGGCCAGGCCGAAACAGGATCAATCAATGGCGTAGTTACCGATAAGAGTGGCGCCGTCGTCGTAGGAGCCACTGTTACGGCAACTTCAGCAGACACAGGGTTCGTCCGGAGCGCAACTACAAAGTCGGCCGGTGAATACGCCATAACCAATCTGCCGCCGCAGACGTATGACGTTACTATCGAAGCCCCGGGCTTCGTGAAGTCGGCGCAGCGGGTGAAGGTGGGGGTCGGGTCCCAGAATGACGTTTCGGCAAAGCTTGGCGTAATCGGTGCTTCGACGACAATCGAAGTTACGGGATCTGCGGAGGCAGCCACGGTCAACACAGAAAACCAGACGCTGTCGCAGGTGATTACCTCCAAGCAGGTCGTGGAACTGCCTACCTTAACGCGCAACCCCTATGACTTGGTCGCAACCTCCGGAAACGTGTCGGAAGACAATAACAGCCAGCGCGGCGCTGGCTACGCTATCAACGGACAGCGCTCATCCGACACTGACATCCTGCTGGACGGCGGGGAAAACGTGGACCTGTTTAAAGCCAACGTCGGTCAGAGCGTTCCGCTTGACTCGGTACAGGAATTCAGTGTTTTGACCAATAACTTCACGGCCGAATATGGCCGCGCCGGCGGAGGCGTGGTAAACGTTGCCACCAAGTCCGGTACCAATGCCTTCCATGGCACGCTTTATGAATTCAACCGCGTGTCGGCCCTGGCCGCGAATACCTACAACAACAATGCGCAGCGCGAGGCTGCTTTTGCCAATGGTACGTGCGTCGTCGGGCAGCCCTGCGATATAGGTAATTTCGGGTTCACCCGTAACCAGTTCGGCTACTCTATCGGCGGCCCAATCGTGAAGAACAAGCTCTTCTTCTTCAGCAGCACGGAATGGACCAGGGTTCGCAGCGACACAACTAATACGGTCGACATTGTCGATCCAGCCTGGCTGGCGCTGCCGCAGGTTGCCCCGGCCACCGGTGCATTCTTCGGCCAGTACGGTAACATCCGTCCCAATTTCAATACCATCTCCAAGGTTACATGGGGACAGGCGCTCGGTTCCAGCGATCCATCGGTATGCGCCCCATTGTCTTGCTCATCCCCATTTGCTTTGGCGGGGCAGTACAACGCACCGGGAGACTCTGGTGCAGGATTTCCGCAGAACACCTACAGCGCGGTGGCACGCGTCGACTACAATCTCTCCGACAAGACTACTCTTTATGGACGCTACGCACTGTACAGCGAAGACGATTTCCCCGGTACGATCAACACCAGCCCATACGTTGGATTTGACACCGGTCAGACCTTTTTCAACCAAAACGTGACCATCAATTTGACCCATATTTTCACTCCTTCACTGGTCAGTTCTACCAAGCTGATCTATAACCGTTTAACCAATTTGCAGCCGCTGAATGGCGCATCGGGTGGCTGCGGAGCGCAAATAACCTGCCCCACTCTCTACACTTCGTCATTTGCGCTCCCGACGGTGAACGGTACCAGCGGTCCGATGGTCTATCCGGGATACTCCGAATTGACGCCCGGGGCCTCCATTCCGTTTGGTGGTCCGCAGAACCTGTATCAGATCTTCGAGGACCTGAACTGGACGAAGGGCAAACATCAGTTCAAGTTCGGCGGAGGCTACATTCAAACCCGCGATAACCGGACATTCGGTGCGTACGAGAACGCTGTCGAATCGCTGGGTGGCGACGGAACGATTGCGTCATCCATTTCGAACCTGCTGGCCGGCCAGTTGTACCAGTTTCAAGGTGCTTCCTACCCGCAGGGCAAATTCCCATGCTCGAGAACGGCCAGCGGCTCCTACATCGTTAACTCGAACTGTCTCTTGACACTGCCCGTCACACCACCCTCGTTTAACCGCAACAACATATACAACGATGGGTCCTGGTACGTTCAGGACTCCTGGAAAGTAAAGCCGCGGTTGACCCTTAACCTTGGTTTGCGTTGGGACTACTACGGTGTCCAGCACAACTCCAATCCGAGCCTTGACTCCAACTTCTACCTGGGGGCTGGCTCGAACCTTTACCAGCAGGTGCGCAATGGCTCGGTCCAGATAGCACCCAACAGTCCTGTGGGTGGATTGTGGGCGAAGGACCTGGACAACTTTGCTCCGCGCGTTGGCTTTGCCTGGGACGTCTTCGGTGACGGGTCCACCAGTCTTCGTGGCGGATACGGTATCGGGTACGAACGCAACTTCGGCAACGTGACGTTCAACGTGATCCAAAACCCGCCAAACTATGCCGTACTCAGCGTAACTAACGGTGTCGACGTTGCGACCCTGCCCGTGTCCAGTAACAATCTGGGCCCCTTGGCAGGTGCGGGGAGCACGTGCGGGCAGCCGCAAAATGTGCCCCCCGGTACGTCCTGCTTGCCCAACGCCAGTTTGCGCGCGGTGCAGCAGAACATTCCCACCGCATACATCCAATTCTGGTCCTTTGCCCTGGATCGCCAGGTCATGCGGAATTCGGTGCTGTCCATCGAGTACGTGGGATCGAAAGGTTCCGACCTGTACTCCATTGCCAACCTCAACGATGCCGGCTACGGCTCAGCCTTCATGGGCGATAATGTCGCAACCAACCGTATTAATTACCAGTACTCTAACATCAACTATCGCGGTGCCGAGGGCTTCAATAACTATAACGGCCTGAATGTGAAGTTCTCGACCAGCAATTTCCTGAACAAGGGATTGCAACTGACCGCGAACTACACATGGTCACATTCCATTGACAACCTGTCCTCGAGTTTCAGCGACGGGTACTCCAGCAATTACGGTCTGGGATTTCTCAATGCCTATGCTCCGAACCTGGACAAGGGCAACGCGGACTACAACACCACGAACCGGCTGGTCATCAGCGGGGTGTGGGACCTGCCATGGATGAAGAACTCGAGCAACGCGTTTGCCCGTCAGGCACTGGGCGGCTGGGGCATGTCTCCGATCATCAAGGTGCACTCGGGCTACCCATTCTCGATCTATGACTGCTCGAACCTGGGAGCGACGGGGTACACCTGCCCACGCTGGATACCGGGGGTACCGGTATCGGGCTCGGGAAATGCGGGCTATGCGCCGCAGGGTCCGAACCTGTTCACGTACATGAACCTGCCCATGGATCCGGCGACGGGTGCTGTGGCTGGGGCCGGTAACGTGCTGGCGGTTCCGGTGTGCAGCGGCTTGTACGGTGTGGGTTGCGTGTACAGCAATAATGGGGCTGCGATCCCACCGCGCAACGGCTTCACGTCTCCGGGCTACTGGAACATTGACTTTGTGGCCACGAAGAACTTCAAGCTGACGGAGCGGTTCACCATGCAGTTCCGGAGCGAGTTCTACAACATCTTCAATCACCACAACAACTACATCCTGGCGAGCAACCTGGACATCGAGCCGGGGACTTCACAGCAAATCCAGGCCGAGAGAGGCACACCATCAGCGAGCTGCGTGTCCTGCGTCATTCCCGACGAGCGGCGCAACATCCAGTTCGCTCTGAAGCTGTTGTTCTAGCCAGACTGACGGTTCCTCGGAGAACAGGCCGGGGGACCGTTTTTTTCCAACTTTCCACCGACCTTCCAGAAACAACTCGTTAAGGTACACTCGGGGCCAACATCCACCCCGAGGAAAGACCGCTGTTCATTGGAACCGTAGCCACGAGCCGCAAACCCCGCACTCACCTGATGCGCATCCTAGGCCTGGGCTTCGGACTGGCGGTGGTATTCGGCAGTACGGTCGGCGTCGGCATCTTGCGACTGCCGGGAACCGTGGCCGCTCAACTAGGCAGCAGCTGGCTCATCCTTGCAGTTTGGATTGCCGGCGGCGTTTACACGCTATTGGGAGCGGTCTCGATTGCCGAGCTGGCGGCGATGCTCCCAGAAACCGGAGGCTTCTATGTTTACGCCAAGCGGGCCTTCGGCAAGGCCGCGGGCTTTACCGTGGGCTGGGGAGACTGGCTTAACAACTGCGCCGTGCTGGCGTTTGGCTCGGTCGCTGCAGCGGAATATCTCTCGGCACTGATGTCGGGTCTATCTGGCCATGAGACGCCGGTTGCGCTGCTGCTGCTCGCATCGCTGACGCTCGTGCACTGGATTGGGCTGCGCCTGAGCAGCGTGGTCCTGCAGCTAAGCAGCTCGGCCACCGCACTAACTTTGATTGTGCTGGCAGGCGCGTGCCTGATTCATCGCGGCGCTGCCGATGCGGCTCTTCATCGCCCACTGGCGACAGCTCCTTCCAGTGCGCTCGCTATCTTTGCGGCAGTCATCGTTGCGTTGCGCGCCGTGATTGTCACCTACGACGGCTGGTACGAAGCGATCTACTTCGCCGAAGAGGACAAGAATCCCACCCGCAATTTGCCGCGAGCCATGATCGGCGGCGTTGTGCTCATCGTGGCGCTCTACTTGCTCATGAACGTGGCGTTCCTAAGGGTCATGCCGATGGCCAAACTCGCCGCCTCCAAGCTGCCGGCGGCAGATGCGGCCCAAGTCGTCTTCGCCTCCACCTCATTTGCATCCCTGAGCGGGAAGTTTGTCACGTTGCTCTCCCTGCTGACGCTGATCAGCCTGGTCAACTCGGTGATGCTGGGCGCACCGCGCATTCTTTTTGCGGTTGGCCGTGATGGTCTTTTTACCGACAAGGTTGCAACGGTTAGTGCCACAGGGACGCCTCGTCTCGCGCTGCTTCTCTCGTCACTCGCGGCCGCGGTCCTGGTTGCCAGCGGTACCTTCGAGAACATCGTGACCATCGCTGCCTTCTTCGTGGCGTCCATTTATTGTCTCAATTACGCCGCGGTGTTCACCTTGCGCCGGCGCGAGCCCGCCACGCCGCGTCCGTTTCGCGCCTGGGGTTATCCTCTAAGCACAGGCGTTGTTCTGCTGGGCTCGCTCCTCTTCCTGGTCGCGGCCGTGCACGGTGATCCGGGCAATGCATTGCGCGCGTTCGTGCTTCTTGCCATCAGCGTTCCTGTGTATGTTTGGATGAAGCGGCGGCGCGCGTCCTGAACTCTGCTCAAGGAGGAGAAGAGTGTTCCAACACGCCATTGTCCGCACGCCGGGCGATAATTTTGCAGATGGCTTGACGACGGTTGATTTCGGCCGGCCTGAACTTTCCAAGGTCCTGGCACAGCATGCCGCTTATTGCGACGCGCTGGAGCAAAGTGGCCTGCAATTGGTTCGCCTTACTGCGGACCTCGATCATCCTGATTCGACCTTTGTGGAGGACGCCGCTGTCCTGACTGCGAAGTCCGCCATACTTGCGCGGCCGGCTGCGCTCTCACGCCTGGGAGAAGTTGCCGCCATTCGCCCGATACTGGAACGCTTTTATACTACGATTCACGAGATCGAATCTCCGGGTACGGTGGACGGCGGCGATATCTGTGAAGCCGGATCACACTTCTTCATCGGCATCTCACAGCGCACCAACGAGGAAGGTGCGCGGCAACTCAGCCAATTCCTGGCGGCCGAAGGTTACACATCTTCACTGGTCGATGTCCGAAACATGACTTCGATTCTGCATTTGAAGAGCGGAATCGCCTATCTGGACAACAATCAGCTTGTGGTCATGGAGGAGATGGCCGACCGAAAAGAATTTGCAGACTATGACCTGATCCGGGTTCCACGGGAAGAGGGTTATGCTTGCAACTGCGTCTTGGTGAACGATCGCGTGCTTCTGCCCGCGGGATTTCCATGGCTCAAGGCAACGCTGACGAATCTCGGCTACAGGCCTTTGCCGCTCGATATGTCAGAGTTTCGCAAGATGGACGGCGGCCTCAGTTGTCTGTCGCTTCGATTTTGAAGCCAGCAATGCTTCTTGCAATCCGAGCAGTTGCGCGGGGGCTTCATTCGAGAGAGAATGCGTCAGCTTCCCGCTCTGCACCGAGGTTTGCAGGGCCGCTTCAAACAAATCATGTTTCATCTGAGGAACCATGGAACCGCAAACCCAGCGGGCAGGTGAATTGCGCGTAACTGACGAGGGCAGGAGCTGGCCGCCTTCAACCCGCATCGCCTTCCGATTCGTCTTCTCCTATTTCCTGTTGTATATCTACCCCGGCCCAGTGGGGTCGCTGGCCGCCGGTACCCGGATCGACGATGCCTATCGGCGGATGTGGCATGGGATCGTGCCCTGGGTCGGCGAGAACCTGCTGCACCTGCGCGGCGACATGACGGAAGTCGCCAATGGCAGCGGCGACCAACTCTATGACTGCATACTGTTATTGTGCCTCGTCGCGTTGGCCGCCATTGCTACGGCTGTCTGGTCGTGGGTTGACAGAAAACGGACCAACTACGACCAGCTGTACCAATGGCTCAGGCTCTTCGTTCGCCTGACCCTTGCCATAGCGATGATCAGCTACGGCTGCAACAAACTGTTTCGGCAGCAGTTTCCCGAGCCGCCGTTGTACCGCTTCGTGGACTACTACGGCAACTCGTCACCGATGGGGTTGCTCTGGACGTTCATGGGCATGTCCCGCCCGTACAGTTTTTTTACCGGGATGGCTGAGGTGCTCGGCGGACTGCTGCTGGTTGTTCCTCGCTTTGCGACTCTGGGCGCACTGGTGACCTTTGCCGTCATGAGCAACGTGCTGATGTTGAACTTCTGCTATGACGTGCCCAGGAAAATCTACTCGGCACACCTCGTGCTCATGAGCCTGTTCCTGCTTCTGCCCGACGTGCGACGCCTCATGGACTTCTTCTTTCTGAATCGTAAAACAGAACTTTCACCTGCAGCGCCGCTGCTGAAAGATAAGCAACTGGACCGCTGGGCCGTGTTCCTGCAGATTGCGATCGGCGCAGGTGCGCTGGTGTTTTGCTTGAATCAGGCACACGGCAACGCGGTTAAGAATGAAAGCTACGTGCCGCCTTCCATTCGGGGCATCTGGTCTGTAGATGATTTCACGGTTGACGGCTCGCCGCGGCCTCCGCTGCTTTCAGACAGCGAGCGCTGGCAGCGCGTGATCTTTGATAGCCCCGACATGCTTTATGTCCAGGGCATGGACAGCAGAATCGGAAGCTTCACGCTTCGACTTAACCCGGCCAGAAAGATGTTTGCCCTCACCTCTCCCTCTAATCCGGGCTGGAAGGCGACCTTTACCTATGAGGACCCGGACCCGAATCGCATCGTCGTGGATGGAAGCCTCAACGGCCAGCATCTGAACGCAAGCCTGAGCCGCATGGACCTGTCGCAATTTCTGCTATTGAACCGCGGCTTCCACATGGTCAATCAGACCCAGCTAAAACGCTGAGGAAGCCCTTGCAAGCTGCGGGCCTGGCGGTATTGCGTTGCGATTTAGGCGCTCAAAGCGCGCATGGTTCGTGCTTGCAGTCGCACTGGATCTCGATGTCTTTTATTTCTTGCGCATCCTTGCAATAGTCGCTGCAGTACTTCTCGTGCTCCGCGACCATACACCGGCATTCCGAGTGTTCGCACTTCTTTTCGCTTGCCATTTTCGACCTCTCTTCCCGGGCACCGCCCGTTCGTCCAGTTCAGGATTGTATAGGCTGCCGAAGAACACGGCACCCTGTCAAGTCTGAAACCCGGCGTCCTCGAAAGGTGTGCCGGTGCGCCGCTACCTACCCGAAGCTAAGAAGCGGCAGCTTACTGTGGAGTTGTACCGGCTTGCGGCGGTGTACTGGCGCTGGCAGTGACGCGTGCGAGCGCGCTGCGCACCTGCCGGGCTTCGGGACCGTCGGGACTTTCGCGGAGATACGTTTCGTATTCCCCGGTCGCCTTCTGATATTGCTGCTTCTCTTCGTACGCGCGTCCAGCGACGTAGTGAGCCAGAGCATAATTTTCGTGCGGGAGCTGATGGACCTTCAGCGCGCTTTGCAGCGCTGCATCCACGTCGCCGGTCCGCAACTGGGCCACCGAGAGCAGGGTGAGGGAAGTCGGATCCTGCGGCTCGACAGCCAACGCCTGGTTCAATAGCTGAATGGCACGCGCATTGTCCTGGCCTGCCATCAATAGGCGAGCGTAATTGCGGTCGGCATCTGCATTCTTGCCGTTCAATTGCACTGCACGCTCGAAGGCGGCACGCGCTTTGCCGGTTTGCCCCAGCTGCATGTAGGTGACCCCGAGGTTGTCGTAGGCAGCATCATATTGTGGATAGGAGGCAACGGCCTTTTCGAAGGAGTCAACGGCCTTTGGGTAGTCGTGCCGGTACAAGCACTCCATCCCCTTCATGAAGTACTTCTTGGCATCCCCGGGAATCCTCAGTTCATTTGCCGTTGTAACCGCCGCGGGGCTACTGGTGCTGGTGGTGTTGCCGGTCGCTGCCCCTGGCTTTTGCTGGACGTGCACCCACGCGATGGCGGTCCGGTCACCCACGCTTACGCTGATTGGATCCGACATGCCAGGTTCAACGCCTGGTCCGGAAGCCCGCACCCGAAATACACCCCCGCTGGAAGTCTTGACACGGAACGACGCCCGCCCTTCGCTGTCGGTAAATGTCTGGTCAATGGGAACGGACTCTTCATTCAGCAAGTCAACCTGAACTTGCTGGCCGGCGGGCCGCTCGTCGGCGTAGCTGACATGAACCTGGATTTCGACCGCTGTTGTGCTTCCAGTACGCCCTTGAGCGAAGGCAACCGGGCAAGCCGCAAGCGAAACCAGAAGTGCCAGGGAAGCTAACGTGAGCCGGAACATACCGCCTCCGGTCGCGACGCGAGTCGTCGATGGACTGAAATTGTACTCTAATCGGCCGGGCGTGATGTCAATCGGGCGTCACGCCCGGGCAGGGAAGGTTGGTCCCGAGGCAAGCTCGATTCGCCAGATGGCAAAGGGGGAGGCACTTGTTCCGCGCCTCCGCCGCAATCGTTGCCCTACGGTTTCATGGGCATATAAACCATGTCGCCAGGTTTGCCGGTTTCGATCTTGTAATCCGACGGCACCTGAAACAGCGACGTATCGGGTGCTGCGCGGTTGATGTTGGTCAGGTTGGTGGTCACCGTGCCTATCATCGAGTCGGTGTGAGTGGTGGTCAGTGGAAGCTGGAGGTCAGTGGAGTACCAGCGCTCGGTGACAACCTCGATCGGCTTCTCGTTGCCGATCTTGCCGGCCGGTATGGTGCGGGTCACACGTGTGCCCTCAGCCTGCAAGCTGTTGATACTCTTGGTGCCTAACGTTTCGCGGTTCACGTTGGCGTCGTCATGATTAGCCCACTTTCCGGTTGGTTCTCCATCCGGGGGAGGAGGCGCCTGCCCATGGTTCGGCGGGTGCAGTGGCATCACGTGGGCGGTCTTGTTCTGCGGATTCAAGACGTAGCGCTTACCGGCCACCGGATCGGTGATGACGATCATGCTCCGTTTGGCGGCGCCGGTCGTCGGAGTGTTGAGTTCAAATCCGATCTCGCGGCGGACCCGGCCATCGGCATCACGATAAATTTTGGTTTGGTTCTGGGTATGGATGTGATTGCCATCCGCCAAGGTGGTGTCGCGAGTCACGACCAGGTCGCCGCTTAGCGGAACCCCAGTGACGACCTTGTTCTCGAATCCCTCCCCGAACTCCTGGTGGAACACCATTGGGCCGCCACCTGGGCCCGGACCCTGGATCGGCATAGCCATAATAGCCATCGGAGGAGGCGGCGGTGCGTCGCTCTGCGCCACCGCAAATGAACTCAGCCCGGCCAACAACAACCCGAAGAACAACCACATCGAACTATCCCGAACACTTGCAGGTTTACCCAAATTCATGATTCTGCCCCCCAATTCGGTTTAGCTTATTAGCTCTGAATCAAACTTCAGTTGACAATACGCATTGCCCGGACCAGTCCGTCATCGCCCACCACCACGTCGGCGATCCGGGTCTCAGCCTCGCGGTCGCTCGTTCCCGCGACCGGCAACTCTATTCGTACCACCTGGAACGTCGCTGGAACAGATCAGCGGATCGCAGAACATTAATGCAACATAGTCAGGGTCGTCGCTGGTCCGCGATGCGGCGGCGGTACGGCGATTTCTGGAGCTACCGTTCTGGGAGACAGGGTTGGCAGCTACCTCGTGCTTAACCGTGACCGCAGGCCGCTCATGCACCGTTGGTGCAATTTCTTTCTGTATCGCATTTGCGGCGATCTGCGTTTGCTGCACCGGCGCCGTGACGACCGGAGCCGCCTGGCCCCGGACAGCCCCCGTTACCGAACGCTGCTCGAGCAGGCGAACTCCCAGGAACAGGCCGACGGCGATCGCCGCCGCCGCCGCAACGTAAGCTCCTGCCTCAAAGAAGCGGCTCAACCGGAATGCGATTGGAGCGGAGCGGAACGCCACAACAGGTTGTGTTGTCTCGAAAGCTTCCTGCCTAAACACATGCAACAGCGCCCGTTCAACGTGCGGACCGGCTTCACGGCCGGCCGTCCGAGCTTGCAATGCCTGCATTCCCACAGCTAGCATCTGCTGCCGGTCCAGCCAGCCTGCACATTGGGAGCACTCATCGGCATGGTCCAGGATCTCGTTGCCAGGCCGCGACAACTCCCATAATGTGAGAGACGCGGCCGCATGCTTAAACTCACGGCATGTCATGATTCACACCTCGCCGTAACTCTTGAAACTCCACCAGGAGCAGCGGCCGCCGATTTTTGCAATTTCTTCCCCAGCATGCCGTGGGCCCGGTGCAAGCGCGAACGAATGGTGCCGATGGCACATCCCAGCGCCTCAGCCGCCTCCGCATAGCTCAACTCCTGCAAATCGCAGAGCACCACCACCTCGCGATAATGTCCCGGCAACGAAAGCACAGCCTTCCAGAGTGCGCTCGAAGTCTGGCGCCGCATCATCCGGTCTGCGGGATCGTCCTCCGTTATCAGCGAATCCGCTTCCTCGTCTGCCGGACTATGCTGCAACGCTTCCGAATAACTGCGCTCCAAAGCGCGTCGCACGTAGTTCCGCGCCACGCCAAACAGGTACGCGCCCAGGGCGCCACGGCTGGGGTCGAAGTCGCGACCACGTTGCAGCAGGAACACAAAAACGTCCTGCGTCACCTCTTCCGCCATCTGTGATGAGCCGCTCATGTGCAAAGCGAAGCGAAAAATCGCTCCCTGCCGTTTGCGATAGAGGACAGTGAACGAGTCTTCATCTCCGGCCAGCGCTTGTGCAAGCAACTGTTCGTCGGTCAAGTTCAGCAACGCCACCTCAGTGGTGGAACCCGATCTGCTTTTCATTATGATTTCACTCGACAAAGCCCGAAGGTTCCTGAAAGTTGCACTCCTTTTATCGTAGTACGCGCAACAATTTCCCGCCAATAGGAACACCGGTGCAAGGAAAAAAGCGCTGCCACTGGGCAGCGCGGATGCCTGACTACAACTTAAGTCACATGCCTGCTGACTGCGTCGGCGCTTTGGGCCCGGCCGCCTTTTGCTGGCTGGCCTTCAATTCCTCGAAGCTGAATTGCTTGCCAATGGCTTCGTAGGGCTTGCCGTCGACTTCCACATAGGGATATACGAAATAATTCAGTGGTGGCCCGTCCTGCTTGGGTGAAAGCGTGATGTCGCGCCCGGTGGAGAACTTGACGCGGTTGGCGTCCACGCTGCCGAAAAAATAGCCCTCCTTTTCTTTGGCCTTCCAAGCTTCTGAGATGTCCACCGGGATCCATCCGGTCTTAGGCGCATAGAACTCGGCCCAGCAGTGATAGCCGGCGATATCGCCCTTGTCTTTATTCTCGGGAAGAGGAAAGCCGATATCGAAGCGCGCTGGGATGCCGTCGGCGCGCAGCACGCCGATGAATGGCGAGTGAAAGTCAGTGCAGTTGCCGTGCTTGGCGTCGCAGGCCCAAACCGCATCGCCGCGTCCCCACCCGTCTCCGGTTTTGTCGTAGCGGAACGAAGTAAAGAAGTAATCATAGGCGGCTTTGGCCTTGGCGACCGTGCCCGTCTGGCTGGCCGTCACTTGCTCGGCGAGGGCCTTGATCTTGCCATCGGTCGGAATCAGCTTGTCCGGTTCAACGTAGCGGGTCATCGATGCCGGTACCGCGCCGGGCTTGCTGTCCCTGCGCTCCAGTTGGGCGTAGTCGCCGCGCGAGTATTCACGGCGGGTGACCTCATACTCCAGTGTGAACTCGGCCGAGCCCGGCACCGGATTGTGGATTTCGGCATACAAAATGTGATTGCCGTATTCCTTCTCCTGCGTCATCTCTGTTTTTCCCGGTGCTTTGACGTTGAGCAGTCGGACTGTCTGGTTCTCATCGGTGTGCGCCACGGGCGCCCAGACGCGGACCAGCCTTGGTGCCTGCAGGAATGTCCTTCACGGTGAAGGAATAGGTGAAGTGAAAGGTGCGAGAGGGCGGACTGAACTTCTGCTTCTCTGGCTGAGGCGACTGCGCAACGCACAGCGTCACAGCAGTAGAGGCCAGCAGCAGCGACGACAACATACGCAGCTTCATGACGAATCTCCTGTTTTCGGCGGTTAATTTCCACTGAAGAATCGGCCCGCGATTAGAGGGGGGCGGTTCAAGTAAAGCCGATGAGACGAAGCTGTGAGAGATGAACAGCAGCGTTCATGGGCGAATATTCTATCAGCCGTGGCTCCCGTGTGAGCACCGATATAAGCGGCGCCCTATGGGTTGCGCTTCAGGTCCTTCATCTCCTCGCGAACGCGCTGGAAGCGGCGCCATAGCGAACCGAGGTAGCCCAGTAGTACCGCCCAGGTGACGATGTAAGCAGCTTTCAGTGCGATCGGCCCGGTCATCGGTCGCCTCCTTGCAGTGCCGCGGCAGCATGTGCGGCTTCCTCTTTTCCTTCCAGTCGCTGTAACCGGTAGCGCAGCACCATCAGAACGATTCCCACACAGGTAAACGCCAGCAGGTTCCAGAAGAAGGCGTGCAGCATGGCGGGATCGAGACCCGAGTTCTCGCCGCCGCCCATCACCGGTGAGGGATGCTGGGTGCGGAACCAGCGGATCGACATGTAAACGATGGGTACGTCCACGAATCCGAAGATGGCCAGCGCCGCCGCGAGGACTTGCGTCTGTCCTCCGGCTGCAAAGCGCCGTAGAACGAGATAGCTCACGTAGATGAGCCACAACACCAGCGTCGTGGTCAGGCGCGCATCCCATGTCCACCAGATGCCCCAGACCGGCCGCGCCCAGATGGGTCCGGTGATGAGCACGATGGTGCAGAACATTACTCCAACCTCGGCGGAAGCCGCGGCCAGAGCGTCGCTCGCAGCACTGCGCTTCCACAGATACCAGAGGGATGCCAGAAAGTTGACGAAGAAACACACCCCCGCCGTCCACGCAGAGGGAACGTGATAGTAGAAGATGCGTTGCACGTCGCCCATGGTCTGCTCGGTCGGAGCCACGAACAGTCCCTGGTAGGTGCTATAGGCCAAGCAGCGCGATGGTAAGCACGACGAAAGCAATGAATATGTTTTTCATTCCGCGTTCAACACCGTTTCAAATAGAAGCAAGCAAACTGCAGTGAAGACCACATCGTAAACCGCCAGCATCTTGATCCAGAAATCGGGCGAGGCTTCGCCGGTCAGGATGGAGGTGGTTGCATCCACCATGCCAAGCAGCGCCGGAATTGAAATTGGAAACAGGATGAGCGGCAACATGATCTCGCGGCTGCGCGTGCGGATGGAAAGCGCTGCAAAGAATGTCCCGTTTACCACCAGCGCCCATGTCCCGAGCAATGCAACCACGATCAGTTGCCACAGAGGACCGACCGAGCGCAGCTCGTAAAACACCACGAACAGCGGCGTCATCAGGACTTCCAGTACGAGAACGAACAGGAAATTGCCCGATTGCCTTGGCGAGAAACAACGCGTTTGGCGGCGCCGGCGATACGCGGTAAGCATCCAGTACCTGATTGCGCAGCTCGCGCGCCCAGGTTTGGTTCAAGGCGAAGATCGCCGCGAACAGCAATGCCACCCAGACCAGCCCGCCAGCAATGTGCCGCGACTCCTCGGCCGTGGGGTTGAAGGCAAAGCTGAAGATCACAACCACCAGCAGTGCGAAGAACAGCATGGAGTTGATGGCGTCTTTGGAGCGCCACTCCATCCGGAGATCCTTCAGCAAGGTCGCGCGCGCCATGGTGAACGTGGTCACGACGTCGCCTCAACTCGGGTGTTCGCGGTTCGCGCTCGGTCGCGTTACGAGCGACGATCTGGCCAGCAGCTCATGTGCACGAACTCGTCGGCTATGCCTTCCATCAGCGAGGCCTGATGGGTGACCACGAAGATGGTCTTGCCCTGGTCGCGAACGCGCCCCAGCACAGCCGCCATCTCGCGCGCCGAATGCACATCCACGTTGGAGAAGGGCTCGTCCAGGAGGATGAGCTCCGGATCGTGCAAGACCGCCCGCGCCAGCGACAGTCGCTGTCGCATGCCCTGGGAATACTGACCGACGCGTCGCGAGAGCTCCGGATCGAGTCCGACCATCGTCATGGCTTTCTTGCAGACGTTGTCATCATGCAAGCCGTACAGCCCGGCAAAGTAGCGCAGGTTTTCCATGCCGCTCAACTCGTCGTAGAGCAGGGGAGCGTGGGCCATGTACCCCACGCGATGGGCAACCTCGCGGACTTCGCTTGCGCCGAGCAGGGTGACATTGCCCTGGCTCGGCTCCATCAGCCCCGTGACAATTCGCAACAACGTGCTCTTGCCGGCGCCATTGTCCCCTAGGATGACGTAGATCCGGCCAGGCGCGAACGTCGCCGAGATGCCACGAATGGCCGCAAAGCGGCCAAAGAACTTCACCAAATTTTCCAGGATGATGACAGGCGGAGTGGAGAGCTCGATAGTGCCTGTCATGTGATGTGGTTCCGCGATCTCCTCTTTCGGCGAACTATTGACCCTGCTGGCCGGCCTGCGGTCCCGTCAGCTCTGCCTTCTGCGCATTCCCCTCGGCCGCGGGAGTTGCACCCGGTTGCCCAGGCTTCGGAGCATACTTGGAGGCACACTTGGCTTGAATATTGGTAGCGCGGAAGACGCCGTCGTGCCCGTACTTGCCTTCCGCCAGGGCCTGTGCGTTGTCTTTGAAGGTATCGGGTGGGGCCTCAGTACCGCTATAGACCACCGGCAGCGTGCGGTCCTGCTCAACCAACAGAAACTCCAGGTGAGTGCCTTGGCGCTTGATGGAACCTGGAACAACATTCCCGGCCACGCGCAGCCGCTTACTGTAAGCGCCGTTGCCCATGCCGTTCAGTTCCTTGATGGTGACGTAATAGCTCTTGCTGTCCTGCACGCCGGTGTAGGCCAGATAGCCCAGCGAGAGCAGGATGATGGCGATCACCGCTCCGAAGCGCACGTACCTGCGTCCTTGATCAGACATCGTATGAATCCCTCTGCGATTGAAACCGGTGAATCCTCCGGGCTCGGCCGGAAAGGTCCCCGGATGGACTAAGGATACCGCCTTTGACCGCACACCGCCATGTGACTTAGGTCACATTAAGGAGGTTTTTTCTGGAACGACGTTCGGTGGGAGGTAAGCCCCCTAAACGGCAACGACCGTCATGCTGCGCCGCGCTGTCGCGTGACCTCGTCGAGGCTGCGCCGAACCAACTCGATCAGCTCTGTCGGAGGAAAGGGCTTCGCCCGGAAGATCACATCCAAGCCGTCATATTCAGAGAATGCCTCGGGCAGGCCGCTGAGCACAACGATCGGGAGCCAGCTATTTTCAGCGCGGATGGCCCGCACCAGCTCTGACCCGCTGCATCGCGGCATGACGTGGTCGGTTACCACCACGCCGATACGATCAGCCAGGGCGCGCAACAAGGCGAGAGCGTCTTCGGCCGTGGTCGCGACGCAAACCCGAAACCCTGCTCTTAGCAGCACGGCTTCGCGGACTTTCAGTTGTAATGGATTATCGTCAACGAGCAGAACTTCGCTCAATCTGTTCACCAATTCACCTTCACCAGCCACAGCCGCAATCCTCGGCGCTGAGGGAGTCGGAGTGTCCCAAATCCACGCTGGCCAGACATACTAGCGCAGTTACGAAGAAAATGGCACCGCCAATTTGAGGATTAATTAAAATCTTCGCGGGCAACAAACTCGCAGTAGCGCTACATCGCACAAAAACATACCTCCCGCGTTGGTGAACAGGCATCGCCGGGACGCAGGTGCTTCGCTTTTCTTGACGGACTCGACCAAAAAGGTCTAGGCGTGTGTGCTAAGCGATACCTTGCTCTCCGTGAACTTCTCTTTGCGCCTGTAACCAGTCCTGCTCCGGAGAACCGCCTCTTCCGCCACGCTGCAAGTAAAGCTCATACGCCCGTACGCGGATCTTCTCCTCCAGCACTGGCGAACCCTGAGACTCCTGAGCGAATTCGGGCGACGTCGTTACCGGTTCTCCCACCGGAATGCCATTACCATTTTCGGTCTTGGCCTTCCGGCTCCGCTTCTTCGGCGTTGCGCTGTCATTGGCTCGTGTTGCTTTCGGCATCGTTCTCAACTCCTGGACCTAACAGATTTGCAATCGGTCCTCGCCCCTCAACAGGTCGCGGCTGATTGCGGTATCTCCAATATAACCAATTTCGGCCTGTTTCGGGGCGCTTAGGTGGCGTTTTCCACAACTTTTCACCGACTCAACTTAGTAAAGTGCTGCTCGTCACGTCCGAGAATGCAAGTGGCTCTCGAATCACCGGCTTTGGTGTCCAATGGGACAGTCGTTGCAGGAACTTAGCGGGGAGCTGTTGCGTACTACACAGAGGGGCGGAGTACCATTGTCATGGTGTTCTTCGAGATTCTGCGGCAGACGTTGCGGACGCTGTGGGCGCATAAACTGCGCTCCTTCCTCACGATGTTTGGCATCGCCTGGGGAGTGGGCTCTCTGCTGCTGCTGGTCGGTCTGGGCGAAGGGTTCCGTTCCGGCAATCGCCGGGAACTGAACTCGCTCGGCGAAGACATCATGTTCATCTTCCCGGGACGCGCTCCCGCAGTCGCCGGCAACATGAGTTCAGGCCGCGAGTACCATCTGACTTTCCAGGACTACCTCGATATACAGCGCGAGGCACCCCATGTCCGGGCGGTTGCGCCAGTGCTGAGAAGGACTGATATTCGCGAGGTCAGCGATTACGGCAACACCAATGGAGAAGTCGTCGGGGTCCCGCCGCATTTCAACACCATTCGCTATCTGCCGCTCGACAGCGGCCGCTGGCTCAATGACGCTGACGATACCCAGAAGCGGTTCGTGTGCGTGATCGGCGACGAGATGGTGAAGAACCTGTTTCCCGGCGGTAGAACCGCGGTTGGCAGCTCGATCCTGCTGAACGACGTTCGGTTCGAAGTGGTTGGAGTAGTGCAGCGCGTCGGCCATGGCGATGACAACTCCACCAACAATCGCGTCTTTCTCACCTACACCATGATGCACCAGTTCTTTCCGTTGGCCGGAGAACAGCAGGAGAATGCGGTCTCCTTCCTGAACTACCGCCCGCGGGTGCGCGACGAGCACGCCCTAGCGCGCGAGGAAGTGCGCAAGATTATCGCCCGCAATCATGGCTTCGATTGGCACAACGACGATGCCTTTGAGGATTGGGACACGGTGAAGAACGCCGAGATGGTGGGCAAGATCTTCGATGTCATGGACATCTTCCTCGGCGGCGTTGGCCTGGTAACGCTAACTCTTGGAGCGATCGGGATCGTCAACATTATGCTGGTGGCCGTCAGCGAGCGCACGCGCGAAATCGGCCTGCGCAAGGCGCTGGGCGCCACCAATCGCAGCATTCTGCTGCAGTTCTTCCTGGAAGGCGCATTTCTCACGCTGTTGAGCGGCGCCATCGGCATGGGCGGTGCAGCGTTGCTGATGCACTTGATGAGCGGCATGGGGCAGGTGCCCGGTTTCGATCCTCCCACAATGTCGTACATGTCGGCGACGGTCGCCATCGGAACGCTGGCACTCGCTGGAATTTTCGCGGGACTTTATCCCGCGCACAAGGCTTCCATCTTGCAGCCGGTTGATGCTCTGAGGCAGGAGTAGCCAATGGTGAAAGATCTGCTCTCGCAAGCCTACGGCGCGATGCGCCACAATCGTCGCCGCACTGCGCTCACCATGCTCGGCATGGCATGGGGCATTGCCACGGTCGTTCTCCTGCTGGCCTACGGCAGCGGGATTCGGCCGCGCCATCGAGACCATCTTCGCCAACTGGGGCACACGCATCATCGGCGTCTTTCCCGGACGCACTTCGCAGCAGGCCGGCGGGCAAAAGGCCGGCACCAAGATCAGATTCACCTTCGACGACATCGACCGCATCGTGAACGCCGCTCCGCTCGTGCATCGCATCACGCCGGTGGTCGAGAAGCAGAGCAATGTGCAGCAGGACGTTCGCACCTACACGCTTCCCATCAACGGCGTTTATCCCACCATGTTCCAGATTCAGGCCTTGCGCCTGGGCGAGGGCCGCCTGCTGAATGAAGAAGACGAGATGTCGCGGGCGCGGGTGGCCGTGATCGGCTCCGAAGCAAAATCAAAGCTCTTCTCCGGACAGTACGCCCTGGGACAGTTCATTCGCATCGACGGCATCAGCTTCCGGGTGGTTGGCATCCTTTCGCGCGCACATGCAGGAGGGCGATGACAGCGTCAACAAGCTCA
This sequence comes from uncultured Acidobacteriaceae bacterium, assembly GCA_963703645.1. Taxonomy (GTDB): domain Bacteria; phylum Acidobacteriota; class Terriglobia; order Terriglobales; family Acidobacteriaceae; genus Bog-257. Next base: position 54,262 of record CAVPFD010000024.1, read on the forward strand.
TCTACATCCCGTTCACCACCATGGGCGACCTGAAGGACACCCATTATCTTGACGGCATCTGGCTCGACTACGAAGGCAACGAATTCGAGCTCGTCGAGCGGCAGGTGCGCGGCGTGCTGGCCCAGCAATACAACTTCAAGCCCGACGACAAACGCGCCATTTTCGTTTACAACATGATGAAGCAGTTGAAGCAGTTCCAGATCATCATCACGGGCTTGCAGGTCCTGCTGGCCTTCATCGGCACGCTGACGCTGGGCATCGGCGGCGTCGGGCTGATGAACATCATGCTCGTATCGGTGACGCAACGGACGCGCGAGATCGGGGTGGAGAAGGCCCTCGGCGGGCGGCGGCGTGACATCCTGTTCCAGTTCCTCGCTGAGGCGCTGGCTATCACCTTCGTCGGCGGAATCTGCCGGAATCATACTGGCTTATGCAGTATCGCTCGGCGTGGGGCGATTGACTTTTTACAGCGCGGTGGCCAAGAACGCCGAGGCCGCCGACATCCGGCTCATCATCGACCCGACCATCGTCGTGGTCGCCACGATCATCCTCACGTTCGTGGGCCTGATCAGCGGAATGTTGCCCGCCATCAAGGCTTCGCGCCTCGATCCGATCGAAGCTCTACGATACGAGTAAGGAAGAGCTTGAGCTGAAGGAGTACTCCTCCGGTTCGCTAGTTTGCCCCAAAATCCAACTTAAACTCGCCTCGCCTCATCTAATCGGCAAATCCTATATCTCTGGAGGCAGTATGGTCCTATTCTTGAGGAAGCTCGAAAACCTTCAGCAGCTTTTCCTGAAGGAATTGCGCGATCTCTACGACGGGGAAAACCAAGTCACCGAAGCGCTGCCCAAACTAATCGAGGCTGCACACCATCCAGAGTTGAAGAATGTCCTGCAAGAGCACGTGCATGTAACGAAACTGCAAATTTCACGCCTGGACCGCATCTTCCAGGTGTTGAACGAGAGTCCCAGCGGAGAAGACTGCAAAGGCATGAAGGGATTGCTGAAAGAAGGCGAGGAGCTTGCCTCGGCGGATGGCGATCCGAGCACGATTGACGCTGGAATCATCACCGCTGCGCAGCGGGTTGAGCACTACCAAATTGCCGTCTACGGCGCAGTGCGGACTTATGCCGAGCTGATGCGGACTTATGCCGAACTGCTGGAACAACAGGAGATGGCCTCCCTCCTGCAAGAGACGCTCGACGAAAAGAAAGAGGCGGATGAGACGCTGAGCAACATTGCCAGCAGCGTCAACGTCAAATCCAAGGTGGCATAGTGCTTGCTTACGAAGGTTCGCGCCGGATGCAAGCGGCCCCGAAATCGTAGTGGATAGAGCGGCGCTTCAGCGCCGCGGTGAGATCGCAACTCCTCTTGCGTGGACTCAACCCGCTGCTTCGGCAGTGTCCTGAGTCCACAGCCTTCTAAGAAGCACGCCAAGACGCGGGCTTGAAGACCCGCCCTACCGTCGCGGACTGGGCCTCTCCTACCATTCGCAGCTAGAATCGAGCGATGGGCTCTGAGCGCCTCACGCGCGTGCAGCAGCAGTTGCGGCTTTACGAGCATCCGCTGGTGGAGTTTGACGCACGTGCCAAGGGCGATGGCGTCGAGGTGATCATCCGGCCGCAGTTCACTGAGCCGCGCGTTCACACCTACTACTTCGAACTGCATCCCCGCGATCTCGACGATCCCCAATTCGAGTGGGCCTTCCAGCGCCAGATCTTCGACTGCCTGCACGACTACCTGGTTGAGATGTTCATCCGCACGCCGCAGCACCGCAAGGAGCATCAGCAGATGGAGCGCGAGGGCAAGCTGTGACCCTCCACCCCAACAAGCGCCAGAACCTGCCAAGAGATGCAGACACGAGACGTTCGGAGAACGTCGGTGAAGGTGGCGCTCGTTGGGGGCCCGGCCTTCGCGAGCGGATCGAAGATGAGATTCGTCGTACGGGGCCGATTCCTTTCTCGCGATACATGGAGCTCTGTCTGTACGAGCCGGAGCTAGGATACTACTCGCGCCCGCGCGAACGGTTCGGCAAGGCGGGCGATTTCTACACCTCGAGCGACGTGCACGCTGTCTTCGGACGGCTGCTGGCGCGGCAGTTCGAAGAGATGTGGCGCGCGCTCGACTCTCCAGAGCGAATCGATCTGATTGAGCTCGGCCCGGGTCGCGGGCTGTTCGCGAGCGATGTGCTGGACTGGTCGGCAAAGCAGTTTCCTGAGTTTTCTCATGCCCTGCAGTACGCGCTGGTAGAGCAGTCAGCACATCTGAGGGAGCGTTTGCGGGAGCGGCTGCGCGAGCACATCTCGTCGGGGCGGGCAGAAGTGTTTGATTCGATCGAGTCGGCTGCCGCGAATGCGGGCGAGAACGTGATCATTTTCGGCAACGAGTTCTTTGACGCGCTGCCAGTCGAAGTTGTGGGCCATCGCGGCGCAGTGCGAGTTGGAATCGAGAATGGGAGATTTGTGGAAACCTTCGTGACGCCGTCGGCAGCGGAGAACGAGTTTCTCGATCGATACGGCGTCCATCCCGAAGAAGGAGAGCGCGTGGAAGCGCCGTTGGCGTCCCTGGGATGGATGGACCGCATCGCGGAGGTCCTTTCACCTGATGCCTTGTTGTTGTCATCCCGACCGAGGGCTGACCGGGGCCCCCGGACGGGCGCCAGGTTTGCGCCCGGCGCCGTGGCAACCCGAGTGGAGGGATCTGCGGTTCGCGAGCGCCGCGGTTTCGTGGTGATGATTGACTACGGCTACACGCGCGAGGAGCAGCTTGCGGGACGCCATCGCGACACGCTGATGACCTACCGGCAGCACCGGGCCAGCGCCTCGCCGTACGAGGCTCCGGGGGAGCAGGACATCACGGCCCACGTCAACTTCACCGCGCTGCGGGCACGGGGTGCCGAGCGCGGACTCGACGCGCTGGCGCTGGTTACGCAATCGCAGTTTCTCATTGGCATTGGCGAGGAAACGCAGTTTGCCGACGCGTTCCAGGATTGCGCTCTGCCGCAGGAGCGGGCGAAACTCGCGTTGCGACTCAAGCACCTCATCACCCCGGGCGGAATGGGCGAAACATTCCAGGTGCTGGTGCTGTCTTATGGCGTGGAACGAGAAAAGGCTGCGGCCCTAGGCGGGCTGAGACTTGCGCGCGAGAGCGTGGGTTAGGTTTCGATGCTGTCCATAGCTAGCTCGGTAGAGCGGCGCTTTAGCGCAGCGTTCTCGACTACTCCGATTCCAGCACCAGGTAGTTCAGGGAGCCGGCGCGTTCAACCTGCAGCACAATCGGGTCTCCGGGCTTGATCTGCCGCAGGTCCTGTTTTAGTTCCGTCAGATTGTGAATGGGAGTGCCGTTCACCGAGTGGATGACATCGCCCGGCTGCGGGCCTTCTCCCAGCAGGGAACTGGTCGGCGTCCTGGCGGCAACTAACACGCCGCTGGGAATTCGCAGGTCGCCGCCCAGCTCTTTCTTCAGCTCGCCGCTGATGTTGACGGCCACTACACCGATGCGGTTTACCAGGTTGTCCGGTCCCGTGACCAGATCAGCGAACCGCATGGGATCGTCGGCGCGCTCGATCACCGGTACTTGGAGGGTTGTTTCTTTGCCATCACGCAGTAGGGCGATCTCGGCATTCTGCCCGATCTTGTAGTTGTAAAGGATCAGCGCGAACTGGCGAACGGTATCCACCGGCTTGCCGCCAAGGCTGGTCACGATGTCGCCGACCTGGATCCCCGCTTTGTCGGCCGGCGAACCGGGAAGCACGTCCTCCACCAGGACTCCATGGCTTACGGGAAGATGCAGTCCCTCGACCAGCTCGGGCGTGATGGTGCGAAGCGCGACCCCGACCTGCCCGCGATGGACGTGGCCTTCAGTGCGAATCTGGTCGTAGATGTTGCGCACCACGTTGCTGGGAATGGCAAAGCCCAGGCCTTCGTTGCCGCCTGACTGTGTCAGGATGAAAGTGTTGATGCCTACGACGTGTCCATCCACGTCAACCAGCGGGCCGCCGCTGTTGCCGGGATTGATGGGAGCGTCCGTCTGAATGTAGATCGAGGGATTGTCAGGATCGATCTGGCGCGCAGTGGCACTGACCACGCCCATGGTGACCGAGTTCTCCAGTCCCAGCGGGCTGCCGAAGGCAAAGACCACTTGTCCCTGTTGCAGGTCGGCGGAATCGGCGAATTGCAACGCCGGCAGACCGGTCATGTCAATCTTCAGTACGGCGATGTCGCTGAGGCGGTCAACTCCAACCAACTTGGCCTCGATTGGCCCCAAACGCTCCGGTGCCGCCAAGTGCTTGTCCAGGCCCTGCAGGCGCACCCGAATCTTCTTTGCGCCTTGCACCACGTGCGCGTTGGTCACGAGGTACCCGTCGGACGACAGGATGACGCCGGCGCCAATCCCGTGCTGCGGTTCGAGGTAGGCCGTGTCCGTCTTCTGGTTCTCGCTGCTCAGCGCGTAGCCGCTGGTGAGCACTTGCACCACCGATTTCGTAACGGTGGCTGACAAAGCCTCTACTGAGTCGCTGAATACATGCAGCGGATCGTTTCTCAGAGACTTTGCCGCGTCTGCAGGTTTGGATTGCGCAGCCCCAAGTGCAGGGAAGATAGTCAGCACGAGAAAGAAAATTCCCGGGAAGCGGGCGCGAGAGGACATGAGAATTATTCTACGGGAAATCCGCGACTGGACACTGAACTCCGATAGAACCATAACAAACTTCCCGTCAGGCGTTGCGAGCGTTCCATTTACCTTCGGCTGTGCCAACGCAGCCCACGCGTACCGGAAGACTCCCATGTGACTTTCTTCCTTTGCCGATCGGACTCGTCAAGGATTGCGCAATCCACGCGAATTGCGCAATCCGCGCGCCCGCCTAGACCGAACGTATCGCGGGCCGCATCGCCAGCCCGAGCCCATAGATTCCCACCAAGCCGGCGCACAGCAGCACCGTTCCCGGCGCTCCTATTCCTGCGATCAAAGCGCCTGCGGGGAAATCACCCAGCGGGCGGATGCCCATGATAATCAGAGTATTCAGGCTCATCACGCGACCTCTCATCTGCTCCGGCACGCGGGTTTGCAAGAGCGTGATCGTTGTCGTTCCGGCAAGTGTCTGGCCAATTCCGAAGACGAGAAGCGCGGTCATGGAAATCCAGAAGCGCCCGCTGACGGCGAATGCTGTTAGTGCCACAACCCAAATGAAAATGCCCGTCAAATAGATGGGCCCTCTTCGCGGACTGCTGCCTAGAGAAGCTAAGAATAATGCTCCCAGGATGGTCCCAACACCGGCGGCGGAGAATAGCAAGCCGAGACGTTCCGGCCCTATGTGCAGGATCTTCACCGCGTACACAGGCAAGATCAAAGCGGACTGACGGTCCCAGAAAAAGCAACGCAGCGTAGCCGGATAACACCCATGGCAGGACCGCGTCACGCCGTACAGTGCCGAGCGCGGTACGAATCGCCTCGAACGTCGATTGTTGATGGGTTGGCACGTGAGGGACCCGCATCACGTATAGCGCAATCAACACTCCCAGGAAGCTGGCGCCGTTCAAGAAAGAAGTTGCCCGCGTAACCGAGTGTTGCCACGCCAAATCCGGCCAACGCCGGCCCGAGTGTCGAAGCCCCGTTGAAAATCATTGACTGCAGGCTGATGGCGTTCCCAAGATCGTCCCTGGGGACGAGAACCGGAACGAGCGCGCCACGCGCGGGCTGATCGAAGCTCAGTAGAGTTCCGTTCAGAAATGCCAGCACAAGAATCATCCAAAGCTGGATGACACCGAAGAGTGTGAGGAAACCCGAGCAAGATTGCCAGCGTGGCAGAGCCGGTTTGGGTGAACAGCAGAAGGCGGCGCTTATCAAGACGATCGGCGACGCTCCCGCCGACGAGCGCGAAAAGGAAAAATGCCAGGGCCTGGGCGAGCGAGACGGTGCCCAGGGCGAATGCCGAGCCGTGCGTGATCTTTAGAACGAGCAGGCTCTGCGCGACGATCTGCATCCAGGTGCCGACTGCAGAAACCGCCAGTCCGACCCAAAGCAGCCGGAAGTCGCGATGGCGCAGTGCACGAAAAGTCTTGAATACGCCGGGAGTTTGCTGATTGGAGGAGGCGGCGGACGATGTGGAGACAGCCCTCATCCCATGCTTGTTCGGTACGACCACGGGACTTGCGCGGCGTCAGATTTGGCAGCCGACCGTGCAGCCTCAATCAGGTGATGATCGGGCGACAGCGAGCAAACTGGGTCGGTGGCGTTAGCGTCGCCGGTGAGAAGAAGAGCCTGGCAGCGGCAGCCGCCGAAGTCTTCGGTCCTGCGGTCACAGCTCTTGCACGGCTCGGGCATCCATTGTTCGCCCCGAAACCGTTGAAACGCCGCGGACTCTCTCCAGATCCATTCCAGCGGATGCTCGCGAACGTTGTCGAACTGCATGCCCGGGATGACTCCAGCGGCATGACAAGGCAGTGCCTGGCCGGAAGGATCAATTAGCATAAGACGCCTTCCCCACCCGCCCATGCATGCCTTGGGATAGCGGGCATAGTAGTCCGGAACCACGCAGTCAATTCGCACTCTTCCCGCGAGGCGTAACTGCGCCTGTTTCCACGGCGCGCATGCAGTTCTCTAATTGCTGAGGAGTGGGAAGCAGGGTGTCGCGGTTTTTCAGCGCCCAGCCATAGTATTGCGCGTGGGCAATCTCCATACGCTCCGGTTGGAGCTGTTCCACGAACTCGATCATCTCCTCGATGTGGTCCAGGTTCTGCCGGTGCACGACCAGGTTCACGGTGAACGCAACCGGCAATTGGCGGATCTTCTGAGCGAGTGCGACCTTATAGGCGTGGCCCTTGGCGCCTGCGATCCATCGCGCCGGCTCGCCTCTTGAGTCCTGAAAGCTCAGTTGAATATGGTCGAGTCCCGCTTCCACCAGCCCAGCCAGCCGTGCTTCGGACACGCCGATTCCGGAAGTGATCAGGTTTGTATAAAGACCAGCTTGGCGCCCGCCGGCGATCAGGTCCTTCAGGTCGGCCCGTGCCGCCGGTTCGCCGCCGGTCAGATGCAGGTGGAGAACACCGAGGCGACTCGCTTCTTGAAACACACGGACCCAGTCTTCGGTGGAAAGCTCCGCCTTCGTCGCAACCAGCTGCAGAGGATTGGAGCAATAGACGCAGTGCAGGGGGCAACGATGCGTGACCTCGGCGATCAGCGCCAATGGGTTTGGAATCATCAGTAATCCACGATTCGCTTTCGCTGCAGAGCTTCCAGAAAACTGGACACGTCTTCCGTGATCTTCACCGGATCAGCCGTGCCGTAGCGTTCCGACAGCGTTGCCACGAATCTCCTGGACCGTGCGTTGACCATCGCAGAGTTCCAGGATGTTCTGGCCCGTTCCCTGCACGCGGATCATGCCTTCAGGGAAGAGCACGACTTGCTGCTCGCCATGGGTGCCCCATCGGCAACCTGGTGCGAGGCGAGGCTGGCTGGTTTGCGAAGGACGAGGCACTCTCAGGACTCCATTCGAAAGGCGCCCGGGCGGAGGCCATCCCGGCTGGACGTAGGCGAAATAGATCGCGTCCAGTTGCGCCCAGAGAATATCGCACTTTCGCCCGTAGCGCCGCGATCGCCAGCTCCTGCTCGGCGCGCGTGTGCGCGTGCTCGGTGACCCATTGCAAGGCAAATCGCGCGTCTTCCGGCGCCTGATGCAGGCGGGCCGTGAAATAGTCGAGGCCACTCGACAGCCACGGATAGTGCTGGCGCAGACGATCCATGCGCAGCGCAATCAAGTCGCGCGAGAACAATTCGGTCAGCGACGAGGCGACGGCTTCCAGGAAAGTGCGGTTCTTGACCAGATCAAGGTAAGCATCCACGGCATAACGCACCGCAGGCAGAACTTCATCGCAGCGCATCGACACGCTGGCGGTCCAAGCCCGTTGCCTCCGCCAGCCGGATCCAGCGCTCGATGCCGCCTTCCTGCGCGGAATCGCCATCGTGATCCACGACCCGCTTGCGCCATGCCCGGCGAAAGTCCGGGTCGTCGCTGCGGGAAAGAATGATCGCATCCTTGATCGGAATGCGGCTCTGGTAATAGTAGCGGTTCAAGGCCCAGGCCTGCATTTGCCCGCGGCTCAATTTGCCCTCGTGCATCATGAGGTGAAACGGATGCTGATGGTGATACCGTTCTTCGCCGACCCGCCGCAGCCGAGCTTTCAGCTCCTCTGCCGAAAGCAGCCGGCGATCTGAAACAGCTTCTACAGATTGAAGCTGCCATCCGTCCTCCGCCACTTCCCAGCCTGCCGCCCGTAACTCGCGGTATTCGGCGCTGGATTCATCCAGCATGGGATTGGTATTGTTCACGTGCACAAAAACTTTCCGTGGGCGCCGCAGCCCCGCCAGCGCGTGCAGGCTTCCATCTGCCCCGGATATGGGAACATGCCCCATTTCGCGCGCGGTGGCTCCGCTGCCCTGGACCTGAATCAGTTCGTCGTCACTCCAAAACGTGCCGTCGAACAAAACCAGGTCGGCAGTTTCCAGAAGTTGCAACAACCGTTCATCGATGGCAGGAACTGCCGGCATATAGGCGAGCCGTCCGCCGGAAGACGCCGTCAACATCACACCCAGCAAGGCTTCTTCGGGCTTAAGCGGGGCAGCACGTTCCGGCGAAACATAAACAGGATACTTGTTCCCCAGCGAAAACACCTCGCAGCAGATTCCCGACTTATCGCCCGACTGTCGCGAGGAGCGGAAAGCTCTCACCAAGCCTGATGTCCATCCAGCAAGCTTGCTGCGGAACTCGATTCAACATGCCAAAGACGCTGTTGTCCTCGCGCAGGATGCGCCGGAGCGAAGGCGTGCAGTAAATGCGAAAGGGCTGCAACTCCCGGAGGGACAACAGACCCTGCAATTTGATCGATATCAGCGCTGGTGAGCAGCACTCCCGCGATTGGGGAATCGCGGCCGCTGCTGCGGGGCTGGAGAACCGGCGTCCGCTCAATTTGCATTCGCAAGTCGGGCGAAGCGTTCAGCAGGAACCATGAGTGGCCGTCATTGCTGACGGCCACTTGGGTTTGCGTGCGGCTCTTGGCGGGAAGAGTTCCCGCCCGCAGGGACTTGACAATTCCGGCAGTTGCAATTCCACTGCGGAAATCCGCCGCCTGCGGCGGAGCCCAGGATCTCAATGCGCATCCCTCAGTTTACAGTTCCGCGTTAGCGTAGGAGTTGATTTCGCAGTTCAGACAGACTTCTTCGAACTTCGGGCTCGTCCATTCCATGGTGCTCTCCTTGTGGTTCCTCGATGAACTTCGATTGAGGGTGCCGGATCCAGGGTACTGGAGCCGATTGCCGTGAATTATACCCCGCCTTACGTCGGCGCGGTAGCCTAAAACCGGACAAATTGCCGAACTCGTACGCTACTTTGATGCCGCCCTGATGCTTATGGTCATCCCTGCCAACTATTTGCTTCGAGATAATTCGCTGTAGAAATCGTTCAGCTGTTCCCCGGAGAAGCTAAAATGCCAGCCGAGATCGTCGGTCTTGAGCTGGGCCATCAACTGATCCTTTGGGACGCCCTTCTTCACCAGGCTGCTCGCGCGTGAAACCAGGGTATCGATTTTGGCTTTGAACGCTTCCAGATCGGCCCTGGTGACCACCGGTCCCGTGCCGGGTACCACAACGTCGAAGTCCAGCCTCAGGACCTGGGCCAGCGCCGCTCCCCACCCAACCAGGCTTCCGCCAGCCGCGAAGTCAGGATTGGGCGTAGCGGCGAATAGGTCTCCCACCGCCACCACCTTCAAGTTCGGGAAGTACACGATTGTGTCAGCGCTGGTGCGGGCATTACCGAAGTGGATCAACTGGACCTCGACTCCGCCCATCCGCAACGCATAATCGTTCGCGTAAGTGATGGTCGGCGCCGCGATGTTCCCTGCGGAAGGACCGCAGCCAGTTGGATTTTGTTTCGCATCTTCCTGCGCGATGATCCGGGTGCCAGCCTCCAGAAATTGCGCGTTAGTTCCGGTGCGAGACTCATTACAATCCGTAAGGATAAGAGCCCGTACCGGCTGCTTCACAATTTTGTTTACCCGCGCTATGAGAGCGTCGTAGTTGCCGGGAAGCTTGCCATCCACCAGGATCAACCCGCCGCCGCTGAGTCGCAGCACAGAATTGCTGCCTCCACCGGAAAACACGTACAGCCCCGTCTTTACAAGCTGCCCGGTCATCCCGTCGTTGGGATTGGGCGCATTTGGCTGCTTGTACTGTGCCACGAGGCGAAACACCGGTTCGACACCGTGACGTCCGGTTGGACGCAACCCTCCACCTTGATTATCCAGAGATCCTCAATGGTTGCGATTGCTCCCACTCACTCAATCGCGCGAATGAGTGGGAGCCTAGGTTTTACGGCGTCCGGATATATCCGTGGACAGCGTTCGCGGAATCCACATAGAGTCCAACGATGGTGCCGCCCGGATTAATCCCGGATGCATCAGAGAGGGTGGCTCCGGGTGGGTCAAACGACGTGAAGACGCCGTTGCTCAGTAGAAATGAGTGAGCGACCTTCGCAGCGTCGATGTATTCCCCGATGATGTCGCCCTCGGGGTTATTCCCTCCAGCGAACGTCAACGTCGAGCCTGGAAAGTCAATCGTGGCGTACGTCCCGTGGTAGAGCAGGTATCCGCGAGTCACTCCGCCACTGTCGGTGTAAGCGCCGACAATCGCACCGGAGGGGTTGACCGTGCTGGCAGTGCTGCTGACTGCTCCGGGAGGATCGAAGCTGGTGAAGGCGCCTTTCTTGGACACAGTAAAACTGTGGTTCGTGGTGGCGTTGCCCGTCGTGCCGCAAGCAGGGTCGGAACAGTAAAATCCGGACATTTCACCCGAGGGGTTGAGACCCGTGAGATTGGTTCCTGGTGCGCCTGGGTAGTCCAGGGTTGTGTATTTCCCCCCATCCAGAATGAAACCGTGAGCGACGTTACCCGCGTCGTTATAGCCGCCCACGATGGTTCCCTGCGGACTGATGAAGTTGGGAGTCGTCAGTGTCGAACCCGGAGGGTCGAACGATGTGAATACGCCTTTCTTGCTTAGCGTAAAACCATGAGTCACACCGCTTGTGTCTGTCCAACTGCCGACGGCTGTGCCCTGCGGATTAGGCCCTCCGTTTAGAGTGGTGGCAGTCGCGCCAGGATAGTCGATCGTCGTGTAGGTCTGTGCCCAGACCATTGACAAAGTTGCAAATGCAACAAGGATCGTGCACATTTTCACGAACCGAAATACCGTGATCATAGGATTATTCTCCTTAGGTTTTTGGTTCGAAGTGGCGGATCGAAGATGCTGGGTTAATGCCGGCCCCACGGCTCCTATATGCCGTGAGAGATTGCGTTCAATGTCTGGTTAGGTTGGAGTGTGGTTCTTGACTAAGAAGATTGGAAGCATTCTACACCCGCCTCGCCTGGCGGCGACGCGGCTACCTCCTTTTCACAATTCAGCCGGTAGGAGGACTCGTTCGCCTCGCTGTAGACCTGTCACCTAAAGCCGGGCAGCAGTTTTTAGCTACGGATCCTGGACAATTTCCCACCGCAGGGAGGCGGCTTCTTGGCAATGTTCAGGCAATGCGATTGCCATGAACTCCGTGGAGCTTGGCGAACGGAAAAGCTATTTCGCAGCAACCAGATGCAGCATTTGCGTCGAAGAAACGAGAAGCCAAAGATACTGGTTTCCAGAGATTTGCGATATCGCTTCTACCGATTAACGTAGCTAAGTGCCCGGATTCGCGCGTCGTCGGCGAGGGCCGCATCGCCCTTGGTGTAACGAGGGTCGGAACTGCTGGCGTTGGCATATCCCTGCAGATACGCCCGGGAGAGAACCTGCTGCGAGGGATTCTTCTCAGCGTCCTTCAAGCTCGCGCAGTTCGCCGCCCCAATGCTTTGCGCGTTTATGGCTGGAACCACGGTGACAGCGACAGCACACATCGACAGCAATAGCACGAGGAAAGGGAATCGCCTCATTTTCATCTCCTGGAAGACCACAGGCTCGTGGCTGGAGGTCACGCTGGCTGCCCCATCCAACCTTCTTTTGGTTGGGTGGGTTACTTTTGTTAGCCGCTCGGATTGGGCGGCGCGGTCTCGTCGGCTTTTTTCACCGCGGCTTCGGCGGCCTGGAACCCCATTTTGGAATGGGTGCCGTCACAGAAGGGCTTGTTCACCGACCCTCCGCAGCGACACAGGGAAAACGCCGTCTTGCCGGTGAGGTCGTAGGGATTGCCGTTTGCATCCACCAACTCGATCGTACCTTCCGGCGCTTCTATGCGGTAGGGCCCGTTGGGGCGGCACGTTATCTTTACTTGCGCCATCTATTTCCTCCGTCATACGCGGCGTAAACGCGCCGTTCGTCCATTGTAAGCCAGTGCATCGCAACGCGCGGCGAAGCGAGAGCGGGATTGGAACTGCTGTTGCACGAAGGCGTTTAATTTTGCTACAGACGATCGATGCGATTTTCAACAGCCGCGGGTCTGCGGTCAAGGGTGGCGCACACTACTGTTGTAAAAGGCAACAAAACTGCACATATGGGTTCCGTTTTGGAACGAAATCGAGAGATAGCTTCACTACTGTCAAGTATTTTCGCGTATTTTTTACATGTCAATAGCGCAGGCCCCGCTGCCTCGTCATAAACATCTGATTACATTGGGGATGCCGGTGCATTCGAGCGGTGTCCAATAGCCCGTAAAATGTGCTATAATGAACTTAATAATTGAGAGTTGAGGAAGCCCAGACCAATGGCTGGGCTTTCTTGTTTTCGGTCCCGGCGTTCGCCGACCGCCACGCCGACCGGTAATTTCCTTGTCCGATAGCGGACATCCCCTTGCGCAGGCGGACAAACGCTGCCATCCAAACACTGTAATCGATTGAAAAATAAGGCTCTCCCGTGGACGCCACCGTGCACTGCTTATGCTCAGAAACACCTGCGCAAAGACAGCGGCGTGAAGTCTTCGAACGACAGACACGCGGAGAGCAAGAAAGAGATTAGCCACGGATTCACGCGGATGAACACGGATCGGAATTTGAATTCCTTTCTCGCAGGAATCCGTGTTCATCGGTGAAAATCCGCGGCTAAGAACTTCCACGGAGAACGCGGTCCGGATGCTCGAAACTTGACACTGGAAAATTGAAACTCGAAATCGGAACGAACGTTTATGTACACACTCTTGCACGACCTTCGCTATGCCTTCCGCCAACTGGGTAAGGCGCCAGGCTTCGCCATCGTGGCGATCTTGACACTAGCTCTCGGTATCGGCGCCAACACCGCCATCTTCAGCCTGCTCGATCAGGCGCTGCTGCGCCGGCTTCCAGTCAACCATCCCGAGCAACTGGTGCGCCTGCGCTACGTCGGCTCCAATACCGGACGCATCAGCGCGTTCGGTGGCGACGGGCACGATTACTTCTCCTACCCTATGTACCGCGACTTGCGCGACAAGAACCAGGTCTTCTCCGGCATGCTGGCCGACGACGAGGTGCAGGTCGGCACGCAATGGAACAATCAATCCGACTTGGTTTCCGGCGAAATGGTCAGCGGCAACTACTTCGACGTGCTGGGCGTACGTCCTGCGATGGGGCGGCTGCTGTTGCCCTCAGACGACGCGGCGCAAAACAGTAATCCCGTCGTGGTACTCAGTTTTAATTACTGGAAGTCGCATTTTGGTTCCGACCCGCGGGTCATCAACCAGGCGCTTTACATTAACGGTCATCCTTTCACGATCGTGGGGGTAGCCGAGCCCAATTTTCACAGCGTCATCGGCGGTTATACGCCAAAGGTGTTCGTCCCTATTGCGACCAAGGCCATCGTCATGCCCGGCTTTAATGATCTGGAGGACCGGCGTTCGTCGTGGGCGAACGTCGTGGCGCGGCTGAAGCCGGGCATTAGCCGCGAGCAGGCCGAGGCCGCGATGACACCGCTATGGCGCTCCATTCGCGCCAGCGAGCTGCCTGAAGTCAAGAACAAGACCGCGCTTTTCGCCAAACATTTCGTGGAGGAATCGAAGCTTGAACTGCTTGACGAAAGCCGCGGCTTCTCGCCTCTGCGCGAACAGATCCAGACCCCGCTGCTGATTGTGATGGCGATGGTCGGCCTGGTGGTGTTGATGGCCTGCGTGAACGTGTCGAGCCTGCTGCTGGTACGGGCTGCGGCGCGGGTCAAGGAGATGTCGATTCGCTATGCCATGGGCGCGGGACGGGGGCAAATCATTCGCCAGTTGCTGGTGGAAGGCTTGCTGCTGGGACTACTCGGCGGCATAACCGGCCTGTTGTTTGCGCCTCTGGTATCGTCCTTTCTGGTTAGGCGAATTTCTGGTGACGCAGCGACAGAAATGCCTTTCTCTTCGCATCCTGATCTCCGCATTCTCCTGTTCAACTTCGGGCTGGCGTTTCTGGTGAGCGTCCTGTTCAGTCTCGCTCCGGCGCTGCGCTTCCTGCATCCCGACCTGGTGAACTCGTTGAAGCAGCAGACCACGACCGGATCGGGCGGGCACCTGCGTTTCCGCCGCGCCTCGGTTGGAGTACAGATCGGGCTGAGCCTGTTGCTGCTGATCGGCGCGGGATTATTTGTGCAGACGCTGCACAACCTGCGATCGCTGAACGTCGGTTTTGCCACCGATCATCTGCTGACCTTCGGCATCGATCCCACCATGGCGGGTTACGACCCGAAGCAAGCCGTGCCGTTGCAGAAACATCTGCTGGAGGTTCTGGCAGCGCAACCGGGAGTGCGCTCGGTCGCCGGTACCGACGATCCGGAGCTGGCAGGCAACAGCGAGATGAGCAACATTTCCTTCGCCGGCCATCCCAACAAACCTGATGAGGATATGCACTCCGAATGGTCAGCAGTCACCGCGGGCTATTTCACCACCATGAACATCCCACTACTCGCGGGGCGCAGCTTCACGGAGCAGGACATGGACAGCAAAACCAGAGTGGTGATCGTGAATGTCTACATCGCGCGCAAAATTTTCGGTGATCCGAAGAACGCGATAGGGCAGTTGATGGCGCGAGGCAGCGGCTCGGATGCGAAGTTTGATAGCGAGATTATCGGCGTTGTGGGCGACACAAAACATCGCGATATGCGCGCCGACGTTGGGCCGGCGGTCTATCAACCGTACTTCTGGAACAATCCCTTTGGCTACATGCAGTTTTACGTGCGCACCTGGCAGGCGCCGGAAACCGCCGAGTTGACGATGCGGCGCGGGGTGCAACAGGTGGATTCCAAGCTCGTGCTGGACACGATGCGCACCATGGACGCGCAGATTGCCGACAACATCTCAACCGACCGGCTGGTGGCGATGCTGGCGGTGAGCTTTGGCGTGCTGGCCACGCTGCTGGCGGCCATCGGCCTGTACGGAGTGCTGGCCTACGCGACGGCGCAGCGCACGCGCGAGATCGGCATCCGCATGGCGCTGGGCGCTCAACGCGGCGAAGTGGTGCGGATGATACTGCACGATGTGGTGTGGCTGGCGGGCATCAGCATTGCGGTGACGCTGCCGGTGGCGATTCTGCTCTCGCGCACGCTGCGCAGCCAGTTGTACGGCGTGAGTCCGGCGGACCCGTTGGTGCTTGCCGCCGGAACATTGGCTATCGCGCTGGTGGCGTTTGTGGCGGCGCTGCTGCCGGCGCGCAGGGCGGCGTCGGTAGAACCGATGCAGGCGCTGCGGACGGAATGAGGAGCTTGAAGCGAAGAGCTCAGAGAAAACGAAATCAGCCACGGATTAACGCGGATGAACACGGATCGGAACTTGAATTCTTTTTCTCTCAAAGATCCGTGTTCATCTGTGCGAATCCGTGGTTTAGAAATAACGATCGAGAAGCGCGCGGACTGCGCGAAGCTCCCATTGAGGTCGTAAACGATGCACACCATCCTTCATGAATTTCGTTACGCCTTGAGGCAACTGCGCAAGTCGCCGGGGTTCGCGCTGGTTTCGGTGCTGACGCTGGCGCTGGGCATCGGCGCCAACATCGCGGTCTTCTCGGTGACCAACGCGGTGCTGCTGAATCCCAGCGGCATCCCGCACGCCGACGGACTGGTGGCATTGCGCGCCCGCTACAACGCCCTGCCCGACCTCAACAACATCAATATGTCGGCACCGGATTTTGGCGATGCGCGCGATGGCAAGGACATCTTTTCATCCGCGGCGATCCTGCAGGGCCAGAGCTTCAACTACAGCCGCGACAACGCGAATCCAGAATTGCTGAACGGCGCGAAAGTCTCCTCCGGTTACTTCGAGACGTTCGAGGCGCGACCCTACCTGGGGCGCGTGTTTACGCCGGAAGAAGACCAGCCCGGCGCCGGTAACGAAGCGGTGCTGTCATATCGCACGTGGCAGAAGCACTTCGGTGCGGACCCCAATATCGTGGGCCAGACGCTGATGCTCAACAATCAGCCGTATCGCGTGATCGGTGTGATGGACCGCTCGTTTAACTGGCCGAACCAGGTGGAGCTCTGGGTGCCGATCGCGTTGCCTCCAGCCACTTACCACGACGAAAACAATCGCTACAACGAATACCTGGTTGCCATCGGGCGGCTGCGGCCGGGGGTCACGCTGCAGCAGGCAAACGCCTATCTCAACATGAAAGCCGAGCAGCACCTGGTTGCGGAGAGCAGCAGCAAGGGTAACGGTCCTATCCCGCAGAGCTTTGGCCGGGCCAGCGGGTGGGGCATGTTTGCCATGCCGCTCACAGAATTTATCGGCGGCAGTTTGCGGAAGCCTCTGACCATGCTGCTCATCGCAGTGGGTATGGTGCTGCTGATCGCGTGCGCCAACATCGCCGGATTGCAGATGGCTCGCGCCTCGGCGAGGGAGCGCGATTTGGCGATACGCGTTGCTTTGGGTGCTCAGCGCGTGCGCCTGCTGCGCCAGGCGCTGGTCGAGAGCATCGTGCTGACCGTGACCGGAGCGGCGCTTGGGTTCGTGGTGGCGTGGGCGGCTGTGCCGCTGCTCGTGCACTACCTGCCTGACATGCTGGGCACGCATATCCAGCCTTCATTCCGTGGGCCAGTGCTGCTGTTTGTGGCTGGCATTGCGGTGCTTTGCTCGCTCTTGTGCGGAATGGTCCCGGCGTGGCAGCGTACGCAATCGGGATGGTTCAACGCGTTGCAGGAGAGCGGGCGCTCGGGCACGGGCGGGCTGGTGCATCAGCGGGCGCGCTCGTCGCTGGTGGTGGCGCAGATCGCGCTGTCGCTGCTGTTGCTGGCGGGTGCGGGTTTGCTGCTCAGCAGCCTGAAGGCGCTGGAGCAGGTCGAGACTGGCTTCCAGCCCAGTGGTCTGCTGTCGGCGCGCTTCACGCTACCTCAAGCGGTGTACGGCCCGGTAAAGATGGCGAGTCCTTCGCCCGACAAAGACACCGCCGCAAAACAGGTGAAGGATGCGCAGGATGCCAGCGATGCGAAGGTCGCAGCTTTCTATGCGGCGCTGCTGGACCGCTTGCACGCCATCCCAGGCGTGACTACCGCGGCGCTTGCCGACGCAGTGCCCTTTGACGCCAACAATGGTGGCTCGTCAAGCTTCTTCATCCAGGGTCGCCCCACCGCGCCCAACGATCCGGGGCCGCACGGAAACTACCGCATGGCCTCGCCGGAGTATTTCTCCACGTTGCATGTGCCGCTGGTAATGGGCCGCCCTTTTGCGCCGCAGGACCGGCAGGGAACTGAATTGGTGGCCATCGTTGACACCACTCTCGCTCATCAGTATTGGCCGGGCAAAAATCCGATTGGCGAGCACATCGGGTTCAACGACCGCGTGAAAGGACCGTGGTACACGATCGTCGGACTGGTGGCGCATGCGCGCGCGTCGTCGCTGGAGTCGGACACCAACGAAGGTTTCTTCTACGTGGCGGCAGCGCAGGGACCGCAGTTGTCAACCGCCATCGTGGTGCGCAGCTCGCGCTCGGCGGATAACTTGACAGGCGAGCTGGGCGCGGCGGTGCGCGCGGTGGATTCCAGCATTCCCATCTACGACGTAAAGACCATGGAGGAGCGCGTGGACGAATCGCTCATCGGGCGGCGCTTTGTGGTGCTGTTGCTCACGGCATTCGCCGGGCTGGCGCTGCTGCTGGCGGCGTTGGGACTGTATGGCGTGATCAGCTACTCGGTGCGGATGCGGACTCGCGAGCTGGGCGTGCGCATGGCGCTGGGCGCGCAACGCGGCGAAGTGATGCAGCTTGTGCTGCTGCAGGGCGCGCGGCTGGCGGCGATTGGCGTAATCCTGGGCGCGTTGTTCGCGGCGCTGCTGGGCCGCGTGTTCTCCAGCCTGCTGTTCAAGGTCGGGGTTCTGAACGCGATGCCGTGGATCGTGGCGACGTTGATTGTGGTGGCAACCGTGCTGCTGGCAACTTACCTGCCAGCGCGGAGAGCGGCGTCCATCGAGCCGATGAAGGCGCTGCGGATGGAGTGAAATCCTCTGAACCACAGAGGTAAGAGGACAAAGAAATCAACCGCGGATTGCGCGGAATGCGCGGATAGTTTTGTGGTTTTGACTTCAACGAATCCGCGTTTCACCAGCGTGAATCCGCGGTTGCATTGCTCTCCGCTGGCGCGAGACATCCTTCTAATGGGACAATGACACACACGCCACGCCCCTCGCGTGGTTCCGAGGAGAGAATTCATGAAACGACTTTTGCTCGCGGCGCTGCTCGCCGCATCGTTGCTGCCCGCGAGCTTTGCCGCCGACAACAAACCCGACGAAACGCCCGCGCCCAAAGTCAAAGTGGGCGATATGGCGCCCGACTTCACCTTGACCGACCAGAACGGCAACAAAGTTTCGCTGCACGACTTCAAGGGCAAGAAGAACGTTGCCCTGGCGTTCTACATCTTCGCTTTCACCGGTGGTTGAACCAAGCAGATGCAGGCTTTCCAGCAAAACCTCGCCAAGCTGGAAGCTGCCGATACCCAGGTGCTGGGTGTGAGTATGGATTCCCGGTTCTCGAATCAGGCGTGGGCGGAAAAGATCGGCGTCACCTTCCCCTTGCTCAGCGATTGGGGCGGCGACGTGACCAAGGAGTACGGCCTCTACAATCCCAAGTACAAAGCGGCGCGCCGCGTGAACTACCTCATCGACAAAAATGGCAAGGTCATCGAGATGCAGCTGGACTCGGAGGCCATTGATCCGTCCAAGGTGGTGCAGGCGTGCGAGGCGCGGAAGCTGGGGCGGTAGGGACTAGGGTTCGCTCCCACCCTCTCGCCAAAGGCAGGCGAGAAGGGTGGGGCACCCAGCAATTGACATTACTTTGATAGCCGCGTAGAGATCGGAACCATGAGCGTCGCTACCACTGGAAAAAACTCGAAGAAGACCGTAACGATGCGGCTGGACGCGGACCTTCTCGACTGGTTCCGTCGCAACTCGGGCTACCAGACTCGCATCGGTGAAGTGCGGAGGGGACGGATTCAGGTCAAGCAAAAGGCTGTGCCGTCCCCAGGGGACTCCGGCTTCTAAAAACTCCTACCCAGCACCGAGGTGCTGGGCTAAGATTTTCCGTCCCGCAAGCGGGACTCCGCCGTCGGCGCCACGGACGGCCTTGCCTATTTCGATCAATGGCGGCGATAGACGGGACAGTCGAGCATTTTTGCTTGCTCAAGATGGCGGAGAAGGTTGATGATAGCGAGCCAATGGAGCGCAATAAGAAAATGGGCCCTGGGTCTTTCCGTCTCTACGTTTGTCTGCTGGTAATCCTCACGAGTTTCAATCCGTCTGCCCTGCCAGCACAGGTGCGGCAGCGGCCACGCAATGCTGCTGCCGTGCCGGAACGGCCGGCACGGGCGGAGCAACAGTCAGGCCAGCCCACTAGCAGTCCTGCGGAAAGCGCCCCGGCACAAGCAGCGCCGGAGGAAACCGCCGCGTCGGGCAAGGTGGCGATGACGTCCGACGACCTGATTAATCAGCTCAATCAGCCGGAGGCAAATGTCAAGAGCCACATCCTGGTGATCGCGCGTAAGAGCATCAGTGGGGAGGTCAAACTCGGGTTGGAGCAACTGCCGATTCCGTTCCGGGTGGAGTTTCACAACTGCGAGTTCACGGACAACGTGGTGATATCGAGCGTTGTTTTCGATCAAGGCTTGGTCTTCAACAACGTTACCTTCGACAAGGCTTTCCAGATCGTCAACGACACTCATATCAAGGGAGACCTGCTGCTGACCAACGTCCGCATGGCGCCGTCAGAAGAGCCATCCAAGACCGGCAAGCCGAAGCCGACAATGATCCAACTGAACCAGTCGCAGGTTGACGGAGACGTGCGCATCAAGAATCCGGAAGCCGACAAGCTGGAGGCGGAAAGCCTGACCGCGGGAAACGTTATCATCTGGCTGCCGAAGAACGGCATGCCCGATCTCGATCTGATGAAGCTCGAAACCGGAAGGCTAAGCGTCGCGGCCAACGCCGGCCCGCGTGTGAATCAGCTTCAACTCGGCGGCAGCAGCATCCACGAAACCCTGGCGCTGCAAAATGTGGTGTTTCAAAATGTCATTGCGCCTAACTTGACGGTCGCGAAGCGGACTCAGTTCCTGCCGACGACGGTAATCGATAAGTCGCTCGATCTGTCGTTCTCCAGTCTCGGAAATTTCGACTGGGAGTTTCCCGGTGACGCGGTCTTCCAGCTTCCGGCGAAGGTGAACCTCGAGGGCGCGACATTTAGCAACCTGCATTTGGCGCCGGTCTTTTCCGGCAAGGCGCAATCAGAAGACGTGCGTGAGAGCCGCTGGAAAGAAAGGCGCACCGACTATGGATTGGCTCTTCTGGAGAAGGCAACTTATTACGAGCCTGCCTATACTACCTACGAGTCTCTGCTGAGGAGCCAGGGACGTGGCGATTCCGCCGACGCTGTGTACTTTGCCATGCGCGACCGGCGGCGTTATACGGAGTGGATCGACTCCGCGACCTTCAGCGGGCGGGCCGTTGCCGGACTGAACTACGTGGTCGGCTTCGGACACAAGTGGCTCTTCGGCTATGGGCGCGCGTGGGTGTATCCGATTATGTGGTGCCTGGCCTTTATTGCCGCGGGCGCTTTCGTGTTCCGCGATGTTGCCCTGATGGAGAAACATGATGCGGAGCCCGCTTGGCCGTTCTCTCCCTTGTGGTACAGCATTGATCTGTTTGTGCCGGTTTTGAGCCTTGGTGTGGCCAGCCGCTGGCATCCCAAGCCTGACCGGGGATTTCTTGTGTTCTACGCCAAGCTCCTGTCGCTGGTGGGATTGATTTTCCTGTCGGCGGCGCTGGGGGCTTTGACCGGCTCGCTGAAGTGATGAGTGCCTCGCCCGACCAACTGAAATGGGGAAGTCGTCTACCGGGCGACGGTGAAATTCCAGACCGGCGACATCGTGATCGAAGCCGAACGGCAGATCGAGCGGCGTGGCGCAGTGAAGAAAGCCGAGCGGCCGCGGTATCACGATCCCAGCAAGATGACGCCGTTCGTTCCTGGCGTGGATTCGGCGGCCACCGCAGAGCAGTGAATTACATCTGACTGTGTATGTTTATTTACAACTGGCTTGCTTCTGGCGGCAGGATAAACTATCCAATTAGAATTACAGCAGCAGTTGACTTCGGGGTCATCAAGCCGTCCAAAAGGCTATGACCCACAGAGGTTAGGGGCGATTGCGAGGTGTGCCGCCTCGCGGGGTGAGGAGAGCTTTCTGTGATCGGTCGGACCATTGGACAATACACGATCCTGTCCAAGCTGGGCAGCGGTGGCATGGGCGTAGTGTACGAGGCGGAGGATAAGCTGCTGGGGCGCCACGTCGCCGTCAAGTTTCTTCCTCCGGAACGTCAGCCAGGCCTCAGGCGCGTTGGAGCGCTTTCTGCAGGAGGCGCGCTCGGCGTCGGCGCTGAACCATCCCAACATCTGCACCATCTACAACGTCGAGCAGCATGACGGCGAGTGGATGATCGTGATGGAGTTGCTGCAGGGGCAGCCGCTCGACCACATGATCGACGGCCGGCCCATGAAGACCGGCGAGCTGCTCGATATTTCCATCCAGATTGCGGAAGCGCTCGATGTGGCGCACCAGCACGGCATTATCCATCGCGACATCAAGCCGTCCAACATCTTCGTCAACAGTCGCGGAGTGGCCAAGGTGCTCGATTTTGGACTGGCCAAGCTGACACCGCGCAAGAAGGCCGTAGCCGAGACCGTGGGCGCCGGAACGGATGCGACCTTGCCCAACTACCTGACCAGCCCGGGCGCGGCCGTGGGAACGGTTGCCTACATGTCGCCGGAGCAGGCGCGCGGCGAGGAAATTGATGCGCGCAGCGACCTGTTTTCCTTTGGCTCCGTCATGTATCAGATGGCGACCGGCCGACTGCCCTTCCAGGGAGGCACGTCGGCGGTGATTTTCGCCAACATTCTGGAGCACGAGCCGCCGCCGCTGCTGGAGGCCAACCCTTCACTACCGCCCAAGCTCGTCCAGACCATCGAGAAGGCGCTGGAGAAGGACCGGGATCTGCGCTGCCAGACGGCGGCCGAGTTGAAAGCCGATCTCAAGCGGCTGCGCCGCGATTACAGCTCAGGCAAGGGCGGGGCGACAACGTCGTCGGGGCAATACGCGGCGGCGCCTTCCTCGGCTCGGGTTCCGGCGGCCCAGCCGCAGATGCCTTCGAGCGCGTCGGTGCTGCTGGGTGAAGCCAAACGCCACAAGACGGGCGCAATCCTTTTAGCGATCGTTGCGGTCATTGTAGTTGCGGCGGTTGGCTGGCTGCTGTATTCACGGTCGCAGCCGCGTTCGGCGCGGACGCTGGTGCAACAGATGTCGGTCGAGCGCCTCACCCATGACGGACAGACAAATGGCTCGACGGCCATCTCGCCCGACGGCAAGTATGTGGTTTACGAAGTTGCCAGAGAGGGCAAACTGAGCCTGTGGCTGCGGCAGATCGCCACTTCCAGCGCAGTAAAGCTGGTTCCCGACACCGACGACGGTTTTGGCGGAACCACCTTCTCGCCTGACGGCAACTTCGTGTACTACCAGCAGACCAGCAAGGACGAACCGAACGGCGCGCTCTACAAAGTGCCCACGCTGGGAGGCTCGCCGCAGAAGATACTGTCCACGATTGACAGCCCGGTCACGTTTTCTCCCGACGGCAAGCAGTTTGCCTACGTCCGCGAGAACTCGTCGCAGGGCCTCACTTCGCAACTCACGATTGCCAACGCGGACGGCAGCGACCCGCGGCCGATCGCCACCGGCAAGATCGGGGTGGACTGGTTCGATAGCCACGGACCTTCCTGGTCGCCTGATGGCAAGTCCATTGCCGTGGGCAAGCAGCGGCTCAACGCGTCGGGCTACAGCCATGGAATTTCGCTGGTCGATCTTTCCGGCAAAGAAACTGTACTGGTGGAGAAGTTCCAAGGCGAAGTAGCACGGCTGATGTGGCTTAAGAACGGCGATGGACTGGTGTTTGCAGGGACGCCGAGAATTGGCGCCACGGCCAGCCAGCTATGGTTTGTCAGCTATCCCGGCGGTGAAGTTTCCCGCATCACCAACGACTTGAACAGCTATGGCCGAGTCAGCCTGGGCGTGACCGCTGATGGCTCCGCGCTAGTTACCGTGCAAGTGGTACCGCACGCTAATCTGTGGGTGGCGACGGGCAATTACAAAGACGCAAAGCAGATTACGCAAGCCGAGGGAGACGGCACGGACGGAGTTGATGCCGCCGCCGGCAAGGTCGCCTATACGTCGATTGCCACCGGTGTGGCTTCCGTCTTCACCGCCAACCTGGACGGCTCGGGCGCCTCGCAGGTGAGTCCGGCAGATGAGTTCTGTGGGACGCCGTCTATATCGCACGATGCAAAGCATGTGGGCTTTACCTGCTTCAAGGAAGGGAAGCCGAATATCTGGATCGCGAATGTGGATGGCAGCGACCTGCGGCAGTTGACCTCCAGTAATACTGACATCGATCCCTCGTTCTCTCCGGATGGAGCGTGGGTCTACTTTGAGCACTGGGCCGCGGGGAAGGTGCAATTGCTTAAGGTGCCGTTGGCCGGAGGGCAGCCTGTGCCGGTCTCCGACTTACAGATCCAAAGCCATTCCCTTTCCCACCATGGCGATCGCATTATCGTGAAGTACTTCGATGACAAGGCGACACAGTGGAAGGTCGGCCTTCTCTCCGCGGCTGATGGAAAGTTTCTAGGCCCGGTGGATATTAGCCTCACGAGCCAGGGCTTCCCGATGTTTACGCCGGATGACAAGGGTCTGGTGTACGGTGAAACGCACAACTCAGTTACCAACCTCTGGAAGCTGGCCCTCGATACGGGTGCGCGAACGCCCTTGACGAGTTTTACTTCGGACGAAATCTTCAACTCGGTGATTACGCCCGACGGTACGCTGGTGATGGCGCGCGGTCATCATCATACCGACGCCATCCTGATCCGCAGTTTTCATTAGAACCAACTGAATTAACCGCGGATTAACACGGATCGGAGTTTGACTTTGGATTTTTCTCTCTCAAGGATATGTGTTCGTTGCCGCGAATCCGCGGTTAAGGAAGCGAGGCTGGCTTTCTGGAAGGCGCGGCGCTCTCGACGATCGCGCGGCGCATCCGCAAAGAATTCTGTGGCCTCCTCCGAGAGATTGGCCTTTTGTTTCATCTCTGCCCGGGACATCACTACCCTTCCAGTCGCTTCGCTTTGTCGAACCACTCCATGGCTTTGGGCATGTTGCCCAGGTCGCGGTAGGCCACGCCAATGTTGATCATGATCTTCTTCCTGTTTTCGTCGTCATAGGTTTGAATCAGCGCGGTCTGATAGTACGCAATTGCCTCTTGCAGTTTCCCCTGCCGTTGGTTGTAGAGCGCGAGGCGGAGATTGCTAATCGGAGCGTGCGGGTAAATGGCGATCGCCCGGGCAAATTGCGTAAGCGCTTCTTGTTCCTGGCCCCGCAACCACAGAAGTTCACCAATGTTCTCCCGCGCCAGCCAATGGCCCTCCACGACCTGGTCGGCGTGGGACCATAGCAAGAGATTGTCCTGCCAGTAACCGATCTGCCGGTAGGTGACGACGGTCAGCGCGAGCAGCGCGGCCAAACCAAGTCCGGCCAGCGCAGGCGTGGGGATGTGACGCAGCGCGGCCCAGTCGGAAACGCCCCAGCAGACCATGATGAACAATCCCAGAAATGAGTCGTAGGCATAACGGTCGGCCATGGACTGCCGGCCCACCTGGATGAGACCGATCATGGGAACGAGACTGATCAGAAACCATAGCCAACCCACCACCAGATAGCGGTAGCGTCTCGCTGCAAAGACCAGCCCGCTTACCACCACCAGGAAAGCCAGCGACGCGAGCGTCGGCCAACCCCAGATGAAGCCTTCGGGGTGAGGATACTCGGGCGCGAGAGCCGACGGCCAGAAGGCCTTCCCGACATAGCGTGCATAGGAGAGGATGGCGTTTCCCAGGCGCATGGAAAATGTGAATGACCAATTCTCGGGGCGCGCCACTCCTTGCGCATACATGGTCAGTGCTGCACTCATGAGGCTGAGAAACAACAGGGGAACCTTTTCCCACACCAGCGCGCTGAAGGTCCTGGCGGGATAAAGCGGCCGCGAAGACGATGGTTCATCCGCATCAAACATTCGGCCCAACGGCCAATAGTCCCAAAGCAGCAGCAAAAAAGGCAGCATGATGACCTGAGGCTTGGCCATCAGGCCCAATGCAAACAGCGCGGCCACTACCAGGTAACGCGAGGGACGGGGCTGAAGCGCGTACCAGCGATACGCTCCCAGCGCGAGCAGGAAGAACAACGTGCTGAGCATGGTCTTGATCTCAGCGACCCATACAACTGGCTCCACATTGAGCGGATGCAAGGCAAACAGAGCCGCTACCATGAAACTGCGGCCGGTGAAACCCGTGGCCTGCTTCAGGACCCAGAACAGGAGAACGGCATTTATCGCATGGAGAGCAAGATTGACATCGTGGTACGGGGCAGGGTTGAGGCCAAATACCTGGTAGCTCAAGGCTAGGACGAGCCAGGTGAGCGGATGCCAATTGTACGCATGGCGTCGGGTGAATGCCCAAACAATCGTGTTTGGTGTTAGTCCGGCTTGGACATGCTGGTTTTGCGTGACATAGAGATGGTCGTCGAGCGTAGCAAAGGGATGATTGTGCGCTGGAAGGTACACCGCGAGCGTTGCCAGAAGAAGAAGAATGCTGAGAAGCCACGCCCACTTGTCTGCGAGAAGAGAACGGCCGGGCATGTTCCCGGTCAGTGTCGCTTGCTCAGAGCTCAAACCAGCGGAACTCAATCGCCCTCCTGAAAGCAATGAGTATAGGCGGTTGCTGATGAGACTGCCAAGACGAGCAGCGAGTGAATATGTCGTTCGTGTGATCTGCCTCAACGCTAAACTGGATTCATGATGAACCGCGAAGCAGAATCCTTGGTTGATGTCACTGCAGATGAGGCGCCGGTGCGCGGGTATCTGCACCGTGCGCAGCAGTCCGGCGGGGGATTTCTGGTGCTCACCCACGGAGCCGGAGGCAATTGCAGCGCTCCACTGCTGGTGACGCTGGCGGAGAAGTTTGCGTCTTCGGGACTGACCGTACTGCGTTGCGATTTGCCGTATCGCCAACGGCGTCCGCATGGCGCACCGTCGCCGTCGGATGCCAAGACCGACCAGGCTGGGCTCAAACGCGCCGTCGAGTTGATGAAGAAACAATTTGCGGGGCGCGCGTTTCTGGGAGGCAGCTCTTACGGAGGGCGCCAGGCGAGCATGCTGGTTGCTGAAGAACCGTCGCTGGTCGAAGGTTTGTTGCTGCTGTCGTATCCGTTGCATCCTCCGGGACGCCCGGCGCAATTGCGGACGGCGCACTTTCCCAACCTGCGGACGCCGACTCTGTTTATCAGCGGCACCAAGGACGCCTTCGGCTCGATCGAGGAATTGGAAAGCGCGATCAAGTTGATTCCTGCGCGGAAAAAGCTGGTCGCGGTTGTGGGTGCGCCGCACGGATTGTCACGCAAGGGGAAGGGCGATGAGGTGCCGGAGTTGGTGGTGGGAGAATTCGAAGCGTTCTTTTCCGGTGAATAAAAGAACGGACCGCGGGTTTAGACACAGCCTCTAACCGTCCCATCCTAGGCGGAGTACGAGACTGCGGCGAACTTTCGCCAAGTCGATGACCTCTCTAGTGGAGGATTGCTCGTGAGACGGGCTATTATCGCCAACAATCCCGTCAGCGTCGAGTTTACAGTGCGTATCTTGAGACCAGTAAGATTGGCTCTACGCACGAGTTGATGGCGGTGTCGCCAACCGTTAGAATCTGCCACTCGATGAAATTCTGCACAGCTTTCTTTCTGATATTTGGGCGTCGTATTGCAACATCGCCTAAGCCGCGGGACGGTAATTTATTGACAACTCCTCGAAATTAGCTAGTCTGGAACAGGAGGATTCCATGAGGTTGCTAGATGTGCCGCTGGTAAGGGGCAGTGCGTGCCGGATGGTCGTCTTGAGCCTTGCGCTAGCGTGGGCGCTCGGACCCGTGGCGTTGGCAGCTGCCCAAACATTTCGTGTCATCCACAGCTTCAGCGGCTCGGCGGACGGTTCCACTCCCAACTCGACCATGGTCATGGATCAAGCAGGGAACTTATACGGCACCACCTCTTACGGCGGAGCACAGCCCGGCCTTGCCGGCTCCGGCATTGTCTTCAAACTTGTACAGAGGAACTCAGCCTGGATCCTCACCCCCTTCTACACGTTTCAGGGTGGCAGCGATGGAGCCTACCCCGGAGCGAGCGTTGTGATCGGCCCCAATGGCATTTTGTACGGAACAACTTCACTCGGCGGTAATCCGGGGTGCCCAGCAGGAATGGGTTGCGGGACAGTGTACCAGCTACAGCCACAGTCTAGGGCCTGCCAGTCGGTTCTGTGCCCTTGGACAAAAACGGTGCTCTACCACTTCACCGGAGGACAGGATGGCGCAAACCCAGCCTATGGGCAGCTGATATTCGACCATTCTGGAAACATCTACGGTACGACGGGCGGCGGTGGCGATCTCGGCTCAGGTGTGGTCTACGAGCTGACCCACTCGAGTGGAGGATGGCAAGAGAGCGTTCTTCACAGCTTCGACGGGATGGGCGATGGACTTGAGCCGCAATCCGGTGTGGTCTTCGATTCTCAGGGAAACCTCTACGGCACGACCGTCCGAGGCGGCGCACAAGGCAATGGAACGGTATACGAGCTGTCGCCATCTGGATCGGGATGGGGGATCTCGAAGCAATACGACGTAGCGAACGAAGGTAGCTCCCCTTACGCTGGCGTCATCCTCGATCAGGTTGGAAACGTGTACGGGGCGACATTGTCAGGCGGCCCGGGCAACGGCGGTACTATATTTCAGCTGGCCACCTCGGGGGGGCAATGGAGCTCCAGTATCATCGGAAGGTTTTCACCTTCGGGCGGCCATGGTTTGGGCGCGTTCAGCAGCCTGACTATCGACGCGTCTGGCAACCTTTATGGCACCACCGAAACTGACGGCGCGTACGGATTCGGGTCCGTCTTCAAGCTAGTACCCCAAAATGGTTCTTGGGTGCAGACGACGCTATACGACTTCGCAGGTGGAAGCGATGGCTGCAATCCGGGTGGTGGCGTGACGGTCGCGCCGGATGGTCATCTTTACGGTACCACCCAAGGATGCGGAGCCGGGTACGGCGTCGTCTGGGAGATCACGCCGTAAGCGAAACCCTCGGCACTGGGCGTTTCGCGTAGCTGGCGTAACATCACCATCTCGTAAGTGATTCGAACCTATGGCCCCTGGCTTGACGCTGGCCTGAAGCCCTGTGCTTCCGACACTAGCCCTTGGGTTTATCCACCACGAAATCGCCCAGCACCAGCGTGTCCATCTCGCTCTTGGAGAACGTGCTGTAGGCGTTGGCGGGAGTGTTCACGATGGGCTCGCCTTTGAGATTGAAGGAAGTGTTGAGCACCGCCGGAACGCCGGTCGCCTGGCCGAAGCGCTCGATCAACTGGTAGTAGCGCGGATTGCTCTCGCGGAAGACCGTTTGCAGCCGCCCGGTGCCGTCCACGTGCGTGATGGCGGGGAGCACGCTGTGCTTGCTGGGCCACACTGGCACAACGTATAGCATGTAGCGTCCGGGATAATGGTGTATGGCATTGGGCAGATCGAAGTAGGTTTCAGCACACTCCGCCAGCACCGATGGCGCGAATGGCCGGTAGGGTTCGCGAAACTTGATCTTGGTGTTGACGATGTCCTTCATGTTGGGGTTGCGCGGATCGGCAATAATACTGCGATTGCCCAGCGCGCGCGGGCCCCACTCAAAGCGGCCTTGAAACCAGCCAATCACCTTGCCACTCTGCAAGCGATCCACGGTCATGTCCAGCAGGCGGTCGTGGTCATCAATGCGCTGGTAGGGGATGCCGCTCTGATCGAGGAAACTCTGGATCTCGCCTGATGAATAATCTTTGCCCAAGTACGCGTGGTCCATGCGATAGCGCCGTGGGTTGCCGAGCAGCATATTGTCGGCCCACAAGGCGGCGCCCAACGCTCCGCCGCCGTCTCCGGCGGAAGGCTGGACAAACAGCTCCTCGAACGGCGTCTCGCGCAAGATGCGCTGATTGGCCACGCTGTTCAGGCCCACGCCTCCGGCGATGCACAACTTCTTCAGGCCGGTCTCGCGGTGCAGTTGCTTCGCCATGCAGAGCAGGACTTCTTCCGTCACCCGCTGAATGCTGGCGGCGATGTCGGCGTAATGCTGGTTGAGTTTGCACAGCTCCCTGAAGTTCGCCGGCGGGTCGCCAAAATAGGTGGGGAAGCCCGATCCCTCGGTGAAGAACAGCGTCTTCGGAGGGCGCGGCTCTCCGAACAACTGCGAGAAGCGGTTGCTGAAGGTGCGGTCGGTGGAGTGCGGGAAGCAAAAGTAATCCATGTCGAGCGTGAACGAACCGTCACGCTCCTGCCGGATCAGCTTCCATACTTTGTCAACGTAACGGGGCTCGCCATAAGGCGCCATGCCCATCACTTTGTATTCGCCCTCGTTGACCTCAAACCCGAGGAAAGCGGTGAAGGCGCTGTACAGCAGGCCCAGTGAATGAGGGAACATCATCTGCTTGCGCAGTTCGATGTGGTTGCCCTTGCCGACGCCCCAGGTGCCGGTCACCCACTCGCCCACGCCGTCGACGGTGAGGATGGCTGCCTCGTCAAACGGCGAACACAGAAATGCGCTGGCGGCGTGCGACATGTGGTGCTCGGCGTACAGGACCCGGTCACGTGGGATGTTCAGCTGCGACGCGATCTTGGAGCCGACCCACAGCTTGTCGATCATCCACGTAATCATCGACTCGCGAAAGACCTTGTAGGACAACGGATAGGTTTGCAACACCGTCATCAGGATGCGGTCGAACTTGCGGAAGGGCTTTTCGTAGAAGACGGCGTAATCCACATCTTCGCCTCTGATGCCGCCGCTCTTCAGGCAGAAGTCGATGGCGTTCTGGGGATAGTCGAAGTCGTGCTTGACGCGACTGAAGCGTTCTTCTTCCGCGGCAGCGATGAGCTGTCCGTCCTGCAGCAGAGCGGCAGCTGCGTCATGGTAATAGCAGGAGATTCCCAGGATATTCATGTCACCCTTGGCGGCGGGCCTCATTCATCTCATTGGGCATGGGCGGGTGGTCGAACCATTGCTCGGGCCGCTTCTTGGTGTGCAGCGAATCGGCGAAGAAGCGGACCAGCAATCCGAAGGGCATAATTAAGACCGCGTAGATGACGGTGAGAAGCACGCGGGCCTGGAAATTTCCAATCGCATGGCCGATTTTCTTCCAGCCTTCCCACAGCTTCGTCCTCAACGAAGCAGGTAAGCAAAACCAGACTAGAACAGCGACAAGGACGACCGCCAGGACGATCCGCAACCTGCCACTATTCAGTCGAATCAGACAAAGGGCGGTCCACATCGTTTTGTTTTCTCCCTTAGAAGAACGAATAGATAAACGGCGCAATGGCGGAGCTCTGCGCCAGAATCAGAAGCAGCGCGAAAATGCCCAGGGTAATCAGAATCGGTGTCATCCACCAGCGCTTGTTGCTCCAGAAGAAGGTAAACAATTCGCCGGCAATTCCGAAACGGTGTCCCGTGGTCTTCAAGAAACCCATACTTCCTCCGCAACCTTATCCCTTCTCAATAATTTGAGCTCAACGACTTCCGCTGTTCCCTCAGGCATCGAGCATACTCAGCCCCGGACCCATTCGTGGGTCTCTGAAACCGGGCTTCCTTTCGGAGAGGCAGGTGACCTGAAGTAAAGTCAGTGCGCTGATTGTACCGCACAAACGCCGTGCGCCAAACTAGAAAACAAGGGACACGGCGACTCAGCACTCCGCATCGGGCCCTCCCATAATGGGAACACTGTTCTGGTTACGGCGCGAACTTCCAGAGGTTGCCGATGTCGCCCTACCGCCGCAGAACTGGAGCAGCAAAGGTTTCGGAGTAGATTAGACGCCAAGGAACATCATGACGGGTCGATCCGGTGCTGAGGTTATGTTGACCCCACGTTGGGTCAGATCAGAAGTGTAACCGATGTAGAGCTTTCCCGATTTTTCACTACGCAGGGCGTAAACGAAAAACATGGTCAGAGAATGGCGCGCCCTGAGAGATTCGAACTCCCGACCTTCTGGTTCGTAGCCAGCCTGCGGGCGCCGTACGTTGCATCGACAATCTTTCGACGGGCGTCGGACGTGAATGCGTGCGGGTGCAAACTGTCCAAGACTTCATCCCAGCCCTTGCCGTCTCGCAGCACGTGCTCAGGATGATCGCTCCATCTCCTGCTGGCTTCTCTCTACCAGGCGGACGGCGAGGTTCTTCTCGGGACATTGGGTGTTTAGTGCTTCGCGCCCGCTCAAAAGGTCTGCTTCACCATGCGTCATGCCCATGACGCCGCCCCTTAGCCGGCGACGCGGCGGGACTCCAGGAATTCCAGCAGGTCGCGCTCGTTGCAAAAATCCGCCTACCCACCCTGTGAAATGGCAGGTTATAGCGCTTCGTGCATCTCCAACTCCTCAACGTTTGGGGCGCGAGTCCCAGTACTTCGGCGGCTGGTTTCTCTCGCAGCAGCACGGGATGTTCTTGTTTGTCCTTGGTCATTAGCTGACAACTCCTTTCCAAGCCGATGGCCGCTGAACGCGGCGCAAATGGCCTTCATGTTGTGAAATGTGTCAATGTTCATCTCCCATGCAAATTGGCGAGTGGCGGGAGGCTTCTTTTCGGTACGCCGGCCTCCGACGCAACTGTGCCTTTCCAGGCTCTTATTAGCTTCAAATCGAAAGGCAGTCAAACAGGCCAATCAGGTGATGGCGGTTCGGGATGAAGCTCAAGCAGGGGTGGGAGCAGGCATTGTCTTCGACTGTGATGCGTTTGATAGTCTCGATTACGCCGAAGTCGCGTGTGAAGCGCTCCCGGCCTGCGGAGCCCCACTCATATCCGTCCTCGATCATGTGTTTGGCATCGGTGCGGAACAGCGTGTTGAACAGATCATCTGTATAGCCGGAAAGCAGAGTCCCCGTTAGCCCCAGAAAGTGTCTTGCTGTTTTGTTGAGTACTCCAAGAGCGTTCCCTTGGGCAGTGTCGCCGGCCAGTTGGTGGATTTCGTCCGCAATCGCGTAGTCCCACCATTCCGGCATGAAGCGGCCCATATATTCCGCCGGCGCCATGCGAGCAATCTTGTTGCAGTCGGCCTGCCAGAGCGCGGAATACTTGGTCTTCCCCGCCTTCGAGTCCCCCACAATCTCGTGCCGCTTTTTCTCAAAGTCGAGCGCGCTTAGCCGCACTCCATCCGTCTCCACAGGACAACCGGTGTCCGGGTTCGTAAGCGAGCCAAGATAGCGTCCGGAACGGCTCTTGCCGTAACAGTGCTTCCAGAAATACGAGAGCTTAGCCTTCTCTCGGCCAATGCAGAAGATCGTGGTTCCAGGGCAAAGCTTGCGCCAGCCATTACGTCCCAGACGGCGCAACTCAGCTAACGATGTGTGCAGACCCTCACGCACAATTTCGCCGCGTCGTGACCGGACTTCTTGATGCCATGCGGCTGTGTCGGATCGCCGCCATTGCGCATGTCGTCAATCAGGAACACTCGCACTTGAGGCAGGGTTAAGAAGGTTTCCCGCGCCCACTTCTCGACTAGGTGCGGTGGCGCCATGACCAAGCCCGAGAAAGGTCTGCCGGCGCTATGCACCAACATGCTTCCCAGTGCGATTAGGGTCTTGCCCGCACCACATTCGGCGACGACATTGGCGTTGCGAGCCAACTGCCATCGCTTGCTCACGCCCATGATTGCCAGGGTCTGTGCCGGATAGGGCGAGCGCAGCATTTGCGAGAGCAATGGAGAAGGAGACTCGCCGGTGCCGAATAGCGCGGGGTAGGAGAACAGGATCCTTGTGCCGATTTCCTCACTATGGGCCGCGAGATAATCCTGAAGGGAGGAGAGGTTTTGCATGAATGTCTCCGGGCATGGGAGCAAGTGAGATGAAACTGGAAGTCGATTGCTATTCCGGGCGGAAAGGTGACGAAAGACCGGTGCGTTTCCGGCTGGACGGACACGAATACCTGGTCGAGGAAGCGCTGCATCAGTGGTTCGGCCCGTCGGAGAGCTATTTTAAAGTTCGTGCTGACGCCAATCTGTACATCCTGCGTCGGGAAACGTCTACGCCCGAAGGCTCGTGGTATCTGCAGGGCAGTTAATCATCCGTTAATATGAGGTTGGTTTGCGAACATGCACGGCCTGTATGGGAAGTTCCTCATGGAGGAGGATTCCCTTTCGAAAATGTCTTAAACTATCGATTCTGGCTGAGAAGGAACACGTGAGCTTCTGGAAAAAACTGTTCGAACCACCGCAGGAACCAAGCCAAAAATCAGCTTCTCTCCGAATGGCAGCCAACTGCCGAGGACGAAATTGCTGAACGTCATACCGTTGTCGTCGTCGGCCCATTCTTCGCCGGTACCTGAATGCGACCCAATGCCAAGGATCGTGACCGTGCAAGTGACTAACACCTTGCCCGAGACGATGCTCTCGCCCTTCTTTACCGGTCCAGCCTTGTGGCGTGAAGAGAGCGTTCAAGCGATCAGTGTAGGCAGGGGAATCGGCATACGGCACGATCTGACCGCGCGTCTTGTCGTTGGTCGTGTTGGTAACCCGCCACCGGACTTTGTCGGGCGAAAACGGGACTTCAAGCTCCCGAAGGAGCCTGGGTACATCCAGTCCCGTGGTAGATGTCGATGTGTCTTCAGTTGGCATGGCGAGGCCCTCCTTCAGGTACCTGGAGATTTGTGGAACTCGGTGGTGATTTGAGGAATACGAGTGAATGCACCTATCAGCACGACGTATCGACAGTTGAGACGGTCCTGCTCGCAAGCTAGAATGGCGGGGCGATGGAGTCACTAAGCGCAAGGCTGGCAGGCATCAGCTTGCCGGATTCCGAAGACAATTGGGTCATGCTTGGGTCTATCTGGGCAGAGGCGCCAGCGGTGGTGGCTTTCTTGCGGCACTATGGCTGAATTTTCTTCCGCGAGCCAGTTGTCTTCGAACTGATGCCTTCCAATTCAGGCATCTGATTCAGCAAACATTGCGGCCACGGTAAGTTCCAACGGGATGTTGACCATAGTCGCGCAACTTAGCTGGGTGCCTTTTGGACTGCCGAACACATATTCAACGGTTGCCAAGGATATGTTTGGGCTGGCAGGCGCATTTACGCCGGAACAGTTGCAGGCGCTGGCGCTCCTGTTTCTCAAATTGATATCAATACGCCTTCAACATCGACCCGGTATTTTTCGGAATATGGTGCGTCCTGACCGGCTACCTCATTTTCAGGTCCACCTTCCTGCCCCGAATTCTGGGAGTGCTGGTGGCGATCAGTGGTCTGGGGTATGTGACCTATCTGTACCCGCCGCTCGCATACTATCTGTTCGTCCCCTACATCGCTTCCGCCGCCGCCCTCGGGGAAATACCACTAGAGCTATGGCTCATGGCGATGGGTGTGAACGTCCAACGATGGAAGGAGCAGACCATCGCCGCGCGGTCGAGTGAAGGACAATCCGGAAGGTGAGTGTGCCTCGTCGTTACTAGAAACGCACTCTGAAAGGTGCATGTGCGGAGGATATTCGCTATCCGCAGACGTGGAGGCTCTTGCACCAGCGTTCGGGTCGAGCTGCCTCTAGCGCATTCGCTGAGTCAGACGAACCCCCGCCATTGAGGTCGAGCACGCAGCTGTGCCTACCAAAAACTCGTTCTCGCTGAACTGATTGCACTTAGCGCAGTGCGGCCATAGGATCTGGTGATGTGCAATGAAGAGCCCCCAGCGCGATAGGGTGCGGGTCGGCTGGGGGCGGAGCGCGTATGGATTTAGTGCCGCCAGCTTATGTCATGGCGGAACGAAAGCGCAAGCAAAATCGGCGCCATTCGGGGGATTGTAAACCAGCAGATCGGCCATCACTGTTGGCAAGCCCATCAAACACAAACAAATCCGAGACCGTTGCGGAGCTGTTAATGTGTTCCGCGATTCACAAGAGCCAAGCAGTATAGTGCGATCTACGGGTTGGCATGAGACGCGCATCGTGAAGCGTGACTCCGTCACAGACAGTCCTACAACTATCCTCGGTGAGTCGGCATCTCACGAAACTGGCCTGCGGCATGGGGTTCGACCCTCCTGTAGTGGGCTGTCCGCGGGGAAGGCGGATTCGTGGAGAAAAACTTTATGAGCAAGCCGATGAAAGTATCTTCTCTTGTAGTATTGGCAGTCGCACTCATTGTACTGACCTTCGGATTCGCAGGATGCAACAAGGGTAGTCAGAACAATGCTACCCAAACTCAAAATCCACCAGCGCAGATCGATCAGTCGCAGGATCCGGCAACGGCGGCAAACCTCGCCCCCACAGATGCGACCCAGGCGAGCAATACAAATCAGCAGCAACCGGCCAGCCAACCCGCGCAGCAAAACTATCAGCAGTCCGCAAGCCAGCCGGCACAGCAGACCTACCAGCAGCCTGCGCCGTCGGACCAAAGCTATCAACAACCTGCTCCCGCGCAGGACCAGAATTATTCCGGCAACGATTACGACACCAGCAATCAGGACACAGATTACGGCCAGCCTGTGATTCAGGCCCAGCAACCCCCGCCACCGCTTCCGGAATATTCGCAGCCGCAATGCCCGGGCGAAGGCTATATCTGGACCCCAGGATATTGGAGCTATGCTCCACAGGGTTACTACTGGGTGCCTGGCGCCTGGGTGCAGCCGCCGGTCATCGGCTTCTTGTGGACGCCGGGATATTGGGGATTTGTCCACGGCTTCTATCGCTACCATCATGGCTATTGGGGCCGGCATATTGGCTACTACGGCGGCATCAACTATGGATACGGTTACGTGGGCATCGGCTATCAGGGCGGTTACTGGAACGGAGATCGTTTCTACTATAACCGTGCCGTGAACAACGTGAATGTTACCAACGTTAGCGTGTACAACCGAACGGTAACAAACACGGTGATCAACAACGTCACCATCAACAACACTTCGATTAACCGCGTCAGTTACAACGGTCCGGGAGGCGTCACTCGCCAGCCGGTTCCGGCAGAAGTGGCCGCATTGCGAGAGCAGCGAGTTCCGCCGATGACCACCCAGGTGCAAAACCAGCATGCGGCAGCACAGAACCGCCAGCAGTTTGCCGCCGTCAATCATGGGCGTCCAGCTATCGTTGCCGCAGCGAAGCCCATCCCGTCAGGCAAACCGATTGCTCCAGTAATTCCTGCTCGTCCCGCTGCGGCCGCACGACCAGCGCCGCCGAGCCCGCAACCGACGCAAAACCAGATGCGCCCCGCTCCTCAACAACAGCCACAGCAGCAAATCAGGCCTGCGCCACAGCAGCGCCCGGCCCCTCAACCACAACAACAACCAAAGCCGGCCTCGCAGCCACAGACACAACCTAAGCCTGCTCAGCAACAGCGCCCGGCCCCTCAACCACAGCAACAACCAAAGCCGGCCCCGCAGCCACAGACACAACCTAAGCCTGCTCAGCAACAGCGCCCGGCCCCTCAACCACAACAACAACCAAAGCCGGCCTCGCAGCCACAGACACAACCTAAGCCTGCTCAGCAACAGCGCCCGGCCCCTCAACCACAGCAACAACCAAAGCCGGCCCCGCAGCCACAGACACAACCTAAGCCTGCTCAGCAACAGCACCCGGCCCCTCAACCACAACAACAACCAAAGCCGGCCTCGCAGCCACAGACACAACCTAAGCCTGCTCAGCAACAGCGCCCGGCCCCTCAACCACAACAACAACCAAAACCGGCCCCGCAACAGCGTCCGGCTCCGCAGCCGCAGCAGCGTCCTGGGCCTCAACCGCAGCAGCGCCCGGCGCCGCAGCAACAGCAGCACCCGGCTCCACAGCCACAGGCAAAGCCTGCCCCACAGCAGCACCCGGCTGAGCAGCCGACTCAGAAAAAGCTGTCAGCAGGGGAAGAGAAAAAGCCTCCGCAGTAGAGCCTTTAGCGGGGCAATCGTACGTGTTCACT
The DNA here is from genome assembly GCA_963703645.1 of uncultured Acidobacteriaceae bacterium. Classification (GTDB taxonomy): domain Bacteria; phylum Acidobacteriota; class Terriglobia; order Terriglobales; family Acidobacteriaceae; genus Bog-257. The sequence goes on from CAVPFD010000024.1 coordinate 91,718, forward strand.
CATGTTCAACAGAACGAGCGAAGCTTCCGGCTTCGCTCGTTTTTTGTGCGCGTACCGTTCGCCAACGTGGGACCGAAAGTTTTTATCGGTTAAGATTGCCGTGATTCTTGATCACAGCCAACGGGTAGAGAACCCTTTTTTTCGCGTCGTATCCGTTGTGCGATTAGGGAGCATCTCGACATTCCCCGTTGATACCCAACTTGGGTGAAGGTACCGGACCATTTCGTTCGTAATGCTCCCTCCTTTCCATTTTGCTTATTGCCGACCGTCTCAGGTTGTTACCGATTTTGTCGCGGCACCGCGGCCCTCGCTTTCGCCGTGTCGCCTGAGAGTACATAGGCTCGGCCCATGCCCAAATGCGCCAGTGCGCCAATCGGCTCGTTCTGCACGACGCCCGGATGGTCGAGAATCTTTTGAAACTCGGTGGCAGCGGCGGGGCCGTGATGCTCAGCCAACTCCGCTTCACCACGAAGGTAAACCGGGTAAAGATTAAAGTCTGTACTGCCGGCGATCCAGCCGAGTTCATAGGGCGCGGCGGGCTTCAGAGCCTCCAAGGCCTCGGCGGCGCTGCCACTCCTCAAAGCAGCGGCCGCGTGGATTGTTGGCAGATAGTTAAACCGCACGATGGTATCTTCCGGGTATCGCTCGGCCAGGTCGTTAGCCAATTGCTTCGCGCGCGCGGTGTCGCCAGCCATTGCCAGCGCAACCGCGGAAATGCTGACGGCATCTTTGCTGTGCGAGAGCGCAAGCGCTGCCCGTGCGTTTTCTTTGGCGGTTTCCATGTTGCCAACCAAAGCCTCGCGCACGGCGCTTTCAGCTTTGTCGGGGGCAGCCGCCTCCTGTTCTTTAGCTCGCAACGACGGCGATGCCTCGGCAATGTTGCTACTTGTGCAGGCGCGCCAGGACGCCTCCGGCGATCCGTATGACGTTCAACTATGACTTCGTTCCGGACGGAAGCGAGGTTTTCAGCCAATCCGGTTATAGTCTCGCGCCGGGAGGCAAACTAGATGTTCAGTTCTCTGTCTCACCGGATGCTCGCAACTGGTCATTCGAGATCTCGTATGAATACAAGGGAGATTTTTACGATGAGCTTATCGCGGTGTCATTAATTGACGAGTGACGCCGGGTGGGCGGGTGGCCCACCTTACCATTGTTCTCATGTGCCCCACCCAAGCCGCTTGTGCTTGGGTGGGAGTTTCAGTGAGGAGCAGCAACGCGGCGAGTTACTTCTCACGCTTAACATCCATCGCCGTTAGAATCTATGACCAAGAGGAGGTCGTTATGACAACGAACGTTACACGGTACTCATACCTTGTGGTCGGGCTTGTACTTGGCGTCGTCTGCGCACCGGCTCTGCAAGCCGCGGAGCCGCCTGCGGGCTGGCTTCTCATGGCCAAGGATCGTGAAGCTTATGAGGCCGGCACTGACCTGAATGTACTGTACAAGGGTGCGCCCAGCGCGTACCTGAAAGGCAGGCAGCCGATCACCGAAGTGGCGGGCCTCGCCGAATTTGTGCCTGTAGAGAAGCATGCGGGTAAGCGAGTCCGCTTTAGCGCCGTCACCAGGTCAGAGGGAGTTGCAGGCGGGGCGCAATTGGTGTTTCACGTCAACCGCGACAAGGGGCTGCTGATCGAGTCCATAGCCGGGCCGATCCGGGGGAACAGTGACTGGCAGACCTATGCCGTGGTGGTGGACGTGCCGCAGGACGCAATCAGCATGAATGTCAGCGTTGCTCTGGCTGGACAAGGAACGGTTTGGCTGAATGACGTGAGAGTCGAAATCGTCGGACCGGATGTTCTCTGCACGACGCCCACGATGAGCATGTAGGGCTCTTGAGGGTAGTTATTTGCACGAGTAATGGAGAAAGCAGTTAAGCGGCGAGGTTGCTTTTTATCTTCAACGCTAATCGCCGCCGCAACCTATGCCTTAAAGAGGTAAATATGAAAAAGGCTACTCTACTCGCAAATAGGAGAACGACGATGGCGAACCCATCGCAGAGGCATTGGATCTGTGAGAGAAGCCAGAGGATGGCAATTCTTGAGCTGACCCTCTTCATTGTCTGTGGCCTGACAATCATGGGAGCACAGCCCGCTCTTGCCCAGACCTTTACAGTGCTCTACAACTTCACTGGAGGAAGCGACGGCGCAAACCTGCCGCCGGAGTGTCGCTCGATCGGGGAGTAAGTTTATACGGTACGACCTCAGCCGGTGGCATCGGCCAAAATGGCACCGTCTTTAAGCTCACGCACAGAGGCTCGAGCTGGACGCTGAATCCACTGTACCGTTTTGCCGGGGGAAGTGACGGATCGATCCCGCAAGCCCCTGTAATCTTCGGCCCAGACGGCAATCTCTACGGCACTGCATACGTGGGAGGCGGGACTAATTGCGCGGGTGGCGCGGGCTGCGGCATCGTGTTCAAGATCACTCCGCCGGCAACAGCTTGCCTGACGGCGCTATGTCCCTGGACGGAACATGTGCTGTACCGATTCACTGGAAATAGCGACGGAGGGGTACCGGGGTGGGGTACGTTAGTCTTCGATCCACAAGGCAACCTCTACGGCACGACCATAGATGGAGGGAACCAAAACTGCCCCTATAGGGGATGCGGCGTCCCAGCGGTCTGCGTGAGGGAACTGAGAACCCATACCGCTTATTACGGTTGTGGTTCATCAAAACTAAACGCCGCCGAGTCTTCGATGCGGGAGACCCTTTCTTGGACGGCAGCGCGCCTCGCGTAGGCCGGCGGGTGTGCGAGGTTTTGACGAGGCACAGGGAGCAGTTGCCTCAGAACCATTGTTGCTTCCAATCCTCCCTGGTGTCGGTGCTTGAACTGGCATGGCGGTCGCACGACCTGGATCCAGCCCGACTGATCGTTCTTTCTCTGGAAAGTTGTCACACAGGCTGTGAAAGGGCGTACTAACGACGAGCGCAGACAGCCCACTCGACTAACCGATCATTTTGCGTTGATCGCCGATGCGGCGCTCGCGTTCGTTTGCGAATCGCTCCACGCCTGCGAAAATCGAATCGGGATCGAGATGCGCTTCCGCGATCACTTCCGCTTCGAGGCCGCCGCTTCTCCAGGAATTGTCGAAGTCGGACGTGAGTGAATACTCATCCGTCAACGGACCGAGGTTGCGCAGCGGCCACATGCGTCGCGTGCCCGTTGATACCACCATCAAATCGTAGCGAGCCTCGGGCGGCAGCACGGAATCGCGATATGCTTGCGGCTGGCGATCGAACAAATCCTCGCTGATCGCCGCGATCACCTTCACGTTCACACCGGCCGCTTCGAGTTTCGGCAGCACTTTCACGAGATTCACAGTGGAACTCGATCCTTGCGCGATCACGTAACCGTGGCGCGGCTTGTCCGGCGCGAAATCGCGGATCACGTACAGGCCTTTTGCCGCAGCGCGCAGATCGGAGTCGGCGAAATGGCTGCGGTCCGCGACCGCGAAGTCGGGACGCGCCACTTCCAGCGTGATGATGCCCACGTGCGGATCGCGCGCCGCGATTTCCGCCGCCGCGAAATAGCCGGGCGCGACATCGTTGTAATCCCAAAAGCTCAAATTGATCACCTGACCGCGCGGGAACAGCTTCCACACTTGCGGCGCGAAGATGCCGAAGTGTGTGCGCGCGTCGGCCGCGGTTTCAGGACCGGAGTGCGCGGCGAGAATATGCAGCACGCCGACGCGGAATTTGCTGTCCTGATTTTGTTGACTCCAGACACGCGCCGGAGTGTACATCAGCGGCGTGAACGCTCCGTACGTGCCGCTCAAAGCCCAAACGCCGGCGAATTTTTCGGGATCGACGGAAGCGCTTTGACTCACCAGCCCGATGGCGGTGGAAACATTGCCCGCTTCTTGAATGGGCGCTTTCAAGCGCGTGCCCAGCGGATTGTCCGTGGGACTGTAGTGTCCCCACAAACTGCCGTGCTCCACGTTGATCGACTCCGAAAGGTCGGCGGCCACCGTGAAGAATCGTCCTTCGGTGACGTAATTCATCCACTTGATGATTTCGGAAATCGCGCGCCGCGCTCCGGCCACCTCGCCCGGTTTCTTGAACAGCGCAATGCTAACTTGCTTCTCCGCACCGGAAATCGCATTGCGAATCGAGACCTTCTGCGGCTCTTCCGGTAGCGCCGCGACGCGCAGGCGATCGTCGAGGAACGGATCGCTCGAGGCTGAGATGCGCAACTTCACGTCGTCGCGCACGGTGTCGCCGATTTCCACGAGGCGATCGGCGAGGCGATCGCCCAATCCGTTGCGGTCGAGCAGCGACATCACCACGTCGATGTTCGTCTTGAACTGGATCAATCGCTCGCGATTGTCGCTGACCGGGCCCTTGCGAATTCCTTCGAACTCCACGCCGTAATGCTTCTCGAAGGTCTGCGCCAGCGCGACAAAATACTCCGAGTTCATCTTCAGCGCGTAGGGATGGCTTGGGTAACTCACCAATTGATCGCCGTAGCCGGGGATTTTTCCGTCGACGGCCGCGGGCCAGTAGCCCTTGATCGTTTTGCCGATCGCGACGATGGGACGGCGGTCGTGCGGGTCCACTTCGTCCATTGCTTTCAGCACCGCGGCCACTTCGCCGTAATCGTTACCGTTCGACAGCGTAAAGACGTTCCATCCATACGACGTCCATTGACTCACGAGATCGTAGCCGTCGAAGCACGCGGCGATCACGCCGCCAATCTTGCCGCCGATCAGGCAATCGTCGATGCCCGCGTTGTTGTCGGAAATCATCACCCGCAAACGCTTTCCCACTTGCAGCGCGAGCGCCTGCGTCTTCAACTCCTGCGCGTGACCTTCGGTGAGCGCGAATTCGCCTTCCAGCGCGATCACTTTCGGCGAGTCTGGCGCGCCCACCACATCCCAGAACGCCGCTTTGCCCGCGGCCGTCGCGATGCCGATGCCCGAGGGTCCGCCGTTCACGTCGTTGGTGAAGTCGGTGCTTTCGGCATGTCCCGAGAGCGCACGAATGCCGCGGCCTTTCGCTTGCGCGAACAGCGGATGGTCTTCCAAACCCGTTTCGCGCAGCAGCGTCTTCAGCGCGCCCGCGCCGCGCCGGAATCCCAACGCGTCGATCGGCAGCATCGCGACGTGCGGGTCGACGTGATAACGCGGATCGCCGGTCTGCTGATACTTGCGATACAGCGCCTGGCCCATGATCATCCACAGCGCGTAGCACGTGGGGATCGAGTGGCCCGCCGCGAGCATGAATTTGTCGGAGTAAGGATGCTTCGGCCGGCGGTAATCGTAACGGAGTCCGCCGTTTTCAGGACCGACCAGATGCGCCGCAACATTGTACGGTGTGTATGCGAGCGGTCCGCCGAGATGCCCGGTCTGCGCGTAATTTCCGAGCAGCACCAGGGTCATGCAGGTCATGTATCCAACGTCGTCGAGCAGCGGATCGTACGCCAAAGGTTGTTGCTGGGAGGGAGAAGGAACTACGTGAATGAGCGATGTCATAGATGGTCTCAAAAAGAGCTACATCATAATATCAATGACACTTTTGGGAAACCGGGGGGCCAGTTAGCGGGCTTAGCGCAATCTCATTCGGATTTGGAATCTGTCGGCAAGTCGGAAATTGGTGGGGCCTTCGAGCTGGTTGGTCGTGTGAAGTCAGCGTGGCTCCGCAATGGAGCGCGAGGGACATTTGGCGCTGGACTAGACCCCAACCCAAACAGCCAAATTTTGATTCGCTGTTTATTCGCCCTGGCACCGCATTCGATTTTGTAGCGGTCTTGCCTCCAAGGATCACCACCATGTTTCACACCAGACTTCAACAAGGCAGCTGCAACTGGCGCAACAGCGATCACTTATAATCGCGGGGGAGGTCACTCGGTGGTTGCGATTGATTTGCGGACTGTTGGCACTGGTATACGCGTAGGCGGTAATTAACGAAACGGTTAATAACTGGAGGCAAAATCATAACAGTCGAATCCTCCAAGAACCGCGAACTTCAATAGCCTTCAACGAACAGCGTACAACAGGTTCAATATCAATCAGTTGGAAACCTCGAATTTCAACAAACCTCAATAGGCTTTGGACTCTGGTTCGGGACCAAAGGGTCGGACGTTCAAATCCTCTCTCCCCGACCAATTATTTCCAATTACTTACAGCGGCAATAAAACGCTGGTAACGGCACAAGGAATGCAGATCTGACCCGGGTAGGCCAATCCGGTGCACAAGGTTTTGGAAGCGCGAGTCGGAGCGGAGAGGATCGAAGCCCGGCCGCAGAAGGACGCCCGGGTTAAATCGCTCTTCGTAGCCCTTTTCGAGCCAATTCATGGCTTGATCCGTATCTCCTAGAGATGCATAGATCATGGCAATCTCCGCAGCATACGAATGATCAGGGTCTGAGCGCTTCTTCAGGTCGCTCAACAGCTTTACCGCTTCGCTCCTCTTGCCGGATAGGACATAGGCGCGGGCAAGATTAGCTATGCATGTCGGGCTACCCCCAGAAAGCTGGACCGCTGTTCGCAGTTCTGCGACTGCGTCATCGTACATGTGTTTTTGGACGTACGCCTGGCCGAGTTGATTATGCGCAAGAGCAAAATTGGGATCCATTTCGATGGCCTTGCGGCTCTGTTGTATCGATTCGTCATAGGAATGTGCAAGGGCAAGAAGCTCCGCCAAATCGGCGTTAATGACAAGAGAGAGCGGATCCAAGCTTGCCGCTTTCCTCATTTCAGCGAGAGCTTCGTCATACCGATGCAATAGGGCCAAATGCCAAGCATACCAATGGTGAGCTGTGGCGTAGCCTGGGTTCAGTTCAATGGCCCGCAGAAATTCTTTCCCGGCAGAGTCAAAGCCCAGTCGAAGCCATCCAAGCAGAATGCAAGCGAGTTGTGGGCTTCGCGGTCGCCGAGCGCGCTATCCAATTCCAGGGCTTTGATTGCCGCGGCCTTCGCTTTGGGGAGTGCTTCCTTGGGAGTCATTACCGCGTACTGCCAGTCTCCCAGCAAAGCGTAGGTGTCCGCTAAGCCCGAATAAGCTTGGGCGTATTTCGGATCTTCATCGATTGCTTGTTTGAAATAAGCCAAGGCAACCTTCAAACCATCCGCCGACCGCTTATTCCAGAAGTAGCGTCCTTTGAGGTAGGACTCGTAGGCTCCCGGATTGACGACTTTTACGTTTTTCAGCGCAGCCTGTTCCCGTGGAGTCAAATTGATCTGAATTTGATCTGCAATGGCTCTAGCCACCTTGCTCTGGAGCGCCAAGGTATCACGCAATTCACCCTCATAGCTCTGGGACCACAGGTGTTTGTCCGCGGACGCGTCGATCAACTGTGCTGTAATTCGCACCTGGTCACCGGACCGCAGCACCGTGCCTTCCACCACCGCGTCTACGTTCAACTCCCGCGCAATCTGCGGAAGAGGCTTACGCGCTCCTTTGTACACCATTACGGAAGTGCGGGAGATCACTCGTAAGGCGCTGATCTGTGCCAGATCCGTAATCAGCTCGTCGGTCATGCCATCGGCGAAGTAATCCTGCGAAGCATCGCCAGAGAGGTTGTCCAGCGGAAGCACCGCCAGGGATCGGATGCCCGTGGGCGCACGACCGCGCGAACGAAATAGCCAGACTGCGAGAATCGGCAAACTCAGGACGACCGCCAGAGCGACGATAACCCGACGCGTCGGCCACAGCCGGCGTCTGGGCGCAACGGTCAGCCCAGTGCCTTGGACCTGCTGCCCAGGCTCTGTCCCAGGCAGATCTCCCGCCGCAGATTCCGGCCATTTTGTGCGGGCGTCTGCATCGACAACCGACACGTCCGCAATGAAGCGATAGCCACGTTTTGGAAGAGTCTCGATATATCGCGGATTCTCAGCCGAGTCCCCCAACGCAGTACGGAGCTTCCCGATTGCGATGTTGAGAGCTTGGTCGAAATCACCAAAACTTTCGTTGGCCCAGACTCGGCTGCGCAGTTCCTCCCTGGTAACGACTTCCCCCGGACGCTCCAGCAAGATCTCCAGCAGTTTCATCGGTTGCTGCTGGACTCTGATTCTCACACCCGCTTTGCGCACTTCGCCCGACTGGAGAGAAACCTCAAAGGTTCCGAATCGCACGACCGACGCGTGGCGCAGTGGTTCCATAGCACATTTGGGCTTCGCATGGAAGTCTAGCACTTCGCGCGAAGACCCCTCGGCTCAGGATATGTACGGAGCTAACTCATTAGCCAACAATTGTTTAGCAGGTAATGAGATGGATATGTCGAAAAAATCCTCAGTTAATTGACGCCGGACGACTGGCGCGTCAGAGTGGGCTGCAGCCGGGATTCAAGCTGATTCAAGGGGAAGGCAAATGAGGCATATTGGACTTGGCTCACAAGGGATGGTCCGATTCGGGGCTTCGTCCTCACAGGGCGATCAACCGTTGGCAGGGTTCGAAGAGTTGGCCATGCCCCTGTTTGATTCCCTTTACAACTTCGCGCGCTGGCTGGTGCACAATTCGAACGATGCCGAGGATCTCGTACAAGAGACCTATCTGAAGGCATTACGCGGTTTCGCGTCGTTTCAGCCGGGTACCAATTTCCGGGCATGGATATTCAAGATCCTGAGGAACACCTTTCTAAGTTCGTGCTCAAAACTCGAGCGGCGCATGACCGTTGCGATGGACTCGGAGGAGGACGGACCTGAACTGGCAGTTGATACGGAGACTCCCGAAACGATTCTAATGAATCGCTCTAATTCCCAACTGGTGCAGCGCGCCATCGACGATCTGCCGGTGCATTACCGGGAGACCCTCCTTCTTTGTGAAGTGGAGGAAATGTCGTACCAGGAGATCGCGGAAGTATTGTCGATCCCGATAGGAACCGTTATGTCACGCCTGGCCAGAGCCCGGAAGGCAGTCCGCGAGTCACTCTGCAGCACTCCGGGTGCACCACTATCCGCGGATGGAGGGCAAAGAGCAGGAAGCAGTGAGAGAGTTGTCCCTCGTTCAGGGCTTCGCTGCACAGAAAGACAAGCTTCCGCTTGAGTTCTCGGACTTGGAAATCGAATCCTGTGACCCGTACAAGGCAACAGAGTTACCGACAGTCAAGTCTATGACCCGGCGGCTTTAAACAACTTCGCAAGACTATCGATGTCCGCAGCACTCGCGTCGCCGATCACGAAATAGCGAAGCCCACCTTGACTCCATGTTTCCATGTTGAACGGCAGTTTCTTCGGCGAGAGAGAATTCTCGTCCAATCCTGCTCGTAACGACCGTTCCTGGAAGACGAACACAGAAATGTGGTGCTTCCGAACATCATAGATGATCTGCGCGCCCGGCGTTTGGTCAAGATAGGCCATCCGGCCTCCAAGCAGAGAGAACTCGGAGTTCTGGAGTTCCGGCAAATTGAACGCGAAGGGGATCTTTCCCTGGAACCAGGGCTTCACCGTGTGCCGATCCGTGGAGATCACGTCCACCGGCGATGAGCTGGCCAGCGTCGCCACGTGCAAGTCTGCAATCTCGCTGAAAACGTGGTCTTTGCCGGACCGGCTTCCGACATAGATTGAAGTCAACGCCCCGACCACGAGAATGGCGGCCGCTGCGGCGGCTAACATCCATCCGAGACGGAAACTGCGCTGTGGCTTGGACGCAATGCTCTGCTGCATTCGTCTCCGGAACTCGGCACTGGAAGTAAAACGTTTTCCAGCGCACTTGAATAGTACGCTTCATCTGTACGCGCGCAAGGGCATCCGCCGAGCAAGAGGGGCAGCTGCGCACATGAGCGTCGAAGGTGCGCATCTCCACCTCCGGAAGCTCATCGTCGAGGTAGGTGTCGAGTTTTTCCTTCCAGGACTCACAAACCATGGTTCATCCTTTTTGAAACTGCGGCCGCAGGCTATCACGTAACGTTTTTCTGACACGAGATAACCGCGACATCACCGTGCCGATCGAGTGTAGCGGCAGTTGGCCGGTGGGAGATCCTAATCTCGGGTTCTCCCACCGGCAAAATCCGTGCGACTACCCACCACCACCGTATAAACTGACTGTGTCGACGTACATTGTGTCTTTCGCGTCTTCGACTGCTCTGCACTTCATCTTAACTTTCTTACCAGCGTACGACATCACCTTGTCCTGGTTAGCGATTTTCAAAACCTGACCCTGATCGTCAACCAAAACAATGTCTCCGCTTTTATCGGCACAGTTCTGGTCACAGGCCGCATGGTCCGCACTCTGCGTAACGCACTTGGAGTTACAAAGCCACCCAGTCATGGCGTGCGCTTTGCCTGTGTCCTGGGCATACAGCGAAATCGCTGAAATCAGAACAGCTACTAGCAACCAAGTGATTCGTTTCATTTTCCCTCCTCAACGAGAAGTCCTCGGATGTTTGTCACTATTGCTAACTGACGAGCCGCGCATTTATTCCCACCAAGGAACAAAAGCCTCGGGAGAAACTGCAGGCCTTCGGGCGCGAAACCAGCAATTTGGCCGATCGGGACCGTCACTTGATCTTTTTCGCATCTCCCGCCCAGTTGGCTGATCGTCGAAGACGGCCGCTGGAAAGGGATGGACTACACCATCAACCAAGTCTCTCGCTTGATCGACTGGTCGGAGCCCTGTGCTCCGGCCTTTTTGTTCCGCTTTGACTTTGCCAGGAATAAAAGTGAGGGCTGCCAGTTATCAACTCAGAACGCTAGAAACCACGGAGGGCGAAATGAGTGACCACAAGCAAGATTTCATCGATCAAAAGTTGCAGGATCTTAACAACGATGGCATCGACCGTCGCGGCTTTTTGAAGTGCATGGCATGGGCTGGCACCGGGCTGGTCTGGACCTTTAGCGGCGGCATTCCAATGTCGAAAGCTTTCGCCAAGACCGCTGATCGAAGTGCCGGCAAAGGCGGAGACTTCAGCTTTGTGCAGATCAGCGACAGCCACATCGGCTTTAACAAGCCGGCCAACCCGGACGTCACTGCTACTCTGCAGACGGCAATCAACAAGATCAACGCGATGCCCCACGAACCGGATTTCATCATTCACACCGGTGATCTGAGCCAGCTCTCGAAGCCGAGCGAATTCGATACGCTGGACCAGGTATTAAGAGGCGCGTCCGCGAAACAGATCTACTTTGTGCCGGGTGAGCATGACATGCTGACCGACAACGGCGAGCAATATCTCCAGCGCTATGGGAAGGGTACAAAGGGTACTGGATGGTCCAGCTTCGATCACAAGGGTGTGCATTTCGTTGGTCTCGTGAACGTCGCCAATTTGAAAGCTGGAGGCATGGGGTCGCTCGGTCACGAACAATTGGAGTGGCTTGAGGACGATCTCAGGGGCCGCTCTGCCAGCACTCCGATCGTGCTCTTTGCACACATTCCGCTGTGGACCATCTATCCAGATTGGGGCTGGGGAACCGATGACAGCGAACAAGCCTTGTCCTACGTCAAGCGTTTCGGTTCGGTGACCGTGTTAAACGGCCATATTCACCAGATCATGCAGAAGATCGAAGGTAAGGTTTCGTTCCACACCGCGATGTCGACTGCCTTTCCACAACCTGCGCCGGGAACAGCTCCCTCTGCCGGTCCCCTGAAGGTGCCAGCCGACCAGTTGCAGCGGGTGTTGGGTATCACCGATGTGAACTATCTGGTAAGCGGTCGCAGTCTCGCAATCGTCGATTCGCCACTCGCTGCCTCGGGCTCCTCGGCTTCAGGAATGGAGGTTCTGACCGTAGTTGATTCAACCTTTGGGTAGACCGCCAAGGATCCAGTCCAAACAAAGAAGATCAAGCAAGAAGATCAAACTAAAAAGGACACAGAGCAATGAAAAGGAAAAATGTGTGGATCGCAGGTTTGGCGGTAATGATTGCGATGCTGCTGCTGTTAGCAGGAACGCCGAACGTCACGGCAAATGCTCAGCAGGCAGCGCCCGCCACCGCGGAGGTGAAGATCGATAACTTCAGCTTTGGGCCTGGGACGCTGACAGTGCCGGCTGGGACCACCGTGACGTGGACCAATCGAGACCACATTCCCCACACGGTGGTCAGCACGGAAGGTGCGTTCAAGTCCAAAGTACTCGACACGGATGAGAAGTACTCTTTCACTTTCAGCAAAGCGGGAACGTTTCCCTATTTCTGCTCGATTCATCCCAAGATGACCGGCAAAGTCGTGGTCCAGTGAGCGGGCGATGAGCGTAAATCCCTTCGACATCAAAACCGTCATTCTAGCCAAACACGCGCAGCATGTGGTGTTGATTCACTTCCCCATTGCGCTGTTTATCTCGGCCGTGGGCTTCGACTATCTCGCGCAGTGGAGGAAGAACCAAGCGCTGGCTGCCGCAGCATATTTCAATTTGCTACTGGCCGCGATTTCGACAGTGCCGGTGGTGGCGTCGGGACTGGTGGCGTGGCGGTGGGCGCTCGAGGGCCAAAAGATAAAAGGGATCCTGTTAATGCATCTGATCCTGGGATGCATATCGAGCGTGTTGATCTGGCTGGTGTTTTGGATCCACTTGCGCGTGCGCCGACTTCCGGCAGGATCACTGCCAAAGTACCGGCTGCCGATCGAAGCGCTCGCGGTCTTGATCGTTGGGCTCACAGGTCATCTCGGGGGATTTCTCAGTGGGGTAAACGGAGCCCTATGAGGAACCGACCAGTTGCAGCGGGCCTCGAGTATCGCCGACCTGAACCATCTGTTCAGTGGTCGCACTGCCGCGCAATCGTCGATTCGCCACTTGAGGCCAAGGGATCTCCGGCCTCAGGACTTAGAGACGGCACGGAGATGACAAAAGCCACGGCCGCAGTAGCACCTGAAGTAGAGATCGACAATTTCGCGTTCACCCCGCGAACTATCACCGTGAAACCTACCACGGAAGCGACTTGGACTAACCGCGACGACAATTCCCAGGTACCAGCGAACCAGTGCGGGGAGGGCCCAACTGCGAGGCATTAACTCTTCTGTCGTTTGCGTCCTCAATGGCGGAACAGCTGCAACTTCCAACTAAACTGACGGCGGCTTTTCCCTGGCCCGCCTATTTTGATGGAATAAAGCTGCTCCAGCGCAGTTATCACTGATGCAGTTCAAAATATTTGACAAGGAGAAACCATGAAGAAGTTGTGTTTGACCGTTGTACTCACTCTGACTTGTCTGCTTGCGTGGGGCGGAAGTGCCCGCGCCCAAGACGCAGGCCTAGTCGTTACCAATGTCCCGTTCGAGTTTGTGGCCGGAGGTAGGACGCTTCCCGCCGGCACATATAGCGTAAGTCGAGTCTCACATTCAGCGCTAGCTATCCGCAGCTACGACAGCGGCGTGTTTCTGCTCCCGATTGTTTTTGATGGAGCTCCTGCTGAGCATGCAAAGCTTAGCTTCGAGCATGTAGGGGACAAGTACTTTCTCAGCAAGGTTGAGACAGCGGCTGGCGTCTACACCATCGGGACACCACGAGCGATGACCAAGCTAGCCCAGATTAAAGATCACGGCAACGTGTCTTCCGCTGGCACTAACTAGGCAAGGGCTTCGCCCTCGATAACCCTCGGGGACTCGGCAGCAAAAGAGGACTCGTAGGGAGCGTTTAGAAACCATGCTCCTCGTATCTCGTCACACAGGAGCTCGCGATGAACGCTTTCTACGAGCATCACCAGGACAGCATTCGCTTCCCTAATTCCTGAGATTCGTGGAATAAAAGTCCAAACAAAGAAGTTCAGGCAGGAAGTTCAAACTAAAAAGGACACAGAACAATGAAAAGGAAAAATGTGTGGATCGTGGGTTTGGCGACGCCGGTAATGATTGTGATGCTGCTGCTGTTCGCGGGATCATCGAGCATCACAGCGAATAACCGGCCCCCAGCGGCAACCGCGGAAGTGAAAATCGATAATTTCAGTTTTGAACCGCAGACGCTTTCGGTAGCCGTCGGAACGACAGTTACCTGGACCAATCGTGATGATATTCCCCATACGGCGGTCAGCACTGAGAGCGTGTTCAAGTCCAAGGTGATGGATACGGACGAAACATTCTCCTACACGTTCACGAAAGCGGGAACGTATCCCTACTACTGCACGATCCACCCGAAGATGATCGGCAAGGTCGTGGTGCAGTAAGACTGGAAGCCTATGTCAAGTATTTCAGCTATCGTGGCCGGCATTGCCTTTGTCACACTGGCTGCCGCCAATGTGGTGGTGATGCTGGAGGCTTTCCATCCTTCGCGCAACGGAACGACGAGAACCCGCTTGATCGCTGTTCACCGGGCGGGTGGGTACTTGTTTGTGATCCTGTTCTGCATCATGGCCTACAGCATGAGCCAGAGACTTGCTGGTTCGGGGATAAGCGGTCGTCTGCCTACTTACCTGGTTCTGCATATTGTGCTTGTGCTCGTCCTCGTGCCTCTGCTTCTGCTGAAAATATTGATCGCACGCCGCTACAAGCAGAGCCATTCGTCGCTGAAGGCACTAGGAGTAACGATTTTCGTGGTTTCGTTCGTCCTTGTGTCCATCCCCGCGTTCTCAGAACTTCTTCATTCGGCGAGCCCGGGAAGTCTGGGGCTAAGGCTCGCGACCGGCTTGGTGGTTACAGTGTGCCTGGTCCAGTGTGCCTTGGTGTTCAAAAAGAGGAAGCCGTCGCGTGCCTCCGTGGAGTCATCGCGGATTCCGGAGGTTCTTGCGCCGGCAACCCCATTAACCGACCACGAAAACACTAAGAGCCCAATGAGTCTTCTGTTGGTACAGACAGAGCAGAAAACGCACGATACGAAAACGCTGCGCTTCCAGGTCCCAAAGGAACGACGGTTTTGTGCTAAGCCCGGGCAGTTTCTGACGTTCCAGTGGACGATAGATGGCCAACGAATACCGCGGTCTTACACCATCTCCTCCTCGCCGATCCACGAGGACTATGTGGAGATCACGCCCAAGCGCATGGAAAATGGCTGTGTATCTGTTTTTCTCAATGAGCGGGCCAAGCCAGGCCTGACGGTAGAAGCAAGCGGACCGTATGGCCGGTTTTACTTTGACGAGACACTCCACAGAAGCATAGTTCTCATTGCGGCCGGAAGTGGAATCACACCCATGATTTCGATGCTGTGCTATATCGACGACCTCAAACTGCCTACTCCCGTCACGCTCTTATATTGTGTGCGCACCCGTGCGGACATCATCTTCCAAAACGAGCTGGTGAGACTTAGCAGGTCTCTCTCCAACTTCAAGTATGAGGTCTGCCTGTCGCGGCCGGACCCAACCTGGAAGGGGCACAGCGGTCACCTTACTGAGGAATTTGTCTCCGAGCACGTGACCGATCTGGATTCACCCACTTTCTTTCTCTGTGGACCCAAGGGATTCATGGATAATGCGCGCCAGATTCTGTTGACTCTCGGCATCAACCAGGACCGGATTCTTCAGGAGAGTTTTGGGGAAAGCCAACGGTCCACGGAGTCTCGTCCAGGGGAAGCCCGCAGGGACGGGACCGTCGTGTTCATGCGCTCGGAGAAGGTTTGTCAGGTTTCCGCGGGGGGCACTCTGCTGGATCTGGCAGAGAAGAACGAGGTGCAGATTCCGTATGGCTGCCGCCAAGGCCTATGCGGTACGTGCGCTACGCGAGTCCTGAGCGGCACCGTTCACATGGACGTCGACGCCGGGTTGACGGTTGAGCAGAAGAATGCTGGATATGTGTTGCCTTGTGTTAGCCGGGCCGAGGGAACGGTTGTTGTTGCGGCCTAACTAATCTGCTTCCCGCCGGGAATAATTATAGCTGGATCAGGTTATACATTCGAAGAAAGTCACTTGCATAGAAACGAGGTCTATGTATTTGAAGCATTGTTTCAACCTATGCACCTGGTGGTCATTTTTCGGAAATGTCCTGCTGGTGGCGGGCCGAAAAAGCTGCCGGAACTTGCAAGGGAATCGAAGATGGCGTTCGGATTACTGCTAGACGGCAAAACCGATTTTCTCAAGAGAGAGCTATTTGGGCCTGACAATCAGGTCTAGCGAATTTACTAAACAGTGACATTACTCTGACTGGTCCATGACAAGTGCCGCGATCTGGACAGACTAGTGTTGACATCAAGCCCAGCCAAACCTGGTTCTGGGACAGAAGGAGAATAATTATGAAAAACATGGAAGATGTCTTGACGCGGCCGGTAAATCGCCGGTCATTTATCAAAAAAGGAGCCTTTGTCGCGGGAGCTGCAACCGTCGGCGCCGGGCTGTTAACCCATGGCCTGGCCGCCTTCGGTGAAAACTCAGGTGGCAGCCTTAACGCAGGCGATATCGCCATTCTCCAGTTTCTGGCGGCGGCCGAGCTCATCGAAAGCGACCTCTGGCAGCAGTATGCCGAACTGGGTGGTATCGGCACCAACCCGCCTATCGAGGTTGACCCGAACCAATCGCTGAACAACTATCAGATAGCCTTGTCGAACCTCGATGGCGATGCCCCGCAATACATCTCCAGCAACACTCTGGATGAAGTTAGTCACGCGACCTTCCTCAATGCCTACCTGGAATCCAAGGGCGCGGATCCGGTTAACTTCGATAAATTCCGCACTCTGCAGGGCAGCAAAGCCGGACCGGCAGCCAACATTGGCCGGCTAACCAACCTCATGCAGCTGAATGTGGACACCAGTTGGTACATTCGCTATCGCAGCACCACCAATCCCGACTTTGGCGCCACATACCCTCAGGCTCTTACTCTGAACGGGGTGTATGCCATTCCCAGGACCAATGCCGATTTTAATGGTCCTCCATTCCAGAACGCGACCAGCGTTCCCGGCAACGTGCATATTCAGGCGATCGCCAATGTCGCGGCCTTTCACTTCGGCTATATCGAGCAAGGCGGCTCGAGCCTATACGCGGCGCTGAGCCAGAAGGTCAGCAGCCTGGAAGTGCTGAAAATCACGCTGGGTATCGGCGGCGACGAAGTCGCTCACTTCCTGGAGTGGGTCGACTTTGCCGGCAATGGCGTGCAGGCCCCAGTGGCGCCGTTCACCGACCCGATCAGTAAGCTGAGCTTCCCCAACTTTTTCAACCCGCTCAACCCTCTGGTTCAGCCGAGCCTGATTTTCCCGGTTCCGGCGCAATTCATCAGTCCGAACCTGCCCCTCTGCGCTGCGATTCGGCCGAGCGATGACCAGTTCGCCGGCGCGGTCGCAACCATCGCCAGCTTTACCGCTGATGGGCTGTTCAAGGGCCAGTCGTCCCAGTTCCTTGCTCTGCTCAATCAGTTAGCGGTCGCAGCTGATCAGGCCACTCGCCAGTTGTAAGGTGTTCTGGCGGCAACTAGCAACGCGCCGGCGCAACCAAAGGCTTGGCGCTTCACACGGAAGGGCAGGGTCACGGAAAGCGAAAGTTGTTCGGCTTTCGCAGGTAACATCCGCAAGATCCTGCCCTCCATCACGAACACCATTTCGGACTAGAGGAGATCATTATGTTTGAAGGTTTGTTTCAGCCGATGCACTTAATAGTAATTTTGTTCATTGCTTTGTTGGTATTCGGACCCAAGAAGCTGCCCGAACTAGGCAAGGGTCTGGGCGACGGTATCCGAAGCTTCAAAGACTCAATGAGAAACAGAGAGGAAAGTCTCGCCAAGCCAGCTGACGTCACGATGTCCGCGACTGGCGAAAACGAAACAGTGTCGGGACAACACAGCTAGTTTGAACGGGGGGCCGGCTTCAGTCAGGTCCCGGAGCGATCCTAAAGGACGGCTTGCTTCAGGGAGACAAGTCTCCTCAACGCTGAAGTCGTGTTTCGACGCGTAGTGGCACAGTTGAAGCCGCGCCCTTCGAACTAGCTTTGGGGCGCTCGGCGTGACGTTTTAATCACCAGAATGCAGTTATGAAGTTTGCTGCTATCGAGGTCTTCGGAATGCCAAATATTTTATTCATTTTGCTGCTCGCGTTAGTAATCTTCGGACCGCGAAAGCTGCCGGAGATCATCACCAATATCCTTCCGAAGGGGCAGGCCTGGGAAAAGCTGATGAGTCTGATGACCGAATCGGTCAGCCCCGGCAGTCAGGAATTGGTCTCTATCTCAGACTCCAGTGCTGAGCCGCCGAAGTTAGCGATTGCGCCGACAGAGCCGTCCCCATCGCTTGCCAAGTCCGTGGGTGGCGAATAACCGTGGCCAGCCTTGTATTCGAAACCGCCCGGAAGCGCCCCTCGGAAGAGATGCGCGGCATGAGCTTCCTTGAACACCTGGAGGAGCTGCGGCGGCGGATTATCTACAGCTTCCTCTACGTAATGGCTGGCTTAGGCATTTGCTGGGGGTTTCACGAGCGGATTTTCGCCATCATGCAGAAGCCGATCATAGTGGCTCTGGCCAATCATCACCTGGACCAAAGATTGGTCTACCTGAATCCCACCGATCCCTTCAACATGTACCTGAAGATCTCATTCTTGGCAGGAATCTTCGTGGCATCGCCGTTTGTGCTGTACCAGGTGTGGGCGTTTATCGCACCAGGGCTCTATCGCAACGAACGCCGTTATGTGTTGCCCTTCATGTTCAGCACGGTAGGGCTCTTCCTGGCAGGTGGCTATTTTGGTTACAAGATGGTCTATCCGACGGCGCTGGATTTCCTCATCACCTTTAGCGGCCAGTTCACTCCCATGATCACGGTCGGCGAATACACCGACCTGTTTCTGACCATCATTGCCGGGCTGGGCATCGTCTTCGAGATGCCGATATTGGTGTTCTTCCTGGCGCTGATGGGGGTCCTGAGCGCCGGCTGGATGTGGCGCAACTTTCGCTACTCGATTCTGGTGATCTTCATCATTGCTGCAATCATTACGCCGACCACCGACATTATGAACATGTGCATCTTCGCCGCGCCCATGATCGTGCTGTACCTAGTGAGTATCGCGATTGCGTGGTTCGTGCATCCGGCGCAGAGAAAAAAGCGGGCGAAGAGCAGTAGTAGCTAGCCTTACCACTATGCTGTTCCGCGAGCTTGCTTTTCTAGGACTCGCGCCTTCTGCAACGCCAGAGTTCTGCTTGCATGTTAATTCAAAGGCCACGAAGGCTCTTAACCGAACATCTACGCAATCAATACATCTTGTTTACAAAAGACAACATTGGTGAAGGTAGTCTCTGGGTCACGGCTCATGAGCAGACAGAAGGCGCAGCGAACTTATACCGAAACGAGTGGGAATAAATGCCTCACTTGTCAGTTACGAACACTGACAGACATTCACAGTGCACCCAAGGAGCGCAATGAATGAGACGAGTTGGGCGGGAAGTCACGAAGTCCAAGGTTAGCTTCTCCGCCCGTCTCGGAATGCGCACTGATGTCGCACACGAGAATGTCTGCTATGAACAAAATCAAATAAAAAGGAAAAACAAGGAAAAGACAATGAAGAAAGCTACATTACTTTCGATCACCGGACTATTGGCAATTGGCCTCATGTTTGGTGTCAACTTTGCGCAGGCCCAGACTGTCGGCGGACAGGCGCGCCGGCACTCTGGATCCCAGCTTCGGCACAGGTGGAACCGTAACGACGAACTTCGGGGGCGTGACCGTCAGTCCGCTGACCGCCATCGAGCAGTCCAACGGTAACATCGCGGTGGTCACCGGGCTCGGGAACGGCGTTCCCGGCGACGAGGATTTTGCTCTGGTGCGGTACACGTCGAACGGGACGCTGATTGGGACCACGATCGCGGCATTCTTCGACAATGGCATCAATAGCCCGATTGCGGTCGCGGTACAGTCCAACGGCAACATCGTGGTAGCGGGAACGGCATCTGGGACCATTGATCAGCCAGATGTGTTCGCCATAGCGCGATTCACGCCCGGTGGCCAACTGGATACTACCTTTGGTGACGGCGGCCTGGTGACGACCGATATCAGCGGAGTTTTCCCCGCGGTGTCCGCAGTGATAGTGCAATCTAACGGGCAGATAGTGGTGGGCGGGGCTTCAGCGTCAGGTCTCAGACACCAGCCGGTCAATACGGTGCTGGTGCGGTACAACTCCAACGGGAGTCTGGACACGACGTTTGGCACGGGTGGGATCGTGCAGGAGCCCACTGCCGTGGGTGAGCCTTTGGCGTTGGCGCAGCTCTCCAACGGCGATTACCTGGCCGTGTCAGGAAATCAACTCTCGCCAGAAGCAGGTGTAGTGGTGGAGTTCAGCTCGACGGGAGTGTTGCAATCGACGGTAACGCCGGCAACGGTGGTGGCGACTAGCCCCTCGACACCGGCACTGGTTAACCCAGTCATCTTTCAGCCGAACGGCGACTATATTTGGGCCGAGACGGTTGGCAACGGCTTCCAGAGGCAAGCCGTCGAAGCGTTTCGTTTCAGCGAAACAGGAGTCGCGGATCCTTCCTTCAGTTCCATCAAGATCACCTTCGGCGGCCAGAAGGTAAACGAGCCACAGGCAATCGCTCTCCAATCGAACGGGCAAATCGTGGTGGGCGGTATGTCTGGCTTGGCACGGCTCAATTCCAACGGCCAGTTGGATACCACGTTTGGCAGCGGCGGCTCGCTGGCGACTTTCCATGTTACCGGCCTGTTGATACAGACCGATGGAAAGATTGTTGCCGTCGGCTCGAGCGGTGCGGATCTAGCACTGGCACGGTATTTCGCGAATTAGACCCGTTGTATGGGTCGGCGGACCCACAGACCTGATAGCGCTCGTCGCGAACCAGTTTCGAGCCTATCTTGACCCACCAAATAGGGACGCTGATCGAAACCACGGTCAGCGTCTTCTTCTGCGATGTCCTCAGTTATAGCCGGAACCATCTGCCCAGGCGCCGCGAACCAGAACAGTATTCCGAATGCGACGCTACATTCTTGTTCTGTGCTGCCAGCGCGCTGCAGGTCAACAGCGATAACACACTGAAGAGGGACTTATGCATCCGGCGTACGACTCGCGAAGGCTCAGTGAATTGCTCTTTCTTCCTGCTCTTTTTCCTGCGATTTCCTGATCTGTGATCGCGTTCTATTCGCCTTGCGTTCAAGGTGGCGACTGTGGCGAAAGGACGATGCCGGGACGGGGAACGAACGGGTTTCCTTAAGCAATATTCCCGCTCGAAGAGATCTTTCACCGAACGTCTATACCACTGCTACATGCTGCTGACAATAGCCGAATCGGGCGAAGGTACCTTCTTCACTATGGCCGACGCGCAGACATGGGACGCAGCGAAGCAATGTCGCATCCTAGATCGTCTGCCGTTTGCCAAAATCAAACAAAAAGGAAAAACAATGAAGAACGCTACATTACTTACGATCACCGGACTCTTGGCAATTGGCCTTATGTTTGGTGTCAACCTTGCGCAAGCCCAGAATATCGGCAAACCCGGCACCCTGGACCCGAAGTTCGGCACAGGTGGAACCGTAACCACCATCTTCACCGGCGCCGGGTCGCCGGTCATGCTGCCGATCGGCGCGGCCCAGCAGGCCAGCGGCGACATCGTGGTGCTCTCCGAGTTCGATTTGGTGGAGGACGAGGGCACTCAGATTGGTTTTGACGCGCTACACCGCGGCCGGGAAGCTGGATACAACCTTTGGGACTCAGGGGAGCACAATCACCAACTTCTCTTCCTTCACTTTTGACCCGTTTGCATTTGCGTTGGAGCCGAATGGCAAAATCCTTGTCGCAGGGTTTGTATCAGGCGGGGCTAACTTCGGCCTGGCGCAGTTCACGGCCAACGGCGTGCTGGACACAACCTTTGGCACCGACGGCGTGGCGACGGCCGTCACCGGTGCAGACTTTCCGGACGCATTTCTGCTGCAGCCCAACGGACAAATTCTGATGGGCGGCTTTAAAGATGGCGGCAGGCACAGCCCGGGGTCGCTGTCGCTGGCGCGCTTCAACTCCAACGGCGCGCTGGACACGACGTTTGGCACGGCCGGGATTTCGCTGGTGACGCCCGCCCCTATATTAGGGCCGCAGGCGCTGGCCCTTCTCTCCAATGGCGACTATTCCATCGCAGCGGGGAACCTATCGGGGATTTTCGGAAGGCGTGGGCAACGGCCTGCGTCATGGCGGGATTAGGGCAGTGGGTTTGCCCGACGTGCGAGGGCAAGGTTGATGCCGAGCATAGGTGCGCGGCCTGTTCTCGGAAATGGACTCGCGAGGAACTCAAGTACCAGGGCCGGTTTTTCCATGATTTCCGGCGGACGGCTGTTCGCGACATGGTGCGGGCCGGACTGCCGGAGACGGTTGCCATGAGCATTTCGGGGCACAAGACACGTTCCATGTTCGACCGCTACAACATCCACGATGAACGCGATCAGCGCGAGGCACTACGGGCGACTCAGGCATACCGCGAACAACAGGCAGCGATGCAGCGCGAGAGACTGGCGAAAATGCCCGCTGTGGGCAGGGCGTAGGGATTCACGGACAGAAAGCGAACAAACACAAAGGGCACTCATTCGCGAGTGCCCTAACTTGTTGAATCTGTGGCGCGCCCTGAGAGATTCGAACTCCCGACCTTCTGGTTCGTAGCCAGACGCTCTATCCAGCTGAGCTAAGGGCGCGATCTTGCGGCCCCAAAATTATAACAAACCTCACGACACCATGAACTAAGCTGTCCTATGCCTGATGGGTAAACTGCATCTCACTCAGACGCAGGACCAGGCATTTGGCCGCACCGCCCGCCCTGAGAAACTCCGTCAGGTGAACTTGCACGACCTTGAAGCCCAGGTTCTCTAACTTTCTCGACAATTGACTGCTGACGCTGTTCACCAGGATCACCCGTCCGACATTGACGGCGTTGCACGCAAAACGTAAGGCATCCGGTTCAGATACAGGGATACGCTTCTCCTCCCGGTATCGAGTTTCAATCTTCGCGATGGACTCGGCATCGAATGCCGGCGGAAAATACATGAGGTATCCACGAAAGAGTGGACAGAAGCAGGTGTCGAGGTGATAGAAGCGAGGATCGATGAGGCGCAGGGAGATCACTTCGATGTTCCAGGTTTCGCTCAGGTGCCGGTGGCTTGACTCCCGGCTTCGTATTCCATGCCCGGCCCACAGGCGGGAACCATCCGCTTCGAACAAAGCGTCACCCTCGCCTTCGAACGGTGTCTCCCTGGGAATTGCGGACATCTTGAAACCCGACTCGCCGAACCACCTGCGGAAATGCGGCTCCTCACCCTGACGCTCCGGATGCAGAAAGCTACTCAGCGCGACCGTCCCTCGATGAACAAGTCCGGCGTTTGCCGTGAAAACCATGTCCGGCGAACCGGGCTGAGGCTCCAATAACTCTACTTGGGCGATCTTGGTCAGCGCCCGGTGGAGCTGTTCCCACTGCGCCATGGCCCGCCCTCGATCGGAACGGTGCACGTTGCCCTTCATCCAGGGGTTGATGACGTAGTTCACCTCATAAAGCTTGGGAGGACACATCAGAAAAGTGGGCCGGCTCATGACACGGCCGCTTACATTCGCACAGAGAGGAATTTCCCCGAGGCCCATTGGTAGCTCTCTTTCCAGAGTGTCTCCTACCTCGGGGGGACTGAGTCCAATCAATAATTCTTATCGGCCTTATACCTCATGCCGTCTTAACATTCCGCACGAACTCTACGGAGCGGCAATCTGGAACCGCAATACTGCCTGCGCGATGCGGTATTGATACTTCGCCGCTGCGAACTGGATCTGGGCCGCAGTTTGCTGCAACTGCGCCTGGCTGAGTTCCACGATCGAACCCAGGCCTAGGTTGTAGCGCGTCTGCGACAGGTCCAAGGCGAGGTTGGTTTGGTCAACGAATTGTTGCGTCACCGAGATTCTGTTGTAAGCGTTTACGGCGTTCAGCCAGCTCGTGCGCACATCGTTAGCGATGCGGTCCTTCAAGTCGCGTAACTGCTCCTGGCTGGCCTGCGCTCGCAGAGCCGCCTCCCGCGAACGTGCCGGATACAGAAAGCCGTTGAAGATGGGGATGTTGATGTTGACGCCGATGGCTCCGTACCACGTGTCAAGTTGCGGAGCGCCGGTCGGCACGCCGCCCACCGTACCCAGCACGCGGATGTCGGGCAGTAACAGGTCGCGTTCCGCCTTCTGGAAGCGCTGTGCTGCCTGGAACTCGTAATCCTGAGCCGCAATTTCGGGGCGATTGCTGAAGGCCTGGTCCACTAACTGGCTGACCGCGTCCGGCGGAGCAGTGAGTTGGGTCTCGGTATCAATCAGTTCGAACTGCTGCTGTGAGGAATAGCCGAGGATGTCAGATAAAGCCGAGAGAGCTGCCTGGTAGTTGTTCTGCGCATCGAGCAGCAGCAGCTTGGCCTGCGACAGGTTGGCATCCGCGAAGCTCACGTCAACCTGCGACTTGAGCTTGTTGTTGAATAGCGCGGTGATCTGGTCGCTCACGTCCTGGCGGGCCTTCACCGTCTGCTGTGCGACCAATAGTTCCGCGTTGGTTTGCAGGGCATTGTAAAAGGCCTGGTCCACGGCGAGCCTAATCTGTGCCGCGGTCGCGGCGGCATTCATGTCCGATTCTTTGGCGCGTAACGCAGCCGTAGCCACCAGATTGTTGGTGCGGCCGAAATCGGTAATAAGCTGCGCCAGCGTCACTCCACCAGCGAAGCGCTCGTAAATGATGGGGTTGTTCAAGGCGCCGGCCGAGATGCGGCTTCCCGGATGCGGTTCGACTCCGGTGAAGCTTCCGTAGAGCGTCGGATAGTAATCTGACTTGGCCTCGCGCGTGACCTGGCGTGAGGCCAAGGCGAGCAACCGGTACACGGAAATCTGCGGATTGTTACGCAGTGCCAGGGTTTCCGCATCCTGCACCGTCAGGCGCGTCACGGGTCCGGTCGGCGGTAGCTGGGCCGGAACCTGGGGAGGATTCAGCGCCGCAGCCGGCGGAGATTGAGCTGGAACCTGAACCGGTATCTGCGGCGCGGGATTTGCGGCTGGTACCTGAGAAGACGGCGCTGTGTTCTGCGCCTCGATTGTTACTGCCATTAGTACTAGAAAGAGCGCAAGGACGACGTTCTTGTCTCTCACGCCTGCACCTCCGCAGCGGGTTGCTCTTCTTTGCGATGAATCAACAGATAAGCGGCCGGAACCAGGAACACCGTCACCACGACCGAAACCGTCAGCCCTCCGATGATGGCACGGGCCAGCGGCGCGTACTGCTCGCTGCCGGCTTCCAGGGCCAGCGCCATGGGAATCAATCCCAGTATGGTTGCGAGCGAGGTCATCAGAATGGGCCGCAGGCGAACGCGGCAAGCCAGCGCGACTGCCTCCGCGAATCGGCATGCCCTGCCGCCGATAGATGCGGGTGACATCGACAATCAGAATACTGTTCGAAACCACGATACCGGTCATCATGATCAGACCCATCAGCGACATTACGTTTAGCGTGGTGTGCGTGATCAGCAGGAACAAGATCACTCCGGTGATGCCCGACGGTATCGCGAGCAGAATGATGAACGGGTCAATGAACGATGCGAACTGTGCCATAAGGATGAGATAGACCAGCACAATGGCCAGCAGCAGCCCCAGGCCAAAGCTCAGGAACGATTCGCGCATTGACACCACCGAGCCGCGAAGCTCGATGCGGATGTTGGGCGGAAGCTTTGTGTCTTTGATCAGTTTCCCCACCTTGCTGGACAGCGCGCCCAGATCCTCGCCTTTGGGTGACACATAGACGTCGATGACGCGAAAGAGCTGGTAGTGATCGACCTCGGTGGGAGTGTTGATCATTCTGATGTCAGCAACATTTTCCAGCATGGTGGGATTGGCGTTGTCCGGCGCATGCAGGGGAATCTGCTTGAAGTCTTCCAGGGTCATCGAGCCGATCTGCTGATTGGTGTATTGCACCGTCAGAAAGTAATTGTTGCCGTTGTTGGGATCGACCCAGTAGCTGGGGGCGATCATGCCGTTGGAGGTGAGCGCGGTGACGACGTTGTTCACCACGTCGCTGGCGGTCAGGCCCAGGCGGGCTGCCATTTCGCGGCGCACGTCGAGCTGCAAACCGGGATAGTCAAGGTCCTGCGGGATCAGGACATCGCTGACATCATGCATGGTACGAACCTTCCGGGCCAGGTCGCTGGCCACTGCATATGCCGCTTTTTGGTCGTTGCCGCTTACCTGAATGTCGATAGGTGCTGGCATGCCCTGGTTGACGACCGAATCCACCAGCCCGCCGGTTTGGAAATAGGTGGAGATTTCGGGAAGATCGGAGGCCAGTTTGTGGCGAACCCGGTCCATATATACGAAGGTACTGAGCTTGTGGTCTTTCCGCAGGCTGACCTGAACGAAGGCGGTATGTTGCCCGGAGTTGCTGGTGTAGATGGAAGAAAGATCCGGCGTGAGTCCGATGTTAGAGACGATCATCTGCAAGTCGTCTTTGTCAACGACCCCCCGGATGTCGTCCTCGACGCGCGCAATGTACTGGTTGGTCATCTCCAATCGTGACCCGGTGGGAGCCTTTACGTTGATCACGAACTGCCCCGGATCCGTGCGCGGGAAGAAGGCGACGCCCAGCAGCGGATACAAAGCCAGACTTACGACAAAGGTCGCCATGATAATCACGATGGTGGCAGCGGGCCGCGTCAGCGCTTTGTTCACCGCTTGGTCGTACCTCAGCAGAAACTGATCATATTTGTGGTTGAAACCGGAAACGAATCGTCCAAAGATTGATTGTCCGTGATGTCCGCCTTTGCCATGCGCTGTTTTGATGAAGCGTGCGCAGAACAGGGGTACGAGCGTCATCGCGACAAGGTAGGAAGCGGCCAGGGCCAGGACAACACCGAGGGCTAACGCGATGAACAGATAACGGCTGACGCCGTATAGAAACACCACAGGGAAAAAGACAATGGCCGTGGTGAAGGTCGCGGCCAACACCGCGAGCTGCACCTCCTGGCCACCTCGCTCCGCCGCCGCGACAGCGTCTTCTCCCTCTTCCAGATGGCGGAAAATGTTCTCCAGCACCACGACCGAGTTGTCGATCAACCGGGACAAAACGAGGGCGAGTCCGCCGAGCACCATGGTGTTGATCGTGCTGCCGGTGGCGTTCAACAGTAGGAAAGCAGCTAGGCACGAAATGGGGATCGACAGCAGAACTGAGATGGTGCCGCGCACCGACCCTAAGAAGACCAGGATCATCACGGCGGTCAGAACTAGGCCAATACCGCCTTCGCGCAGCACATTGGCCACGGCGATTTTCACATATTGCGATTGATCGAAGACCACGGTCGCTATCAGAGACCGGGGCACGTCGAGCAGGTTCTTGATGCGATTCCGAACACCGTTGACGATCTGGATGGTGTTGCTGTTGCCGCCTTGCTTAAGAATGGGAAGGTAAACCGACTTCTGGCCGTCCACACGTACGATGTTGTACTGGATGGCGGAAGAATCTTCCGCGTGGCCCACATCGGCGAAGCGCAGAACCCCGTTGCCGATCGCCTTCAGGGGGACGTCGTTCATCTCCGCTGTGGTGGGCAATTGGCTGTTGCTGTATATGTTGTAGTCGAGCGGACCGATGCGAACATCGCCCGCCGGCAGAATCTTGTTGGCGTCATTAACGATGTTCACCACGTCCATCGGGCTCAACTGGGCGGCCTCCAGCTTCAGCGGATCGACGTAGAACTGGATCTGGCGGTATTTTCCTCCGAACGGTTGCGGCACCGAGGCGCCAGGCACATTAGCAATCTGGTTGCGGACAGTGAATTGCCCCTGGTCGTGCAGCTGCGTCTCGTCCAGCCCCTGCCCCTTCAGCGTCACCAGGCATACCGGCAGACTGGAAGCATCGAACTTCAACACGACGGGAGGCAGAGTTCCCTGCGGCAGGCGGCGCAGATCAGCCATGGCCAGATTGGCAATTTCGCTGACTGCTGCGTCCGGGTCGGTTCCCGGCTGGAAGTAAACCTTGATCAGGCTTACACCCGTGAGCGACCGCGACTCGATGTGGTCGATATTGCTCCCCAGCGTAAAGAAACGCTCGAAGGTGTCGGTGATGTCGGCCTCGATCTGCTGCGGCGGCATGCCGCTGTAGAAGGTCGCCACCACGACCACGGGGATTTGAATCTGGGGAAACAAATCCACCGGCATGCGGGCCACCGTGGTTATCCCCACCACGATGATCCCCAGGCACAACATGAGGATGAAGAACGGATACTTGATGGCGAAGCTAGACATAGATGCGAATCCTGTTCTGACAGCGGCATATCGCACGGTCGCCAAGGGAAAACCGATAGCGAAGCCGACTGATGCAACTCATGCCTGCACCTCCCGCTGGCGTTCCTGTTCTTCCTCCTTGCGATGCATCAGGTAGTACGCTGACGGCACTAGGAAGAGCGTCACGACAAACGAGAGCATCAGCCCACCGATGATGGCGCGCGCCAGCGGCGCGTACTGTTCGCTGCCCGGCTCCAGCGCCAGCGCGAGGGGAATCAGTCCAAGAAAGGTCGCAAAGGTCGTCATCATGATTGGGCGTAAGCGTACGTGGCAGGCATTCCTGATGGCTTCCTGCAGGGACTGCCCCCGCCGCCGCAATTCACGCGTGAATTCGACGATGAGGATGGAGTCCGACACTACGATGCCGATCATCATCATCACTCCCATCAGCGACATGATGTTGATGGTGGTGTGCGTCATCAGCAGGAACAGAATCACGCCCGTAAATCCCGGCGGGACCGCCAGCAGAATGATGAAAGGATCGCTGAACGACGCGAACTGCGCCATCAGGACCAGATACACCAGCACGATCGAGAGCGACAGTCCGACGGCAAAGCTCTTGAATGAGTCATTCATCGCCACAACCGAGCCGCGCAGCTCGACGCGGGTATTGGGCGGCAGTTTCGTGTCCTTGATGACCTGTTGAACGTTTTTCAGTAGTCTGCCCAGGTCTTCTCCCCTAGGCGCAACGTACACGTCGATGACACGGAACAACTGGTAGTGATCGACCTCCGTCGGGGTGTTGATCATCTTCACGTCGGCCACATTTTCCAGAACAGTCGGATTCGGATTCTTGTTGCCGTGCAGCGGGATTTGCTTGAAGTCTTCCATGCTCATGTCGGCGATTTGATGCGGCGTGTATTGCACGGTCAGGAAGTAGTTGTTGCCGCTGCGGGGATCGATCCAGTAGCCCGGCGCGATCATGCCGTTGGAAGTTAGGGCGGTGATCACATTCTGCACAACCCCGCTAGCGGTTAGTCCGAGGCGGGCTGCCATCTCGCGATTGCACGTTCAGCTGAATGCCGGGATAATCCAGGTCTTGGGGAATGAGCACGTCGCTCACGTCGCTGACCTGACGAAGCTTCTGCGCCATCTGGCTGGCGACTTCATATGCCGCGTGCTGATTATTGCCCGTAACCTGGATGTCGATGGGCGCCGGCATTCCCTGGTTCACGATGGAATCAACCAGGCCTCCGGTTTGGAAAAATGTGGAGAGCTCAGGCAGGTCGCGAGGAGAGTTTCTGGCGGACGCGATCCATGTAGTCGAAGGTGCTGACCTTGTGATCCTTCTTCAGTTGCACCTGCACGAAGGCCGTGTGCATGGCGGAATTGGTGGTGTAGATGGCTGAGAGGTCGGCGTTGACTCCGATGTTGGAGACGATCATCCGCAGGTCGTTCTTGGTCAATGACCCGCCGAATGTCGTCTTCCACATGGGCGATGTAGTTCATTGGTTAGCTCGACTGCGGGTTCCGCTTGGCGCCTTCACGTTAATCACGAACTGTCCGGGATCGGTGCGCGGGAAGAAGGCGACGCCTAGGAATGGCGACAGCGCAAGGCTGAGCACAAATCCGCCCATGATGACGGCGACCGTCATCTTCGGGTGCTCCAGCGCTTTTTCGATCGACTCGTCGTACTTGCGCGAGGACGTAGTCGTATCCGCGGTTGAACGGCGCCAGCATTCGCTCCAGCCATCCACCTTCGCGCTCGCCTTCAGCCTCACTTCCGTGTTCCGACTTGATGAAGCGCGAGCAGAACAGCGGAACAACCGACATCGCCACCAGGTAGGATGCGGCCAGCGCCAGCACGACGCCCAGCGCCAGCGCGGTGAACAGATACTTGCTGACGCCGGACAGGAAGACCACGGGGAAGAACACGATCGCCGTGGTAAAGGTCGCTGCTAGGACAGCGAGTGCGACTTCGCGCCCGCCCTCCTCGGCCGCGGTGTATGCATCCTCCCCCAGCTCCAAGTGCCGGAAGATGTTCTCCAGCACCACGACGGAGTTATCGATTAAGCGCGAGAGCACGAGCGCGAGTCCGCCCAGAACGATGGTGTTGATCGTGCTGCCCATCGCGTTGAGCAGCAGGAATGCAGCTAGGCATGAGATCGGAATCGACAGCAGGACTGAAATGGTCCCACGCAGCGATCCCAGGAAATACCAGGATCATCACAGCGGTCAGGAACAGACCTATGCTGCCTTCGCGAAGCACGTTGGCAATTGCCAGCTTGACGTATTGCGACTGGTCGAAGACCACATTCGCGATCAACGTCTTCGGGATGTCACGCAGATTCTTGACCCGGTCCCGCACTCCGTCAACGATCTCGATCGTGTTGCTATTACCGCCTTGCTTCAGGATAGGCAGGTACACCGACTTCTGGCCGTCCACCCGGACTACGTTGTACTGGATGGCAGAGGAATCTTCGGCATGACCGATGTCGCCGAAGCGAAGCACGCGGTTGCCGATCGCCTTAAGCGGGACTTCGTTCATGTCACTGACGGTCGGAAGCTGGCTGTTGCTGTAAATGTTGTAGTCCCGTCCTCCCACGCGAACGTCGCCGGCCGGAAGGATGGTGTTGGCCTGGTTAACCGTGCGCACAACTTCCATGGGACTCAGTTGCGTGGCTTGCAGCTTGACCGGATCGATGTAGAACTGGATTTGCCGGTACTTGCCGCCATAGGGTTGAGGCACCGAAGCACCCGGGACGTTGGCGATCTGGTTGCGAACGTTGAACTGCCCCTGGTCGTGCAGTTCGGTTTCCGTCAGTCCTTTGCCTTTCAAGGTCACCAAGCAAACCGGCATGCTCGATGCGTCGAACTTCAGGACTACTGGCGGCAGTGTTCCCTGCGGTAACCTGCGCAGGTCAGCCATGGCGAGGTTGGCGATCTCGCTCACAGCTGCGTCCGGGTCGGTGCCAGGCTGGAAATAGACCTTGATGAGGCTTACCCCTGTGAGAGATCTCGACTCGATGTGGTCGATGTTGCTTCCCAAGGTGAAGAAGCGCTCGAATGTGTCGGTGATGTCGCCCTCGATTTGCTGCGGCGGCATGCCGCTGTAGAAGGTTGCGACAACAACCACCGGAATCCGTATCTGAGGGAAGAGATCAACCGGCATGCGGGCTACTGTGGTAACGCCCACGACCACGACGATCATGCAAAGCATCAGAATGAAGAACGGATGCCTGATGGCGAAGCTTGACATTCCGCCTACTCCCCGTTGGCGCCGCCCGGCGCCGCTGGTAACGCCGCATCTTTAGGGCGGACCAACTCGCCCGGCTGGTAGCTGCCCAGATTGCCGACAATCACCCGCTCGCCTTCCGTGAGTCCCGCCAGAATCTCAACGTTATTCGAACTTTCAATCCCAACTTGAACTTGGCGAGATTGAACCCGGTTTTGTGGGTCCACTACCAGCACGCTGGTCTTGTTCTCAGAGCGCTGGATGGCCTCAACCGGGACCGTGAGAACATCCGCGCGACTGTTGGCGCTCAGCTTCACATCCGCATACATTCCGGGCTGCAGGTGATAATCGGGGTTGGGAACGTCGATTTCGACCTGCATGGTTCGGGTGGAAGTATCGAGGGCGCCGGTGAAGCGCGTAACCTTGCCGGTGAAGTGTTCGCCCGTCGCCTGCACATGTACGTCGGCCGAATCGCCGATGCGCACTTTTGCGGCTAGTGATTCAGGCACGGGAATGCGCAAACGCAAGACGTTCACCTGCGCTACAGTGACGACCGGGAGACCGCTGGTGTTGGAGGTTCCGGCCTGCACAAGAGCACCGGTATCGGAGAACCGCCACGTCACCACGCCGTCGTACGGGGCGACGATCCTTGAGTAATCGCTCAGGGCGGAATAGTGCTGCTGATTGGCTTTCGCCACCTCCAGTTGTTGCTTACTGGCGGCCAGCGCCGACTTGGCCGCTGCCACCTGGGCTCGGGCGGCCTGGTCCCTGGCGTTCGCGTCGTCGAGTTCCTGTTCGGCAATCAATCCGGGACGCGCCTGGTTCGCATTCACCAGCCGCACTGCATTGGCGTGAAGCGCGACGTAATCGGCCTCGGCACGGGCGACGTCGCTGTTGGCCCGGAGGATTTCCTCTTCGGCATGGTGCACGGACGCCCGAGCTTCGTCGACCTGAGCTACGAGTTCAGGGATTTCCAGTACCGCCAGCACCTGTCCCGTGTGCACACGATCTCCAATGTCAACGTCGATATGGCGGATATAGCCCGCCACCTTCGCGTGTAATTCCACGTTCTGGTAGGGGAGGAACTGGCCGGCGATGGAGAGCGCATTGGCGATGGAAGTACGTTTGACGGCCACGACGGCGGCGAAGGGTGTTTGGATGGCATTGCTTTCAGCCATAGTCCCTTCGCCTTTGGGCCGCGAACCGGCGCGTAGGTGTCGCACCAGGGTAATGGCGGCCACCAAGCATAGGACGGCTGCGCCTAACACAAGAACCTTGTGCAGAGGGCGAACCTGCATAGACTTTCCTCTTCTTAACAAAGCGTTGCAAACAATCAGACTGCAAATCGCCAACACTTTTTGGCGGCTTGAGTTCTGATGGAAATATTGCTGTACGGAAAAGATTCGCTAGCCGACAGGCGGCGGACGGAGAAAGCGATGCAGGTAAAGCTGGATGGGTCGTACTGGGACCTCGGTGCGGGATATCGCCTCATAGCGCGATTGGCCTTGTCGGCAAAGAAGAATGACCGCTACAACGGCAAACCATAGCACAGGAAGGCCGAAGGGAAGCGGCAGCAGGCCTGCCTTCTCTCCAGTCAACCAGAGCTTCGCTGAGGTCGAAGTCTGCGGCTGCGGAGATTGGTGGTACACCGCCACCTTGGCGTGGAGCGCGAAGGCGAAGACCAGCACGCACGCCACTGCTAGCAGAAAACGCCAGCAGAGCGGGCTCAAAGGCTTATCCGGCGCGGTTAGTGGCGGCATGTCCACTTATCATTATACGTCGTAAGCCGGCTTTGGTAAGCGCCTACGCCGGGCCCGCTCAGGGATGGGTCTCGGCTCTGCTACACTCAAATGTTTTGCTTGCTAGTATTTACGCGGTAGGAAATCCAATTCGAGGCACTTATGGACATTAGAACGGTAGGAGTCGCCGGCGCGGGGACGATGGGCAATGGCATTGCCCACGTCTTCGCCAAAAGTGGATACAACATTGTGTGGGTGGATGTGCAGCAGAGTTTCCTTGACCGAGGCGTCGGAACCATCAGCAAGAATCTGGAGCGCGAGGTTACCAAGAATAAGCTGACCGCGGAGCAGCGCGAGCAGGCGCTGGCGCGCATCGCGAGCACCACGGAGCGAACGCGGTTGGCGGAGTGTGACTTCATCGTAGAAGCGGCCAGCGAGCGCTTTGAGATCAAGGCTGAACTGTTCCGCGATCTCGATACCATGTGCCGGCCCGAGGTCATCCTCTCCTCCAACACCTCATCCATTTCCATAACCAAACTGGCTGCGGTGACCAAGCGGCCCGACAAAGTAATCGGCATGCACTTCTTCAATCCCGTGCCGGTAATGAAGCTGGTGGAGGTTATCCGCGGACTGGCCACTTCAAATGAAACCTTCGCAATCGTCAAGGCTCTGGCGGAGAAGCTGGAGAAGACCCCCGTCGAAGTGAACGATGCGCCGGGGTTCGTTTCCAACCGCGTGCTGATGCCGCTGCTGAACGAGGCCATGTATGCGGTGATGGAAGGCGTAGCAACGCCGGAAGCTGTGGACGAAGTGTTCAAGCTGGGTATGGCCCACCCTATGGGGCCGCTCACCCTGGCAGATTTCATCGGACTCGACGTCTGCCTTGACATCATGCGGGTAATGCAGTCGGGCCTCGGCGATCCCAAGTACCGCCCGTGTCCGCTGCTGATCAAGATGGTGGATGCCGGATGGCTCGGCCGCAAGTCAGGGCGTGGGTTCTATCAGTACTGACTTCGATCGAAGCTATTGCGACCGCGGGGCCAGCCAGCCGTCAATGTGCGGCCAGGTGTGCTTGGCGGCTCCGCTGCCCGCCATGATTCCGATGTGGCCGCCGGGAACGCGGAACAGTTCCTTGTCCTTACTGCTGACCTTGGACATGATCGGCTCCGACTGGCACGACGGCGTGATGTGGTCGGCCTCGGCGATCACGGTCAGCAGGTTGGCGCGAATGCGGCTCAGGTCCACGCGCTCGCCGCGAATCACCAGCTCGCCCCGCATCAGCCGATCGTTGCGGTAGAGATCGACGATAAGCTGGCGGAAGGCGCCGCCGGCCAGCGGCACGTTGTCGGTCACCCAGGTGTTCATCGCGTGCCAGGCCTCGACCACGCTGCGGATCGTCGAGGTTGTCCCAAAGCTTCAGGTAGTTGCCGACGTAGTTTTCGACCGGCTTGAGGGCCTTGGCGCCGTAGTCGATCATTTCTCCCGGCATGTTGCCGAAAGCAGCGAGCACCTTGTCCACGTCGAAATAGCGTTCGTCCACCCACCGCGCGAAGGTGATTCCCTGCTTTTGTCGGAGAAGTCGAGCGGCGCGGTCAGCAGAATCAGGTTGCGCAGGCCGTCATCGGCACGCAGGGCCGCGTAGACCGTGGTAAGAATGGCTCCGATGCACCAGCCCAGCAGGCTGAATTCCTCCGACTCCGGAAATTGCTTTCAGCTTGCGGATCGCGCGCGGCATGTAGTCGAGCGTGTAGTCGTCGAACTTGAGGTTCTTGTCTTCAGGTCCGGGCGAACCCCAATCGAGCAGGTACAGGTCATAGCCCTTCTTGACCATGTACTCGACGAAGCTGTGTCCGGGCCGCAGATCGAGAATGTAGGGCCGGTTCATGAGCGCAAAGACCAGCAGCAGCGGAACGGGATGACGCTTTTCTTCGGGAACAACGGGAATGTAGCGGTAGAGCTTGGCCTTGTTCAGCGTCCAGACCAGTTCCTTCGGGGTCTGGGCGATGGCGGCCTTGCTGGTCATCACCTTGTTGAGGGTCTTGAGCCGGTTGACTGTGTCGGTAAATGGGTCGGTGATAACCGTGGCTTCTGCCATCCTACTTTCTTCCTCGCTTCGCCGGTTTGGCCTTCGTCGTCTTTTTCCTCGCCTGAGTCGCCTTTTCGGGTTGTGTGCGTGCCACGCCCGTCGAGCGCGAGATCAGCTGGTCAAGTTTGGCATCCAGGTCGTCCAGTCGCATCTCGATATTTGTCATGCGCTCGGCAATCGATACGACATCAGCCCGTGTCGGCATGGCTAATTGCTCCAGCGTCTTGAGCATGGCTTTCTCAACTGCTTCACGGAATGGAGTGGAAACGGAAAGGTAGGTATCCAGCATTACTCCGTTGGCTTGCGCGTAGGCTTCGCTGTTTACCATGTCAACCATGGTTTTAGCCCAGGCGTCGAGATAGGCATCACGCATGCCGCGCCAGGGTTCCATGGGATCAAAGTGCTTGCCATCATTGGTCTGTCCCTCACCCATCTGCAGCTCCTCTCTGCACGACGATACACCCAGAGACAGCCACGAGGAAACTCCGCCGGGTGTTTCTTACACCCGGACCGCATCCTGCGCGACTGCCTCACTCCGAGATCGACAGCTTAGTTCTTGGAAGCCTGTGAAGCGATGTTCAGAATCGACTTCTGCGCTTCGATCACGGCATCCGCTCCGCGCTGGAACGTATCCACGATTACCGTGGCCGGTCCGGCGGCGGCGCCGAGCTGTTTCTTGGTGCCTTCGAAAACGGCCTTGTTCTGCTCCGCCGCAAATTCCAGTACCTTCTTCTGGGCTTCCACCGAGCGCTCAACCGACTTGCGGACGGTGTTGGTCACGCCATCCACAATCTTCGAGTACGCATCGGCCCGCACCTTGGTGATGTCGGAAACGGACTGGCTCTGCTCGACCACCAGGTCGATGGCGCTCTTCTGGGTTTCGATCGCAGTCTTCACTGCCTGGCCGGCGACATCAAAGATGAACGCGGGCGGCGCTACCGGGAAGTAGCTGAATGCCTTCTTCCAGGCCCCGATGAACTCGGAGGTCTGCTCGGCGGCGATGTCCAGGGTCTTCTTTTGCAGGTCGGCGACACGCTCAACGCTGTTAAGAACGAGTGGAGAAAAGGCATCCACAAATTCAGGTTTCACGGCTGCAGCAGCGGCTGGCACAGCCTTCTTGCTTGACTTGGAGGTATTAGGCATGGTCTGCTCCTTTGGAGTACGGTTTCAAATTTCATGTTGCAGTTTATGTTGCACTGCAACATAACTTAATCTTACTCCTCTTTTGTCGCCTGTCAAGAGCAAAATGAAAAAAAATCCTTCCTCGACGCTCATCATCAAGAAGTACGAGAACCGGCGTCTTTACAACACTTTAAGCAGCCAGTACATCAATCAGGACCAGGTGGCCCAACTGGTTCGCGACGGCTATGACGTCCGCGTCGTGGATGCGGCCACCGGGGAAGACATCACCCGGCTGATCCTGGCGCAGATTGTGCTGGAGGACGCCAAGACTCCCGATTCACTTTTCCCCCTGGATGTTTTGCGGCAGATGATCCTCGCATCGGGCCGGGCCACGAAGGAGAACGCACTGCGGTATATGAAAACCATGATGGATATGTACCAGAATGCCTACCGTGCCCTGCCTCAGCCCATGAACCCTTTTGAGCTTCTGCAAGGCCGCTGGATGCAGCCTCCAGCACAGCCGGGCATGCCGCAAGCCTCTAGCGACGCCACCGGAGATTCGAAGCAACCGGAGCCCGCAACGCCCGAACCCACAACCAGCCCCAGCGAGATGGAGGCTTTGAAGCGGCGCATAGAGGAGTTGGAGGGCAAGCTGACCAAACGAGCTCCCAAAAACCCGACGCGGAGAGCCAAATCCCGCCGCAAGGCTTGACGCACTGCGGCAAAGGGTCTAGTGTAGTGACGGCGCCCGCCAAATCACTCAGGCCACCTACTTGACTCTGCCTCGACAAAGGCGCTGTCCCGTACAAACTGCCATGATCAGGAGCATCGATGCCTCCTTATGAGTTAGACTCTGCTGTTCTGGATACCCGACAACCGGCCGATATTGCCTCCATGGACACCCCCGGCGTGCACGAGAAACGGCAACCCTCGCAGGAAAGCGGATTGCGTGGGAAAGTTGTGGTCATCACCGGGGCCGGGGCTGGTATCGGCCGCGCGACCGCGCTGCGTTTTGCCAAGGAGGGTGCACGGGTTGCCGGGTGGGACGTTACCGACAAGGCGGCGGCGCAACTCGAATCGGCCATCCAGTGGGCGGGGGGAGAGTCCCATTTTCAGGCCGTGAACGTCACGGAAGCCGGTGCGGTTGATGCGGCTGCGGCCGCCGTGGTCGAGAAGTGGGAGCGCATTGATATTCTGATCAACAATGCCGGCATTGTTCGCGACGCACAGCTGGTGAAGTGGAATGGTGGCAGCCCCGCGTCTATCATGTCGGAGGAGACGTGGGACGCGGTGATTGGGGTCAATCTGAAGGGCGTCTTCCTGTGTACCCGCGCCGTTGTCCCGCACATGATTAAGGGTGGGGGCGGAGTTATCTTGTGCGCTGCCTCAGTCGTGGGCCTTCTGGGGAACTTCGGCCAAACAAACTACGTGGCTTCCAAGGCCGGTGTCATTGGAATGACCCGTACCTGGGCGCGCGAGTTGGGCAAGCACGGGATTCGCGTGAATGCGGTGGCTCCCGGATTCATTGCCACCGATATGGTCAGGGCGATGCCCGAAAAGATATTGCACGCCATGATCGCGCGCACGCCCCTGGGACGAATGGGTACACCCGAGGACGTGGCGAACGCCTATGCCTGGCTGGCGTCGGACCAAGCCAGCTTTATCCACGGCGCCGTCATTTCGGTGGATGGTGGCGTGGTACTGGGAACCTGAGCCCTTTTTACCGCTGAAACGGCGGTCGCTTACATGTGGTAGCCGCCGTTGACGTTTAGTTCCTGTCCGGTTATGTAGTCCCCATCCGCGGCAAGGAAACTGGCCGCCTTGGCTATTTCCTCGGGCGACGCGAACCGTCCCAACGGAATCTTGGCTTTGATCTGCGCTGCAATTTCCTCCGGAATTGCGTCCACCATTTCTGTAGAGGTAAAGCCAGGCGCAATGGCATTTGCGGTGATGTTGAATCGTGCCATTTCCAGCGCAAGGGTCTTAGTGAAGGCGATAATGCCACCCTTACTCGCCGCGTAGTTGGCTTGGCCAAATGCGCCCATTTGCCCGACCACCGAGCTGATATTGATGATGCGCCCGAACCTCTGGTTGATCATGGCCGGCACCGCCGCGCTGGTGCAGTAAAACGTACCGTTCAGGTTGACATTGATTACAGCCGCCCAGTCGTCGTCGGTCATTTTGCGCATGCTTCGGTCGCGCGTAATGCCGGCGTTGTTCACCAGGATGTCGAGGCGCTGCCACTTGTCCAGCACTTCTTTGACGATGCGCGCCGCCTCGCCTTTCTTGGCCACGTCTCCCTGAACCAGCAGACACTCGCCACCCAATTCCCGGATCTCATCGGCCGCGCTTTCGGCCTGCTTGGCATCCGCCCGGAAGTTCAGCGCCACGTTCGCCCCACGGCGGGCAAGTTCAAGCGCGATCGCACGTCCAATGCCGCGCGAGGCGCCGGTCACGAGCGCGACTTTCCCGGTGAGCGAAGTCGGTTGGTAATTTCCATCTCCACTTGCAACGTTTGCCATGTCGAGACTCCTGTCTTGAGAATTGACGCTCACAATCGCGGGATCTACCCGCATCACCACGTAACCACCGACCGCACCCGCGCCGAAGCCGGGAGCGAAAATCCGCATGGGACGGTCGATCCTGCCCTCGCGCACGGCGTCATGAACAGCCATCAGAATACTGGCGGAAGAAGTGTTGCCCACGCGCTCGATGTTGAAGAAGATTCGATCGCCCGGAATTCCAGCTGCTTCGGCTAGCGTGAGCACCATGTTCTTGTTGGCCTGGTGCGGCACTACCAGTTCGATGGCGTCAATGAGCGACCCGCCGCCACCGTTGGGGTTCGGGAGCCGAGCCAACTCGCCCATCATCTCCTTCAGATAGCGAGTCACGAGGGCCTTTACCTCCGGCCCGTACACCGTGATGTTGTTGTCGAATTCAGGGTTGGGCCAGATGATGGAGTTCACCTCCGACCATGGCCCGCTG
This sequence comes from uncultured Acidobacteriaceae bacterium, assembly GCA_963703645.1. Taxonomy (GTDB): domain Bacteria; phylum Acidobacteriota; class Terriglobia; order Terriglobales; family Acidobacteriaceae; genus Bog-257. The sequence goes on from CAVPFD010000024.1 coordinate 130,844, forward strand.
GCGTACGTCTGGAAGAACTCGATGTCGGAAGGAGTTCCTTCCGGTGCGGGCGCCAACTATCACGGCGGCTGCGCCATCGCCGAAGATCATGCGCGAGGTGCGCACCGTTCCGATCTTGTCCGAGAATTTCTCTGCGCAGACCAGCAGCACTGGCCGCTCGATCTCTTGCAGCAGTCGCACCGCCTCCGCGAGGCCATAGGGCATACCAGCGCAGGCGGCAACGATGTCGCACGAAGTATGCGTCTGCATGAGGCCGAGCTCGCCCGAAAGCCAGGTGGCGATCGATGGAATGAGCTTGGTGCTGGTGCAAGTGCAAAGCAGGACGGCGCCAATTTCCGCCGGCCGCCTGCCGGACTTCGCCAGGGCCTTCTTGGCCGCAAGCAGGGCCATGTCCTCGAGGGGCAACTGGGTGTACCGCCGCTCCTCGATACCGGTTTTCTCGCTGATTTCCGCGGCGCTCATGCGCGACCAGCAGTAGGCGTGGTTGCGGATGAGGTCTGCGTTGGTGCAGGTGATTTCGCCTTCATAGACGGCGATCGCCTCAAACCGCGGTAGAACTTTGAATCTCTTGCTTACCTCCACCGGAGGATACGGCTTGATGGGCTGACTCAGGGCCAGAGTGTCGGGCCGGATCATCCGATTCGGACGAACCCGGGGTCCCCAATTTTCGTCCTGCTTTACCCGCTGGATGAAACGGAGCACCTATTCGCTGCGTGGATGGAATGCCACCACGTAATCGTCGTCCTTCAGTTTGCGGATTTCGGTTTGCGTGCTCGTCGATGGGTCCCACGGGTACTGGTTGTGCAGGATCATGCACTGCCGCATCAGTGCCTCCATCTCGGGCACGGGATGCAGAGCAGTCGATTACGTCCTCATATGTATAGCGCAGATAGTCGGGGTCGTACGCCCGCAATTGGCGGGTACGGTTTGCTGGATCAGCCATCGCCTCGGCCACGGTCGGGCGGACAGGCCGAAGCTCGCCCCCGGAGCTGAGTGCGTTCTTGTAAACATCGAGCAAAATAGCGAAACTGCGGTCTTCTAATTCTTCGTCCCACGACGGTGGCAGGGCCCCGTAGCCAGCCTCGATTGCGGTTGTGATCGCGGATGCATCCCGTGGCTTGTATACCGGAAGAAACACATCATCGCGCTGTCGCGGAAGGTCTCCCCAGCGAATGGGGAGTTTCTCGTACATCGTCAGGGTGTAGCGGTTTACCCAGAAACGGTTCAATACCAGGTCGCGGCACAGTTCATACCGGTTCTTGTATTCACCCGCCTGCACGCGTCCGGCAATCTCCACGTCCGTCGGCGCTTTCTCTCCGAAGTCGCGCCGGATGACCGCCGCAAATTGTTTGAGAGTCTTAAATACCCTGAAGTCCAACTCAGGGAAAAAGTTGCCGGGGAAGACGATACGACCGTGAGAATTGATAACGAAAGGTTTCAGCAACATTAGACTATGTCTTCTCCCCTTAGGCGTTCACCAAGGCCGCCGGCGCCGGCGCTGAAGGGCGATCGGCGGGCAACTGACATCACCCGTGGTTGTGGAGAACTCCCCGTCGATTACCGGCCCACTGCCTTCAAAGTACCATTGGGAGCCTAGTTTGCAATGCAAACGCCAGGCTGTGATGTCGGAGGTTTCTGCTTGTGACCCACATCACAGACTCATGGTACACCGAACGCGGGCGCCGTTGTTGACGGCGCGCTCTATCACTACAGCGCAGTCATCGGCTGCCGACACTCCATCTAACCATGCTGTGCAGTTATTATAATCATAAAGACAATTCATTTGATTCATGGCAGAATGTTCCTTAAGATAGCAGCCAGACAGGAGGATGTCATGAGTCAAGTTGAATACGAGAGGGTGGAATTTGAGGAGTCAGTAACCGAGCGGGAAGGTGGTGTCCAGACGCCGAAGCCTTTCCTCGTCACCGGCCGCCAAGATCAATCTCAGGACCAGGTCGGCCGTCGCGTCGCCGAAGTCCTCAACTCTGAACTGGCGCGAGGTTCAATGCCTGCCTAGGCGATTCCACCGAGAGTGAGAAATTCGAGCTATCACGGATACGGCACTTTAATGGTGTAAGGTAATTTTTTCTTAGTTGCGGAAAGTTCTACCAAGTCTCATAGGAGCTGCCATAGGTTAACTCCTTTGTTCTCTAAGGTGGCAATATGGTATGGGGAATGCACTAGCAGAGAACAGACGAAGTGGCGCAATAGGGGTCACTCGGAAGGGAATTTCGGCCAGAGTTCCCTTTGCAGAGTGACCCTTTCAAGTTCAAAGGCCTCTCCCCTAGGTGACTGCGGGCCGCTCGGATTGATAAAGGCCTCCGTTCAATCCAACGGCTTGTTTCTTAAAGATAAAAAGGCGAAGTGCTCCAAGCGGCCTTCGCCTTCAGCCTCTCTCAGGGAAAACTAGCAACTACTACACAAGGACCAACCTCTGGCGGATGTCGAACCCTGCGCTGCGCAGGAGCTTTTCCACGCTCGCTTCGTTCAGGCGGGTGGCGTCATATTCCACTCGGATAGTCCGTTCCGGCTCGTTGAACTGCACATTTCGAATTCCATAGACATCGCTCGTGAGCCCCAGAGCTGCCATTTGATTCTCGCCGGGCGGTGTGCCGTAACGAAACAAAACTTCGACTGCGGTCATCGAATCACCTTTTCCGTAAACGTGCAATGATAGGTCTATGCGTGGTGCTGCGACTTGCCCGCGAGCGCGACCCGGCATCCGCAGGAAGATTCCGCATTCAATATAGAGCATTGCCAGGATTGTGAACAGCGCGACGAAATGGACACCGACGGGTAGGTAATGAGCGACAGCCAGGAAAGTCAGGAGAACCGGATCGTCGATGTTTCGGTGAAAGATCCGGTGTGCGGCATGGCCGTCGATCCCGCCCAGCCTCGTGGCAAGGCTGAGCACGAAGGACACACCTACTATTTCTGCTCGCCCGGATGCATGCACAAGTTTGTGTCGTCTCCTGCGAAGTACTTGTCGGGCAGCCCAAGAGTCCTCGAAAGCCCTCCTCAGGCCGTAGCCCCCAAGAAGGTCGACATTGACCCGGTTTGCGGAATGACCGTCGATCCCTCCAAGGCGGCATCCTCTGCAGACTATGAAGGAAGGCTTTATCACTTCTGCTCGCGCGGTTGTGCGGAAAGATTCAGAGCTGACCCCGCGAAGTATCTTTCGCCCAGCTACAAGCCCGCTGGGATGGGCGCCGTGGTGCAACTTAGCGCCAAGCCAGCGCAGATTTCGACGGGTGCAGGCCCAGACAAGCCTCCTGCCATCACATTTGCGGATGGAGGGTCGTCACCAACCTCTCCGGCAGGTGTCACATCCGTTCACTCTCCTTTGGCGAAGGGATGGCAGACAAAAACAGCCTACGTCTGCCCTATGGATCCCGAGGTCCGAGAGTCACTGCCCGGCGCCTGTCCGAAGTGCGGCATGGCGCTCGAGCCCGAGGTCCCGGTAGGGGCCACGAAAACGCAGTGGACTTGCCCCATGCATCCCGAGATCGTTCGCGACGGGCCGGGTAGTTGTCCGATCTGCGGCATGGCGCTGGAGCCGATGACCGTCACGGCGTCGCAGGAAGAGAATCCCGAACTGCGCGACATGACACGCCGCTTCTGGTCGAGCGTCCTGCTCGGTGTTCCCTTGGTTGCGTACGCCATGCTGCGCATGGGGCCGCTCGTGCACTGTTCTCTCGCCGCGCGGGGTACGTGGCTCGAGTTCGCACTCGCCACGCCCATCGTGCTGTGGTGCGGATGGCCTTTCTTCGCGCGCGGCTGGGCGTCAGTCAAGTTCCGCAGCCCCAACATGTTCACGCTGATCGCCATGGGCGTCGGCGTGGCCTACGTCTACAGCGCTGTCGCGACCATCGTGCCGGGGATTTTCCCCGAAACCATGCGCGGTATGCACGGCCAACCCGAGGTCTATTTCGAAGCGGCAGCGGCGATCGTCGCGCTGGTGTTGCTCGGACAAGTCCTGGAGCTGCGCGCACGTAGCCGCACCAGCAGCGCCATTCGCGCGCTGCTCGACCTGTCGCCCAAGCTGGCGCGCATCATGCGCGACGACGGCAGCGAGTACGACGTGCCGCTCGACCAGGTGAAGGTCGGCGACAAGCTGCGCGTGCGTCCGGGCGAGAAGATCCCGACCGACGGCATCGTGCTCGACGGCCTCAGCTCGGTCGACGAGTCGATGGTCACCGGCGAGTCCATCCCGATCGAGAAGCGCACCGGCGACAAAGTGATCGGCGCCACCGTCAATGGCACTGGCTGGCTGCTGATGCGCGCCGAGCGCGTGGGCAGCGAGACCATGCTGGCGCAGATCGTGCAAATGGTCAGCAAGGCGCAGCGCAGCCGCGCGCCCATTCAGAGGCTCGCCGACAAGGTTGCGGCATGGTTCGTGCCGGCGGTGCTCGCGGTTGCAGTGATCACGTTCATCGCGTGGCTCGTGATCGGCCCCGAGCCCCGGCTGGCGCATGCCATCGTCAACGCCGTAGCGGTGCTGATCATCGCTTGCCCGTGCGCGCTCGGGCTGGCCACGCCGATGGCTATCATGGTAGGTACCGGACGCGGCGCGCGCGCCGGCAGTGCTCATCAAGAACGCTGAAGCGCTGGAGACTCTGCAGAAGGTCGACACGCTCGTGCTCGACAAGACCGGCACGCTCACGCAGGGCAAGCCGGAGCTGATGACTGTGGTGGCGGTTGGCGGCGAGACCGAGGACCGTGTTGTGCGATTGGTTGCCAGCCTGGAGCGCGGCAGCGAGCATCCGCTGGCGGCGGCGATCGTGGAGGCTGCCGTAATCAACCACATTCCCCTGATTCCAGCCGACAGCTTCCGCTCGCTCACTGGACAAGGTGTGACGGGCACGATCGGCGGACACGAAGTCGCGGCGGGCAATGAGTCCCTGCTGCAAGAGATGGGCGTGCCGCTGCTAGCGCATTTGCACGTCAAGGCCGATGAAATGCGGCGTAACGGACAGACGGTGGTTTACGCCGCCGTGGACGGCGAGGCCGTCGGGCTTCTGGGCATCGCCGATCCCGTCAAGCCCGAGGCTGCGTCGGCAATTCGCGATCTGCGCCGCGAAGGGCTTCGCGTGGTGATGCTCACCGGCGACAACGAGACTACGGCCGCGGCGGTCGCGCGCCAGGTCGGGATCAACGACTTCGAGGCCGGAGTACTGCCCGACCACAAGGCCGATGTGGTGAAGAGGCTTCAGCAGCAGGGAAGAGTGGTCGCCATGGCAGGCGACGGCATCAACGACGCGCCCGCACTGGCGCAGGCACAGGTCGGTATCGCGATGGGCACCGGCACTGACGTCGCGATGGAAAGCGCCGGCATCACGCTGCTGAAGGGCGACCTTCGAGCGTTGGTGCGGGCGCGCCGGCTGAGCCGCGCCGTGATGCGCAACATCAAGCAGAACCTGTTCTTCGCGTTTGTCTACAACTCGATGGGAGTGCCGATCGCGGCGGGCATTCTGTATCCCAAGTTCGGACTGCTGCTGAGCCCCATCATCGCCGCCGCAGCCATGAGCTTCAGCTCGGTGTCGGTGATCAGCAACGCGCTGCGGCTGAGACGCGTGAAGCTGTGAGGGTCACGACAGCTTCTTCAGGTAATCTACAATTTCCGGACTCGTCCACTCCTGGGCGCCGATGAATTTGCGCACGATCTTGCCGTTGGCATCGATCACAAACGTCTCGGGAAACTTGAACGTGCCATAGAGGTCATTGCTGTGCTTGGTGTCGCGGATGGTTAGCAGGTCAACATTGTGGTCTTTGACGAACTGCTTGTACGCGTTATCATCGTCGTCCTCGCTGACGGCCAGGATGGTAACCTTGTCGCCAAGCTGCTTCTGCAACTGCACCAGAGACGGCATCTCCTGAATGCACGGCGGGCACCATGTTGCCCAAAAGTTCAGCACCACGGGTTTACCGCGGAACTGGCTCAGCGAGACGGAGCGCGTGCCGTCAGGGATGGCGAAATCGGGTGCCGCACTTCCGATGCGCGGCGGATGCGAGCCACTGTTGCAGGCGGCGAGAAGGAAGAGGCATAGCAGGGCGATGGAGGAGAAGAAGCGCTTCACGAATCTATAATAATCCAGGGTCGAGTGTGCAGCAGCGAGTCCCGTGATATAGAGGTGCTTCGACTCCGGCGGGCCGCTGCGGCGACCCGCCTTGGCTCAGCATGACAACGCTATTTGGGCTGACCGCTAATTGACTACCGACTTCTCATGAACAACTCTCCCTTTGCCCCCGAAGTCTCCGTCATCGTTCCGGCGCGGAATGAAGAAGCGTCACTCGCGCACTGTTTGACCACGCTCGCCGGTCAGGCCGGCTCGAGCTACGAGATCATCGTGGTCGATGACGACTCGAGCGACGGGACGCGTGTCATCGCCGAAGGCTTTCCGGTGCGCGTAATTCCGGCGGATCCTCTCTCCGCGGGCTGGAGCGGCAAGTGCAATGCTGCCTGGAGCGGCGCCAAGGTCGCGAAAGGGCGGTGGCTGCTTTTCACCGACGCCGACACCAAACACGCGCCAAACTCCATTGCCAGTGGATTGCAGGAAGCGAAGGAAAACGCCGCCGACCTGCTTTCCTACTCGCCGAAGCAGGAGGTCACTGGCGTGGCCGAGCGGGCGCTGATGCCGGTGATCTTTGGCGAACTGGCGACCACCTACCCGCCGAAGGATGTCTGTGATCCAAACTCACCGCTGGCGGCGGCTAATGGGCAGTATCTGCTTATCCGGCGCGAGGTGTACGACGCGATCGGGGGACATGGCGCCGTTGCCACTGCAATTCTCGAAGATGTGGAGCTTGCCAAGCGTGCCAAGCAGGCCGGGCACAAGCTGTGCTTCCACTACTCCGATGTGGTGAGCACGCGCATGTACCGCAGCTTTAGCGAGATGTGGGAGGGCTGGACGAAGAATCTTGCGTTGCTGTTTCCCAAGGCGCGCAGCCTGGCGGCGAAGCGGGCGATTGAATTTGCGGTGATCGTCATAGCAGCATTGTTCACCATCGTCGCGGCGCTGCAGGACGAGAAGGTGGCAGCCGTGATCGCAGGGGCGGTCACGGTCCAATGGTTTTATCTTTTCTGGAAGCGTATTCAGTTGGCGCATTTTGACAGCGTGTCAAATGCCCTGTCGTTGTTTGGCCTGCCCCTTTTTGCTGTGCTTTTGTGGAATTCCGACATCTCTCACAAGCGGGGGCTGGTGCGCTGGAAGGGCCGGGAGTATTCGGTACCGAAGGAAGCGGAGGCCGAGAGAACGAAAGCTTGCTCGTAGGTTTCAGCCTTTAGCTCTCTTAGCAGTCCCGAATCCGTGCTTGCTTGACCCTAAGAGGCAAAGGCCAACGGCTGAAGGAGATCATGGTCTATCTAACCCGCAAGTGTGAGTTTTCTGCCTCGCACTATTATCACAATCCGGAGTTTTCACATCGAGGAGAACCGAGCGCATCTTCGGCAAGTGCGCCAACCTCAACGGGCATGGCCACAACTACACGTTGGAGGTGACGGTGAAGGGCGAGGTCGATCTCACGACCGGATTCGTGGTGGACCTGAAGGAGCTGAAAGAAGTCTTGAACCGGGAGGTGCTCGATGCGCTCGACCATCGGCATCTAAACAAGGAAGTGCCCGAATTCGCCGAGGCGATCCCGACCACTGAGAACCTGGCCATCGCAATTTGGAACCGCCTGGAAGGCAAACTGAACGTGGCGAAATTGCACCGTGTGCGCGTGTACGAGTTGCCCGATCTATTCGTTGATTTTTACGGTGAGCCATGAAAGCGCATCTAACACGGCGGTACGTTTTTTCGGCTTCGCACCGCTTGCACAGCGACGAGCTGTCGGAAGACCAGAACCGCGCGACCTACGGCAAGTGCAACAACCCGTACGGGCACGGTCATAATTATGCGCTTGAGGTCACGGTGAGCGGGCAGGTCAATCCGCAGACTGGCATGGTTTGCAACCTGGTTGATCTGGATGATGCAGTTCGGCGTGAAGTTCTCGACCGCTTCGATCACGAGAATTTGAATGTCCATCAGGAATTCGCGGCCGCGGTGCCAACTACGGAAAACCTGAGCGAGGTCATCTTCAACATTTTGAAGCAAAGCTTTACAGTCGGCTCATCTTGAAAGAGTGCGGCTGGAAGAAACCATGATGAACAGCTTCGAATATAGTGGCTAGTGGATAGTGCGTTGACGTCAACGAACCAGAAGCCGTGTGCTAATTGCTAGTTGCTAGTCGATTCTTATGAAAGACTTGATCGAAACACCCGACTCTCACCAGCGCCAGCTTTGAAGAACTGGTGCGCGAGATGCTTGTCCGCCTGGGCGAGCAACCTGACTCGCGAAGGCCTGGCGCGGACTCCGGAGCGCTACGCGCAGGCGCTGCAGTACCTCACCAAGGGCTACAGCGAAGACCCGGACCAGATTCTGAAGGGCGCGCTGTTCAGCGTCGATTACGACGAGATGGTCATCGTCAAGGACATCGAGATGTTCAGCCTTTGCGAGCACCATGTGCTGCCGTTCTTCGGCAAAGTGCACGTAGCCTACATCCCCAAGGGCAAGGTGATCGGCCTGAGCAAGGCTTCCGCGCCTGGTCGAAGTCTTCGCGCGCCGGCTGCAGGTGCAGGAGCGGCTGACGGTGCAGATCGCCGAGACCATCCAGAAGGCGATCCAGCCGCTGGGCGTGGGCGTGGTCGATCGAAGCGCGGCACCTCTGCATGATGATGCGCGGCGTCGAGAAGCAACATTCGGCCACGGTCACGTCGTCGATGCTGGGCGCGTTCCGCGCGCAGCAGACGCGGCAGGAGTTCCTCTCGCTCATTCACGCCAAGAACGGCAACGGAATCTAACCGATGGCTGCGAAGAAGACGCAGTCCAGGAGCAAGCCAAAATCCGGAACCAGGGCGACGAAGTCCACAGCATCAGGCGACTTTTCGCTATTAGGCAAAGTCGCCGTGGTGACCGGAGCCAGCCGCGGCATCGGCCATGGCCATCGCTCGCACGCTCGCCTCCGAAGGCTGCACCGTTGTCATCACTGGCCGCAACGGATCGGCGCTGATAAAGAGCTCGGCTCAAATTACAAAGCTCGCGGAGCAGGGAACCATCATCCCAATCGTCTGCGATGTGCGTGACGAAGAATCGGTGGGCGCGCTCTTCGCGGAAGTGAAGCGCCGATTCGGCAGGCTGGATATTCTGGTCAACAATGCCGGAGTCGCGCAGCCGCTGGCGTCCATCGAGCAGACCGGCGTTGAGCTCTGGCGCGAGGTAATGGACACGAACCTGACCGGCCCGTTCCTTTGCACACGCGCAGCCTTGCCGCTGATGGGTGCGGGCGCCACCATCATCAACAATCTGTCCGTCGCGGCAAAGACGGTATTTCCCAACTTCGCCGCTTACAACACCTCCAAGCACGGCGCGCTGGGGTTCACGCTGTCGCTGCGCGAAGAACTGATTCCGCGCGGTATTCGGGTTGTTGCGCTCATGCCCGGCGCAATCGACACCGATCTCTGGCAGCAATTCTGGCCCGACGCTCCGCGCGAGCGCATGATGGATGTGGAGAGCGTGGCGCAGGCGGTGCTCTACGCGGTCCTGCTTCCTCCGAATGCGAACTTGTCGGAACTGATACTGTCGCCCACGGGCGGCGCGCTATAGCTGCTTCACCCTAGACCGGCACAGTGAAGTGAAACACCGAGCCGCTGCCAAGCTGCGACGTCACTCCGATCGTTCCTCCATGCGCCTCAACAATCGCTTTCGCGATGGCCAGACCCATGCCGGTACCCTGCACGCGGTAGCGCTGGTCTTTTCCGCGATAGAACTTCTCGAAGATCAGCGATTGCTCGAAATCGTCAATGCCGGGCCCCCGATCGCCCACGCTGATGCTGACTAGCTTTCCATCAGACTCGGCACTTATCGTGATCGGCGTTGCCGGGGGTGAGTACTTTGCTGCATTTTCCAACAATTGCGCCAGCACCTCGGCGATACGCTCCAGATCAACACGAACCGGCGGCAGGCTGTCAGGAATTTGTAACTTGACTTCGCGATTAGCCAGCGCCTGCCTGGTTCTCTCCATCCCTGCCTCAATGACCTCGCGCACAGCGTAGGTCTCGCGGCGCAGTTCAACCTGCTGCGCATCGAGTTGGGCCATCTCAGCCGCCTCGCCAACCAGGTGATTGAGGCGGTCGGTCTCTTCATTGATGACGGTGAGCAACTCCTTCCTTCCATCAGCTTCGATTTGAGGAGTCGATAGCAGCGTGGTAACCGAAAGTTTAATTGCCGTGAGTGGCGTGCGGAATTCATGCGTAACGCTGTCCAACAACGCAGTGCGCAGCTTCTCGCTTTCGCGCGAGGCCTCCGTACGGGTCAGCGTTTCGACGGCTCCAGCGCGCTCAATAGAAATCGCAACCAGGCTCCCGACAGCTTCCAGGGTCTCGCGCGACAGCACTGCGCCCTCCAGCCCCAGGCTCCCCACCGGCCTGACTCCGATCCGCAAGGGAACGAAGCACAACTGTTTTTCTTGGTCCACCACCAGTTCGCCCCGCCCGCTGACCGACTCCATTTGTTCTTCGTTTAATTCTGGATGATCCGGTCCGGTGCGGTAAACCTCCTTGCGTCTTGGCAGGTACATGGCAGCGGCCTTCAGGCCGAAAGCATCGCGCACCATGTGAGGAATGGAGTTGAGCAACTCCATCACGTTCTCGGTGGCCAGCAACTGCTGGCTCAAGGAATAGAGCCGTTCCACCTCTTTGCGGCGGCGAGTTGCGTTCATGGTTTCGCGGCGGGCGCGCTCGGAAAGCCGGCTCGCCAGAATGGCACTGATGAGGAACGCGAGCAGCGCTATCCAATTCTGCGGATCGGCGATGGTGAACGTACCGATGGGAGGAAGGAAGTAGTAGTTGAACGCCAGCGTCGCCACCAGCGCCGTTGTGGTTGCGATCGTCAGACCCCAGCGGCTGGCCAATCCGAGCACGATAAGCAGGAATGTCAGTGCCACCGTCGTGGGATTCACATCCGGCAGACGGCGGTACACAATCACCACGATGGCGATGGTCGCCATCGCGACTGCGTAACGGTAGAGCGCAGCTTTCAATCTTTCTGGAGAGACGGCAAAGTTGGCGCTGTCCGGTCTCGGCTGGTCGAGAATTCACGCGATGATTGTATCGAATCGACTTTTCCACTCCGCTGCCGCAGAATAGGTGCGCGTGCAAAAGACCCCAGAGCAATGGCTGGAGGAGACCACGCCGGTCAAGAAGAGCGGCGTTTTCAAGCTGTTTCTCGGCTATGCGCCAGGCGTCGGGAAGACTTACGCGATGTTGAGCGAGGCCATCCGCCGCCAGAGCCGTGGCGAGGACGTGGTGATCGGGGTGGTGGAGACCCACGGCCGCAAGGCGACCCAGGAGCTGGTTTCGCGGCTGGAGGTCGTCCCGCGCAGGAAGATCGACTACAAGGGCACGATCTTCGAGGAGATGGATGTGGACGCCATTCTGGCGCGCCATCCGCAGGTCGCGCTGGTGGATGAACTGGCGCACACCAACATCGAAGGCAGCAAGCATCACAAGCGTTACGAAGATGTGTTCGAGCTGCTCGACAACAATATCGACGTGGTGTCCACCATGAACGTGCAGCATCTGGAGAGCGTCACACCGATGGTGCACAAGATTACCGGCGTGGTGGTACGCGAGACCGTGCCCGACTGGGTGCTGAAGCGCGTGGATGAGATTGTGATGTCCGACGTCACGCCCGAGGCGTTGCAGACCCGCATGCGCCGGGGCGATATCTATCCCATGGAGCGCGTCGACCGCGCTCTGGGCAACTTCTTTCGGCCCAGCAACCTGATTGCACTGCGCGAGATCGCCTTGCGCCACGTTGCCCAGGTGGTGGACCGCAGTTTGGAGCCGTATCTTGACTCGGAGTTCACCGTCAGGCCGCGATCTCAAGGTGGCGGAGCGAATCGGCGTCGGCGTCAGCTCCAATCCAGCGGCGCAGTATCTGGTGGCTCGCGCCTCGCGGATGGCGCAGGCAATCAATGGCGAACTCTACGTGTTGTATGTTGACACGGGAGTCGATGAGGACGATCCCGAGCGGCAACGGTCGCTGCAGGCGAATCTCCATTTTGCCGAAAACCTGGGGGCCAAGATCGTGCGGCTGAAAGGCAAGGACGTGGCCCAGGCCATGGCGGAGTTCGTTCGCGAGAAACACATCACGCAGATGATCTTCGGCCACTCGGCAACGACCGGCTGGCGCAAGTACCTGTTCATGTCAGCCGTGCATCGCTTCCTGCGCGACGCGCCCGCAGTGGACGTGCACATCGTGAAGCAACAGGCGAATTAGATGCATGCTCGTCCACACATCCTGGTAGTTGACGACGAGCCGCAAATCACCCGCGTTTTGCGCACCAGCCTTACTGCGCAGGGCTACGAGATCCGCGTGGCCAACGACGGCGAGACGGCGCTTGAGATCGTGAAGGACTTCGCCCCCGATCTCGTCATCACCGATCTCGCCATGCCTCACATGGACGGCATCGAGCTGTGCAAGCGGCTACGCAAGACTTCACAGGTCCCCATTCTGGTGCTGTCGGTGCGCGGCGAAGAGCGCAGCAAGATCCAGGCGCTGGACTCCGGCGCCGACGACTACGTGACCAAGCCGTTCAGCACCGGCGAGCTGCTGGCGCGAATCCGCGCGGTCCTGCGCCGTTCGCCTCCGGCTGCAACCCCGGCGCAGACCAAAATCGACGCTGGCGACTTCCATATCGACCTTGACGCGCATTCAGTTTCCGTTGCCGCCAAGGAAGTGCGCCTCACTCCCAAAGAGTTCGATGTGCTGGTGTATATGGCGCAGCATCCCCGCAAGGTGCTGACTCATCGGTCGATCTTCAATGCCGTGTGGGGAAGCAATAGCGTTGAGCAGAACGAGTATCTCCGCGTCTTTGTGGGTCAGTTGCGCAAGAAGCTGGAGCCGGACGCGAGCTCGCCGAAATACATTCTCACCGAGCCGTGGGTTGGATATCGGTTTGAGCCAGGAGATTGAGGCAGTTTCAAGTTTCAAGTTGGCCACCCCTCCCCCTGTGCGTTATTCTTTAGAATCATCAGCTTGTGCAGATTTCAGCGGCAAACTCTTGAGCTGAAAGCACTTATTGCATAATCTTGATTCATAAGGGCTTACGATCTGAAGTCTGGCGAATCGATGGTCAAGCCGACGCTGCTTGCGGGATATCCTACCCGTCCCCCATGCATTATTCTTTAGAATCTCGGCTTGCACAGATTTAGGCGGCAAGGTCTTGAGCCACAAGGATTTATCGCATAATCTTGATTCGCAAAGACTTACGACAGACCTGTGCCCACCCTCATCGGTCAACTCAACTGGCCACTGCTTTTCAAAGAGCTTCCACGGCCTGCGCACTGGGCGCGGCGGTTGAGAGGTACACAAATACCCTCTCCTCTCAAGACCATTGTTTGCGAGAAGCCTGCTCCGGGGCAAGGACGCGCGTCACGGGGCGGTGTGATAAGGAGTGTCGGTGGCTCCCCATTGCGGTTCTCACACGGACGGTAAAGTCCGGCGCATATACCGGAACCGAACTTCCCTGACAGCTTCGCTGCCGGCGGCTTCTCCGCGCGCCTTCGTCGGTGTGCAGTGCCCGGATGACGTTCTCCACCCGGGCCTCGAACTTCTGCGCATCCTGCCCCCACCGGTAAAGTCGGCGGCCAGGCGCTGGTGGACGGGCTTCGCCTTCTCCCCGCTTTCCCACTTGAACAGGTGGCCGTCAAGGTTCAGCGGAATCAGGGCCAGCACCTTCTGCTGCGCTCTTTCATCAGCAGGCGTTCTTTTTCGAAGGCCGCATCAATTTCGTTGCCACCCACCAGCTCACCAGCGAGTGCTGGGAGCAGCAGAGCAGGACCTTGTCCTGCAACCGAATGCCTCGGTCGACCTGCTCATGATGTTGTCGCTGGGCAGCATCTGCTTTCGTCTGGCCAGCAGCGAATGCTGCGGCCCTGCAGCGTATCGTGGAGGCGGCGGGCAAACGGCTTGTCCTCGTGGCTGTAACTGATGAAGAAGGAGTAGAAGTCGATGGGGCTGACCACCTTGGAAAAGGCCCAAATGAACGTAGCCATTGCGCCAGTCCCGCACCGCGGAACGAACTAAGAAAGCCCACCGCTTCAGCGGTGGGTAAGCGTAATTAAAGTGATTCGGAGTGCCCCGGGCACGGCATGCCCACCCACCCTTGAAAGGGGTGGGCTTTCCTATCTCGTCCCGCCGAGCGGGACTCGTGCCCGGCGGCTCGAACGCCTGATGCGGCCGACTCTTCCCAATTACCCCCTTTGCTTGAGGATTTCGAGATGCTCAGGGTTCGCCATGGCCGCGTGACCTCGCTTGCTCCCGCGATGCTACGGATGTCTTGACTGCTTGCTTCGAAGCCACACTCTATGCGACCCTCCCCGCCCAGTCAACGCACAAACGTCGCAGCGCTTCGAGCAAAATCGAGACTTCCACGGATCTGGCGTGAAAGCCAGATTCGCCAGCGCCCCGTCCCCGCGTTGCGGGACAGAATAAGGAAGCCCAGCCGATTCGACCTCGCTCAGGGCAGGCTTTTCATCGCTGGGGAAGAGTGATTAGATGATTCCGAGTGCCTCGGGGCACGGCACAGGAAAAAACGCATCAAAACGAAATCTTGTGCCGTCCCCGGGCGGACTCGGATTCTAATTGCATGCCCACGCCACCGCTGAAACGGTGGGCTATCGTCTTCCGCGCCCGAGGCGCTCGGGTCACGCCACCTCGTCCGTCTGGCGAGGTGCCACAACGTAGGAGGTTCGCGCGTGCCTACCGCTCGGCTGCCCTCGGGGCAGGCTCTTGTTCGCCGCCTTTGCGGACAGGGTGGGGAGACTGCCACGCTCGATGCGACCCTCCCCGCCCAGTCAACGCACAAACGTTGCACCGTTCCCTCTGTCCGAACTTGCAACTGGAAATTCAAAACTTGAAATCCGACACCGCCAGCTATAATCGTAGGTTTGCACGCGAGAACGGAGGGATGATTGGCGGACGCGGAAATTGGCATCATCGGCGGCAGTGGTCTGTACTCCATGCCCGGCCTGACCGAGGTGCGCGAGGTGTCGCTGCAGACGCCTTTCGGCGCGCCCTCCGACGCTTACGTTCTCGGTACGCTGGCTGGCCGCAAGGTCGCCTTTCTCGCCCGCCACGGCCGCGGACATCGCTTCATGCCGACGGAGCTGAACTATCGCGCCAACATCCACGGGATGAAGCAGCTTGGCGTCGAGCGCGTGATTTCGCTGTCCGCCGTCGGCTCGCTGAAGGAAGAACATCGCCCGCTGGATTTCGTCATCCCCGACCAGTTCGTCGATCGCACACGTCATCGCGTGGACACCTTCTTCGGCGATGGACTGGTCGTGCACGTCGGGCTTGGGTCATCCCATCTGCGAGGAAGAGGCGAAGGTCGCTGGCGGAGGCCTGCCGTCGCGCCGGTGTCAACGTCAAGCAGGGCGGAACCTACCTGAACATGGAAGGACCGCAGTTCTCGACCAAAGCGGAGTCCAATCTCTATCGCAGTTGGGGCATGGACGTGATCGGCATGACCAACCTGACCGAGGCCCGGCTGGCGCGCGAAGCGGAGCTGTGCTACGTCACCGTCGCGATGGTGACCGATTACGACTGCTGGCACGAGGAGCACGACCACGTCAGCGTCGAGCAGATTGTCGGCGTGCTGCTGAAGAACGCGGAGCACGCCTGCAACGTGGTGCGGGAAGCGGTGACTGCCATGCCCAAGACGCGCGGCTGCAAGTGCGGTTCGGCGCTGAAGAACGCCATCATCACGCAGAAAGACGCCGTGCCGGCCGCCACGCTGGAGCGCTTGAAGCTGCTTGTCGGCAAATATTTCAACTCCGAACAGAAAGCGGGAACATAGAACTTGTCCATTCTTGTCGTTGGGTCCGTCGCATTCGATACCCTGAAAACTCCTTACGGCGAGCGCCAGAAAATTCTGGGCGGCGCAGCCACCTACTTTTCACTTTCCGCCAGCTACTTCACGGACGTGCGCGTGGTCGCCGTGGTTGGCGAAGACTTCACTCCTGAGAACGAAGCGGTAATGAACAACCGCGGCGTTGACACTCGCGGCATCCAGCACGCGAAAGGGAAGACCTTTCACTGGACCGGCGAATACGGCGAGAACGTGAATGAAGCCAAGACGCTGAACACGGAGTTAAACGTGTTCGAGAAGTTTGAGCCGCAGATTCCGGCCGAGTACAACGACACGGATTTTCTCTTTCTCGCCAACATCGATCCCGTCCTGCAGATCCGGGTGCGCGATGCCATGCAGAACGTGAAGCTGGTCGGCGGCGACACCATGAACTACTGGATCAGCGGGCATCGCCAGAACCTGGAAAAGATGCTGAAGCGCGTGGACGTGCTGCTGATCAACGACACCGAAGCCAAGATGCTGGCCGGCGACAACAGCCTGCCGCGCGCCGCGCGCAAGGTGCTGGAGCTGGGGCCGCGCGCGCTGGTCATCAAGCACGGCGAGTACGGCGCGACCATCTTCTTCCGCGATGGACGAGTTTGCCGGCGGACATCATCCCTTTCGCGCGCCGGCGTTGCCGCTGGACGAAGTGCGCGATCCCACCGGCGCGGGCGACAGCTTTGCCGGAGGCTTCATGGGCTATATCGCATCGCAGGGCGAAGTGAACCGCCGCGTGCTGAAGCATGCCATGTTCTACGGCAGCGTCATGGGCTCGTTTTCCGTGGAACGGTTTGGCACGGAGCGTCTGCAATCGCTCACGCGTGAGGAAATTGACCAGCGGTTCGAGGTCTTTCGCGAGCTGACGCATTTGGACTAATTCGCAGCAAAAGTGCTTGAGTAACCACTCTCCATCTGCGAGCGCGGTACGTCACCCCGATCCCTGGCAGCAGCAGCGCCACGACGCGCGCTTGACGCTGTTGGTTGGAGCGCTCTCCATCGCCGCGCTACTGTTCTACTACATCAAGCACGAACTTCTTCTTTACGGCGACGCGGTTGCGCACATCAACATCGCGCGCCGCGTGGTCGACAACCGCCATCCGCTGTTGTCGCTCGCTGAACTCGGTACTGTGTGGCTGCCGCTGCAGCACATCGCGATGCTGCCGTTCGTGTGGAGTAACGCATTGTGGCGCAGTGGAATCGCGGGAGCCATTCCTGCCATGGTCGCCTATGTCCTCGGCACGCTCGGCATCTTTCGCCTGGTCCGCAGCCGCGCGGCGGGAATCGCAACTTACTGCGCAGCGGCTATTTACGCGCTCAATCCCAACTTGCTCTACCTGCAGACCACGGCGATGAACGAGCCCATCTTTCTGGCCTTCTTCATCGGGACGCTCGTCTATCTGGATGAGTTCTCACGGGCCTGCTTTCCGAGCGCCGACTCGCCTGTAGCGCCTGGACGAATGAAGCCCAATCGCGCTCTGGAAGCCTGTGGCATCGCACTGCTACGGCGGAGCGCTTACCCGCTACGACGGATGGTTCGTCGCGCCGATCATCATCGTCATTATTGTCTGGATGTTGGTGCTCTGGTGGCGCCGCACGACCGACCGGCGCCAGCGGCGCACGATGGCGAAGTCGTTTGCCGAGGTTCTGCTGCTGAATGCCCTGGTTCCAACGTTCTGGCTGGTTCATACCTATTCCGTTTCCGGTTACGCGCTCGACTTCGCTAACGGCCCATATTCCGCCAAGGCCATTGCGTTGCGATCGACAGGTCACGGTGCGTACACGTATCCAGGCCAGCACCACGTCTTTACCGCGGCGCTTTACTTCCTCAAGTCTGCCAAGCTGAACATGGGCGCGGCCTCATGGGGCCAAATACTGTTTATAGCAGCCGTTGCAGGAACCGCGGTCGCTGCCTGGCGCTTTCGTCGTTATTGGGTTCTGCTGCTGCTCTGGCTGCCGATGCTGTTCTACGCGCTTTCGATAGCCTACGGAAGCGTCCCTATCTATGTGCCGGTTTGGTATCCGCATTCGTACTACAACGTGCGCTACGGTCTTGAGCTGCTTCCGGTATTCGCCGTCTTCGTGCCGATGTTGGCTGTGTTCATCGCAGAACCGGTGCGCGAGGCAGCACTCAAGAATGCGGTCTGGTGTGTGCTGATCGGAGTTGTGGCGGGAAGCTACCTGTCGGCTTGGCGCGACGTGCCGATTACCTTGCGCGAAGCGCGGGTGAATTCCCGAGGCCGCTTCGCGATCGATCGTGCGCTGGCGAACTATCTTGGGGACGTCCCACACTCCGCCACACTGCTCATGTATACCGCAGAGCATGCCGGAGCGTTGCAAATGGCAGGCCTTCCACGGCGCAACGTCGTATCCGAATCGGAGCATCCCGATTGGGAGTGGGCATTGCTCGACCCAGCGCATCATGCCGATTACGTCGTTGCGTGCCAGGGCGATCCCGTGTGGCTGGCGATACGGCCACAGAGCGCGGACTTCACCGAGTTGCTGTCCATCAGTGCGCCGGGACAGGCACGTTGCACTGTGTTCAAGCACGCGAAGTCTCATCGTGACTTTTGAAAGGTTTGCGTGGTGATACCGAGTTGACGGAGGATCTTAAAGAACAAAGGTGGGCCGATCTCACGACCGCCATGGAGTGGAATGGTGACTGCACGCCCGTCAGGATGGTTCCACCGCTCGTGGCTGCCGGTCTGCCTTGTCTTGGAGAAGCCCAGCTTGCGCGCCACATTTTGGAAGTCGCGAGCCGTGCCGCTAGGCATGCACGATTTCGGTGGTATCCGCTGGGAGGGGAATTCCTTTTTCCCGGTATTCCGCAGCAATCATCTCGAATACCTGGCCGAGTTCAGACAACGCTTCCTCGCGAGTCGGCATTAAAGCGTAGCATCCGGGGATGGAAGGAACCTCGGCCACCCATGCGCCGTCCGGTTGGTGATAGAGGATTGTCTTGTAGTCTTCGAGCTTCACGACTGCTCTCACTCGCCCGTAGTGTAGCATGGGCACGCTCCCGGCACGCTGCACATCCGCAGTTAACACCGCTGTCTGCCGTGCTTTGTTACAATCCGCGCAAACAAGCGATGTACGGAAACGACACCACGATTGGGAGCGCGGCTGAGATGACCACCGTGCCTTTCGTCAAAGCCACTGCCTGCGGCAACGACTTCCTGATCATTGACTTTGCCCGCGCTCCCAGTGACATTCATTCCTTCAGTCGCCGCATTTGCGATCGGCACAACGGAGTCGGCGCCGACGGCGTGGAATGGGTTTTGCCGGCCAATGACGCGGATCTTCGGGTCCGTCTGCTGAACGCCGATGGCTCCGAAGCGGAGATCTCGGGCAACGGGACGCGCTGCGTCGCTGCCTGGTACTGCGAGAAGAACAATCGCGACTCAGTCGTCATTCGCACCGGCGCCGGCCTGAAGACCTGTATGTTGACGGCACGCGAGGGTGAGACATTCGAGTTTCGCAGCTCAATGGGTGTGCCGGAAGTAGGAGATCCGTTTCCCGTCAAGACTACCTATGGCGAAACTGTCGGCGTTCCAGTTTCAATGGGCAATCCGCACTTTGTCGTGTTTGTCGCGGAATTTGAGCTAGGCTGGCAGGCCATGGCGCAAGAAATCTCGACCCACCACGACTTCACGCGCGGCATGAACGTGGAAGTCGTCCGGGTAGGTGGCGGGCAGGACATTTCAGTGCGCTTCTATGAGCGCGGCGTGGGAGAGACGATGTCATCGGGCACAGGCTCGTGCGCTGCGGCCGTAGCTTCCATCCAAACCGGCAAGGTAAGCTCGCCGGTGCGAGTTCATGCTCCCGGCGGAATGCAGACCGTCGAATGGAATGGAGAGGTGTTTCTCCACGGACCCGCGGCACTGCTCTGCCGGGGAGAATTTTTCGTTCAGGGCGGGTCATTCTGATGCCGTCGTCCGTTCGACGTGAACGTCTCCGTCCACCAGCCTTGCGACCGGGGGATACGGTTGGAATCATCGCGCCAGCAGGCCCAATTCAGCCTGACGCATTGGAAGCGGGATGTGCGACCCTCCTCCGTATGGGTTATCGGCCGCTTTATCTTCCCTCGATCCTGGATCGCGACTGGTATTTCGCCGGGCCGGTGGAACGGCGCGTGGACGAGTTGCATGAGATGTTCGGGAGAAGGGAAGTGCGTGCCATCCTATGCGCGCGCGGAGGATACGGCTGCAACCATCTCTTGCCGCACCTTGATTTGGGGCTGATACGCCGGAATCGGAAGATTTTTGCGGGTTGTAGCGATGTGACAACGCTACTCACGTACTTGTGTGATGCTGCTGGACTGGTCACCTTCCACAGCCCAATGGCCGCCGGGGACTTTGGCCGGACCGACGGGGTCGACGAGGAGTCGTGGTTTGCAGCGGTGGCGTCCGCTAAGGAGCACAGGCGAGTATTCGACCCCGAAGAAGTGGAGCCGCTTGTGCATGGAAGAGCAGAAGGCGTGATGTACGGCGGCTGCCTTTCCCTGCTCAGCGCGTCCCTGGGCACACCCTATGAGATCCGAACCCAAAACACGATTTTATTTATGGAAGACCTCAACGAGCCACCATACCGAATCGATCGTATGTTGATGCAGTTAAAGTTAGCCGGTAAGTTCACAGGTGTGCGGGGTATTCTCTTCGGCGAGATGCGCGGATGTGAGCAGCGCGAAGCCAAGGACTACACTCTTAAGCAAGTGGTGATGCGCGTTTTGGAAGACCTGCGCATACCAATTGGATTCGGACTGAAGTCCGGACACGTTTCCCGCAGGAATTTTACCCTGCCGTTCGGCGTCCGCGCGACGCTGGACGTTGGCAAGCGGGTCAGCCTCGAATACGCCCCCTCGGTACAGAAGGGAAGGACTGCAAAGGCGGCGCGCAGGTCATGATCGGGAAGCATATTCATCTGATCGGAATTTGCGGTACCGCCATGGCATCCCTGGCGGGAATGCTCAAGCAGAGCGGCTTTCAGGTCACTGGATCCGACAATGCGGTATATCCGCCAATGTCAGACCTCCTTGCCGCTCTCGGCATCCCTGTGTCTCAACCCTTCGGCATAGGCAACCTGCAGCCGCAACCCGACCTGGTAGTTGTGGGCAACGCCATATCCCGCGGTAATCCTGAGCTGGAATACGTGCTTGACCACAAGATTCCGCTGCAATCAATGCCACAGCTCCTGCGGGAGGAGTTTCTAGCCGGCCGCGAGAAGCTGATCGTGGCGGGCACGCATGGCAAGACCACAACCGCGTCGCTGCTGGCGTGGCTGTTTCATCATGCGGGGCGCGCGCCCAGTTTCCTGATCGGCGGAATTCCGGAGAATTTTGGGAGTTCGTTCAAGCTGAGTTCGGGAAGTGAGTTCATTCTGGAAGGGGATGAATACGACACGGCTTTCTTCGACAAGGGGCCAAAGTTTCTCCACTATTTCCCTGACGCTTTGATTCTTACCTCGGTCGAATTCGACCACGCCGACATCTACCAGGATCTCGAGGAAGTGAAGACGGCGTTCAAGCGGCTGGTCAACCTGGTTCCACGCCGCGGCCTGTCTGGTCGCATGGGACGGACATCCCAATGTTGATGAGTGCATCAGCCGCGCATTCTGCCGGGTTGAACGCTATGGCTTCGCTGATAGATCGGAGTGGCGAATCAACAATGTTGAGTACGCTCCGGCCCTGACGCGGTGGCAGGTGTCGTGGAATGGTGAGCCTTGGGGCGCCTTGGAGTTTTCCCTGGCTGGTGAGTACAACGTGCTGAACGCAACTGCGGCTGCCGCCATGGCTGCAAACTACGGTATCGCGCCTGACGTCATCGCCGAAGCTCTGTGCAGCTTCCGCAGCGTGAAGCGGCGGCTGGAAGTGAGAGCGGTCGTTCGTGGGGTTACTATCATTGATGATTTCGCTCACCACCCAACGGCCATCGCGGGAACGCTGCAGGCGGTGCGCGGGCGCTATCCCGGACGGCGCGTGTGGGCGATTCTGGAGCCGCGGTCGAACACGCTACGTCGCAAAGTGTTTCAGCGCGAGTTGGCCGAGAGCCTCGGTCTGGCAGATGAAGTAGTCCTGGCAGGCATCTTCCGGTCGGAAGCAATTCCTGAGCATGAACGTCTCGACCCGACGGCAGTCGTCGCAGCTTTAAGAAACGCTGGCAAACCGGCGCGGCTGCTCGACACGGCTGACACAATCGTAGAGGCAATTGCACAGGAGTTGCGCGAAGGAGACATAGTGGTAATCCTCTCCAACGGAGGGTTTGGCGGCATCTACGACAAGCTGCCGGCGCGGCTCAAATCTCTGCGCGAGGTCTCGACCACAGCGTGACGCGCTGCCCCATTGCTCGCCTTGCGTTCTTCCTGACGGGCTTCGGCATTCTATTTTTCCCCGGCTATGGTGCGTCGGCTCTAACACCGGTGACCTGCTCTTCGCCCGCGAGTCTTCCTTCCCAGCCGACGGAATATTTCGTTTCGCTCGCCGACTCTGCGAAACATGTTGCCCATGTCAGCATTCGCCTGCGGGAAGCTGGCAAGGTGACGCTGGATTTGCCAGTGTGGAATGCCCTCTACCAGGTGCGTAACTTTGCAGCCTATGTTGAAGATGTGCGAGCTCAGGATGCATCGGGTACGACTGTGGAGGTGCACAACACCAGAACCAGCGAGTGGGAAATCACGGCGCCCGCCGGTTGTGTGGTGGTCAGTTACGGCATCCATCTCGATGCGCCCGGCCCGTTTGGCAGTTCGCTTAGCGCCGACCGCGGCTTCATTAACTGGGCTATGGTGCTCATGTACTCCCCGGCGCTTCGCGCGCAACCAGCAAGTCTGCGGCTGCTCGACGTTCCTGCCGCTTGGGCGCTGCGTGATGTGCGTGTGCTGGGCGGCGCCGAGCCGGGCCAGGTTACTCAGGCGGTTGGAGTGGCGAACAATTACGACGAACTGGCCGACAGCCCGGCAGAACTGGGTAGCTTCCAGCAGACGGCGTTCCGGGAAGACTGTGCGACCTACCACGTTGTGGTAGATGGGAATCCTGCCGACTACGACATGGCGGAGTTGAAGGGGACCCTTTACAAGATTACCCATGCTGCCGTCGATTGGATGCAGGACTGTCCCTACGACGAGTACACGTTCCTTTACCACTTCCCGCGCGGACCCGGTGCTGGCGGTATGGAACATGCCTACGGGACCGCCATCGAGCTCAACGCCGACCGCTTGCGCCAGGACCTGTCACCCGTCGCGAATGTAAGTGCGCATGAGTTCTTTCACCTGTGGAACGTGAAACGTATCCGCCCGCAATCCCTGGAGCCAATTGATTACCAACGTCAACAGGAGACGCACGTGCTGTGGTTCAGCGAGGGTGTGACCGACACGGTTGGCGCCCTCCTGCTGGTTCGGGCTGGGCTCGTTGATGAAGCAGGGTATCTGCAACGCGTTTCGGCTGAGATTACCGAATTGCAACACCGTCCAGCGCACACTTGGCAATCAGTGGAGGAGTCGAGTCTCAACGCCTGGTTGGAAGGCATTCCGTTTTATCGCTCGCCGGAACGGAGCATCAGCTACTACAACAAGGGCGACATTCTGGGTGTTTTGCTGGATCTCCGCATTCGCCAGCTCACTGGAGATAGAAGATCACTGCGCGACCTGTTTCAGTGGATGAACGATCACTACGCCAAACAGCACCGCTTCTTTCCCGAGTCTGAAGGCGTTGAGCAAGCGGCAGAAACCATCGGCGGCCAGAGCTTTGCCGATTTCTTCCACGATTTTGTTGCGGGAGTGAGAGAAATCCCCTATGACGAATTCTTTCAGTTTGTTGGCCTGCATCTGATTACCAGGACAATCGAGGTAGCCACTCCCGGATTTACGACTACGGCAAATCTCGGTGGTCAACCGGAGGTCCTCCGCGTCGAACCGAACAGCGAAGCGCTACACGCGGGCGTTACCACCGGCGATCGCATCACCGCCGTCAATGGCGTGCCAACTGCCGCATTTCTGGACGACGAACTCTCACGGCTACAGCCGGGCGCGATCGTTCAACTCCAGGTCGAGAACCGGAGGGGCAAGCGCGAGGTGAGCTTGCGGCTGGGGTCACGCGAAGAGCAAATCTACCAGCTTGAAGATGTGCCGGCGGTAACTCCTGAGCAGCGTGCGCATCGGGCGGCATGGATTCACGGGGATGATGAACCCGGAGGCGCGCCGTGATTCGCGCCGTTTTCATGCTGACATTCTGGGGAATCTCAACCCTCATCGTAGGCCCGCCCGGTCTGTTGTTCGCGCTTATCACCGGCAACGTGAAGCCGCTCTATTGGATGTCGACCCGGCTCGCACGTCTTGGCGTGGAACTGGCAGGGGTGAGAATCGAGGTCCGCGGCAGGGAGCACCTGCAGTCCGGCCGGAATTACATTTTCATGTCCAACCACGTCTCCAATCTCGATCCACCTGTGCTCATTCCCGTCATTCCCGGCCGATGTTCTGTGCTGGTGAAGAAGGAACTGTTTCGCATTCCGATTCTTGGGACTGGCATGAAAGTCGCCGACCTCGTTCCCGTCGACCGCGGCGATCGCGAGGCTGCCATCGAGAGTGTGAACGCTGCCGTCAAAGTTTTGCAGCGAGGTCTGCACATGGTTGTCTTTCCGGAGGGTACGCGTTCGGAGGATGGGCATCTGCTGCCTTTCAAAAAGGGTCCATTTCACCTGGCGATGGAGTCGGGAGTTCCTATCGTTCCGGTCACTATGCTGGGCACCTTCGAAAGCTGGCCCAAAACGCGCTTCGCGCTGCGGTCTGGAACGGCGACCGTAGTCTTCCACGCTCCGGTTGAACCGCGCAGCTATCCTGATCGTGATTCGCTCATAGATACGGTGAGAGACGCCGTCGCGAGTGGCTTTGCCCGCAGAGCGGCGCGGAGTGGCCGGCAGCCGGCAATCGGTGGTGAATATAAATTAGGATTAGGACGCCGATTTCTCGGCGGTTTTGCATGCACATTCCCGACGGATACCTGAGCCCATCCACTTGTGCGACGCTATACGCAGGCACAATTGCCGGATGGTATGCCGCGCTCAGGCGTCTCAAACAAGTGCTGCTGAGCCGCGTAATTCCACTCATCTCTGTTTTTGCTGCATTCGCGTTCGTGGTGATGATGTTTAATCTTCCGTTACCCGGCGGCACGACTGGCCACGCACTCGGGGTTACGATTGCTGCCATTGTGCTGGGTCCGTCGGGCGCAATCCTGGCCATCTCTATTGCGCTTGCCATTCAGGCGCTGTTCTTCGGCGACGGCGGCGTTACCACGCTTGGCGCGAACTGCTTTAACATGGCGATTGTCGGCTCGCTCGTTGCTTATGGAAGCTACCGGTTGATGGCGGCCGGCTCTGGCATCGCCTCCAAACGCAGGGTCGCATCTGCTGCGATCGCTGGCTATCTCTCGATCAACGTCGCAGCTCTGGTTGCGGCAATTGAATTCGGAATTCAGCCGCTGCTGTTTCATGACGCCGCCGGGACTCCGTTGTACGCTCCCTATTCCTTCCGAGTTGCGATTCCTGCAATGATGATCGGCCATCTGACCTTCGCGGGACTGGCCGAGGCTGTGATTTCTGCCGGTCTGGTTGCCTACCTTCAAGTCGCCGACCCGGCTTTGCTCCGGAGCACATCTGGAATTGCGACTCGCAATCGGGAATCGCCGGTGGCCGTGGATGTTACGCCCCGCTCTCCGCGCCGGTTATGGCTTGCTGTGGCTCTTCTCATGATGCTGACGCCGCTCGGAATTCTGGCTGCCGGAAAAGCCTGGAGCGAATGGTCGCCGGCTAAATTCGCAATGGTTGGATCACAAGCCCAGGTTGCGGCCGCAGCCAACGTGCCGACAGGGACCATTCCCACTGGAATGCAACGGCTGGCGAACCTGTGGACTGCTCCGTTCCCAGCCTATGCTCCGAGCTTCGTGAAGAGCTCTACGTTTGGTTATCTGCTGTCCGCGATGTTCGGAGTTGGCCTCCTGCTGTCGTTGTCACTTCTGGCGCAGCGTCACCTAGAACGGAGTCGTGCGACGGGATGTTCCGAATGAAGCGAGGCGGAATTATCGAAGCGACGGTCTTCGGTTTCGCGCGCGCATTGTCCCATGCCCTCATGTCGGAGGAGATTGCTCGCCGGCGCGGACTGT
Source organism: uncultured Acidobacteriaceae bacterium (assembly GCA_963703645.1). Classification (GTDB taxonomy): domain Bacteria; phylum Acidobacteriota; class Terriglobia; order Terriglobales; family Acidobacteriaceae; genus Bog-257. The sequence goes on from CAVPFD010000024.1 coordinate 156,936, forward strand.
TGCAGGCACTCGACCCGCGGGTCCGGGTGGTGGGTCTGTTTGCCATGGTGCTGGCAGTGGCAGTTTCCCGTCGGCTCTCAGTCGTGCTCGCCTTGTTCATTGTGGCACTTGTGATCGCAATCCTCTCCGGTGTCAGCATTGACATTCTGGCTAAGCGTGTGTGGCTTGTGGTTCTGATTTTTACCGGAGTCATAGCGCTCCCGGCGATCGTTCTCACTCCAGGCAACCCGGTGGTGACCTTCGCAGGCGGATGGCTAGGTATTACATCTCAAGGCCTGATGACCGCGGCTCTGCTAATCGCCCGAGTCGAAACTGCAGTAACGTTCACTACCTTGCTGATCTTGTGTACTCCGTGGAATTACGTACTGAAGGCTCTGCGCTCATTCCGCCTTCCTCAGGAAGCGATCACGATGCTGGCCATGACACATCGATACGTTTTTCTTCTGGTTGAAACGGCGAGCCAGATGTTTGAGTCACGCCAGAGCCGCACCGTCGGACGATTGTCAGGCCCCGAACAGCGCCGCATGATGGCGACGACCGCGGGCGTTCTGCTCAGCAAGAGCATCGACCTCAGCAACGATGTCTATCTCGCCATGCAGTCGCGAGGATTTCTAGGCGAGGTTCGCATACTCTCCGATTTCCACATGAAGCCGTGGGACTACGTTGGACTGCTGGGCTTCCTTTCGACTGGCGCTATCGCAGTCTGGATCGGAAGGTAATCCAAACGTGGCGCTGCTCTTCGAACTAGAGGACGTCGGGTTCGAGTACGACCGCATTCCTGCGCTGCGCGGACTGTCGCTGCAGATTGCGGCCGGGGAAAGTATCGTTCTGCTTGGCGCCAACGGTTCGGGCAAGTCTACGCTGTTACGAATTCTGAATGCACTGTGCTTCCCGTCGCGAGGTTCCGTCAGCTTTTGCGGTCAGCGCCTCACTCCGCCTCTGTTCAACCAGGACGGCTTCGCTCTATCGTTTCGACGGCGAGTCGCGCTGGTCTTCCAGAATCCGGACGTGCAACTCTTCAACCCAACAGTTTTCGACGAGGTTGCCTTCGGGCCGCTGCAACTTCAGTGGACAAAAGAGCAGGTTCTGGCGAAAGTTCAATCAACGCTGGAGCTTATGAAGATCGAACATCTTCGCGACCGCCCGCCTTACCGCCTGTCCGGCGGCGAGAAGAAACGCGTCGCGTTGGCGTCGGTCATCGTGCTTGATCCCGACGTCCTATTGCTGGATGAGCCGACGGCAACGCTGGACCCGCGGAGTCAGAGCCAAATCATCGATTTGATCCAGGGATGGAAGGGTGGTTCCAAGACCGTGATCACCGCAACCCATCAGCTTGAAATTGTGGAGGACATCGCTATCCGCACCGTGGTGTTGGAGGAAGGGAGGGTCGCCGCAAGCGGCACGCCAGCAGAGATTTTATCGAACCATGAACTCCTCTTGCGCGCGAACCTGGTGCACGCGCATCGCCACTCACATGGAACCTATGAACACTCACACCCGCACTTACACTCGCACTCCAAGCATGAACACTAGATTGTGCTCACCGCGGCCTGATATCGGTCAGCGCCCATTCAATGCGGTCCACTTCCTCACGAATGACACGGATCGCCTGCTGACTGCCCGGATACGGCGGGGGGGTGATGGCTTCCACTGCGTGACGAATCTTGTGGTTCCGGTCCCAGATCAAGTTGATACGAGCCGAAGTTTCCATCCGATTCTGATGAACCCTCTTGACCAGCTTCATGGTTATCCACGCAAACGCCAGGCCAAACAGCATTTCGATCGGAAGGCGGTCCGTGGCTCCCTCGAACTGAAAGAATGCAAGCCGGTAGACAGCTTCCCCAGCGCCCAGCGAAGCGAAGATTACGCCCATGCCAATTAAAACAACGGTCAAGCGATCAACCGGTCGAAGCTCCAATGCAGACTGATAACTTTCAGGCTTTTGTGCGAGCGCCATTGCCCCCTCCGAGGTGTGCATCATGGTGTGAAATCCTATTGTGCTACAACTGCGGCATCTGTGGGCGATGTTTTAAGAAAAAATCACTCAAAGTCGGTCGCCGATTATACCAAGGGGCTCGGCGATTCAGGGCATTCGGCGTGTAGCTCGTCAAGAGTGGAACTGACAGCGGATTTCGCCGCAGATGTATTGTTGACAGTTGTAAATGGAATGCACCAAAGGTGGAGCTGTCGTCCAGCAGATCACTCGCTTTTGCGATGTGGTAAAATCGCCCCACTCATGCGGCGGTGCTCATCTAGTTTGCTGCTGGTGGTTGTCTGTGTGGGGGTGTTGCTGCCGCTCCTTCAAGGGTCCTCTTCGACTCTTCCCGCATGTTGCCGGCGTGATGGCAAGCATCATTGCATGCGCTCCATGGGTGCTGACGGGTTCAAATCGGCCGCCAGCATTTGCCCTTACCGTTGCCTTCGTGTTCTAACGACTAGAGCAACGGCACTGGTAGCGGCCCGCGCCGCTGTGCCGGTGTCGGAGCTGCAGAGCTGGATAAAGCCGTCCGAACTTCCTCGACTCGCGTTTTGCGCTTCCGAAGGCTATCGACCGCGCGGCCCTCCTGGTTCCTAAGAGCTAACTCAAGGCCACAGATTCACGCTGACGGCTTCGGCAAATTCGGCGTGCGCGAGGACTTACCATAAGGCCTCTTTGCATTCTCGAGACAATCCTTCATCCCAAGTTTCATCTATGGAGGAGAGAACCGGAGCAGAGGCTTTGGTACGGTTCTTTTTTCTCGCAGAGTGAAATTTCCTGTGGGTCGTGGCAAAGAGTTTGGCCCCGTGATTTCTTAGCGAGGATGCCAACGATCGATTTCGATTGGCGGCCCAGATATGCTGCCGCAATCTCAGGCATAACGTTTGGCGGGAACAGTTCCCTTTATCCGTCGGTTCATCTCGTGGACAGGTGACATAGCCGAACAGGAGCTCGTAGAAATGGAAGCATTTTATGGCGAGAGTTGTTAGGTTGACAGCTGTTGTTTTTTTCTTGGGTGCCATCGCATTTGCGACTATCTTCGGGTCCGTTCGCGGCGTCGTTCACGATCCGCAGCACCGCCCCATGCAAGGCGCGCACGTCACACTGAAAGCTCAAACCTCGGACTGGATCCAGTCTCAAGACGCCAGCGACAGCGGAGAATTCGAATTCCGTTCCGTCCCTATCGGGACTTACACGGTCACGGTCTCGTCGCAGGGTTTCCTGCAAACGCAACAAGACGTAATTGTTCAGTCCGACACCAGCCCGGTGCTGCATTTCAAGCTGGCAGTCGCGGGCACGCAAGGAGAAGGTCGTTGTGTCGGGAAGCCCGTCGCGGCACCCATGGACACGGTCACGCCGACGACGATGCTGAACCGTCAAGACATCCAGCAAACTCCCGGAGCCGACCGCACCAACGGCGTGGAGATGATCACCGACTACGTGCCCGCCACCTATGTCGCGCATGACATGCTGCACATGAACGGCGGCCACCAGGTCCTCTGGCTGATCGACGGCGTCTCCATCCCCAACACCAATATCGCTGCCAATCTCGGACCGCAGATCGATCCGAAGGACATCGACTACCTCGAAGTCCTCCAAGGCAGCTACGACGCCACCTATGGCGATCGCACCTATGGCATGTTCAATATTGCGCCGCGAACTGGGTTTGAGCGCGACCGGCAATGCGATCTCGTACTCACTGCCGGGAACTTCTATCAGACGGACGACCAGATCAGCTGCGGAGGTCACACCCAGCGGTTTGCCTACTATGCCAGCCTGAACGGAAACCGTAGCAACTACGGACTCCAGACACCGATCCCGCAGGTCTACAACGATGCTGAGAACGGCTACGGAGGATTCGTTTCGTTAATCTTCAACCGCGACTCCAAGAACCAGTTTCGGGTGGTCGGTTCGTCTGCGGCAGGATTACTACCAGATTCCCGTCGACCCTGATCCCAACTCGACGGGAAATCAGATTCTGGAATCGTCGGGCGAGGTTCCCAGTTATGGCCTGCATGATGCCGAGCGGGAGCCCGACGCTTACGTCATCTTTTCCTGGATTCACACCTTCAATCCCAGCACGCTGCTGACGGTGTCTCCCTTCTATCACTACAATGCGGCTCATTATCAAGGCGGACCGGACGACTATCCCGGTCATCACAAATGTAAATCTGGCGGCAAATTACGTCGGTTTCCAGGGGATCCTTAACAAGAGTTTCTGGAGAAATGATCTGGAAGCCGGCGTGTATGGATTCTTCCAGCACCAGTCCAACTACTTCGACAACCATTACACAGACGGTACTCCTAACTTTCCGCCGTCTTCGATCAGCGTGAACGGAGGGGTTGCCGAAGAATTCATCAGCGACCGGTTCAACGTGACGAAATGGTTGACCATCATCGCCGGCCTTCGCGGCACCGAATTCCGGTCGTCGATTGCGGAGAACCAGGCCGACCCCCGGGTGGGTGTTGCGTTTAGGGTTCCACGGCTGAATTGGGTGTTGCGCGCTTTCTATGGCCACTACTATCAGCCACCTCCGCTGGTGACGGCCACGGGCGCGCTCTTAGGTTTGGCCAATAGCCAGAACTTTACTTTCGCTCCTCTTTACGCAGAGCGCGATAAACAGTGGGAAGCCAGCCTCATTATTCCGTATCGCGGGTGGAACCTCGAGGTTGACAATTATCAGACCCGCGCCACCAACTGGCTGGACCACAACAATATCGGAAACTCGAACCTGTTCTGGCCCATCACCTGGTATGGCGCCTTGATCCAGGGTTGGGACCTGAGCCTGCGGTCTCCCGTGTTGTGGCATCGTGTCCAAGCCCATCTGGTTTACGCGAATCAGATCGCGCAGGCCACTTCGCCCATCAACGGAGGACTGGTTTGTCCGGTTCCTGTCACTTCGGACTGTCCACTCTACATACCGCCGGGCTATTCCCCGGTGGACCACGATCAGAGAAATACGTTGAATGTGGGCGCTAACACCAGCCTGCCCTGGCACAGCTATGCGTCCGGGAACGTCTACTACGGCTCGGGATTCGTGAACGGCTTGTACGGTACGCCGGAGTCACAATATCCCGGGCCCTATCTGCCCAGCCACACCACGGTTGATCTGGCTCTAGGGAAGAGCTTCGCAGAAGGGAAATATGCCGTTTCCGTGACCGCGCTGAACGTAGCAAACCTCCGCGTGCAGCTCGATAACAGTCTGACGTTTGGCGGATTTCACTGGAACGAACCACGGCAAATTTATGCGGAGTTTCGTTGGCGGTTCCACTTCTGATCCGTCGCAGCCGCACAGTACAATCGAAGTACCCCGCTCCGGTCCACCAAGGTCGGCGCGGATGGGATCCCTGGTTGGAGAAAACGCGTGCGCTACGTGATCATTGTGCTGGCCCTTGCCGGAATCTTGGTCTCCGGACTGGCGCTGAAAGTCCACTACGATACCGGTTCCGAGCCGTGCCGCATCAACGACAAGTGGGACTGCGGCGTGGTGAATCACAGTCCGTACGCCGTGATTCAAGGGGTTCCGGTCGCAGCGATTGGCATTGCCGGGTACCTGCTCATCGCAATTCTGGGCTTTCTGCGGCGTCGAGCGCTGGTTCTGTTGGCCGTCCTGGTGGGACTTGCCTTTGCGCTGTATCTGACGAACATTGAGGCCCACGTTCTCGGGGTGTGGTGCCTGTATTGCGTGATCTCGCAGGCGATCATCGCTGTGTTGAGTGTCCTGGCGTTGGTCTGGGTGGGATGGGCGAGACTTCGCGGCGCGAACGCCTAGAGCCGCCGCAGTCTCGATGAGGAGTGATCGCGCGATTTCATCGATTGCGGCTAAACTGTTGGTGTGGCTTTTCGTCGCACTGGACTTGATAGAGGGGACAAGTCGGCATGGCAACTGGGAGTACCAAGAAGGGGGTCATCGGAATTCTTACCGGCGGCGGAGACGTGCCCGGCCTGAATCCTGCGATTCGCGCGGTCACTATCCGGGCGATGGAGGAAGGCTGCGAAGTCATCGGAATACGCCGAGGCTGGGCAGGGCTGGTGGACATTGTGCGCGACAAGAAGCACGACAATACCGATAACTACCAGACACTGACTGACGAAATTGTGAACCGTGCCGGCCGCACCGGAGGAACGTTTCTGCACAGCTCAAGGACGAATCCCGGCAAAGTAAAAAAGTCGAGCGTGCCTGAACACCTGAAGGGGACTTACAACGCCGAGGCCAATGACCTGACCCCAGAGGTCCTGAAAAATCTGGCTTGGCTGGGTATTGAGTTTCTCGTCCCCATCGGCGGCGATGACACGCTGAGCTATGGCGTGCGTCTGTATCAGGAAGGCTTCAAAGTGGTCGCGATTCCGAAGACGATGGATAACGACGTGCCCGGCACCGACTATTGCATCGGGTTCAGCACCTGCGTCACGCGCACCATCCAGATGACGAAACAGCCTGCGGACTTCGGCCGGATCGCATGAACGCTTTCTAGTGATGGAAATGTTTGGCCGCTACGCCGGATTCACCGCCATGCTGCCAACTATGGCCGGCGCGGCCAACCGCTGTGTGATTCCGGAGCACAAGTTCAACATGGAACGATCTGACCGAGCTGATGGTTGCTGACCGGCAGCAAGAATCCCAGCCGGTATTCGACCGTGCTGGTTTCCGAGGGCGCCATGATCGAAGGCGGAGAAATGGTTTTCGAAAATGCGGCCGCGGACGCCTTCGGTCACAAGAAACTGGGCGGAATCGGCGACCTGGTCGCGGAAAAGCTGAAAGAGCTTTCTCCCAAGTACAACAACGGAAAACCCATCGACGTGATCAACCAGAAGCTGGGCTACCTGGTGCGCTGCGGCGATCCGGACGCGATTGATTCGATCGTGCCCATGGCGTTCGGGAATCTCGCGCTCGATCTTCTGCTGAGCGGGAGTCCACGGACGGCTGGTGGTGCTGAGAAACGGCTGCTACGACAATGTGCCGATCGAAGTGGTGACGTGCTTCAAAGAAGAGTGGTGAACGTGAAAGAATATTACAACACTGATCGGCTGCGGCCACTTTACACGAGCTTTCGAGATGAAGCCGTTGTTCATTATGGCCAGCATGGGATGATGGCTGACAAGCGAGGTTACGGGTGCGCAGTTTGGCGCGTCGATCCCAGCTTAACCAGTGCCTCCCGGAGAGTTTGATGCTCTTGTAGCAGGCGAAGATAGCCTGCTTCGTTGGCCGAGACTTTGGCCCGAATGATCTCGACCAGCGCCTGCTTTTGCGCAGCGCTCCAACCAGCCAGTCCGGGCACAAGAGACATCACGAAAGCGAAGTCTTTGAAGGCTGACTGCTGCAGCGGACTCCATCGTCGCGGGTCAACTCGCAGATTTGCCGCCAGAGCGGCCGGAAGCAGCCCTGCACATATTCTCGGGATCGCCTTTGAACTCCATTGCCATCTGACGCTGCACCGCCAGTCCGATGTTTCGCACGGAAAAGCTGTCCCACAATCCGTGCGGCCCGCCGCCGAATTCGTAAAACACATGCCCGGCAGCCAGTTTTCGCAGCGTGCGGCTCGATGTGCGATGGGCAGGGTCGTCGGCTATTCTCGTCTCCTCGCGCTGTGTCATCGTCAGCAATTCAGGATGGCCGGGCCGAAAGCCCAGCTTGCGGTAAAACCAAAACGCGCCCGACTTGATCGCTTCTTCATTCTGGTCGCCGAGCTGATATGGATAAACCGAGAAGCAGGTCACGTTGGTGAGTTGATGCAACAGGTGCAGCACCTTGGAATAGATCCACGCGCTCTCGCCGTCGCGAAATGCATAGAATGTGTTGAAACCGACTTCCATCCACTCGAACAGGGAAATGCCCTCGATGTAGTTGATGGGCACACCGTTCTTGAAGGTAATTCCGGCGTGATAAGCCCGTAGCGGCAGGCGCCGGTCTGGAGGCAAGCCCCAAAGAAAGATATGCACGCCCCGGCCAACGTCGGCTTCCACCACGCTCTCAGGATCGCCCCGCGTTGTACCGTAGAGTTCGCGATACCGCACTGTGAGAGCGTCCCGCACCATATCGAGGACCTCCTCGCCTTCACGCCGGGACAAGTTGCGGATCGGCAAGGGTGCTGAGTCAAGCTCCTCCTCCAGTGACACCTGATTGCGGCGGATGAGCGGTTTCCGATGAAGGTACATCTGCTTCGGATTGTGGCGCGCACGTGTCCGGCCCGCCACGGAATCGTCCAACTTCCACAGTACGTTGATCTTCAGCGCGTCATACCAAGCGGTCTTCTGCAACATGGCCATCGGCACATCTTCAAGCCGCTGTATAAGCCATGGCAGAATTCGCTCGGCACCACCGGCGGCACTGGCCATCCAATCCAAGTACGGCGTATCAGCTTCGACGAGACAATCATCCGGCAGCAGCGGTAGAAATCGTGGCAGGCTCACGCCCATCTGTCGGCCTTGTTCGTCGAAGTTCCACTCGACACTCAACTGCTTCGGATAACGTTGCACCAGCCAACGTGCGACCTCGTAAGTGAAGCTGTCGGTGATAACCGTGCCTGCGATGCCCGAAACCTGCTCCGGATCGAACAGGTCCATGTCCGCACCGGATTCGCGAAGCTTTTCGACTTGCTGTGCGATCCCAGCCAGCAGGCTTTCTGTCAATTGCAACACTCGCCGACTATGTGGAAAGGCGCGTAGGAACAGCAGCGTGTCATGAAAGCGAATGAGGGGTTCGACATCATCGAACTGAGCGCCCTTGAGCGAAGTCAGTAGCTTCTTCAACCTTGCGCTGCACAGCCACGACCGTAGCAAAGTTTGCCGGTTTCCAGTTCCGATAAACGAGAAGCCAGAGACTTGGTCATCACGATTCGGTCTGCGGGATCGGCGGGCCAGGTGACGGTGCCTCGGCCGGAGCGGACTTGAGTTCCTGGGCTACCATCGCGTTCTGTAGGGCCATTTCCTCAGTGGCTGGCGCCTGTCCAGATCTTACCGCGCCCCAGACGATGAACAGGTTAGTCACCAATACAACGGTGAACGCCATCGCCGGCAGGAATTCGAACACCGCGCCTCGAGCATCGACAATCTCCAGCGCCAGCACCGCCGTAACCAATCCGCGCGGCAGCATCCAGAACAGCAACTCGGTTTGCTGGCGTGTCACGTCGTGCACCGCCCATCGACTGAGCTGCACGGCAAGGAAGCGCGCCAGGATCAACGCGGCCAGAATCCCAAGGATGGGAACAATGTGCCGCCGGCCGATGAACTGAGCCACGATCCCCAGCATAACGAAGAAGAATGAGCGCACTAGGAAACTGAGCTCGGCGTGGAAGGCAAGCATCCTCAGACCTTGGCGCATCATGTGTGGCGTGCGCGGCAAGTTGGCCAACGTGACGCCGAAGACCAGTTCCGCCAGCAGTCCGCTGCCACCAGCGTAGCGCGCAATGGCAAAGACACCCAGCACGACACCGAGGTTCAGAATGTTGCTGTAGGCTTGGCCCGCAACCAGAGGCAACAGCCGCGCCCACACGGCGCCCACGACGACACCCAAGACCAGCGCTACCACAACGTTGTGCGAGAAGTCGGAGGCCATGCCAGTGAGCATGTCCTGATTTGCTCCCATGTTGAGCATGCTGCCGACGATGAGCACGGCGACCACTTCACCCAGCGCCGCTTCAATGGTGAGCGTGATCTTGATCGGCTCCGGCGCGCTGATCTGCTGCAGCGCCGGAATCACAATCGTTCCGCTGGTACACCCCAAAGCGGCGCCCATCAGCAGACATTCGTTCCAACCAAGGTGCAGCAGCGCGCGGCCCACCAGCGCAATCAACCCCAGACTAAGCCCGAAACTCGTGATCACCAGCAAAAGGCCTGCAGGGAAGTATCGCAGCGCCTGCTGCAGCCGGAGTTCGAGTCCGCCTTCGAACAGGATGAGGATGAGCGCCAGCATTCCGAGGACATGCACGGCGCCCTTGAAGATCGCGGGATTCACCCAGCGCAGGATCGGACCAAGCGTCACGCCGATCAGCAGCAGCACAATCAGGTCGGGCACGCGCGTCAGCTTGGAGAGCCGATTGGCCACGAACGCCAGCACCAGCAGTGCTGCAGGCAGACCGAAGATGCGCACCATTTCCATGAGCTTATTGGGATGACACATCATATTACGGAGCCGGGCGATTTGCGTCGGTTTCTGGCTGGACCTGTAGCGCGGCATCAGAGAGTGGCCGTCGCAGCGATTTCCGCATTGGCCTCGAACTCGCTGGCGCGAAGCACCTTGCGCAGCCGCCAGAACGCCCAGGCAGTTGCTGCGATGCCGACGTACCAGACCGCGAACGCCAATTGACAACCCAGCGCGGCGCAACTCCGACGCGGCGCAGCAGGAAGGGAAGGAAGTTCCAGGTTGTGATGTGGACGTAATCCCAAGGATCGTAGGTCATCGAGTCATTGGTCAAACCCCAAGCTTCCATCTTGCCGAGGGCGAACGCGACGATGTTCTTGAAGCGCAGCGCGACCACGAACGTCGGATGGCCAAGCGTGTCCATCTGGTAGATTTCCAGCGGCAGCCAGAAGGCGAGGGAAGCGACCTGAATTGCGCAGCTGACCGCAATCAGCGCGGTTCCAATCCACCACACGAGTCTTCCAAGCTCGGCGCGATGACGCAGCAACAGCGGCACGGAGATGAACGCGACCAGTTCGGCTGCGGTGGAGACATAACGATCGCCCCAAGCGAAGTCGCCGCTCCAAACCGTGTATTTCGCGTAGAAGCAGATGTAAGCCAACAGCAGCAGCCAAGCTGTGATCACGTACGCTTTGACGTCACGGCGGAAACGCTTCCACGCCAGCACGCTGACCAGAATGGTCAGCAGCAGCAGCGGATCGAAGAGGAAGATGGATTTTTCCGGCTTGAACAGCGCGCCAAAAAAACCAACGTGAAACGGAAGTTCCCACGGATAATCCGCAGGCAGCGACGGATTCAGCATTCGAGCTTCGCGCGCAAATGCCGAGACGTATGTGTTAGTCCACGATCCGAACCGGTAGTACTGATACCAGCGATCGATCAGCAGGAAGAACACGTAAACCGGCGCAGCGGTTTTGGCATAGGTTACGAAACGCTGCCACAACGCGCGGCCGCGCACATCGTCGAACCACAACAGCAGCAGCAGAAACACGCCGCCAGCCAGCAAATCCAGGCCAGTCGTGAGGCGCGTCAGCAGGTTCAATCCGAACGCCGCTGAGCCAACCAGCAGCGCGCGCTGCTGCCAGTGAGCAGCCATTCGTACTGAAACGTCAGGCCAGCCAGCGTCAGAAGCATGATGTAGTTGTTCTCCATCATGTTCTGCGCGTAGTGCAGGTGCGTGGTGCAAAACAGCAACGCCATCACGCCTGCGACCGACTGCCGCGTGCTGAAGCGCAGCAGCCGCAGGAAGCGAAAACAAACCAGCGCGGTCAGCACGTCAATCAGGATGTTCGTGCTGTAGCTGACCACGATGCTGCGCACGCCCGGATCAACGCCGTAATTCGCGAACACCGGCAGCTGTTCCAGCTTCGTCCCAACGATGTCGGCGGGCAGCATCAGCAGCGACTGCCCAATGCCATACCAGCCGTACAGCTGGCCGCCGCGGCCGTGTACTCCGAACTCGGGATACTCGGCGGGGAAGACCTGCGGCTCCGAGGTCCAGAGCCAGGTCGCCGCCTGCAGCCGGTGCGTGGTGTCGGCGGTGCCGAGCTCTCCTGACTGGATGACGAACGCGCTCAGCCCCGCTACCAGCGCCAGCAGGAACACGGGACTGCGCAACCAGCGGCGCGTTCGGGAACTCATTACTTCTGATGGTAATGCACCAGATTAGCAGTTAGCACTTGGCATTTAGCACTTAGCTGTCGCTGTCAGCAAAGGCTTGCTTTTTGCCACCGTCGCGGCGTCTGCACTGCCAATCGCACCGGTGTGCCGTCCCCTCCCCTCCCCCCCTTATGCGTTGTTCCTTAGAATCAAGAGGTTGCGCAGATTTCGGCGGTAAACTCTTGAGCCGCAACCAGTTATTGCATAATCTTTATTCTTAAGGACTTACGGATTCCACTTTCATGACAGCCTTGTCCAAGCAATGGGTACTGACAACTGGCCACTGTTCCGTGACAACTGCTTTTCAAAGAGCCTTTCTGGCTTGCACACTGGGCGCGGCCTGAGGAGAGACACAACAACACTCTCCTCGATACCAGAGATACCGCGGTGAGAACAGATGGGGCAAGTGCATAGGTCACAGTTGTGCGTGATGTGGCAAGGAGGAGCTTCAGCTTCGGAGAAAAACACCGCCGCGCAGGCATGAAGTTCAGGCAGTTTTCAACCCTTGACAGGCGATGTTCGTCACGTGCCCAGGCCGTTTCTCGGCGCTACGATGCAGGGGTGTGAGGCCCGCACCACGGGACGAAACCGATTGGCCCAGGGCCCTGCGACTGCGCTCAGGGCAGGCTTCAGCGCTGGGTAGCCGAGCTGGTTGAGCGCGTTCTCATTCACCTCGTTAGCAGGACAATGAAAAAGTGAATCCGGAAGCGAGACCGTACTGGCACTTGCGCGGTGGGCTGACTTCAAACGCACGGAGAGGCGACAGCGGACCGAGAAAGAACAAGAGGCAGCCCGGACGCGGAATTGTCGAAAAACTGCTCAAGTGCGGGTGAGGCGCTTGTTAAGCATCTGTTAACTACGTAAATAATCGTTGTTTTACTTCCACTCCTGTGCTAATGTTTTTGCCCTGCCAGAGGCTCTGGGTTGTGCTTTGGGCGAGTGCGAGGAGATTTCTCGCTCTGCACGTGAGGCCCGACATCCTTGCTCAACCAACCTGCCCAACTGCCAACACGCTCCGCCGTATTTCGTACCGAATGCGCGAAGTAAAACCGAATGGAGTGGGAATCCCATGACGATTAAAAGAATTTTCGGCACGTCCTTGATGCCTCTGGGCGTGCTAATGCTTTGTGCCCTGCCCGTATTCGCGCAGGACAATCCAACACCGCCAATGACCGTTCGCCAAGCCACAAGGTTTGCGATTTCGCAGCCGCTGAGCGAGCTGATCAAGGTGCCAAGACCACCAATTTACGGCTTTCACGAAGCCATACCTGCCCGTTTCGTTGACTTTCATCCCGGCAGAAAGCTGCAGCTAGTTCCGGATCCTGTGGAGCAGAGCTCGCCTGGCGGGCCGGCGAGCATTAATCTCGGCTTGAATCTGCTCGGCGTCGGAAATGGCTTCCCCGGTTACTCCGTTCCCGATGCTCCTCCCGACACCAACGCCGCGGTCGGCGACACCCAGGTGGTCGAATGGGTGAACGTTTCCTATGCGATCTTTGACAAGAGTTCGGGCGCCACTCTGGCCGGCCCCATCGAAGGCAACACCATCTGGTCAGGCCTAGGAGGGGTCTGCGCGACCAATAATGACGGTGACATCATCGCCCAATGGGACAGGACGGCCAAGCGGTGGCTGTTGGCGCAGAACGTGTTCGTCGAGGGGGAGTACAGTGCTTGTATCGCGGTCTCGCAGACTGACAGCGCGCTGGGCTCCTATTACCTGTATAAGTTCTCACTGGGTACCGGCTTTCCGGACTATCCCAAGTACGGAATATGGCCCAGTGGCTACTTCGAGACTATGAATAACTTCGGTCCCAGCGGCAGCCAGTTTATTGGCGCTGAGGTTTGCGGTTATAACAGCGCAAAGCTGCTGGTGGGCGACCAGACGGCAGAACAGATTTGCTTCCAGCTCACGCCCAACGACTACAGCCTGCTGCCGGGGGACCAGGACTCCAACGTCGCGCCGCCCAACGGCCAGGATGAGTTTTTCATCGGCAGTTACAACGTGGACGCCAGCGACGACCACTTGTATCTATATTCCATGCATCCGGTCTTCTCCAACCCCTCGCAGTCAACTTTTGTCGGTAGTGGGTTGGCCAATCCGTTCACGGTTCCAACCTACAACCCGTTCTGCGCCGGCAACCCCATCAGGGGAGCATGCATTCCAGAGCCGAACGGATCAGGGGTGGCCTCGCTGGGCGATCGCTTGATGTACCGCTTTGCCTACTGGGATGATGGCCCCCTCGTTAACGTGCCGCCCACGCCGCCAAAACCAGCGCCGGCACAGCATTGGTTCGTGAGTCACGTTACAACCGCATCGGGCGGCCAGGCGGGGATGCGATGGTATGAATTCACTGCTCCCATAAAAACGGTTACGATCAGCGGATTATCGTTATTCCAGTCGGGCACGTTTGCTCCCGATGCCAATTACCGCTGGATGGGTTCCCTGACCCGCGATAAGGCGGGCGACATTGCGCTGGGCTATAGTCTCGCCAGCTCAACGGTGGATCCCTCAGTGGCCTTCACAGGCCGCACCATCAGCGATCCTTTGGGGCAAATGGAAGCTGAGCAGGTAATCGTTGACGGCACCGGCTCGCAAGTAGGCACCTCCAACCGCTGGGGTGACTACAGCAGCATGGCAATTGACGGATCCGACGGCTGCACCTTCTGGTATGCCCAGGAGTACTACATGGTGACCGCCCAGTTTGACTGGAGTACTCGCGTGGCTTCGCTGAAATTCAGCAACTGCCAGTAAGGCAGCAAATCGACCTCAACGGTAGAATCAACCGATAGCAAACAAGTGGGGCACCCTCCGGGGTGCCCCAACCTTACTCCACGAGGAGGAATTCGGAGCAGTGGTTGAGCTGGCTGCCGCGTCGGACGGGATGAACGGCAGACCGTAAGCGGGACGATTCGAGCGCGAAAGAAAAAAGCGCATCCGGGTATGGATGCGCTTTGATTTGGGTAGCCGAGACTTGCTTGTCGCCGCTACTCTTTCTTCTCTTCAGCGGCGGCTGGCTCTTCGGCTGCTGGTGGCGGAGTCTGGGCCTCGGCCGATTCCATCGCCTTGCGGGTTTCTTCCGCCCGCTTGGCACGAATCTCGGCGCGCTTCTGGCGCTTTTCGTCCAGGGTCTTCTCGCTGCCGAGCAGTTCGACCCATGCTATGTCGCCGCCATCACCCTTACGGAATCCGCCGTGAACGATGCGTAAGTAGCCACCTTCGCGGTCGCCGTAGCGCGGCGAGATAGTGTCAAACAGCTTGCTCACGGCCTCGCGAGTCATCAGGTAGGACGCGGCCTGCCGCCGCGCCGCCACATCGCCGCGCTTGCCGAGCGTGATCATCTTCTCCACGTGCGGGCGCATGGCCTTGGCCTTGGTGAGTGTGGTTTCGATGCGCTCTTCCACGATCAGCGAAGTCACCAGGTTGCGCAGCAGCGCGCGCCGGTGCTCGGTGTTCCGTCCCAGTTTCCATCCTGCTCTACGATGACGCATTTCGGTTCCTCAGGGGCTAAAGCCCCGGAATCTTAATAGTCCTCGGGACGCCGGGCTGAAGCCCGGCACGACGCGGGCGACTGAAGCCCCGCTCGACCGCCTAGTAGTCCGCGTCGTTGCCGTAGCCCGAGGGCAGCGACAGACTCGGCGTGCTTTGCTGGCTGCCGGGCACCGCGTTGCCGTGCTCGTCAATCTTCATGCCCAGGCCCAGGCCCATGTTGGACAAGAATTTCCTTGATCTCGTTCAGCGACTTGCGGCCGAAGTTCTTGGTCTTCAGCATCTCCGCTTCCGTCTTCTGCACCAGCTCGCCGATAGTCTGAATGTTGGCGTTCTTCAGGCAGTTGTAGCTGCGGACTGACAGCTCCAACTCCTCGACCGAGCGGTTAAGGTTCTCGTTGCGGATCTCCGGCTTGTCGCCGGCGTGAGCGGCCTGCGCCTCCAGCTCTTCCTCGAAGTTGATGAAGATGTTCATGTGATCCTTCAGTAGCTTCGAGGCGAGTCCCAGCGCATCGGCCGGTGTGACCGAGCCGTTGGTCCAGATTTCCAGGGCCAGCTTGTCGTAGTCGGTGATCTGTCCCAGACGGGCGGCTTCGACTGAGTAATTGCACTTTCGCACCGGCGAATGCACGGAATCAATCGGAATGAACCCGAGGCCCAAGTCCTCGTCGAAGTTCTTGTCCGCTGAGACGTAACCGCGGCCCTTCTTCAGCCGCATCTCCATGTCGATCTTGCCACCTTCACTGACGGTGGCGATGTACACGTCCTTGTCGAGCACTTCGACGTCAGCGTCGGCCTCGATCATGCCCGAGGTGATGACGCCCGGCTTGTCGGCGCGCAGATATATTGCCTTAGGCGCGTCGCCGTTCAGCCGGAACGGAATCTGCTTCAGGTTGAGGATGATGTCGGTCGCATCCTCAACCACTCCGGGAATGGACTGAAATTCGTGCAATACGCCTTCGATTTTGACCGCGGTGACCGCGGCGCCCTCAATCGAGGAAAGCAACACGCGGCGCAACGCGTTGCCGATGGTGGTACCGAAACCACGTTCGAACGGCTGCGCCCAGAAATGACCGTACTTGTCGGTCAGGGTCTCGGTGTCGGTAGCCAGCCGTTTCGGTTTTTGAAATCCCTTCCAAAGCATTCATATCTCCTATCTGTCAGTTCGGCCATGCTGCACGGGCTATGCCCGGCTGATCTGGCTCGAAGATTGTAGGAAAGCGCGACGCGGATGACTCCGCGCCGCCCGTTCATTACTTGCTGTACAGTTCCACGATCAACTGCTCATTGATGGGCAGGTTGATGTCGTTGCGCGTGGGCAGCGAAAGCACACGGCCCTTGTAGGCGTCGCGATCTACTTCCAGCCAGGCCGGCGGCGGCTGATGGCTGGCGAAATCCTTCGCGATCTCCAGAATGGCCAGCTTGTTGCTCGATTCCCGCACCGCGATTTCGTCTCCGGCATTCACCTGGAATGACGGAATGTCGACCTTGCGCGCCGTTTACCGCCACGTGACCGTGACGCACGAGCTGGCGGGCCTGCCGGCGCGCGACAGCAAAACCGAGGCGATACACCACGTTGTCGAGACGACGCTCCAGTTGCTGAAGCAACATCTCGCCGGTCACACCCTTGGTGCGTGCGGCGCGCTCGAAGTAGTTGCGGAATTGCTTTTCCTGGGTGAAGTAGATGCGCTTCGCCTTCTGCTTCTCGCGAAGTTGCAGGCCGTAGCCTACGATTTTCGCCTTGCGGTCCTTGCCGTGCTGACCGGGAGCAAAATTGCGCTTTTCAATCGGACACTTGTCCGTGAAGCACTTTGCGCCTTTGAGGAACAGCTTCATGCCCTCGCGGCGGCAAAGGCGGCATACTGCGTCTTTGTACCGTGCCAAGTTACGTTCTCCTTTAACGGACAGAGCCTGTCTGCCCGGCTATCGATCGGTTTACGGACGCTTGGCGGTCCTTCGTCCCGATCAGAAATCAGTGGTTGGTGGCTAGTGGCTAGTTTGGTGCCACGCGATTCCACCATCCAAATCCAAACCAAGAGTCATTTGTTACTGGGCTAACCTTTAGATGTCATCAACCCAACCATTCGGCGCTCACCCGCTAGGGGCTATCTTCTAACCACTAACCCCTAGTCCCTAGACCCTTCGTCGTCTTCGGCGGACGGCAGCCGTTGTGCGGAACCGGCGTGACGTCGCTGATGGAGCGTACGTCGAGTCCGGAGGCGGACAAGCGCGCGCACTGCCGACTCGCGTCCCGAACCCGGACCGCTGACCCGCACATCCACGCTGCGCATGCCGTGATCGCGCGCCTGATTGGCGGCGTTCGCGGCAGCCTGCTGCGCCGCGAAGGGCGTGCCTTTGCGCGATCCGCGGAAGCCCAGCGAACCTGAACTCTTCCACGACACCGTGTTCCCCGTGGGATCGGAGATGGTGACGATGGTGTTGTTGAAGGACGCCTGAATGTGCACCAGTCCGTGCGGAACGTGCTTGCGTTCCTTCTTCTTGAACTTCTTTCCGCTCTTGCCTTTTTTGTCCGCTCCGGCGGATCCAGCTGGTTTTGCCATGTCTTATGTCTTCCCCGCTGCTTTTTTCTTGTTCGCCACCGTGCCCTTGCGCGGACCCTTGCGGGTGCGAGCGTTGGTGTGGGTACGCTGGCCGCGGACCGGCAAGCTGCGGCGATGACGATACCCACGATACGAACCGATTTCGATGAGCCGCTTGATGTGCATCGAGACGTCTTTGCGCAGGTCACCTTCGACGTCGCCTTCCTGCTCGATGACCTGGCGAATGCGGTTGACCTCGTCTTCGTTGAGGTCGCTCACCTTCTTGGCGGGCTCCACATTGGCCGAGCCGAGAATGCTCTTCGCGCGCGAATTCCCGATGCCGAATATATAGGTCAGCGCGATGACCACGTGCTTGTTGCGCGGAAGATCCACGCCTGCAATACGTGCCATAGTTGCTCCAGATTCAGCGGTTAGTGATCAGTGGATAGTGGCTAGTTTCGTTACTGGGCTTTTCACTAGCCACTATCCACTAACCACTGGCCACATCGTTACCCTTGCCGTTGCTTGTGTTTGGCGTTTTCGCAGATCACGCGCACCACCCCGTGGCGGCGAATCACCTTGCACTTGTCACACATCTTCTTGACTGATGCCCGTACCTTCATAAAACCTCAGCTGCCAGTTGCCAGTAGTCAGTTGTCAGTAAGTGCCGGTAGCTCAGAACTGACAACTGACTACTGGCTGCTGCCAACTACTTATAGCGATACACAATCCTGCCCCGGGTCAGGTCGTAGGGTGAAAGCTCCACTGCGACCCGGTCGCCGGGAAGTATGCGGATGAAGTTCTTGCGCATCTTGCCGGAGACATGCGCCAGCACCTGGTGTTTGTTCTCCAGCTCCACCCGAAACATGGCATTAGGCAGGGGCTCGACGACCACCGCCATCACTTCAATCGCGTCTTCCTTACTCATTCAACCCCTGAAATAGTTGTGAGTGGCCAGTTGTCAGTCGCCAGAAACTGCGGTCACTGACAACTGACCGCTGGCAACTGACCACTACTCCGTTAAAATCATCGGCCCGTTCTTCGTCACTGCAATGCAGTGTTCGAAGTGCGCGCTATAGCTGCCGTCCTCGGTGACGGCCGTCCATTTATCTTCCAGCAGCCGGGTGCCCGGGCCGCCGATGTTTACCATAGGCTCAATCGCCAGCACCATGCCGGTGCGCAACTTCGGACCGTGCCCCGGCACTCCGTAATTCGGAACCTGCGGCTCTTCGTGCAGGTGGGTTCCGATGCCGTGCCCAACAAACTCGCGCACTACGCTAAAGCCGTTGGCTTCCACATGCTGCTGTACCGCCGCACCAACATCGCCGACGGTATTTCCGGCGCGAGCCGCGTCGATTCCCAGAAACAGCGACGCGCGCGTCACTTCGAGGAGCTTTTGTAACTCCGCTGAAATCTGGCTGCCCACTGGGACAGTAATGGCCGCATCGCCGTAGTAGCCGTCAAGCACCACACCGCAATCGAGTGAAACAATGTCTCCTGCCTTCAGCACCCGATGCTCTGAGGGAATGCCGTGTACGATCTCGTCATTCACCGAGGTGCAGAGCACACAGGGGTAATCGTAATAGCCCTTAAACGCCGGCTTGGCGCCCAAGTCCCGGATCTTGCGTTCGGCCACCCGCTCCAGGTCCATGGTGGAAACGCCCGGAGCAACCATCTCTTTAGCAGCCTCAAGCACCTGGCGCACGATGCGCCCGCTGTGGCGCATCTTGTCGATTTCCGAGCGTGACTTACAAACGATTGACATTCTCGAGTGCGCTGAATATCTGTGCCTGCTACCGCTTCCACCGGCTGATCGCCGTTCACCTCGATCAGTCTTCCACGCGAGCCGTAATAGTCCACCAGGGGCAGCGTAAGCTGCTCATAGGCTTTCAGGCGTTCCGCGATGACCTCTTCCGTATCGTCCCGGCGCTGCACCAATGGGGTGCCGTCAACATCACAGATGCCCTGGACTTTGGGAGGCTGGTGATAGACGTTGTAAATCAGTCCGCAGGTGGGACAAGAACGACGTCCGGTAAGCCGTTGCAGTAGTTGATTATACTCGACTACCAGGCGAATCACAACCGGCGGCGCACAGGCCTGCCGGTCCGGCCGCGTCCTTTCCTGCCCTCATCTTTTCCAACTGTCCATCCAGCCACTCGGCCTGCCGCACCGTTCGCGGAAAGCCGTCCAGAATGAATCCACGAGCGCAATCGGCCTGCTGCAACCGGTCCGTCACCATGTCGCAAACCAACTCGTCGGGAACCAGGTCGCCGCGCTCCATGATGCCTTTGGCCTTCGTGCCCAATTCGGTCTTACGGGCCACGTTGTCCCGCAGGATGTCTCCGGTGGAGATCTGCGGAATGCCATAGGTTTCAGCAGATCAGCTTCGCCTGCGTTCCCTTGCCTGCACCCGGAGGTCCCAGCAGGATAATGGGGCCGGCTACGCTCTCTTTCGTTCTGACGCTCACTGCCGCGGAAGTCTGTGCTCCCATGTTCAGTACCTTAAGACCCGAACATCGGCCCTTTCCGCCCGCTGCTGCGGGCCGGAGCCTCCCGGTGGCTCCGTAAAACAGTGAATAGTGGTTAGTGGCTAGTGGTCAGCGTTGGGGCCTCACAATTCCAGCCGATAATCACAACCGCGATACAAACCACTCATCACCCACCCTACCCTAATGTTCTCTGGGCAAAAGCGACTATCCACTATCCACTGACCACTAACCACTGCCTTACCACGTTGCCCTGCGCCCGCGGATGCGTCCGCTGCGCGGGGTAAATCCTTCGTAATGCCGCATCACCAACTGCGACTCGATCTGGTTCACCGTATCCATGGCCACACCGACCACGATAAGCAGGGAAGTGCCGCCGAAATAGAAGTTCACTCCCAAACCGTTGGTCACCCAGGGCGGTAATCGTTCAAAGAATGCGCCCACGACGCCAGGCAGGTGGTTAAGGTGAATACCGGTGATCATCCACTCAGGAATGAAGGAGATCAGGATCAGGTACAGCGCGCCCACCAGGGTGATGCGCGTGAGAATGTCGTTGATGTAAGTTCGCCGTTCGCGCGCCTGGCCGAATGCCGGGAATGAATCCGCCGTACTTCCGCATGTTGTCGGCAACCTCGTTGGGGTTGAAGACGATGGAGACGTAGAAGTACGCGAAGAAAATAATGCCGACGGCATAAAGCAGGGTATAGAGCGGCTCGCCCCACTGCAGCGCACGCAGCATCGGACCGAAGTAGCGATTGTCCTTGAAGAACGCTCCTGCCGTTTGGGGCAAGGTCAGCACCGATGACGCGAAGATCACCGGCATGACGCCGCCGGAGTTCACGCGCAGCGGCAGGTGGGTCGATTGCCCACCCATGATTTTGCGGCCGACAACGCGCTTGGCGTACTGCACCGGGATGCGGCGCTCGCTGCGTTCGACGAAGACGATGAACGCTACCACGGCTATCATCAGCACCACGAGCAGCAGCATCGCTGGAACGGTGAAAGCGCCCCAAGCCTGGGTCCTGACTTTGTCCCACAGGTCGGCTACGCCGCGCGGCAGGCCCACAACGATGCCGGCAAAGATCAGCAGTGACATGCCATTGCCGACGCCGCGCTCGGTAATCTGTTCGCCGAGCCACATGATGAAAACGCTGCCCGTGGTGAGGGTCAACATGGTCATCAGAATGAACCCAACGCCCGGGTTATTGACGAAGGCGACTCCGCCGGTCAGCGTCTGCCGTTGCAGGGTTATGGCGATGCCCAGCGACTGCACGGCGCTCAGCAGCAGGGTGAGGTAGCGCGTCCACTGGGTGATCTTCTTGCGCCCCAGTTCGCCTTCCTTCTGCAGCTTGGCCAGTGGTTCGTAAACCACGGTCATTAACTGCAGGATGATGGACGCCGTAATATACGGCATGATGCCCAGCGCGAAGATGGTCAACCGGCGTAACTGTCCGCCGCTGAACAGGTCCACGAAGCCGAGGAAGCTGCCGCGGTTCTGGTCGAAGAACTGCGAAAGCAGATCGGCGTTGATGCCCGGCGTAGGAATGTGGCCGCCGAGCCGGTAAACCGCCAACAACCCAAGCGTGAACAAAATACGCTTGCGCAGGTCGGGAACGCGGAATATGTTGGCTAACTTCTCAAGCATGCAACAACCTCGTTAGAGGACCTCGACCTTGCCGCCGGCCTTCTCGATCTTTTCCTGGGCCGACTTGGAAAACCTGTGTGCGCGTACCGTGATGGCGCCCTTCAGCTCACCCTGGCCGAGCACCTTAACCAGAGTGTTCTTGGACCTGACGACACCGGCCTTGCGCAGTACATCGGGCGTAATTTCACTCTCGCCGAGGCTGGCCAGGCGGTCAAGGTTCACGACCTCATACTCGGTCTTGAAGATGTTGGTAAAGCCGCGCTTGGGCAGACGGCGGTGCAGCGGCATCTGGCCGCCTTCAAAGCCGCGCATGATGCGCGAACCGCTTCGCGACCTTTGGCCTTTATGGCCGCGCGTCGAAGTCTTACCCATGCCGGAGCCCATGCCGCGGCCCACGCGCTTGCGCTTCTCCGAAGCCTTCCGTGGTGCATGTAAATTGCTGAGATTCATTTCCTACCTTCAGTACTCGTCAGTCGCTGGTCCGGGACCCTTATTCTAATTGCTAGTTGCTGGTTGCCTGCGGGCCATTCACAACTTTCACCAGATGCGGCACCTTGGCCACCATCCCGCGGATCGAGGGCGTATCTTCGCGCTCGATCACCTGGTTGAGACGGGTGAAGCCCAACCCCTTCACCACCAGCTTGTGCTTGATTGGGGCCGCAATGGCCGACCGCACCCACTTGAGCTGGAGCTTCGCGCCCGGCTTCGCCGCCACTGCCTGTGTCTTCTTTCGAGTGCGCGCCATGATTACAGCTCCTCGACCGTCTTGCCGCGTTGTGCGGCCACGTCTTTGCGATCGCGCAGTTTGCCCAGCGCGTCAAACGTGGCTTTGATTACATTGTGCGGGTTAGTGGTGCCGATGGATTTGGTGAGCACGTTCTGCACGCCGGCGGATGTCATCACCGCGCGAACAGCGCCGCCGGCAATCACGCCCGTGCCTTCCGCGGCCGGCTTCAGCAGCACCATGCCTGAGCCATACCTTCCCAGCACCTGGTGCGGGATTGTGGTCTGCGTCAGGTTCACGCGCAGCAGGTTCTTCTTGGCCGCCTCGATGCCCTTGCGGATGGCTTGCGGAACTTCCTTCGCCTTGCCGGAGCCGTAGCCCACAACCGCGGAGGCCGGATCGCCCACTACCACCAGCGCCGCGAACGACAGGTTCTTGCCGCCCTTGACAACCTTGGTGACGCGGTTGATCGAAACCACCTGGTCCTTGAGCTGATACTGGCCCGCGTCCAGCTTTTTCTTAACTGTTGGCATTACTGTTGCATCTCCTGAGGGGCTAAAGCCCCCGGAAAAAACCACGCTTATGACGCGGACCTGAAGGCCCGCACTACTCTAGAATTCCAGTCCGGCTTCGCGTGCTGCATCGGCCAGGGCCTTGACGCGTCCGTGGTAAAGGTACCCGCCGCGGTCGAAGACCACCTTGCTGATGCCTTTCTGCTTGGCGCGCTCGGCGATCAGCTTGCCGACTTCCTTCGCCGAGCCGACATTGCCGCCCGTCGGCCGCTTTTCGCCCTTGATGCCTTTGCCCTTTTCCACCGAGGCCGCCGACACGACCGTGACGCCCTGCGTGTCGTCAATCACCTGGGCGTAGATGTGGTTGACCGAACGATAAATATTGAGGCGCGGCCGCTCCGCCGTGCCCAGAATCTTCTTGCGGATCCGAGTATGGACCTTTTGCCGCGTTTGATCTTTCGAAGTCTTGGTAATCATCTGTCTTTAGCTCTCAGCCGTCAGCTCTCAGCCTTCAGCACGTCAAATTGTGTTGTCATCCCGATCGAGGACTTCAGTCCGAGTCGAGGGACCTGCTTTCCGATCCCTCGCTGCGCTCGGGATGATGACGCCGGGCTCAAACGCCCGGCAAACGTCATCACTTCGCTCCGGTCTTGCCTACCTTCTTCTTCAGTCGCTCGCCGGTATAACGCACGCCTTTGTTCTTGTACGGGTCAGGGGGACGCAACGAGCGCATCTCGGCGGCGACGAATCCCACCTTCTGACGGTCAATGCCGCTGACGGTTAAATGCGTTTGCTTGGGATCGACGCTCACGGTAACACCATTCGGCAGCGGGTACTCGATTGGATGCGAATATCCCAGCGTGAACACCACCGTGTCTTTGCCCTTCAGCTCAGCGCGATAGCCGATGCCGACGATGTCCAGTTCCTTCGCCCAGCCCTTGGTGACGCCTTCCACCGAGTTGTTGACCAGCGCGCGTACCAGGCCGTGTATTGCAGCCTTGGAATCGTCGTCGCGCGTCACCACGATGTGGCCGTCCTTCTGTTCCAGCTTGACGCCGCCAGGCATGTGGGTCGTGACTTCGCCCTTTGGCCCTTTGACCCGCACCGTGTTGCCTTCCACGGCATACGTTACGCCCTTGAGGCAGCGGTATCGGTTTGTTTCCAATTCTCGACATAATTCGCTCTCACTCACACCACAATCGACTTGTCATCCCGAGCGACCCCGAGCCTTGGCGAGGGGAAGTCGAGGGACCTGCTTTTCGTGCGCTCGGAAGCGCTCATCGTGTTAGTAAATCTCACACAGGACTTCGCCGCCGACGCCTTCCTTGCGCGCCTGCCGTCCCGTCATCACGCCCTTGGGCGTGGTCAAGATGTTGATCCCCAAGCCGCCCAGCACGCGCGGAATCTCGGTGTGCCCGACGTATACGCGGCAGCCGGGACGCGAAACCCGCTTCAGGTCCGAGATGGGCGACGAATTGTCGGGGCTGTACTTCAAGTACACGCGCAGGACCTTGCGGCCCTCTTCGTCGGCCGCCTTGAAGTTCGCGATGTAGCCCTCTTCCTTCAGAATGCGGGCCATCTCGACCTTGAGCTTCGAGTGGGGAACGTCCACCTTCTGTTGGCGCGCCTTGATGGCGTTACGAACACGCGTCAAGAAATCCGAGACCGGATCGGTCAAACTCATGCTTTGCTTCTCCTGAAATCGTCGCCCGTTAGCTTTACCCGCGAAGCCTTCGCGTCAACGCTTCGGCAGCGTTGCTGAAAGAACCAGCCGCGACGGACTTACCAACCAACTACTTCTACTTACCAGCTCGACTTCGCAACCCCGGGAATCTCGCCCCGCAGCGCCAGCCCGCGGAAGCACAGACGGCACAGGCCGAACTTGCGCAGGTATGCGCGCGGACGTCCGCAGATCTTGCAGCGGTTGTGCTGCCGGGTCGAAAACTTGGGCTTCTTGTTCGCCTTCGCTACTTGTGATGTTCTGGCCATTGTTTCCTTTGCGCTTTTCGCTTCTCGCCTTTCGCTCTTTGCCTGCGGTTAGTCGAAACGTCCTAACTAACCACTAGCCACTGACCACTGTCTTACTGCCTGAACGGCATTCCCATGTGCTTCAGCAGGGCGCGTGCCTGGTCGTCGTTGCCGGCCGAGGTAACGATCGTGATGTTCATGCCCTTCATCTTCTCGACCTTGGAGTAGTCGATCTCCGGGAAGATCAACTGGTCGCGCACGCCCAGCGTGTAATTGCCGCGTCCATCGAACGACTTGGTCGGCACGCCGCGGAAGTCGCGGACGCGAGGCAGCGCGATGTTGACCAGCCGGTCGAAAAACTCGTACATGCGGTCGCCGCGCAGCGTGACCATCACGCCGATGGGCATTCCTTCGCGCACCTTGAAGGCCGCGATCGACTTGCGCGCCTTGGTGACCACCGGCTTCTGGCCGGTGATCTGGCCGACTTCCGTCGCCGCCGGATCGATCAGCTTCGCGTTCTGCGTCGCTTCGCCCACGCCCATGTTCACGACGATCTTTTCCAGCTTGGGAGCAGCCATCGGGTTCTCGAGGTTGAACTCTTTCATCAGCGCCGGCAGCACTTCCTTGAAGTAGCGTTCGCGCAGGCGCGCCGTCGCGCGATTGGTCGCCTTCGGCCGCGCCGGCTTGCCCGACGGGCTGCTCGGCTGCTGCTTCTACCTGCTCGGGCTTCGCCTTCTTGCCCTGTGTGCTTGCCCTGGCCGGCCTGTCTGCTGCCCTTTCTGTTTCTTCTCGTCTGCCATTCTCTGCTTCTACCTTTCTCACGGTTTCGGGTTTTGCACCGGTTCGTGAGGAATCAATTGACTAGTTGGTCAGTGGCTAGTGGCTAGAACAGAACGCTACCACCGGGCCGATCACTGGGCACTCGCGATGACTTTCGAAAACTGAGACTAACCACTAACTACTAACCACTATTTCTCCAGCGTCGCGCCGCACTCTTGCACACCCGCACATGACGGTCGCCGTGCTTTTCGTGGCCCACGCGCACCGGCCGGTTGCAGGAGCTGCACATCAGCATGACGTTGCTGATGGAAATCGCGCTCTCCTGCTCGGCAATGCCGCCCTTGATGTTGCTCTGCGGATTGGGGCGCACGTTCTTCTTCACCATCATCACGTGCTCCACCAGGACCTTGCTCTCATCGGGCATCACGCGCAGCACGCGGCCTTGCTTGCCCTTGTCGCGTCCGGTAATCACCCGCACCTGATCGTTGCGGCGAATGTCTACACTCTTTTGCATCTGCTCTTGTCGGTTGTCGTTCTCAGACCTCGAACGGCACTGACACTGCAACTGGTAAGTACTTCCGGCGCCAGGGAAACAATCTTCAAAAACTTCTTCTCGCGCAGTTCGCGGGCCACCGGACCGAATACGCGCGTCCCGACCGGCTCGTGCACATCGTTGATCAGCACCGCCGCATTCTGGTCGAAGCGAATGTAGGTGCCGTCGCGGCGGCGATGCTCTTTGCGCGTGCGCACGATGACCGCCTTCACCACCGTGCCCTTCTTGGCGGTGCCGTCGGGAGAAGCTTCCTTCACCGCGGCGGTCACAATGTCGCCCAGTCCGGCGACCAGGCCGGTGGAACCGCCCAGCGGCAGAATCATCTGCAGCTTGCGCGCGCCGGAGTTGTCGGCGACATCGAGCATGGTTCTCATCATCACTGCCATAGTCGTATCTCCTTGCTACCCGCCGTGCTAACTAACCTGTCTGCTCCTCGACCGGCGCCACCAGGGCCGCGCGCTGCACGATCTCCTTCAACTGCCAGCGCTTCAGCTTGGAGAGCGGACGCGTCTCTTCGATCTTCACGAAATCGCCGAGGTGCGCCGTGCCCTTCTCGTCGTGCGCGTAAAACTTCTTGCTGCGCGCGACCACGCGCTTGTAGAACGGGTGCGCCTTCTGCCGCCGCACTTCGACCACGATGGTCTTGGCCATCTTGGTGGAGACCACTTCGCCAATCAGGGTCTTGCGGCGGCCAGCCGGCGTTGCGCTGCTGGTTGCTGTTGTTTCAGCCATGACTTACTTTTTCTCCGTCGCAGCCTTCTTTGTGGCCGCCTTCCTGGTTTTTACTGGCGCGCTGGTTACCGCAGCCGTTTCCACGGCCGCCTTGGGCGCCGAGGCCCCGTTGCCGCCCGCAAGTTCCTTTTGGCGCATTACAGTCTTGATGCGCGCGATGTCCTTCTTCAGCTCGCGGATCTTCTTCAGGCTCTCGGTCTGTCCCATCTTCAACTGAAACTTCATCTTGAAGAGCTGGTCGGACAGCTCGCGCTGCTGATGAATCAGTTCGGCATCGGTCAGATTGCGAATCTTCTCGATATTCATCGCACACCTTCGCGCTGCACAAACTTGGTACGCAGCGGCAACTTGTGCGAAGCCAGGCGCATGGCTTCGGCGGCGTCGGTGGCCGACACCCCTTCCATCTCGAAGAGGATCTTGCCCGGGCGCACCACAGCGACCCAGTGGTCCGGCGCTCCCTTGCCTTTGCCCATACGGGTTTCAGCCGGCTTCTTGGTGACCGGCTTATCCGGGAACAGGCGGATCCAGATCTTGCCGCCGCGCTTGACGAAGCGCGTCATGGCCACACGGCTGGCTTCGATCTGGCGGTCGGTGATCCAGCCCGGCTCCATGACCTTCAGGCCGAAATCGCCGAACGACAGCTCGCCGCCGCGCCACGCCTTGCCGCACATACGCCCGCGCTGCTGCTTGCGGTACTTCACTTTCTTTGGCATCAACATAAGTTCAGTGGCTAGTGGTTAGTGGTCAGTGGCTAGAAAGACTCTTTCAGCCAGTTCTCCCCCGACCGTTTACCGCCAGCTTTCTCCAATCCATCCCGACTAGTTGTTAGTTGCGTGTCTAGTTGTTTCTTCGCTAGCCACTAGCCACTAACCACTAGCCACTGCTTCTAAAACGCTCCCGACTGCACGGCCTGCGGCTCGCGGCGCTTCTCGCGAAAGATCTCGCCCTTGTACACCCAGCACTTCACGCCGATGATGCCGTACGTGGTGTGCGCCTCGGCGAAGCCGTAGTCAATGTCGGCGCGCAGCGTGTGCAGCGGCAGCCGCCCCTGCAGGTACCACTCGGAGCGCGCGATTTCGTTGCCGTTCAGGCGGCCGCTGACGCGCACCTTGATGCCCTTGCAGCCGAAGCGCAGCGCCGAATCCACGGCCTTGCGCATGGCGCGGCGGAAGCCGACGCGCTTTTCCAGCTGCAGCGCGATGTTCTCGGCCACCAGTTGCGCGTCCAGCTCAGGCTTGTGCACTTCCTGGATGTCGACATAGACGTCGCGGTTGGTGCGCTTCTGGATCTCCTGCTTCAGCTTGTCGATCTCCGCGCCCTTGCGGCCGATGATGATGCCCGGACGCGCGGTGCGGATGATGATGCGCAGCTTGTTGCCGGGACGCTCGATCTCGATCGAGCTGACGCCCGCCGACTTGAGCTTGTCTTTCAGCTCGGCCTTCAGCTTGACGTCTTCCAGCAGCAGTTTGTCGTAGTCACGCTCCACGAACCAGCGTGACCTCCACGGCTTGGTAATGCCGAGGCGGAATCCGTAAGGATGGACTTTCTGTCCCATAGTCTCGCTTCTTCTCCGCGACGACTGCGCTGTGGCATCGCCGCTTCAGCCCGCCGATGCGATCGGCGGAAAAACTTTACTTCTTCTTCTTGGGCTGCTTGGCCGGCCCCTTCTTCTTCGCCGCACCCTTCTTTGCTGCTGGCTTCTTCTTCGCCGGTGCTTTCTTCACCGCAGCTTTCTTGCCGCCTTCTTGGCGGTCTTACCTGCCGGCGTGCCTTCTCCAACCGTCTCAACCAGATCGGCCTTGCCGTTGCCGGACGCCTTTTCCTCCAGCGCGATCTCCAGGTGCGAGATGCGGCGCTGATAGCGATACGCGCGGCCCATCGGCGCCGGACGGATGCGCTTCATGCGCGGACCGTCGTTGGCGATCGCGCGCTTCACGTACAGCCGGTCCACATCGACGTCGAGGTTCTTCTCGGCGCTTACGTAGTTGGCGTTCTCCACCGCCGAGCGCAGCAGCTTGTACAGTTGCGGGGCGATACCCTTCTTGGCATACAACAGCGTGTCCAGCGCCTCTTCCACGCGGCGACCTTTGATCAGGTCCAGCACCAGGCGCGCCTTCTGCGGCGAGACGCGCACGTAATTCAGTTTGGCTGTGAATTCCATGTCGTCTCCTTACCGTCCCGGGGCGGCGCTGGTTTTGCCGCTGTTTCTGTCGCTGCCCTCACCGAGTGGCCCTTGAAGCTGCGCGTCATGCTGAACTCGCCCAGCTTGTGGCCCACCATGTTCTCGGTGACGTACACCGGGATGAACTTCTTGCCGTTGTGCACGGCCAGCGTGTGTCCCACCATCTCGGGGATCACGGTCGAGCGGCGCGACCAGGTGCGCACTACTTTCTTCTCGTTGCGCTGGTTCATGCCGTCGATCTTGGCCTGCAGGTGCGAATCGATGAACGGACCCTTTTTGGTTGAACGTGCCATATCGTCTCAGTCCTACTTCTGTCTGCGGGTCACGATGAACTTATCGGTCCGCTTGTTGTTGCGTGTCTTGTAGCCGCGTGTCGGCTGGCCCCACGGAGTCACCGGGTGACGTCCGCCGCTGGTCTTGCCTTCACCGCCGCCGTGCGGGTGATCGACCGGGTTCATCGCCACGCCACGGTTTACCGGGCGGCGTCCCAGCCAGCGCGTGCGGCCAGCCTTGCCGATGGAAATGTTTTCGTGGTCCGAGATTGCCAACCTGTCCGACGGTCGCCATGCAATCCACCAGCACGCGACGGGTTTCGCCGGAGGGCAGCTTGAGCAGCGCGTAGTCGCCTTCCTTGGCGACCAACTGCGCCTGCGCTCCCGCCGAGCGCGCCATCTGCGCGCCCTTGCCCGGCTTCAACTCGATGTTGTGCACCGTGGTGCCGGGAGGAATGTTGCGCAGCGGCAGGGCATTGCCTACCAGAATGTCGGCCTCAGGACCGCTGACAATCTTCGCGCCCACCTTCAATCCGACCGGGTACACGATGTAGCGCTTCTCGCCGTCGGCGTAGTTCAGCAGCGCGATGCGTGCCGAGCGGTTGGGATCGTATTCGATGGAGGCGACGACTGCCGGAATTCCGAACTTATCGCGCTTGAAATCGATGATGCGCAGCTTGCGCTTGTGCCCGCCGCCGCGATGCCAGATGGTGAGGTCGCCGGAATTGCGGCGTCCGCCGGTGCGCTGCTTGGGCTCGGTCAGCGGTTTGTACGGGCGGTTCGTCGTCAGGTCGTCGTTGACCGTCGTCGTCGTGAACCGTCGCGTCGGAGTAACCGGTCTGTAGGTTTTGATTGCCATGTCTCTACTCGTTTCTCATCGCGTAGCTGCGGTCACTCGCGGCCGACTTGTGCGGCTACAAGTTCTCCGCGTATTCGGGCATCTTTTCGCCCGTCTTCAGCCGCACATACGCCTTCTTCCAGTCGGGGCGATATCCCACGAACTTGCCGCGACGGCGTTCCTTGCCCTCGAAGTTGGCGGTGCGCACCGAGTCCACCTTCACCTTGAAAATGCTCTGCACCGCCTGCTTGATCTCGGTCTTGCTGGCCTTGACGGCCACTTCGAAGACCAGGGTCCCCTCGGTTTCCTTTACGCCCAGACCCTTTTCCGTGATCACCGGGCGGCGAATGATCTGATACGCCGATTTCATTGCGCCACCTCCGCGTGCTGCCGTTTGGACGCCGATGCCTTCAGCGAGTCCTGCAGCTTTTCCAGCGCCGGACGCGAGAAGATCGCGGTTTCGTGACGCAGCAGGTGATAGGGATGGACCTGATTGCCAGCCAGCAGCTCCACCCCTTCGAGATTGCGTGAGCTGAGGTGCAGGTTCTTTTCGGTCTCACCGATGTACTTTTCCACCAGGAGCGTTGTGCCCTTGGCATTCAGCTTGTCGAGCGCCTTGCGGAAGTCCTTGGTCTTGGCTTCCTGCAGCTCGAAGCTGTCCACCACCAACAGCTTGCCGTCAGCAAACTTTGCCGCCAGCGCCGAGCGCAGTGCGCCCAGCAGCTTCTTGCGCGGGAAGGCGTAGTCGTAGGAGCGGGGCTGCGGTCCATGCACCGTGCCGCCATGCCGCCACAGAGGAGAGCGAATAGAGCCTACACGCGCGCGTCCGGTGCCCTTCTGCTTCCACAGCTTCTTGCCAGCCCCGCTTACCAGCTTGCGGTTCTTCGTGGCGTGCGTGCCGGCACGCTGCCCGGCGCGGTAGTGCTTCACCGCTTCCCAGAGCAGGTCCTCGTTGACCGCGCCGAACACTTCATCGGCCAGCTCGAAGGAGCCTACTTTCTCGCCGCCCAGATTTACTACATCAATCGTCGCCATAAGTTCTTCCGTTACATGGGAGCAAATTGCTCCCTTCAAGTTCTCGTGCCGAACAGCGGATCCCTCGCTGCGCTCGGGATAGCCGCTGCGGGCTCAGACGCCCGCAAAGCGCGGCTACTTACTCTTCTTCGCCACCTGGCGCTTCGAGGCCTTCAACGGATCGACGGTGCCTGCGCCGCTGAATCCACGGCGCTCTCTCGGCGGCTTCTTCGCCTTGGTGATCACAACGTAGCCGTCCTTCGGTCCCGCCACGGCGCCTTCCACCACGAGCAGGTTCTCGTCTTTGTCAACGCCCAGAACACGCAGGTTGCGGGTAGTGACGCGATCCACGCCCATGTGTCCCGACATGCGCATGCCTTTGAACACGCGGGAAGGGAAGGCCGACGAGCCGATCGAGCCCGTGATCTGGAACATCGAACCGTGCGACGCAGCGCCACCGGCAAACTTATGGCGCTTCACCACGCCCGCAAATCCTCGACCCTTGCTGGTGGCAACCACATCCACAAACTTTTCGCCTTCGAAAATGTCTACCAGCACTTTGTCGCCGGTCTTGGTCCCGTCCTGGCCTTCGCCGTCCACCACGATCGCCACTTCGCGCAGGAAGCGCATCGGCGGCAGGCTGTGCTTGGCGAAATGTCCCTTCATCGCCTTCGTCAGCCGCGACTCCTTGATGAACTCCACCAAGCCGATCTGGGCGGCATCGTAGCCGTCCTTCGCTTGCGTCTTGCGCTGGGTCACAACGCACGGGCCTGCCTGCAGCACGGTGACCGGGTGAACATCACCCTTGTCATCGAAGAGCTGCGTCATGCCGACTTTCTTGCCGAGAATTCCGTTGACTGCCATTTTCTTGTCCTTAACTCCGCTTCCTGCATCCGGCGTTTGCTGCGCCGGGGGCTTGCGCCGCGGAAGCTTTGTTTTATACAGCTCAGTAAGCTACTTGTGTTCTTTGCCGAACGCCTTGATTTCCACGTCCACGCCAGCCGGAAGCTCAAGCTTCATGAGCGCGTCCACCGTCTGCTGCGTCGGCTCGAGAATGTCGAGCAGGCGCTTATGAGTGCGAATCTCGAACTGCTCACGCGACTTCTTGTCCACGTGTGGCGAACGCAGCACGCAATACTTGTTCTTCACCGTGGGCAGCGGAATCGGTCCCGCAATCTGTGCCCCCGTGCGCTTCGCGGTGTCCACGATTTCACCGGTGGACTGGTCAAGAATGCGATAGTCGTATGCTTTCAGCCGGATGCGAATTCGTTCTTTGCCAATCACGTTCGTTATCTCTTTTCAGGTCTCAAAGATCTTGTTCTGGGTTTATCGCCCGGCGGTCTCTGCCGCGGTTTTAGAAACGGGTGCAGCACTTGCGGCCGCACCCAGAAGACTACGCAATAATTTCGGTGATGGTGCCGGCGCCCACGGTGCGTCCGCCTTCGCGAATGGCGAACCGCAAGCCCTTCTCCATCGCCACCGGCGTGATCAGCTCAATCTCCAGGCTCACGTTGTCGCCCGGCATCACCATCTCCGTGCCCGCCGGCAGCGTCGCCACTCCCGTCACGTCCGTCGTCCGGAAGTAGAACTGCGGCCGATAGCCCTTGAAGAACGGCGTGTGCCGCCCGCCTTCGTCCTTCGACAGCACGTACACTTCGCCCTTGAACTTGGTGTGCGGCGTGATCGAGCCCGGCTTGGCCAACACCATGCCGCGCTCCACGTCTTCCTTCGCCGTGCCGCGCAGCAGCAGGCCGGCGTTGTCGCCCGCCATGCCTTCGTCCAGCTGCTTCTTGAACATTTCCACGCCCGTCACGACCGTCTTGCGGGTCTCGCGGAAGCCGACGATCTCGACATCCTCGCCGACCTTCACCTTGCCGCGCTCGATGCGGCCCGTGACCACCGTGCCGCGTCCCTGAATCGAGAAGATGTCTTCGATCGGCATCAGGAACGGCTTGTCGATGTCGCGCGCCGGCAGCGGCACGTTCTTGTCCACCGCGTCCATCAGTTCTTCGACCTTGGCCTCCCACTGCGCTTCGCCGTTCAGCGCGCCCAGCGCCGAGCCCCGCACCACCGGCAGATCGTCACCCGGGAAGCCGTACTTGTTCAGCAGCTCGCGAACTTCCATCTCCACCAGGTCGATCAGCTCGGCGTCTTCCACCGCGTCGCACTTGTTCAGGAACACGACGACGTACGGCACGCCCACCTGGCGGGCCAGCAGCACGTGCTCCTTGGTCTGCGGCATGGGGCCGTCAGTGGCGGCCACAACCAGGATGGCGCCGTCCATTTGCGCCGCGCCGGTAATCATGTTCTTGATGTAGTCGGCGTGGCCGGGACAGTCCACGTGCGCGTAGTGGCGCGCCTTGGTCTCGTACTCCACGTGTGCCGTAGCAATGGTGATGCCGCGCTCGCGCTCTTCCGGCGCGTTGTCGATGGAGTCGAACGAGCGGAACTGGATCTTGGGATTGTGCTTGCCCAAAACCTTGGTGATGGCCGCGGTCAACGTGGTCTTGCCATGATCGATGTGCCCGATCGTGCCTACGTTCACGTGCGGCTTGCTGCGGTCAAATTTCTCTTTCGCCATTTACTTTGCTCCTGGAACCTCGTTCCACATATTCCTATTGCCTAAATCCTGCGGTTGGCCGCTGTTGTGGCAGTTCGTAACCAGCTAGAGCTGTGCAGAAGTGCTCCCACTTCAAGAGCATTACCTCTGGCAGTGCTTGTTGCTCACCTAGCTCATTCGCAACCCACACCCAAACACCAAGCGTGTCTTCCTCAACAACCAGCGCTTCCAGCGACTCTCTCGCATTTAAGGGCTCTGGCAATTCGGACCTTCCCGCCAACGAGAGCCAAAACCGCACCGTCTTGCCAGCAAGCGTCATGGTGTGCGTTTGAAAATTAAGTCTGGACGCCCAGCCCCAAACAGAATCAAGTTCTTAAGCCGTTCCAAGTCGTCCATTGTTCCTGATTCAGCAACTCCGTCCCCCAATTCAGCAGGGATCGGAATCTCCGAAAATCCACGTGGGCTTCGGATTCGAATCAGCCATCGGCGCCTGAAGCCCTCCCAAAATACAGCTGAGAGGTGGTAGTCGTTACCTAATCCGGATAGCACCGACTTCACCTGCTCGCCGAGCTTCTCACCACGCTGATGAATTCGTTCCTCGGCCAATGCTGCCGGATACACAACACCGCCTCCAGCGGCTTCGGCGTCCAGCGCACGCTTCCAGTCCGCTTCCGATCCGGTCGCACCTGAAACAATGACTTGGAAATCCGTTGCCATGCCTATTTCGTCCCTGCCGGACTTCTGCCCTGCACCTTCGCCACGATCTCCTCGGCTACGGCGCGCGGCGCCTCTTCGTAGCGCGAGAAGTGCATGGAAAATGTCGCGCGGCCCTGGGTATTCGAACGCATATTCGTCGCATAGCCGAACATTTCAGCCAGCGGAACCATCGCCTTGATCACCTGCGATCCGGCGCGATGCTCGATGCCTTCGATGCGGCCGCGACGGCTGCTCAGGTCACCGATGATGGTGCCCATGTATTCCTCAGGCACAACCACTTCCACAGACATTACCGGCTCCAGCAGCACCGGACTGGCCTTGCGCGCGGCTTCCTTGAAAGCCATGGAACCGGCGATCTTGAAGGCCATTTCATTCGAGTCCACATCGTGATAGCTGCCGTCGTAGAGCGTGGCCTTCACGTCCACCATTTCGTAGCCGGCGAGAACACCGCCTTCCATGGCTTCCTTGATGCCCTGATCCACGGGCTTAATGAATTCCTTCGGGATCACGCCGCCCACGACTTCATTGACGAATTCGTATCCCTTGCCGGGCTCGTTGGGCTCCAGCCGAATGCGCACGTGTCCGTACTGGCCGCTGCCGCCGGTTTGGCGAATGTACTTGCCTTCCGCCTGCGACTGCTTGCGGATGGTCTCGCGATACGCGACCTGCGGCTTGCCGACATTGGCCTGCACGTTGAACTCGCGCATCATGCGATCGACGATGATCTCAAGGTGGAGCTCGCCCATGCCGCTGATAATCGTTTGTCCGCTGTCGGGATCGGTGTTGACCTTAAAGGTGGGATCTTCCTGCGCCAGCTTGCCCAGCGCGATGCCCATCTTCTCCTGGTCGCCCTTGGTCTTGGGCTCAACAGCAACCGAAATTACCGGCGCCGGAAATTCGATGGACTCAAGCACGATCGGATGATCCTCGTCGCAAATCGTGTCGCCGGTGGTGATGTTCTTCAGGCCGACGCAGGCGCAGATGTCGCCGGCGTAGATCTCGGTGATGTCCTCGCGTTTGTTGGCGTGCATCTTCAGCAGGCGGCCGATCCGTTCCGTCCGCGAACGTCCGCTGATGTATACGCTGTCGCCCTGCTTCAGATGACCTGAGTACACACGGATGAATGTGAGCTGGCCAACGAAAGGGTCGGACATGATCTTGAAGGCCAAAGCTGCAAACGGGGCGTTGTCATCGGCGGGACGTTCAATCTCTTTCCCCGTGTTCGGATCTTTGCCCTTGACCGGGGGAACATCCAGCGGCGAAGGCAAATAATCCACCACAGCGTCGAGCAGTGGCTGAACACCTTTATTCTTGAAAGCTGTTCCACAAATCACCGGGAACACTTTCATCTTCAGCGTCGCGCGGCGCAACGCGGCCTTCAACTCGGCTTCGCCGATGGTCTCGCCCTCGACGTATTTGTGCATCAGCTCGTCCTGATCGTCGTTTTCGACGACGGTCTCGACCAGAATCTGATGGTAGGCAGCCGCTTTCTTTTTCAGCTCTTCCGGAATTTCTTCGACGACATACTCGGCGCCCATGGTTTCGTCGTTCCACAAGATCGCCTTCATGGCCATCAAGTCGATGACGCCTTTGAACTTGTCTTCCTGGCCGATGGGGAGTTGGATGGCTAC
Source organism: uncultured Acidobacteriaceae bacterium (assembly GCA_963703645.1). GTDB lineage: Bacteria > Acidobacteriota > Terriglobia > Terriglobales > Acidobacteriaceae > Bog-257. Next base: position 193,352 of record CAVPFD010000024.1, read on the forward strand.
GGGGCGGGCGTTCAGGCGCTTGCGGATGGTGTCGATGGCGTGCTCAAAATCGGCACCCATCTTGTCCATCTTGTTAATGAAGCAAATGCGCGGGACGCCGTACTTGTCGGCTTGGCGCCAAACGGTCTCAGATTGCGGCTCGACGCCATGCACGGCGTCGAATACAGCGCAGGCGCCGTCGAGCACGCGCAGCGAGCGCTCCACCTCGGCGGTGAAGTCCACGTGGCCGGGCGTATCAATAATGTTGATCCGATAATCATTCCAGAAGCAGGTGGTAGCCGCCGAAGTGATGGTGATGCCGCGCTCCTGCTCCTGCGCCATCCAATCCATCGTCGCGGTCCCTTCATGGACCTCACCAATACGGTGCGTGCGTCCTGTATAGAACAGGATGCGCTCCGTGGTGGTGGTCTTACCGGCATCGATGTGGGCCATGATGCCGATATTCCTGCAACGTTCTAATGGGTCCTGTCGTGCCAAAATCTTCTTCCGTTTCTTGCTGCCCCGGCTCTTGCCGGGCCGACTCGCTCAAACTCTTTGGTCACTTGCCGCCGGAAGGCGGCAGCATCCGCATTCCCTACCAGCGGTAGTGAGCAAAGGCCTTGTTGGCCTCGGCCATGCGGTGTACATCTTCCTTCTTCTTGATCGCGGCTCCGCGATTGTTGGCCGCGTCGAGCAACTCGTTCGCCAGCTTGTCGATCATGCCCTTCTCGCCGCGTCCACGGCTGTAGGTCAAAATCCAGCGGATGGCCAGCGAAGTGCGACGGTCGGCGTTGACTTCTACCGGGACCTGGTAGTTGGCGCCGCCTACGCGGCGGGTCTTCACTTCCAGCACCGGCTTGGTGTTCTCCACCGCCTTCTTGAACAGCTTGATCGCCTCGTCGCCACCTTTTTCTTCCAGCTTCTTCATGGCTTTATAAAAGATGGACTGGGCGGTGCTCTTCTTGCCGTCCCACATCATGGAGTTAACGAACTTGTTGACCAGCGTGGACTGGTAGACCGGGTCTGCCAGCGGTTCACGCTTCGCGATATGTCCTTTTCTCGGCATAGAACCTCGACTAAGCCTTCGGCCTCTTGGCCCCGTACTTGGAACGGCTCTGCTTGCGATTGGCGACACCGACGGAATCAAGCGTGCCGCGAACCACGTGGTAACGAACCCCCGGCAGGTCTTTCACGCGGCCGCCGCGGATGAGCACAATCGAGTGCTCCTGCAGGTTGTGGCCGACTCCGGGAATGTAGGTCGTGACCTCGATGCCATTGGTCAGCCGGACGCGAGCGACCTTGCGCAGCGCGGAATTCGGCTTCTTCGGCGTCTGGGTGTACACGCGGGTGCAGACGCCGCGCTTCTGCGGACAGGACTGCAGCGCCGGGCTGGCCGTCTTGTATTTCGGCGCCGTCCGCCCCTTGCGTACCAGTTGGTTAAATGTAGGCACTCTTTGCAGCTCCTTCGTTCTTCGACGCCAGCTCTAGGCTGGCACAACTTCCGCAAACTCTGGCCGCACTCGGCCACACGAATTGCACGCCGCGTCTGGCGTCGCGCAAAATTCATCCCTCTTTGGGGCTGGACAGTTTGACTGCCCATACTTCCCCGCGCACGAACCGGGGAATATCGGTTTCCGTTAAGGTTAGGCGTACGACGGTGGCGCCGTGGTCGTTCCGCAGACTGGCATTTAGCCAGTGCGGAGGTTCAAAACGAGGGCACTCCGTTTCGTTGCCTCGGCCCGCATACCCACCGGAAAGCTCCGGCGGAAGCGCAGGCACGTTTCAGCGAGGACATCCTGCGACGTTCAACAGGATGCATTCCATTACTGCAGCACAGCCATACAATACAGGCAGGCCAAATATAACTCGCAGAACTCATTTAATATAACAACTCCGTTTCCCCTCGTCAACCGTCCCATGAGGCCAGCAACCCCGCAGAACCACGGATACCAAGGCGCGATCGGCCGGACAACTTGGACCGGTCGGTGGGGTTTCAAAACACAACTAGTAAGATGGCCCGAGTTAGAGGCAGGCGAGGCGGTTCGACCGGCGTGCTTGCCGAAAGCGTTCACAACTTCTACACTGAGGGCTCTCCGGAAGGAATGATTCTGGGTTCATAAGTCCGCTGGATCTCAGGTCCGGCGGGGAGGGTGCATGCGGTTCTCCGTGGTTTCGGTCCTGATTGAACTTCTGACAGCCGTCTTTTTTCTTTCTCTTCTTACTGCATGCGGAGGGAGTAGCACCAGCACACCGGCTGTGGCCACCATCACCCTGTCGCCAACGACCATCTCGCTCAACGAAGGGGACGTGGCCGGGCTTTCCGCCACCGCCCAGAATTCCACCGGTGGAACCATTGCCGCCGACATTACCTTTACTAGCAGCAACTCCGGCATTGCTAGCGTTTCTACCGGCGGTCTGGTGTGTGGCGGCGTATGGGATGCGAACTTTATCAACTGCAAAACCACGAATGGACAGGCCGGTGTAGGGCAGGTGACCATCACGGCGACTTCAGGGGGGGCGACCGCCACTGCCACAGTTTATGTACATCTGAAAGTAGACCGGGTCGTCGTGAACCCGCTGAATGGCTGCACCAGCGCAAGTCAAGTGGTGCCTGTGACCGCCTCTGCGTACAGCACCTCGGCACCCGGATGCTCGCAAAGTGCCCCCTGCGACATCACCAACACGGTGGGCCCCATCAGCTTTAGTTCGAATGACTTGACAATTGTCGGGAGCTCATCGGGGGTTGAACCCACCTACTCTTCGACTACCGATAGCCCAACCTACACGTCAGGTGGCACGATTACTGGCTCGAAGGGTCAAACCTGCAATTTATCTAACTTCGGTGTTGGGAGCTCGTCAGGGATAGACCCGTCGTACTCTCCGGTCACGCGAAGTCCAACTTACACTTCGGGCGGACTGATTACCGGTTCTACGGGCCAAACCTGCACTCTATCTAACTTCAACAACGGCATCACGGGTGCGACAGCCACTGTATTGTTGACCGGTACGAACACAATTGCCTCAGGAACGCAACTGATAATTACGGCAGAAGGCTCCGGGGCAACGGCAGCCCCTACGACGGCCACATTGGGCAATGGCACGGCCACTTGCAGCGGGACGGCCAATGTTATTACCGCGCTAATTGGAATTACCGGCACCCAGAGTGTGGTTGGGGCCATGGCAAATGTGGCATTGACCGGCTCGAACACGATTGCCAGCGGAACCCACCTGACAGTGACGGCACCCGGGTACGGCGCAACTGTCCCTCCAACGACAGCAATGTTGACCAACGGCACAGCCACTTGCAGCGGGACGGCAAATGTAGTCACAGCCCTAACCCCGGGCAGCGTTTTTACGGCGCAAAACCCGGGCTCGACGACAGTCTTTGCCAGCGTTTCGGGAGTCAACAGCGTCGGTGTCCCCTACCTTACATGTCCGGCGGTTTACATTCTGGTGCACGACGCCAATTCCATGAACACGTCATTTACCCTCAACACGAGTGCAACGCAACCGCTGACGGCTGATGTGTACGATAGTGCTGGACAATACATCAAGCCCACGCTGACGTGGGCTTCCTCATCCAACGCCAGCGCTACCGTCGCCGTGGGAACTATGGGTAACAACCCCGCTACCATCACCGCCCAAGCGCCGGGCACGGCTTCCATCACCGCTTCTTGCAGCAATCCCAACTGCAACAAGAACATACCGCCGCAATTCAGTCTGAACGTGGTGACCGCAGCGGTCACGGGCAGCACCACGACCACAGTCTATGCCGCAAGCACGAATTCCACCGCGCTTATTCCGATCAGTACCACAACGAACACTCCGGGAACGGCCATCACCCTTCCCAACCTGCCCAACTCGATGCTTATCGATCCCTCCGGCACCAACATGTACCTGGGATCAAGCTCAGGCATTATGCTCGTAAATCTGGCGTCCGGCGGTATCGCCACGTTGTCGCTGAACGGAACCGTTATTGCGATTTCTCCCGACAGCCAGTTCGTACTGTTCTCCGACAGCGCGTCGAACAATGTTTTCTATTATCAAGTCGCCACTGGCGTTGTCACCTATGCGAGTGCGGGATTTACCACCGCCTCCAGTGCCTATACGCCCGACAGTCTTTTCAACGAGTGGGTGACGGGATCTGAACTGGCGTTCGGTTCGCAAGGCGCGTTAGATGGAATGCTGACCTTGAATCAACCCCCGTACACGACGAACGCGCTCGGCATCATCGCGCAAGGCGGATTGACTTACATTACGGGCAGCAACCCCAATGGGATTGACATCCGTTCCACCTGTAATCAGGCTGAAGTCCAGACGCTTTCAGCGAACGCTCCGACTTTGATCCAACCCATTCCAAACGGCACGGGCGCCGTGGCCACCGACTCGCCCGCGCTTGACGTGGTATCAACTCCCGGAACAGCTCCCGGAACTTTGACTACACGAGGCTGTCCGGTTCTGGATATGAGTTCGATCAACTCTGTGGACATGGGCGCCGGCGCCTTCAACGCCCGGCAGCTTTTCATCAGCCCTGACAGCACTCGTGCCTGGGTCATCAGCGACCTGCCACAGCTGATGTACTTGAACATGCAGTCCTTGAAGCCAGTGTCGATACCTTATATAGGCGGAGCGACCGCTTACGGTGGCGGAATTACTCTCGATACCCTGCAGGTATATGTGGGGACGAGCGACGGCACGGTGCATCGTATTGACTCCACCCTCAACCAGGACGTGCAGCAAATTGCTGTCGGCCTGAAAGATGCCAATGGCAACCCTGTGACCCCGAACCTGGTGGCCGTGCAGCCCTGAGTCCGTGTTGTCAGTCGGCGCGCGCCCTCCGTTGGGGGAGGGCTTTCCGTTGTGAAGGCTCCCACCAGCGGCGGCTCCGCTGTCGTCCATGGTTCACCCGGGCGGAATCGGCGAGTTATCCACAATCGCGCAGCAAACTTCTGCGATATACTGCGCTCACAAAACTAAATTGCGCGAGGTCCATTCTTCATCATGCCTGCGAATGCAGTTGAAACGTCCCCAGCCCACTCCACCGCCGATTTCAAATCCCTGGAAGAGAAAGTTCTGCGTACGATTGAGCTGCTGAAGTCCGCGCGCGACGGCAAAGCGGCCGCTGAGCGCGACGCAGCCCGGCTGCGGGAACAGCTCAATGAACGAGAAGAAGAAGTTGACACCCTGCGCAAGGAACTGGTCAGCTGGCGCCGCGAGCGCGAGGAGGTACGTACCAGAGTAGAAAAGATGCTGGGCCAAATTGAGGCTTTGACGTCAGAAGAATCGGCGTGATAATGCAGTTGATAGTGGCTAGTGGGATAGTGGGTAGCAAAATCGGCGATTACGGGTTTTCCTATCCACTTCGAGGGGGCAGTTTTGAATCAGTCCAACGGAAACGGCAGCGGCAGTGTCCGCGTCGAGATCTACGACCAGACCTATCATCTCCGGGGCTCCGACCCGGAATACATCGCGCGATTGGCGGCGTACGTGGACAGCAAGATGCGGTTAATCTCGCAACAGGCGGCAACCGTCGATTCTCTGCGGGTCGCCGTGCTGGCTGCGCTGAACATTGCCGACGAGTTCCACGTCCTCAAGCGTAAGTACGATGGCGTTGCCGATGACTACAATGCCCGGGCCGAACAACTGGAAGGCGCGCTCGATGAGGCGTTGGCAGAGGCCCGCCAGGCAAGCTGAGCGCTCAGCTTTGATCTCTCATGATCCCCAGGGCGGGTCGATGTGAGCTCTTGCTTTCCAGCGTGCCTGTGTAAGAATGCCTCCTCGCCGCACGTAAGTCGCCAACTTTTTGCTAACTACCCCTTGCCATCCGCGCTGCTTTTTCATAGCATCTGACCCATCAGCCGGCCTGCAAAGTTGGTGCGGGTGGTAACCGTTTTTTGAACCGATATTCAATGAACAGGGGGCCCGGCTCGCGGTTCGGTGTGCGATGCTCTGCCATGCGGAGATGCCTAAAGAGCCACGGAGGGTCCCCACCGTGATGAGCGGGTTCATTGACGGCCCATTCGGCACGGCCCCGCGGGTCGGCTTTCATATTCCCACTCTTCGCCATTCGCTCTTCGCTTTTGGCCCCACTGAGCGGTCGGAACATCTCCTATCGGATCAACCTTTAAATTAGGTCCCCTTAGGGATAGAAGCAATCGTACGTGGCTCAAGTCTGGTAAAAAGCGAAGGGCGAAGAGCGAAGAGCACTCTCTTTGCATCTAAAATAAACACGTGTTCCCTCGTTTCTTTCACTTTGGCAACTTCGGCCTACCCACCTACGGACTGATGGCGGCTTTGGGCCTGATCTTCGGTCTCATGCTGATCGTCAAGATTGGCCATGAACAGGGGCTCGACCCCGACAAGCTCTGGAACCTCGGCATCATCGCCATCTTGTCCGGTATCTTCGGCGCCAAGATCCTCATGGTCCTGATTGATGTTGGCTACTACCGCGAGCACCCAGGCGAGGTCTTCAGTCTGTCAACTTTCCAGGCGGGCGGGGTGTGGTCCGGCGGATTCGTGCTGGCACTTATCATGTGCGTCTGGTACATGCGGCGCAACAACATGCCGGTACTGCGGACTTGCGACGTCTTCGCGCCCGGCCTGGCACTGGGCCACGCCTTCGGTCGCGTAGGCTGCTTTGCCGCCGGCTGCTGCTATGGCCATGAGACGCACGTTCCGTGGGCGGTTACCTTCCGCAATCCGCTGGCTAACGAGATCGTCGGAACTCCGCTGAATGTTCCGCTACATCCCACACAGCTCTACGAGATGGTGGTCGAGCTCGCCAACTGCCTGTTCCTGGTGTGGCTCATTCGCCGCAAGAAGTTTGAAGGCGAAATCATCGGCAGCTACATGATCATCTACGGCATCGCCCGCTACTTCATCGAGTTCTTCCGTGGCGATCCCGGCCGCGGCGAGTTCCTCGGTTTCATGACCGGGACGCAGGCCATTGCAATTGTGCTGGTCATTGCCGGTGGGCTGCTGTGGATGCGCCGCGTGCCCCTGCGGCAGGCGGCGAAGCTGGCTTCCGCGGTAACAGCGAAAGAACCGCTAGCCGCCGAGTTAGTGAGCCGGCACCGTTAAGGCCTGGGATTGGCAGCGTGGTTGGCCTGCGCCTTCCATTTCGCGGCCTGGGCTGACCAGATTCGTACCTCATTCTGACAATCCTGGAGCTTGGTGCTCATGTCAATTGGGTCGAATTGTCCGAGGGACCTGATTCGGAATGCTCTTAAGCACTCGCCCTGAGCGGAGATTGCGTAGAAATATTCCTCTCCCGAGACTTTGTGCACAAGAGCCAAACTGGCTGCACCCGGCACGTCAATCGCCTGCTCACCGGAGCAATCCGACTCCAGGACATGCATAAACACCATGTCACCTGTCTTAACATTCTTTGCGGCAAGAACTCGTGTCGGCTGGTCGTCAGCGCCGCGTTGCATAACCTCGGATTCGAGTCCTACCCTTTCAGCTTTGTGGTGAGCCCCTGTCTTGCAGGCGTATTCCACCAGGATCGACACCGCCCCATGTTTTGAGTTATCAACGCTCCTACTGGTCGCAGCGGCTTGGGGAACCGCCAGGATTCGGGGATCGGCGGCAGAAAGGCAGCTCAACCGAAACGCGATACAGACAAGAGCAAGCCATGCGGAGTTTCTAATGCTGTTCGTCATACAATGCCAAACAGGCGCCCACATCATATACCTGATTCGCTGTGTGTATGCTGTTTTTCACCCTGGGTTTTCGCCAGTGGGCTCCGAGCGACGAAGGACAGCGCTGTTTGGGTACCACACGCCGCTCTTTAGTACCTGAAAATTCTGTATTCATGCCCGACACGCGTTTCCCCATGACGGTCTTCGTTTCACCTGACACCGCTGGCCAGCGTCTCGACCAGTTTCTGACCGCCCAACTTCCTGATATCAGCCGCGCGCGTGCGCAACAGTTGCTGGAGCAAGAAAAGGCGCTGGTCAACGATTCCCCTGCAAAGCCTTCGATGCGCCTTAAAGGCGGCGAGCAGATTACCATCCTCGGCGATCCGCAGTTTGCGCCGTTGCGGGCCATCGCGGAAGACATTCCGCTCGACATCGTTTACGAAGACGGCGACCTGGCCGTGATTAACAAGCCTGCCGGGATGATGGTGCACGCCGGAGCAGGTGCCACCGACGACGAGCGCAATCGCGGGACGCTGGTCAACGCGCTGCTGCATCGCTTCGGCAAACTGTCGGGAGTTGGCGGCGAGCTGCGGCCAGGAATCGTCCACCGCCTCGACAAAGAAACCAGCGGGCTGATCGTGGTGGCGAAAAATGACGTTGCTCATCGCAAGCTGGCCAAACAGTTTTCCAGCCGCCTGGTGAAGAAGCGCTACGTCGCGCTGGTACAGGGATGGCCGGTTAAAGATCGTGGGACGATCACCAGCGAGATCAGCCGCGACGCTGTGCGCCGTATCCGCATGACCACGCGCGGCAGCGGAGGCCGTGCGGCGGTGACGCACTACGAAGTCCGCGAGCGCATTACGTCGTCGTACGGAAAGTTTGCGCTGCTCGAGGTTCGCATCGAAACTGGCCGCACGCATCAGATCCGCGTGCACATGTCGTCGATTGGACATGCGGTAGTCGGCGACGCGCTCTATGGGGCGACCAGGGAATTGCGACGTAATCCTGTGCGGGCACATGGCTCGGTAAAGCGGCAGTTGCAGACTCGGGGCTCCGAAAGCCATGCTGGGGGCGCCCGACACGAGAGCACTACTCTCAGCCTCAACCGGAATTTCCTGCATGCGGCGGCCATCGAGTTCGCCAATCCGCGAACCGCCGAGCCGCTGTCATTCACGGCATCCTTGCCGGAAGAACTCGTCGGATTTCTTCAAAACTTGCGTGCGTAAGTGAACCACGCGAAAAGCGAAAAGCTTTCTCTGGGTCTCTGTGGTCAAATCCCGCAACAGCTATAATGAATTCCAATGAAGTACCTGTTAACCGTTGTAATAGCGGCGTTGTCGTGGGGGCTTGCCGCACAGGACGCTCCGCAGCAGCTTCCAACGGCGCCCTCGGCGACCAAGTTTCCTCCGCAAAAAACCACGTCGCCACCAGCCTCTGAGACCGGGCAGGCCAGTCCGCCCGCGCCGGCAGCACCTCCGGCAGCGGCCGACCCCAGTCCTCCTACTCAAGCCAACACTAGCGCCAGTTCTGCGCCGCAAACGAACATCACTCCGCAGCCTGCGCCCTCGACCGAACCGCCGAAGTCCAACGCGCTCCCGCCCTCAACCTCCGCCAAGCCGGCGGGGACGACCGAATCGGGTGATAACCCTGACGAGCTTACCATCATCCGCAAGCGCGTAGATGAGGTGAACGTGGTCTTCACCGTCACCGACAAACGCGGCCACTTCGTGAAGGACCTTACCAAGAACGACTTCCGCGTTTATGACGACAACAAACCGGCGGAGAGCGTACGCGCTCGTTCAGGCGCGAGACCAACCTGCCGTTGCGCGTCGGCCTGCTCATCGACGCCAGCAATTCGGTGCGCGACCGCTTTAAGTTCGAGCAGGAAGCAGCTATCGAGTTCCTGAACCAGATTATTCAGCGCACCTCCGACAAGGCCTTCGTCATCGGCTTTGATACCACGCCCGAAGTCACCCAGGACATGACCGACGACACCGAAGCGCTGGCGCACGGCGTGCGCATGCTGCGGCCGGGCGGCGGTACCGCGATGTACGACGCCATCTACTACGCCTGCCGCGACAAACTCATGACAGGACAAGAGCACGACCGCCACGCGGCGCGCCATCATCCTGTTGAGCGACGGCGACGACAACCAGAGCCGGGTCTCGCGCGAGGAAGCGGTGGAGATGGCGCAACGCGCGGAGGTCATCATCTACGCGATTTCCACCAACACTAGCGGACTGAAGCTACGCGGCGACAAGATCCTGGAGCACTTCGCCGACGAGACCGGCGGCAAGGCATTCTTTCCCATTCAAAATTCAGGACGTTTCCAACGCCTTTTCGGAAATTTCCGACGAGCTGCGCAGCCAGTATGACGTCTCTTACAAGCCGGCGGATTTCGCAGCCTAACGGGAAGTACCGCAAGATCGAGATCCTCGCGGACAACAAGAAGTACAAGGTGCGCGCGCGCAAGGGATATTACGCGCCAAGGCAGTGAAGCAGCTGTCAGTGACCAGTTGTCGGCAGTACTGCAATTTGTCGAGCATGCGTAGCCGATCGTGATTTTGACTTCCAAAGTTCGTGACAACTGGCCACTGACAGCTAATCACTGAACCATGGGCCGCATCCACGTTCTCTCCGAAAACGTAGCCAACAAGATCGCCGCCGGCGAGGTGGTGGAGCGTCCTGCGTCGGTCGTCAAGGAGCTGCTGGAGAACGCGCTGGACGCGGGCGCCCGCCGCATCCGCGTCAACGTTGAAGGCGGCGGTAAGAAGCTTATCCAGGTCACGGACGACGGCTGCGGCATGGTGCGCGACGACGCCATGCTTGCCTTCGAGCGCCACGCCACCTCGAAGATCCGCAATACCGACGACCTGCTCAGCATCGCCACTCTGGGCTTTCGCGGCGAAGCGCTGCCCGTCCATCGCCTCGGTCAGCCGTCTGCGATTGGAGACGCACGCCGCCGAAGACGCGGCCGGGACCGTGATCGAAATTGCCGGCGGCAAGCTGCTGACGGTCGAAGAGGCTGGACTGCCGCTGGGAACTGCGATCACCGTGCGCGATTTGTTCTTCAACATTCCGGCGCGCCGGAAATTCCTCAAGGCCGAGTCCACCGAGCTGTCGCACATCGCGTCGCTGGTGACGCACTACGCGCTGGCCCATCCCGAGATGCACTGGGAGCTGCACTCGGCCACCAACGCGATGCTGATCGCGCCGCCTGTGGCCGACCATTCGCAGCGCATCTACCAGGTCTTCGGCAAAGAGACGCTCGACCAGCTGATTCCGCTGAGCGCGCTGCTGCCGCTGGAGCGCGTCGGCCTGCCGCAGCCTCCGCCGTGGCGGCGCAGCGAAGAGGAAGCAACCGCAGGAGCCGGTAAAGGGCGAGGTCAAGCTGCATGGCTTTGTCTCGCGCCCGGAAATTCAGAAGCTCAACCGCAACTCGATCTTCATCTTCGTGAACGGCCGCCTGATTCGCGACCGCGTGGTGCAGCACGCGCTGACCGAGGCCTATCGCAACATCATTCCGCCGACGGTCTATCCTGTCGTGCTGCTTTTCCTCGAGATGCCGTTCACCGAAGTTGATGTCAACGTGCATCCCTCGAAGACCGAGGTGCGCTTTCGCCAGTCGTCGGTGCTGCACGATTTCGTTCGCGATTCGGTTCGCGCCGTGCTGATGAAGTCGCGGCCTGTGCCGGCATTCATGACCGAGATCCACGCGCAGCCGACGGCGTCGCCTTCGCTCACGTCCGGGCGCGCAGCGATTTCTCGAGCGAACTGCAGGTGACTGAGGCTGACGCCGCATTCGCCTTGCGCCCGCACGAAGTACCGCCATTCACCGCGCGCCTGCAATTTGAGGGCAGCGGATTCGCCGTCGAAGGCAACGCGGCCGTTCCAGTGGCGCGCTTCGGGCCGCAGACGTTCGGCGGGCCGGTTCCAGCAGCCGCGACGATGGCTCGCGGAGAGAACGCCTGCTCCGCCGTCCTCGCCGATGACGACGCGCCCGTGGGCCTGGAGTCGCTGGCGACGCTGAAGCCGGTCGGCCAGATTCGCGACTCGTTCATCCTCGCCGTCAATCCGCAAGGCCTGTGGATTATTGACCAGCACGTCGCCCACGAGCGCATCCTGTTCGAAAAAATCTGCAAGCAGCGCCTGGCGGAGTCGCCGGAGAAGCAGCAACTGCTGATGCCGCTGATGGTCGAGCTGACACCGGGGCAGATGGCCGTCTTCGCGGAGATCTCCGACGAGCTGAACCGCAATGGCTTCGAGGTCGAGCCCTTCGGCTCACGCACCATCGCGGTCAAGACCACGGCAGCGGGCGTTGCGGCGGCCGATGTCGAGCATCTGCTGCACGAAATCCTCGAGCAGTTCGAGCGTGAGGAGCAGTCGCTGAACCTGGACAAGATTCGCACCAACATCGCCGCCAGCATCGCCTGCCACGCCGCCATCAAGGTCAACATGCCGCTGGAGCAGAACAAAATGGAGTGGCTGCTGAGCGAGCTCGCCAAAACCGATTGCCCTATGAGCTGCCCTCATGGCCGTCCCGTGGTTCTGCGGTATTCTGTTAAAGACATTCAGCGGGCGTTCAAGCGGATCTGAAGGAAGCAACTAGCAACTAGTGGTCGGTGCGCCGACCTCAAAGCAAAAGAATCTCGCGACCTTACTGACCGCTAGTGGCTAGTTGCTACTTGCTTCCTTATGCACGAACAGCAACTCCAAGAGCTGCGCCGGGAGAAGTGGCGCCTGAACGGGCAGCCCGTCCGCTCGCTGGAAGAAGCGCGCGAGTTTATCGAGTCCGTCGGCTTCTGTCTGCTTTATCCGCAGCGGCCGCCGGTGCTGGCCCCGATTTTTGTGGGTGCCTATAAGGGGAACGACGAGAAACTTCCTGTGGCACACATGGCCTTTGCCGATCCCAGCGCGCGCGAGGCCAAGGAGCTGATGGTTCGTCTTTTACGCGAAAAATCAGCATACGAGGCGAACGTCTACCAAGAAAATAATTTCATCCTGTCGGCGTCGGTGTTTCCTTACTTCTACGGCCTGGTTGGCGACCGCAACCCGCGACAGCCTCCGAAGTCGGGTGCGCGGTCGGAGTATTCCCCGCTCGCCGTGGACGCGTTTCACATTATTCAGAAAGACGGCCCCATCTCGAAGCACCGGGTGCGTGAGTTGCTGGGGGGCGATATCTCGGAGGCGGCGTTGGATCGCGCCTTGGATGAACTGTGGGCCAAGCTGCGCATTACCCGCGTGGATTACAAGCAGGACGAAGGCGTCTTCTGGGACGTGCTCTTTCGGTGGGCGCCGGAAGCGGTGCGACAGGGCATGCACGTCTCGTTTGCGGAGTCGCTGACGGCGGTAGTTTCCAAGTATCTTGACTGTATGCTGGCCGCGCAACAGGAAGAGATCGAACAGTTTTTCTCCCCAATCATCGGCCGGTCGCGGGTGCGCGATGCCATCCATGCATTGCAGGCCGCGCGTGAGCTCACGTACGTGCATGTTGGCGGCCGCGTGATGCTGCACGTTTCGTCGCTGCAGACTGCCTCCATCGGGCGAAGCGCATGAAGGGTTCACACCCAAGCCACGCTTCGAGCCTCGTCCTCCTGAGCGGGGCAAGCCTCTGGTACAACGGCAACGCCGGCCGCGGAGGGCCGTCGCCCCAGGCAAGACCAGCCCACCCACCAGGGACGCCGGCAAGGAATGAGCAACAGCCGCAAGTTGATTATCGCCATTGACGGTCCGGCGGGATCGGGCAAGAGCACGATCGCCGCTCGTCTGGCGAGAAAGCTTGGCTACGTTAATCTCGAGAGCGGCGCCATGTATCGGGCGCTGGCGCTCAAGGCGATGGAGCAACGGGTGCCTCTCGACGACTCTGATGCGCTGCGAAAGCTGGCCGAGAGTACCGTGATCCAGCTCGAACCGCAAGGAGAAGGGAACCGCGTGCTGCTCGATGGGCGTGACGTTTCTCAGCGTATTCGTGAAGCCGATGTGACGGCCGCGGCGTCACGCGTTTCCGTGCATCCGCCAGTACGTCAGTTGATGGTCGCCCGCCAGCGCGAGCTGGGCAAAGACGGCGGAGTAGTGATGGAAGGCCGTGACATTGGAACGGCTGTGTTCCCCAATGCAGAAGTGAAGATTTTCCTCGATGCCGACGCGACCATTCGCGCCGAACGCCGCGTGCTGCAAAGTGAGCCGCACTCCTCCGGAGACAAGCAGCAAGTGCTGGCCGAGTTGGCCGCACGTGATGAGCGGGACCGCACCCGTTCGGCCTCGCCGCTCATTGCTGCGCCCGACGCGGTGCACATCGATACTACGCACGAGAGCATTGATGAGGTGGTGGCGGAGGTAGAGCAGATCGTAGCAAGAGTGATTAGTGGATAGTGGCTAGTGGATAGAGTTTTGGTGCCGGGGTTTGAGATTTCCGGAACTTCAAACTCGAAGCTTTTATCCACTATCCACTGACCACTATCCACTTTCGACAAAAGGCACAGATTTCTCCGTGCCTCTGTGTCTCTGTGGTGAAAGCGCTATCCCTTCGATATCCGTATATCGCCAGTGTCCGCGCTAATCTGCAGTTTGGCCGCGCCATTGCCAACTGTCCCGCTGGCCTGCGACGTGCCGTTGGTCGCGCTGATCTTGATGGCGCTGAAATCCGATGTGATGTCCCCTTTGCGGGTCGTGGCATCGATCTGGAATCCCGCATTCGCGGGCAGCGTTAGAGTAATGTCGCCGTGCTTGCCGGTGATGGTCATCTTGCCGACCGGCAACTTGCTCGCGGCATGGACGTCCACGTCGCCGTTAGAAGTCTGAACCTGCAGATCGCCGGAGACGTCCTCCAGATGGATGTCCTTGGAGCGCGTGACTACACGGCTGGGCCCGTTGAGCTGATTGCCCCGCACCGAATCAGTCGCAATCTCAATCTCGCCAGGCACGGAAGCAATTTCCATGTCGGAGCGCGATGACTTGAAGGTGACCGTCTTCGCGATCTTGCTTAGACGCAGGTCCTGGAAGAAATCGCCGGTGAGATGAACGGCTCCGCCACATTCATCGACGCTCACATTATCAATGTGACCTTCGATGTCCAGGTCGCCGCCGACCTTGGAAGCGCGGATCGATCCCTTGTCCAGATTGATCTTCGCCGCACCCGTAACCTCGTCCAGCGTGACGTCACCACGCTGCAATGCAATCCTCACGTCGGCCTTGCGGTCGTTGATGGTCACATCGCCACGCTTGCTGGCGATATCAACCGTAGCATCGCGCGGCACGAAGATGTCCATGTCGCTCTCCACGCCGTGATCGCCCGCCCCGTTGGTGTTGGCATTCAACAGCACGGCGCTGCCGGTGACGGTGATCTGTGGATGGGTGCCTTCGTTGTACTTGTTGGCGTCATTCTGATTTTGTGCGTAGAGCTTCTTATGGACGACCACTCGCAAGCTATTGTCGTCGGCGGGCGAGATGTTCAAGCTGCCGTGATCGCAGACCACGCGCAGCGTACCCTTCGCGGGAAACGGCTGCTGCAGCGTGTCGTCGAAGGTGTAGGCTGTGCCGAAGATTCCGCCAAGATCATTGTCCATCTGGATCTGATCGCGGACCCCTCCCCAGTCAACGTCAGAGCTATAGTGTGCCGACAACCCGACTGCGACGATGAGGATCAGCAACAGGATGCTGCCGGCGCCGATGCTGGATCGCCGGTAGCCCTCGCGCTGGGCGGCGGAGTGTTCGATCAACCGGATGACTCCCCACAAAATGAGCAGCAGTGGCCACCAATGTCCAAACCAGTGCCAGATGGGCACGCGGACGCCCATGTTGCGCAGCAGGAACACCAAGCCGATAACAATCAGCACCAGCGGGCCGGCGATCGACCGCCGGTAACGATACGGCGGCGGATACTGGGGTACAGGCTGCGGAGGGTATTGACCGGGGCTAGCCATTGTGCACCCCCGGATCGCCAGGTTTATCCCAGCTCGCACCCGGCGGACTTGGGCCGGCGGCAGGAGCCGGAGGCTGCGTTACCACCGGCGGTTGTGGCGGATATTGCGGCGTCCCGTAACGCTGGTCCTGGGATTGCCAAGCCTGAGGTTCGGCGCCGTACAGCCGCGGAACATGACCGGCCATGGAAGCATTGTGTTGCAGAAACATTACCAGGCCAATCACGATAAGGAATGCCGGCCAGGTGCGGTCGAAGTCCAGCCAGCGAACGTGGGTGAGCTGATCGAGCAGGAACAGCACGCCCAAGCTGATCAGGACGGTCGGTCCCATGAAGCCATGAGCGCGGCAACGGCCGCAAGAGCAAGAGGGATTATATCGATATCTCATGATGCCTCCTCACCAACCCCTTCTGCGCATCAGGATGCGAATCCCGAGAGCAATCAGCACCAGCGGCCAGAAGCGCCACAGGTTGTGGAAGTGCAACACCCCAAGTTCGTCTAGCAGGAACAGCACGCCCAGGCCGATCAGGATGAAAGCCCCGATTGGTATCCGCGACGGCGGGCAATATTCAGCTTCCGGCGGCTGTCCTTCCGGTACTGCCACGGGACTGCCTTCTACCGGCATAACCCCGGCAGCTACGGCAGCAGGCCTGACAGAACCACCCGGAGAGAAAAGGTGGTTCAGTCCAAACGGATCCGGGCCGGGCAAACCCAACTCCCGGGCACGCGCCGTCTTGTAAGCCTCGATGGGCATATAGATCACGAATGCCGCAATCGCCAGGCCGAACAATCCGTTGACGTTGTCGGTCATCCAGATTAACGTCGCGAAGATGACCACATGGATGAAGCCTTTGGCGAATTCGCCGTTGTACATGGCGCCGACGCCGGGAATGATGCCCAGAATCGCGGCCAGTTTGGGGCTCGGCACGCCGGTTGGAGGTTTGGCACCCGGAGGCACGGCAGCAGGGCCGGGTGGCGGCATGGTGCCGCTCATATGCGAGGCCAGACACTCCTCGCAGTAAGTAACGCCACGGACGTCGCGGGCGCAACTGGCACACACTGGTTTGCCACACGTGCGGCAGTATGCAGTTGCGGGAACGTCGGCATGATTGGCGCAGTTCATGCGGTTCTCCTGTTCAGCCGGGCCTGTGAGATCACTTCATCCATCACTTGATTGCTCGAAGATGGAGACGCGGCCAGCGCGGGCTGGCCCATCTCGTGGTTGTAGTTCTGGTTGCGGCGGTCCTTGTCTTGCTGGTCGTCGCCTTTGGGTTGGTTGTTTTGCGGTGCCGGTTGCTCTTCCCCGTTCTGCGGCGTCGCCACCCGGCGCAGGTCGCGCACCCGGGTTTCGATCTCGTACACCAGGCGAATGTTCTCGTAGTAGCGGACCACGCGGGTCTGGGTGGAGTAATACGCCCTGGTGATCCCCTTGGCGCTCAGGTCAACATGACGCAGATCGGCGACATGGAAGCCGGCGATGCTGAGCAGCATGGTGATGGAGAAGAACGCCATGCCAAACGACATGGCAAAGCGCGGCGTCACCACCGGAGCGAACATCGGAGCCAGCTTGCCCTTCAGCCGCTCCAGCCAGCCTTCGCCCTTTGGGGCCGCTGCGACCCGCGGCTCAGGTATCTGGCCGATGGTCTGCGCCAGGATGTTGTGCACCAGATTGCGCGGAGGCTCGATTTCGTCCAGCCCCTTGAGCCAGTGCATACCGCGGCTGGCCTCTTCGACCATAGTGCGGCAGGCGGGGCAGGAATCCCGGTGCGCCTCAAAGGCGGCCAGGGTCGAGCCATGCAACGTCCCATCGAGGGCCTCGGCCAAAAGGGCCTCAACCTCGACGCATTGCATTCCGGGTTGGATCTGGTCTGCCATTTTTCTTTCGGGCCCCCGACAAGCGCCGCCTTTGCGCTTGTAGGGGCTGTTTACGATACCTGCTTGTAATTACGTTGGAGCACCCTTGCAAGTTCCGTTCGTCCCCGATTTATGCGACTCTTCACAGTTCCCTCGGGCACTTTGAGCACTATGGCAATCTCCTTGTAGTCCATATCCTGCAAATCCCGCAGGATGACCGCCTCCCGCAGCTCCGGCGAAAGCTTCCCCAGCGCCTCGTGGACCATCTTCTGGGCTTCCTGGCTCCGCACCCTCGCCTCGGGCCCGGCTGACGGATCCTCCAGCTTCTCCGCCAGCGTCAAGCCCTCCTCCTGGCTGCCAGGAGCGGCGTCCAGCGAGTCCGTAACCCGGTCGTACTTTCCTTTACGGAAGTGGTCCACCAGCAGATTGCGGGTCACCGTAGTGACCCAGGTCATGAACGAGGCCCGCGAGGTGTCATACGTGCTCAACGTGCGATACATCTTGATGAACACTTCCTGGGCCAGGTCAGACGCGTCCTCCGCCGAACCGGAAAACCGGTAGCAGATGTTGTAGATGCGCCGGTGATATTGCTGGACGATTTCCTGCCAGGCCGCAGCGTCGCCGGCCACACAGCGACGGACAAGGGCATTGACGGCTTGGACGTCGTCCAATCAGCGCTCCCATGGGGCGTGACTCCTGGCCCAAATCCTATTCACTGCTGGTCATTTATACGGGTTTGCGAGCCAGAAGTTCGGTTGAGACGGACGGGTTATCAGATGTATGACGCAGTCTGCACTCCGCCCCAATTCGCCTGCATTGTAGCAGGACGAGGGACAGCTTTTCGGTGATCTCGCGCGCCAGAACCAGCGTTCAATGAGTGAAGCACTTTTCTGAAATCTTTACCGCGACCACGTCTTGCCACAAATGGGATGTTCAACGAAGCCAGTCCGTGAGTCTTAGGGTGGTGCCTCAGTTTGAAATTATTGGCAACTAAAGGGCTAATCGATGATTCCTGGGCATTTTGTTGCGTCCAGCATGAGCCGGAGCTGCAGGTCGGGCGCAGACTGTTTGTCTATTTGTACCTGTCTGATGGTGGCCTTCCAGCACGGCGCGTGTGGATCGCTAGGCCCAGCTACTACCACAACGTATTCGCCCGCCTCCAGGTTAGAGAATGCGAATGTGCCGTTCGCGGGAACCTCGCTCCTCCAAGTGTCGAGGGAGTGCAAGTTCACCAGAAGAATCCGAGCTTTGGGCACAGAAGCGCCCGTTGCGTCAGTCACTACTCCACGAAGGCTATCTTGTGATCCTGCAAACCCGACACATAGCACGAGCATAAGCAGCAGGCGTCTCGCTTTCGGCATTTATTTCTCCAATCATTGAGACACTACCAGTCTTGGAGATTACTTGCTTTCAATCGTTTCACTGCCAACCCCCGCAGGGGCTTGGCTGAGCTCCACGGGTTTGCATTTGTGCGCGTTGAACTGTTGTTGGATGGCCGCCTGCGCTTCTCCCTGCTGGATGTGGGGATGAAGCTCCGCCGGGAACTGCATGTTGCAGTATTCGCAGATCCCGAGCACTGGAACATTCTTGACGCGCCGAATAATTCGAAGATTCCGCTTTGGCATGAGGACAGTTTACCCTGTCCGCGAACCGACCAAGACGCCAGAACTTCAAACTGAAACGCGCCCGTCGGTTGACAGACTCCTCCAGGTCGCGATTCTGGCACTCATTTCAAGCGAGTGCCAATCTTGACACGAGCGAGTCGCCTTCTTAGAATGACTATGGGGCGTTGTACCTCAATCACGAGCTAAATTATTAGAAAATAGCAGGTTACGCCTGCTCCACAGCTATGACGGTACCCGAAGGCATAGGACGGCGGGAGCGCGACATCCTCACCGCCATCGTGGAGACCTACATCTCCACCGGCGAACCTGTAGGCTCGCGCACGCTGACCCGCGGCAATCGCGAGAACCTCAGCGCTGCCTCCATTCGCAACGTCATGGCTGACCTGGCCGACGCTGGATTCCTGGAGCAGCCCCACACTTCGGCGGGGCGGGTGCCGACCACCAAGGCTTATCGCTACTACGTGAAGCAGCTCACCGGCGAGGCGCGTCTGTCGCCCGCTGACGAGGGTCTGATTCAGGGCAACTTGCAGGGACTGCAGGACGTCCAGGAATTCATGGAGCGCACGTCACACGTGCTGGCGCTGATCTCGCACGGTGTAGGCGTGACCATCACTCCAGGGCCCGGCCAGAACAATGCGCTGGAGCACCTGTACTTCCAGCGCCTGGGCGACAAGAAGGTCCTGGCCGTCGTCGTCACCCGCAATGGACTGGTGCGCGACCGCGTGCTGCGGCTGAGCAACGACCTGCCCGTCGCCGACCTGGAGGCTGCCGCCGCCTACATCAACCAGAACTTCCGCGGCTGGGAGATGGAGTCGCTGCGCAACGAGATTGCCAAGCGCATTCAGCAGGAGCGCGGCGAATACGATCGCCTGATGCGCTCGGTGGAGCAGCTCTACGCAGAGGGTGCGCTCACTACTGAAGGCGGCGGCCAGGCGGTGTATGTGGAAGGCGCGTCAAACCTGGTCATTACGGAGCAGGACAAGGAGCGCCTGCGCCAGTTGCTGGCTACTCTGGAAGAGAAGCAGCGCGTGGTCGACCTGCTTTCCGCTTATCTTGACGTGCGCCAGGAAGCGGTGCGCGTGGTTGTGGGTCTCGAAGACGCGATGCCGCATCTAAACAATTTTGTGCTGATTGGCACGCCGGCCCGCGTCGGCGACGAGGTGATGGGCTCGCTGGCTGTAATCGGCCCGACTCGTATGGACTACGAGCACACCATCACCGCCGTGTCGTACATCGCACGGCTGTTCGATCAGCTCTGGAACGAGGCGACGTAGGAGCCGAGCGCACGCTCTGCGAAGATTGCTGCGGGAGAAGCTGAGCAAATGCGATCTGCCGCCGGAGTCAAATCGACCCCGGTAATGCGCGAGACGCCAGCCGGAGGGCGGCATTTGTGTTAGCCCAGGGCGTGAGGGTCTGTGCGAGTACTCCATGCTCGAATTTGCGGTGGGAGAAGAAGATCACAATTACCGCAAAAAGAGCCGCGGAGCGGCGGCTTGAAGTGAGCCGTGGGCGTAAGCCCACGGTCAGGGGAAAGAGGTTCGAGCCGCGGAGCGGCGGCACAGTACTCACACAGACTCGTGAGCCCTAGGTGAGCTCATTAATCAAGACCCGAACCCCTTTAGGGTCGGCACAAAATATTGGATGGATTATGCCAGTAAAAAAAGGTAACGGAAGCTCCACCGAATTGGAGTCGGACCACGAGCTCCCGCCAGGGGAGAACGACGATGAGCCTGCAGCGCAGGGAACCACTGCCGCGCCGCAAGAGCCGCAATCCGAACTGGAACGCGTCAAGGCCGAGCGCGCCGCCTATCTCGACCGCGCCGCACGTATTCAGGCCGAGTTCGAGAACTTTCGCAAGCGCAACACCAAGGCGCAGCAGGAATACCGGGACTATGCTCTCGCCGACGCGGTCAGAACGCTGCTGCCCATTCTCGACAGCCTGGACAACGCGCTGAAGACCAACGCCGCATCGCTGGAAGATTTTCATGCCGGCATCGAACTTATCGACAAGCAGTTTCACGACGCGCTGGCCAAGCTTGGCGTGCAGCCGGTGCCTGCCGAGGGCGAGCCCTTCGATCCCAACGTGCATCAGGCCATACAGATGGTGGATACCGACGAGGCTGAGGACAATCGCGTGCTAAACGAGTTACAGCGGGGCTACAAGTTGAAGGACCGGCTGCTGCGTCCGGCAATGGTGCGCGTGGCGCGCAATCCCAAAACCAGTACCCAGTAGCCAGTAGTCAGTAGCCAGTTGGCAGCCACGCATAGAAGCGGAGAAATGAACAAGTCTTATCGAGATCTCGTGGCCTGGCAGAAAGCGATGGAACTTGTGATCGCGGTTTATCAAATGAGCGCCTCTTTTCCCCGGGAAGAGCTTTACGGGCTGACCTCGCAGCTTCGCAGGGCGGCGGTATCTATTCCCAGCAATATCGCCGACGGGCAAGGTCGTCACGGTCGGGTGGAGTTCAGACATTTTCTGCGACAGGCCAGCGGCTCGTTGATGGAACTGGAGACGCAAGCGATCATCGCCGAGCGGTTACAGTACGTCAGCCCGGAATGCGTTAACGGAGTTCTCGAACGCTCAGCCGAAGTGGGCAGAGTTCTGAACGGCCTTATCAGCTCTCTCGACCGAGGCAACTGACTGGCTACCGACAACTGGGTACTGGCTACTGACTACTGACAACTGGACTTAATGGCCACTAACGTAAAACGCGATTACTACGAGGTGTTGGGCGTCTCCCGCACCTCCACTGATCAGGAGATCAAGAGCGCCTATCGCAAGCTGGCGCTTCAACACCATCCTGACCGCAATCCGGACAATCCCGGTGCAGAAGAGCGCTTCAAGGAATGCAGTGAAGCCTATGCCATCCTCGCCGACTCGGAGAAGCGCGCCCGCTATGACCGCTTCGGCCATGCCGGCGTCTCCAGCGGCGCGGGCGGAGGCTTCAGCGGGTTCGACACCACCATCGATTTTCAGGACATCTTCGGCGACCTGTTTGGCTTCGGCGACATCTTCGGGCAGCAAGGCGGACGCCGCCGCTCGCGCGCCCAGCGTGGCGCCGATCTGCGCGAAGACCTCACCTTGCAATTCGAGGAGGCGGTCTTTGGCGTTACCAAGCAGGTGCAGGTGCGGCGCATGGAGGAGTGCGAGCAGTGCAAAGGAAGCGGCGTTGCTCCCGGCAAGTCGCCCATAACCTGTACCACTTGTCACGGTAATGGACAGGTCCGCTATCAGCAGGGCTTTTTCGCCATCGCGCGCCCGTGCAGCACATGCCATGGTTCGGGGAAGCTCATCGTCGATCCCTGCAATCGGTGCCGTGGCCAGGGTCGCGTCAGCCGCGACCGCACCGTCACCGTGAAAGTTCCCGCCGGAGTTGAGGAAGGCGCGCGCATTCTGTACTCCGGTGAAGGCGAAGCCGGGCTGAACGGCGGGCCGTCGGGCGATCTCTATGTCGTGCTGCACGCCAAGGAGCATTCGTTCTTCGAGCGCGAAGGCAAGAACCTGTACTGCGTGGTTCCGATCTCGTTTCCGCAGGCGGCCCTCGGCACCGAGATCCAGGTGCCGACTCTCGACGGCGATTACACCCTGAAAGTTCCTGAAGGCACGCAGACCGGGACCACCTTCAAGGCCAAAGGCAAAGGCGTGCCGGTGCTGAATGGGCGCGGACGCGGAGATCTGTTGATTGAAGTGAAAGTGCAGACCCCGCCGAAACTTACCCAGCGCCAGCGTGAACTGCTGGAGGAGCTGCGCACCACGACCTCGGTGGAGAACAAGCCCGTCAGCCGCTCGCTGCTGAACAAGGTGAAAGAGATGTTCCAGTAGCGGCTCGGAGCTACCGCAGCCCGGAGGTACCGCCATGCGGCAATTCGTCGTGCTCCTGAAGACATTGTTCATGGCGGCTTGCGCCATCGTCATCTTTGGCTTTGTTACAAGACAACTGCTCCACCTCGACCAGTACATCCCGGTCAGTCTCCCGTCGTGGATGGCGGTCGTCGGGGCCTTCCTCATGGCCGCGGGTGCTATCCTCGCCTTCATCTGCTTCGGCCTCTTCGCGGTAAGCGGCGCGTTGACTCCTGGGCCGGCCTTTCCTGACCCCGGGGTGTTCGTCTCCCGCGGACCGTACAAGTACGTGCGGAACCCCATGGCCATCGGCGGATTAACGGTCTTGGCCGGTTGGGGGTTCTATCAGCTTTCCGTTTCAATACTGCTGTTCACCGTGGTGATGGCCGCGGTCATGCATCTGGTTGTCGTGTACGTGGAAGAGCCAAAGTTGGAGCGGCGGTTCGGCCAGAGCTACCGGGCTTACATGGGCCGGATCAACCGCTGGATTCCGGCAGCAGACCGCTCTCAACGTAGTTCCTCAAACCAAGTGCGGTAGGATTCTACTGGCGCAGTCAAGTTCCCCCGAATGCCTCGTGATTGCCGAATAGCGACTCCCTTTGGATAACGCCCTCCGCATCTACGCCATCTTTCTGCTGATCGTCACGGCGTTACCCGCGGCCGCGCGGCTGGCGAAACCGCGTGAGCTGGCACACATCCTGATGGTGCGCTATCAGAACCCCAAGCGGCGCAAGCGCGCCCGCATCGGCGGGCTCATCTATCTGGGGCTGTCGCTGTTCGCCATTCCGTTTCTGCTGCGCGCCGAAATGCGCCAGGAGCGCTGGCTGGTCATGGCTGTGCTGGTGGGCATGGTCTCGGCGCTTGAGTTCCTGCTGAACAGCCGCCTGTTCAGCGAGGACGCGCTCGCCCGCCAGAATCGCATCTTTGGCGGCGTCTATGCCGCGATGGCGATCGCTGTCGCCCTGCTACTCTTTACCCGATGACCCGCCGCCGCAACCCATAAGTCTGTCATCCCGAGCGAGCGCCGCGACCATTTTCCCCGCGCCCTCAGTTGGCGCGGTCGCGGCGCGAGTCGAGGGACCTGCTTTTCGCTCCGAACGGCAACGATGAAACAGCCATGTGATATCAATGTGCTGCTGTTCTCTACCCGATGACCCGCCGCCGCTGGATTGCCGACGAGTTCTCTGACGACCGCGCTGCCCTCACCGGCGCGCACGCCGCGCATCTGTCGCGCACGCTCCGCGCGCGCGTGGGGCAGCAGTTCGAAGTTGCCTGCGGCGAACGCGTGCGCAAAGCCGCGATCACGAACGTGAGCGATGAGCGCGTGGAGTTCGCTCTCGGCGAAGATGTCGCGGCGTCCGCAGCCGTGGCCATCACGTTGCTGCTGGCTATTTTCAAGTTTGATCGCATGGAGTGGGCCCTCGAAAAATGCACCGAGCTGAACGTGACGACGATCGTTCCGGTCATCGCGCACCGCACCGAGAAGCACCTCGCGCTGGCCGCCGGCAAGCGCGTGGAACGCTGGCGTCGCATCGCGCGCGAAGCCGCCGAGCAGTCGCGCCGCGCAACACCTCCCGAAATCCGCGACCCGCTGAAGCTGAAGGACGCGCTGCGGCAAGTTAACGATTGCAGTACCGCCGCAGTCAGCCCAAACGGGGATACCGGCCTCCCTCAGATTGTCATCCCGACCGAGGGCTTTAGGCCCTCCCATCTTGTCATCCCGACCGAGGGCTTCAGCCCGAGCGGAGGGACCTGCGGTCCTCCCGGAGGCGCTCTGCGCATCGTGCTCGCCGAAACCGAACGCAAAACTACGCTGACCGAAATCCTGCGCGCAGGCGACGACGTAACCTCGCTGGCCCTCGCGGTCGGACCTGAAGGCGGCTGGACGGCAGACGAGTTGCATCTCTTCGAGCAATCACGATGGCTCGCGGCCTCGCTGGGCGACACCATTCTCCGCGCCGAAACCGCCGCGATTGCCGCGCTGGCGATTGCGAGAGCCGAAGTCTAGGATCGGCAACGGTGGAGGCGCAGCTTTACCGCGCCTGGGATGCTCCAGGAGCCGCACTCGCAGGTTCCTGAACTCGATGCAGCAGTTTTCGCAGCCGCACTTCCGAGCCGCCATCGCGGTACGCGACTTCATCCATCACACTTCGCATGAGGGTAATTCCCCTGCCGTGCTCCGTGACATTAGCGCCGGCTGCGGCGGACTGCGTTACCGCATCCACGTCGAATCCCGGTCCGGGGTCGCGGATGGTTATCGTGACTCCAGAAGGATCGACTTCGACGGAACAGTGGATGGCCTTGCCGGGATCGTTATGGCAGCCATGCAGAGCGGCATTAGCCAGAGCTTCCTGCAGAGCAATCAGGACATCGATCTCCTCGAGCTCGCTGCCAAGGTATGGCTTGACGAAGTCCATCACCGCATGGCGGGCGGCCGCCATGGAATCCGTATCGCCGGGGAAGGTGAATTCCCTCGACAGCGGCCGCGGTTCCGTGGCTGGCCATATTTCTTGCAATGGAACTTCCCTGTGCTGTCACGCCGTGAGCGAATTTCGGCCAAACCGCGACTGGCCCTCGTAATCATCCCACGAGTCACCCTCGTCGCCGCCCGACACATCCAGCACCGACTGCAGATTCACCAGCGCAATCAACCGGCGCACGCAGCGCGAAGCGTTGGCAATGACCAGCGCCTGGTCGCGACGCTGCGCCCGGCAATGCAGCTCTACCAGCAGCCCCAGACCGGTGGCGTCCATGGCACGAATCTCACTCAGGTCCAGGACGAGATACGGTTCAGTGCGGGTCTCCGCCATGCAGCGTAGCGTTTCCGCCTCCAGGCCGAGCACAATTCGGCCACTGCAGCGTAGCGTTGCAACTTGTGGCGCGGCGTGAATGTCGATCCTCAACATACGGGGATTCCTGAAGGGCGGCGGGTTCGTCGCCCGGAAGTAATTCACCTGTTGAAGTCCCATATAGATTGAGACGTGCAGCTCTCTGAGCCGATAGCTGCATTATGCATGAACATGATTTCAACACGATGAAAATGCGGAGGAAATGTGGAGAAAGACGGGCTCAAAATTACTTTGTCATCTCGGGCGACGAGGTCGTTCCCGCCAACGGGTCGGACGAGGAGTTGAAGGACCCCTACACTGGAGGAAACGTGTGACTTCGAGTAGGGGTCCTTCAACTGCGTTGGCGCTCTGCGCTCACTCCGCTCAGGATGACACAGCTAGTCTGCGAACACCGGCACTTCTTCCTTCGCCGGCGTCGCGGTCTTTCTCCTCCACGGCAGGTGCTCGACCACCCAATCCTTGAAGCGGTCCATGTAGAGATAGACTACCGGCGTGGTGTACAGCGTGAGCGCCTGGCTCACGATCAGGCCGCCCACAATGGCGATGCCTAGCGGGCGCCGGACCTCGGCGCCCACGCCCCTGCCAAACGCCAGCGGCACCGCGCCCAGCATGGCGGCCGCGGTGGTCATCATAATGGGGCGGAAGCGAATCAACGCCGCCTCGTGTATCGCTTCTTCCGCAGTTTTACCGCTGCGTTCCACCTCCAGCGCGAAGTCAATCATGATGATGGCGTTCTTCTTCACGATTCCGATCAGCAGGATGATGCCGATGAGCGCGATCACATCCAGTTGCATGTGGAAGAGCAGCAGCGCCAGGATTGCTCCAGTGCCTGCCGAGGGCAGCGTGGAAAGAATCGTGACCGGATGGATATAGCTCTCATACAACATGCCGAGCACGATGTACACCGCGACCAGCGCGGCCAGAATCAGGATCGGCTCCGACTTCAGCGAATCCTGAAATGCAGCCGCCGTTCCCTGGAAGCTGCCGTGAATCGAAGCTGGTATGCGCATCTCCAGTTCTGCCTGGTCGATGGCTCGCGTCGCCGTTCCCAGGTCTCCGCCCGGCGCCAGGTTGAACGAGATGGTTACAGCTGGGAACTGTCCCTGGTGATTGACGGTCAGTGAAGTGTTGGCAGGCGCGAAGTGGGCGAAGGCCGACAACGGCACCTCCGCCCCGCTGTTGGTGACGACGTACACGCTGTTCAGCGCGTCAGGAGTGAGTTGATACTTAGGATCCACCTCCAGCACCACGTGGTACTGGTTCAGGGTGCGGTAGATGGTCGAAATCTGACGCTGCCCGAACGCGTCATACAGAATGTTGTCGATTTGCGATGGCGTAATCCCCAAACGCGCCGCTGTGTCGCGATCGACGATGACGTTCGCTTCCAGCCCGCTGATCTGCTGGTCGCTGTTCACGTCTTTGAGTTCGGGAATCTTCCGCAGCCTTTGCAATAGCTTTGGCGCCCACTCATACAATTCGTTCAGGTTTTCGCCCGACAGCGTGTATTGGAACTGGGCGTTGGACTGGCGTCCGCCGATCTGCAGGTCCTGAACGCCCTGGAAATACAGCGTCGCGCCGGGGATGTGCGACAGCTTGGGACGCAGACGCGCGATCACCTGGTCCACGCTGATCTTGCGCTGCGCCAGCGGCTTCAGGGTGACGTACATTCGCCCCTGGTTCTGGGCCGCATTGCCGCCCACAAACGCCAGCACGTTCTGGATCGCCGGGTCCTGCTTTACGATGCGGATGAACTCGTTGGTCTTGGCATTCATGTCTTGGAACGAGACATCCTGGTCGCCTTGGACCACCCCGACCATGCGTCCAGTATCCTGCTGTGGAAAGAACCCTTTAGGAACCACTGTATAAAGCCATACATTAAGTACAACCATGAGGATTGCTACGGTCAGAGTCAGCCGCTTGTGGCGCAGCACCCAGCCCACCGACACCTTGTACATGCGGCTCATCCACAGCCATCCGCGCTCGCTCAGTTGGTACAGCTTGCCGTGACCTCCGGGATCGTGGGCCTTCAAGAAACGCGACGAGAGCATCGGCGTGGTGGTGAGCGAGACCACCAGTGAAACCGCGATCGCCGCGCTCAGCGTCACCGCAAACTCGCGAAAGAGCCGCCCGACGATGCCGCCCATCAGCAGAATGGGAATGAACACCGCAATCAGCGACGTGCTCATGGAGACCACGGTAAAGCCGATTTCACGCGCGCCCAGCAGCGCGGCCTGGTACGGCTTCATCCCGCTCTCGACGTGGCGCATCACGTTCTCCAGCACCACGATTGCGTCGTCCACCACGAAGCCGGTGGAAATGGTGAGCGCCATCAGCGAGAGGTTATTCAGCGAGAAGCCGCACAGATACATGACCCCGAAGGTGCCCACAATGGCGAGCGGCACGGCCACGCTGGGAATCATGGTGGCACGCACCTCGCGCAGAAACGCAAAGACCACCAGCGTGACCAGGATCACCGAGACGATCAGCGTGATCTGCACATCGTGCACCGAGGCGCGGACGGTAGTGGTGCGGTCGAGGCCAACCACCAGATTGACGCTGGCCGGCAGTGACGCCTTCAGAAACGGAAGCGCCGCTTCAATGCGGTCGGCAAGCGCGATCATGTTGGAGCCGGGCTGGCGGAAGATGACCACCAGCACGCTGGGCTTGCCGTTGAAGCTGCCGGAGTTGTTGATGTTGGAATAGGAATCCTGTACGTCGGCTACGTCGCTCAGCCTGACTGGCGCCCCGTTGCGGTAGGCGACTATCAGCGGGCGGTAATCGGCTGCCTTCTTGAGCTGGTCGTTGGCCCGGATCACCCAGGTCTTGCTGTCGTTCTGCAGAGAGCCCTTGGCAATATTGATATTTTGCGACGCCACCGCGGCGCGCACGGCCTCCAGCCCGATACTGTACTTATTCAGAAGATTGGGGTTGGCTTCAATGCGGACCGCTGGTTGCGACGATCCCCATACAAAGACCTGGCCCACGCCCTCCACCTGCGCCAGCTTCTGTCCCATGATGGAGTCGGCCACGTCGTACATCTGGTCCTGGGTCATGGCGTCGGAGGTCAATATCAAAATCATGACCGGCGCATCGGCAGGATTGATCTTGCGATAGCTCGGGTTGCTGGGCAGATCGGCGGGGAGGTTGCTGCGCGCCGCATTGATGGCCGACTGCACGTCGCGCGCCGCGGCATCAATGTTGCGGTCCAGGTCGAACTGCATGGTGATGCCGGTGGACCCGAGCTGGCTCGAGGACGTCATCTGGTTGATGGAGGCGATGCGTCCGAACTGCCGCTCCAGCGGGGTTGCCACGGAAGAGGCCATCGTCTCCGGACTGGCGCCAGGCAACGCCGCACCGACGGAGATCACCGGGAAATCGATCTGGGGTAGCGGCGCCACCGGGAGCTGGGTGTAGGCCAGCGCGCCCGCCAGAAGCAGGGCCAGGGTCAGCAGCGTGGTAGCTACGGGCCGTTCGATGGCTGGGGCGGCGATGTTCATAAATCAGTTGTCAGTGGTCGGTGGCTAGTGGCTAGTGATGGGTTTTTCCAGCCACTGGCCACTAGCCACTTGAATCAATCTCCCACCGCCTCCACCGGCTTCGGTGTGCGCAAGTGGCGCAGCGCCGCGGCCAGCCGGTCGAACCACAGATACACGACCGGGGTGGTGTACAGCGTCAGCAACTGGCTGATCATCAGGCCGCCGATGATGGTTACGCCCAGCGGACGCCGCAGCTCGGAACCGGTTCCGGAGCCGACCGCCAGCGGCACCGCGCCAAACAGCGCCGCGAACGTCGTCATCATGATGGGACGGAAGCGCAAGAGACAGGCTTCGTAAATCGCGTCCATCGGCGCCTTGCCTTCTTTGCGCTCCGCTTCCAGCGCGAAGTCGATCATCATGATGGCGTTCTTCTTCACGATGCCGATCAGCAGGATCATGCCGATTAAGGCCATCACCCCGAGGTCCATGCGGAACAGCATCAGCGCGAGAATGGCGCCCACGCCGGCCGACGGCAGCGTGGACAGAATGGTGATGGGGTGGATGTAGCTTTCATACAGCACACCCAGCACGATGTACACGGTAACAATGGCAGCCAGGATCAGCCATCCCTCATTGGCCAGCGACGCCTGGAAGGCGCGGGCCGTGCCCTGAAACGCCAACTGGATACTGGGCGGCAATCCCACATCATCCGCGGTCTGCTGGATCGCCTTCACCGCCTCGCCCAGCGAGGCGTTGTTGCCCAGGTTGAACGAAATCGTGACCGCAGGAAATTGCCCCTGGTGGTTGATGGTCAGCGGGCCCGTCGTGGTTTCGAAGTGCGCGATCGCGCTGAGCGGCACCTGCGAAGCATTCGTGCCAAGAACGCCGGTGGTTGGAGTATTCGCGGCTGGCGCGTTGCCGGCGGTGGACGCCGGACTCTGTCCGCCGCCGGCGGGAACGTAAATGCTCTTCAGCGAGTCGGGGTCGTTGCGGAAGCTGGGGTCTACTTCCAGCACAACGTGGTACTGGTTGAGCTGGGTGAACATGATCGAGACCAGCCGCTGCCCGAAAGCGTCGTACAGGGTGTTGTCAATGGCGGAGGTCGTGACCCCCAATCGCGAGGCCGTGTCGCGATCGATCACCAGACTGGCCTGCGCCGCCTGATTCTGCTGGTCGGTGGCGACATCGCGCAGCTGCGGCAGCGTTTTGAGTTTGGCAACCATCTTGTCAGTCCACGCCGCCAGCTCCTTGGGGTCGGCGTCTTCCAGGCTGAACTGGTATTGCGTGCGGCTGACGCGGTCTTCCACGGTCAAGTCCTGCACCGCCTGCATGTAGAGCGTGATGCCCTCGACACCGGCGACCTCCTGCTGCA
Source organism: uncultured Acidobacteriaceae bacterium (assembly GCA_963703645.1). Taxonomy (GTDB): domain Bacteria; phylum Acidobacteriota; class Terriglobia; order Terriglobales; family Acidobacteriaceae; genus Bog-257. Next base: position 223,907 of record CAVPFD010000024.1, read on the forward strand.
GCCGCTTCATGATGGCGGTCACGTCATCGTCGCGGTCATCGCGCGACTTCAGGTTGATCTGGATGCGTCCGCTATTGGGCGTGGTGTTGGTGCCGTCCACGCCGATGAACGACGAGAGGCTCACCACGTCCTTGTCCTTCAGGATCGCCGCCGCCAGATCGCGTTGCCGCGACGACATCGCGCGAACGATATGCTCTCCGGCGCGTCGGTAATGCCCATGATGACGCCGGTGTCCTGCACCGGGAAGAAGCCTTTGGGCACGTCGATGTACATGATGATGGTGAGCACCAGCGTGGCGATGGTAACCAGCAGCGTCACGGTCTGATGCTTCAGGACGAACTTAACGGTGCGGCCATAGAACGCGATGGTGTTGGCGAAGGCGCGCTCTGACCATTCGTAGAAACGGCCGTGCTTGGCCTGGTCCTTGGGACGCAGCAGCAGCGAGCACATCATTGGCGTCAGCGTCAGCGAGATGATGGCGGAGAAGAGAATGGTGACGCTCAACGTTACGGCGAACTCACGGAACAGCCGGCCGACGATGTCGCCCATGAACAGCAGCGGTATCAGCACGGCAATCAGCGATACCGTCAGCGAGACGATGGTGAAGCCAATCTGACCCGCGCCCTGCAGCGCCGCTTCCAGAGGACTATGTCCTTCTTCGATGTAGCGCTCGATGTTCTCGATCATGACGATGGCGTCGTCGACCACGAAGCCGGTCGAGATGGTCAATGCCATCAGCGAGAGGTTGTCGAGGGAGTAACCCAGCAGATACATCACGCCAAAGGTGCCGACGAGCGATAGCGGTACGGCAATGCTGGGAATGATGGTGGCCGCAAGAGTACGCAGAAAGACGAAGATGACGAGGACCACGAGCACGATGGTCAGCATCATTTCGTACTGAACGTCCTTGACGCTGGCACGGATGGTGTTGGTGCGGTCGGTCAACACCGTTACCTTTACCGATGCCGGCAGGTTTGACTGCAACTGCTTCAGTCGCAGCTTGATGCTGTCTACGACCTTGATGATGTTGGCGCCAGGCTGTCGCTGTATGTTAAGGATTACCGCCGGCGTAGTGTTCATCCACGCCGCCTGATTGACGTTCTCCGCCCCCATGACGACCTGTGCGACATCGGAGAGACGTACAGGATTACCGTTCTTATAGGCAACGATGGAGTCGGCGTAGCCCTGCGGACTCAATAGCTGATCATTGGCGCCGATGGTAAAGGCTTGGCGATTGTCCTGCAGTTGTCCTTTGGCCTGGTCAACGTTGATCATTCCGATCACGGTACGGAGTTGCTCCAGGCTCATGCCATAGGAAGCCAACGCCGTGGGGTTGGCCATGATGCGGACTGCGGGCTTCTGCCCGCCGCTGATGCTGACCAGACCAACGCCAGGCAACTGCGAAATTTTTTGCGCGAAAGTCGTGTCCGCCAGGTCTTCGACCTGAGGCAATGGCATGCTGTCTGACGTCATCGCCAGGGTCAGGATGGGAGCGTCAGCAGGGTTGACCTTGCTGTAGATCGGCGGCGCCGGCAGGTCGGCGGGCAGATACGTCTGCGCCGAATTAATCGCCGCCTGCACTTCCTGCTCGGCAACGTCAATGTTTTCTTCCAGATTGAACTGCAGCGTGATGACCGATGCGCCGAAGGAACTGCTGGACGTCATCTGGCTCAGGCCGGGAAGCTCGCCGAACTGACGCTCCAGCGGCGCTGTGATCGACGACGCTGTCACGTCTGGACTGGCCCCGGGATAGAACGTCACGATCTGGATGGTCGGGTAATCCACCTGCGGCAGGGCGGATATGGGCAGCTGCTGATAGGCGACGATTCCCACCAGCAACAGCCCTATCATCAGCAACGACGTGGCGATGGGCCGAAGAATAAATGGCCGCGAAATACTCATGTCTGCGATCCGATATTGCCGGTGGTTTGCTGATTCTGCTTGGCTGGAGCTTGCGGAGCTACGCGGCTTCCTGCCTGCAGCTTCTCCTGACCATCGGTAACGACTCGGTCTCCCGCCTTGCAGACCGGAGCCGATGACGACGGTAGCGCCTTGAGTCAGGGCAATCTGCACCGGACGCATCTGCACGGTATTGTTGCCGTCAACGACGTAGGTGAAGGAGCCTTCTGGTCCACGCTGAATCGCGCTGGCCGGCGCCGTTACCGCGTTCTTGCGCGTCTCCAGTAGCAAGTGGACATTGACGAACTGGTTAGGCCATAGATTGTTCTCGGGATTGTCGAACACGGACTTCAGCTTCGCCGTTCCCGTCGTCTGGTCAATCTGATTGTCGATGGTCAGCAGCTTGCCCGTAGCCAGCTTCGTCTGGTCGTCACGGCTATAGGCGTCAACTTCGAGTGCGCCCTGCTTCATGTGCATGGCGACCGTCTGCAGCTGATCTTCAGGCAAGGTGAAGACTACAGCGATGGGATGCAACTGGGTGATGACCACCATTGGCGGTTCCGCTGGCGGCAGTGACGTAGTTACCGGGATCGACCTGACGCAGCCCAATCCGGCCATCAATAGGAGACTTGATGTAGCAGTAGGTCAGGTTCAGCTGGGCATTGTCGATGGCAGCCTTGTCGGCGGCAATGGTGCCTTCATAGGTACCGAAGGACGCCTCTAGCGTGTCCAGGTCCTGCTTGGCGATGACGCCCTGCTCGTAGAGCACCTTGTTGCGCTCATACTGCGCCTTGGCGTTGGTGAGTTGGGCCTCGTCTTTCTGCAGATTGGCCTTGGCCTGGTCTCAAAGCCACCTGGTACGGCCGGGGATCAATCTGACGATGAGCAGTTCTCCGGTCTTGACGTCCTGGCCTTCGCGAAAGTTGACCTGCATGATCTGGCCGTCAATGCGGGTCTTCAGCGAGACGGTATTGAAGGCCTCTACCGAACCGAGCCCGGTGAGATAGACGTTGAAGTCGCCCTGCTTAACCGTGGCAACGCCGACGGGAACGGCAGGTGGCGGACCGCCGGCCTTGGCGCTCTTCTGTTGCGAATTGCATCCGGCCAGCGCGGCGCAAATGACGAACGCGAGCCCCAACCCCAATGCCAGGCCAAAGGCACTCTGTCGCTTCACCAAGCTCCTCCTCACTCCCAGCAACGTAGACGCTGCCACCGTTTAGATGTCACCGCCGCTTAACCCGTCGCCTAACTGCAACCATAGATGTCAGTTGCAGTAGTATTAACATCCAATACTATTAGACCTGACGGGGTCATGGACAGGGGTTAAGAGCGGTGAAGGAAGGTTAAGTTTTGTGAAGCGGCCACGCACATCGCGAAACAATTCTTCACCACCGCCGGCCGCGGGAAAGAGCAAAATAAATCCCGTGAACCGCCTGCTCATCGTGGACGACGACCACGCTCTCGTCAACCTTCTCAAACGCTTTCTGGAAGGCGAAGGCTTTCAGGTGGATGCCGCCTACGATCACGCCTTCCGGACTGAGCGCGGCGCTGGCCGGCGGGCACGAACTGGTCGTGCTTGACGTCATGCTGCCGGGCGGCTCGGGATTCGAGTTGCTGAAGGCACTGCGCCGCCAGTCACAGGTTCCGGTTCTGCTGCTCACCGCAAGAGGCGAGGCCGTTGACCGCATCGTCGGCCTGGAAATCGGCGCCGACGATTACCTCGCCAAGCCGTTCGATCCCGCGCGAACTGGTCGCGCGAATCCGCGCCATCTTCCGCCGCACCCGCGAGCCGGCGCCGTCCGCGGCGCATCCGGAGCCGGATGAAGTGCTGAGCGTCGGCGATATCAACATGTCGCTGGGCAGCCGCACCGTCACCTGCGCTCGCAAGCCGGTCGATCTCACCTCCGTCGAGTTCAATGTTCTGGAGCTGCTGCTGCGCCATGCGGGCAGCGTGGTCACGCGGGAGCAGATCGCCGAAGTCGCGCTGGGCCGCCCCTTGAACTTCTTCGATCGCAGCGTGGACGTTCATGTCAGCCGGGTGCGCAAGAAGCTGGCCGCCTTGCATGGAGGCGACGATTTGATCCGCCCGATTCGCGGCATCGGCTATTTCCTCGGCGCCGAAGCATGCCGGAGACGAGCAAGGCATGAACCGGCGCCTGTTCTGGAAAATCTTCCTGCCCTTCTGGGTGGCACAGGCTGTGCTGCTCGGAGCTCTGTACCTCCGCCTGCACTACCGCATCACCTCCGAGCATCCCTGGTGGATTCAGCCGGAGCGCCGCGAGATGCCCGTACTGGCCAACCTGGCCGCCCAAACCTTCGAACAGCAGGGGCAGGGCGCGCTGGCGGTGTTGCTCGATGAGCTCTCGCTGCCCAACCGCTCGCGGTTCTGGCTGGTTGATGCCAACGGTCGCGAGCTCTCCGACCGCCAGCTTCCGCAGCGCATTCTGGACGACGCGGCCAAGGCGGAGAAGACCGAAGGGCTACATCGTTCCTACGAAGCCAACGTGCTGGCTGCCACCGCGAGCACGGCGCGCGGCAAGTACACTGTTGATTGCCGAGCTGGTGCCGCCGCCGCTTTCGGAGCGCATTCCCGGCGATATCATCTGGACGCTGAAACTCGGCACCATCTTCTCCGCCATCGTCTGTTTTCTGATCGCGCATTACCTGACCAAGCCCATCGAACGGCTGCGCAACGCCACCCATCAACTGGCGCGAGGAAATCTTGACATCGTGGTCGGCGCCAACCTGGGCCATCGCCGCGATGAGATCGCCGACCTGGTGCGCGATTTCGACACCATGGCGGCGGAGTTGCGCAAGCAGATCAAGAGTGAACGCAACCTGCTTGAGCGGCGTCTCGCATGAGCTGCGTTCGCCCATCGCGCGCATCCGTCTGGCTTTGACCTTGGCGCGCGAGGCCGACGCCACCGAGCGCCAGGAAATGCTCGACCGCATCGAGCAGGACACCATTCAACTGGATTCCATGCTGGAACAAATCCTGACCGTGGCCCGGCTGGAGAGCGGGCAACTCAAGCCGAAGTTCGAGAGCGCTTTCGCTGAACGAGCTGGTAGACGACGTGCTCCGACGATGCCAGGTTCGAAGCGGCAGCCACGAACGCCACCATCACCTGCGTTGCCGTCGTCGAACAACATCCAGGTGACCGGCGATCCCGGCCTTTTGCGCAGCGCCATCGAGAACGTGGTGCGCAACGCCATTTTCTATTCCGGCGAGGGCGGCAAGATCGCGGTGGAGTTGACGCAGACAGATAACGGAGGCGGGGCCTGTCGTGACGGTGCGCGACAATGGCCCCGGCGTGCCTCCGAGGAAAACTGCAGCTTATCTTCGAGCCGTTTTATCGTGTGGACGATTCCCGCGGCAGCTACGACCGGAGGAATGGGCCTGGGCCTGGCGATCGCGAACAACGCCGTGGTGTCGCACGGCGGAGGCATCATCGCGCGCAATGTCGAGCCCCACGGGCTGGAGATCCAGCTCATGATTCCGGCAAGCCCTCACCCTCCTGAAGCCGGCCAGACCTACGGGCCCTTCGTGATGCAAACCACGGCGACAACGCGGGGATAGCTGCCGGGTGGCGGACTCTCAGCTTGGCCAGACTGGACCTTTCTCAGCCCAGGTTAGCGTCCAAAACCCGGACGCGAACCTGACGGGGCACCCGGCCTCGACAATGGGAATTTGACTGTGACCGCCCAGCCCTAACTCTGGATTGCAAAATTTGACTTTGTGGCGGAAAATGCTCCCGTCAAGCTCTTTTGCGCAGAGAGGAGCGCCACATGCGCAGATTCGCTGCTCGTTCAATTCTATCGGCACTTGTACTCCTGTTGTCGTTGTTAGCGCAGGCGCAGACATTTAAGGTGATCTGGACCTTCAACGGCGGCCCAGGTGGGGAAAACCCTCATGCCGGCAGCTCGATCACAGTCGAAAATACGTTCGCTTCCGTATTCGAATCCACGCCGGTCCAGGGAGACTTGCCGCCGAGATGAGGCTCGGTGAAGTTCCGTTTGCCCCGGGTATCGAACAGGTTCTTGATTCCGTCGAAGTCGAAGAAGAACGCGTCGCTGCGGCTGCCGGCGAAAAAAGTGTAAGGGCCCGACTTGATGATATTCGGCTTGGGGCCGAAGGACACCTCGCCGTCGGCGATGACCTTGGTCCCGACCGCTTCGACCGCGCGCGACTCCTGGCCCTTCGCCACGAACACGTTAAAGGTCTGCGTGCCGTTCTGCGGCTTGGAGAACACATAGCTGAACGCGAGGTCGTTCAGGTAATCGCCGTCGTTATCGATGTTGAGCCGATAGATTGCGTCGGGGTTGAGAGCATCCGCATTGGGGTTCGCGTTGAGGATGATCACGGTTCGGTTCGGGTCAGCGGGTGACTGGAATGCGTATAGGTCGCAGAGGTCGAGTCGTTGATCACCCATTGGGGGGCCGAGACTGAGTCCCGTGAAATGGTTTGACATTGCACCTTCTCCTTTTTGTCCAGATTTCCACTTTGGCTCTTCTGGGCGAGCGATTATATATCGATCCGCCTCGGCTTTCAGGCCCACACATCTGCGGGGTTTCGGCCCTTGCCAATCTCGCAGTATCATTGGGGCGGAAAATGAAACACACCGCCGTCCTGCTCTCAAGCACGCCAATGCGCCTCGCACGCAAAGGTGCGGTGACGGCAATCGCCCAGTTCCTGACGGCGCACAAGGGCAGCCTCCTGCACAGTGATGACCACCTCGATAGTGGCCGCGACTTGTTTCTATCGAGGCTGGAGTGGGACCTGGACGGGTTCGATATTCCAATCTCTGAGTTCGAGCGCCATTTCGAGCCGCTGGCCGAACGCTTCCAAATCCATTACCACCTGGCGTTGACCGACTACCGCCCCAAGGTGGCTATTCTGGTCTCCGCATATTGTCATTGCCTGGCCGACCTGCTGTACCGCCATAGCACCGGCGAACTGGCATGCGAGATCGTCGTGATCATCAGCAATCATCCAACCGCTAAGCGGCTGGCCGACTTTCATCACATCCCGTTTCATCTGCTGACCAACCCCAAAGACAAGCGCGAGTCCGAGCGGGAAATGTATGAGCTGCTCGGGCAGGATGTAGACCTCATCGTGCTGGCGCGCTACATGCAGATCCTGAGTCCGGAATTCGTCGCCCAATACCTGTTGCGCACGATCAACATCCATCATTCGTTTCTTCCCGCTTTCGTCGGGGCGAAGCCCTATCATCAAGCCTTCGAGCGCGGCGTGAAGCTGATCGGGGCGACCAGCCACTACGTCAGCGCTACCCTGGATGATGGGCCGATCATCGAGCAGGACGTGGTGCGCGTTTCGCACCGCGACACGGTTGAGGACATGTTGTGCAAAGGCCGCGACCTGGAGAAAGTCGTGCTTTCGCGTGCTGTGCGCTGGCATCTGGAGAACCGCATCCTGGTCTACGAGAACAAGACGGTCGTGTTCGTTTAGGCTCCAAATTTTGTCGAAATTGCTGCGTCACTGACACCGGAACGCAGTGCATGTTAGGGTTATCGGCTTCTAGGAATTCTCACCACAAAGACATAGAGAAAACAGAATTCTAAGATTCTGTGGCTCTGTGGTTCGGTTTGATCCAACTCTGAAAGGGCGTCATGTTTACTAACGATCTACTGAAGGGCAAACGCATTCTCATCACCGGCGGCGGCACCGGAATTGGCCGCGCCATGGCGGAGCGATTTCTCCAACTCGGGGCGGCGGTTTACATCTGCGGACGGCGTGCAGAAGTCGTGCAAAAGACGGCGGCCGAGCTGTCGGCCTCGACCGGCGGAGTGATTGAGGGCTTGGCGTGCGACGTGCGCTATGACGACGAGGTCGAGAAGTTCATCGAGCAAATATGGGCGAAGGGCCCGCTCGACGTGCTGGTGAACAATGCGGCGGGCAACTTTCTGGCACGTACGGAAGAGCTGTCGTCGCACGCCTTTGACGCCGTAATTAACATCGTCCTGAAGGGAACCATCAACATGACGATGGCGTGCGGCCGGCGCTGGCTGGCCTCCGGGCACAAAGGCGTTGTGCTCAGTATCGCGACCACTTATGCGGATACCGGCTCGGCCTACGTTGTACCGAGCGCGGTGGCGAAGGCCGGCGTGGCCGCGCTCATGCGCAGCCTGGCGGTGGAGTGGGGTGGGCGCGGCGTTCGGTTCGTCGCGATTGCTCCGGGAGCGATTCGTACCGAAGGCGCATTCTCGCGGCTATTGCCAACGCCAGAGATGGAGAAGAAGTTGCTGGAGCACAATCCGCTGCACCGCTTCGGCACGCTGGAAGAGATTTCCGACCTCGCATCGTTTCTCATCAGCGATCAGGCGGGCTACATCAACGGCGAAATGGTGTACATGGATGGCGGCGAGATGCTGGCGGGCGCGAGCACCTTCAGCCTGATCGGGCGGCGTATTCCCGACGCCGCGTGGGAGATGATGAAGCCGAAGAAGAAGTGGCTAGCGGTCAGTGGTAGAGCTAAGCACCTCCAGATAACCACGACGTTCCGTTCGAGGGTGGCCCGTAGGCTGCACCAACTAGTTCAGCTGATCGCTAGCTGCTAATTCAACACGTGGATGTTCTTCTTCTCGCACATCTCCTTCAGCACCTTGCGGCCACACGGTGACGCTGACCTCGCCGAGGTGGGCCTTGCGCAGCAGGAGCATCAGCGTCCGCGACTGCCCGATGCCTCCGCCGATACTCAGCGGAATCTCGTGGTTGACGATCGCCTTGTGATAGGGGAACTTCAGGAAGTCCAGTCTGGTCCCGTCAGCTCCAGCTGCTTCTTCAGCGACTCGGCGTTCACGCGGATGCCCATCGACGACAGCTCATGCCGCCGCTTGGTCACCGGGTTCCAGACCAGGATGTCGCCATTCAGGCCGTGCCGCACGTGGCCGTCGTCGGCGCGGGTCTCGGTGACCCAGTCGTCGTAATCGGCAGCGCGCATTTCGTGCGGATAGCCGTCCTTCAACGTCCAACCGATTCCGATGATGAAGACTGCCGGATATTTCTGCAGGATCGCGGTCTCGCGCTGCTTGCGCGGCAGGTCGGGATACATGTCGAGGATCTCTTCGGCATGCAGGAATTTGAGCTGCTCGGGCAGGTTGGGATAGCGCGGGTCGCGCAGTTGCGGGAAGATGTCCTGCACGTGCCGCTCGGCGCCAACGATGACCTTCCAGATCTTGCTGACGACTCCCTTCAGGAAGCTCAGGTTGCGTTGGTCGGGCGTGATCACCCGCTCCCAATCCCACTGGTCCACGTAGGCGCTGTGGTCGTGGTCGAGGAAGTAGTCCTTGCGGACGGCGCGCATGTCGGTGCAGATGCCTTCGCCGGGCTGGCAGTTGAACTGTTTCAGCGCCATCCTCTTCCACTTGGTCGCCGCCTGCACGACCTGGGCGTTGATGGGGTGCTTGTCGCGATCGTTGGAGATGTGGAACTGGATGGGGGTGCGCGAACCGTCGCGGTCGAGATAGTCGTTTACGCCGCTCTCCTCGTCAACGATGAGCGGCACGGTGACCATCTGCAGGTTGAGTTCGTGGCAGAGGTTGTCTTCGATGTATTTCTTGGCTTCGAAAATCGCCCTCTGGGTTTCTTTGGGTGACAGCAGCGAGCTGTAGTCCACCGGAAGCACGCGTTCCAGCTCTGTGTAGTCGCCAATTCCGGGGCCAGCCAGGTCCGCTTTCTTGTCAGCCATGTTGTTGTTCTCCTTAGTTTGCGGTCGGCGTGCCGGCAGAGGGTGCCTGCCGAGTTACGAATCCGGGAGCGCACGTCGCCACCCCAAGGAGAACACCGGCGACAACCGGAAGGCAGTAACGTACGTCACCGAGGGGTGTGCGATGAACCGGGCTGGCTGGGGCGCGTATAGTTGATGGCGCATACCAGCCACGAGGAGAGCGAATGATGGCAACCACGGCGTCTGAGGAGAAGGATTCCACGCTGCTGACCAGCTACGATCTTCATCTGTTCAACGAGGGCAACCACAACCGGCTGTACGAAAAATTCGGCGCGCACATGACCGAAGTGGACGGCAAGAAGGGCACTTACTTCGCGGTGTGGGCGCCGGACGCTGAGCGCATCTCCGTGGTTGGCGACTTCAACGGCTGGAATGCCGACTCGCATCCCATGAATCCGCGCGGAAGTTCGGGAGTGTGGGAGGCGTTCATTCACGACTTGGGCAAGGGCACGGCGTACAAGTACCACATCCGCTCGCGCTATCACATGTACGAAGTGAGCAAGGCTGACCCGTACGGCTACTACAACGAAGTGCCACCGCGAACGGCGTCCATCGTGTGGGACCTGGAGTACGAATGGCACGATGACGAGTGGATGCGCACGCGTCACGAGCACAACAAGTTCGACGCGCCGATCTCGATTTACGAAGTGCATCTTGGCTCGTGGATGCGCGTGCCGGAGGAAGGGAATCGCTCGCTGAGCTATCGTGACCTGGCGCCCAAACTGGCCGATTACGTGCACGACATGGGCTTCACGCATGTCGAGTTTATGCCGGTGATGGAGCATCCATTCTTCGGCTCGTGGGGCTATCAGGTGACCGGTTACTATGCGCCCAGCGCCCGCTTCGGCACGCCGCAGGACTTCATGTACCTGGTGGACTACCTGCACCAGCGCGGCATCGGCGTGATCCTCGACTGGGTTCCGTCGCATTTCCCCAACGACGAGCACGGGCTGGCCTACTTCGACGGCACGCATTTGTACGAGCATGCCGATCCGCGCAAGGGGTTTCATCCTGATTGGAAGTCGGCCATCTTTAACTATGAACGCAACGAAGTGCGCGGCTTCCTGCTGAGCAATGCCATGTTCTGGCTCGACCGCTACCACGTCGACGGCCTGCGCATGGATGCCATCGCGTCCATGCTCTACCTCGACTACTCGCGCAAGCAGGGAGAGTGGATTCCCAACCAGTACGGCGGGCGCGAGAACCTGGGCGCGGTGTCCCTGCTGCGGCAGGTGAATCAAGACGCCTATAAGGAGTTTCCCGACATTCAGACCATCGCCGAAGAATCGACGGCATGGCCGATGGTGTCGCGGCCGACCTATATCGGCGGGCTGGGCTTCGGCATGAAGTGGGACATGGGGTGGATGCACGACACGCTGCTCTACATGTCGAAGAACCCCATCCACCGCAAGTTTCATCACAACAAGCTGACCTTCCGCGGGCTGTACGCGTTCACCGAGAATTTCGTGCTTCCGCTTTCGCACGACGAGGTCGTGCACGGCAAGGGATCGCTGATCGCGAAGATGGCGGGCGACGAGTGGCAGAAGTTCGCCAACCTGCGGCTGCTGTTCGGATACATGTTCACGCAGCCCGGGAAGAAGCTGCTGTTCATGGGCGCCGAATTCGGGCAGTGGAGCGAGTGGAACCACGATGGCAGCCTCGACTGGCACGTGCTCAAGTATGCATTTCACCAGGGCGCGCAACGCTGGGTGCGCGACCTCAACACGTTCTACCGCAGCGAGCCCGCCCTATACGAGACCGACTTCATTCCTGACGGCTGGCGGTGGATTGATGCCGACGATCCCGACAACAGCGTGCTCACTTACATGCGCTTCCCGAAGGACCAGACGGCGCCACTGGTGATGGCGTGCAATTTCACTCCCGTGCCGCGGCTCGGCTATCGCGTCGGCGTGCCGCACGCGGGATACTGGCGCGAATTGCTGAACAGCAATGCCGCAATTTACGGCGGCACCGACCAGGGAAATCATGGCGGCATGACGAGTGACCCGATTGCTTGCCACGGGCACGAAAATTCGCTGCTGCTCGATCTGCCGCCGCTGGCGATGGTGGTGTTCAAGCAGTAACGCCTTTAAGCGTCGCGGGGAAAGGGCGTCCTCTACCGTTCCACGCTCATCTTAAGTTATGGTGTTGGCCACCCAGGGTGTTCAAGATGGAAATCCTGGCTAAAAGCCTCACCACCGAGGGGCGCCATGTCCAAAGCATCTACGTTCTGTATGGCGCTGCTGGTTTCCTTCGCATGCTTCGAGGCAGAAGAGGCCTATCCGAAATCGCTTTTGACTGATAAGAGTCAACGTACTGTTCAGGGCTGCCTGCAGGCTTTGGGTTCCAGATACACCCTGGCGGGGAATGACGGAGAAATCTATAAGCTGACGGGGGACACAGGAATGTTGCAGGGCCATGTTGGGCAGGACTGTTCAACTCACCGGCCTGTTCTCCGTAATAACCATCGATACCACCCAGGACGGCCTTGCCTCCAGCGTGGAAGAGATACTGGTAATTCAGGTCCAGAGCGTGAAGCAGATTTCCGACACTTGTCAGTCACGTTAGACCAGCACGGGCCAGAGACCGCTTCACAACGTGATCGCACGACCGGTATCAAATCGACAAGGAGAATTTCGTATGTTTCGCAGCACTTTCAAGTTGGGCTTTGCCTGTTTCATACTGCTGGCCCTGCTGTACGTGCCAACGGCTCAGGCACAGAACGGCCCGGTGAAGAACATTGTGCTGGTTCACGGCGCCTGGGCAGATGGTTCCGGCTGGAAAGGCGTGTACGACATCCTTGTCAAAGATGGCTACAACGTCAGCATTGTCCAGGAGCCCGAAACCTCCTTTAAAGAAGATGTAGCTGCCACGAAGCGCGTCCTTGCTCTGCAAGATGGACCGTGCATTCTTGTTGCTCACAGCTATGGGGGAGCCGTAATTACGGAGGCGGGGACGGATCCATCTGTCGTGGGTTTGGTGTACGTCGCAGCCCATATGCCGGATGCAGGTGAGAGTGAGGCTGACGACGGAAAGCGCTTTCCGAGTGACCTCAGCAAGTCCAACGCGATCAAGAAGACGGCAGACGGCTTCACTTACCTTGATCCCGTGCAGTTTCATGAGTACTTCGCTGCCGACCTGTCTGCCGAGCAGGCCGCCTTCATGGCGCGCTCGCAGGTGCTCAACTTCGCTGATAATTTCAAAGCAGTCATCACCACAGCTGCGTGGAGAAGCAAACCGAGCTGGATGTTGGTAGCGACCAAAGACAGAACCATCAACCCCGACCTCGAACGGTGGTATGCCGCACGAGCCAAGAGCCACACGGTTGAAGTCTCAGGCGCCAGCCACTCGGTTTACGTTTCCAGGCCGAAGGAAGTCGCAGCTGTGATCGAAGAAGCTGCATCGCGCCCTCGGTAGAACGCTTTGTAATGGCGGCAAACAAGAAAGGTGGCGTCGCGGTTTGCAGCAAACAAGGGTCACCAAAGTAACCATGTACGACACCAGCACCGACAACAAGAATTCGCTGTGATTCTGCTTCGAACCGTCGCCTACTCCTCGCTGCCGGTGCTCGGATTTCTGCTGCTGGGCGGTGCCGCACGCGCGCAGGACAACTACGAAATCCAGGTCTATGCATCAGAGACGGTCGCGCCCAAGACGACCATGGTAGAGCTGCACAGCAATTTCCTTTTCCAGGGCTCGAAGACGACCGAAGAAGGTGAGCTGCCCACCGAGCATGAGCTGCACGAAACGGTGGAGATCACGCAGGGGTTCACTCCGTGGTTCGAGACCGGGTTCTAGATCTTTACAACCGTGCCGAACGGTCAGGGATGGCGATGGGTGGGCGACCACATCCGGCCCCGGGTGCGGGTGCCGCCGAGCTGGCACTGGCCGGTAGGCGTGAGTTTGTCCACCGAGTTCGGATATGCGCGGCCGATTTTTTCGACTTCGGTCTGGAGTCTCGAAATCCGGCCGATTGTGGACAAGCAGATGGGCCGGCTTTACTGGTCGATCAACCCGGCGTTGGAGAGGGCCTACACCGGACCGGAATCACGGCGGGGCTGGGAGTTCTCGCCGGACGCTAAGATTTCGTGGAACTTCACCAAAATGGTGGCGTTTGGCCTGGAATACTATGCAGGGTTTGGGCCGGTTAGCGGCTTCGATCCGTTTCCTTACCAGGCGCAGCAGTTTATTCCGGCATTTGATCTGGACGTCTCACCCAAGTGGGAGATTAACTTTGGCCTCGGAGTTGGCGTGACGCGGGTCACTGACCATATGCTGTTTAAGGCGATCATCGGCCGCCGGTTCGACTGGAGCCAGCGGCACAAGAAAAAAGGCGATCCGCAGCCGTAGAGTTCTCGCAAGGAGGAGCATCGTGAAAGTTGCATTCATCGGACTGGGAAACATGGGCAGTCACATGGCGCGGCATCTGTTGCGCGCCGGGCACGACGTGACGGTGTGGAACCGTACGCTCTCCAAGGCTGAGGAGCTGCGCTCGCAGGGGGCGAAGGTCGCGAAGTCGCCCGCTGAGGCCGCCAAAGAGGTGGAAGCCGTCATCACCATGCTGGCGGATGACGCGGCGGTCGAGTCAGCTGTGCTGCATCCCGGCGGTGTGGTGGAGAGCCTGCCGCAAAATGCGGCGCATATTTCCATGAGCACCATCAGCGTGGGGCTGTCCAAGAAACTCGCTGAGGAACACGGCAAGCGTGGGCAGAAGTACATCACTGCCCCTGTGTTTGGTCGGCCGGAGGCCGCCGAGGCAGGCAAGCTGTTCGTGGTTGTTGCCGGCGACCCCGCAACGGCGGAGCGTTACAGGCCGCTGCTGGAAACGCTTGGCCAGCGGGTGTTCGTGATGGGCGACAAGCCGGAGATGGCCAATGTGGTGAAGCTGAGCGGTAATTTCCTGATCGCCTCGGTGATCGAGTGTCTGGGCGAGGCGATCGCGCTGACGAGGAAATACGGAATCGATCCGCATCAATATGTGGAATTCCTCACCAACAGTTTGTTTGCTGCGCCGGTGTACAAGACTTACGGCGGTCTCATCGCCGATGAGAAGTATCAGCCCGCTGGGTTCAAGATCCGGCTGGGTCTAAAGGATCTGAAGCTGGCCCTGGCTGCGGCCGAGTCGGTGGACGCCCCGTTGCCGGTTGCCAGCATGATTCGCGACCACTTGCTGACAGCCATTGCGCGCGGCATGGACGAGATGGATTGGAGCGCCACGGCCAAGTTGGCAGCGGAGAACGCAGGACTGAAGTAAACCTGGTCTGATTCGGTTATCCGAGGACTTTAGTCCGAGCAGATGGGGTCTGCGATTTCGTGAACATGTTTCCTTTAATGTTGTAGTATGTATTCGTGTCGAAAGCTAAATCCAGTAGCTCGACTAAACGTCTGGCGCTGGTTACCTATGTCAAGTTGATGAGAGCCGCCAATGCGGCGCGTAACTACGCCTCACGCACCCTGCGCGACGCGGAGTTGAGCCTCACGCAATTTGCTGTGCTGGAAGCCCTTTATCATCTGGGGCCGATGTCGCTCTCCGACATTGCCCAGAAAGTCCTCACTACTGGCGGCAATCTGACCATGGTCGCGCGAAATCTGGAAAAGCAGGGTCTGGCCAAACGCCAGCAATCTCCGGAGGACAAACGGGTGCAGGTCCTGGTGCTGACGCCTAAAGGGAAGTCATTGATACGGCAAATCTTCCCACGGCACGCCGCAGCCATTACGGAGTTCCTGCAAGTCCTGAGTCCGGAGGAACAGGCGCGACTCGGGGAGATTTGCCGGAAGCTGGGCAGGCAGGCAATGTAGAGGAGGTCGGCCGTGCTCGTCGGTCGGATGAATCTTTCTTTAATGTTAAAGCATCTTATCCATTAATATTCAGGAGGACAAGATGATCACCATCAGGCCATCAGACGAGCGCGGTCACGCCAACCACGGTTGGCTGGACACTTATTACACTTTCTCATTCTCGGATTACTACGATCCGAAGCACATGGGTTTTCGCGATCTGCGGGTCATCAACGAAGACCGGGTGAGCGCAGGCAAGGGCTTCGGAATGCACCCCCACCGCGACATGGAGATCCTCACCTACATTATCGAAGGTGAGTTGAACCATCGCGACAGCATGGGGCGCGGCGCCACCATCAAGACGAACGATGTGCAACGCATGTCGGCGGGGACTGGCGTGATGCACAGCGAGGTCAATCAATCCAAGGCGCCGGTGCACTTGCTGCAGATTTGGCTGCTACCCGAGGCGGAAGGGTTGAAGCCCAGCTACGAAGATCGAACGTTCACGGCTGAGGAGAAGCAGAATCAGTTGCGACTGATTGCATCGCACGACGGCCGGGAAGGTTCGACGACCATCAATCAGGATGCCAGCGTGTACGCTTCGCTGCTCGACAGTGGCAAGTCGCTGGAGCTTCCGCTGCAACGCGGACGCCACGCCTGGGTGCAACTGGTGCGCGGCGAGCTTGACGTCAACGGCACCAAACTGACGAAGGGCGACGGCGCAGCCATCAGCGGAGAATCCAGGCTGCAACTGACCGGCTCAGGCGGCAACGGTCAGGCTGAATTCCTGCTTTTCGATTTGGCGTAATTCCTTGGCGTTCGCGCACCCGGCGGGCGCGAACAGTTTTCCTGCCGCCAAATGCCCGAGCTTAGTGTCCGGCGATGTAGTTCTTGAAACCGTCGACCGAGGCCGAAGGGCAATTGGGGCGTCGGGTAGATTCATACATTCTCCACAGCAGTCAGGTTGATGGACCGCGTTGTCATCGGTCTGAAGCGCGGCGCCCAAAGGGCAGAGAGCGGATAATTGGCAACCTTGCCACCTCTTCCAGTCATCCTACGCCTCGCGTAAGAGAGATGAACGGCATCAGTTAAGAGGCTTTCTTCAAATAAGAGGATGTCGAAAGCGGCTAAAAAAGGGTAATTGATGTATACTGGTAGTGCGTATGTACGAACGGCGCGTCTAGCAGCCATCCCTCCTTTATGTCGAGCGATTTCTGCCTGTAACCTTCCGATCTTCCAGCGCAACATCAACAACAAGGATAGTGAAAGAAACAAATGGAACAAGGAACAGTAAAGTGGTTTAACGATGCCAAGGGTTTTGGCTTCATCTCCCGGCAGAATGGCGAGGACGTATTCGTTCATTTCTCAGCCATCCAGTCGAACGGTTTCCGTTCGCTGCAGGAAGGCCAGGCAGTTAGCTTCGAAGTGAAGCGCGGCGCCAAGGGATGGCAGGCTGAAAACGTTCAGGTCCTGTAATCCAGTGACGATAGAGGAGGGCGGCAGAATTGCTGCCCTCTTTGTTTACGTGTGCGCAGTTCGTTGAGTCTTTAGTCGTAAATCACCCAACCCAGGCCGTGCGCGACTCGATGTTGGTTCGCTGAGCGGCCCCACTTGAAAGTGAGGAAGCATGAAAAACATTTATGTTGGGAACCTAACATTCGATGCGACTGAAGATCAGGTGCGCGGATTGTTCGAAGCCTACGGCGCAGTCGATAAGGTCAGCATCATCACCGACCGCGACACCGGACAGCCACGGGGTTTTGCGTTCGTCGAGATGACCGATGACGAATCGGCGCTCAAGGCGATGGAAGCCTTGAACGGCACCAACCTGGGTGGCCGGAACCTGACGGTGAACGAAGCCCGTCCGAAGGCGGACCGGCCTCGCCGCGAAGGCGGCGGTGGCGGCGGACGCGGTGGCTACGGCGGGCGCGGTGGGGGCGGCGGAGGCCGAGGCCGTTCGGGCGGCGGTGGGGGCGGCGGAGGCGGTTGGGGACGCTACTAGCGCTTACTGTTCGCTAGCCTGCGAGAAGATATTGCCGGGGCTGGTCCTACGAAGACTGGCCCCGGCATTTGTGTTTGTGCGCTGCTTGCGGTCATCGGGTAAGCACTTCTGGTAGGCTGGAGCGACGCCAGGCGCAACGAGCCATGAACGAGGGATCGAGCAGCGCAATTGAATTCGCGAACGTAAGCTTTCGCGTCTCGGACGACAAAACCTTACTGTCGGGCGTGAACCTGTCCGTCCGCTCCGGCGAAACCCTGATGCTGCTGGGCCGCAGCGGTTCCGGCAAGACCACCTGCCTCAAGATGATCAATCGCCTGTACACGCCGACGACAGGCGAAGTCCGCGTGGGCGGAATTTCGGTGACACAGTGGAATGTCATCCAGCTACGCAGGCGGATCGGATACGCCATCCAGGATGTCGGCTTGTTCCCGCATTACTCAGTGCGCGAGAACGTGGCGCTGGTTCCCAAGCTGGAGCAATGGGAGCCGCGAAAAATCGCCACGCGTGTGGATGAAGTGCTGGCGTTGGTGGGGTTACCGGCGAAGGAGTTCGCGAATCGTTATCCGCATCAGCTTTCCGGGGGGCAGCGGCAGCGCGTCGGTCTAGCCCGGGCCCTCGCGGCCGAGCCCCCCATTCTGCTCATGGATGAACCGTTTGGCGCGCTCGATCCCATTACACGCGCTGAGCTGCAGATGGAATTCAAGAAGCTGCAGGAGAGGCTGGCGAAGACCATCGTCTTCGTGACCCACGATGTCGGCGAAGCTTTGCTGCTGGGGAGTCGCATCGGACTGATGGAAGAGGGCAGGTTGCGCGGCGTGTATAGCAGTGAAGAGTTCCTGGGCGCCGCGGACGAGTCGGCAAAGGCGTATGTGGACGTATTCCGGGCGGGGCAAAGATGTTTCAACATTAAAGGATTTCCGAGCTTGAATTTTCTGCTCACGCACAAGCGCGAAGTCGCGACCCTGACCGGGGAACACCTGTGGCTGGTGGGGATCTCGATGTTGCTGGCAATTGCCGTCGGCGTTCCCCTGGGGATACTTCTGACCCGCAGGCCGAGATGGAAGGCCCTCGTATTGGGCAGCACGAATATCATCCAGACCATCCCCAGCCTCGCGCTCTTCGGGTTGCTGCTGCCGCTGCCCTGGTTGGGTGCGCAGTGCCAGCAGATTGGCCATCGTCGCGCTGGCGCTCTACGCGCTGCTTCCCATCGTCCGGAATACTTACGTTGGCATCGCGGGCATCAGCGCGCCGGTCCGCGAAGCGGCAGTTGCCATGGGCCTAACCTCAGGACAGCTTCTCTGGCACGTTGAGCTGCCGCTCGCAATGCCGGTGCTGCTCTCCGGAATCCGAGTGGCTGCGGTGATCACCATCGGAGTTGCGACGATTGCAGCTGCCATCGGCGCTGGCGGGCTTGGCGAGTTCATCTTCCGGGGCATTGCCATGGTGGACAACGGCGTGATCCTGGCCGGCGCGATCCCTGCCGCCTTAATGGCGCTCGTTGCCGATCTGGGGCTGAGCGGAGTCGAGAAGCTGCTGGGGCGCAGGATCCACTGATATGGATCGCCGCGGCTTTCTGTCCGGGCTGGTGCTGTTTTGCGCCGCGTGCGCAAATCGCACACGTGAACTCACCGTCGGCTCGAAGAACTTTACCGAACAGCTCGTGCTCGGCGAACTGCTACAGCAGTACCTCGGCAGCGTTTGCCACATGCCCGTCGAGGGACGCTTCTACCTTGCGGGTACGTACATCTGCCAGCAGGCGCTGCTGGCCGGACGCATTGACGCGTACGTCGAATACACCGGCACGGCGCTGGCGGCCATCCTGAAACAAAGGCCTTCGGGCGATTCGCAGGCCGTCTACGAGCAGGTGAAGAGCGAATATCGCAGCAAGTTCGGACTCGACGTGATGCCGCCGCTGGGCTTCAACAACAGCTTTGCGATGGTGATGCGGGGTGACGACGCGCGCCGCCTCGGCGTGAGTACGCTGTCACAGCTGTCGAGGTTTGCGCCGCAGATGCGGCTGGGCGTGGGATACGAATTCCTTGAGCGGCAGGATGGCTACAAGGGCCTGGTCAGCACGTATGGATTGAAGTTCGCCGAAGCGCCGCGCGTAATGGACCTGGGCCTACTCTATCGCGCGCTGGAGAACAGGTCGGTGGATGTGGTTGCCGGCAACAATACGGACGGCCTCATTGCGGCACTAGGGCTGGTGGTGCTGGAGGATGACAAGCATTACTTTCCGCCGTACGATGCCGTGCCCATCGTGCGGCCACAGCTCTTCCGGGAGTGCCCAGCGGCAAGGGCTGCCTTCGAGCGATTAGGTGGGGGGATCACCGCTGATGACATGCGAAAGATGAACTACGCCGTGGACGGCGAGAAGAAGGACGCAGGCGCCGTGGCGAAGAGATTCCTGGCGGGCTACGGATTAATTTAGATTC
Source organism: uncultured Acidobacteriaceae bacterium (assembly GCA_963703645.1). Taxonomy (GTDB): domain Bacteria; phylum Acidobacteriota; class Terriglobia; order Terriglobales; family Acidobacteriaceae; genus Bog-257. Next base: position 243,766 of record CAVPFD010000024.1, read on the forward strand.
TTCCCGATTTCACTTGCATTCCGGCAGATAGGGTGTAACATTTGGGCCCTGTTTCGATGCTGAGGCGCTCCATCCGACCAAATCGGGTTGCTTTTGGGAAGTCCGCTTCCGCACGACACTATGGGCCCCTCTGGATCGCGGGAGGATCCATCTCGTGAAGCGTATTACTTTGACACTCAGCCTGTTGTTACTGGTGACGTTGGCCTCCGGGTCCGCCTTAGCCGATCTGAACAATGCCAACGTTACCGTCAACTATCTCTACCCCGAGATCAACGATATCTACGAGGTGTTGGGCACTGGAACGGTGACCAGCGCGGGGTTCACGGTCAATTCTTTTGGGCAGCACAACTACACCGTGTACCCTTCCGAGATCGACCTAACGAATGTTTCCGGGGGCAACATCAACTTTACGGCGGCCGACTTTAACGGATATGGATTGGTAGTAAATTCAGGCGGCACTCCGATTACCGGAGTGACTCTTCTCTATTCGGACGTACCTGGATTCACTCTGAGCGACGTAACTTTTGACGGCACCGATGTCTGGTTGAATATGGAAGGCCTGACGACCAGTCCAGGGCTCGATCTCCAGCTTGGTTTGCAATTTGGGGGCGGTACAGTGCCGGAGCCGAGTTCACTGCTTCTGCTGGGGTCGGGAGTGGCTGCGATTTTCGGTTTTGTGCGCAAGAAACTGCGTTGAACGCACGGCGCCTATGAGGAAGCCGTCGTTGCTGGACGGCTTCTTCGAGATGAGCGAAATCCGCTCCCGCCGCATCCGGCGTTGTCTTCGCGCAGACTGATTCAACCGGTTCCCAACCCATCGTGGCTGCCCAGGGCACCACTCCCGCCATTGCTCCCGCGCAAACCCTCAGCAATAATCACAACAGGGACGCGAGTCGTCCCCCAGCGACGTACGGAGAGCCGATGGTTATTCGATCTCAGGGTATTTGTTTGTCGATTGCCGTTCTTTTCACCGCGCTGTTAGCGCATAGTCAGGTGGCGCCGCCAAGCCAAGCGGCGCAGAGCACTCCACCCCAAAACGCGCCCGTGGCAACCATAACCATTGATGCGAGTGCACCATCGCATCCGTTCCCGCATTATTGGGAGCAAATGTTTGGCTCGGGTCGCGCCGTGCTTAGCTTGCGTGCCGAGTATCGTTCCGATTTGCGGGCTGTCCGCCCTATAACCAGTTTCCAGTATGTTCGCTTTCACGCCATCCTGGATGATGACGTTGGGGTCTACGACGAAGACAAGCAGGGTAAGCCGGTTTACAACTTTTCGTATGTTGATCAGATTTACGACGGACTGCTGGCCAGCTACGTGAAGCCATACGTCGAGCTGAGCTTCATGCCTTACAAGCTGGCTGCTCGCCCGGACGTGCAATCATTCTGGTATCACCCGAATGTCGCTCCCCCGAAGGACTACACAAAGTGGGACGGCCTCGTTACCGAATTCATCAGGCATCTCGTGGATCGCTACGGACTTGACGAGGTCGCCAGCTGGTACTTCGAAGTCTGGAACGAGCCCAATCTCGGCTTCTGGACAGGCACACCCAAGCAGGAATCGTATTTCGAGTTGTATGACCATACCGCGCGTGACATCAAGGCGGTCAGCCCGCGGCTACGCGTTGGCGGACCTGCGACTGCACAGGCGGCGTGGATGCCGGCAATGATTCAGCACGCGGTACAGAAGAACATTCCCCTCGACTTTGTCTCCAGCCACATTTATGGCAACGACAGAGCGAGCGACGTTTTTCATAGCGACGAAAAGATCCCGCGTGACCAAATGGTCTGCCGCGCCGTCAAGATGCTGAACGGACAGATCAAAGCGTCGCCGCGTCCTGAGCTGCCTCTCATCATTAGCCAGTTCAACGCGGCCTACGACAACGACGTTGCCGTCACCGACTCCATCTACATGGCGCCGTGGCTGGCCGCCACCATCAGCCAGTGTGATGGCCTGGCGCAGATGATGTCGTACTGGACCTTCTCCGACGTTTTCGAAGAGCAGGGCATCGTGAAGCAGCCGTTTTATGGTGGCTTCGGGCTCATCGCCGCGGGGGGCATTCCCAAGCCATCGTTTTATGCCTTTCAGGTGCTGCATCGGCTTGGCGATCAGCGCCTGGAGAACAGCGAGCCAAACGTGCTGGTTACTAAGACGGGCGAAGGCTACCTGACGGTGGCCGTGTGGAACATTGTCGATCCGGGATCAGTTGGTACTCCCAAGACCATGAAGCTCGAGTTCAAAGGGGTCAAGCCCGACGCGCGACTTGCCATCAGCCGCGTGGATGAAGAGCATGGCAACACGCTGGGACTCTACGAGAAGATGGGCAACCCTCGCTATCCGCGAGAGGACCAGATTCACGACCTGCGGGAAAACTCCCGACTGCCCGATCCTGCCTACGACGAGCTAACCGACGGAAGCTACATTTTGCAGTTGCCGGTGAATGGATTGGCAGTGATTCAGGTGAGATAGCTAGAGCTTGTATAGCATCAGATAGATCACCACGCCGGTCACCGACACATACATCCAGATGGCGAAAGTGTAGGGAGCGATGGCTTTGTGGCGCTGGAACCTGCCCTTTAGCGCACGGGCCAGCGTAACCAGGATGAACGGCACCACCACGATGGCGAGAATGGTGTGCGAGATCAAGATAGTGAAGTAAATTGGCCGCACAATGCCATGACCTTGGAAGCGCGTAATGCCCGCACGCAACACAAGGTGGTAGTACAGGTAGGAAGTCAGGAAGGCGCACGAAGTCACAAACGCAGACAGCATCATTCGCTTGTGTGCCTGGCGGCGCCCGCTACGGATGAAATACAGACCGAAGCCGATCAAGACGGCGCTGGCGCCATTAAGAAAAGCATTCAGCGCCGGGAAGAAGTGGGGGCTCAACTGCATCAAGCTGCGGGCTTCGTGGAGCGACGGTTGGCCACGAGGAACGACAATGCGAACATTACCAGCGTGAACAGCCCCAGCACCGCAAAGTTGACGCTCAGCGGCAGGTCGGTGGAAGCCGATCCGGGAAACAACAGCGAGCGCAAAGCTTCGGTGCCATAGGTTAGTGGATTGATGCGCATCACGGCGCGAATCCACATCGAGGCTCCCGCGAGCGGGAACAACGATCCTGACAGCAACCACAGCGGAATCAGGAACAGGTTGATGATGGCGTGGAAAGCCTGCGTGGAATCCATCGGCCAGGCGATGATGAAGCCCAGGGCCGTCAGCGAAAACGCTACCAGAAAGATTGTCAGCACGGTCAGGCCGAAACTGGCGAGCGTGAAGTGAATGCCCAGTGCGGGGGCGAAGACGAGGAAGATGAGGCCTTGCAGCGTGGCCAGCGTCGCGCCTCCGAGCACCTTGCCCAGCACGATGACCGAGCGGCTCACGGGCGCAACCAGCACAGAGAGCAGGAAGCCTTCCTTGCGATCTTCAATCACCGACATCATGGTGAAAATGGCGGTGAAGAGCACGATCATGGTGAGCGCGCCAGGAAAGAAGAAGTCGAGGTAATGCTGCCCTCCCGCCACACCGTTGGAACGAAACGAGCTGCCGAAGCCCGAACCGATGACGATCCAGAAGAGCAGTGGCGAGGCGATAACTCCGACGACGCGCGCGCGCTGCCGGTAGAAGCGCACAATCTCGCGCCACCACAACGAGAACGATGGCAGGAGTATGCCGGCAGAAGCCGGTTCGATGTCGTGTGCCAGGGCAATGGTGCGGGTACTCATTAGCTAATGGCTTGTTGTTCGAATTTCTGTATCGTGTCGCGCGGTTCCCACGACACTCACAATTCTACAGGAGAATCAGTGGAACACTTCTGGGAGCCTCGGTTGCCTGGCCTGAAATGAAGCACTGTCTGCAAGTGGTATGCTTCGGTAATTCTGTCCCAGGGCATGACTTCGTCCGTCGCAGTCGCGAGCTTAGCCGGGAAAGGTTCGTCAGCCGCAGGCGATTCTACTCTAATGCGTCGCCTCTTCCTGCTGCTTGCCTTCCTGGCGCTGGCCTATGCTTTTCTCGCGGGGCTGCGAACAGTTTCGGATTTCGATCTTGGATGGCAGATGGCGACGGGACGCTGGATCGTCCAGCATCGCCAAATTCCTTCGGTTGATGTTCTCTCCTATACCGCGCAGGGTGAACCTTGGATTTACCCCATCGGCGCGGAACTGCTGTTCTATGCCGCTTACCTGGTCGGCGGCTTTGCCCTCATTTCATGGATCGGGGCCGCGGCCTGCTGTGGCACGGTTGCGCTGCTGCTTCGACGAGGCTCTGCTGTCAGCGCCGGCATCGCAATCCTCGCTGTGCCTCTGATTGCTTACCGCACTGCTCCGCGAGCCGACATGTTCACGATGGTACTGTTTGCGGCGTTTCTCTCCCTGTTGTGGGAGAACTATCAAAACGGCCGCGCTCGCTTATGGCTGTTGCCGGTGCTGATGGTGGTATGGGTCAATCTTCACCCCGGCTTTCTCGCTGGTCTCGCCTTGGTGCTGGCATACGCGGGTCTCGAATTGTTGGAGACAATCACTGGCCAAGCACGGCGACGGGCTGCTTTGCAACGCCTCCGCAACGCCTCAGGATGGCTGTTCTTGACGGCGATGGCCACGCTGGCGAATCCCTGGGGCTGGGGGATCTACCGGGGGTTGATCCGCGAAGGCCGAGCCAACGCTCAACAGCGCTTCTGGATTGGAGAGTGGCACAGCATACGCTTGACCTGGGATGCAATCAGCGGTTCCTTTTCATTGCGACAGACCAGTGGCGTGATTTATCTGCTGCTGGCTATCGCCGTGATCGCCGCCATGGTTGCTTTGCTGCGGGCCCAACCGGGAGCCGCAATCCTGCTGTTGGGGGCGACCTGGCCGGCAGTACGGTATCTCCGGATGGGCGGGGTATTTTCATGTGTTGTGGTTGTAGTGGGAGGCTCCGTGCTATCGGCGGCGATTGCTGGCTGGGCCTCCAGAATCCAGCCGGTACGCACGGTCCGTTTCGTCGCCAGCACTGCGGTTTTGTTATTCGCGGCTCTCGCTTTGCTGCGGTCGGTCGATCTGATAACCAACCGTCATTATTTTTGCGGCACCGAGGAAAGTTCCTTCGGCGCAGGATTAGGGTGGTGGTTCCCGAAACGCGCCGCCGAATTTATTGTGCGCGAGAAGCTTCCGGGAGAGATATTTAACGCGTACGGTGAGGGCGGCTACCTCACCTGGAAGCTTGGCCCTGAGCGCCGTGATTACATTGACGGCAGAGCCATCCCCTTTGGGGTGGCCCGAATGCGGCGCAACGGCCAGTTGCTGGCAAGCCCGCCGGATTCCTCCCTCTGGCAGGAGGAAGTGGGTCGTTACGATATCAATACTGTCATTCTTCCGCTCGCGCGGCACGACGGAATTTCCTTTGTCAGGCTGCGAGATTTTTGCGAGAGCAAAGTGTGGCAGCCGGTTTATCTCGACGAGGTCTCGGCCGTCTTCGTCCGCCGTACGCCGGAAACTGAGGGCCTGCTGCAACGCCTTGCGGTGGACTGTAAGGCAGCACCCTTACCTATACAGTTGCCTGGAGGCGGACGTGCTGAAGCCTTTAACGCCTGGGCGAATGCGGCCGGCGTTCTCGGGGCGCTTGGCCGCAATTCTGAAGCCCTCACGGCGAACGGCAATGCGCTTTCCATCTTTCCCGACAGCTCTTTTCTGCACTGGAACCGCGCTAATCTTCTTTTCGCGATGGGTAAGCTTGACGAATCCGAACAGGAATACCTACGGGCCGTCGCTCTCGATCCAACTGAGGATGCATGGGGTGCGCTGGCCAGGTCGTACCGCAAGCGGGGACGATTCCCCGCCGCCGTCGCTGCCATGAAACACGAAGCCCAACTCTCGCTGAGGCCATACCTGACGCTGCTTGATTTGGGATATTTTTATGTGGATATTCACCAGCCCGACGAGGCCCTGAGAACTTTCGATGAGGCGGCACGAAACGCCCCCAAAGGGATTAGTCCCGAGGACACTGGTTTCTTTGACTCGACGGTGGCAGAGGGTCGAGCTGCCGCTTGGATTGAGCTCGGGGACCTCAAGAAGGCAACTCTTTATCAGGAGGAAGGCGCAAGGCTTGCGTCCCCCGAAGTACCTGATCCCTGGCGGCGCTTGGCGAAGTTATATCAACTACAAGGACGAACGGCTGATGCCATTCGCGCTCGGGAACAGGCTGCAAAACTGACGGGGGAAGCCGATCACTAGGGATATCCAGATTAACCCGCTCAAACCCTTTCTTAGCTTTCTCTGTGCCTCGGCGCCTCTGTCGTGAGAACTATTCTTTCTCGTCACTCTCCTCCGTCCAAAACCGGTGCCCAGTGCGGCGAATGAAGACATCTTCCAGGCTCGGCTTATGAACAGAGACACCCTGGATGTCGCCGGGGAATGCCTCCACCACGTCGGTAACGAAGCGGTGCCCGTTCTCGATTTCCAGCCGCACATGATTGTCAATCACCGTCGAGGACAGACCGAAGCGCCGTTCAATTCCTTGCGCGAGTGTCTCGGGATGTTCCGACTCCAGCAGAATGACATCGCCGCCAATCTCGCTCTTAAGTTCGGTGGGCGTGCCCAACGCAACAACGTTGCCGTTGGCGTAAATCGCCAGCCGGTCGCAACGCTCGGCTTCTTCCATTAAGTGCGTTGTGATGAGCACAGTCACGCGCTCTTCGTCGCGGAGAATCTGCAGGTACTGCCAGAGGTCACGGCGCGCACCGGGATCGAGCCCGGTAGTCGGCTCATCAAGCAGCAACACCGATGGATGATGCAGGAGTCCCTTCGCCAATTCAAGCCGCCGTTGCATGCCGCCGGAGAACGTTTCTGCCTTCTCTTTGGCACGGTCGGAAAGACCAACGCGGTTGAGCATCTCGGCGACGCGCTTTTTCAGCATCGCGCCACGCAAGCCGTAAATGTGGCCGACCAGCATCAGGTTCTCTTCTGCCGACAGCTTGATATCGATGCTTTGCGCCTGAAAAACCACGCCGATGTTGCGCCGCACCGATGCGGGTTCGCGCGCGATGTCGTAGCCCATAATGACCGCTCGGCCATCGGTGGGAAGCATCAGTGTAGAGAGAATGCGGAAGGTCGTGGTCTTGCCACTGCCGTTTGGCCCAAGCAGGCCGAAGATCTCGGCGGGACGAACGTCCAACGAAACTCCGTTCAATGCGACGCGGTCGCCGTATTGATGGCGCAGATCCTGGAGTTGAATGACTGCCGTCGCTGTATCGCCAGAGTTCACCAGTAAGGGCTGGTTGATGGTTTCAGCAGTTGCCATTTGTAGCGTCTCTCTTAATTCTATACGCCGGGAAGAGCCGGGTCGAACGGCGGCTGTTCAGCAAAGCAGTCACTTGGCGCGAGGACTCGCAGTCTACGCGCGATTAAGCATCATCAGGGCAAACAGCAGAGGAAGGTAGATGACCGAGGCTTGCAGCACGTGGCGCGCACGCACCTTCGACTCCGGAACGGCGGGCGTGAGCTTCATCGTCCACATGCGGAGACTGAACCATAGGAATCCCAGTCCGAGCACCAGCGCGCCCGCAAAATAGGTCCACCCCGACATTCCGATCAACGCGGGCGCGAGTGAAACGGGCACCAGAGCGATGGCGTACATCATGATGGCGAATGCCGTGGAACGGCCGTCCCTCTCGACGACCGGCAACATACGGATGCGGGCGTTCTCGTAATCTTCGCGATAGAGCCACGCGATGGAATGGAAGTGCGGGAACTGCCAGAAGAACAGGATGGCGAACAGCACGAGGGCTTCGGGATCGAGACGGCCGCGAATCGCCGTCCAACCGAGCACCGGAGGCATCGCGCCCGGAAACGCGCCGAGGAACGTGCAAATCGGATGCACGCGCTTCATCGGTGTGTACACCACGAGATAGCTGAAGGAAGTGAGCGCCGCCAGCGCCGCCGTGAGCCAGTTGGTCAAGATTCCGAGGTACACCACGCCGCCGATGGTCATCCCGAAGGCGATGATCGAGGCATGCAGCAAGCTCATGCTGCCGGTGACCAGCGGACGCTGGGCGGTGCGGCGCATCAGAGCATCAACGTCGCGCTCCAGAACTTCGTTGATCGCGGCCGTGCCTCCGCTTACCAGCCCAATGCCGATCAGTGCATGAAGCAGCGTCCAGGAGAGGGAAGTGACGCCGGACTTGGCAGCTGCGAAATAAGCGCCTGCCCAGGCCGTCATCACAATCAGCGTGGTGACGCGCACCTTGATGAGCACGGAATAATCGCGGGCAAAGGCAGCGAAACCTACGCGCGGGAGTGCAAGCGGCTGGCTGGCGGTGCTCATGCGGTAATGGCCTTATGGGGCACGGTACCCACCGCGGCTTCTGCGAGGTGAACGTTAATCATGCGGCGCGATTGTATAGCGAGCACCACACTTACCGCCAGCACCAGAGCGCCGCAAGCCACGTGCGCTACCGTGCTGACCACCATAATCTGCCATGGCTGCACCGCGTTATGGCCATAGGCGAGGCGGGTAAGATACGCGGCGAAGCCCAGGCCGAGTTGGAACATGAGCAGCACCAACAAGAGCTGCGCCGGTTTGCGAAGGTGTTCAACTACACCATACCGCGTCAGTACGCGCACGATTGTCCAGCAGAGCATGGCCGTGACCACACAAGCACCAATCAGATGCGGCAGAAGCTTCATGCCCGAGTGGCGAAAGGCGGCGCCCAGAATTAATTGCAGCCAGACGCAACATGCAGCCAGTGTCGCGAGGGTCTGTGTGCTGGGGGCCAGATCGCGTTCGGCGATGAGCTGGGAATCCTGCAGCCACTCGCGGCTGGTGAACAGCGCCATCGCGACTGCTACACAAAAGATCATTTGCCCCAGCGTGGCGTGCGCTGTGGAAGCCGACCACGGCAGGAAATTCAGTACGGTGATGCCGCCGAGAATTCCCTGGCCCACCACGGCAGCCAGCGCGACCCAGCCTAGCACGCGCATCCACTTGCGCTGTTCGATTCGCTGCGTCCACGCCGCCATGACGATGATGAGCAGGCCGATGAATTCGGCGATCATGCGGTGGGTGTGCTCATACTTGATCCCGCCCACCATCGGCGGAAGTTTATAGATGGAACCGAAAGAACGTCGGCCAGTCGGGGACTGACATACCGGCATCGTTACTTGTAACAAGCGCGCCGGCAACGATCAACAGAAATGTGGCCCAGGCAATAAAAACAGCGAAGCGGTGATAAGCCGGGTTATAGGGAATGGCTCGCGAGGTCAGAACAAGCTCCTGTCAAAGTTGGGCCCAACGCTTGCGGGGCAATGATTCACAAAAAGTTCAGCAGTGTTGCGGTCCAAATCAACGGCGAGCGCCAGATCCTCCGCGCCCGTCGCGTTATTGTAACAAACGGGCGGCGAACGTTTTCTACAACTCCACTTCCTGTAATTCCTGCTTCGGTGGCGGAAGGGTGTGCAACGCCTCGATCATGGCGTCGGCAAACTCGCTGGTGCCGGCCGTACCGCCAACGTCGCACGTGAGATGTTTCTTTTCCGTGTAAACCTTCTCAATCGCCGCGCGGATATGGTTGGCCGCGTTTTCCTCGCCGAGGTGGCGAAGCATAAGGATGCCTGAGCGCAGCACTGCCGTCGGATTGGCGATGTCTTTACCTGCGATGTCGGGCGCGGAGCCATGCACGGCCTCGAAGATGGCACATTCGTGTCCGAAGTTCGCGCCGGGCACCAGGCCCAGCCCTCCGACGAACGCCGCGCACAAATCGGAGACTATGTCGCCATAGAGATTCTCTAGCAGCAGAATGTCATACTGATATGGGTTCATCACCAGTTGCATGCAGGTGTTGTCCACGATGTGTTCGCCATAGGTAATCTCGGGATACTCCTTCGAAATGTTGCGCGAGCAGCGGATAAACAGCCCGTCCGACAGCTTCATGATGTTGGCTTTGTGAATAGCGTGGATCTTCTTGCGGTGCACACGTCGTGCATACTCGAACGCAAACCTGGCAATGCGCGTCGAGGCTTTCTCAGTGATAATCTTCAGGCTCTCAACTACGCCGGGAACGACCTCGTGCTCGATACCGGAGTAGAGGCCCTCGGTGTTTTCCCTAATGACGATGAGGTCCACGCCGGGGTAACGCGTGGCCACCGCCGGAAGATTGCGGATGGGCCGGAAGTTGGCGAACAGCTCAAACTGCCTGCGCAACGCAACATTGATGCTGGAGAACCCGCCCCCGATGGGTGTCGTTACCGGCCCCTTCAGGCCAATGTGCGTGCGCTCGATGGACTCCGTCAGTTCTTTGGGAATGTATTCGTGGTATTTCTCGTAGGCTTCGGCGCCGGCGGCGTAGGTTTCCCAATCAAATTTGATGCCGGTGGCCTCCAGAATACGGACGGTTGCGTTCACGACCTCAGGCCCGATTCCATCGCCGGGAATTAGGGTTACGGTATATGCCATTCCTTCTCGTCTGACTGCCGGAATCAATCTCCGGACTTGGCTTTGGCGGGGATGCCTTCCTTGGTGTCGAGCAATTCTTTCAGCTCGGACATGAACTCACGAACATCTTTGAAGTCGAGATAAACTGAGGCAAAGCGGACATAAGCGACTTTGTCGATACGCTTCAAGCGGTTCATGATCAACTCGCCGATCTCGCTGGTCTTGCGCTCGCGCTCGGGCGAGTCAATTACGAAGCTTTCGGCATCGTTGACGATCTGCTCCAGCTTGCCCATGGAGACGGGCCGCTTCTCGCACGCGCGCAGCAGTCCGGCCAGTACCTTCTGCCGCTCGAATTTCTCGCGCCGGCCGTCCTTTTTCACCACCATGTATGGAATTTCGTCGATCCGCTCGTAAGTGGTAAAGCGCTTCTCGCACTTCAGACATTCGCGGCGTCGGCGAATGGACTCGCCTTCCTTGCTCTCGCGCGAATCGACAACCTTGTCGTTTTCAAAGCCACAGAACGGACACTTCATGGGTGAGAAAGGCGAAGACAGACGGCCTGAAATTGATTGTAACAGGGAGAATTGGTCTTACTCCCGCCGAAGAAATAAACCACAGAGACACAGAGGTACAGAGAAAATCAATATCCCCCAATACCTCCCTTGGACCCCAGGAGGATAACCATCCAGTGAAGACCTCTCAATCCCCGTGTCTCTGTGGTGTGCAGTCTTCAGTATTTTCCGCGAAACAGATATACCAGTTCGATCAACAGGATGATCACTACCATCAGCTCCAACGCGAAGCCGCGGCCTTTGTCGAACTCATCTATCAACGTCCGATATAGGCTATCAGCAATATGCAGCTTCTCGTTTACCAGATTCTTGTATTCGGGAACGCCGACCTTGGCGGCCGCCAACCGGTACAGGCGCGCGGAAAACATGTCGCTGACGAACTTGATGGCGGTATCGGCGCGCTCGACCAACTCCGTAACCTCCACGGTCACTGTGTTCAGTCGTGAAGCCTCACTGCGCATCCGCCAGCGCCTCCAGAAACCAGCGCGATGCTTGAGTGAGCGATAGACGCCAGCCAGTTCGCGCGTCAGCAGCTCGTCGTAGTGGCGAAACTCCAGCAACTGCGAGTTGGCATATTCCAGAATTTGTACCGAAGTCTCGGCTCCGGAAGGTCCGTCGTACACCAGCGCGGCATTCCATCCGACCACCACCAGATCATTGGGGTAATACGAAAGGCCGGCCTGAAGAACTTCCTGAATCTCGGCCTGCGCCAGCGGCGTGAGCTCGCCGCGCAGCATCTGGGCAATCTCCGGACCGCACTGCGTCAGTAGATCGGCGCCCCGCAGCTGGCCCGGAGCGTTGTTCAGCTGGAAGATGTAATAGTCCTCGCTCAGCCAATCTGTGTACGGCCGCACAATTGCCGGCGCGATACGTTGCAGCCGTCCACGGACGATTTGCTGTGCTTGGCGCTCGAGCTCAGGACTTGGCACCCAGCGCGCCGCCAGTTTCACCAGCTCGTCCCAATCCGCCTCAAAGCCCAGCTCCAGAATGACGCTGACGACACCGTAGTCGTAATACTTGATTTGCGGGCAGAGGCTTTCGCCACTGCCCAACACTATCGGATCGAGCCGCTCCACCACCGGCGGCTTTTCAAAACGCACGTACTCAGGAGTGGCATGCTTGAAACTGGGCTCAACCCGCCTCGCGCCCAGGATCTCGCGCAGCTCCTCCAGCCTGATTTCCTCGCAGATATCGTGGAGAATGACGCCGAGGACCGAGCCCTTCATCGTCACGGTTGCCGCGCCCGTCGCCATGTGACAACGCAATCCTTATGCCGCAGGAGAAGATTGTAAGCGAAGGCGGTGCAACTCCCGGCTATCGTGCCGGAAAAAGGAACTTCACCATCGGAGCGACACGTTGTGCCCAGGCCCATTCGGAATGCTCGCCGCCCTGCATTTCCATGTAGCCGAGATCTCTGCCGCGCTTCCATCCCTTTTTGATTAGGTCCCGTTTCAAAGCGCGCACATCGGGCAACGCTCGTCTGCCCTCGCGCGTGCCAACATCGAGCCAGATCTTAAGGTCGGGCTTCCTGGCGATCTGGGCAACCGTTCTCAGAATCGCGCGGTTGTGCCACCACACCGAAGGAGACATTACGGCGAGCTTGCTGAAGACCCATGTGTAGCGCAGCCCGAGGTAGAGAGAAACCAGCCCACCCAGCGACGAGCCGCCCATGCCGCAGTTATCGGCTCCGGACAGCGTGCGATAGGAATGATCGATGAACGGCTTGAGTTCTTCTACCAGCATCTGGCCGTAAGCATCGGCCTGTCCGCCGCCCAGCCGGTTGTCCTCGCTGGGCGTGTACTCGTCAATGCGGCCCGCTCCGGTGTTGTAGATGCCGACGATGACCAGCGGCTCGATTTGCCCTGTGACGATCAGCTCATCGGCGGTTTCGCCCATGCGCCAGTAGTTTCCTTTGATGAACGAGGTCTCCGGGTCGAACAGGTTCTGTCCGTCCTGCATAAAGAGCACTGGATAGCGGCGCTCCGGCTGCGCGTCGTATATCGGCGGCATATAGACGATGAGGTCGTGCTTGTCATCTATGAGCCTGGAGGCAAACTGCTCATGTTTGTGCAGACGCGACTGCAGGCTGCGCCGCGGCGGCCGGAAGCATGCTCGAGTTGTCAGTCGCAACCGGATTCGTGCTCATTCTGTAGAATGATGGTTCCTTAGAGTACCAAACCTCGATTCTGCAGCAACAGAAAGGCGCAAATAACTTGAATCGCGAATATCACCGCTGGTGGTCGAAGGACCTGCAGCGCGACATGGAAATGCTGGTCTTCGGCCACGACGGCACCAAGGTCCTGGTTTTTCCCACGTCGATGGGGCGCTTCTTTGAGTACGAAGACAATAAGATGGTGGCCGCAGTCGCCGACCGCATCAATGCCGGGCAACTTCAAATCTATTGCGTGGACGGCGTCGACGGCGAAAGCTGGTACAACAAGCGGGCGCATCCTTATTGGCGCCTGCAACGCCATCTTCAGTTCGAGAATTACATCCTCAACGATGTGCTGCCGCTGATGTGGCACAAGAACTGGACGCCGCGCACTATCGTCACCGGCTGCAGCTTCGGCGCTTATCACGCAGTTAACTTTGCTTTCCGTCATCCCGACAAAGTCACGGGCTGCGTCACCATGGGAGGTTCGTTCGACATCAAGAACTTCCTGAACGGCTGGTACAGCGAGGACGTTTACTTCAACAATCCGCCCGATTACCTTGCGAATTGCACCGATGGTTGGCGCTACAACCACATCCGGACCGTGCTCGCGACCGGCGAATGGGACATGTGCTGGGAGAAGAACGAGCAGTTCGCCGCGATTCTGCGCGCACGCGGCATCAGGCATGAGCTGCACGTTTGGGGCGACCAAAGCTATCACGATTGGCCGTGGTGGCGACCCATGGCAAGAGCCTATTTCGAGTAGTGTTCTTCGAGCGCCGGCTTTTGTCGTCCCGAGCGAGCGCCGCTAATGGTCTAGCCGCACCTGCATTTGATGCAGTCGCTGTGCAAGGCTGCGCGCCACGCTCGACGTGGGCACCGCGGATTCGCTAGATAGGCTGAGGACTCAAGTTACCACTGGCCGGTGTGGTGCTGCTTGTTCCAGTTTTTCATCGCCTTCGCTTGCGACTTTTGCGCCTTCTTTTGTGCCTTCTTCTGCTGCTTCATGTACTTCTTCGAGTTCTGCTGAGCGGAATGCGCGCTGGCATGGGCGACAGACGGGAAGGAAAATGCCAGACCGAGAAGGATAAGTAGCGTATAAGCGGCGGCCTTCTTCATAAGCTCTCCATGCGACCGGCTCTTGCTGGATTTTACAACGGGAACGCCTCCTTGTGCCTCCTGATCCGTTAGAGTTGGTGCGGGCCTCCTCTTCAAAAGGGCGGAGCGACACAGGGTGCAGAAAAAATGCGAAAAGCGGGTCCTTCACCTACTAAGATCGGACGGGGATGACAAAACATGAATGATGCTTGACGGCGCCCCCTTCGACAGGCTACGGGCAGGTTCTCCACTCGGGCCTTGGGGGCAAAGGGCCAGGTGCGCCTCGGTGTCTCGCTTACAAATTCCGTTTTTTCGCTTAGAATAAAACATGGTTGAGCGCAGCGCTCCCAGCGCTGGTTCCTGGGGATTTCCAACAGTAATGGCAAGCAGGCGAAGGCGGGATAGGTGTTCCCCGGCGGAGGAGTAGTCGTGAAGAAGATCGGAATTATTTTCGGCATGGAGACCACCTTTCCGCCGGCGTTGGTCGACAAGATCAACTCCATGGGCGAGCCGGACATTCAGGCGGAACTCGCCACCGTTGGCGAAGTTCGCATGGCGGAGCCGTCGCCGCTACCACGTCATCGTCGATCGCATCTCGCACGACATTCCCTTCTATCGCGGTTATCTGAAGAACGCGGCCCTCTCGGGCACGATCGTCATCAACAATCCCTTCTGGTGGAGCGCCGACGACAAGTTCTTCAACTTCGCGCTGGGCCACAAGCTGGGCGTTGCCATTCCGCAGACCGTGCTGCTGCCGCACAAAGAGCATCCGCCGGGCACGACCGACCGCTCCATGCGCAACCTGCAATTCCCCATGCCGTGGGACAGCATCTTCAGCTACGTCGGCTTTCCGGCGTTCCTGAAACCCTTCGACGGCGGCGGCTGGAAGGACGTGTACAAGGTCAACTCGCCGGAAGAGTTCTTCCACGCCTACGACCAGAGCCGCGATCTCTGCATGACCCTGCAGCGCGGCGTCAAGTTCAAGGAATATTTCCGCTGCTACGTGGTCGGCCAGGAGAAAGTGCACATCATGCACTACGATCCCTCGGCGCCGCTCCACGAGCGCTACGTGAAGAATCCGCCGCCCACCGATCCCAAGCTGCTTGGAGCGCGTGGAGCGCGATTGCCTCACGCTCTGCCGCGCGCTGGGCTACGACCTGAACACCGTCGAGTTTGCCTGCGAAGACGGCATTCCGTACGCCATCGACTTCATGAACCCCGCGCCCGACGCCGATGTCAACTCGGTCGGCCAGGAAAACTTCGACTGGATCGTGAACACCGTGGCGGAGCTGGCGGTGCGCAAAGCCAAGCAGCACACCGGCCGACTCCGGAGTATCGCTGGAGCGCGTTTCTGAACGGCTATCGACGATGAGGCGGCTGCCAGCGCGAAAGCAACGGCCCCGAAAAAGGCTGCGGCGCCCAAGAAAGCAGTCGCGAGCGGCAAAGGGATAACCAGATGGACCGGCCAAGCCTCAGCATCGGGATCGAAGAGGAATACCAGACGATCGATCCGGAGACCCGCGATCTCCGCTCGCACATCGCCTCGGAGATCCTCGCCCAAGGCCAAGCTGGCGCTCGCACGAGGCGGTCAAGCCCGAGATGCACCAGTCGGTCATCGAGGTCGGCACCAAGGTCTGCCGCAACATCAAGGAAGCGCGCGAGGACATCCAGGCCCTGCGCCGCGAGATGATCACCCTCGCCGGCGAGAATGGCTTGCTGCTCGCCGCCGCCAGCACCCATCCCTTTGCCGACTGGAAGGTGCAGGAGATCTATCCCGACGAGCGCTATCGCCAGGTCGTCGAAGACATGCAGATGGTCGGCGCGCGCCAACCTGGTCTTCGGCCTGCACGTGCACGTCGGCATCGAAGACCGCAATACCGCCATCCACATCATGAACTCGATGCGGTATTTCCTGCCGCACATCCTGGCGCTCTCGACGAATTCGCCCTTCTGGATGGGCATGCGAGACCGGCTTCAAGTCCTATCGCTGCAAGGTCTTCGAGCGCTTTCCGCGCACCGGCATTCCCGACGTCTTCGCCAACTGGGCCGATTACGAGACCTTCGTCAACCTGCTCATCAAGACCAACTGCATCGACAACGGCAAGAAAATCTGGTGGGACATCCGGCCGCATCCCTTCTTCAACACGCTGGAAGTGCGCGTCTGCGACATTCCCATGCGGCTCGACGAGACCATCGCCATCGCGGCGCTCATCCAGGCGACCGTCGCCATGCTCTACAAGCTGCACGCCGCCAACAAGAGCTACCGGCATTTACGGCCGCGCGCTCATCATGGAGAACAAGTTCCGCGCCTGCGCGCTACGGCCTCGACGGCAAGCTGATCGACTTCGGCAAAGCAGGAAGAAGTCCCGGTGCGCGAGCTGATGCTGCGAATATCCTCGACCTGATTGACGACGTGGTGGACGAACTGGGCCGCCGCGACGAGATCGATTACATCCACCAGATGCTCGAAGATGGGCACCGGCGCCGACCGCCAGTTGAAGGTCTTCGACGAAACCGACGATCTGAAGAAGGTGGTCGACTACATGGTCGCCGAGACGCGACGTCGGCGTGTTCGAGCAGGCCGCGGCGCACTGAAAGCGCATCACACTTAGAAAGGGAACGTTCTTGACACAACCAGTTCTGACCGATCTCACCAAGACTACGTTCGACCCCGAACTGTCGCCCGGCGCCCACAATGCGGTGAACACCTGCCTGCGCATCCAGCCCGAGGAGAAGGTCACGCTCATCACCGACAACGCCTGCCGTGAGATCGCCGCCAGCATCGCGCGCGAGCTGTTGAGAGTCTGGGTTCGCCGTTCAAGGCGTTGGTGCTGGAAGACCTCGCGCCGCGCCCGCTGACCGACCTGCCGCGCCGAGATCGCCGACGACATGGAAACCAGCCAGGTCAGCATCTTCGCCGTTCGCGTGCAGCCCAACGAACTGAACTCGCGCATGCAGATGACCGACATCGTGAACCGGCGCAAGATGCGCCACGCCCACATGGTCAACATCAATCACCAGATCATGCTGGAAGGCATGCGCGCCGATTTCGACCGTGTGGATGCGCTCAGCAGGAAAGTTATGGAGATCGTCAGCCCCGCCAAGGAGATCAGCGCCACGAATCCCGCGGGCAGCGATTTCGGCGCCGCACTGAACTCGAGTTACCGCTGGCTCAAGACCAGCGGCATCATCAGCCCGGACAAGTGGGGCAATCTGCCGGGCGGCGAGATGTTCACCACTCCCGGCGAAGTGAACGGCATCTACGTCGTCGATGGCGTGGTCGGCGATTATCTGTGCGAGAAGTATCCCGATCTCGCCACCCACCCGCTGACCATTCGCATTCAAAACAACCGCATCACCGAGGTCTTCAGCGACAACAAGGTGCTGGAAGAGGATTTCTGGGCCTACACCCATACCGACGAAAACAGCGATCTGGTGGGCGAGTTCGCCATCGGCACCAACATCGAACTGAAGCAGGTGATCGGACAGATTCTGCAGGACGAGAAGTTTCCCGGCCTCCACATCGCATTCGGCAATCCCTACGGCGCGCACACCGGCGCGACCTGGTACTCCAGCACTCATATCGATGTGGTCGGCACTCGTTTCGATATCTGGGTTGACGGCCAGCAGATCATGGAAAAGGGCCGCTTCCTTATCGAGGCCTGAGCATGGTTCCCGCGCTGCGCGAGGAATTCAACCGCAAGTACTCGCCCGAGAAGTACCAGCCAGTTTCTCGCTGCGTTGGACGAAGCCTGCGGCACGCACATCGGCTTTCGCGTCTCCGAGACGCCGTGCTTTGTTCCCAAGTCCCTTCTCGATCGGATGGCGCAGTACGGCCGCGAATTAGTTTCGCAACTGGTCGATAATCCGCGGTACCTCCGCGCCTCCGACGCGTCTGTTCCTCCCCAATACAACGTGCCCAATCAAGCGCCGCGTCCCATGTTTGTGCAGGTAGACTTCGGACTAGTGCGCAACTCGAGCGGCGAGCTGGAGCCGAAACTCGTCGAGCTGCAGGCGTTTCCTTCCCTTTACGGATATCAACCGCTCTCGGCATCAGCAATACATCGAGTCTTACGATCTGCCGCGCAATCTCGGCGTTTATCTCAGCGGTCACAATCATGATTCGTACTGGAAGCTGATGCGTGAGTTGATCGTCGCCGGTCACGATCCGGAGAACGTCATCCTGATGGAGATCGATCCCGAACAGCAGAAGACGCTGCCCGATTTTCTGGTGACGCAGCGTGAGCTGGGCATTGCAATCGTTGACATTCTGTCGCTGAAGAAACGTGGCAAGAAGCTTTTCTATCGCAAAGGACGGGCGCGAGATCGAGGTGCGCCGCATCTACAACCGCTGCATCGTGGACGAACTGGAGCGCAAGGGCGTCACTCTGCCGTTCGATCTGCGCGAGGAACTCGATGTCGAATGGGCCGGACATCCGAACTGGTATTTCCGCATCAGCAAGTTTTCGATTCCGTACCTGAAGCATCCCTGTGTGCCCAAGACGTGGTTTCTCGACGAAGTCCGTGCAATTTCCCAAGGACAACGAGAATTTCCTGCTCAAGCCGCTCTATTCCTTTGCTGGAGTCGGCATCAAGTTCGCGCCTACGCAGGCCGACATTGACGCGATCCCGCCGGACCAGCGTCACAATTACATCCTTCAGGAGCGGGTCTATTTCGAGCCGGTCATCCGAACGCCGCACGGTATGACACAGATGGAGATTCGCATGATGTACGTCTGGCCCGAGGGTGGGGAGCTCACCTGCGTTCTTCCGCTGGTGCGGATGGGACGCGGCATGATGATGGGCGTGGACCACAACCGCAACCTGGAATGGGTGGGCGGGTCATCGGCGCTGTGGGTGGAATAAGCCACCACACAGACACAGAGACACAGAGAGAAATTAGTCTGTCCCCCTGAGCTGTCACCTTAATTATGCTGTCATCCCGAGCGGAGTGAGCCCTGCGAACGGAGTCGAGGGACCTGCTGTTCATTCGGTCAGCGCCGTCACTGCGGTTATAGACGCGTCTTTGTCCGAAGAGGTGGGGCACGAGCCCGTGGGCTAACACCAAACGAAAGCTATAGAAGCTCCGGACACCTCGGCATATCAGGGTCGAATCATTGATTCGGTGCATCCGGCATCTTCTTGAGGTGGAGGTTCCTATGCGCCTACCTCTACGGGCCGCAATTTCGGTTACATCGCTGCTGGTGCTCGTCGCCGCAGACACGATAATGCTGCGGGCAGCGTCTTCCCAACGTAGCTATGCCGTAGAACTGTACGAAGAAGGCGAAGCATCGCCCCAGGACGCTCAGCAGACGAGGGAATCGCTCGAAAAAGCGGCCGCCGCCGGAAACGCTGGGGCGATGTACATGCTGGGCGAGATGTACTACAGCGGTCAGGGAGTGCCACAGAATTATCAGAAAGCCCGTGAGTGGTATGAAAAGGCGGCCGCACACTATCACCTGGGCCGTATTCTGAAAGACACCGGCCAGGAGCAAGCTGCAGCGGACCAATTTGCCGCCGCCTGTGCGGTCGAACCGCGGAACCCGCAGGTCTGCCGAAAATAGCGGCCTCGTGGCCGTGCCCCTTCAAAGCATCACATGGACACGTGACCTGCGCACTTGCCCCTCAGTGGCTCGGCGCGGTATCAGTGAATTGCGAGGACGAGGCGGTTGTGTCTTCGGAGGCCGCACCCAGTGTGCAGGCCGGAAAAGCTCTTTGAAAGGTAGCCATCAGCTCACAGCTTGGGAAGGGATCCAGGCAGTAATTGGCCGTCCAGAAGAGAGGACCAATCGCGAGTCGAACGCTAGTAAGTACTTAGGAATCAAGATTATGCGATAAGTCCCTTGTTTTCTATTATTCGCGGCGAAATTCTGCGTAAATAGCTGATTCTAAAGAAAGAGCGCAAGGGAGGGGTCTCTCATCATCGGACGCAATCTTGGCTGGGTCTGAAACCCGAGACCCCGAAATATAATTCAGATAATCTTGTAGCAACTCGAAAGACGAGACCCCGCGAAATACACCGCTCATAAGGAGCAGACATATGCAAAAAATCAATCCCTTCCTCTGGTTCAACGATCAAGCCGAAGAGGCCATGAACTTCTACACGTCCATTTTCAAGAACTCGAAAGTCTTGAATGTCTCCCGCTTCGGAGAAGCTGGGCCGGGGCCGAAAGGAACCGTCATGGTGGCGTCGTTTGAGTTGGAAGGACAGACCTTTATGGCACTGAACGGAGGTCCTCTATTTACGTTCACTGAGGCAATATCGTTCTTCGTGAACTGCGAGACGCAGGAGGAAGTGGACTATTTCTGGGAGAAGCTCTTGGAAGGCGGACAGCCCAGCAGGTGTGGCTGGCTTAAAGACAAGTTTGGTGTCTCCTGGCAGATAATTCCCACCATTCTCGGAAAACTGATGGCCGACAAGGACGCCGAGAAGTCAAAGCGAGTGATGCAAGCCATGCTGCAGATGGATAAGCTTGACATAGAGAAGCTAAGGCAGGCAGCCGGGAAGTGATCAATGACCGATCAGAAATTGGAAACAACCTGTTGTGTAGTAGGCGGCGGACCGGCCGGTGTGATGCTGGGTTATCTTCTGGCCCGGGCAGGTGTGGACGTCACCGTCCTCGAAAAGCATCAGGACTTCAATCGCGACTTTCGCGGCGACACCGTGCATCCTTCGACACTTGAGGTGATGTATGAACTCGGCCTGCTGCATGACTTCCTCCGGGTTCCGCATCAACGGTTGACCTCCGTCGGCGGCAAGTTCGGAGACTTCGCTTTCCGCGCTGCCGACTTGACGCATCTCCCGACTCACTGCAAGTTCGTCGCGCTGATGCCGCAGTGGGATTTTCTCAATTTCCTGTCGGACAAGGGGAAGCAGTTCTCCAACTTCCACCTGCTGATGCAGCACGACTGTATTGACCTGATTCACGACGAAGACAGAGTGTACGGCGTCGAAACGCAGACGCCCGGCGGCACCGTCCAGATCGGCGCTGACCTGGTGATTGGCTGCGATGGCCGCCACTCCACAACGCGCAAGGCGGCCGGACTTGAGGTGATCGAGTATGGCGTGCCGATTGACGTGCTGTGGTTTCGCATCGGCCGGCGAACCGACGATCCTGAACAGTTGTTCGGCAACATCAACTACGGCCGCGCGCTCATTCTCATCCCGCGCGGCGATTACTTTCAGGCGGGGATGGTCATTCGTAAAGGCTCATTGGTTGAGATTCAAGCCGAGGGTCTGGAACGATTCCGGGGGATCATTCGGCGGATCGCCCCCTATCTCGGCGACCGCGTCGAGGAACTGAAGGACTGGGAGCAGATCAAGTTGCTGTCGGTCCAGATCAACCGGCTGCGGCAATGGCATCAGCCCGGACTGCTGTGCATCGGCGATGCTGCGCACGCCATGTCACCGGCGGGAGGGGTCGGCATTAACCTGGCCATTCAGGATGCAGTAGCGACCGCGAACCTGTTGGCCGATCCGCTGCGGGAAGGGCGGATCACGGAATGGTGGCTGGAACAGGTGCAGCAACGGCGGGAGTTTCCGACCCGCGTAACCCAGGCGATACAGGTGCTGGCCCACAAGGGCTTCCAGAAAGTCTTCGCGAATCCCGGCCCGGCAAAAGCCCCGTGGCAATTTAAGTTGGCTGTGAGCATACCTGGAGTGCAGCACGTGCTGGGGAGGGTGGTCGGCATGGGGGTGCGGCCGGAGCACATCCCGGGCGCCAGAAAGCCTTCGGGATTCAGCGTCAAGAAGATTGCTGCGGGAGTTGGTGTGGCGATGGGGGTTGCGGCGCTTGCGGTTGGCCTGATCAGAAAACAACGAAGACACGCGGCAGTCTAGTGCCAGCGACCTTAGCAACCCTTCGCTTATAGGGCACCCACTCCTCGGTCGCAAAGCGACCTCGTCGCTCGGGATGACAGAGCATTAAACAAGACCGCTGAAACAGTTCAGTCGGCGGAAACCGGCGTGCCGGCCTGATCTTCCGTTTTCGCTTCCGCGTCCTGCGTGCTCTTCAGATACGCATCAATCGCCTTCGCCGCCTTGCGTCCGGCACCCATAGCAAGAATCACCGTAGCGCCCCCAGTGACGATGTCCCCACCGGCAAAGACTCCCGGCTTGGAGGTCGCGAGGGTGTCATCGTCGGCTGAGATATATCCCCGCTTGGTAACCGCCAGACCCGGAGTCGTGGACTGGATCAAGGGGTTCGCCGATGTTCCGGCAGCGATGATCGCCACCTGGCAAGGCACAACAAACTCCGAGCCTTTGATGGCAACCGGGCTGCGACGGCCAGACTCATCCGGTTCGCCCAGTTCCTGGCGGATGCACTTCACGGACGTGAGATTGCCCTTCTCGTCGCCAAAGAACTCGACCGGGTTTACCAGCATCTCGAAGTGGACGCCTTCGTCCTTGGCGTGGTGCACTTCTTCTACACGAGCGGGCATTTCCTTCTCGGTGCGGCGATAGTAAATGCTGGCGCTCCTAGCGCCCAGGCGCAGCGCGCTGCGCACCGCGTCCATGGCGGTGTTGCCGCCGCCAACGACGATGACATCGCGGTCCTTACAGGGATAGAGCGGCTCATCGTACTCGGGGAAGCGATAGGCGCGCATCAGATTCACGCGCGTAAGGAATTCGTTGGCGGAGTAAACACCATTGAAGTGCTCGCCGGGAACGTTGAGAAAGCGCGGCAATCCCGCACCGGTGGCGATGAAGATGGCGTCGAAGCCCTCGTCGTTCATGAGTTCATCAATGGTGACGGTTTTACCAACGACCACGTTAGTTTCGAAGACCACGCCGCGGCGGCGGAGTACGTTAATCTCGTGGTGGACAATCTCTTTGGGCAGCCGGAATTCGGGAATGCCGTACACCAGCACTCCGCCGAGCTCGTGCAGCGCTTCGAAGACGTGTACCTGATGTCCCATCTGGATAAGGTCGCCGGCGCAGGCTAGGCTGGCGGGGCCGCTGCCGATAAGACCGACTTTTTTCCCCGTCGCGGGCGCCGATACAGGGGATCCGAACTGGCCCGTCTCGCGCTCCCAATCGGCCACAAAGCGCTCCAGATAGGCGATTCCGACCGGCTCGCCCTTCTTGCCTAGCACGCAGCCCGATTCGCACTGGTCTTCGACCGGGCATACACGACCCGTAATCGCAGGCAACGCGTTGTCTTCGCGCACCTTCGAAGCCGCGCCCAGATAGTCACCTGCCAGTATGAGGTCGATCACCGCCCGCACGTTCACCGATACCGGACACAGTTCGATGCAGCCCGGCTTGGGGCACTCGATGCAGCGCAGCGACTCCTGGCGCGCCTGCTCCGCGGGAAACCCAAGATTGACTTCGAGAAAGTTATGCGCGCGTACACAGGGCTCCTGCTCAGGCACTCGCTGCCGAGGCAGCTTGGCACGTTCCTTGTTGGGCAGCGGATTATGGCTCACCGGCTTGTCGGTCATTGGGCCACCTCCGCTATCTGCCGCTTCCAGCGCGCAGACATGCTTCGCGTTACTCTCACGAAGTTTCTTAAGCTCGGCTTCTGGATCGGCCTGTAGCCGCTCGATGCTCAGGCGTTCCTGCTCACGGTACATGTTATTGCGTTGCATCAAGACCTCGAAGTTGACCTGCGCGGCGTCGAAATCGGGGCCGTCAACGCAGGCGAATTGGCTCTTGTTGTTCACCAGCACGCGGCAGCCGCCACACATGCCCGTGCCGTCCACCATGATCGAGTTCAGGCTGACGATAGTCTTGATTCCCAGCGGGGCGGTGAGATTGGCGACGGCGCGCATCATCGGCACCGGGCCAACGGCGAGCACATAGTCCACCGTGCCCGACTCGAGGATCTTCTTCAGCCGCTCCGTGACCAGGCCTTTTTCGCCATAGGAACCGTCGTCGGTCAGTATGTAGGTGTCGTCGCTGACCGCCCGGACCTCGTCCTCCAAGACCAGTAGATCCTTGCTGCGCGCGCCCTACGATGGAGATGACCTTGTTGCCCGCCCGCTTCAGCTCACGCGCTGTGGGATACGCCATCGCGGTGCCCACGCTGCCGCTGACAATCACGGTCGTGCCGAATTGTTCAATCTCTGAAGGCTTGCCGAGGGGACCGACCACGTCGAGGATGGAATCGCCCGCCTCCAGCAGGTTAAGCAGCATGGTGGTCTTGCCGATGGCCTGCACGCAGATGGTGATGGTGCCGGCCTGGGGATCGGCGTCGGCGATGGTCAGGGGGATGCGCTCGCCGGAGTCATCCAGCCGCACAATGATGAACTGCCCGGGCCGCTGCTTCTTCGCGATGCGCGGGGCCTTGATCACAAACAGCTTGATATTTTGCGCCAGGGGGCGCGCTTCCACGATCTCGAACACAGTACCCTCCACCTTTGATTCTGCGGAGGGACGAACATTCAGTCTGTGGCATACGTCACAAAGCGAAGTTCACCGCGCACAAGGCGGCAACGGCGCAAAAAGCGCAACAAAAAAGGCCCTGGTGCGTTAACATTGCCAGATTCTGGCCAGGATGCAATGACACGCGAAGCCTGTTTTCCCGACGAGGTCACGAATGACGGAGCACTTGACCGAAATCTCTCAGTTGAACCTGCAAGCCGGGCCAGTTGCTATTCAGCGGCAACGAATTTCCCCCTCGATTCGACTGCTTCCTCTAATGCTGGTGCTTTTAGTGCCGGCGTGGCTGAGTGGGAGGGCGCAGCAGCAACCCTCCGTTAGCAACTCGGCAACGGCCGCCGCTGATACGGGTGCACCGCTCCCCGACGAGCCGCCAGCGCCAAAGCAAGGCAAGGCAAACGCCTCCAACTGCTCGTTACGGACGGCGGTCAAAACAATCGCCGAGGACGAACTGCACATCATCAAGGCGCCGTTTTCACTGAACGCCTCGACGATGAAATGGAACGCTCTCGTGGTGGGCGCAACGGGCATCCTGATCGCCAACGATGAAAGCGTCCTGCACCAGGTGCCGGCGAGCTGGCACGACACCAGCATCAATATTTCCAACGCCACGCTGTATGGTCTGGGGGCGACAGCTGGAGGAATCTTTGTCACGGGCTTGATCACCCACGATGAGCACGCTGTTGACACCGGTATCCGCAGCGCGGAAGCCAGTGTGGACAGTGTGATCCTTTACGCCGCGCTGAAAGCGATTATCGCCCGGCAGCGTCCCTACACGGGACAGGGCGAGGGACGGTTCTTCTCCGGCAACTGGACCGCGGGCTCCTTCCCCTCAGGACATGCAACGCTAGCCTGGACGCTCGCCACCGTCATGGCGCACGAATACCCGAACTGGCCTATGCGCGTGCTGATGTACAGCGCGGCGCTGGCCGTCAGTACAACCCGGGTTACTGGGGGAGTTCACTTTCCCTCTGACGTTTTTTCAGGAGCGGTGATCGGGTTCGGCGTGGGGACCTTCATCTCGCACAAGGACCGCCAAGAACTCATGGTACCCCGGGCGCGAAACAGGGTCAGGCGCGTTGAGAACGCGATCCTGGAGCGGGTGGCGATTCAGTAAGTCTCGGCAATCATTTGCTTGCAGCGGTCGGACCCACCTCCTCGCGAATATTCTTGTGCGACAACTCGGCCAGCGCCTCAGCTGCCCCCAAGCTCAGCCCACGCAGGTAGAGATCCTTGGTGTACTCGCCGCCTTCGAACAGCTTCTGGGTCTTGGGCGGCCATAGCGCCGATGGTGACGCACGACATGCCAAGCAGGTTCCGTCTTTCCGCTGCTCTTGGGCATTAGGGGTTGGCAAAGCTAGGGACAGCGAAGCGCATATTGGGGGTTACTTCCGGTCTTCGCGTATCGAGTGGATGGAGCGCCTTCTGTAATCGTGACGAGCGTCTGCGGTACGTCCGCCCTTCTGAAAGAGTCCGTGCAAATGACGGTTGGCCGCCCGCTGAGAGCTTCTGCTATATTGGCCTTTCATCCCAGGTAATTCGCGGGCAGGCAGGAGAGCACAAATGGCAAGCGTCAACAAAGTCATTCTCATCGGCAATCTCGGCAAGGATCCGGAAATCAAATACACGCAGGGTGGAATGGCGGTAGCGCACTTTTCTCTCGCCACCAATGATCGCGTGAAAGACAAGGACGGCAACTGGGCGGATCGTACCGAGTGGCATAACATCGTACTTTTTGACCGCAAAGCGGAAATCGCTGGCGAATATCTCAAGAAGGGCCGCACGGTTTATATCGAAGGCAGCATCCGCACCAACTCCTGGGATGACAAGGAAACCGGACAGAAGAAATATCGGACAGAGATTATCGGCAGCCAGATGGTGCTGCTGGGCGGCCCGCGTGAGGGTGGAAGTGAAGGCGGAGGAGGCTACAGCGGCGGACGGAACGCGGCGGGGAAATCCGGCGGCTCTGACCAGCGCGATCCGGAGCCCGCGTCACAAACTGCCTCGGGCGCAGAGATCACCGACGAAGACATCCCGTTCTGAAGCAGGTGCGTTGTCGCAAGGCGGCCTGTCGGCGGTCGCTGCCTTTGACGCAGTTTGCACCTGCCGATACAATACTCTTGCAACTGAAGCGCTGTCGGAGCGCATAACACTCCTCAGTAGCTCAATGGCAGAGCATCCGGCTGTTAACCGGAGGGTTGTAGGTTCGAGTCCTACCTGAGGAGCCATTCTTTTCTGTGAGTTACAGCCGGTCACTTTTCGCCGCTCTCAGCTAAATTCAGCTAAACCCCAGAAGATTTCCGAGATCGCTTCTTCCCGCGCAGCTCAAATATCGCCTCCGTCCGGGCGTCAATGGCTTTGCGTACGCTGTCTGGTATGTGGTCCATATACACCTCGGCGGTCGTCTTGATGTGCTTGTGGCGCAGGATGGCCTGCGCGTCTTTCATCGTTCCATGCTTCTGCAGATCGGTGCCCAACGTACGGCGAAACACCTGGAAAGTGCAGAGATTTCGCGGGATGCCAAGTTTGTCACTGACGGGCCACACCTTCCACTTGAAGAAGTTCTTCGCACGAAACGGAACGGCGAGCCCCTTGTTTTTGCGGTGCCCTTGGGTAGGGAACATCAGAGCGTCCGGTGAAGTATTCGGGCAGACCTTCCGCCAAGCTTCGATATAGGGCCGGACCCGATGCGGAATGGGGATACGGGCACGACTGTCGTCCGTTTTGACCTTGCCTTCGTACAGTGCACCCTCGTATGCGGTGTCGTAAACAATCAAGTGGTCGTCTGCATACGACTTCCACGTGAGGCCAAAATTCTCACTGGTCCGAGGCCCGCAGAAACAGCCCACCGCCAATAGCGCACGGTCCCTTGGGTGAGGGACGCTTTCGATGAGATCGAGAATCATCCGCGGCTCGATCTTGGGCTTCTTCACCACTCGGGTATCCGGCATAAGAAGATCTTCGGCTGGATCTTCGACAAGGAATTTCATCTTGCGGGCGGTTCGAAAAATGGACTTGATGTTAGAGAAGGTGTGCCTCACGATCGAGTCCGAGAACTCTTTGGCAAGCCGGTTGAGGTGCATCTGGAGTTCGAATTGGGTCACTTGCTCAATCGAAAGATCACCGAATTGCTCCACCAGATAGCGCTCGATTTCGTAAGTGGTCTTTTCCTTGGTGGCCTGGTGCCAACGCCCTTCGCGCATGGGGAGGTAGCGATATCTTACGAACCACGCGAAAGTCGTCTTCGGATCTGGCCGCTCCACTAATTGTTTGGGACCCAGATCTTCCGCAATGAGAGATTTCAGTCTCTCCTTTGCCTCCCATTTCTTCATCTTGCCGACTTGTCCGAGAGGGACGGAGACCTGTTTTCTTTTTTGTTCTCCGCTGGTTGAATCCACAAAGTATCGCCAAAAATTGCCGTAAATAGTTCTGCCGCTTTCCGTGATCCATCCGCTCTGATGTCGGGGGCGTGCCATGGAGGGGACCTCCTAAAGAATGGTGTTAGAGCCTGAGCCTGCGTCACGCCCGCCTGCGTAAGGAAGACGAGCTTTGCATGTGCTCGGCGATGAAGCTCTCAATGTCAGGGCGGCGAAAGCGGAGCATCTGCCTTCCGTTCCGGCCGGTGCCCAAGCACACGGCGGGGATGCGCGGGTTCCTCCGAGTTGCGTGAGCTTGTACCCAATCAATTGAGACGCCTAGCCACTCGGCTACTTCGCGGGAATTGAGCAGACGTTCGGAGGTTCTTGGAAATGGGAGAGCCGTGGTAACCGGCTGCGAATTAGCAGACATATAGTCCTCTCACGCGAGTTTCCTTAGGTTGCCGGTCAGCCAGTGCGGCAGATCGAAAAACCCTAGATAGTCTGAAAATATATTTTGGTCAAATGACCGCTGTGGCCCTCGTTCCGCGAGGGCCCGCGTCGCTGGGATCGTTTTATCTAAGTCGTTTTCGAAACGGCTCGATGGAGTACACGGGATCGGCTAAACTGGGGCTCGAACCAGCCGTTGCGGCCGCATGGCCTCGTCGAGCAGCCACCTAGCTTTGTTTCAGTGGCTGCGTTTTGACTGGCGTCAGGCCAAGGATTGCTACCAACTAAGCCATCCCGTACGCGGATTTATTTCACCAATCACACTTTGACTGGAACAGCAGCATTTCCGGAGGATGTCCTCGCCAGATCGGATGCCACTAAAGTGTGTGCGCATTGGTCCATGACTCACTCCCCCACGGCCGCCGCGAAGTCGACTGCCTCTCCTACGCGCTGCCTGACTTCTCTGAGCCAACCTCGGGGATTCGTGCCGTGAATCACGCGGCCCAGAAAGCCCAGCCGTTCGGCCGCATTGTTGCGGTTCCGGCGAATGTCATCCTTCGTGATCTTGGTGTACATAGCAAGAAAGCTGTCCATGCTCCGGGGCTTGGCGAAGACATAAGTCGCGTGGCCAAGCTGAGGGGTTTCGACGGCGACTGCTTTTTCAACATCGAAGATGTATTCATCACGGAACATGTAGATGTGGCGTGCGCGGCGGGAGAGCTGGCGATAGAAGAACGGATCGTAATCAGCGCGCCAGCTGATCTGGGTGACATCAAAGTCTCCCGGAATATGCATCTCGGAGCACATTCGCTGCAGCTCCGATCGCTCGACCGCCCGATGTTCCAGGCGTAGCCGGATCTGATCCAGTGCCCGCGAGTACTGGCCGAAGCGATGATTGGCAGTTTTGGCGGATTCCATTTGCTGCTGGAAATCGGGTGGCAGCTTGACTTCCAATCGGCTCGGCAATGCGGTCTCCCAAGTGACGAGCTCCCACTCGCCCCGACGCTTGCGATACTTGCCGCCCTGTACGAACGTGCCCTCGACCTCGATGTTGGTTCCCAACAGATGCTTCCACTGATTCCAGGTGCGGTCCCAGAGGGTATGTAGGGCGGCCGGTTCGAGCCAGAATTCAAGCTTGCGACGCACGTCGCGGCATAGGGCTCGGTCGTCGTAGAAATCGCATCTTCGCAGTGGCACGTGGAACCGCCGGCGCCGGAGATCAGGTGAAAACGCGATGATGCTTCGAGCGAAGAAGGTTTGCCCGTCTCGCGAAGGATCGCCGGCCACGAGAAGAGAGCCGAATCCTCCATAAGGAAACACGGCAGGGGCTTCGGGGTCCGCCAGCAGCGCGTCATAGCAAGCGCGCAGTTCCGGCTTACCAACAATGTTGAATGCCCGCTCCAGCGCCACTCGCTCTCCGTGCCGCACGCCCGCCGCTCTTAGCTCCAGATCGCGCAGCTTGAAAGCCACTCGAAGCTCGGAGGGCGAAGCGCTAGCCGAGATACGCAAGACCTCATACAGCGTGGGATGATCGACTCTATCGACCGTACGCGGCAGACGGTAGAAGTAGTCGCGCAGGATCTCGCAAGGCAAGAAAATCGTGCCGATGCCAAGGCCTCCCTGGGGAACCTCGGCCGAAACGAAGGGTTGATTTCGTTTGTCCTGCTTGGGGTGGCTGACGTATCCGATTGGAGCTTGGTAGATATAACGGTTCGGTCCAGCGCTGGCGTTCTTTGTGACGAGGATTTCCGAGCCCACTGCCCCGGTTACGCGAATCGGAAATGTGATTTCGTCGCTGACAGCGACAGACTTCGCAAGAGAATGGGACAAGAGAAGCTTGGTTTGATTGGCGAACACGCAAACAATGGCATCTGATTGGCGTTGGATGCTAACCACACACTCGCTGCATACCGGAATGGACGGGCTGGAAGGTGCAAGGGCCATGCTGTCGGCGGGCAGTATAGGACTGCATTGCAGAAGCGCAAAACGCCGCTCTCCGGACCTACGTTCGAGCCGTCGGATGGTCTTGCTGGTGGCAGAGGGCTCCGACAGCCTTGAGTGAGTAACTCAACCCGCTTTAGTGCTTTGCCAAGCTGCTTCAGACGACCGCAAGATGAGTTCCGGTCTGCCGACTTGAGGGAACGCGGCCCCTGAGACTTCTCGCGGGTGTCGCCATTTCTCCGCGCATGAGACGCCGATCTTTCATACTGACAGGAGTGTGGACTACGCAAGGAGGAGACTCAAAGTGGATGGATGCTAGCGCGTTTCCCGTTACTAATCCGCGAAATTGAGCGGCCGAACAGCCATTTCAACGGTTTGGGGCGTGATACGGCCAGATGAAAAGGAAGCATTCGTAAACACCGGCCGACAGTTCTGAGCTGCCAGTGGGGGTCGATTTCATAATCGTTAGAGCAGACGAATGATAACGTCCTCTATCGTCTGTGAGGCCGTTAAGCCCACCGGACATCCGCTTACGGCTCCTGGGCAAATCATCGGGGCTGCTTTTGAGTTGTCATATTGAATGCGGTTGAAAGGGCCGCATTTCAATGTATACATCCAAATCCTCCCAGAGCTTTGCAGCCCCTGCCATCCCCGAGCTGGAACAATCAAAGAAGGCGGTACTCGATTCCTTAGTTTCCGAGCATTCCCGGCGCGCTTACAAACACGCCATCGAAGCGTTCACAGCTTGGTATTGCTCAGAGCCAAGGATCGGCTTTAACCGATTGATTGTGGTGCGTTACCGCTCGTTTCTTGAAACTCAATCTCTGTCGCCGGCAACGGTGAATCTGCACTTATCGGCTGTCAGACGTTTGGCGGACGAGGCAGCAGATGGCGGTTGGCTGAGTCCAGAGTTGGCGATTGGAATTCGAAGAGTTAAGAGTGTGAAACGGCTCGGCAAGCGGCTTGGCAATTACGCTCCGCGGCAAAAGGGATGCAGCCATTATTGGATTATTGCTTGGCTGTGGCCTTCGCCGCTCTGAAGTTGTGGCGTTGCGGCTGGACCAATTGCAATCAAGGGAGAATCATAACGTGATCGTCGATTTAGTGGGCAAGGGCGGGAGATTGCGAACTGTACCCGTACCGACCCGGTGCAACAAGCTCATCGACGCTTGGCTTCAAAGCGCACACGTAACGTAAGGCAAGGTGTTTCAGCGGACTCTTAAAGCTGTACCCCAGCAGGAAACTGAGGTCACGACGAGCGTCGTCTGGTCTGCCGTAAAACGATACGCCGCGCGAATCGGCATCGCTCAGCTCGCGCCTCATGACCTTCGCCGCACTTGCGCCCGACTCTGCCACGACGCTGGCGGTGAACTAGAGCAAATTCAGTTCCTTCTTGGTCACGCATCCGTGCAGACGACGGAGCGGTACATTGGGTGTCGTCAGAACTTCAGAGAAGCAGTCAACGACCGGCTGCCAATCTCGACGGGTGAAGCGGCTTATTTAGCTAGAAAAAATCGACGATAATGTATTTTATCGGGTTAGAAAGTCAAGCGGGAAGCTAGTCGAAAAGTTCGATCCAGTCTCCAATGAGCGCATTGGCGATTTGGCACTCGTCCAGACGCATCGCCGCCGAGAAGTGCGTTAGATTTGCTTGCCAAGAATCAGGGGCACATAGCTTCGGGCGTCTTGCAGCAATTGCTCGCGCGCAATACCGGCCTTGGCGCGAAGCTGCAAACCCTGCATCAAGTCAACGAGCGCACGGCCTCGCACCTTGGCAGAGGGTGTGCGAGTTAGGCGCCCCGCCTTCATCTCCTGCTCGAAACGTTTCGCGAAAATATCAGCGGATGTGGTGAGGCCCTTCGCGACATACGAACGGATCTCCGTTACTCGCTCCGACTGTCCCAGCGCCGCGGCAGGAGCACCAAGTCGGCCGCTTCCTCGGCATCTTTGAGGAGCGTCTTGCGCGGCGTGCCTATCCGCGCACGCATGGTCAGGCCACGAGCAAAATCCGTGACTTGGATCGCGCGCACGGCTACCGGAAAGTCAGGCGGGATGTCTCCCGCGCTGATCCCGTCCCGGAAACGGCGCTCCACCAGCGCCGCGCCGCCCGCGACCGCGCTCTGCAGGAACCGCTGAACCTCAGCGTCGTTCACAAGCGGCGCGACGCACACCAGAAGGCAGCCCCGGGCGGACCCTTTCTCGGTCGCACTTTCGACGGCGTACCTCAGAAAGCCCGCGATCGAGTCGCGAAGACCCTGTGGCGAGAGGAGTGCCTTCGCGGCTGATGCGCCCTTCCGTTCTGCGTACGCCCTAAGGACGCGCAAGAATATCGCCCGCTTGTCCCCAAAGACGGCATACAGGCTCGGCCGTCCCACACCCATCCCGGCGACGAGATCGTCAATCGTCACTCCGTCGTAGCCTTTCGACCAGAACACCTGAGTCGCCTTTTCCAGCGCCCCCGTCTCGTCGAAGCTGCGCGGTCGTCCCCGCGGCCTAGCGGTATTTTGAATCATTTAGTTCAAAACTCCTTGACAATGGCCATCGCACCAATATATAACCGAATAGTTCGAAATTAGCAAGCCGGCTCTGGCCTCGCGGGGCCTCACGACTCGACCTTCACCCTTCACCACGGAGACGCCCATGGAACATTCGATCGCGCTCGTCACCGGCACCACCTCCGGGCTCGGTTATGCGGCAGCCCGCACTCTTGCCGGAGAGGGCTGGCGCGAGATCATCGTCACCGGGCGCAGCCTGGCCCGGGTCCAGGAAACGGCCGCTCAACTCGCGGCTGAGACCAAGACACAGGTTTTCACGCCGCTGGAGCTGGATCTGGACACGCCGTCCAGCGTTCAGTCCGCCCTCGCCGAGCTCGTCAAGCGAGGTCGGCCGATCGATTTCCTACTGCTCAATGCAGGGTTGGTCCCAGGTAAGAAGCGCGTGCTCACTGCGGCGGGCGTCGAGGCTTCTCAGGCCCCGCTAATCGGCCATCATCAACTGACTGTCGGGTTGCTCCGCGCCAACCTGCTGAGCCCCAACGCGCGGATTGTTATCGCCGGCGCGGAACCTGCCCGAGGGGACGTGCCCCTGTTCAGCTTCACCGACGTGGCGGCCTTCGCGGCCAAACACCACCAGGGTGACCGAACCGCCGCTGTTGAAGCCCTGCTGCGCAACGGGCCGAACGTGAAGTACGTGCCCAACCGGGCGTATGCCGACGCGAAGCTCATCATCGCTTGGTGGGTCGCGGCGCTGGCGCGCCGGCTACCCTCCGGCATGGCCGTGTACGCCGTGTCGCCCGGTAGCGCGCCCGACACCAAGGCGGTGCGAAACGCTGGCCCGGCCTTGAAGTGGCTGATGATTCCACTCGTGAAGCTCATCCCCGGCATGACCCAGACGCCGGAGACCGCCGCCCGTCGGTACCTCCAGGCATCGGAGTTCGGAACCGACGTCTCGGGGCAATTCTTCGCCTCGGCGCCGAAGAAGCTCACAGGCCCAATTGAGGCGATGCGTCACCCGCACTTTCACGATCGCGCCAACCAGGAAGCCGCCTGGCAGGCCGTCGTCAAGGTCTCTGGCGTCGATTTCTCTTCCGCAGCAACTTGAGAGCGGTGTCCTGAAGGAGCGCCCGATCGCGGCGAACTGGTTCGCGGTAACCCGAATCAGCAGGCGATTGCGGAGCTACATGATCGTCCACGGGGTCTTACGGTATTTTGAAATAACTAGTTCAAAAATTCCTTGACCGCAGCCTCCGCGCCTGATTATCATACCAAACAGTTCAAAATCAGCAAAGCAACCCTAACCTCGCGAGGAGAATACACATGGAACGGTACCAAGGTAAAAAGGTGGTGATTATCGGCGGCACGAGCGGCATGGGGCTCGCGACGGCGAAGATGCTCCTCGATGGGGGTGCGCGTGTTCTGGTGACGGGTCGCTCGAAGGCCGGCCTGGAATCGGCGCAGAAAGAGCTTGGAAAGGACGCCATCGTGGTTTCGAGCGACGCGCGGTCGTTGACGGAAATCGACGCCCTCGCCTCTCGGGTGAAGGCCGAGTTCGACACCTTCGACCTGCTCTTCGTCAACGCCGGGTTCAGCATCCGAGCGCCTCTCGAGAGCATGACCGAGGCTGTCTACGACGAGATGTTCAACCTGAACGCCAAGGGGCCGCTTTTCGCGGTGCAGAAGCTCACGCCGCTGATAAACCGGGGAGGCTCTGTCGTCCTCACGACCTCGATCGCCAACGTCAAGGGAATGCCCGGCAACGCCGCATACGGAGCCGCCAAGGCTGCGCTGCGATCATTCGCTCGGACGCTCGCCGCCGAGTTGCTTCCTCGCGAGATTCGCGTCAACGCGGTGACGCCCGGTCCCATCGACACGCCGATCATCGGCAAAGCGTTTCCCGATAAAGACGCGGCCGCCCAGCTTAGGGAGAAGATGATCGGTATGATCCCGATGAAGCGCTGCGGGACGTCGGAGGAAATCGCCAAGGCCGTCCTCTTCCTCGCGTTCGACGCGACCTTCACGACCGGCGCCGAGCTTCCGGTCGACGGAGGATGGTCTCAACTCTAAGGTGGTGGACCGTCCAGGAGGGTAAGCTGGCATCGAGAACGGTCTTCAATGACTCGCATACCATTGCGCACTTGATGCAATAGCGAACGCAGTGGCGGCGGCTCGGTCGTCGCCACTGCGCGCTCCGCCCAAGAGGAAACATCGTGTTCGGCGCGACCATCACGACCGGCGCGGAACTCCCACGGGAGGGCACAGCATGAGCCACACGCGCGGCGTGGCCTTCAGCAGCTGTTCCAACATCGGAACAGATGCCGATGGCGATGCCGACTAGCCGTAAGAGCGCGTCCCACGCCTTCGGCAGTAGTGGCTTTGAGTGCCCGGCGCGACGTTCTGTCTTACGGGATTCCTCTTGACTTGTCGTAATTAGTGAGCGGCGAAGTGATTCTGGCTGTCGATTACAGCAGGCGTGCCAGCGTCAAATGGTCCGTTTTTGAGGAACAGGGCAAGTAGTCCAAGCCTGTTCGGTGTAGCGCAACCCACGGAGGAAACAATGAAAACGATGAAGCAGATTGTGGTAGCGGTAAGTTTAGTCGTCATCTCGGCGATGGCACCGATAGTGGAAGCGCAGCAGGGCGTCGAGAAGGCTGCTGCAGGGACCTTGGTTGCTCCGGCCGAGGCGCTAAATTCGCTGCTGAATATGACTGAGAGCCAGATGATAAGTCTGGTGAAGGCATTGCCTGCCGACAAGTATGGATTTGCACCAAGCGCGGCGATTTTTGCACCTGGGCAACAAACTGAGTACGCGGGCGTCCGCACTTTTGGGGGATTGGTCATTCACGTCGCCCAGGCAAATTACGGTTTGGGTTCGCACCTGAGCGGACTAAAGCCCAATATTGATCCAACCACGCTTGCTAAGTTGTCGAGCAAAGATGAGATTGTTGCTGCCCTTGAGGACTCGTTTGCTTTCGATCACAAGGCGATTGGGACGCTCACGACCGCAAACGCCTTTGAAAGTGTAGGTGGTCCGTTCACGCGCTCCACACAGGCAGCATTGATCGCGGTGCATGCTTCCGATGAGTACGGGCAGATGGTGGAGTATCTGCGCATGAACGGGATTGTACCTCCCGCAAGCCGCAAATAAATTCAAGATCCTCGAAGGTCCACTTATCCCGCCACTTGAAGGTCGATTTAGCCTCAAGAGGAGAGAGCCACCCATGGGTATTACGCGTCGTGAATTGTTAAACACGAATCGGATCTGGCAGCGATTCCATTCAACCCGCTCGCAGGCGGATTGCTCACCGGCAAATATCGCAAGGAATATTGCGGTGAGATACAGACGTTAGAGAGCCGCACGACTATTGCGGGAGACCCGTTTTATAGAAAATGGCTTTGTGGCGCGGGTCAGGGCTGTAGCGAGCGCCTTTACATCGATAACTGCTTGCCTTTAACAGTGGAATTATTTCATCAGCTTGCCTTTTTCATTCTGAGCTGCAAGCCCATATCGTATTGCCGCTTCAAGCGTATCGATGTTTATATCCTTTAAAGCTTTAAACCGAATGCAATATCCGGTCACGCTCGCCTTGCCTAGTTTTTTTCCATACGTTTTGGCTAAGTACTTCTTATCTTTGAGACCAAGAATATAGACAGAGATCCCGGTTTTGTTTCCGCTCACACCAATTTGAAAGAACTCTCTGCTTTTTCCATTGGCATATTTTATTGTGTGAAATCCATACCCAATCGTAGGGTTGGAAACAGTATGATTGTTGCTGTCTTTACCATCGGAGAAC
The DNA here is from genome assembly GCA_963703645.1 of uncultured Acidobacteriaceae bacterium. Classification (GTDB taxonomy): domain Bacteria; phylum Acidobacteriota; class Terriglobia; order Terriglobales; family Acidobacteriaceae; genus Bog-257. The sequence continues at coordinate 280,412 of CAVPFD010000024.1, forward strand.
CATAATTTGCATTCTGGTGACACTTGAAGTGTGAGCCGATGCAACTCTCGCATGTCACTGCGTTTTGGCTCCGGTTGGCTGGTAATATAGTTCTTGATTTGTTCTTGTACGTTCATTTGTTCTGCTCCCTAGTTGCGCGCACGAGATTATACGACGTTTAGTCCTTCTCCCCCTTGCAAGGGCGGCCGGACCTGACCGTTGAGGTCGCTCGACCGCAAGGGCCCCCGCAAGCCGTTGTTGCGTGGTGGCTTTTCAGAATTCCCAAAGGCTTGAAATGTGTGGAGCGCCGAGAAGCGGGCAGGGGGGCTGGAGTACATGCACCCCAAGCCGAGTTCAGCTTCCGGACGTATTGTCGCCGACTCGGACTTGTGCCATCACGGGCCAGAAGCCGGCTCATCGGAGATTACTCCCGAGAAGTCGGCAAGCAGGTTATGATCGCGAAAGCGAACCGAGCTGCCAACGATAGCGGTCACGATGCGCGTCCGTAAGCATTCGTTGCGGAATTGCATCGGCTCGGCGACCAATTCTAGTTTCGCTCATCCAACTTCTCACTAGTGTCTGTTGGCCCAACGTACAAAGGAGATGAAATATGAAAGCAGTTGTTGTCCACCAATATGGCGGTCCTGAAGTACTGAAGTTCGAGGAGTACCCTGACCCGGTGCCGGGTCCGGGCGAAGTGCTGGTGCGGGTCGCCGCCGCGAGCGTGAATCCGATCGACTACAAGCGGCGTGCTGGATTAACGAAGGATTTTTATCCCATCCAGTTCCCGGGCCTCATAGGAGTCGATATGGCGGGGACCGTGGTGAAGATTGGGCCGGGAGTGGAAGGCTTTTCCGTCGGCGACCAGGTGTTCGCTATGGCGGACAATACTTACGCCGAACTTTGTGTCGTGAATGCAGCGATCTTGGCGAAGATTCCCAAGGGGCTCGATTTGATCCAGGCGGCGGCGCTGCCGCTGGTGACGACGACCGGCAACCAGCTCCTTTCCGCTACGGGAATCAAAGCGGGCCAGACGGTTCTGGTCGTAGGTGCTGTAGGAAATGTCGGGCGTTCGGCGGTATTCACTGCGAAGGAACGCGGGGCGACTGTGATCGCGGGGGTTTTGAAGAGGCAGATGGATGAGGCGAAGACTGTCGGCGCGGATCAGGTGGTCGCAACCGACGACGACACCGCGATTGCGAATCTTCCGCCGCTCGATGCGGTTGCGGATACGGTCGGCGGAAGAACCGCCGAGAAGCTGATCGCCAAGGTCAAGCCGGGAGGAGTGTTTGCTTCGGTTCTCGGGGCACCGCAGAACGCCGCGAAGTACCCATCTGTAAAGGTGGTGCCAGTATTCTCGAAATTCGACAGGAAAACGCTCCAGTTCATGGCCGAAGCGGTGCGAGATGGCAAGCTAGTAATCCCGATTAGCCGGAAACTGCCACTTAGTGAAGCGGCCGAGGCTCAAGCAGCGGCAGAAAAGGGTGGTATCGGGAAGATCTTGCTGGTGGCTTGAACTCTTTGCTGGACATGCAACGTTTCAAGGAAAAATCGAAATGAAGAAAGATCACCGCGGACTTAATCCCGCTTCGAAACCAAGTGGCGACGGGTGTGTGGAATGCCTAGCCTCACCGAAAGGCTGGTGGTTTCATCTCCGTCGGTGTGCGAAGTGTGGGCACATCGGTTGCTGCGACAGTTCTCCGAGCCAGCATGCGTCCAAGCATGCGGCGACGACAGGGCATCCGATCATTGCCAGTTTCGAGCCGAGTGAGGATTGGTTCTACGATTACGAGAAGCGGGGGATGATCAAGGGTGTAGAGTTGCTTCCGCCACATTCGCATCCGGAGGATCAACCATCACCTGGACCGGCAGGGAGAGTTCCAGCCAATTGGGAATCGCTGCTGCACTAGCTGGCGTCAATCGATTTTTTATGAATGGGAGCAGGACTCAGGACACCATATTTGTAATGAGCACCGTATCGAAAGGAGCCATCAATGAACGGCGTACAAAAGGAGCCATCAATGAACGCGATACAAGTCGAACAGAAGAGTTATGAGATGCCCCCGCGCGAGGGGATCAGCATCGCGCAGTTTCTCACCGTCGCCGACATCGAGCGATCGGCCCGCTACTACGAAAAGGTCTTCGGCGCTCGCATTCTGAGCCTGGGTGACGGCAACGCGCCTGGGTACCTTCAGCTTGCGAATATCTGGATGATTCTGAACGTTGGGGGCGGGCCAACCCCGGATAAGCCGACAGTAACGCTCAGCGTCCCCGACCCCAATCACATCAACAGCTTTATGAATTTCCGCGTTGCGGATATCCAAGCGTGCTATGAATTGTGGAAAAGTCGAGGAGCCGAGTTCATCACGGAGCCAATACCCAAGTACGGCGAGATACGCTGCTACATCCGCGATCCTGACGGTTATATCATCGAAGTCGGACAGAGCACCGACCTCACGTACGGCTGACGCTCGGCCGGATTTAAGCGCTTACGGGTGCGGATCGAAGCTCTAAGTTATTAGGATTGACGCCGGCCATGTGCATTTGCTGCGACGAAAGAACTACAGACGGCCGACAGCTACTGTCGGGTTTAATCAACCAGACAGCCCGGGCTCGGAGCCACTATTACGCTCCTCCAATGGCAGGTCAACTTAATTTCGGATTACGATCTAAGCCGCGGAAAGGACACACTTTGTTGAGAGCATCGAACCGGTATTCGGGCCTCACGCCCGGCGCCGCGGACGGAAGGCGTAGAAATACCATTTCAGATATTGTGGCATCCACGCCCACACGCGGAAGCGCGACTCGCCCTGCGTCCGGTTGCGCTCTCCGCCCACGTTAGCAGCCAGAAACAGGACGCGAGCCCTTCGCCAAGTTCAGGGCAGGGCTCTGGGGGCACCACCCTTCAAGTTCGAACGCGAGGCTCCGCCTACATCTCCGCCAGCACCTGATGCACGAGATGAATCGCGATCGATCCTTCGCCGACGGCTGACGCTACGCGCTTCACATTGCCGGCCCGGATATCCCCCACCGCAAACACCCCCGGCAGGCTGGTCTCGAGAAGCTGCGGCGGGCGCGACAGCGGCCACGCCTTCTCTTCCAGTGTCGCACGGTCGAGATCGTGGCCGGTTAGCACGAAGCCTTTGTTGTCAAGCGCCAAACATCCCTCCAGCCACGCCGTGCGCGGCGAGGCGCCGGTCATCACGAACAGATGGCGTATGTTGTGGGGAACAATCTGCCCGCTATCGCCATCGCGCCAGCTGATGCGCTCCAGGTGTCCGTTGCCGTCGACGCTGGCGATCTCCGTGTTGTAATGCAGCTCAATCGCCGGGTTTTCTTCGATGCGCCAAATCAGGTAGCGCGACATTGTGTCCGCCAACTTGCCCGAGCGCACCAGCATGTAAACCTTGCGCGCCGTTCCCGACAGGTAAATCGCCGCCTGTCCCGCAGAATTTCCTCCTCCGACGACCACCACGTCCTCACCCACGCACAACTGCGATTCCATAGCAGTGGCACCGTAGTAGACGCCGGCGCCCTCGAACTGCGATAGCTTGGGAATGGGTGGTTTGTTGTATTGGGCGCCGGCGGCCAGCACGATAGCGCGCGTCGGCAGTGGCGTGCCATCATCGAGGATGACCTGATATGGACGGCGATCACATTCCAGTCGCGCGGCGGTGCGCGCGATCATCATGTTCGCGCCGAACTTCTGCGCCTGCGCCAGCGCGCGCCCGGCCAACTCCTGACCCGAAATACCCATAGGGAAGCCGAGATAGTTTTCGATGCGCGAAGTCGATCCCGCCTGTCCGCCCGGGCTCCCCGTTTCCACCACCAGCACGTCGAGGCCTTCGGATGCCGCATAGACCGCGGCGGCCAGACCTGACGGCCCCGCGCCCACGACGATCAGATCGCGCACCTGCGATTCGTCGATGCTCACGTTGAGCCCGAGGCAATCGGCCAGCTCGCGGAGCGAGGGATTACGCAGGACGCTGCGCGCGTTGCAGATGACCACCGGCACTTCATCCACCTTGACCTGGAAGTGGTCGAGGATCGACTGCGAGCGCTCGTCCCTGTCCAGATCAATGAACTTGTAGGGATAACCGTTGCGGCCCAGAAACTCGCGTAGGCGTAGTGTGTTGGCGCAGTTGAGCGAGCCCAGCACCAGCACATTGCTCGCCTCTTCGCTGATGAGAAGCATCCGGCGCAGGATGTATGCCTTCATCAAGATATCGTTCAGCTCCGCATCTTTGGCGACGAAGGCGCGTAACTCGCCGGACGCGATCTGCAGAAATTCGCCGGCGGCGGTGACCTGCCCGCGCAGCAGCGCGCGCTGGCCCGAGATGACGGCAAACTCGCCAGTGATGCTGCCGGGAACGTGCGTGACCAGGGGTCGCACACCCTTGGGACAGGGTTGAAGAATCTCCAGGCCTCCCGATAGAACCACATAGACGGGAACGTTGCTGTCGCCCGGTTCGAACAGCACCTCGCCCGCTTCCACGTGCCGCAACTTGCCGTGCGGGCGCAGCCGCTCGATCTGCGCAGGCGTGAGAAGAGGAAAGGCTTCAGAGCCGGGTTCGACGGAGAT